>NZ_JBVHTL010000003.1:59028-729476 GCF_055565895.1 Streptomyces sp. NPDC028298
CCTCTTGCGGGGGGCCTTTCAAACAACACCTTCCAAAAAGGCCCCAGAGCCCTTTTCCCCTCCCTCCTTCCCCTCCCCCCCCTTTTCTTTGGGGGGGTCCCCCCCCCCCCCGAAGGCCGGAGCGGTGTACCGGGACCGAGGAGTGCGAGCGTGGGTGTAGGCGGGCGGGGTGCCGTTCTGGTGACCGGGGGCAGCGGGTTCGTCGGAAGTCAACTGGTGCGGCGGCTGCTGGAACGGGGCTACCGCGTCCACACCACCGTACGGACCACCGCGAACACGGCGAAGGTGCTGCCGCTGCGGGAGATGCAGGAGGACTTTCCCGGCCGGCTCGAACTGTTCGAGGCGGATCTGCTGGCCGATGGGTCCTTCGACGGGGCGATGCGGGGCTGCCGCATGGTCTTCCACGTGGCGTCGCCGTTCCTGATGCCGGAGAAGATCAAGGACGGCCGCCGGGACATGGTCGACCCCGCCCTGCTCGGCACCCGCAACGTGCTCGGCGGGGTGGAACGGACCCCGACGGTCGGCAAGGTCGTGCTGACGTCCACCGTCGGCGCCGTCTTCGGCGACTACATCGACGTCCGGAGCATGGACGGCGGCATCCTGTCGGAGAAGTACTTCAACACCACCAGCACGGTCGAGAACAACCCGTACCACTACGCGAAGACGCTCGCCGAGCGCGAGGCCTGGGCGGCCGAGGCGGCCCAGGACCGCTGGCGCCTGGTGTCCGTCAATCCCGGTCTGGTCCTCGGCCCGTCGCTCACCCCCGCCTCACAGTCCGGCAGCCTGTTCCTGCTGGACGAACTCTTCAAGGGCTACTTCTTCTACGGCGCTCCCGATTTCAGCTTCACCACGGCGGACGTCCGCGAGGTCGCGGACGCGCACATCGCGGCCGCGGAACACGACGGCGCCAAGGGCCGCTACCTCGTCGCGGCCGAGACGATGACGTCCTTCCACGACATGGCGCGCGTCATCCGCGCCCGGTACCCCCGGTCCCTCCGGCTGCCCCGCACCGCGCTCCCGCACTGGCCGGTCCGCGTCCTCGGCCCGGCGTTCGGACTGACCCAGGACTACATCCGCAAACACCTCGGCATCCGGTTCCCCGTGGACAACAGCCGCAGCGTGCGGGAACTGGGGATCACCTACCGCCCGGTCGAGGAGACCCTGCTCGACCACTACGAGAGCTGGAGGCACCGCAGGACGTGACGAGTCCCACGTCCGGGCCGCCGTTCAGGGCGACCAGGTAGGCTTCCCGGCAGCGCTGAGGGGAAGCGCACCTCGGTGATCATGCGAAACGCGGTCGCCCGGTCAGGTACACCGAAACGGGAGGAACCGGCGTTGCACGTCCAGGACTGGCTCGAGACGGTGCCGGCGGTCAGTATCTACGCGCTCGTGGCCCTGGTCATCGGCCTGGAGAGCCTGGGCATCCCGTTGCCCGGTGAGATCGTCCTGGTCTCGGCGGCGCTGCTCTCCTCGCAGCACGACGGCATCAACCCCGTGATCCTCGGCGTCTGCGCGAGCCTCGGGGCGATCATCGGCGACTCCATCGGCTACGCCATCGGCCGCAAGGGCGGGCGCCCGCTGCTCGCCTGGCTGGGCGCGAAGTTCCCCAGGCACTTCGGCGAGGCGCATGTCGCCACGGCCGAGCGCTCCTTCCAGAAGTGGGGCATGTGGGCCGTCTTCTTCGGCCGCTTCATCGCCCTGCTGCGCATCTTCGCGGGCCCGCTGGCCGGTGTGCTGCGGATGCCCTACTGGAAGTTCCTGATCGCCAACGTCCTCGGCGGCGTGATCTGGGCCGGCGGCACCACCGCCGTCATCTACTACGTGGGTGTCGTGGCCGAGTCCTGGCTGAAGCGCTTCTCGTACCTCGGCCTGGTCGCCGCGGTGCTCGTCGGTGTCGCCTCGATGCTGATCGTCCGCCGCAAGGCCAAGAAGGCGGCGGCGGAGCACAGCGCGGCGGAGACGGAACCCGTCCCCGCCGCCGAGTAGCGCGGCCGCCCGCACGGCCCCGCGCCACGACGCCCGCGGGCGCGACGCGTGGCCGCTCCCGGCGGCACGGATCTACTCGTGGATCTCGCGGTGCGCCTTCGCCAGTTCCACGTAGAAGACGCCGTTCAGGGACAGCCCCTCGCGCTCCTCGTCGGTCAGCGGGCGCTTGACCTTCGCCGGGACACCCGCGACGAGCGAGCCCGGCGGGACCCGCATCCCCTGCGGCACCAGCGCCTGCGCGGCCACCAGCGAGCCGGCCCCGATCACGGCGCCGTTGAGCACCGTCGCCCCCATGCCGATCAGACAGCCGTCCTCCACGGTGGCGCCGTGCAGGACGGCGTTGTGCCCGACGGAGACCCGTTCCCCGACGGTGATGGGGAAACCGGGGTCGACATGGAGACTGCAGTTGTCCTGCACGTTGCTGCCGGCGCCGATGACGATCGGGCCGCAGTCGGCGCGCAGCACCGCGCCGTACCAGACGCTCGCGCCCGCCCCCAGCGTGACGTCCCCGATGACCACGGAGGTGGGGGAGACGAACGCCTCCGGGTCCACCCGCGGATCCTTCCCGCCGATCCCCTTGATCAGCGCCTGATGCGTCGTCACCGTGTCACCGTCTCGTCGTCTCGTGGTCGGGCCTTCTCCGTACACGGGCACCGTATGTCATGGCCCCCGCGTACCTCCGGTGGGGCGAAGATCACAGCCGTGTGGCCACGTCCGCGTGGTCCGCGCTGAGTACCGTGAGCGGGTGTCCAGGAGCAAGAACACGTTCTCATCATGGCGGCGACGCCTCGCGCAGCGGGCCGTCCACGCGGGCTGGGCCTGGATGCGGCGCGCCGGTACGGTCTCGGCCGAGCAGCCGGGCCGCTTCCGTTTCGGCGCCATCGGGGAGAACACCCGACTGGCCTTCCCGCTGGGCACGGTGTTCGGCGAACCCTGGATCCACCTCGGCTCGTACTGCATCGTCGCCGAGCAGGTCACGCTGACCGCGGGCCTGATGCCCGACCTGGACCTCGGCCCCGACCCGATCCTGCGCATCGGGGACGGCGTGGTGCTCGGCCGCGGCAGCCACGTCATCGCCGACACGACCGTCACGATCGGCAACGACTGCTACTTCGGGCCCTATGTGTACGTGACGTCCACGAACCACTCGTACGACGATCCGCACGAGCCCATCGGCAAGCAGTGGCCGCGGATGGAGCCCGTGGAGATCGGGCCCGGCTGCTGGATCGGGACCAACGCGGTGATCCTGCCCGGCGCGCGGATCGGCCGGAACGTCGTGGTCGCCGCGGGTGCGGTGGTACGCGGTTCGGTGCCGGACCACTCCGTCGTCGCCGGAGCCCCCGCCAAGGTCGTCCGGCGGTGGGACCCCGTCGCCGGATGGCAGCCGCCGCTGCGCACACCGCCGCCGGTGCCGATTCCCGACGGGGTCACCCCCGAGCAGTTGCAGGCGCTCTCGGAGCTGGACGAGGAGACGATCGCCCGGCTCGCCGAGCTCGACCTCGACCCGCTGGACGCGGCCGACGACGTCCACGCGCCGTCGGGGGACGTCCGCGCGGAGTCCTGACCCGGGGAGCGGCCGGTTCGGTCGATCCGGCTCAGCCGGTCGCCAGCAGCACCGTGCCGACCAGGGCCAGCGCAGCACCGGTGGCCTGCACCCCGCGCAGCCGCTCCCTGAGGACACCGCGCGCGGCCAGGGCCGTGACCACCGGGTAGAGCGAGGCCAGGACGGCGGCGACGGTGACCGGGCCGTGCTGGGCGGCGACCGAGTACGTGCCGTTGGCCGCGACGTCGGCCAGGCCCACGAAGGCGAGCGCGGGCAGCGAGGCCCAGGGGAAGCCGCCCTCGGGAAGGGCGGCGCCGCCGCGCCGGACGGAGACGGCCAGGGCCGCGCCGCCGGTGACGACATTGGTCACGCGCTGCACGAACAGCGCCAGGAAGAGGCCCGTGACCGACGACGAGGCCTCCGCGATCAGCGCGAACACCGTGCCGAAGCCGGCGGCCGCGATCAGCGTCAGCAGGATCGCCTGCCGCTGCACCGGCGCGCCCCGGAGCTGGGGCCCGCCCGCGAGCACGACACCCGCGACGGCGACCGCGATGCCCGCGATCTGGATCAGTCCGGGGCGCTCCCCGAGGAACAGGCCGACACCGATGGGGACGGCCACGGCCAGGGAGCCGAGCGGCGAGACCACGCCCATCGGTCCGAGGGCCAGCGCCTTGTAGAAGGAGAGCAGCGCGACCGGGCCCACCAGACCGGCGGCGACCGCGAACCACAGCTCCGGTCCCGCGGCGCTCCAGCCTCCGGTGGCCAGCACGATCGCGCCGAGGACCACCGCCGCGATCGACTGGGAGGCGACGACCACCGTCAGCGCGGGTGTGCGCCGGGTGAGCAGACCTCCGCCGAAGTCGGCCAGGCCCCACAGGAGGCTGGTGGCCAGGGCGAAGAGTGCTGTCACGGGGGGCCTCGCAGTACAGTTCGGTGAACGATCAGGTGCATCACACGATAGTTCACCTGATTGAACTCTGTCATTCAAAATATTGGACGGAATGTGTCGGATCTCGAGCTGCTGACTCAATCCCTGGCGCGCAACGTGAAGCGCTGGCGCACCGAGCGCGGCTTCACCCTGGAGGCGCTCGCCGCTCGCGCCGGAGTCAGCCGCGGCATGCTCATCCAGATCGAGCAGGCCAGGACCAATCCCAGCCTGGGTACCGTCGTCAAGATCGGTGACGCGCTCGGCGTCAGCATCACCACCCTCCTCGACTACGAGCAGGGGCCCCGGGTCCGGATCGTCCCCGCCGAGCAGGCCGTCCGCCTGTGGCACACCGACTCGGGCAGCTACAACCGGCTGCTGGCCGGCACCGAGGCGCCCGGCCCGCTGGAGATGTGGGACTGGCGGCTCATGCCGGGCGACGGCAGCCCTTCCGACCCGCACCCCGCCGGCACCGTCGAACTCGTGCACGTCATCTCGGGCGACCTGACCCTGAGCGTCGACGGCGTCGACCACCACGTCCCCGAGGGGGCGAGCGCGTCGTTCGAGGCCGACACCCCCCACACGTACGCCAACCGGGGCGAGGTCCCGGTCGAGATGGTCATGGCCGTGTCCGTCCCGCTCGTGCACTGAGGCCCGGCGCCGCCCGGCCGGGGCCTGCCGGGCCGGCCCCGGCGGCCTCCCGCCGGGCGGGTCCGCGGGACTGTTAGCGTGCCGTCATGCGCGCACCCATCGGACAGTTCGAAGACGCCTCCCCGGCCCCCGACCGCCTCGACGAGCTCGTCGGCCCCGTCGCCGACGCCGTGCGCGGGTGGCGCGGCGGCACCCCCGCGGAGCAGATCGTCTACGTCGAGACGAACCCCGAGTGGGCCGACACCGCCGTCTTCGTCGAGCACTACGGCAAGGAACTGCTCGACACGTCCGCCAACTGCGTGGTCGTCGCGGGCAAGCGGGGCGGCGAGACCACATTGGCCGCGTGTCTCGTCCTGTCCGCCACCCGTGTCGACGTCAACGGTGTCGTACGCCGTCAACTGGGCGCGCGGAAGGCCTCGTTCGCCCCGATGGACCTCGCGACCGGCGAGACCGGCATGGAGTACGGCGGCATCACTCCCGTCGGACTCCCGGCCGACTGGCCGGTGTTGATCGACCCGGCCGTGGTGGAACTGCCGTACGTGCTGGTGGGCAGCGGCCGCCGGCGCGGCAAACTCCTGGTACCGGGCAAGGCGTTCGCCGAACTGCCGAACGCCGTGGTGCTGGAGGGACTGGGCATCGCCGGATGACGCGCGTCCGGTCGTGAGGCGTGCCCGTCCGGCGGGGCCGCTGTGCGCCGTCGGCGAAGTGGGGTCTCCGCCGGGTACGGGGACGGCCGACTCCCGTCGGTCCGAGTGATCCAGGTGTCATGCGGCTGGTGTCGTCCCCGTACCCATGCCGACGCGGCCGAGCGGCGTCGTTCGTTCAGGCCGCGCCGTGGTGGGCCAGCGTCCGGTGCGGATCCGCTTCGCCCGGCGCCCGGGCCGGATCGGCGTGGACCAGGGCGGCGGTCAGCCTCGGTACGGCGTGCAGCAGGGCGTGTTCGGCGTTCACGGCGATGTCGTGGGCGTGACGTACGGTCGCCTCGCCGTCCACCACGACCGCCACCTCGGCGCGCAGCCTGTGCCCGATCCAGCGCAGCCGCAGTTCCCCCACGTCGCGCACGCCTTCGACCCGCCGCAGCGCCTGCTCGGCCCGGTCCACCAACTCGGGCTCCACGGCGTCCATCACGCGCCGGAACACCTCCCTGGCGGCGTCGCGCAGCACCAGCAGGATCGCGGCGGTGATCGCCAATCCGACCAGCGGGTCGGCGAGTTGCCATCCGAGGGCCGCGCCGCCCGCTCCCACCAGCACGGCGAGTGAGGTGAATCCGTCCGTACGGGCGTGGAGCCCGTCCGCGACCAGGGCAGCCGAGCCGATCTCGCGCCCGACCCGGATGCGGTACCGGGCGACCCACTCGTTGCCCGCGAAGCCGATGAGCGCCGCGACCGCGACCGCCGGGAGGTGCCGCACGGGCTGCGGGTCGAGCAGCCGGCCGACCGCCGCCCAGGCCGCGAAGGCGCCGGAGGCCGCGATCGTCAGGACGATGACGATGCCCGCCAGGTCCTCCGCCCTCCCGTAGCCGTAGGTGAAGCGCCGGGTCGCCGCTCGGCGGCCCAGTGTGAAGGCGACTCCGAGTGGCAGGGCGGTCAGTGCGTCGGCCGCGTTGTGCACGGTGTCGCCGAGCAGCGCCACCGACGCCGACAGGACGACAACGGCCGCCTGTGCCAGCGCCGTTGTGCCGAGGACGGCCAGGGAGACCCACAGCGCCCGCATGCCCCGGGCCGACGCCTCCAGCGCGGAGTCGAGCTTGTCGGCCGTCTCGTGGGAGTGCGGAAAGAGCAGATGGCGCAACCGGCCCCCGCGCCCGTCCCCGTGACGGTGGTCGTGGCCGTCGTGGCCGTCGTGGCTGTCGTGCGCGTGGTGATGGCCGTGCCGGTCGTTCACGTGCGTCCCCTTCCGTGCGCGGGAGTGGACGCGCCGGCGTCCACGAGGCCATTATGTGCGTATGAGCGCACGCATGCACCTATCACCTGCGCACGATACGCACCCGCGCACGCCCGGCGAGGAGCAGTTCACGCTCGCGGCCGAGATCCTCGCCCTCCTCGCCGATCGCACCCGCCTCACGCTGCTGCACGCCCTGACCGGCGGGGAAGCCGATGTCACGACGCTGACGGAGAAGTGCGGAGCGGCCCGTCCGGCCGTCAGCCAGCACCTGGCCCGGCTCCGTCTCGCCGGGCTCGTGAACACGAGGAAGGAAGGGCGCCGGGTGGTCTACTCGCTCGGAGACGGTCATCTGCGCCGGGTGGTCGACGAGGCGCTGAACCTGGCCGACCACCGGCTCTCCGATCGCCCGGCGCACGACTGAGGCCGGGCGCGGGCGACGCTGTCAGCGACTGAGCGTGCCGTCGTTCGTGACCGCGCGGTCGTCGGCGAAGGGGCCGTCGTCCTCGCCCTCCTCCAGCAGGGTCGCCGCCGCGCCCACGATGCTCGGGTCGGGGCTGCCGACGACCTCCGCGTCCTTGTCGGCGTAGGCGAAGCGGGCCAGGACGCTGCGCATGGCCTCGACGCGGGCCCGCTTCTTGTCGTTGCTCTTCACCACGGTCCAGGGCGCCTGCGCGGTGTCCGTCTCGCGGAACATGGCGACCTTGGCCGCCGTGTAGTCGTCCCAGCGGTCCAGCGAGGCCAGGTCCATGGGGCTCAGTTTCCACTGCCGTACGGGGTCGACCTGACGGATCGTGAAGCGGGTGCGCTGCTCACTCTGCGAGACGGAGAACCAGAACTTGATCAGGTCCACTCCGTCGTCGACGAGCATCCGCTCGAAGGCGGGCGCCTGCCGCATGAAGCGCCGGTACTCGTCGTCGGTGCAGAAGCCCATCACCCGCTCCACGCCCGCCCGGTTGTACCAGGACCGGTCGAACATCACGATCTCGCCCGCGGTCGGCAGATGCTCGACGTACCGCTGGAAGTACCACTGCCCGCGCTCCCGCTCGGTCGGCTTCTCCAGCGCCACCACACGGGCGCCGCGCGGGTTGAGATGCTCGGTGAACCGCTTGATCGTGCCGCCCTTGCCCGCCGCGTCGCGCCCCTCGAAGACGACGACGAGCCGTCGGCCGGTCTCCTTGATCCAGCTCTGCAGCTTCAGCAGTTCGATCTGCTGGAGCCGCTTGTGCCACTCGTACTCCTTGCGCTCCATCCGTTGCGGGTACGGGTAGTTCTCCCGCCAGGTGTCCACCGGGCTGCCGTCCGGCCGGATCAGAACCGGGTCGTCGTGGTCGGTGTAGTCCACCCGCATCCCTGCCAGCAGTTCCGTCATCCGGTCCTCCTCTGCCCGTGGTCCGATTGTCCGCCGATCACGTTGTTCCCGCCGTTTCAGTGGAATTGCGGAACGATCAGATAGATTCCGTACGCCACCACGGCCGCGCAGCCGAGGAAGCAGAGCGTGGCCTGGGCGAAGCCCAGGGTGTCGCCGCCGGCGCCGTCGTCCCGCGCGGCCTCGACGCGGGCGAGGCCCAGCACGCCGAGCGCGAAGACGACGACCGTCGCGACGGTGACCCCGAGGCTCACCGCGGCGACCTCGCCGAGCGCGGTCCAGTCGAGATGCATCCGGGAACCCTCCTTGGCTCAGGCGGCCGTGCCGACACCGGCCGGCGCGGCCGTACGGACGGCGACCGTGTGGTGGTCGTTCACGTTCGAGGCGTGGACGGGGTTGCGGCGCGAGGCGGCGACGATGGCGGAGGCGACCGCCACCGCGACGAGGGCGATGACCACGGTGCCGACGGTCCCGCCGTGCTTCACCACGCTCGCGGACACACCGCCGACCAGTGCGGCGGCCGGCAGCGTGATCAGCCAGGCGACCGCCATCCTGCCCGCGGTCCCCCAGCGCACCTCGGCAAGTTTCCTGCCCAGTCCGGCGCCGAGGATGCCCCCCGAGCAGACCTGCGTCGTGGAGAGCGCGAACCCCAGGTGAGCGGAGGTGAGGATCACCGTCGTGGAGGCGGCCTCGGCGGCGAAGCCCTGCGGCGACCGGATGTCGGTGAGCCCCTTGCCCATGGTCCGGATGATCCGCCAGCCGCCCAGGTAGGTGCCGAGTCCGATGGCGAGTCCCGCCGAGGCGATGACCCACACCGGCGGACCGGCGTCATGGCCGAGCGCGCCCGCCGAGATCAGCGTGAGCGTGATGACGCCCATCGTCTTCTGCGCGTCGTTCGTGCCGTGCGCCAGCGACACCAGGGAGGCCGAGGCGATCTGCCCGAGCCGGAACCCCCTGGTCACCGACTTCTCGCGGGCGCGGGCGGTGAGCCGGTACGCGAGGTAGGTGGCCATCAGCGCGGCGACCCCCGCCACGAGCGGCGAGGCCACCGCCGGGATCAGGATCTTCTCGGCCACCTTGTCGAAGTGGACACCGTTCTCGCCCGCGCCGACCCACACGGCGCCGACGAGTCCGCCGAACAGGGCGTGCGAGGAACTGGAGGGAAGCCCGAACAGCCAGGTCAGGAGGTTCCACAGGATCGCCCCGACGAGACCCGCGAAGATCATGCCGGGGGTGACGAGCGTGTCGTCGACGATCCCGCCGGAGATCGTCTTGGCGACCTCGGTGGACAGGAACGCACCGCCCACGTTCAGGACGCCGCTGATGAGGACCGCTGTCCGCGGTTTGAGGGCCCCGGTCGCGATGGACGTGGCCATCGCGTTCGCCGTGTCGTGGAATCCGTTGGTGAAATCGAAGGCCAGAGCCGTGACGATGACGACCGCCACGAGGAACGTGATGTGGTCCATCCCTCGATGGAAGCAATCCGAGGCGTACGGAGGGAGAACCGGAGAAGAAGGCGACGCGAGTCGGAGTCGAGATGCCCGCACATCGGCCCTCGCGACCTCGACATCGGCGCACTGAGCAGGGTTTGACGCGCCATCAAGAGGGGCCGGACTGGCTGCCGCCCTGCTGGGCGGGCCGTGGGGGCGGGCCGCCGTCCCTGGTTCGCGGCGGTGGTCAGTCCTGTCTCAGGTCGACCCATTCCGCGGTCTCGCCGGGGAGGACGTAGCGCTCGATCTCCGAGAAGCCGTGGCGGCGGGCGAAGCGCAGGCCGTCCTCGTTGGAGGCGAGGACCACGGTCTCGATGACCTTGGCCCCCATCGAGCGGGCCTGTTCCAGCCCGCGCGCGTACAGCTCCGCGCCGAAACCCCGCCCGCGGTGTTCGGCCAGGACGCGCGCGATGACGGTCGCCGTCGCGCTGTCGCCGGTGGGTGGACGCACCGTCGTACAGCCCACGAGGACGTCACCGAGGTAGGCGACCTCCAGGCGGTAGCGCCGGGCGCGCTCGCGCACCTCGTCGAGCGACATCGCGGCGGGCGGGACGATCACGTTGTGGACGTGCTGCCAGTCCGCGAGGCGGGTCTCGTCGGTCGGCGCTTCGACGCGAAGGGTGGTGGGCACCCGAGCAGGAAACCGGTGCGGGCCCCCCGCCGTCAACTGCATTGACCCAGGCGGCCGTCGGGCCGCTCCTGCCGGTGCGGCCCCCGTCGGCGTCAGCCCAGGCGCGGGATCTCGATGGCCGGGCAGCGGTCCATCACCATGTCCAGCCCCGCGGCACGTGTCCGCTCGTACGCTGCCTCGTCGATCACGTCGAGCTGGAACCAGACGGCCTTGGCGCCGACGGTGACGGCCTCGTCCGCGATCGGCCCGGCGAGGTCGCTGTTCACGAAGACGTCGACGACATCGACCTCGAAGGGGATGTCCGCGAGGGAGGCGTACCCCTGCTCCCCGTGGACGGTCTCGGCCTTCGGGTGCACGGGCACGATCCGCTTGCCGTAGCGCTGGAGGACGTCCGCGACTCCGTGGGCCGCGCGGCGCCGGTTCGACGACAGCCCGACGATCGCCCAGGTGTCGCCCGTCTCGGTCAGGATCCTGCGGATCGTCTCTGAGTCGCCGTACACGCTCGGCCTCCAGGGGGGAATCGGTCAGAGTCTGCCACTGTCGTCAACAGTGAGCGGGGCGCGCTGATTCCGCCCGTCGTGCGTTCGCAGATGGTCGAGGAGCAGACGGTTCAACGTCTCGGGTGCCTCCTCCGGGATCCAGTGGCCGAGGTCCGGCAGGATCTCGAAGCGGTACGGCCCGTCGACCCAGCGCGCCGTCTCCCGCGCGGGGCCCGGCCCGAACGCGGTGTCCCCGGTGCTCCAGACGTACAGCGTGGGCACCTCGACGACGCCGATCTCGCCGTCGGGGCGGCCGGACCGGTACCAGTTCAGCGCCGCGGTCATGGCGCCCGGCCGGGTCAGATGCCGGACGTAGGCGTCGGCGCTGGCCCGCGGGACCTTGTCCCCGTACAGCGAGCGGAGCAGCCGGGCGTCGTCGGCCAGCATGCGGTTCTCGGTCGCGGGCGCGTCGCGCCAGTCCTTCATGTACTGGGAGCGGGCGCGCTGGTCGTCGTCCGAGCGCAGGGCCTCGGCGAGGGCGCCCGGATGCGGGGTGGAGACGACCGTCAGGGTGCGTACGCGGTCCGGATGGCCGACGGCGGTCCACCAGGCCACCGCGCCGCCCCAGTCGTGGCCGACCAGGTCGAACGCCGGCCAGCCCAGTTCCTCGGTGATCGCGAGGACGTCCGCGACCAGGACACCGATGCGATAGTCCTCGGCCCGCTCCGGGCGCACCCCGGGGGAGTAGCCGCGCTGGTCCGGCGCCACGACGCGGTGGCCCTCGGCCGCCAGCGCCGCGATCTGCCGCCGCCAGGCCAGACCCGTCTGCGGGAAACCGTGCAGCAGCAGTACCGGGCGACCGTCGGGCGGACCCGCCGCGACGGCGTCGAAGACACCGGCGGCGGTGGAGATGCTGATCCCGTTCACGACCCACTCCTTGATACCGACTGGTCGGTCAGCTTTCCGGCGACGGAAGCGGATTGTCAAGGCCGCGTCCGCGTCCGGTGCGACGAACGTCCGGCCGCGGTCCTCGAACCCGAACGGACCGTACGGCAGACGCTGTTCAGGGCGGTGGCCGCCCGTCGGCCGGTATCGCGGGCCCCACTCCGGTGGCGGGCAGGGGCGGGCGCGCGGGCGCGTGTCCGGAACGGCCCCTACCTCCCCGCACCCGCCCGCGCGTCCGCCTAGGCTCACCCCGTGCTCCGTATCCTCGACGCCCGAACGGGCGAACCCGTCGACGCAGCCCTCGCCCGCCGCGGCCTCGTCCGCGTCCACGCGCGCCCGCCCGGGTCGGGCGTCACGAGCCTGCGCGTGCTCCTGGTCGCCGACGTCCTGATGCGGGCCCTGGAGATCGGCGGCAACCCGGCCTGGGCGACGCTGACCTCGGCGCCGGAACCGGCGGAGGCGGGGGACCGGACGGACCCCGCACGCCCCGACGCCACCTGGGGTGAGGCGGGGCTCCGGGCACGCGCCGCCGAACTGGGGATCCGGCCGTTCGAGGAGCACCGGGACACGGAACCGGGACCGGCGGCGGCGCGGACCATCGACGTGGTCGCGCAGGGGGCCGAGGCGGCGGAAGGGCCCCGTGTCGAGGTCGCGCCGGTCGACGCCGGACAGGGGTCCACCATCGCACCCGGGGATCCCACCGCACTGCGGCTGGCGCTGCTCGCACGGCGACGGGACCTGCCGCTGAGCCTCGACGCCGAGGCGCTCACGGAGGCCGCGGACACGCTCGCGCGCTGGCGTGCCGCGGTCGCCGGATGGGCGGAGCGGCCCTCCAAGCCGATCCCCGAGGACGTGCGCCTGCGGTTGCGCGCCGCCTGGGAGGACGACCTGGACGTGCCCGCCGTGCTGGACGTCCTGCGGTCGGTGGAGACCTCCGGCATCCCGGAGGGCGCCCGGTTCGAGACGTACGCCCACGCCGACCGGCTGCTCGGCCTCGAACTCACCCGCGAGATCGGGTCGTCGCTGTGACCGTCCGCGCGGCCGGCGGGCCGAGGCGAAGACTCGTCGTCCTGCGGCACGCCAAATCCGCCTGGCCCGACGGGGTGCCCGACCACGAGCGGCCGCTCGCCACACGCGGCCGTCGTGACGCCCCCGCCGCCGGGCGCGCTCTGGCGGAGGCCGACCTGCTGCCGGACCTCGCGCTGTGCTCGACCGCCGTACGCGCCCGGGAGACCTGGGAGTTGGCCGCACGGGAGTGGGGCACCCCGCCGTCCGTCCTGCTCGACGGGCGGCTGTACGGGGCGGACGTACCGGAGTTGCTCGAAGCCGTCCGCGAAGTCCCCGAACACGTACGGACCCTGCTGCTGATCGGGCACAACCCGGGGCTCGAGGAACTGGTCCTCGAACTGGCCGGGGACGGCATCGACGACACACTGGACCGGGTCCGCTGGAAGTTCCCGACGTCGGCCGTCGCGGTCCTGGCCTGGTACGGCGGCTCCTGGGGCGAACTCGGCACCGGGGACGCGCTGTTGACGGACGTGGTCGTGCCGAGGGGCAAGAAGGAGTGACCCTCGACCGGGACGCGCCACGGCGCCCGACCGCGGGCCGGGACGCGGGCCGCGCCATGTGTGCGGTCGGTGTGTGACCCGGGGCGGCCTACGCGGCCTGCCTGCGCCGCGTGGGCCCCGCACCCCGCGCGTGGAGGCGTGGTGATCGTCGGGCCCGGTTTGCCGTCCCGGCCTCCGGTCGTGGGACGGGCTGTGGCGGCATGGGGTCGTCCTCGCCCCGGCCTTCCGGGCGCCCGCGCGCGGCAGGGGATCGCCGCCTCGCGCGGGGGCGCCGTCCCGGCCCGTGCGGCGCGCCCGCGCGCAGCGCATACGCTGGCGTGATGCAGGACGAGTACCGCACAGTCGCCCACGCCGGCGTGCACGAGACCGAGGTCAACCGCTCCCGGTTCCTGTGCGCCCTCGCCCCGGCCGCCACCGAGCGGGAGGCCCAGGACTTCATCGCCGCCGTGAGGAAGGAACACACGGACGCCACGCACAACTGCTTCGCGTACGTCATCGGGGCCGACGGCGCCGTGCAGAAGGCGAGCGACGACGGCGAACCGGGCGGCACCGCGGGTGTCCCCATGCTCCAGATGCTGCTGCGCCGTGACATGCGCTACGTCGTGGCCGTCGTCACGCGCTACTACGGCGGGGTCAAGCTGGGCGCCGGCGGACTGATCAGGGCGTACGGCGGCTCGGTGGGCGAGGCGCTGGACGCGCTGGGCACGATCACCCGCCGCCGTTTTCGGCTGGCCACGGTGACCGTCGACCATCAGCGGGCCGGCAAGGTCCAGAACGATCTGCGCTCGACCGGCCGCGAGGTACGTGATGTGCGTTACGGCGAGGCCGTCGCCATCGAGATCGGGCTGCCGGACGCCGATGTGGAGTCCTTCCGGGCCTGGTTGGCCGACGCGACCGCGGGGACGGCCGGCTTCGAGCTGGGCGGGGAGGCCTACGGAGACGCCTGACAATTCGGTCAATTGTGAATGAACGGGGGTGCTGTGGCCTCGGTCGGGGTGGGCCGATACGGGAGTAACCGCCCGTGATGTCAGACCCGGCCGTTACCCTTCGGGGATCATGAGGCTCCTGCACACTTCCGACTGGCATCTGGGCCGGGCGTTCCACCGGGTGAACATGCTCGACGCCCAGTCCCGCTTCATCGGCCATCTCGTCACCACCGCGCGCGAGCGCGAGGTCGACGCGGTGGTCGTCTCGGGAGACGTGTACGACCGTGCCGTGCCGCCCCTGGCCGCGGTCCAGCTCTTCGACGACGCCCTGCACCGCCTGGCCGACCTCGGTGTGCCCACGGTGATGATCTCGGGGAACCACGACTCGGCACGCCGCCTCGGCGTCGGCGCCGGACTCATCGGCCGAGCGGGCGTCCATCTGCGCACCGACCCCGCCGGGTGCGGCACCCCGGTGGTGCTCGCCGACGCCCACGGGGACGTCGCCTTCTACGGCCTGCCCTACCTCGAACCCGCCCTGGTGAAGGACGAGTTCGCGGTGGAGAAGGCGGGCCACGAGAGCGTGCTCGCGGCCGCCATGGCCCGCGTGCGCGCCGACCTCGCCGGCCGCGCGCCGGGCACCCGCTCCGTCGTCCTCGCCCACGCCTTCGTCACCGGCGGCGAGGTGAGCGACAGCGAACGGGACATCACCGTCGGCGGCGTCGCCTCCGTGCCCGCCGGGGTCTTCGACGGAGTCGACTACACGGCGCTCGGCCATCTGCACGGCAGCCAGACCATCACCGAACGCGTCCGCTACTCGGGGTCCCCGCTGCCGTACTCCTTCTCGGAGGCCGACCACCGCAAGACCATGTGGCTCGTGGACCTCGGCCCCGACGGCTCCGTGGAAGCCGAGCGGATCGACTGCCCGGTGCCCCGCCCGCTCGCGCGTCTTCGCGGACACCTGGAGGACCTGCTCGCCGACCCGGCGCTGGAGCGGCACGCGGACGCCTGGGTCGAGGCGACCCTCACCGACCCGGTGCGGCCCGCCGACCCCATGGCCCGACTGGCCGAGCGGTTCCCGCACACGCTCAGCCTCGTCTTCGACCCCGAACGCTCCCCGCAGGCCCCGGGCGTCTCCTACGCCCGCCGGATCGCGGGCCGCAGCGAGGAGCAGATCGCCGAGGACTTCGTGGCCCATGTGCGCGGCGTGGGTCCCGACGCCCGCGAACAGACCGTGCTCCGGGACGCGTTCGACGCCGTCCGGGCCGACGAGACCGTACGGGAGACCGCCCGGTGACCGCACGTCCGCAGCACACCCAGAGGGCCACCCGCCCGGAGACCGAGGGAGACCGATGAGGCTGCACCGCCTGGACATCACCGCCTTCGGCCCGTTCGGCGGCGCCCAGAGCGTCGACTTCGACGACCTCTCCGCCGCCGGGCTCTTCCTGCTGCACGGTCCCACGGGCGCGGGCAAGACCTCCGTCCTCGACGCCGTCTGCTACGCCCTGTACGGAGCGGTTCCCGGCGCCCGGCAGAGCGGCCAGGGCCTCGGCCTGCGCAGCGACCACGCGTCGCCCGAGATCCGCACCGAGATCCGCCTCGAACTCAGCGTCGCCGGACGCCGGCTGGAAGTCACCCGGCAGCCGCCCTGGGAGCGCCCCAAGCTGCGCGGCAAGGGCATGACGACCGAGAAGGCCCAGAGCTGGCTGCGCGAGTACGACTCCACCGCCGGCTCCTGGAAGGACCTCAGCCGCTCCCACCAGGAGATCGGCGAGGAGATCACCCAGCTCCTCGGCATGAGCCGCGAGCAGTTCTGCCAGGTCGTGCTGCTGCCCCAGGGCGACTTCGCGCGCTTCCTGCGCGCCGACGCCGAGGCCCGCGGCAAACTGCTCGGCAGACTCTTCGACACCCACCGCTTCGCCGAGGTCGAGAAGCGCCTCGCCGAGCGGCGCCGCGCCGCCGAGGCCGAAGTACGGTCGGCGGACACCGCGTTGCTGGCCGACGCGCACCGTATGCAGCAGGCGGCCGGACGCGTCGTCGAGGAACCGCTGCCCGACCTCACCCCCGGCGACCCGGGCCTCGCCGAGTCGGTGCTCGCCTGGGCCGCGGTCGCCCGCAGCACCGCGCGCGAGGCGCTGACCGTCGCCCGATGCGCCCGAGGGTCCGCCGAATCGGCCCAGGCCGCGGCCGACCGTGTGCTCGACGACGTACGCGAAGTGGACCGGCTGCAACGCCGGTTCACCGAGGCGCAGGAACGGGCCGCGCGACTCGAGCAGCGCGCCGACGCCCACCACGCCGACCGGACCCGCATGGAACGGGCCCGCAAGGCCGAGGCCGTGGCCCCCGCGCTCGACCTGCGCGACACCGCCGAGGCGGAGCACCGCCGTGCCGCCGCCGAGGAGACCCGCGCGCGTGCCGCCCTGCCCGAGACGTTCGCCGGTGCCGGAGCACCCGGTCTCGCGACCGCCGCGCGCAAGGCCGCCGAGGAACTGGGCGGCCTGGAGTCGGCACGCCGCGCCGAGCGACGCCTCGGCGAACTCGGCGCGGAGCGCGCCTCCTTGGACCGCCAGGAACGCGCCGACGACGAAGTCCTCCAGGACGCCGAGAGCTGGCTCGCCGACTGGGACGAGACCCGCGCGGGCGTCGAGGCGCGGGTCGACTCCGCGCAGGAGGCCGCGGCACGCGCCGAACAGCTCGCCGTCCAGCGCGAACCGGCCGTCAGGCGGCTCTCCGCGGCCCGGCTGCGCGACGAACTGGCGCGGGACACCGAAGCCGCCCACGCCCGGAGCCTGGCCGCGCGCGAGCGGGCCACGCAGGCGCACGCCCACTGGCTCGACCTGAAGGAACAG
The DNA here is from genome assembly GCF_055565895.1 of Streptomyces sp. NPDC028298. Taxonomy (NCBI): domain Bacteria; kingdom Bacillati; phylum Actinomycetota; class Actinomycetes; order Kitasatosporales; family Streptomycetaceae; genus Streptomyces; species Streptomyces sp. NPDC028298. The sequence goes on from NZ_JBVHTL010000003.1 coordinate 76,269, forward strand.
CGGCTCCAGGGCATCGCCGCCGAACTCGCCGCGGGTCTGGTCGACGGCGAGTCCTGCGCCGTGTGCGGTGCCACCGAACACCCGGCACCCGCCCGCAAGGTCGACGGCCATGTCGACCGTGAGACGGAGGAGCGGGCACTCGCCGCCTACCGAAGCGCCGACGAACAGCGCGCCGAGGCCGAGCGCCGCCTCGGCGTCGTCCGCGAGGCGCTGGCCGCCGCGACCGCCGAGGCGGGCGACGCGTCGACCCGGCAACTCGAGGAGCAGGCCGAGGAATGGGAGCGCCTGCACACCGAGGCCCGGACCGTGGCCTCCGGGCTGCACGCCGCGCGCGAGGCCCGCGAGCAGGCCGAGCGGGAACACGAACGACGGCTGACCGTCCAGCAGGAGGCCGCCCGCCGCGTCGCCGCGCGGGCCTCGCACCGCGATTCCCTAGACCGCGAGAGGGCTTCGCTGGAAGGGGAGTTGGAGCAGGCGCGCGGCGCGGCCGGGAGCGTGTCCGAGCGGGCCACGCAGTTGGAGCGGCAGGTCGCGCTGCTCACCGAGGCCGCGGACGGCGTCCGGGCCGCGGAGGACATCGCGCGGCGCCTGAAGGACGCCGACGCGCGTCTCGCCGACGCCGCCTTCCGTGCCGGTTTCGACACCCCGCAGGCGGCGGCCGCCGCGATGCTCGACGACGTGGCCCACCGTGATCTGCAACGGCGGCTCGACGCCTGGCAGTTGGAGGAGTCCTCGGTCCGTGCCGTGCTCGCCGAGGCGGACACCACGGCCGCCGCGCGGCGCCCTCCCGTCGACCTGCCGGCCGCCGAGCAGGCGGCCGAGTCCGCCGCCCGACGCCTGCGGGACACCGCGTCGGCGCAGGACGCGGCGGCCCGGCGCTGCTCCGAGCTCGACGCGCTCTCCACCCGGGCGACCGCGGGAGCCCGCCGGCTCGCCCCGCTGCGCGAGGAGTACGAACGCGTGGCCCGCCTCGCCGGTCTCGCGGCCGGCACCTCGGCGGACAACGAACGCAGGATGCGTCTGGAGGCCTACGTCCTCGCCGCCCGGCTGGAGCAGGTCGCCGCCGCGGCGACCGTCCGGCTCCAGCGGATGTCCTCGGGGCGCTACACCCTGGTGCACTCCGACGACCGGGCGGGCCGCGGACGCAGCGGGCTCGGACTGCACGTCGTGGATGCCTGGACCGGACGCGAGCGTGACACGGCGACGCTCTCCGGCGGCGAGACCTTCTTCGCCTCCCTCGCCCTCGCCCTCGGTCTCGCGGACGTGGTCACCGACGAGGCCGGCGGGGTGCGGCTGGACACGCTCTTCATCGACGAGGGCTTCGGAAGCCTCGACGACCAGACCCTGGACGAGGTGCTCGACGTCCTCGACTCGCTGCGGGAACGCGACCGCAGCGTCGGCATCGTCAGCCACGTCGGCGACCTGCGCCGCCGCATCCACGCCCAGCTCGAGGTGGTGAAGGGCAGAACGGGATCGGTCGTGCGGCAGCGGGGCGCTTGACCGTCCGTCTCCGGCGGTGGGCCCTTCCCGGGCCGTCACCGTTCCGGGGCCATGGCTGTGCCGGCCGCGACCGGAGCGGTCCAGGGCCGGGCAGACGCGAATGGTCGGACGGGCCCTAGTGGCCCAGCGGCCGGCGTGGCAAGGGTGAGGAGTAGACGACGCTCGTCGTCACCGACCCGAGCGTGCCGATCTTGCCCGACACCGTCTCCAGATGCCCCATCGACCGGGCGGCGACCTTGATGACGAAGCAGTCGTCGCCCGTGACGTGGTGTGCCTCCAGGATCTCGGGCGTGACCTCGACGAGATCGTGGAACGGCTTGTAGTTGCCGTTCGGATATCTGAGCCGGACGAACGCCAGGATCGGCAGCCCCAGGCTCTCGGGGTCGACGACGGCCGCGTACCCCTGGATGACACCCGCCTCCTCCAGCCGGCGCACCCGCTCGGTGACCGCGCTCGCGGACATGGAGACGGCCCGGGCCAGCTCGGCGAAACTGGCCCGGCCCTCCCGCTGGAGGACGTCGAGGATGCGCCAGTCGGTGGCGTCCGGGGAATACGCGGTCATCCCGGATGAATACCAGGAGAATCCCCGGCCGATCAATGGCACAGCCGTGGATCGTCACTTCAGGACGCGGCCCGGTCACCGTAGATTTCTGGTCGGGAAGTCCCGCGGGGTGAGGTGCGGAGGAAGCACCGGGGTGGCAAGGGCGGCATCCGTCCGGCGGGGCCACGTTCACGAAAGGCCAGGCCATGACTGCGACTGCCGAAGGCGTCACGAAGAACACGGTGACCGGCTCCACGCCGACGACGAACGCCGTCCTGCGGGTGCCGCCGACGTCCCCGGCCGCGGCCGCCGCCTACTTCGGCGCGAGCCTCGCGTTCCACGCGGACGTGTCCGACGTGGCGGCGGCCCTCGCGGCCGGCGGCGACCCCGGGTTCGTCGTCCTCGACTCCCGCTCCACCGCGTCCTGGGACCAGGGCCACGTCCCCGGCGCGGTCCACCTGCCCACGGGGCTCATCCCCGAGCAGGCCGAACGGCTTCTGGACAAGTCGGTGCCGGTCGTCACCTACTGCTGGGGACCCGGATGCAACGGCGCGACCCGCGCGGCCCTCGCCCTCGCGGAACTCGGCTTCCACGTCAAGGAGATGCTGGGCGGCTTCGAGTACTGGGCGCGCGAGGGCTTCGAGTTCGAGACCTGGAAGGGCCTCGAGCGCCGCGCCGAGGACCCGTTGACCGCGCCCGTGGACGCGGAGGACTGCGGCTGCTGACCGCGCGGAACGGGGGCCGGACCGACGTTTTCGGCCCCCGTGTCCCGCCGGTGTCCGGATTCCGTTTCCCGGGGCCGCACGCTCTATGGGGGCGGACGCGTGCCGTGTAACTTCTGCGCATGCCAAGATACGCGGACCCCGGTGCGGTCCAGTGGGTGGAGTCGGGCGGCGGACCCCTCATAGTGATTCCGGAGACGGTGCTCCCGTTCTGGTCCGGGGCCGACGGCGACGACCTGTCCTGCGACTACGACCGGGCCTGTGACGTCGACGGGTTCATCGGCCTCCTGCCCGTGGGCGACACCAGGGCCCTGGTCCTCGGCGACGATCCCGCCTCGACCGCCTACCTCCCCGAACACGGCGCCTTCGTCCGCTGGTGCGCCGCCGATTCCGAGGACGAACTGCTCGCCGTCGTCCCGGCCGCACTGGCGCAGGCCCGCTGGGAGCGGGAGGTGGAGTGGACGGTGCCCGGCCCCGTCGTCCTGTTCGACGCCGCCTGGCCCGGCACCGCCTCCGGAAGCACGGATCACCTGAGGGTGATGCTCGAACCGGGCCGGTACGGGGTCCGCGCGGCCCGCGTCGAACCGGGTCCCGAGACGTGGGTCGGACTCGTACAACTGCGTCGATTGACGCCCTGACGCCCCGACGCCCTGATTCCGAGGCCGTGCCGCTGATGCGCGCGGCGGCCGGGAGGCGGCCGCCGCGCGGGGCCGTCAGAGCCGGGAGAGCTCGTCCACCAGGTCGTCCAGACCCAGGGAACCCTGGGACAGGGCGGCCATGTGCCAGGCCTTGGCGTCGAACGCGTCACCGTGGCGCTTCTTCGCGTTCTCACGGCCCAGCAGCCAGGCACGCTCGCCGAGCTTGTAGCCGATGGCCTGGCCGGGCATCGTGAGGTAGCGGGTCAGCTCGCTCTCCACGAAGTCGGCCGGCCGGCTGCTGTGCGCGCCGAAGAACTCCTGCGCCAGGTCCGGAGTCCACCGCTCGCCCGGGTGGAAGGGGGAGTCGGCGGGGATCTCCAGCTCCAGATGCATGCCGATGTCGACGATGACCCGGGCGGCCCGCATCATCTGCGCGTCGAGGTAGCCGAGCCGCTGCTCCGCGTCGGTCAGGAAGCCGAGCTCGTCCATCAGCCGCTCCGCGTAGAGCGCCCAGCCCTCGCAGTTGGCGCTGACCTGGCCGACGGTGGCCTGGTAGCGGGAGAGGTCGTCGACGACGTACGCCCACTGCGCGAGCTGGAGGTGATGGCCGGGCACCCCCTCGTGGTACCAGGTCGAGACGAGATCGTAGACGGGGAAGCGGGTCTGCCCCATGGTGGGCAGCCAGGTGCGGCCCGGCCGCGAGAAGTCCTGCGAAGGAGCGGTGTAGTACGGGGCCGCCGCACCGCCGGGCGGCGCGATGCGGGACTCCACCTTCCGTACCGGCTCGGCGAGTTCGAAGTGCGTGCCGTCCAGGGCGGTGATCGCCTCGTCCATCAGCCCCTGGAGCCACTGCTGGACCTCGTCGACGCCCTCGATGTGCCGGCCGTGCTCGTCGAGGTGGGCGAGCGCGACCCAGGGGGTCGCCGCGCCGGGCAGGATCTTCTCGGCCTCGGTCCGCATCTCGGCGAGGAGGCGGTGGTACTCGGCCCAGCCGTACGCGTACGCCTCGTCGAGGTCGAGATCCGTTCCGTTGAAGTAGCGCGCCAGCCGGGCGTACCGCTCCTGGCCCACGGTGTCCGGCGCGCCCTCGATCGTCGGCGCGTACACGTCGCGCATCCAGTCCCGCAGGGCGATCACGGCCTCGGTCGCGGTACGCGCCGCCGCGTCCAGCTCCTCGCGCGCGGAAGCCGGGCCCGCCGAGACGAAGTCCTCGAACCAGCCGAGGCCCGCTCCGTCCGTGTCCGACCACTCCGTGAGCTGTTCGATGAACGTCGCGGTCGGCCGCGGTCCCGCGTACAGCTTGCGGTCGAGCCCCAGCGCGAGGGACTCCCGGTAGCCGGCGAGGGCGTCCGGTACCGCGCGCAGCCGCTCCGCGACCGTGGTCCAGTCCTCGTCCGTCTCCGTCGGCGTCAGGGTGAAGACCTGCCGGACCGAGTGCACCGGTGTGTGCAGATTGCCGACCGCCCGCAGGCCCTCGCCGGCCTCGTGGACGGCGAGCGCCGCGGTGAGCCGCTCACGCAGCAGCCGGGCGCACCGGCGCTCGATGTCACGGTCCGCGCCCGGCCGCCCCTCCGCCTCCTCCAACCGTGCGAGGGTCACCCGCGCGAGCTCGGCCACGGCCTCCTGGCCGGCGGGCGAGTTGTCGGGGAGCCTGCCGTGGCTCTCCTTCACACCGAGATAGGTACCGAGAACCGGGTCGAGGGCGATGAGCTCGTCGACGTACGCGTCGGCGACCTCGCGGGGCAGCGGGTTCTTCGTCTCTGACATGCGCACATACTCATACGGGCACGGGCGCCGCGTCAGCCCGCTGTTCCGGGCTTCTCATCGCATCAGCCGGATTTGGCCGGGGACGATGTGCCCGGCGCGGCCGGCGGCAGCAGAGGGCCGCAGTCCCACTGCTGGAATATCAGCCGCGTCTCGACCCGTGCCACCTCACGCTGCGAGGTGAACTCGTCGAGCACCAGCCGCTGCAGGTCCGCCATGTCCGCGACCGCGACATGCACCAGGTAGTCGTCGGGGCCGGTCAGGTGGTAGACGGTCCGCGACTCCGGCAGCACACGGATCCGGTCGACGAAGGGCCCCACCAGTTCCCTGCGGTGCGGCCGGACCTGTACGGACAGCAGCGCCTCCAGACCCCGTCCGAGCTTCGCCGGGTCGAGCCGTAGCTGATGGCCGAGAATGACTCCCGCCCGGCGCAGCCGGGTCACCCGGTCCAGACACGTCGACGGCGCGACGCCGACCTGAGCCGCGAGATCGCGGTAGGTCGTCCGTGCGTCGTTCTGCAGCAGCCGCAGCAGATGAAGATCCACCGGATCGAGTACGACAGAATCGGCCATGGCGCGAACGTAACACGGGAGGCGCACCCGAAAGCCCGCCCGGTGTTCAGGCTTCGGCGCATGGACTCCGTTGTGTACGACACGCAGGGCGCGCAGGACGCGCAGGACGGCCTGAGCGGAAGCGGCCAGATCGTCGCGGCTCCGGCCAGGGCACTCGCCACGGAAGCCGTGCACGCCGGCCGGGAGGATCTGGCGGCGCTGGGGCTGCACGCGGCCCCGATCGACCTGTCCACCACGTACCCCTCGTACGACAGCCGCGGCGAGGCCGCCCGCATCGACGCCTTCGCGGCCGACGGCGCCGAACCCGAGGGCCCGCCCGTCTACGCCCGCCTCGGCAATCCGACCGTCGCCCGCTTCGAGACCGCCCTCGCCCGCCTCGAGGGCACCGAGAGCGCGGTCGCCTTCGCCAGCGGCATGGCCGCGCTGAGCGCCGTCCTCCTCGTACGCAACGCGATGGGCCTGCGCCATGTCGTCGCGGTCCGTCCGCTGTACGGCTGCAGCGACCACCTCCTGACGGCCGGGCTGCTCGGCACCGAGGTCACCTGGGTCGACCCGGCCGGGATCGCCGACGCGCTGCGGCCCGACACGGGTCTCGTGATGGTCGAGTCCCCGGCCAACCCGACGCTCGCCGAACTCGATCTCCGGGCCGTGGCGCACGCCTGCGGGACCGTCCCGCTCCTCGCCGACAACACCTTCGCCACCCCTGTGCTGCAACGCCCCGTCGAGCAGGGCGCGCGACTCGTTCTGCACAGCGCCACCAAGTACCTGGGCGGCCACGGGGACGTGATGGCCGGGGTGGTCGCGTGCGACGAGGAGTTCGCGCGCAAGCTGCGCCAGGTGCGGTTCGCGACCGGAGGCGTTCTGCATCCGCTGGCCGGCTATCTGCTGCTGCGCGGCCTGTCGACGCTGCCCGTCCGGGTCCGGGCCGCCTCCGCGAACGCCGCGGAACTCGCCCGCCGCCTCGCCGGTGATCCGCGCGTCGCCCGCGTCCACTACCCGCGCATCGGCGGAGCCATGATCGCCTTCGAGGTGCACGGCGACCCGCACGACGTCATCGCCGGGGTCCGGCTGATCACTCCGGCCGTGAGCCTGGGCAGCGTCGACAGCCTCATCCAGCACCCGGCCTCCATAAGCCACCGCATCGTCCCCTCGGCGGACCGCCACGACTCCGGCGTCAGCGACCGTCTGCTGCGCATGTCGGTGGGCCTGGAGGACGTGGACGACCTGTGGTCCGACCTGGACTCGGCCCTGGGGTCACGCGCCGGGGAATGAGACCGGGGGAACGGGGGGAGGGAGCGCCCCGGCACCATCAGGTGCCGGGGCGCTCCCTGGTCCCCGGACGGCACGTGGCGCCCGCTTCGGTGGACGGCCCCTCGCGCCGGATCCCGGCTGCAGGGGATTCGTGGCGGCGGCGGGCAGCGGGAGTGTTCCGGCTAACCGCGGCGCTTCCCTGTTGCCGGGCCCGTCTCCTTCGCCGTTCCGTACGGGGCGTGGCCGTGACCGTGGTGTCCGCCGTACGGCGACGTCACCGGCTGCGGGTCCAGGCGGGCGGTGATGACCAGGGTGCCCTCCTCGATCTGGTAGTCGAGCGGGAGGCCGAGGCCGCGCATGGCGGCGACCATGCCGGTGTTCGACGCCTGGGTGACGGCGTACACGCTCTCGCAGCCGGCCTCGACCGCCATCGCCACCAGGCGGCCGAGCAGTTCGACGCCGATCCCGCGCCGCTGCCAGTCGTCCTCGACGAGCAGCGCGACCTCCGTCTCGTCGCCGTCCCAGAGCAGATGTCCGAGCCCGACGATCCTGCCGGACGCCGTCCGCACGGCGAGGGTGCGCCCGAAACTGGGGCTCAGAAGGTGGTTGAGGTACCGGTCCGCGTCGCCGACGGGACCGTGGTACCGCATGCTCAGCGTGCGCGGCGAGCAGCGCTCGTGCATCGCCTTGGCGGCCTCCAGGTCGGAGACGTCCGCGCGCTGCACGGTGATCGCGTTGCCCTCGGGCAGCGTCAGCATGTCCTGTCCCCGCGGAACACGCGGGCCGAGCCGCGCGTCCAGTTCCACCAGCGCCCGCGCCCGGGCGAACTCCGTCGGCGTGAACGGCAGATACGGCCGCTCCACCGTGATCACTCCGCCCTCCGGCGCGCGCAGCCGCATCACCGTGTCCTCCAGCGCCCCCTCCACGGGAGCTCCCTGGGTCGCCCGGCCGGAGACGGGAGAGGTGGCGGGCAGTGAACGGATCGTGCACCGGCCGAGCAACTGCCGCAGCGCGAGGGGGAGTTCGGATGCGTCGAGGGCCGTACGGGTGGCCAGGCCGAGTACCCGGGTCGGCGCGTCCACCAGGTCGTGGGCATCGGCCCGCTCGATCCAGGTCGAGCTGCCGCCGGCCTGCGCCACGCCGCGGGTGATCTCCGAGGTGGCCAGCTCGGCGGGCGCGCGCAGCAGGAACTCGTCGACCGTTCCGTCGGCCAGCGGGTGAGTCTGGAGGCTCAGGATGTCGACCTGGTGCTCCGCGAGCGCCGTGCAGAGGGCCGCGAGAGAACCCGGCGCGTCCTGGACCGTCGTCCGCATCCGCAGCAGCACGGTCGCCTCCACGGCCGGCAGCGGCGTGGAGGGTGTGGCATCCGCCCCGGAAAGCGCGCCCGTTCGCCCGTCGGAGGGCGGCCGGGCGCCGGTATCGCCCGTCGGGGGCGCGTGACCGTGGCGGCGTGCCCACCATGTGTGGAATCCGGCCGTGGCGACCAGGAACACCGCCGAGATCACCAACAGCGCGGGACCGTCGGGCCCGTGCCCGACCAGGTTGGCCACACCGTCCGCGACCGCCACGGCCGTGAACAGGGCGGCGAGTTCGACGACGTCCCGTCGCCAGTGGTGAACGGGTCGTCCATGCTTCGCACGCGTCACATCAGACATGTCTGGAGTCATACAGCCACTGTGAAGGAATGGTGTTGCGTGATCACGAACGGCTTGTGACTGATCGGTTAAGTGTCGTTCTGCCCGTTTTGCAGTTCTTTTTACGGGTCTTTTGCCTCGAACACGGGACCTGCCCGCCCACCTGGTCAGAGCCGCCGGACGACGGCCGGCCCTCGGACGACGGCCGGCCCCCGGGCGAGGGCCTTCCGTGTCCGGTGAACGGCTTCCCGTCTCCAGCGACGGCCCGGCGTCTCAGGCGACCGGGACGACCTCCTCCCGAGTCAGCGCGGTCCGCAGCCGTCGGGCCTGGGCCACGACCTTGGACGAGCCCTGCCGGCCGGCGGTGTCGGCGAGATGCGCGAGATCACCGCGCGCCCCGGACCGCTCGGCGCAGTCGGCGGCGACGGCCAGCAGCTCACCGAGCCCTCGCACCGCGCCGCCGCCCGCCCCGTCGGCGGTGAGGTCGGCCAGCAGGACCGGCAGCAGGCCGTCCAGCACCGACCAGACCGTGGCGTACGCACCCGTGGCCGCCGCCGTGCGTATCGACTCGGCCAGCCGGGACTTCTTCAGCGCACCCCTGCGCACCAGTTCTCCGAGGTCCGCGCCGAGCCGCCCGGCGTCGAGCTGTCCCCGGGCGGCGAGGATCAGCAGGGCGTCCACCGCGGCGAGCCGCTCCTCGGGACGCCGGGCCCCGAGTCCGTACGCGAGGCACAGGTGCAGTGCCTCGCCCGCCGTGCCGTCGGCCTCGGCGAGCAGTGGCAGCGACGCGGTGTCCACGCGGCCGTCCTCCATCGCGGCCGCGCCGAAGTCGCTCAGGAGACGCGCCGCCACCAGTTCCCGGCGTCCCGGTACGACGGCCGGCCAGTGCTGCTGGTCCGTGGCGCCCCAGTGCCGGCAGTACCAGTGGTCCTTGAACGCCGTGAGGGGGCGGCCCAGCAGCCTGAACTCCCTGGGGAACAGGCCCTGAATCTCTTCGAGTTCGCCCAGTTCCAGCAGGACGCGGGCGCCCGAGGTCCGTCGGCGGACGGTCGGGAGCAGCGGTCCTTCCGAGGTGAGCCACTGGGCCAGCCGGTACCCCTCCGGACTGCCGAGCGCGCGGGCCCGCGCCACGGCCGCCGCCGTCGTCGCGGTGTCGTCGCGCCGCACGCGCAGAAGCGCCTGAGCGAAGTCGGCCGTGCCCGGCCGGGCGTCGAGCCGTCGGTACTCGGTGAGTCGTTCCACGAGTTCGTCCGGCTCCAGCAGCCCGCTGTCCCAGGTGGGAGTGGCCAGCAGGAACGGCATCGGCTCGGTGCGCACCCGGTGGGCCGCCTCCCACAGCCGCGCGTCGAGGGCGCGGGAGAGCGCGCTGTGCCGGCAGTTCCCACCCGTCGGCCCCTGCTGCACCGCCGCGTGGAGCGTATGCATGCCGACCCCCTTGAACAGGGAAGCCAGGACCACTTCGAGGCCATGCGCCGACTCACGGAAGCTCCGGTCCACGACCGGGTAGCTCGGATCGCGGTCCTTCCACCAGCAGCGCGCGACCACGGGGCCGAGTGCCTCCACCAGCGCGTCCGGGTCACGGTGGGCATGGCGGACCAGGCCGTCCAGAGCCCGCTCGAACGCGGCGACTCCGCCACCCGAGGCCAGGATCGCGCTGACCTCCTCCGCCAGTTCGGCCACCGATTCCGGTGCCGGCGCCAGCCGCGCCCGCTCCGGAACGGGCGGCAGTACGTCCTCCTGGACCGTCGAAGCGGAGCCCGGCGCCTCGACACCGAGGGCCCGCTGGGCCCGCAGCCGGAGCCCCGGGCTCAAGTCGGCGCTGAGGTCTTCGAGCCGAGCCCGCGCGTCGGCCGCGTCGGGAAGGGCGCCGACATGGCGCTCCACCAGCTTCAGCGCACGCTCCTGCACCTCGGTGTCCTCGTGCCCGAAGGCTTCCGCCACCGCGGGCAGCAGTACGTCCGCGGCGGACGGATCACCCTTGAGGACTTTCCCCAGCAGGATGAGCTGGGCGCGCACCAGCTTCTTCTCCGTCCGGAAGACGACGCCCGAGGACATGTCGGCGAGCTGCCGGTGCGTCAACTCGCCGTCCAGCGCGAGGGAGGCGAGCACCGACTGCGCGTGCCAGGCGACGGCCGGCACGGCCTGGCAGGCGAGCGCGGTCCAGTCGGCGGTGCGCTCGCGTTCCTCGTCCCGTGTCGGAGCCAGGGACGACAGCAGACGCAGGAACACCCGCTGGTCGGCCGGGGCGCCACCGCGCAGGAGCCGTGCGACGCAGGCGTCCAGCAGGACCTCGCGGTCCAGGGTGCCTTCCTCGGCCAGCTCCGCGAGGGCGTTGTACCAGCTTCCCGGCCCGTCGCCGAACAGCCAGGCGATCCGGCTCGTGACCTCCAGCGACTCGAAGAGCGCGGTGATCAGCACGGACAGGTGCGGCTCCTTGCGCAGCCGCTGCGCCACGGTGTCGCCGCTGTGCCACGAGGCGCCGATGTGCTCCAGCCAGCCCTGGACGTAGGAGTCGGTCGTCGGAACCGCGCAGCCGGACAGCCCCACCAGGCCCGACAGCAGGGCGAACGGCACCCGGGAGGTCGTCGGGCGGGCCGCGAGCCGGTGCGTCAGATCGGCGAGCCAGTCGGACTCCCGGTCGCCCAGGACATGGAGCAGGACACCGGGGGAGGCCTGTGACCAGCGCATGTCGACACCCGCGATCCAGGTCGCCGCACCGGCGGCGCCCGTGTGACACGCGGCGCCCGCCGCGTGCAGCGCGGGATGGGCCACCCGGGACGCCGCGTTCCACGGCGCGGACCGCAACTCCTTGCGCAGCGCCTTCAACGCGGGCAGACAGGACCGGCGTTCGGCATCGGTCATGCCGTCCAGGAGCCCGGCGGCCTCGACCGTCCGCCCCGCCCGTACCGCCGTCAGCAGTGCTTCGTCGTTCATCGTCCCTCGCCCCCGTCGAACGGAACTTCCTGGAATGACTCGTGTCGCCCCGAGACCAGGGGCTCCCCGCGCCCGGCACCAGGGTCGGCACCGGGGCCGGCCCCGTGCTCGACCCGGGCGCCCCGCCGTACCATCCGGACCGCCAGAGCGTGTTTGCACGGTCCGCGTCCGCCGCGGTACTTCGCCCACCACAGGCAGGAACAGCTCAACGTCCCCGCGTCGTCGCGGACCCGGTGCACATGTCCGTCGTCCGCCGTCACCGTGCCGATGGCCCCGTCCAGGGCGACCGCGCCTCCGGCGACGAGTGCGTGGGCCGACCGCAGGCGCGGGTTGTGCCGCTCGGCCCGCCCCGCGTCGTAGGGCAGTTCGCGGTGGAAGTAGGCGGCTTCCGCGGTGTCGTAGCCCACGCGGCCCGACGTGCCCAGCCGGACCAGGGCGGCTCTCACGCGCTCGGCCGGCAGGCCGGAGGCGGAGGCCAGGTCACCCACGTCGACGCGGGGCTCCCACGCCAGCAGCACCGCGATCAGCTCGGCGTCCTCGGCCGCCTCGTCGGTGGCGAGTGCGTCCAGCACCCCGCCCTCTCCGGAGAAGCCACGGGACGCGTCCGGCGAGAGCGTGAGGGTCAGCCGCATTCCGGGGAGGACGGCTTCCCAGGCGCCGGCAAGGGCGGCGTCGCCGGTGACCGGCGGGCCGTACACGCGCAGTGCCGTCGCGTGGCGCAACACCCTCTGGAGGGCGATCAGCCGGTCCGGTCCGGGCAGACAGACGGCTCCCGGAACCGGCCGGGTGGTCGGACGCAGTCCCCGGCCCGCGGGCACCACCCACTGGGGGCCGCCCGACCTGCCGCGCACCGTGCCGCGCGGGAGCGAGCGCAGGAACCGGACGGCCTCGGCGGCGGGCAGCTCGGCCCGCAGGTCGAACCCGGCCGCGGTCACCTGGGCCTCGGCGAATCCCCGCAGCCAGCGGTCGGGCAACGGCACCTTCTTCTCCACCACGGGCCCGTCCAGCGTGGTCACGGCCATCTCGTCCGGGCCGACCCGAAGATGCAGCGGATCGTCCGTGCCGATGCGGGAGAGGGCCTCGCGCAGCGGGTTGTTGACGTCGACGTTCGTCGTCCCGTGCCCGATCTCGTCGCCGTCCAGGCCCGGTGTCAGTACGTCCAGGCGCGCGTACACCCCTCCGCAGCCGGAGAAGGACTCGAACCGGAGACGGTCACCGTTGCCCGTGACCACCGGGTCCAGGGACGCCCGCGGTTGCGGCCGGTCGTAACGCGCCGCGGCGACGTCGGCCACCGCCAGCAGTCCCGCGGCGGCCACCTGGGGCGACGTCAGGAAGCCCGCGAAGAACCGCGGATGGTCCTCGATCCCCGTGGGCGTCGAACCTCGCGAGGTCTCGAGCCCCAGCCGCCGCCCGCCGGGCACGGACTCCAGAGCGGAGGGTCGGGTGTAGGCCACGGCCTGCAAAGATCGCGTCATGGAAAAACCGTAGAGGCGACCACTGACAATCGCCCCTGACCTGCGAGGACTTGCCATCCAGGCCGACGGGAGAGGAAGCCACGCGGTGGTTCCGACGTGCCGGGCGGCCGGGGTGGGCCCGCCGTGCTCGGGGCCGGGATGGGCCCGCCGTGCCCGGGGCCGAGGTGGGACCCGTGTGCGGGGCACGGCGGACCGGCGTCGCTACTGGCCCACGCGTCCCGGCTGGAGCACCTGCGTGAACAGCACGGTCCCGTCCTGTTCGCGCAGGCGTACCGTCAGCTCGCCGCTGTCGCCGTCGATGTCCACCTCGCCGAAGAACTGGTAGCCGCCCGCGGGTGACACGTTCGAGGCGACGGGCGCCTTCACGAACACCCGCTCCGGACCGAAGGTGCCGTCCAGTGCGCTCGCCGGGAAGGCGCCGGCGTTCAGCGGGCCGGAGACGAACTCCCAGAACGGCTCGAAGTCGGTGAACGCGGCCCGCGACGGCTGGTAGTGCTGGGCCGACGTGTGGTGCACGTCGGCGGTGAGCCACACGGTGCCCGTGATCCGCCGGTGCTTGATGAACCGCAGCAGTTCGGCGAGTTGGAGCTCGCGACCCAGCGGCGCGCCCGGGTCGCCCTGGGCCACGGCCTCGATGTTCGGCCGTCCCTCGGTCGTGTCCGGAACGACCAGGCCGAGCGGCATGTCCGCGGCGATCACCTTCCACACGGCCCGCGAACGCGACAGCTCGCGCTTCAGCCACTCCAACTGCGCGGCACCGAGGATGCCCTGCGGATCCGTCGTCTGGTCGTCGGGGGAGTTGGCGTTGCGGTAGGTGCGCATGTCGAGGACGAACACGTCCAGCAGGGGACCGTGCCGCACGACCCGGTGCACGCGACCGTCCCGGTCGCCCGGCCGCAGGGTCGACACGGGGAAGTACTCGCCGAACGCGCGCCGGGCCCGCGCCGCCAGGACGTCGACGCTCTTCTCCGTGTAGCGCGTGTCCGTGGTGGCGATCACCTCACCCGGGTACCAGTTGTTCCGCACCTCGTGGTCGTCCCACTGGATCACGGAGGGCACCTGGGCGTTGAACCGCTTGAGGTTCTCGTCGAGCAGGTTGTAGCGGAAATTGCCGCGGAACTCCGCCAGCGACTCGGCGACCTTGGACTTCTCCTCGGTCGTGATGTTCCGCCAGGTGCCGCCGTCGGGGAGCGCGGCCGTGGCGGCCAGCGGGCCGTCCGCGTAGATGTTGTCGCCGCTGCACAGGAAGAAGTCGGGGTCGAGCCGGGCCATCGCGTCGAAGATGCGGTAGCCGCCGATGTCCGGGTTGATGCCCCAGCCCTGCCCCGCCAGGTCGCCCGACCAGAGGAAGCGCACACCGCCGCGCCGCCCGTGCGGAGCCGTGCGGAACGTTCCGCCCACCGGCTCGCCGGTGCGCCGGGGGTCGTCCGGGTCGGCGAGCAGGACGCGGTAGTGGATCTGTTCACCGGACGGCAGCCCGCGCAGCCGGGTGGTCCCCGTGAAGTCCGTGTCCGCGCCGAGCAGCGGACCGTGCCATCGGCGCGCGTCGCGGAACGACGCGGTCGCCGAGGTCTCGACGATCATCCGCGCGGGCCGGTCGGAGCGCACCCACACCAGGCCGGAGTCGGTGGTCACGTCGCCGGTCTGGACGCCCCAGCCCGCCTTCGGCCGGCCGGACAGGGCGAGCGCCGGCGCCGAGCCGAGCGTGGTGGGCAGGGCCAGTGCCGCCGACGCGGCCAGCGAGCCGCGCAGCACGCTGCGGCGACCGGGGAACGAGGGGAACGGACGGTGCGACATGGATACGCCTCCGGGTACGGATTCGGCCAGTGTGCAGAGCCACAACTACTGGTGCGCCGCAGCGCGCACGCAAACCACGGGTGAACAACCGGCCCTGGGACACGGGGAATCGCCCCGACGCCCGGGGAGCCCCCGCGGACCGCCTCATGGAGCCGGCCGGGGAACCGGTCTAAAGAGCCGAACCGGCCGACCGGTCCCGTACGGCCTCCGCCATCAGCCGCACGCCGTCCCGTATGCGTGCGGGCGGCAGATGGGCGTACCCGAGCACGAGCCGTACGCCGTCCGCGGCCGTCGATCCGTAGTGGGCCGTCGGCCGGACCACGACCCCCGCCGCCGCGGTGCGTTCCAGGAAGCTGTCCCGCGGTCCATGGCGGGCGGGCAGTGCGGCCACGACGTGCAGACCGGCCGCGATTCCGGAGACCTCCGTACCCGGAAAGTGCTCCTCCAGGGCCGCGACCAGGACGTCACGCCGCTCCCGGTACGCACGCTGGCAGCGGCGCAGGTGCCGGTCGTAGTCGCCGCGTTCGACGAAACGGGCCAGGAGCGCCTGGTCGAGGACCGGGTTGCCGAGGTCCATGGTGCGTTTGCGCTCGACGACCTCCTCGAAGTGGGACGCCGGGACCAGGAGCCAGCCGAGCCGAAGCCCCGGAGCGAGCGATTTGCTGACCGAGCCGGTGTACGCGACACGCTCGGGGTCCAGTCCCTGGAGGGCACCCACCGGCGCACGGTCGTAACGGAAGTCGCCGTCGTAGTCGTCCTCGATGACCAGGCCGTCCACGGACCGGGTCCAGTCGAGGAGTTCGCCGCGACGCCGGGCCGAGTACGCGATGCCCGTCGGGAACTGGTGGGCGGGCGTCGTCACCAGGGCCCGTACACCGGACGCTTCGAGCGGGGCGAGCGCGAGACCCTCGTCGTCGAGCGGAAGCGGTACGGTGCCGACGCCTGCCGAGGCGAACAGGGAGCCGAGTTCCGGGCTGCCGGGACGCTCGACGCCCACGCGGGGTGTCCCGCGCGCGTGGAGCGCGAAACCGAGCAGTGTCATCGCCTGGGCGACGCCGGAGACCACGATGACGCGCTCCGGGTCCGCGACCACACCCCGGCGGCGCACGAGGAGTTCGGCCAAGGCCGTCCTGAGGCGCGGCAGGCCGCGCGGGTCCGGGTAGCCCAGTGCCTGGTGGGGGAGTTCGGCCAGCACCCCGCGGTGCGCGGCGGCCCAGGCGGAGCGCGGGAAGAGGGACAGGTCGGGGCTTCCCGCGACGAAGTCGGCCCGCACCCCGGCCGCCCGCGGGGCACGGTCACGCGCGCGTGGACCGACGGCCCGCACCGCACCGCCGACCCAGGTACCCGACCCGCGGTCACTGCGGAGATAGCCTTCCGCCGTCAACTGCTCGTACGCCTCCGTGACGAGCCCCCGCGACACGCCGAGGTCCCCGGCCAGCTCGCGGCTCGACGGCAGCCGGGTGCCGGGAGCGAGCCGCCCGGAGCGGACCGCCTCGCGCAGCGCGGCCTGGAGCGTGCGTCCACGCGCGCGTGCCGGCGCCGACGCGGCCGGCAGGAGCAGCTCCCAGGCGGCCGTCCACGAGGAGGCCGCCGGTTCTGCCCGGCCTGTCGATCCTGGCGAGCCCTCCGGTTCCGCCGGAGCCGCGGTCGGTGCTGTCGGAGCGGGACGCGGCGGCTCGCCGCGATTGGTCCCCGATGACGTCATGGAAGTGGACCTTAATCCGGGCCACGCCCGTTCATAGCGTCGTAGTCATGAACGCCACCACCACCCGGGGCGCGCTGCTCGCCGCCCTCGCCTGTGTCCTCGTCGGAGGTTCCTTCACCGCCAACAGCGTCCTGGGCCACTATCCGTACGCGGGCGGCCAGTTCCTGCGCTACGGCCTCGCCTGTGTCCTCCTGCTGCCCCTCGTCGGCCGGGGCGCGGCCGCCCCGCTGCGGCGGCTCACGGTCCGCCAGTGGGGGCGACTCGCGCTCGTCGCGGCCGTCGGCATGGTCGGCTTCAACCTCGCCGTGCTCGCCGCCGAGCGCACCGCCGAACCGGCGGTACCCGGCGTCTTCGTCGGCTGCGCCCCCGTCGTCGTCGCGGTGCTCGTACCGCTTCAGGAGGGCCGCCGCCCACGACGCCGCGTCCTGTACGGGGCGCTGCTCGTCGCCCTCGGCGCCTTCGCCGTTCAGGGATGGGGCCGCACGGACGCGGCCGGGATCGCCTGCTCCGTGGGCGCGCTGGCCGGGGAAGCCGGTTTCGCCGTGCTGGCCGTACCGGTACTGCGTCCGCTGGGGCCGCGGCTGCTGTCGGCCACCGTGTGCGCCGTCGCCGCGGCCGAGTCCGCGCTGGTCGGCGTGATCGCCGACCGTGGAGCGTGGCTGCGGGTGCCGGACGCCACCGAGGCGACCGCGCTGCTGTGGCAGGCGGCGGTCGTCACGGTCGTCGGCTTCGTCTGCTGGTACATGGGCGTGCAGCGCATCGGAGCGGAGCGCGCCACGCTCTTCTCCGGCCTCGTCCCGGTCTCGGCGGCCTGCACCGCGCCGCTCGTGGGTACCGGCGCCTACGGGATCGCGCAGGCCGCGGGCAGTGCCCTCGTCGGCGCCGGAGTCGCCCTCGGGTCGGGCGCCTTGGGCGTCGTCCTCGGGCGCGGTCGCCGGGCCGCCGGAAGGGGCCGCCCGGGGACCGAGCCCCAGGACAGCGCGAACTCCGCCGTCCCGGACCGCTCAGCGGCTTCCGTCGAGGATGACGCGGGCGACGAGCGCCGGGTCGTCGTTCATCGGGACGTGGCCGCAGCCGGGCAGCCGCACCAGCCGCGCCCGCGGAATGATCTGCTTGGCCCGGACGCCCTGGCGGCGGATCAGCAGCCGGTCGCGGGTTCCCCAGGCCACGGTGACGGGGAGCGTCGG
The DNA here is from genome assembly GCF_055565895.1 of Streptomyces sp. NPDC028298. NCBI lineage: Bacteria > Bacillati > Actinomycetota > Actinomycetes > Kitasatosporales > Streptomycetaceae > Streptomyces > Streptomyces sp. NPDC028298. The sequence goes on from NZ_JBVHTL010000003.1 coordinate 93,989, forward strand.
GATGTCGTCCGTGAACTGGACGTTCGTGCCCGCCCGGAGCGTCTCGGCGAATCCCTCCGCGTGGGCCAGGGCGAGGGTCTCGGCGACGACCGCTTCGGGTGAACGGCGGGCGGGCCGGGCGTAGATGGTGCTGGTCAGGACGGTCCGCCCGGCCGCGGAGCGGGAGAGCCGCTCGATGACCGGCAGGGGCATGCGGCGGGCCGTCTGGCGCATGGCGATCAGCAGCCCGAAGGCGTACCGCCGCTCCACCGGCGACCAGAAGCCCGCGGGCGAGAGCGCGGTGACGGACCGTACGAGCTTCTCGCGGCCCAGTTCCAGCGCCAGCAGCCCGCCGAGCGAGTTTCCGGCGACGTGCGGCCGCTCGATCTCCAGCGCCTCGCACAGCGCGCCGAGTACGGGCACCACCGTCGACAGGTCGTGGGCGAGCCCGTCGGGCAGCGCCGGGGACGCGCCGAAGCCCGGAAGGTCGACGGCGATGACGTCGCGTTCGGCGGCGAGGATGGGGATGACCGGGTCCCAGGCCTGGCGGTGGTGGCCGATGCCGTGGAGCAGGAGCAGCGGCTCGCCGGTGCCCTCGCGCGCGTAGGACACGGTGACCGCCTTCGGGCCGCGCGGTGTGGGGAGGCTGACGGTGACCGTGTCGGACATGCGGGTGCTCCTCATCTGATGCCGTGACGAACCATCTCGTAGACAGCTTGTCAGCAACTGCTACCGACGGGTAGCCCCCGAGTCGGCACGAACCCGGCGCCGGGGGCCGGCCATCCGAGGCCGGGCATTCGAGGCCGGGCATTCGAGGCCGGGCGTCCGAGGTCGGCCGTCCGAGGTGGGCCGTCCAAGGCCGGGCGTCCGAGGCCCAGCGTTCGGGCCAGGCACCTCACGCCCGGCACCACACGGCGGGGACGGCGGTGCGGGGCCCAGTACGGGCACCCGGCGCCGACCGGATGCCCGTACCCACCTCTGACGCGCCCGTGCCCGCGGCTCCTCCAGGCCCGCGGCCCGCGGCTAGCGCGCCCCGCGCACCTCGATGTTGAAGTCCGCGTGCCCGATGCTCTGCATGAGCTTGACCCACAGCGGCACGTACATCTCCACGGTCCGCGCGGTGCTGATGCCGCCGAGGTCGAACACGCGCCGCGCGGGCCAGCCGAACTCGCCCAGCAGCGAGGTCACTTGCTCCTTGGCGCCCTCGTCGTCACCCGAGACGAAGATCTGGTGCTCGCCCGGCACCTTGGAAGGGTCCACCATCACCTGGCAGTTGACCGTGTTGAGGCTCTTCACCACACGGGCCCCCGGAAACTCCCGCTGGATCTGCTCGCCCACGCTGTCCGACTCCACGGGAGACAGCCGCAGTTCGCCGTCCTCGAAGGCCAGGGGATTGGAGACGTCCAACACCACCTTGCCGTCCAGGTTTTCCGCACCGGCCGACCGCAGCACGGCGAGCGCGACCCGGCCGCCCACCGCGTTCACGACCACCTCGCCGAACGCCGCCGCGTCGGCGAAGGTGCCGTGATGGGCCGTGGGGCCCGCGCCGTCGGCCCACTCGGCCGCCGCCGCGTTGTCCTTCGTGCGCGAACCCAGGCAGACCTCGTGGCCCAGTTCGACCAGTTTGCCGGCGAGGGTGCGCCCCACGTCGCCCGTGCCCAGTACCCCGTACCGCATCGTCGTTCCTCCCGTTGTCGGGACCGCCGGTCACCGGCGGTCCGCGGCCATTGTGCTCCGGGGCGGCCGTTTCGCCCGGCTGTTTCGCCTGGACACCCGGGAATGTGTCGGGTGGGATGGGGCGGTGACGACCGACACGGTGACCGACGTATTCGAGGAACACCGCCCCGTACTCATGGGTGTGGCGTACCGCATGCTCGCGCGCGTGGCCGACGCGGAGGACGTCGTCCAGGAGACGTGGCTGCGCTGGTCGGCCGAGGACCGGTCGGACGTGCGTGAGCCGCGCGGCTACCTGGTCCGTGTCACGACCCGGCTCGCCATCGACCGGCTGCGCCAGGTCCAGTCGCGTCGCGAGACCTACGTCGGACCGTGGCTCCCGGAGCCGTACGTCACGGACTTCGGTGAGACGGTGCCGGACAGCGTCGAGCGCGCCGTCCTCGCGGACTCCGTCTCCCTCGCCGTCCTCGTCGTCCTGGAGTCCCTGTCCCCGTTGGAACGCGCGGTGTTCGTCCTGCGCGAGGCGTTCGGCTATCCGTACGCCGACATCGCGGTCGTACTGGAGCGAGGCGAGGCGGCGGTACGCCAACTCGCCGGGCGGGCGCGCAAGCACGTGGAGGAACGGCGGCCACGCTACGAGGTGGACCCGGCCGAACGCCGTGACCTCACCGAGCGGTTCCTCGCCGCGGCGGCCGAGGGCGATCTGGAGGGGCTCATGTCCCTGCTGGCACCCGAGGCGCGGCTCATCGGCGACAGCGGCGGCCTCACCCAGGCACCCCTGCGCGTCCTCGACGGCGCCGAGAAGGTCGGCCGGTTCGTCATCGGCGTCACCAAGAAGGGCGCGTACGGCCTGTCGTTGCGCTTCCTCGAGGTCAACGGCGGCCTCGCGGTGCTCGCGCTGTCCGGGGGCGAACCCGACAGCGTCATCCAACTGGACGTCGCCGACGGGCGGGTCCAGTGCGTCTACATCGTGCGCAACCCGGAGAAGCTGGTGTCGATCCCGGCCGGTTAGCCACCGGAGAACGCCTCCCGCCGAGGCGTCACAGGACAGCGGAAGCCCCCGACTTTGTACGGGGGCTTTCGGCGTTGTGTCACGGACGTCGCCCGGCGAGAACACCCCGTGAACGCTCCGCGGCGGGGCGCCTGTGCAATCCGTAAGGGTTCGAGGATTGGTCTTGACCAAGGGTGGGGGCGGCCCTATCGTCGCGGATAGTGCAGGAACCTTTAATAAACAAGGGCGTTAAAACGCCGCCGGGCCACGGCGATTGCGGAGGACAGGGTGGGGACCACGCAGTTGGAATCGGTGCCGGAACCGAAGTACTGGCACCTCAGGACCGTGCTCAGCGAGGCACTGGACTCCGAGTTCACCGTGGGCGAGATCCTGCCCAACGAACGTGATCTGGCGGCCCGCTTCGGTGTCGCCCGGGCGACCCTGCGGCAGGCACTCGAACAGCTCGAACTGGAAGGCCGGCTGCAGCGCCGCCGCGGCGTGGGCACCACCGTCGCGCCCCCGCGCGTGGGCGTGGCCGTCGGAACCGAACAGCATGTGTGGCCGGGGGCGGCCGGTGACGCCTGGCACGCCGCGGACTGCACGGTGGCGGCGCCCCCCGCGCCGGTGGCCGGCATCCTGGAGAGCGCGGACGGCGAGCAGGTCCACACCGTGCGCCGTTCCCTGGTGACGCACGGCCAGCCCGTCGCCGCCGAGCTCCTGTACATCCCGGCGTCCTCGGTGCCGGACCTGTCGGCGATCGACGCGCCCTCGGGCGCCGCACGCGCGCGTGCCGTGCTGCGCGAGCTCCAGCGCCTGGACCTCGAGGGCCAGGACCGTGCCGTCGAGCTGGGCTCGGCCCGCGCGGACGACGCCAAGGAGCTCGACCGTCTTCCCGGGGCGCCCGTCCTAGTCGTCACGACCCGCTTCTTCACCGAGGGGCGCACCGTGGCGGTGTCGGTGGCCACGTACCGTGCCGACACCTGCCGGCTCACGTTCGGTGATTCGGGCGGGGTGGAGATCCACCACGACCCGGAGCGCCGCGCCTCCTGAGCCGTCGTCCGGTCCGGACCGCCGCGTCGCTCGCGCCTCAGCGGCGCGCGGTCACGGTTCCCTCCACCGCGAACAACTGCTCCTCGACGTGGTCGAGGGCCAGCCGCAGCGCGCCCGTCGCCACCGCAGCCTCTCCCAGCATGGAGAGGGCGACCTTGGGCGGACGCAGACAGTAGCGCGCCAACTCCCTGCGCAGCGGCTCCAGCACGCCGTCCAGACCGGCCGCCCAGCCGCCGATGACGACCAGCTCCGGGTCCAGGGCGAGGACCAGGGCCGCCACGTCGTGCACCAGGCGCTGGATGAAGCGCTCGACCGCCGCGCGCGCCCGCTGGTCGCCGTCCTTGGCCAGCGCGAACACCTTGGCGACGGCCGGCTCGTCGAGCGGATGCAACGGCTCGTCCGTCGTCGAGAGCAGCGTCTCGGGTGTGACGTCACGGCCCAGCAGATGCAGCGCGCCGATCTCACCGGCCGCGCCGCCGAACCCCCGGTGCAGCCGCCCGCCGATCAACGCTCCGGCGCCCGGGCTCAGTCCCGCCAGGACGAACACGACGTCGTCCGACTCGGTCGCCGCGCCCTTCCAGTGCTCCGCGACCGCCGCCGCGTTGGCGTCGTTCTCCACGAGCACCGGGCACTTGAAGGAGCGGCTCAGCCGCTCGCCCAGTGGCAGGCCCGTCCATTCCGGCAGCGCCGTGCCCAGGCGCACGGTGCCGTCCGCCTCGACGATCCCGGGACTGCCCACGCCCACCGCGCGCAGCGAGCTGCGGGCGACACCCGCCCTGCGCAGCAGCTCGGCGACCGCCATCCGCAGCCGTTCCAGCCGCTCGTCGGCGGACGCCCTCTCGTCCACGTCCTTGGCCATCGCGCCCATCACGCGCCCGTCCAGGTCCGCGAGCAGGGCCGCGACGCGGTGCGGGCCGATCTCCAGGCCCAGCAGGTGCCCCGCCTCGGCCCGGAACCGGAACCTGCGCGCCGGACGCCCCTGGCGCCGCGTGGCACCCTCCTCGGCCGCCTTCTCGACGACGAGCCCGTTCTCGATCAGCCCCTCGACGACGCCTTCGACCGTCGGCCGTGACAAACCGGTCACCCGGGTGATCTCGGTGAGGGTCGCGCAGTCCGTGGCACGCAAGGCGTGCAGGACCACCGCGGAATTGATCCGTCGCAGCAGAGACGGATCCCCGCCGGTCAACCGCCCCAACGTCCGTCCTCCCAGCTTGTACGCGTGTTGGCCGGATCGTACTCGTCGCGGGGGACCCCGGCGAGAGCCGGGGACCCTTTCGCTCCGCGGGGCGCGGTCAGCCCGGCGCCACGAACCCCGATTCGTAGGCCGCGATGACCGCCTGAGTACGGTCCCGGGCCCCCAGCTTCGCCAGTACGGAGCTGACGTGCGACTTGACCGTCTCCGTGCCGACGACCAGCCGCGCGGCGATCTCGGCGTTGGACATCCCCCGGGCCATCAGCCGCAGCACGTCCGCCTCGCGCTCGGTCAGCGCGGCCCGTTCCATGACCGCCCGCGCCGCCGGACTGGCCCCGCCCTCGCCGTAGTCGGCCGCCAACTGCCGCACGGAGGCGGGGAACAGCAGGGACTCGCCCTCGGCCACCAGGCGCACCGCGTGCACGATCTCGGCCGGGCGCGCCCGCTTCAGCAGGAAGCCGTCCGCTCCGGCGCGCAGCGCCTCGTAGACGTACTCGTCGTTCTCGAAGGTCGTCACCACGAGGATCTTGGGCGGGTCGGCGACCGTCCGCAGCAGCGCGCGGGTGGCCTCGATGCCGTCCATCAGAGGCATCCGGACATCCATGGCGACCACGTCCGGCCGCAACTGCCGGACCAGCGGGATCACCGCGGCCCCGTCGGCGGCCTCGCCGACGACCTCGATGTCGGGCTGCGCCTCCAGGACGGCGCGCAGTCCCGCGCGGACGAGGGGTTCGTCGTCGACGAGCAGAACGGTGACCGGCATCCGGCCAGCGTAGATCAGTGCAACGGCAACTCCGCATGGACCTGCCAGTCACCCTCGTGCGGGCCCGTCCGGGCGCTGCCGCCGAGCAGCGCGGCCCGCTCCCGTATGCCGCGCAGACCGCTGCCCCGCCCGGCCACCACTCTGCCGTCCGGCAGCGGATTGCGGACCTCCAGGGAGAGCGCGCCGTCCCTGACGTCGATCCGCACCCGCACCGGAACACTTCCGGCGTGCCGGAGCACATTGGTGAGCGACTCCTGGAGGATGCGGTAGCCCTCCCTGGACACAGGACCGGCCACCGTCTCCAGAGGGCCCGACACCTCGGCGTCCACCTCGGCCCCCGACGTGCGCGCCGACTCCAGCAGCCGGTCGGCGTCGGTCAGCGTCGGGCGGCCGCTCGCCGGGCGTTCCGCCTCGCGCAGCACTCCGAGCACCCGCTCCAGGTCCTCCAGAGCCGCTCTTCCGGTCTCCTCGATGGCGGTCAGCGCACGCTCGGTGAAGTCCGGGTCGCCGGCCGCGCGCGCGGCGCCGGCCTGCACCACCGCGACGGTGAGAGCGTGCCCGATGGAGTCGTGCAGCTCCCGGGCTATGCGGTTGCGCTCCAGCAGTTGTTCGGTGCGCTCCTCCAGCGCGGCGAGGCGCTCGCTGGGGGAGGGGCCGAGGAGCCGCCGGGCCAGCGCCGTGGTCAGCTCGCCCAGGCCGACCACCCCGCCGTACAGGGCGAGCAGGGGCAGGGGAATGAGCATCGCGCAGCTCCAGTGCGGGTCCAGGAGCCGGATCACGGGGTCGCCCGACGGCCAGTAGCCGAGGGCCGCCCGGGTGAGGTCGACGGCGAACATGGGCAGCCACACGGTGACCACCGAGGTCGCCACGCTCAGCAGCAGACGCGCCTCCAGCCAGAGCACGGTCCGCCACCGGTCCCTCAGGCCGGCCGAGGGGGCCACCGAGAACGCCGTGTCCTCACCGCTTCGCTCGCCCGGCGCCAGCATGAACCGCGCCTGCACCCCCTCGCCCCGCCGCACGGCCGGGATCAGCCCCAGCGGAATGAGCATCAGCGCGGGCACCCATGGCCTCGACATGTCGATGAAGAGCCACACGCTGACGAACAGCATCGGCACCCACAGGTGCAGCAAACGCGTGTACGTCGTCCCCCACAGCAGCGGACGCAGAAATCGGGCCATCGCGCCATCCTGCCAGCGGGCACCGACAACGGACCTCCCCCGGGCGGGGGAGACGATCTCCACCCGCGGGGGAGGCGGGCGGCGGCCCACGGCGGCCAGGCTGGGCCCATGACCAGCATCGACGTCCAAGACCTGACCAAGGAGTACGGCGGCAGGCGCGCCGTGGACCACCTGACCTTCAGCGTCCTCCCGGGCCGCGTCACCGGATTCCTCGGCCCCAACGGCGCCGGGAAGTCCACCACCATGCGGCTCGTGCTGGGCCTGGACCGGCCCACCTCCGGCACCGCCACCATCGGCGGCCGCGCGTACGCCACGCTCGACGAACCGCTCCGCAAGGTGGGCGCCCTGCTCGACGCGGGAGCCGCCCACGGATCGCGGACCGCCCGGAACCACCTGCTGGCGCTGGCCGCCACCAACCGGATCCCCGAACGCCGGGTCGACGAGGTGCTGGAGGAGACGGGGCTCGCCGCGGTGGCCCGGCGCCGGGTGAAGACGTACTCCCTGGGCATGCGTCAGCGCCTGGGCATCGCGGCCGCCCTGCTCGGTGACCCGCCCGTGGTGCTCCTGGACGAACCCTCCAACGGGCTGGACCCCGAGGGGATCATCTGGATCCGCGAGCTGCTGCGCCGGCTGGCCCGGGAGGGGCGCACCGTCCTCGTCTCCAGCCACCTCATGAACGAGACCGCCTCGTTCGCCGACCAGCTCGTCGTCCTCGGCCGCGGCAGGCTGCTGGCCGACACGCCGATGCGCGAGTTCATCGACGCGCGCGTGCAGCCCCGCGTCCGGGTGCGCAGCACGGACAGCCGCGCGCTGGGGGGCCTGTTCGCGGAGCACGGCATCGAGGCCGTCGAGGGCGAGGAGGGCCGCTGGACCGCGTACGACGCGCGGCTGGAGGACATCGGGCGCCTCACCTCCGCCGCCGGTCTCTCCATTCTCGAACTCGCCGCGGAGGAGGGCACGTTGGAGCAGGCCTATCTGGACCTGACAGCCACCGAGACCGAGTTCGCCGCCGCCCCGACCCAGCCCCAGGAGGCCTGACCATGTCCTTCGCACCCGCACTCCGCGCGGAATGGATCAAGATCCGGACACTCCGTGCGCTCCTGTGGGGACTGGCGACCGTCCTCGTGGCCACGGTCGCGTTCTCCGCGCTCGCCGGCCTCGACGACTCCGACAACCCGGATTTCGACCCGCTGTTCTCGGCGTTCTTCGGGGTCAGTTTCGGCCAGATCGCGGCCATCACCTTCGGAGCCCAGGCGGTCTCGGCCGAGTACCAGAGCGGCGCGCTCCGTGTGTCGCTGGCCGCGGTTCCCGACCGGGGGCGCTGGTTCCTGGCGAAGGCGGTGGCGATCGGTGTGCCGGCTTTGGGAATCGGCCTGGTCACCGGCGTGCTCAGCCTGGTGGTCGGGACATCGGTGCTCGGATCTCGGGCGGACACCCTGACCTGGACGGCGGAACTGAGGGGCGTGGTGGGCTGCGCGGTCTACCTGTCCTTGATGGCCCTGTTCGCGGCGGGACTGGCGGCCGTCCTGCGCAGCGGGGTCGCCACCCTGGGCATCCTGATCCCGTTCCTCCTCATCGTGTCCTTCGTCGTCGGGTCGGCGTCGGGGAGCGTGGCGGACTTCCTGCCGGACAAGGCCGGTCAGACGGTCCTGCACGTGTCGTGGGACGGCGCGCTCGGACCCTGGAGCGGGCTCGCGGTGACGGCGCTGTGGACGGCGGCGGCCCTGGGCGCGGGCGCGTGGTGCGTCCGCCGCCGGGACGCCTGAGCGCACTGGCTTCCTGACGCCTCACCAATTGTCAGTGGTGGCGGCTTTACTGGACGTCATGACCATCGCGCAGCAACTCGCCACGATCGACCGGCTGTGCGCCGAGGACTTTCCCACGGGGCACGGCGGGTCGGTCGCCGGGTCGTACGGCGGTCCAGGGGGACCCGGGTTCCATGTCGTCGAGTTGGAGCGGAGCGGAGGTTCCACAGGAGGCGGGCAGGGGGAACAGGAGGACGCCGAGCAGTACGAGGCCCTGCGGGAAGCCCTCGCGCAGCGGCTCGCCGACCGGTGGGGGAAGCCGGACTGGATGAGTCTCGACGGCGTGTTCCTGCGCGCCCAGCAGGGCGACGAGCGAATACCGGAGCCCTGGGCCTCCCTGGGCGCGCACATGAGGAACGCGCAGGTGTGGCGGGCCGAAGAGGTGGGCCGCTGGGTCGCCCTCGGCATCTCCCGCCTCGGCGAGGACCAGGAGTTCAGACTGCTCGCGGTGATCACGGAGATCGACCCGCCGTGACGCGGGACCCCTGGGGCCTGATCAGCGGTCGAGGCGAGTGAGCACGTCGGCGACGAGCCGGTCGGCGTCGTCGAGCGCGGCGGTCAGCGTCTCCGGGGTGGTGCCGAGCGCGGCGAACAGCCCGTGAGCCCGCCCGGCGAAGTCCGCCGGGGCGACGGCGAGTTCTCCCGCGGCACGGACCGCCCCCTTCTCGTTGAGCACCCAGCGTCGGGCATGGGCGTGGAGGGCCTGCGCCAGAAGTCCGACCGCGCGGAAGAGGCAGCCGGAGACGTGGAAGACATCACCGCGAGCGGCCCCCTTGCGGGCGGCGGCCAGGATGAACGGCGCCTCCCAGCGCGCGTTGTCCATGAGTGCCTCGCGCAGTGGTCCGGGGTAGTGGCGTGTCAGCTCCCGCAGATCCCGGAGCTCACCGCCGGGATCGGCGAGGACCTGCCCGACAGCCACCTCACCGGCGTAGGAATGCGAGTACACGCCCAGGGGATGTCCGGGCTGCACCCCGATCTCGAACCGCCCGGCGAGGCAGTCACGCCAGACGCGGTGCACCCGGTCCAGGTCGCGGTAGATCCAGTCGACGCGGTGACCGTCGACGGTCAGCCAGCCGCCACCGTCCACCCACGGCCCCCAGCCGCCCGGCTCGGTCACCTCCACCGGGCCACCGGTCAGCTCGGCCGCGAGCAGACGCAGGGCCGGGGTGTCCAGCGGGGGCCGGTAGTAGAGGCCGAGATCGAAGTCGGAGTCGGGACCGTGCGAACCGGTGGCCCGGCTGCCTCCCAGACACACACCGACGACACCGTCCACCTCGGCCAGCCGGCTCGCGATCTCCGCCAGACGCTCCATACCCCGGATTCTGCCGAGACGGATCTCCACCCGCGACCCGATTTCGCCCTGACCGCACACGCCGTGCGGCGCGGCGGCTGCGGTCGCTGCGTCCGGGCTTCGGCCCGTGCCGCCCATTGTCTTCGCCTGTCTTCGCCCGGCTGTGAACCGCGGCCGGCACGGGCTGCGCGCCGCCGTCGCGCGGCTGTTGACGTGCGTTTGGCGCGGACCGCGTAGCCCCTCGGCACCGCTGCCCACTGCCCACTGCCGTCAGCCGTCAGCCGTCAGCCCGTCCGCACACCGCGGCCGGTGCGGCCGCGGGCCGCTTGGGGGTACGGGCTCCGTGCCGCCGGGGCACGGTCGGCGCCGCCGGGAACGGCGGAAGGCCGCCTGCGACGACGGCGTGAGCCGGTCGCGGACGGCCTTCCGGTCCGCTGGTGCGAGGTGGGTCAGAGGATCGCGCCGGGCGTGTAGCCCGCGGCCTCCGGGTGCTGCTTCACGATCTCCTCGACACGGCCCACGACGACGGCCACCTGGTCGGCCGCGGCTCCCGTGAAGGACAGCTTGTCGGCCATCAGCTCGTCGAGCTGCGCGCGGTCCAGCGGGATCCGCTCGTCGGCGGCGAGCTTGTCGAGCAGCTCGTTGCGCTCGGCGCCCTGCTCACGCATGGCCAGGGCGGAGGCGACGGCGTTCTCCTTGATCGCCTCGTGGGCGACCTCGCGGCCGACACCGGCGCGCACCGCGCCCATGAGGACCTTGGTCGTCGCGAGGAACGGCAGGTAGCGGTCGAGCTCGCGGGCGACGACGGCGGGGAAGGCGCCGAACTCGTCGAGGACGGTCAGGAACGTCTCCAGCAGACCGTCAAGGGCGAAGAACGCGTCCGGCAGGGCGACCCGGCGCACCACCGAGCACGACACGTCGCCCTCGTTCCACTGGTCGCCGGCCAGCTCGCCGGTCATCGACGCGTAGCCGCGCAGGATGACCATGAGGCCGTTGACACGCTCGCAGGAGCGGGTGTTCATCTTGTGCGGCATCGCGGAGGAGCCGACCTGGCCGGGCTTGAAGCCCTCGGTGACCAGCTCGTGCCCGGCCATCAGACGGATCGTCTTGGCGGTCGAGGACGGGGCGGCCGCGAGCTGGACCAGCGCGGTCACGACGTCGTAGTCGAGCGAGCGCGGGTAGACCTGGCCGACGGAGGTGAAGGCCTGCGAGAAGCCGAGGTGCCCGGCGATCCGCTGCTCCAGGTCGGCGAGCTTGGCCGCGTCGCCGCCCAGCAGGTCGAGCATGTCCTGGGCCGTGCCGACCGGGCCCTTGATGCCGCGCAGCGGGTAGCGGCCGAGGAGTTCCTCGAGGCGGCCGTAGGCGACGAGCATCTCGTCCGCGGCGGTCGCGAAGCGCTTGCCGAGAGTGGTGGCCTGCGCGGCCACGTTGTGCGAGCGGCCGGCCATGACCAGCTCGGCGTACTCGCCGGCGAGCTTGGCCAGCCGGGCGAGGACCGCCACCGTACGGTCGCGCATCAGCTCCAGCGAGAGCCGGATCTGAAGCTGCTCGACGTTCTCGGTGAGGTCGCGGGACGTCATGCCCTTGTGCACGTGCTCGTGGCCGGCGAGGTCGTTGAACTCCTCGATCCGTGCCTTCACGTCATGCCGGGTGATCTTCTCGCGCTCGGCGATGGAGGCGAGGTCGACCTGGTCGAGGACGCGCTCGTAATCGGCGACGGCGGCGTCCGGCACCTCGATCCCGAGGTCCTTCTGGGCCCGCAGCACGGCGAGCCAGAGCTGACGCTCCAGCTTGACCTTCTGCTCGGGGGACCAGAGCGTGGCGAGCTCGGCGGAGGCGTAGCGTCCGGCGAGGACGTTGGGGATACGGGGCTTAGCAGGCGCGGTGGTCACGTGTATGGAGCATACCGGCAGTCCGGCCGGGCTCCTGTTATGTCCGCGGCGTCCCGGATGCGCAGGTCGTGGCGGAGCGGCACCCCCCGGCGGACCGGGGCGTGCGTGAGGAGGTGCGGGGACGGGACGGAGGTGTCGCGCTCGGGCGGGCACCACGTACCGCGTCGTCGCTCCTGCGTCCGCCGGTCATCGCGGCGGATTGACGCTCAACTCCTTTGAACGGAGGGGAGTTGTTCACCGTATGAAGGGATGGATGGCTCGGTGGAACGTTTTCGCAGGGTGGTGCTCATGATCCGGAACGCGGGGGGCGGCTTCCGTAGCCGGCCTGCGCGTGCGGATCGGGGTGGGGCTGCTCGCTGCCGACAACAGCGCGCAGGCCCCCGTAGGTCTTCGACGTGAATCGGTCGTGGGCGAAGGAGAGCTCTGCCGTGATCAGTTGATTGCGCTCGTCGTTGACTTCCTCGATCTCCTGCATGAGCTGGGAGTTCTTGGCGCGCAGTATCGTGTTCGCGTTGCGCGCCTCGTCGAGGGCTCTGGCATGACTGCCGAGTCTGATGGCTGTGATGGTGGCCCTGCGGGCCATGGCTTTTTCGCGCTGGGCCAGGTCCAGCTCGCGTTTTTGTATGTCCAGCTCTAGGCGTCGTCGGTGTTCCGCCAGGACGCTGAGATCGTGTCGTGTGCGGGCATCGACCTGCGTCACCGTGTGACGGAGCAGGGCCGCAAGTGCCCCGGCCACGCCCATGGTTAACAGGCCGATCCCGACTGTCGCCGCTTCCCATGCATGGTGCCAGACGCCCACGCCCACGAAAGTCCAGCCGGCTGTGCAGCTGGCGGCGGACGCGGTTGCCAGTCTGTACGCCACGTCTTGTTACCCCCTTGCAGTGGCCCCCCGGCTGTCGTCGGCATCGAGATCCTTTTGAAGCTCGATAGCTTGGACGATGTTCCCGCTGAGCATTGTGCGGATTCTGAGATCAGTGATTCCCCATGCGTCCATGGCCTCCTCCGGGGTGAGTGTTACTGAGGCTACCCTCCGTGTCGCAGGCTGAGGCCCGTGTTCCGGCGGAAGCATGCCGCTGTTCACCAACATCTCTCGCTGGTCGAGGCCAAGTACTGACGCCCATGTCGTCAGTTGCGAGGGAAGGGGGAGGGTCTTTCCTTCCAGTGTTCTGCTGATCGTCGTCAGGCTCACTCCAATCGCGATGGCCAGTTGAGCCCGGCCACCGGCTCGTGGGCGTACGTCGTACCCGGCCGCTGTCGCGGCATTGGTGAGGTACTCGCCCACCCTCCTTGCGAGAGCTTGTCGCTCACCGCGGGACTCGTGGGGGGACTCTTCCATGCTCCGCATGTTCCGGAGAGTAGCGCGCGTGTATGCAACTTGCACGCGACTTGCATGCGTGCATCTTCGCAGGTCAATAGGTGTTTAAGAGTCATGGCAGGCCAAGGGGGACGCTTCGCACGTCAGTTCCCCACAAAAAGTCTCGTCTTCATACCGGCGAAGCAACTTGCGTACGTGTACGCAAGTTGCATATGTTGCATGACTGTGAGTTAGTCGCACGTATGCAAGTCCCTTTGAGGGGACCCTATTTGCACCGCCTCGGCATCGGCTCGACCAGGCACTGGAGCTGCGAGGCAACCGCGGGGGACGCCTCGAAACCTTCGGACACGACGACCCGGTCATCCGGCGCCCGAGCCCGGCCATGGCCGGAGCGGACCGTCGCAGCACCTGCCCACCACAGTTCATCCACTCATGAACGGAGTAGGCCTTGATCGCCGAGGCTAACGCCGCCACACCGCGGTTCGACACCAGAGAACCGGCCCTTATCGCCCGTGCGCTCGCGGGGGACCGGGACGCTTTCGGGGAGCTCTACGCTCTGCATCACCCCGCGGTACTGGCTTACGTACAGCGCCGTGTACGCAATCGGCAGGTCGCCGAGGACATCACCGGCGAGACCTTTCTCAACGCCTGGATGAAACGCGAGACTTTCACTTATCGCGGCATCGGTTTTGTCGGGTGGCTGATCACCATCGCCCGGAACAAGGTCATCGACCATTGCAAGAGTGCCCAGCGACGTGAGTTCGTCGTCGAGGACATGCTCGGCTTCGACGAGGACCTGACGGTCAGCACCGAGGACACCGTGCTGATCAGTCTGGACGAGGAGTTGCTGCGCCGGGCCCTGGACCAACTGCGGCCACCACAGCGCGAGGTCCTCACGCGCCGATTCCTGATGGAGTTCTCCGTGCTGGAGACGGCGCGCCAGATGTCACGGTCCGAAGGCGCTGTGAAGACCCTGCAGTTCAGGGCTCTGGCCAAGCTGCGCAGCGAATATCTGGGGGTGGCGGCATGACGACGGTGCCCGGGATCCGTTCGGTCGTCGAAGCCAATCTCGCCGAGCAACTCAGCGCGTTCGCTCGGGAGTTCGTCGCCGACCTGGAGGCGCAGGGGCGTCTGGTGGAGGCCGGCGGTGCCGGTGCCCTCGAACGGCTGCGGACACAGGTCGAGGCCGTGCAGAACTGCCCGGAGGCCTATCACGCGGCCGTGGACACGATCGTCGAGGACTGCGGTTACCCGAGCGAGGTCGCGATGCGGATCGCCACCGCGCTGAACCGCAAGGGGCTCATCCCCGGCGACGACGTCGAACCGCGCCACGAGGACGCGTCCGCCCCCGAGCCGAACGGCGGGGTACGGGCCACCGGCGACGACATCGAGCCGCGGCACGACCGGGCACCCCTGCCCCTGCCCCTGCCCGCTTCCACACCCGCGTCCGTGCCCGAGTTCCTGCCCGTGCCCGTGTCGGCGTCCGCGCCGGTCCGTGGGGAGCGCGGCCCCGGGGCCGGCGGTCCCGAGCCGCGCCACGACCATGCCCCCGCGGCCGGGCCGGACGGTGAGGAATCCGTGGCCGCCGACGAGGACTCCGAGCCCCGGCACGATCGCGCCCCCGCGTCCGTGCCGGAGCACCAGGGGCCGGGTACCGGTACCGAGAACCCCGAGCCCCGGCACGACCGCGCCGCCCTGTCCTCGCCGCTCGTGCCACCCGCGCGCGGCGCGATCGTCCTGCATCTCGCCGACCGCGGCGCCGGACGGGTCATGGCGGAGCGCGGGGCGACGCCGGTACCGCAGCGCGTCGACGGCCAGGTCCCGAGGGTGAGGCCGGCCGCCGCGCGGTCGCGCCAGGTCGGATGGGGCAGCGCCTCCGCCCGCGCGGTCTCCGTCGCCGCGAGCCTGCAGTCCGACCACCTCGCACGCCTGGAGGCCATGCAGATCTCGGCGGACGGCGAGCGGGTCACCGTGGCCATCAAGGCCACCTGCCTGGACGACTGGGAGTACTGGCTCGACGCGATCGGCGCTCCCCGCAACGTCCGGACCAGGACGGCAGGGCACGCTCAGGTGGCCGCCGGAACCCTCGACGGGGTCGCCGTCCACCTCACCGCGCACGGTGTCCCCGAGCTCCTCCAGGAGGCGAGCGACACGGCCGCCGACCCGTTCTTCCTCTGGGGGCGGATCTACGACCTCGGGATGGGGCAGGTCGACCGCGCCGACCGGATCTGGCTCTCGCTCGGGCGGCGTCAGGACGAACGCGGGATGCCGCTGCTGGTCCTGCGCGGCACCGACGGTCCCCCGTACCCGCTCGCCTCGATCGTCATGGCGCACGGCCCGTTGACGGCGACCCCCCTGCCCTCCGGCGGAATCACCGGGGACAGCGCCTGATCGTCGCCGGGCGCGCCGCTTCGGCTGGCCGTTTCTCACTCGTGGTCCCCCGCGCCTCTGCATGAGGCGAACCGGGGCGGCGCGTCCACACATGCTCACGATCTGTGTACTGAACCTGGCGCAGAGCGATCCCCGCCGGTAGTAGGCGGGGTGGTCGGGGATGGCTGGTTTCCCACCCTGCCGACAGTCCGCCGCAAGGGTGCCGATGGGGCACATCGGCCCTGATCGGTCCACCGGTGGCGTGTCGGTGCCAAAAGGTACGCACGTGCCTTTGGCCCGGCCACGCGTGGGGACAGAGGTCCGTAAGTTCCCCGGCCGGTGCCCTGGGGCGTACTTCTCAGGCCAAGGCTCGAGTGCTTTGATGTTGATTCCAGCGGGAACTCCCGGCTGGCCTGTTACTTGCCCTCCTCCACGGGATGGCGAGACGGCTCCTCTCCATGCTCCGCAAAGCTGGAGGGGCCGTCGGCGGGGCCCGGCGTACGCGCCGGGCCCAGCCGTACCTACGGGCGCGTGAGTGGGCGCATCAACTCCATACCCGCGCTGTCGAGCGCCCCCCGTGCGCCCTGTGGCGACCGAGGGGTGATCCGGTAGCGTCCTCCCCTATGCGGAGCATGGGCCGCCGTGTCACTCGCGAGAGTGATACGGCGGAAGCCGCCCGTTCGAGCCGACGCGACGTGGAGTCGACGTGATGTGAAGCCGGCTCGGCGCCGAGCGAGCCGGCTCAGCCTCCGTGGCCGCCCGTGACAGGACCCTCGTAGGGCAGGAGCTCCGGGCGCTTCGCCGGCAGTCCGTCACCGGACGAGCGACCCGTCAGCCGTCGCCCGATCCACGGCAGCAGATGCT
Organism: Streptomyces sp. NPDC028298; assembly: GCF_055565895.1. Lineage (NCBI taxonomy): Bacteria > Bacillati > Actinomycetota > Actinomycetes > Kitasatosporales > Streptomycetaceae > Streptomyces > Streptomyces sp. NPDC028298. Next base: position 110,353 of record NZ_JBVHTL010000003.1, read on the forward strand.
GCCGGGCGAAGCGGGCGTCGGCCGTGCGGCGGGAGACCCAGCCGGGGGGCGCGGTGGGCGCCGACGGGACGTGCCACTCCGGGTCCTCGGCCTCGTATCCGAGGGTCTGCCACACGGCTTCCGCGACCCGGCGATGCCCGTCGGCGGTCAGGTGCAGCCGGTCGACGTCCCACGAGCGCGGGTCGGCGAGCGAAGGTGCCCCGTAGAGGTCCACCACCAGGGCGCCGTGCCGCTCGGCGAGCGCGTCGACGACGGTGAACAGCTCCTCCATGCGGGGCCGGAAGCGTTCGAGGACCGGGCCGTTGCGGCCCGGGCTGCGCATCAGCACGAGCTGCTCGCAGGCCGGGGCCAGCCGCTCCACGGCCTCTTCCAGGAGACCGCGGACGCGTCCCATGTCGACCTTCGGCCGCAGCGTGTCGTTGAGGCCGCCGACCAGCGTGATCACATCGGGCCGCATGGCGACGGCCACGTCCACCTGCTCGTCGACGATCTGCCCGATCAGCTTGCCGCGCACCGCGAGGTTGGCGTAGCGGAAACCGGGCGCCCGGGCCGCCATGCGGCCGGCGAGGAGGTCGGCCCATCCTCGGTACGAGCCGTCGGGCAACAGGTCCGACATGCCCTCGGTGAAGGAGTCGCCGACCGCGACGAGGCTGGTGTATGAGGCATTCATCTGCATGGCGTGAAAGATGGTAACCCGAACACATACCCGTCGGTCGGTCGGGCCATCCTGACCGGCAGTCCGGAACGCCCCTACGCCGGCTGCCCGAACAGTTCCCTCAGGACGTCCTCCATCGTCACCAGTCCCGTGAGCCGTCCGTCGCTGCCCATGACCCCGGCGAGATGCGTGCGGCTGCGGCGCATCGCGGTCAGGACGTCGTCCAGGGGCGTGCTCTCCCGGACGCGGGCGATGGGCCGCATGTCCTCGACGCGGAACGGCACCTCGCGAGGGACCGCGTCCAGCGCGTCCTTGACGTGCAGATAGCCCACGATCCGGCGCCCCTCGTCGACCACCGGGAAGCGGGAGAACCCCGACTCGCCCGACAGCCGCTCCAGCTCCTCCGGAGTGACACCCACGCGCGCGTAGACGACGCGTTCCACCGGGAGCACGACGTCGTGCACCGGGCGGCGCCCCAGCTCCAGGGCGTCCCGCAGCCGCTCCTGGGCACGGTGGTCGATGAGCCCCGCCGCGCTGGAGTCCTTGACCAGGCGGGCCAGCTCGTCGTCGGAGAAGGTCGCCGCGACCTCGTCCTTCGTCTCGACCCGCAGCAGCTTCAGCAGTCCGTTGGCGAAGGCGTTGACCGCGAAGATCACCGGGCGCAGCGCGCGGGAGAGGGCGACCAGCGGCGGCCCGAGCACCAGCGCCGTCCGCACGGGTTCCGCGAGGGCCACGTTCTTCGGCACCATCTCGCCGAGCAGCATGTGCAGATACGTCGCCAGGGTGAGCGCGATGACGAAGGAGACCGCGTGACCCGCGCCGGACGGGACGCCCACGGCGTGGAACACCGGCTCCAGCAGGTGCGCGATGGCCGGTTCGGCGACGATGCCGAGCACCAGGGTGCACAGCGTGATGCCGAGCTGCGCGGTCGCGAGCAGCGCCGAGACGTGTTCGAGGCCCCAGAGCACACTGCGCGCCCGCCGGTCGCCCCGCTCCGCGTGCGGTTCGATCTGGCTGCGGCGCACCGAGATCAGCCCGAACTCGGCGCCGACGAAGAAGCCGTTCACGACGAGGGTCGCGAGTCCGATCAGCAGTTGTACGACGGTCATCGCGTGCTCTCCTCGGCGTCGTCCGGGGCGTGCAGCAGGACTCGCGCGGCGCGCCGCCCCGAGGCGTCCACGACGTCGAACCGCCAGCCGTCGGCCTCGACGCTGTCCCCCTCGGCGGGGATCCGGCCGAGTTCGGTCGCGATGAACCCCGCCAGGGTCTCGTACGGCCCCTCGGGCACCCGCAGTCCGACCCGGGCGAGCTGGTCGGTGCGGGCGGAACCGTCGGCCGAGTACAGCGCCCGGCCCGATGCGTCGGTGCCGGCCGGGGCGAGGTCGGGCGTCTCGTGCGGGTCGTGCTCGTCGCGCACCTCGCCGACGACCTCCTCCACGATGTCCTCCAGGGTGGCGACGCCGGCCGTGCCGCCGTACTCGTCGATGACCACGGCCATCGTGCGCTTGCCGGCCAGCCGGTCCAGGAGCCTGTCCACGGTCAGCGACTCCGGTACGAACAGCGGCTCGCGCATGATCCGGGAGACGGGGGTCTGTGTCCGGCTCGTGGCGTGCACGGTCAGCACGTCCCTGATGTGGGCGACGCCGACGACCTCGTCGAGGCTCTCGTGGTAGACCGGGAACCGCGACAGGCCGGTGGCCCGGGTCGCGTTCGCCACGTCCTCGCAGGTCGCCTGGACGTCCAGCGCGATGACCTGGACGCGCGGTGTCATCACGTTCTCCGCGGTCAGGTCGGCGAGGTTCAGGGTGCGCACGAACAGCTCGGCGGTGTCCGCCTCCAGGGCACCCTCCTTGGCGGAGTGCCGGGCGAGCGCCACGAGCTCCTGGGGTCCGCGGGCGGAGGCCAGCTCCTCGGCGGGTTCGAGGCCGAAGCGGCGGACGACGTGGTTCGCGGTGTTGTTCAGATGGGCGATGAACGGGCGGAACGCGGCGCTGAACCAGCGCTGCGGTGTCGCCACCCGCTTGGCCACGGCCAGCGGTGAGGAGATCGCCCAGTTCTTGGGCACCAGCTCGCCGACGACCATGAGGAAGACCGTCGAGAGCGCCGTACCGATGATCAGCGCCACGGAGTTGGACGCGGAGGGCGGCACGCCCAGTGATTCCAGGGGGCCCGCGATGAGCTTGGCGATCGACGCCTCGGAGAGCATGCCGACCACGAGGTTCGTCACGGTGATGCCGAGCTGGGCGCCGGAGAGCTGGAAGGTGAGGTTCCGTACGGCCTTGAGGGCTCCGGAGGCGCCCCGCTCGCCGCGTTCGACGGCCCGTTCCAGCTCGCTGCGCTCGACCGTGGTCAGAGAGAACTCGGCCGCGACGAAGCCGCCGCAGGCCAGCGAGAGCAGAACTGCGACGAGCAGGAGGAACACTTCGGTCATCGGGTCACCTCCGTCCCATGATCGGCCAGGGACAGGGGGATCGCGCGATGTCCGCGGCGACCGTGCGCGGCACGGCCGCGGGTACTGGGAGGCTCGCCCATGGGCGGACGCTCACACCTTTCGTCGGAGAAGCGATGGTCGGGTCCAACAAGGGTAAAGGATCGGCAAAGTAGCTTCTCCGGGGGTACCGCCGTCGGACCCCGCACTTTCGGGACCCCCGCCGTCGGCCCGGTGACGCAGTTCCGGGAGCCCCGCCGTCGGCCCGGTGACGCAGGCGGGAGCCCCGTCGTCGGCCCGGTGTCCGCCTCCCCACGACCCCCGACGCCGACGCGTGGGAGTCCTAGTCCGTGAGCGGCTTCACCCAGCGCCGCCAGTGCTCCTCCGGCGTATACCCGGCGGCCCGCCAGGCATGGTGGGCGGTCTCGTTCCGTTTCAGCACCATCGCGTCACCACGCCGCCCGCCCAGCCGTACGAAACGGTCCTCGGCCGCGGCCAGCAGCGCGGAGCCCACGCCGAGGCGCCGCCGGTCCGGACGGACCGCCAGCCGGTACAGGTGGCAGCGCCAGCCGTCGAAGCCGGCGATCACCGTGCCCACCAGCTCCCCTTCGCGCTCCGCGAGCAGGAGCGCCCCGGGGTCGCGGTCGACCAGGCGCTCCACGCCGTCGCGGTCGTCACTGATGCTGGCGCCCTCGGCGGCCACCTTCCAGAAGGCGAGCACGGCGTCGAGGTCCTCGGGCCGCGCGGCCCGTATCCGCAAGTCGGTCATGGTCCGATCCCATCACGGGGACCAGGTGCCGGAACGGGATTTCCGACATGCGGACGATCACCGGCCGCTCAGCGCGCGGACCACGGGAGCGAAGGCCTCCAGGTTCGGCTCCAGGACCGTCAGATACGAGAAGCCGAAGCGCTCGCGCAGGTCCAGGACCTGGCCGACGATCTGGTCCGAGGTACCGATCAGGACGATGGGCAGGTCCAGCACCTCGCGTTCGGTCAGATGCGGGAGCCGGGGCAGCCACGGACGGACGGCGGCGGCGCGGTCGTCGGTGACGGCGACGATCTGGATCAGCAGGTTGAGCTCGGCCGGTTCCTCGCGTCCGGCGGACGCCTTCCGGTGGAGCGTGACACGTCCGTCGAGTTCGTCGGCCGACAGCGGTTCGAGGGTGCCGTCGAGCCCGGTGCGGGCTCCCGTGAACGAGGCGATGTCCGCGTGCTCCGCGGCCAGGCGGAGCATCCGGTCGCCGTTGGCCCCGATCAGCAGGGGCACCCGAGGCGGTCCGCCGCCCGGCGTCCGGGGCGCCTCCCCGCCCGGCCACGGCGTGCCGGCGGAGAGTCCGTCCGGGCCGAGCAGGCGCTCCAGCTCCTCGACCGTGCGCACGAGATGGTCGACCCTCTCGCGCGGGGTGCCGAAGGGCAGTCCCGCCGTCTCGTGTTCGGCCGGTACGTAACCGGTGCCGAGGCCGAGTTCGAGACGGCCGCCGGTCAGCGCGTCCGTGGTGGCCACCTCGCGGGCGAGCAGCGCGGGGTTCCAGAAGGCCGCGTTGAGCACGAACGTGCCGAGCCGGGGCCGTCGTGTCGCCTGTGCCGCGGCCACCAGTGAGGGGAACGGGGCGGGCATGCCCAGGTGGTCGGCGACGGTGATGACGTCGTAGCCGAGTTCCTCGGCGCGGCGGCACCGGTCGGCCCACTCGGCACCGGTCGCGGGAGCGATGAGGCTGACGCCGAAACGGAACGGGCGTGGCATCGGGGGTCCCTTCCACGTGACTTCGGCGGTCTCTTCCGTCGGAGAACTCGCCGCGGCCCGGCCTTGACCGAGTCGACGGACGGCCGGCCCGGCCCCGGATGCCGGGACCGGGCCGGGATCGGTCACTCGTGCGCGATCGCCGCCAGGACGTTCATGCGCGACGCCCGCAGGGCCGGGAGCAGGGCCGCGACGATGCCGACGACCGCCGAGCCGATCACGACCGCGACGATCGTCGTCCAGGGGATGGCGAGCGCCTTCATGCCCTGCAGCGCGAGCACCTGCTGGACGCAGACACCCCAGATGATCCCGAGCGCCAGTCCGAGGACCGCGCCGAACACGGCGATCACCACGGACTCCAGACGGATCATCCGGCGCAGTTGACGCCGGCCGAGACCGATGGCGCGCAGCAGCCCGATCTCGCGGGTGCGCTCCACGACGGACAGCGCGAGGGTGTTGACCACGCCGAGCACCGCGATGACGATCGCCAGCCCCAGCAGCGCGTACACGAGGTAGAGCAGCACGGCGATCTGGTCGTGGACGAGCTTCTTGTAGTCGGCCTGGTCACGGACCTGGACCTGCGGATACGGCTCCAGGGTCTTCTCCAGCCGTGGCCGCAGCCGCTCCGGTGAGGTGCCCGGGGCCGCGTTGACGTACAGCGCCGAATCCTGCCCGCCGGGCACGTACTTCTCGATGGTGCCGAAGCCGAAGAAGAGTCCGCCCTGTGTCCCGAACCCGCCGCCGTCCTGGTCCGTGAGCGCGCCCACGGTCAGGGTCGTCCTGCGGCCGGCGGGGAACTCGACGGGAATCGTGCTGCCGACCCGCACGTCGTGGTCCTCGGCGAACGTCGCGTCCATCGCGATACGTCCCTCGCCGAGCGCCGCCGCCGAATCGCCCCGCGTGTACGTGAGGTGGGCGACGTCGTCGAGACGCGGATCGTAGGCCGAGGCGGTCGTCTCCACCCGCTTGCCGTCGGGCAGTTCGACCGCGACCGGGGTGAAGCGCTGCCGGACGACCAGTCCGACGCCCTCCGTGGCCCGCACCTTGTCCGTGACCTCGTGCGAGAACGGCACGTAATTGGCGTTCTGGAGCACGAAGTCGGCGCCGAGGGTTTTGTCGATCTGCTGGTCGAAGGACTTGCTCATGGACGCGCTGGCCACGGACATCCCGCCGACCAGGGCGAGACCGACCATGAGGGCGGCCGCGGTGGCGCCGGTGCGCCGTGGATTGCGCAGCGCGTTGCGCTGGCTCATCCGGCCCACCGGCCCGAAGAGCGCCGGGAACGCGCCGCCGAGGACCCGGATCACGGGGCGTACGAGCAGCGGTCCGGCGATCACCGTGGCGATCAGGGTGAGGACGACACCGAGTCCCAGCAGCGACGCCGAGGTCGAGGTCTTCGACGAGGCCGCGCATCCGGCCAGGGCCGCGGCCCCGGCCGCGCCGACGACCCCGCCGACCACGGCCCGTACCCGCAACGGCCGTCCCACGCCCGCGACTTCGGCGTCCGAGAGGGCGGCCATGGGAGAGACGCCCGCGGCCCGCCTGGCCGGGAGATAGGCGGCGACGTAGGTGACGCCCACGCCGACGACGTACGCCGCCACGGGGGTTCCCCAACCGATCACCATCTCCGTGGACTTGAGGTTCATGCCGAAGGCGGACATCAGCTTGATCAGCCCGATCGCCAGCCCGATCCCGGCCGCGAGGCCGAGGGTCGATCCGGCCAGGCCGAGGAGCAGCGCCTCGGTGAGCACCGACCGGCGCACCTGCCGGCGGTCGGCGCCCAGCGCCCGCAGCAGTCCGAGTTCCCGGGTGCGCTGGGCGATCAGCATGGAGAAGGTGTTGACGATGAGGAATATGCCGACGAGCACCGCGATCCCGGCGAAGCCGAGCATCACGTACTTGATGACGTCGAGGAATCCGCCGAGCTGCTCGGCGGACGACTTCGCCTGCTCCTCGGCCGTCTTCACGTCGTAGGGCCCGGAGCCGAGTTCGGCGGAGACGCGCTTCTTGAGCACGGCGTCGTCGACACCCGGCGCGGCGTCCACCGAGATGCTCGTGGCGGCGTCGGGGCGGCCGAGCAGCTTGGACTGCGCGGTCGGGGTGTCGAGGAAGATCAGCGCGGCACCGGGGTTGGTGGTGGTGAAGGTGGCGATGCCGACGATCCGCACCTTGAAGGAGCCGGGCTGCGCCTGCACCGTGAGCGTGTCGCCGACACCGAGGTGCTTCTTGTCGGCGGTGTCCGCGTCGAGCAGCGCCTCGCCCGCGCCGTGGGGTTCGTGACCGGAGGTCAGCTTCACCGGACTGCGTTCGGTGATCTCCCAGTTGGTGACGATCGTCGGGGCGCCCGTCGTCGGTCCGACCGACTTGTTCGCGCTGTCGACGACCGGGGCGTTCTCCACCGAAGCGTCCACGTGGGTCGCGGCGACTCCGTCGACTCCGGCGAGCCGGTCCGCGAGGGAGGCGGGGACGGTCTCGGTCGCGCCGGTGGGCAGTTGGGAGGTCAGGTCGTTCTTCGGTTCCACGGTCACATCGGCCGCGGTGGAGGCGAAGAGCCGGTCGAACGTACGGGTCACCGTGTCCGAGAAGATGAGACTGCCCGCGACGAAGGCCACGGACAGCACGATGGCCAGGGCCGACAGCAGCAGTCGCCCTTTGTGCGCGAGAAAGCTTCGCAGTGTCGCCTTGAGCACGACCGCCTCAGTCCTTGTCGGGGGTTACGTCGCCGGAGCCGCCGCCGGGAGCGGTGTCGCCGGGGCTGCCGTGGGCCGCTTCACCGGCGGCGGGAGCCGTGGCGCCCGCGCCCCGGGTGTCCGGCGCGGCCGCACTCTCGCCCTCGGAGGCCGCTCCACCGGGCCCGCCGCGGCCGTCGTCGAAGGTCACCCGGACGGTGTCGAAACGCTTCATCCGCTCCAGCACGGCGTCCGCGGAGGGCCGCTCCATCTCGTCCACGATCCGCCCGTCCGCGAGGAAGAGGACCAGGTCGGAGTGGGCGGCCGCACCGGGATCGTGGGTGACCATGACGACGGTCTGGCCCAGTTCGTCCACGGCCTCGCGCAGGAATCCGAGGACTTCGAGGCCGGCCCGCGAGTCCAGATTGCCGGTCGGCTCGTCCGCGAAGATCAGCTCGGGCCGGGAGGCGAGCGCCCGGGCGCAGGCGACGCGCTGCTGCTGTCCCCCGGAGAGCTGGGCGGGCCGGTGCTTCAGCCGCTCGCGCAGTCCGAGGGTGTCGATGACCTGGTCGAGCCACTTCTGGTCGGGCTTCTGGCCCGCGATGTCCATCGGCAGCGTGATGTTCTCGGCCGCGTTGAGGGTGGGGATCAGGTTGAACGACTGGAACATGAAGCCGATCCGGTCCCGCCGCAGCCGGGTCAGCTCGCGGTCCTTCAGCCCGGTGATCTCGGTGTCGCCCAGCCACACCTGTCCGGCCGAGACGGTGTCCAGGCCCGCCAGACAGTGCATGAGGGTGGACTTCCCGGAGCCCGAGGGCCCCATGACGGCGGTGAACCGGCCGCGCGCGATGTCCACGTCGACCGAGTCGAGGGCCAGCACCGCGGTCTCGCCGGAACCGTACGCCTTGGTCAGGCCGCGGGCGCGGGCGGCGATCCCGTCCCCTTCCGCGCGGCCGGGGATCTGCTCGGCAGCAGCTGTGGACAAGACCGCCTCCTCCTGGGATGGATGTCCGGACCCTTGGTCCGGCCCGAGCGTAGTGTGATCGGACGCACACCCGGTATCCCTCGTAGGTGCCGTACGGTCTCCGCCCCAGGGTGGGGCCCTGATATCGATGTAAGGGGCAATCTCCACCGGGGTTCTCCACCCCGGCTCCCCTTGCCCGTGCTAGCGATTCCGCGCTAGCTTCAAAGGATGGCGAAGACACAGCTGAACGTCCGGGTGGACGAAGGCACAGCGCGCGCCGCCCGGGAGAGAGCCCTGGAACGGGGGATGAGCGTGAACCGCTACATCGAGGAACTGGTTCGCCAGGACACCGGGGAGGTGGGCCACACCTTCGTGGAGGCCGCCGCCGATTTCATGAAGCAGTACGAGTCCGTCTTCGCCGAGGAGTTCGGCGCGGAGCGTGAAGGCACCAGCGAAGGTCGTCGTTGATCCCTTGAGCAGTCTCCGAGTCGACCTTGCCTGGCTCCTCATGATCGCCGAACAGAAGACACCGGGAGACCCCCAGGTCACCGACTGGGGAGCACTCGTCGCCGCGGTCAGCCGGCACGAGGCGGAGATCCTCGGCATTCCCGTGTACGACAGTCCGCACGCCCGCGCCGCCGCCCTGCTCCAACTCCTGTTGCACGTCCCGGCGCTCGAACGCTCCAACGCGATGTTCGCCTCGGCCGTCGCCTACGCCTATCTCGTCGCCAGCGGCCTGAAGGTCGTCACCTCGCCCGAACAGGTGAGGGAACTGGCACGGCTGGTGAAGAGCGGCGAGGCGACCGTCCACGACATCGCCCACGAACTGCGCCGCTGGAGTCTGTGACCCCGGCGTGGCAGCCCCCTGGGCACGCTCGTCAGTCGAGCTGCCGGTGGGCCGTGCCCAGGACGCAGTACGACGTGGGCAGGCGCGGCCCCTTCTCGGGCATCGACAGCCGCCGGTACGGGCCCAGTTCGAACCCCGCCTCACGCAGCGCGGCGATCGGGTCGCGGGCCACGTGACAGCCGCCGCACAGCCGCGGCCACACCGTGGCGTCCAGGCCCCGCTGGACGGAACCCATGATTCGCCCGCCGCCCTTGCCGTGCTCGAAGAACCGCACGGTGCCGCCCGGGCGCAGCACCCGCCGCACCTCGGACAGGGCCTTCGGCACGTCCCGCACGCTGCACAGCACGAGCGAGAGCACGGCGGCGTCGTACGCCTCGCTCTTGACCGGCAGGGCCTCCGCGGCGCCCGGCGCCACATCGACGGGCACCTCGCAGCGCAGCGCCGCCTCCATCGCCAACTGCCGCAGCAGCCGCTCGGGTTCGATGGCCACGACCTCCGACACGGTGCCCGGGTAGTGGGCGAAGTTCAGGCCGTTGCCCGCGCCGATCTCGATCACCCGCCCGGACAGCCCGGCGAGCAGCCGTTCACGCAACCGGCCCATTCCCAGCCGGGTCTCGGCGCCGACGCTGAGGCGGGCGTAGGAGCGGGCGAACACCGGATGGTGCACGGCCTCCGCGGAGACCTTGCCGGAGTCGGCCGACCGGAGCGGCTTGAACGGCATCTCGGACCTCCCGGGAGACAGGGTTCACCGGAATTGTCCCCCCGGGAAGGCCGCCGCACGCGCGGCGCGTCACCCGGAGGCCGAGTCGACCCCGCCGGGAGCCGCCCGCCCGGGCCGCGGCGGCTCCCAGGCGGGCGCCGTCCGGCCGAGAGCGCCGCGAGAGGTGCCCGCCGAGCCCTGGGCCGGGCCGTGTGGGGTGGGTGACGCGCCCGCCGGGACCGCGGCCTGGTCAGGCCGTGTGCGCCGCCGCGAAGACCCCGGCGTTCCAGCGGCCGCCCAGGCGGTGATCCAGCCAACCCGGCGCCCCGGCACGGAAGTCGGCGGGGGACAGGGCGCCCGCGCCCGCCGGGACGGCGCCCAGCAGGGGAGCCCCGGACACCGCCGGCAGGTCCGCGAGGTTGCAGCGCATCGCCAGATCGGGGGAGTCCGGCCAGCTCCCGATCACGACTCCCGCGAACTCCAGCTCCCGGAGACGCAGTTCACGAGCCGTCAGTTCCGTCGTGTTGAGCGTTCCCAGCCCCGCCGAAGCGACGACCAGCACGGGCGCGTCCAGCATCCGGGCCACGTCCGCGAGCGTCCCGTCCTCGTGGTCGAACCGGACGAGCAGACCGCCCGCGCCCTCGACCAGCACCAGATCGTGCTCGGTGGCGAGCTTCGCCGCGGCCTCCGCCGCCGACCGCGGGGACACCGGCGGCAGTCCGGCCCGCCGGGCGGCCGTCGCGGGTGCCAACGGCTCCGGATAGCGGCCCAGTTCGAGCGTCGTGACGGCACCGGCGAGGCGGGCCACCTCGTCCGCGTCGCCGCGCTCGTCCGGTCGTACACCCGTCTGCGCGGGCTTCAGCACGGCCACGGACCGCCCGGCCGCGAGGGCGGTGGCGGCGACGGCGGCCGTGACGACCGTCTTGCCCACCTCCGTGCCCGTACCCGTGATCACCAGTACCGTCATCTCAGCCCTCCCGCGCCGCGGCGCACACCGCGCGCGTGATCCGTGCCAGGTCCGTGTCGCCGGTGACGTACGGCGGCATCGTGTAGACGAGGTCGCGGAACGGCCGCAGCCAGACCCCCTCGCGTACCGCGGCCGCCGTCGCCGCCTTCATGTCCACCTCGTGGTCGAGCTGGACCACTCCGATCGCGCCGAGCACCCGTACGTCCCGTACGCCCGGAAGCGCGGAGGCCTCCGCGAGACCCTCCGTCAGTCCCGCCTCGATCCGCTTCACCTCGGTCCGCCAGTCCTGCCCGAGCAGCAGGTCGACCGAGGCGCACGCCACCGCGGCGGCCAGCGGATTGCCCATGAACGTCGGGCCGTGCGCCAGCACCGGCACCTCGCCGCGCGAGATGCCGTCGGCCACCCGCGCGGTGCACAGCGTCGCCGCCATCGTCAGATAGCCGCCGGTCAGCGCCTTGCCCACACACATCACGTCGGGGGTCACGCCCGCGTGGTCCGCCGCGAACAGCTCACCCGTACGGCCGAAACCCGTCGCGATCTCGTCGAAGACCAGCAGGACGTCGTGCTCGTCGCAGGCCTCGCGCAGCACCCGCAGATACGCGGGGGAGTGGAAGCGCATCCCGCCCGCGCCCTGCACCACCGGCTCCACGATGACGGCGGCGAGTTCGTCGGCGTGCCGCCCGATCAGCTCGCGCAGATGATCCGCGTACGACTCCTCGTACGCGGCCGGCGGCGCGTCGGCGAACACCTGGCGCTGGAGCACGCCCTGCCACAGCTCGTGCATCCCGCCCTCGGGGTCGCACACCGACATGGGCTGCCAGGTGTCCCCGTGGTAGCCGCCGCGCCAGGTCAGCAGCCGCTGCTTGCCCGGACGGCCGAGCGAGCGCCAGTGCTGAAGGCACATCTTGACGGCGACCTCGACCGAGACCGAGCCGGAGTCGGCGAGGAAGACGTGCTCCAGACCGTCCGGCGAGATGTCGACGAGCCGCTTCGCCAGCCGGACGGCGGGCTCGTGGGTGAGCCCGCCGAACATCACATGGCTCATCCGGTCGAGCTGGCCGCGAGCCGCGTCGTTCAGGACCGGGTGGTTGTAGCCGTGGATGGCCGACCACCAGGACGACATGCCGTCGACCAGCTCGCCCGTACCGTCGGCCAGCCGCAGCCGGACCCCGCTCGCCGACTCCACGACCAGCGGTTCCTGGCGGCCGGGCATGGGCCCGTACGGATGCCAGACATGCCGCCGGTCGAGGTCGAGCAGTTCCCGCGTGGACAGCTCACGCATTGGGCGCGAGATCCGTTCCGGCACCGCGACGGCGTACGGACACCAGGTCCGTACGGGCCTCGGCGGGCGCCTCGGCCGGAGCCACCGGCGCCGAACCGCACACACCGCCGCCCTCGTGGGACCCGCAGCCCCCTTCGGCGTGCGATCCGCATCCGGCCGCCGCGCCGTGCGAACCGCACCCCGCCTCCGCGTGCGATCCGCAGCCGCCGGACGGTGCGCGGTGCTCGGGCAGCGTCACCTCGCCCGCGTTCTCCACCTCGAAACCGGCGTCCGCGATCATCTCCAGGTCGGCCTTGCCCGCCTGGCCCTCGCTGGTGAGGTAGTCACCGAGGAAGATCGAGTTGGCGAGGTTCAGGGCCAGCGGCTGGAGGGTGCGCAGATGCACCTCGCGGCCGCCGGCGATCCGGACCTCCACGTCCGGGCAGACGAAGCGGACCATGGCCAGGATGCGCAGACAGCGCTGCGGGGTGAGGTTCCACTCCTTGGCGAGCGGCGTTCCCTCGAACGGGATCAGGAAGTTCACCGGAACGGAGTCCGGGTCGAGCTCGCGCAGGGCGTAGACGACGTCGACGAGGTCCTCGTCCGACTCGCCCATGCCCGCGATCAGGCCCGAGCAGGCGGACAGCCCCGCCGCGTGCGCCTTCTGGACGGTGTCCACCCGGTCGGCGTACGTGTGGGTGGTCGTGATCTCCCCGTACGTCCCCTCGGACGTGTTCAGGTTGTGGTTGTAGGCGTCCGCGCCGGCCTCGCGCAGCCGCTCGGCCTGGCCGTCGGAGAGCAGACCGAGGCAGGCACAGACCTCGACGTTCTCGTTCTGGTCCTTGATCGCCTTGATCGTGTCGGAGACCCGGTCCACGTCACGGTCCGTCGGACCGCGCCCGCTGGCCACCAGGCAGACCCGCTTGGCGCCCCCGGCCAGCCCGGCCGCCGCGGCCTTGGAGGCCTCCTCCGGCTTGAGCCAGGTGTACTTGAGGATGCCGGCCGTGGAGCCGAGACGCTGCGAGCAGTACGAGCAGTCCTCGGGGCACAGGCCCGACTTCAGGTTGACGAGATAGTTCAGTTTCACCCGTCGGCCGAACCAGTGACGGCGCACCTTGCCGGCCGCGGCCACCACGTCGAGTACGTCGTCGTCGGAGGTGGCCAGTACGGCCAGCGCCTCGTCGCGGGTCGGCAGCTCGCGCCGAAGCCCCTTGTCCACCAGCGTGTTCAGCAGGTCCATGAGGTCCGATCCTGGACCATGCGACCGCTCCCGGCCAAGGAGAGTTTGCACAACAGAGATGGTTCGACGTGTGGGTATTGCCACATCATGCGCCGCCGGAGCGCCCGCTAGGGTCTGTTCACTGCCTACAAAACACCGCCACCGCACCACAGCGAGACCCGGAGGACCCATGGCGTTCGGCTGGATCGACGAGCAGGCCGAGGCACGCCGCCGGGCCGGACTCGTGCGTACGTTGCGCCCGCGCCCCGCCGAGTCCCCGCTCCTCGATCTCGCGAGCAACGACTACCTCGGGCTCGCCCGCCATCCGGAGGTCACCGAGGGCGCGGCCCGTGCCGCACGCCTGTGGGGCGGCGGTGCCACGGGCTCCCGGCTCGTCACCGGCACCACCGAACTCCACACCGAGCTGGAACGCGAACTGGCCGACTTCTGCGGCTTCGAGTCCGCGCTCGTCCTGTCCTCCGGCTACGCGGCCAACCTCGCCGCCGTCACCGCGCTCGCCCCGCACGGCTCACTGATCGTCTCGGACGCGGGCAACCACGCCTCCCTGATCGACGGCTGCCGGCTCGCGCGCGGCACCACACAGGTCGTCCCGCACGCGGACCCCGACGCCGTGCGCAAGGCGCTCGGCACCCACGACGGCCCCGCCGTCACCGTCTCCGACACGGTCTTCTCGGTGGACGGCGACGCGGCCCCGCTCGCCGAACTCGCGCTCGCGTCCCGTGAGTACGGCGCCGGACTCGTCGTCGACGACGCGCACGGGCTCGGGGTCCTGGGCGACGGCGGCAGGGGCGCCGCGCACGCCGCGGGGCTCGCGGGGGACCCGGACGTCGTCGTGACCGTCACGCTGTCCAAGTCGCTCGGCAGCCAGGGCGGCGCGGTCCTCGGCCCGGCGGCCGTGATCGACCACCTGATCAACGCGGCGCGCACCTTCATCTTCGACACCGGCCTGGCGCCGGCGGCGGCGGGCGCGGCGCTCGCGGCCCTGCGCCTGCTGCGCCGTGAGCCGGAGCGGGCCGCTCGGGCGCGCGAGGTGGCCAGGGCGCTGCACGCGCGATTGACGGCGGAGGGTCTCTCCGCGGTACGACCGGATGCCGCGGTCGTCTCCGTGCGGGCACCGTCCCCCGAACGGGCGGTGCGATGGGCGGCCGACTGTCGCGAGGCGGGCCTCGCCGTCGGCTGTTTCCGTCCCCCGTCGGTGCCCGACGGTGTTTCGCGGCTGCGACTGACGGCCCGCGCGGACCTCACCGAGGAGCAGATCGAGCACGCGGTGGACGTGATCAGCCGGAACCGGTGAACCGGTGGAGCGGTCGATCGACGAGCGGGTGGAGCGTTCGGCCGGACAGATGCAGGGGTGGCCGGCCGGTGGTGCGGTGGAGCGGTGAACCGTGCGGGGTCAGTTCAGCCCGGTGATGAACCCCTCCCAGACGTCCGGGGTGAACAGCAGGGCGGGTCCCGCGGTGTTCTTGGAATCGCGCACCGCGACCATTCCGGACCAGGGTCCGGTGCCCGGGCGTGCGGTCTCGACGCAGTTGTTCATCCCGGTACTGCGACTGCTGCGCAGCCAGCGCACATGGAGCAGCGAAGTGCTGGAGGGTACGTACCGAGGCATTGCAGACATGACGTGCCTCCTTACGTGTCGTCGCCTATCGAGGCGATGTAGTCCAACGAGTCCTCGGGTGAAAGGGCGTGGAACTGAAGGGCGTTGAAGGCCTCGGCGTATGCCTGGAGGTCTTCTTTCCGTTCGAGATAGAGGCTACTCGTCAAGTGGTCGAGAACAACCACATCCAGATCGGTTGTGTTCGGAAATGAGAAGATAACGAAAGGGCCGGTCACGCCGATGTGCGCGCCGGCCGCGAACGGCAGTACCTGGAGCCGTACTTGAGGCAGCACGGCGGCCTCCCGCAGCCGGCGGAGCTGGCGTGCCATGACGTCGGGGCCGCCCACCTCACGGCGCAGCACGGCCTCGTCCAGGACGGCGGACAGTTCGAGCGGCGGGTCCGAGCGCAGCACGTCCTGCCGGGCCAGACGCACTTCGACCAGGGCGTCGAGCTTGCTCTCCTCCAGTCCGTCCACGGCGGCCCGCGTCACCGCGCGGGCGTACTCCGGTGTCTGCAGCAGACCGGGCACGACGGAGGTCTCCAGGGTGCGCATCGCGCTGGCGCCGGACTCCAGGCTGATGAAGTCCCGGTACTCCGGCGGGAGGACCCCGCGGTACGCGTGCCACCAGTGGTGGCGGCCGTTGACCTCGGAGCCCGCCAACACGACCAGGAGCCGGCGCAGTTCGGGATCCTCGACGCCGTACGCGTGCAACAGGCGTTCCACATCGGCCGGTTTCACCCCGCTGGTGCCGGTTTCGATGCGGCTCACCTTCGACTGGTGCCAGCCGAGCAGGCGGGCCGCCTCCCCGCTCGTGAGCCCCGTGCCCGCGCGCAGCGCGCGCAGTTCGGCTCCGAGCTTGCGGCGGCGCACCGCGGGACCGTGCTGCATGGCTGTTCTCCTTACTCCTTCCAAGTCGTCCGAATACGCTCTGCCGACGCAGAGTTCACCGCATCGAGCGACAGATATATGCATTACTCGGTGGATCGCACCCGCGACCGGCCCGGTAATGGCAGTCTGGCGCAAGCACCAGTCCGGGACCGTACTCGAACCATCCGCTCGGTGTCGGGCTCCGGTCCCGTGGGAAAGGGACGAACGTCGCCATGGCAGACCATCAGGAAGCATCCGTCACCCTGCCGAGCGAACCGGTCTCGGTTTCCGTGGCCCGAAATTTCGTCGCCGAAGTGCTGTCCGAATGGGGCCTGCCGGGGGACTGCGACGTCGCCGAGACCGTGCGGCTGATCGTGTCGGAACTGGCGACCAACGCCGTGCAGCACACGTTCGGGCAGTCGCCCACCTTCACGGTCGGCGTGCGTCTCGACCGGGAGGAGCGGCTGCTTATCGGGGTCACCGACAGCCATCCGCGCTTTCCGAAGCGGCTGCCCGCGGCCGTCCAGCAGGACAACGGCCGCGGCATGGTGATCATCCGTTGGCTCACCGCCGAATGCGGCGGCAGGCTCACCGTCGTACCGACCCGGGAGGGCGGCAAGACGGTCTCCATCGAGCTCCCGTGGACGGTGCCCGTCCAGCCGGTGCCGGCCGGGTGGCCGCCCCAGGAGCCCTGAGGGGCGCCGCCCCGAGGCGACCGGTCGTCATGGCCCTTGGGGCGGCGGCGGTCGTCAGCGGCCCATTGAGGCCGCGGCGGTCGGCAGTGGCATTGAGGGCGCGGCGGTCGTCAGTGGCCCCGTGAAAGCCGCGGCGGCCATGGTCGGCCCACAGGGGCCGCCCCCGGCCCCGGTCGGCCCGCGAGGGGCCGGGAGGGCGTCACGGCGGCCCTGAGGGCGCTCGCGCCGGGGCGGCGAGGGTCCGCCGCCCCGGGCGAAAGGGTCAGCCGACCCTGCCGTACCAGACGCTTCTCGTCCAGATCTTCTGGAGCTTCACCACTTCCCCGGTCTTCGGGGAGTGCCAGATCTTTCCCTTACCGGCGTAGATGCCGACGTGGTACACGTTCCGGCCCGAGTGGAAGAACACGAGGTCACCGGCCTTGCGGTGCGAGGCCGAGACATGGTGCGTCTTGTTGTACTGGGCCGCGGCCGTACGAGGCAGCTTCTTGCCCGCCTTCTTGTACGAGTAGAGCGTGAGCCCCGAGCAGTCGAAGCGGTGCGGTCCGGTGGCGCCCCACTGGTAGGGGGAGCCGTGCTTCGACGCCGCGACCTGGAGTGCCCGCGTCGCGACGGTGGCCGCCTCGGCGTCTGGTGCGACACCGGGAACCACCAGGCTGCCGCCGACGGCGGCAAGTGTGAGCGCCGAGGCCGTACCGGCCCGGGTCCACAGCGACGGGACACGATTGAGCGCAGTCATGCGCAACCCTTCGTCAGCCGCCTGTGAAGGATGACCTGTCGGATTCGGGCTGGCGAAGTTGCCCGGCCGCTGCTGCGGCTTCACCCCAAGGGCCGCCCGGAACTGTTCCGGCGACCCGTCTAGCTGGGTCCTCCACTCCTGCCGATCCACTCCTGTCGACCGGGCATCCGGGCGGCGGCAGGACTCGGCGTCCGCCCGGACCGCCCCGCCGCTGTGGCGGGGGCTTGTCGTCGGAAGGGATCTTCACTCATCAGAGTCGGAAAATCCGAGCGGAACCGGTGTTTTGTGGGCTTACTCACCACTCGACTGTTCGAGTGAACACCCCTCCGTTCGAGCACGTGTTGGGGACGGCGATGAGGCCCGCACCTGCGACGACGGGGCCCATCCGGCGTCCGGACTCAGCGTGTTGCGCAACTCGGAGGGGTCAGGGAAGGGACCGATGAATACGCCGTCAGGGGGTACACCATCCGGTCCGTTTGAGTCGTGGTCCGGACGTCATGCCGCTTCGGCGCGGGCCGGCCCGTCGGTGGGGGTCCGTCAACTTCCGGACTCGGGAGGCACCGTGACCCGGGCCGCCCGCCGCTCTCCGCCGAGCACCCGCAGGGCCTGCGCCAGCGTCGGGGCGTGCACCTCGCTCTCGCCCCGCTGATGCATCAGCGTGAGCGCGTCCCGCAGGGCCTCCGCCTTGCCGACCAGTGCCTGAGCCGCCCTCAGGCCGCGATAGGTGTCTCCGGGGCGGGAGGGGTTGATCCGGCCGAGGAGGTCGACGACGTCGAGATAGCGGTCGATGAGTTCGGCCTCCGCGCGGGTCAGCGCGGGCAGCGGGGGAAGGTCCGGGATCATCGGCCGCTCACCTCGCGCCGGGCGTGTCGAGCGCGGACCTGCGGCTCGGGACGATCCGGTCGATCAGCCCGTAGGCCAGGGCCTCCGGCGCGTCGAGGATCCTGTCGCGCTCGATGTCCGCCGCGACCTGCTCCGGACTCCGGCCCGTGTGGCGCCCGAGCATCTCCTCCAGCGTCCGACGGGTCCGCAGCAACTCCTCGGCCTGGATGAGCAGGTCGCTCGCCTGGCCCTGGAGCGGCTCGGCCGCCGACGGCTGGTGGAGCAGGAAGCGGGCCCCCGGCAGTGCGAGCCGCTTGCCCGGAGTGCCGCCCGCCACCAGTACGGCCGCGGCCGAGGCCGCCCGGCCCAGGCAGACCGTCTCGACGTCGCAGGTGACGAACCGCATCGTGTCGTAGATCGCGGTCATCGCGGCGAAGGAGCCGCCGGGGGAGTTGATGTACAGCGAGATGTCCTGCTCGGGCGCCTGGTGTTCGAGGTACATGAACTGGGCCGTCACGTCGTTCGCCGACGTGTCGTCGATCGGCGTCCCGAGGAACACGATCCGCTCGCTGAGCAGCTTCGCGTACGGGTCCAGGGTCCGGTGTCCCGCGCTCGTGCGTTCCGTGAACTCGGGCAGGACATAGCGGGCGGACGGGCTGTCCATGGCGCGCCTCCTCAGATCGACGTCTGTAAAAAATGTACAGGACGTACGTCTCTGTGGAAGAGGGCCCTGCTGAGAGCAGAAACGGCGGCATGCCCGGACGGGAAGGTGGCCGAGGGTGCCGTGCGGGGGCCTGCCGGCGGGATCTCGCGCCCCGCGGAGTGCGGGAGGCCCGGTCTAAGCTGGACGTCATGGCCTACGAGATTCCGGTGACGCAAGCCAGGGCTGAGCTCGCCGAACTGATCAACCGCGTCGTGTACGGCGGTGAGCGCGTCGTCGTGACGCGGCACGGCAAGCCACTCGTCGCCCTGGTCTCCGCGGCCGACCTGGAGCGCCTCGAAGATCTCCCGGAGCCGGCGGACGACCAGGTGGTCAGCTCGCTGTCCAGCGTCCGCGAGGTGGCCTCGGCGCCCCGCGAGCACCAGCGGTTCGGCATCGCCGCGGAGCACCGGGGGCCCAGCGCCTCCTGACCGCCTCCCGAGCGTCGTGTGACCGTGCCCGCCGCTCCCTTCCCCCGTCGACTCGATGCATGGTGTGTCCCTTCGTCGACTCGATGCATGGCGTGCCGTCCCGCTCTCCGTGTCGACTCGGCGGCTTCCCCGCCGTCCCGGCTGCCGGTGACGGCTCGGTGCCTCGCGCGGCACACCTCCGTGGCTCGTGCCGCACGCCGTATACGGTCCGGCCCCCGACGGCCTCGCGGTGGTCCGGGGTGATCCCGGGGCCCGGGGCGGAAGAACGGGGCAAGCGGGGCGGCATCGCGGACCCGGGAGCGTTCCTCGGCCGGGCCGGAAGGAGAGCGCGGGCCGGTTAACGTCCTCGAAACTCCGGCCAACTAGCGTGCCCATCCATGCCACCAGGGGTTTCGGTGGCCGCGGCCACCGGGCCCCGCACGGCCCGGAGCGAGGATGTGAGGTGGGACGTCGTGCAACTGACCCCGCACGAGCAGGAGAGGCTGCTGATCCATGTGGCGGCCGATGTCGCCGAGAAGCGCCGGGCCCGTGGGCTGAAACTGAACCACCCCGAGGCCGTCGCCCTGATCACCTCGCACATCCTCGAAGGCGCCCGTGACGGCCGTACCGTCGCCGAACTGATGTCCTCCGGGCGCAAGATCCTCACCCGGGACGACGTCATGACGGGCATCCCCGAGATGATCCACGACGTCCAGGTCGAGGCCACCTTCCCGGACGGCACCAAGCTCGTCACCGTCCACGACCCGATCGTCTGACGGAGGGGAGCGCCGTGATTCCCGGAGAGTTCCTGTTCGCCGACGGACCCGTCGTGTTCAACGAGGGGCGTGAGACCACCCGGCTGACCGTCCTCAACGCCGCCGACCGCCCCGTCCAGGTCGGTTCCCACTACCACTTCGCCGAGGCCAATCCCGGTCTGGACTTCGACCGCGCGGCCGCCCGCGGCAAGCGGCTCAACGTCGCCGCCGGGACCGCCGTGCGCTTCGAGCCCGGGATCCCGGTCGAGGTCGAACTCGTCCCGCTCGCCGGCGCCCGCGTGGTGCCCGGACTGCGCGGGGAGACCGGAGGTGCCCTCGATGCCTGAGATCTCGCGTGCCGCGTACGCCGATCTGTTCGGTCCGACCACCGGCGACCGCATCCGCCTCGCCGACACGGACCTGCTGATCGAGATCGAGGAGGACCGCTCGGGCGGGCCCGGCCTCGCCGGTGACGAGGCGGTGTTCGGCGGGGGCAAGGTCATCCGGGAATCCATGGGCCAGTCACGCGCCACGCGCGCCGACGGCACCCCGGACACCGTCGTCACCGGCGTCGTGATCGTCGACCACTGGGGGATCGTCAAGGCCGACGTCGGCATCCGCGACGGCCGCATCTCCGGCATCGGCAAGGCCGGCAACCCCGACACCATGGACGGCGTCCATCCCGACCTGGTGATCGGACCCGAGACCGAGATCATCGCGGGCAACGGACGGATCATGACCGCGGGCGCCATCGACGCCCACGTCCATCTGATCTGTCCGCAGATCGCCGACGAGGCCCTCGCCTCCGGCATCACGACGCTCGTCGGCGGTGGCACGGGTCCCGCCGAGGGCTCCAAGGCGACCACCGTCACCCCCGGCCCCTGGCATCTGGCGCGGATGCTGGAGGCGATGGAGGGGTATCCGGTCAACTTCGGTCTGCTCGGCAAGGGCAACACCGTCTCCCACGAGGCGATGCTCTCGCAGATCCGCGGCGGCGCGCTCGGGCTGAAGATCCACGAGGACTGGGGCTCGACACCCGCCGCGATCGACGCCGCGCTCACCGTCGCCGACCGCACCGGCATCCAGGTCGCCATCCACACCGACACCCTGAACGAAGCCGGGTTCGTCGCCGACACCCTCGCCGCCATCGCCGGACGCGGAATCCACGCATACCACACGGAGGGCGCGGGCGGCGGGCACGCGCCGGACATCATGACCGTGGTCTCCGAGCCGTACGTCCTGCCCAGCTCGACCAACCCGACCCGGCCCTACACCGTCAACACGGCCGAGGAACACCTCGACATGCTGATGGTCTGCCACCACCTGAACCCCGCGGTGCCCGAGGACCTGGCCTTCGCCGAGTCCCGCATCCGGCCGTCCACCATCGGGGCCGAGGACATACTCCACGACCTCGGGGCCATCTCGATCATCTCCTCCGACTCCCAGGCCATGGGCCGCGTCGGCGAGGTGATCATGCGGACCTGGCAGACGGCCCACGTGATGAAGCGACGCCGGGGCGCCCTGCCGGGCGACGGCCGTGCCGACAACCATCGGGTACGTCGCTATGTCGCCAAATACACCATCAACCCGGCGCTCGCGCAGGGACTCGCCCGCGAGATCGGCTCGGTGGAGACCGGCAAGCTCGCCGACCTGGTCCTGTGGGAGCCGGCGTTCTTCGGGGTCAAACCGCATCTCGTCGTCAAGGGCGGGCAGATCGCGTACGCGCAGATGGGCGACGCCAACGCCTCCATCCCGACCCCGCAACCGGTGCTGCCCCGGCCGATGTTCGGGGCGATCGGGCGGGCTCCCGCCGCGAACTCGTTCAACTTCGTGGCACCGCTGGCCATCGAGGACGGACTGCCGGAACGGCTCTCGCTGGGCAAGCGGTTCGTCGCCATCGAGTCCACGCGGGCGGTGACCAAGGCCGACATGCGGGAGAACGCTGCCCGGCCCGACGTGCGGATCGACCCCGACAGCTTCGCCGTGCACATCGACGGGGAGCTCGTCGAGGCGACTCCGGCCGCCGAACTGCCCATGGCCCAGCGTTACTTCCTCTTCTGATGTCCAGGGCAGCACTTCTCGTCCTGGCCGACGGGCGCTTCCCCGCCGGAGGGCACGCGCACTCCGGCGGGGCCGAGGCCGCGGTCAAGGCCGGGCGGATCACCGGAGCGGCGAGCCTGGAGGACTTCTGCCGAGGCCGGCTGCACACGAGCGGACTCGTCTCGGCCGCGCTGGCCGCGGCGGGCGCGCTCGGGGTCGATCCGGTGGCCCTGGACGCGGCCGCCGACGCCCGCACACCCTCGCTCGCCCTGCGGGTCGCGGCGCGCCGTCTGGGCCGGCAGCTCCTGCGGGCCGCGAGGGCGACCTGGCCGTCCCCCGAACTCGACGCGCTGGCGCGGGAGTTCCCCAAGGGTGCCCATCAGCCGGTCGTGCTGGGGGTGACCGCGCGGGCCGCCGGTCTCGGGCCCGAGGACGCCGCGTACTGCTCCGCGTACGAGTGCGTCAGCGGGCCCGCGTCGGCGACGGTGCGGTTGCTGAGCCTCGACCCGTTCGACGCGACGGCCGCGCTGGCCCGGCTCGCGCCGGAACTGGACGTCGTCGCCCACGCGGCGGCGAGTGCGGCGCGGCGGGTCCTCGACGACGGGGTCGAGGCGCTTCCCGCGGCGTCGGCACCGCTGCTGGAGATCGGCGCGGAGGCGCACGCGGCCTGGCCGGTACGACTGTTCGCGTCCTGACGGCCGCACGCTCTCCGGCGACCACGTTCTCCGGCCGCCGGGCACCTCCCCTGACCGCCGGAAGCCCGAGAACGCCGCATCGGCCGACCGGTGGCGTCAGCCGGTCAGCCAGTCACCCGGTCAGCCGGCAACCGGTCCGCCGGTCCGCAGGTCAGGCCGTCGACGGGTGGCCGGTCGCCCGACCGCCCGGCTCCCCGAGCGGCCGTCGGCGGTCCGCTCCCCGAACTCGATTCCCCCCAGCCCGACGAAGTTGGAGTCGCACCGTGCATCTCGATCACACTCACCACGGACCGTCCGCCGTCAGCGCCGACGCCCGTAGGCCCGACGGCAGGCGGCGTGCCCTGCGCATCGGGCTCGGCGGCCCCGTCGGCTCCGGGAAGACGGCGACCGTCGCCGCGCTCTGCCGGGCGCTGCGCGACGAACTGTCCCTCGCCGTCGTCACCAACGACATCTACACCCGTGAGGACGCCGAGTTCCTGCTGCGGGAGGCGGTACTGCCCCCCGAACGAATCACCGCCGTCGAGACCGGCGCCTGTCCGCACACCGCGATCCGGGACGACATCTCCGCCAACCTCGAAGCGGTCGAGGACCTGGAGGACGAGATCGGCCCGCTGGATCTGATCCTCGTGGAGTCCGGCGGCGACAACCTCACCGCGACCTTCTCCAAGGGCCTCGTCGACGCCCAGATCTTCGTGATCGACGTCGCGGGCGGGGACGACATCCCCCGCAAGGGCGGACCCGGAGTCACGACGGCCGACCTGCTCGTCGTGAACAAGACCGACCTGGCGCCGTACGTGGGCTCCGACCTCGGACGGATGGCGGCCGACGCCAAGGCGCAGCGGGACGGACTTCCCGTGGTCTTCCAGTCGTTGCGCACGGAGGCCGGCGTCACCGCGGTCGCCGACTGGGTGCGGGAACGGCTCGCGGAGTGGACCGCGTGACGACGGCGGGAGTCCGCGCCACCGCGCGGATCGAGGCCAGGGACGACGGCCGCGGCGGGACCTCGCTGCCCGTGCTGGAGGGAGAGGGGCCGCTCGCCCTGCGCCGGGTCCGAAGCGGTGGGCCGGAGACGCGCGTGATGCTCGTCGGGGCGATGAGCGGACCGCTCGGCGGCGATCACCTCGCCGTCGAGGCCCGGGTCGGTCCGGGCGCGCGTCTGCGGGTCGGCTCGGCCGCCGCCACCATCGCGCTGCCCGGACAGGCCAAGGGGGAGGCCCGCTACGACATGCGCCTCGACGTCGCCGACGGAGGTGAACTGTGGTGGCTGCCCGAGCAGTTGATCTCGGCCGGCGGCAGCGACCTGTCCGTCTCCTCGCGCATCGAACTGCGGGGCGGTGCCCGGCTCGTCCTGCGTGAGGAGCAGGTGCTCGGGCGCGTGGGCGAGGACCCCGGGCGGCTGACCAGCCGTCTCACCGTGCGATGCGACGGACGGGCCCTGCTCGACCAGGAGGTGGCGTGCGGCCCCGGCGCGCCCGGGGGCTGGGACGGGCCCGCCGTCCTCGCGGGGCATCGGGCACTCGGCCAACTGGTGATCGTAAGACCGGAGTTCGAGAAGCACCCGCCGGCGGCACGACCGCTCGGGGAGTACGCCGCGCTCACCCCGCTCGCCGGACCCGCCGTGCTCGTGACGGCGCTGGCCCCCGACGCGCTACTGCTGAGACGGGTGCTGGACGAGGCGTTGCGTGAATTGACGTGACGTCAATTGTGTTGCCCGGAAGAGTTGTTCACGTCGTGCCGACCGCTCACCGGAACATGCCGTACCGGCTATCGGATTGGTAAAGAACACCGGTCGCGTCTGTTCCCAGGGACCTCACAGCCGAAAGGATCCCCGTACCAATCGCAATCATGTACGGGGAGGTCACACTTGAGGTCCAAGAGACCGACAAAGCGCGTGGCGGCACTGGGTTCGGCCGGTGTGCTCGTCACGGCGACCCTGATAGCCGGGGCCGTCGCGGCGCCGTCGGCCACCGCCGACTCGCGGCACGGCCACGACTACGGGCAGAGCCGCGAGCAGCACGGCGCGGCCGTGGCCGCCGAGCGGGCCGCCAAGGCCGGGATCGACTGGCAGGACTGCCCGGCCGACTGGGGCTTCGAGAAGCCGATCCAGTGCGGCTGGGTGAGCGTGCCGCTGGACTACGCCCACCCCTACGGCAAGCAGCTCAAGCTGGCCGTGGACCGCATCGGGAACACCGGTACCAAGGAGGAGCGCCAGGGAGCGCTCGTCTACAACCCGGGCGGCCCCGGCGGTTCCGGCATGCGCTTCCCGCGCCGTGTCACCACCAAGGCCCCGCTGTGGGTGAACACCGCCAAGGCGTACGACTTCGTGGGCTTCGACCCGCGCGGAGTCGGCCACTCGGCGCCCATCTCCTGCATCGACCCGCAGGAGTTCGTCAAGGCGCCCAAGGCGGACCCGGTCCCGGACTCCGAGGCCGACAAGCGGGCCCAGCGCAAGCTGGCCGCGGAGTACGCCGACGGCTGCGCCGAGCGCAGCGGCAAGGCCGTGCTGGCGCAGATGACCACGCCCAACACGGCACGCGACCTCGACGTCATCCGGGCCGCGCTCGGTGAGAAGAAGCTCAACTACCTCGGCGTCTCGTACGGCACCTACCTGGGAGCCGTCTACGGCACGCTCTTCCCGGGCCACGTGCGCCGCATGATCGTCGACAGCGTCGTCAACCCGTCGCGCGAGAACATCTGGTACCAGGCCAACCTGGAGCAGGACATCGCCTTCGAGGGCCGCTGGAAGGACTGGGAGGACTGGGTCGCCAAGAACGACGCGGCCTTCCACCTCGGCGACACCCGCGCCAAGGTGCAGGACCAGTGGCTGAAGCTGCGCGCCACCGCGAAGAAGGCCCCGCTGGGCGGCGTCGTCGGCCCCGCCGAGCTGATCTCCTTCTTCCAGAGCGCCCCGTACTACGATTCCTCGTGGGTGCCGACCGCCTCGGTGTTCAGCAAGTACGTCGCCGGTGACACCCAGGCGCTCGTCGACGCCGCGTCCCCCGACCTGTCGGACACGGCGGGCAACATCTCCTCGGAGAACGGGAACGCCGTGTACACGGCCGTCGAGTGCACCGACGCGCAGTGGCCCACGAGCTGGCGGAAGTGGGACCGGGACAACACGCGGCTCAACGCCCAGTACCCGTTCATGACCTGGGCCAACGCGTGGATGAACCTTCCGTGCGCCACCTGGCCGGTCAAGCAGCAGACCCCGGTGGAGGTGAAGACCGGTAAGGGCCTGCCCGCCGTCCTCATCGTCCAGTCCACCAATGACGCCGCCACGCCGTACGCCGGCGCCGTCGAACTGCACAAGCGGTTCAAGGGCTCCCGCCTCATCACCGAGCAGGGCGCGGGCTCGCACGGTGTGACCGGACTGGTCAACCCGTGCATCAACGGGCGGGTGGACTCCTACCTGCTCACCGGCAAGACGGACGCCGCCGACGTGACGTGCACGCCGCACGCCACGCCGCAGCCGTAGTCCCGACAGCACGAGGGGGCGGCCGGAATCCCGGCCGCCCCCTTCGCCGTGCCCGGCGCCCCGCGCGCCGGCTCCGGCAGCGTCAACTCAGCGGCATGCGGCGGAACTTGCGGCCCGCCTCGGCCTTCTGTGCCGCTTCCTCCGCCTTGACCTCGGCCGCGTACCGGTCGACGTACTCCTGCTCGGAGAGGGCCAGGATGGCGTACATGATCTCGTCGGTGATGGCCCGCAGCACGGCCTTCTCGCCCTCCATCCCGGCGTAGCGCGAGAAGTCGAGGGGCTTGCCGAACCGGATCACCACGGGGTGGATCCGCGGCAGCTTCCGGCCCGGCGGCTGGGCCTCGAAGGTGCCGATCATCGCGCACGGGACGACCGGGGCCTCGGCCCGCAGGGCCATCACGGCGACGCCGACCTTGCCCTTGTAGAGGCGGCCGTCGTGCGAGCGCGTGCCCTCGGGGTAGATCCCGAGCAGCTCGTCCTTGGTCAGCACGCCGAGCCCCTCGCGGATCGCCGCCTGCCCGGCCTCCTTGCCGGAGCGGTCCACCGGAATCTGCCCGATGCTGCGGAAGAACGCGGCCGTCAGTCGTCCCTTGATGCCGGGCCCGGTGAAGTACTCGGCCTTCGCCAGGAAGGTGATCCGGCGCTTCAGGATCGCCGGCATCAGGAAGTGGTCCGCGAAGGACAGGTGGTTGCCGGCGACGATGGCCCGGCCCGACGACGGTACGTGTTCAAGGCCCTCGATCCGAGGCCGGAAGGTCACTCTCAGCAGCGGACCCAGAAGCACATATTTGAGCACGTGATAAAACACTTGGGGCACTCCTCGTCTTCCCCGGGGAGCGATCAGTGTAGGCGCGGCCGTCGCCGGGCGTAACCATCGTGATGTCACTCTCTGTGGCCTCTTGGCCGGTATCCGACCCCTTGCGCCAGCACTTTCCCAAGAGCCCCAGGAGTCGACCGGAGCCGCGCCCGTCCGCCCGGTCGGCGTGTTGTCATCGTGTCCCGATGACACCGGCCGCCTGCGGCGCGGCCGCACAGGTGTGCCGCAGCGGCAGGTTGGCCGCTTCCAGCAGGGAGGCCGCCGTGGTCAGGCTCTTGTCGCCGAGCATCGGCAGATCGCATTTGGGGCAGGGGTGGCACAAGTACAGCGCCTTGCCTCGCAGCGCGACCACCGTGATGACCCGTCCCGAACCCGAGTCGTCCGTGATCTCCACCGTGGGGTGCGGGCCGTCCGGCAGCATGCCCGCTGACGTCGAGGACAGCAGGTCCGAGGTGAACACCCGCACGGCGTTGTCGAGATCGTCCGCGGCGCCGGGCAGCGCCTCGTACCAGGGGGCCCGGCTCCACTGTCCTACCGACCCCCAGGCGATGTGCCCGGACAACTGCGCCGCGAACGCGTCGAGCAGGGGCCGCCCGTCGGCCACGCGCTGCTCGGCCACCTTCTCGCGCACCTCGTCGAGCAGCGAGGCCCGTTCGGCGGCGGCGGCCCTGCGACGCTCCAGCAGATCGAGGCGCACGGCCTCCAGGGAGTCGTGACCGGTGGCCTGCGCACCGGCGAGACGGGCGAGTTCGTCCCTCCTCGCGGTCAGCCGTTCGGACGCCGGCGCCAGGTCGTTGTAGAGCGCGTACCCGAACCGCTTGTGCTTCGCGGAGTCGAGGCGCGCCTGGACCTCCGTGTGGTCCTCGAGTCGCCGACCGAAGGACTCCTCCATCGGAACCCGGCGGAAACCGGTGGCCCAGATCAGGGCACCGGTGAAGAGGGCGATGAAGACGATGTCCGCCGGGCCTTCCATGCCGGTGTCGAGCCCGCCGCCGATCGCCATCACCACCGCCACCACGCAGGTGGCCGCGCCGATCGCGGGTATCTGGAGCAGCGCCCGCGGCAGCGCGCGCCACGGACCACCCGCGCGTGCCCGCTCCGCCAGCGGCGATCCGTCCGGCGGGTGTGGAGCCGAGCGCCGCCTGGAGGCCCGGTAGAGCGCCAGGGCCACCCCTCCGGCCAGGGACGCGATCGCCGCCGGCACGGTCATCCAGGACGAAGCCAGCAGTTGCAGGCTCAGCAGGATGGCGAGCAGGCGCCACAGGAGGTTCCACCCGAACCGGCGGGCGTGTTCGCGGCGCACCTCCGACTCGGCCGTGTCCCAGGACCCGCGTTCACGTCGCGTGGCCTCGGCTGCCTGCTCGGAGACCTCCTCCCACTGCCGCAGGGTGCGTTCCCACTCCGCCTGGGCCCGGTTCTCCCGGCGCGCCTCGGCCACGCCGAGCTTCACCGCCGCCTCGCACGCCGGACACGACGTGTCCGCACTGTGTTCACACAAGATGTCGATCCCGCTCACTGCGCCCCTCCCTGGACTGTGTCGGTCGGAGCATGATCAACCCTTCGGGCCCGTTGATCAAGAGCCGTCTCATCGAAAGGCTTCGCAGGTCAGAGGTGATGACGACAAGTCAGGAAGGGTCTTGCGCGGCTTGATCACCATGATTAATGTACCCAACACCCTTGCGCGGATCTCGTGGAGATTTCGTGTCTTCCATCGTGCGTGGCCGTCAACAGTTGTATGTGCGGCCTGTTCTGCGGAGGATCCGGCAGTTTCGACGGAGGCGGGAGGCGTCACGATGAAGGTCGCGGGCGGAGTGGTGGACGTGTCCAACGTCTGCTGGTCGGACCGGTTGACTCCGGTGGGCCGTCATGTCCCGTTCCTGAAGCGGCTCTTCCTGATACGGGACGCCTGGCATCGGGAGTACGGGGCCGGCACCCCGCTGCGGCTGGTCGCCGACAACTCGTTGCGGCGCCTGTTGCGTTCCGACGAGCGGGCGTCCCTGGAACGCATGGAACGTGACGGCGAGATCCGTCTCGTCCCGACCGCAGACCCGGTCCTGCTGGGCCTGGCCCAGCGGCACGGCTGGCACGTCGTCAGCATGGACCGGTTCGTGGACCTGCGCCGGGCGCATCCGTGGATCGAGCACAGCCCGGAGCGGTTCCTGTCCTGGGAGACTCGTGACGGAGTCGTCCGCTTCCGCTCCAGCGGCATCCGCCCGCTCGCGGCGCAGGTGGTGACCAGGGCGATCGAGGACAAGACCCTGAAGTGGGAACAGAAGCTCGACCCCCGTGACCCCGGGCACAAGGTCGTGCTGGCCAGCCACTGGAGATGCGTCAACCCGGCATGTCTCAAGGCCCGTTACTGGCCGGAGAGACTCCACGATTGGCCGGTGCTGAGCCGGACCGGGCAGCCGCAGTGCGGCGGCTGTTCGGCACGTGTGGAGAACGCGGGGCCGCGCAGCCGTCCCCGCTCCTTCGTCGTCGAGGACTCCGAGACGGGACGCGAGCTCCTGCGCTTCCCCGTCGGTGAGGACGACGCCCTGGAACTGGGCCGCGGCGCTCTTCGTCACGGCATCAACCTGGCCGCCGACGAGCTGGATCCCCCCGACCGGATCACCCGGCTCAGCCGCCGCCACCTTCTGCTCGCCGTGGAGAGGACCCCGGAGGGCTCCCGGGTCACCGCCGCGGATCTGGAGTCCGGCAACGGCACCGTGCTGGTACGCAAGGGCACCCGACGCCCGCTGGGCCCCGGCGAGCCGGTCGTCATCCGCGAGCAGGACCGCCTCGTCCTGGCGGACGTGGTCACCCTGCGCCTGTCCGGACAGCGCTTCTTCTCCGACGAGCAGCAGGTCCAGCCCCGACTGGGCAGTACGGGCGGCGGGCTGACCATGCTCGGCTGACGCCGGCGACCGGGCATGGTTCAGGGCCTCACCTGTCGCGGCCAAAGGGTTCGGGCTCGAGAGGCTCGGGTCGCGCCGGCCGCACCGCATCGGTTCGAGGTCCCACCGAATCGGACGTACGCGCCCGGGGCCGCGCCGGTTCCGGAGCGCGACGGTCGCGGAGCGGCACCGGCCTCTCGGGTCGTACATGTCCGGGGCTGTACTGGCCCGGGGCGTACGTGTCCGGTGCAGAAGTCGGAACCGGGTGGCACCGGTTCCCGGCCGGGCCGGCCCGAAGCGCGGCGTCTGCACCGGGCCGCACCGGCTCGGGGCCGCCGGTTCGGAACCGCCGGTCAGGGGCGGCGGCCCCGAAGTCGTAACCGCTTCTCCGTTCCTCTTCCTCTTCTCCACTCCTCCACGACCTTGGGATGACGGTTCACATGCTGGTGAGTCTGACCCGGGTGGGGCCGACCAGGCACTCGCTCGTCAAAACGGTCCTCATGGCCGGCGCGGACACCGGTGCCGCGCTCCGCGAGATCCGGCTGCCCGCTACGCCGGAGTTCGTTCCGGTGACGGAGGTCCGCCCGCACGACACGGTCCCGGGCCTGCTGACCGTCCGGCTCGACGGGGCCTGGCTGGGCACTCCCGCCGCCCGTGAGCAGGTCTTCGGCCACCTCGCCGAGGTGATGGGGTCCCTGGCCCGCGCCGCCCACTCCCAGCGCGGCATGCTCCTCGCCCCGGGCGTGCAGCCCGATTCCGCCGCCCCGCGTGCGCCGCTGGCGGGCGACGGGCACGGGCTGCGCACCCTGGACGACGCCGAACAGGCGGTACTCGTCAACCTGTTGCGCAGACACAGTCCCACCCTGATCGCGCTGACCGGCCGGGCCCGTGTCGGCGGTCCGCCGGACCGGGCCGGCTCACGCCGTCTGATCGAGTCCCGGGAGCATCTGGCGACCCGTTTCCTGGCCTCGGCGGACACCCGCTACCTCCATCACTTCCGGGCCGAACTGCGGCGCACCGACGGCATATCCGACCTGCTGCGGATGGACGTGGCTCCGGTGCCCGCGACACCGGGCAGTCCGGCGGAGGTGGCCGTCCGCTGCGTGGACGCGCAGGTCGCGCTCGCCGACACCCGGGCCCAGGCGCTGCTCCTGGACGCCCTCGTCCTGCGGGCCCGGCGGATGGTCACCCGCGGCCGGCGGGAGCGGTTCGTCCCCCAGGACGTCATCGACGTCAACCGAACCCGTGCCGTGGTGCACGGTATGCGCGCCCGGTTCGTCCCGACCGAGAGGCGGACGGGCAAGGGGCCCTCCACGACGCTGTCGGCCCGCGAGGCCGGGCGGCGGCTGCTCAGGGACCTGCTGCCCGAACTGTCCCTGCTGGACGCGACAGCACGTGAACTCCTGCCCCTGCTGGCCCCGCTGGACCTCCCGGACCTGGGCCTGTACGGCCTGCGGGCTCAGGACCTGCTGAACCGGGCGGCGCACGACCGTGCCGGTCTGGCCGCCCAGGCCGAGCAGGCGCTGTGCGACCCCCGGCCCGGCGGCGGGGTGTTCGACAGGCTGGAGCGGACCTCGCCCGGCCGGTTGCGGCTGCTGCTGGACGACTGGGACCGGATGCTCCGCGACGGGACCGCCCCCGCGGATACCCCCGACACCCCCGGTGAAAGGGCTGCCGCCCCGCGGCGCTCCGGCAGGCGCCCCGACGGCGGCGGCAGCGACGCCGGCAGAAGCGACGGCGGCGGAAGAGACGGCGCCAGAGACGCCCGCGGTGGATCCGGCACCGGCAAGGGCGGCAACCGGAGCGCTGGGCGTCCGCGGCAGGGTCCGCCCCGCAACGGCCGCCGGTACGAAGGCAAGCAGCAGCACGGCAAGCGCCCCGGTTCCTCCGGCGGCGGCGACGAACGGAGGGACCCCCGATGAGCCAGGCGCCGACGGCACAGGTCGAGGCCGTCCTCGACCTGACCGGGTGGGGCGTGCCCCTGCACGGTCCCGAGGAACTGGGCGCCCTCTGGAACGCCCTCGAACCCGGCCTCCACGGCCGGACCCTGGCCGGTGTCCCGGTCCACACCTTCGAGGCCGCCCAGGGAGTCGTCAGGCTGGAGATCGTCCGTCTCGACCCGGCGGTGGACGTGGTGACTCCGCGGACCACCGTCAACCTGGTCGCTGTCCGCGAGGCACCCACGCCCGCCGACCGCTGCGCGGTCTGCGAACGGGAGGGACGCCCCGCCGAACGCGGAGCCCTGCGGTGCGCCGACTGCGCGGCCGACGGCGGCCCCGGGCGTATCTGCGGCGACCACACCGTCCTGATGCCGGGCGCGCTCACCGCGACCTGCCCGGACCACCGGCCGTCCTGTCGGTGCGGCGATCCTGCGTCCTTCTGGTGCGCGGGCGCCCGGTGCCGTTCGCGCGAGGCGTGGTGCGCCCGGCACGCGACGGCACATCCGCAGGACCCCGGCACCGCCTACTGCCCCGACTGCTTCAAGCTCGCCTTCCCCCGCTGCGAGGAGCCCGGTTGCTCGGCCGTGGGCATGGTGAGCTGTGACTGGCAGGGCCCCGACGGCCGTCCGTGCGGACACCAGGCATGCACCCGCCATGCCAAGCGGTGGCAGGTGTTCGGCCCGGAGGAAGTGGGCCTCGGGCTGTGCCGTGCGCACGGCGGAGTCCAGGGGCGGCCCGCGGAGGAACTGGTCCACCAGATCTGCGCGGGCGCGGTCCGCAGACGCCGTGTCCGGATGCCCACGCTCAGAGCCTTCGGGCACACCCTGCGCAACTGCGGTCATCGCGAACTGGCCGTCGACTACGTCCGCATCCGCGCACTGCTGGCCTCGGTGGGCTCCCGGGCGGACGGCGGTCGAGCGCAGGACCTGCGCAAGGGTCTTCTGGACCGGGCGGGCACTGACTGGGACCGCGAACTCCGCGTCCTGCTGGAGACCGTGGTCGCGGGCGAGCGACTGGTCGAGCGGCTACGGCAGTTGATGGTCGCCAAGGACCCCGTGAACGGCCGTCAGATGGCGCTGGACATCCGGCTGGAGGAGTACAAGCCGGCCTTCGAAGGGAAGAACCAGGCCCGTCCGGCGCGGCTGTGGCTTCTGGTCCCCGACAAGCACCGGGGCCGGTTCATCGGCAAGGGAGGCGTCCACCTCAAGTCCTACGCCGGGCAACTGGGAGTGGACATCATGCTGGCGGGCGGCAAGAGCGACGATCACGAGGGAAGGCGATGAACGTGTCGTTGCCGAACGGGGAGACCCATCGGCTGATCCAGGTGACCGACGGCGGCCCCGTCCAGGGGCAGCGGCTCGGCGTGCACCCGGCCGACCTGCCCGGTGACGTCCCGACGGCGGGCCTGCCGGCGCTGCTGACGCTGGAGTCCGCGGGGGACGAACTCCGTTTCGCGGTACGGCTGGTGCCGGTCGTGGAGGTACCCGCCGGCGTGGTGGCCATCGGCGCCGAATTCGCGGCGGAGGCCGGGATCGAGGACGCCGGAGGCGTCTCCCGTTGGAGAGTCGCGCGGCCGCTCACGGTCCCGCTGCGCGGGGTGCGCCTGGAGTCCGCCTCCGAGGCGTCCGCCGACGAGGCGGCGCGTGCTCTGTCCGACGCCGGGCTCCCCGGCCGCCTGCTGTGGGTCCCGGCCCACGACGACGAGCTGTGGCTCAACGCCGGTGAACTGCCCTACCGGGTCAGCCACCTGGACGGCCTGCAGCAGCGCGATGTGCTGGCCGAGTTCCGCCAGGACACCGAAGTGGAACTGTTCGTCTCCGGCGCCCGTGGCGGAGTGGACATGGTGGTGCTGGCCGACTGCAGCGGTTCGATGATGGTGCCCGACATCCCCTCCGCCGGTGAGTACGCCGAGACCGGGCCGTACGGGCTGCAGGCCTCGCGGTACTTGTCGGCACCTCCGGGCCACCGGCTGCCCAAGAAGGAGCGGGCGCAGGCTCTGCGGGAGTCGCTGCACCACCTGGTGGACGAACGGCGGCGGCTGCGCGGCCGGACCTCCAGGATCGCCCTGATGGAGTTCACCCACAGCACCCGGCACGTCTTCCCGCGCGGTGGCGGCATGACGGAGTTCGACGCGGATTCCCCGGCGTCGCTGGCGGCCGAGTTCGAGTCGGCCGTCGAAGCGATCGCCCCGGTGCGGCGGGCGAGCACCGACATCGGCACCGCCTTGCACGAGGCGGGCAACCTGCTGCGCACGCACGGGAAACCGGGCAACGAGAAGCGGATCGTCCTGGTCAGCGACGGAGGCGACTGGCGCTCCAAGGGAGACCAGTCGCTCGGTGAGGTGGTGCAGGCGTTGCAGGAGCCGGTGAGCCTCATGGAGCACCTGTACCGCGACAGCGGGATACGGGTCCACGCGGTGGGCATCAGCACACCCGACCTGTACCGCGCATGGCTGGCCGAGGACCCGCGGAACGTCAACGGTCAGGGACTGTCCCCGGACCACCTGCTGCTGGACGAGCTGTCCCGGGTCGGCGGTGGCGACGCCGCAGCGATCGGCGGACTTGACGTACTCATGCGTGAGTTCGCCGAACTGGGCGCCGGCACGTCTCGCCGGGTCACCCTGTCGGGGAGTGCGGCGATCGGCGGGGCCCTGTCCCGGGAGGCCGCCGAGACGCTGCGCGAACTGGGGGAGCGGCGGGGAAGCGCGACGGGCGCGGGCACGCCCACCGGGCCTGCCGCGGCCGGCGCGATGGAGGACATGGCGGGCCGGATCGTCGAGGAGGCTCACCGGGCGAACGGGGAGGCCGAACGGGTCCTGGGGCACGCCCTGTTCGAGATGGGCGGCATCTCTGTGGCCGTCAGCCGTGCGATAGGCCAGGGCGACAAGGCGCTGGGGCAGCGCAACTTCATCCCCGACATCACCCAGGGGTTCGCACCCCAGTGCCGGGACGACGTGCCGCGGGATCTCCGGCCCGTCCTCGAAGCCCTGAAGCGCTGCCTGGACGGTGTGGCCGAGGGCACCAAGGAGCAGGTCGGCGACTCCGCGTGGCGGTTGGAGCAGGTGACCCGGCTCGCGGAGCGCCTGGAGGAACTGGCCGGGCGGCTGGCCGGAGCACCGGTGCGGTTCGAGCCCGGTCACCCGGCGGTGGCCGCCGTTCAGGCGGCACCGGCCCGCCTGGCGGCGGACGGCGTCCGGGCCGACGACGGCCGGACACCGACCCTGCCGGATTCCCGCGCCGCGGTCGCGGTCGCGCGGCAGGCCGCCTGGGCGAGCCTGCCCACCGAGGACGCCCCGGGCGTCCACCCGCGTCACGTTTCGCCGCGGGCCGTGGAGCCGGTACCCGTGGCCGCGGCCGGGGACGGACCCCGGGAGGGACGCGCGGGCTCGTACGACGACGCGTGGCGTTCGTACGACGGCAACTCCTCGGGCGCGGACGGGGACGGTTTCGGGGACACGTACGACGACGGCTTCGAGGACGGCTGGGCCACGCCGGTCACGGACAGCGACTCCGGCCCGCGTCCCTCGTCGCCGGCGGCCGCCGAGCCCGCACCCACGCCTGCCGCGGCGCCCGTGTTCGACTTCCTCTACCGGGCGGGCGCGTGAACGACAGGACGACGCTCTGGGAGCCGGGGCACACCCTCGGCGACCCGGGTTGTCCGGACGAGTTCCGGCTGGAGCAGTTCATCCACCGCGGCGGCGAGGGCGAGTTGTGGAGAGCCCGTCGCAAGGAACGTGACGGCAACCCCACATGGCACGCCGTCAAGATCCTCCGGGCCGACGCGCTGTCGTCACCGGAGGCGCTGACGGTCTGGCGCAACCGCTGGAGAGACAGCGTGTACGCCGCGAACGAGATCCAGTTGGCGGGACTGGTCCGGTCCCAGTACATGGAGGGTGTTCTTCCGCATCCGGAAGGGGCGCAGGGTGAGCCCGGCGGGGTGTATCTGATCGGGCCCTGGCAGAAGGACGCCCGTCCGCTGGACGAGTGGGCCCGGACCAGCATGGCCCCGCCCGCCGAGCGGCTGCGGGTCCTGGTCCGGCTCAGCAGGATCATCGACGACCTGCACCGCGCCGACTGGGTGCACCGCGACATCTCGGGCGGGAACGTCCTGGTGGACGGGGCCGGGAACCCCACGCTGATCGACCTGACCTTCCTCAAGAGGAGGTCGGCGGGCATCAGTGTCCTGGTCGGCACGCCGGGGTACGCCTCGCTCGACGAGGAGATCCGGGGTGAACAGCCCAGCATCCACAAGGACTGCCTCGCCGTCGGCGTACTGGCTCGCGTGCTGCTGCTGCCCCAGCAGCCGCTGTACGACAGTGTGGCGGCCGTCGCGGCCGACGCACCGGAACAGCTCTCCGCGGCCGGATACTCCGACGAGGTCGTGGACTGCCTCATGCGTGCGCTCGACGCGGAACCGTGGCGGCGTCCCAGCCCGCTGCTGCCCTGGGCTGAGGAACTGTGCGCACGCGTAGCCGCCGGGCCCGATCCCGGACAGCGCTGCCTGGCGCTGTCGACCGACGTCCTCGGGCGTCCGGTGGTGGTCACCGGCGGCGACCGAGGGTTGAACTGGTACACCGCCGCAAGCCCCGTCGAACGGGAGGCCGACCCGGCGGCGGACTGGGTACCGCCGCGCGAGAAGGGCCCCCGGGACGTCCGTGACCTGGCACTGGCCAGGGACGCGCGGGGCGAGCTGGTGGTGGCGGCCGTGGACGCGGACGGAACGCTGAGGATCGCCCGGCGGGACCGCGGGTGGCAGGTCCCGGCGGGCAATGCCCGCGGCCTGGCGGTACTGGTCTCGCCGCGCGGAGAGGTCCTCCTCTGGACGGCCCAGCCGGAGGGCATCCTGCGGGTGCGGCTGTGCCCCGACGGCTCCCCGCCTACACAGGAGGTGCTGCGGGCCGCGCCCGGTTCACGGGTGCTTGCGGCTGCCTGGGACGCCGACGGCCGGGCCGCCGTCCTGGTCGCCGAGCCCGGCCGGGTCACCCACTGCACCTGGCCCGCCGTCCCGGGCGCCGCCCCGGAGTGGGCGGCGGTCCGCGCGGGAGCGGCGGTCCGCGGGACGATCGGGCTCAACCGCAGTTGGGGCGAGCTGGAGGCCGGACTGTGCACGGCCGACGGCACCTGGTACAGCCTGAGCAGGCACCGCTCGGGGGCACCGTGGGACGAGACCGACGCCTCCGGACGGCCGGGGAGCCATACCGCGCTGCGCGGCATCCGGCACGGCGTCGCCCGCGCCACCGCAGGGCCGCAGGGCCTGGCCGTGGCGATCGAGACCGCGGCGGCTGCGGGCAAGGACAACGAGCACGTTCTCCACACCGGACCGGCGCGCATGGTCGGCCTGCACGCCGGGACCGACGGGAACCTGCATGTGGCGGCCCTGGCAGGCGGAGAGATCCGGTGCTGGTCGGAGACCTGGGCGGAGCGGTGGACGAGCACCGCACTCCGGCCCAGGTGATCGCGGGGGCGGGCGCTTCCGCGCGCCCGCCCGCGCCCCCGCCGCCGGTCGTCCGGGTTCGGCCCCCGTACTCGCCGGGACGGTTCTCGTGGTGCGGGCATGACGGGGAGGGGTCCGTGGTGCGTCAGTGGGGGTGCGGGCAGTACGGGAGGGCCCCGCGGCGCCGGCGCCGCGGGACCCCCGACTCGGGCTCTTCGCCCCAAACCCTGCTCAGACCCCTTCGGTCAGAACCTTCTCCAGCGACCCGAGCGCCGACCGGAGTTCCTCCGCCGTGATGGTGAGCGGGGGTGCCAGCCGGATGGTCGAGCCGTGGGTGTCCTTGACCAGGATCCCCTCGCGCATCAGGCCCTGGCTGATCTCCCGGCCCGTGCCGATGGAGGGGTCGATGTCGACGCCCGCCCACAGCCCCCGGGAGCGGAAGCCCTCGACGCCCCGGCCCACCAGAGCCGTCAGCCCGTCCCGCAGCAGGACGCCCAGTTCGGCCGCGCGTCGCTGGTACTCGCCGGTCTCCAGGAGACCCACGACGGCCGAACCGACGGCCGCGGCCAGCGGATTGCCGCCGAACGTCGAGCCGTGCTCACCCGGACGCAGCACACTCAGCACGTCACGGCGGCCCACGACCGCGGAGACGGGCACGATGCCGCCGCCGAGCGCCTTGCCGAGCAGCACCAGGTCGGGGACGACCGACTCGTGTTCCACCGCCAGCGTGGTGCCGGTGCGGCCGAGGCCGGACTGGATCTCGTCCGCGACGAACAGACAGTTGGTGCGGCGGGTGAGCTCGCGGACGCCGGCGAGATAGCCGTCGTCCGGGATGATCACGCCCGCCTCGCCCTGGACGGGCTCGATCAGCACCGCGGCCGTCGTCTCGTCGATCGCCGCTTCGAGCGCGGCCAGGTCGTTGTACGGCACGACCCGGAAGCCCGGCGTGAAGGGGCCGAAGCCGGAGCGGGCCGTCTCGTCGGTGGAGAAGCTGACGATCGTCGTCGTCCGGCCGTGGAAGTTGTCGGCCGCGACCACGATGGTGGCCGAACCGGGCTCGACGCCCTTGACCTCGTACGCCCACTTGCGGGCCACCTTGATGGCGCTCTCCACCGCCTCGGCGCCCGTGTTCATCGGCAGGACCATGTCCATGCCCGTCAACGCGGCCAGGGACTCCGCGAATCCGGCGAGCCGGTCGTTGTGGAAGGCCCGCGAGGTCAGGGTGAGCCGGTCGAGCTGGCGGTGCGCCGCCTCGATCAGCACCGGGTTGCGGTGGCCGAAGTTGAGTGCCGAGTACCCCGCCAGCATGTCGAGGTAGCGGCGCCCCTCGACGTCCTCGACCCAGGTGCCCTCGGCGTGCGCGACGACGACGGGCAGCGGGTGGTAGTTGTGCGCCAGGACGGGGCCCTCGGCCCGGATCAGTTCCTCGGAGCTGCGCGCACCGGCGTCGGCGGGCGCGGTCGCACGGGCGGGAGCGGTCATGAACGGATCTCCTGTGTGCAGCACTTGATGCCGCCGCCGGCCTTGTGGAACTCGGAGAGGTCGACGGGGACGGGGACGTACCCATGGTGGTCGAGTTGCGCGGCGAGGGCCTCGGCACGCGGCGCGATGAAGACGTGACGGCCGTCCGAGACGGAGTTCAGACCGAAGGCGAGGGCGTCCTCACGGGTGGCGATCACCGCGTCCGGGAACAGCCGGCCCAGCACCTCGCGGCTGCCCGGCGAGAAGGCCTCCGGGTAGTACGCGATGTTGTCGTCGTCGAGGACGAAGAGCGCGGTGTCCAGGTGGTAGAAGTGCGGGTCCACCAGGCGCAGGCCGATCACCGGGACCCCGAAGAACTCCTGGACCTCGCGATGGGCCTCGGGCGTGGTGCGAAAACCCGTACCGGCGAGGATGTGGCGGCGCGTCGGGACGAGATCGCCCTCGCCCTCGCACACCGACTCGGGGCGGTAGACGTCGAAACCGGCCGTCTTGAACCAGGTCTCGTACGCGGTGGACTCCGGACGGCGCTCGGGTGCGTGGAAGGACGAGCCGAACACACGGCCCTCCAGGACGAGCGCGCAGTTCGCGGCGAAGACCATGTCGGGAAGGCCGGGGACCGGCTCGACGGAGTCGACGGTGTGGCCGTGGGCGCGATAGGCGCTGATCAGCGCCTGCCATTGAGTTCGCGCGAGATCGACGTCCACAGGGGTGTCGGGACGCATCCAGGGGTTGATCGCGTACTGCACGGCGAAGTGTCTGGGTTCGCAGACGAGAAAGCGCCGGGGGCGCGGCACACGGCTTTCGGACACAGAGAGGTTCCTCCGCTTCCTGCGGTGTCATCTGGTGGGATGCCTCAACGGTAAGAAGCGGGGGACACGGGCGACAAGCGACGAGAGCTGCGCGTATACGCAGTACTGCTGCGTGATCGGCCCGGTCAGCGCACGTTTCCTGCGTCGTCCGGGGCTGCGTGGGTCGCCCCGGCCTCCGGGGCCTCGGGCAGCAGATGCGACAGCACCATGTAGCTGATCGTCTTCCGGATGAACGGCTCCACCCGGATGCGCTCCAGGACCTCCTCGAAGTGCTCCACGTCGACGGCCCGTACGTGGAGCAGCGCGTCCGCGCCGCCGGTCACCGTCATCGCCGCGGTGATCTCCGGATGGTTGCGCACCACCTCCGCGAGCCGCCTGGGGGGCGCCGCGCCCTCGCAGTACACCTCCACGTACGCCTCCGTGCGCCAGCCG
The DNA here is from genome assembly GCF_055565895.1 of Streptomyces sp. NPDC028298. Lineage (NCBI taxonomy): Bacteria > Bacillati > Actinomycetota > Actinomycetes > Kitasatosporales > Streptomycetaceae > Streptomyces > Streptomyces sp. NPDC028298. The sequence goes on from NZ_JBVHTL010000003.1 coordinate 150,408, forward strand.
AGCGCCGCGGGCTTCACCGTGGCCGTGAAGCCGGTGATCACGCCCGTCTCGCGCAGCCGGTCGACCCGGCGCTTGACCGCCGTCGCGGACAGTCCGATCGCCGCGCCGATCTCCGCGAAACTCGTCCGGGCATTGGCCATCAGGGCCGTGATGATCTTGCGGTCGAGCTCGTCGAACATCGCGGGCTTGCTGTTCATGGCCGCACTGTATCCAGCGGCGGCCACCGGCCGGCCGGGCACGACGGCCGTGTCCGGCACATGTCCAGCCGTGCGTTTGGCTCCTACACTCCACTCTCATGCTGCGCGCGCTCGCCGTCGACGACGAACAACCCTCCCTCGAAGAGCTGCTGTATCTGCTCAACGCCGATCCCCGGGTCGGCAGCGCCGAGGGAGCGAGCGACGCGACCGAGGCGCTGCGCCGGATCAACCGGGCCCTGCAGTCGGGCCCCGGCGGACCCGAGGCCATCGACGTCGTCTTCCTCGACATCCACATGCCCGGCCTGGACGGGCTCGACCTGGCCCGGCTGCTCGGCGGGTTCGCGCAGCCGCCGCTCGTCGTGTTCGTCACCGCCCACGAGGGATTCGCCGTGCAGGCCTTCGAGCTCAAGGCCGTCGACTACGTCCTGAAGCCCGTACGCCGCGAACGGCTCGCCGAGGCGGTCCGCAGGGCCGCCCAACTCCGCGACACCGCGCCCCTCATACCCGTCCACGAGCCCGACCCCGACCAGATATCCGTCGAACTCGGCGGTGTCACACGCTTCGTGGCCGTCGAGGACATCACGCACGTCGAGGCCCACGGAGACTACGCCCGGCTGCACACCGCGCAGGGCAGCCACCTCGTGCGCATCCCGCTGTCCACCCTCGAGGAACGCTGGCGCTCCCGCGGCTTCGTCCGCATCCACCGGCGCCACCTGGTCGCCCTGCGCCACATCGGCGAACTCCGCCTGGACGCGGGCACGGTGAGCGTCCTCGTCGATTCCGTCGAACTCCAGGTCAGCCGCCGCCACGCCCGCCAACTGCGCGATCTGCTGCTGCGCCGGACCACGAGCTGAGGAGCACCCGCGTGCCGCAGGACCCCACCGAACGCCGCGTGGTCGTCACCGGAGCGCCCCGGCACACCCGGCGGACCTCCGGCTACTACCGGCCGAGGACCGAGATCGACGAACAGACCACGCTCGGACACACCTACGTGCGTTCCCTGATGCGCAGTCAGCTCCGCGCCGCATGCGTCACGTTCGCCGTCCTGGTCCTGCTCGTCGGGCCGCTGCCGCTGGTATTCGCCGCGATGCCGGACGGGGCCGGCCTGGAATGGGCCGTCCTCGGCTTCTGCCTGTACCCGCCGCTCGTGCTGCTGGCCCGCTGGTACGTACGGCGGGCGGAACGCAACGAGAGGGATCTCGTGCGTCTGGTCGAGGACCGCTGAACCGTGAACGAGAACTACTCCGTTCCCGCCGTCGCCCTCGTCGTCCTCGCGACCGTCCTGGTCGGCGCGTTCGGGCTGCGCATCTCCCGGACCACCTCCGACTTCTACGTCGCCTCGCGCACCGTCGGCCCCCGGCTCAACGCGGCCGCGATCAGCGGCGAATACCTCTCCGCCGCCTCCTTCCTCGGCATCGCCGGCCTGGTGCTCGTCCAGGGACCCGACATGCTCTGGTACCCGGTCGGCTACACCGCCGGCTATCTTGTGCTGCTCCTCTTCGTCGCGGCGCCCCTGCGCCGCTCCGGCGCCTACACCCTGCCCGACTTCGCGGAGGCCCGGCTCGGCTCCCAGGCCGTCAGGAGGCTCGCCGGGGCCTTCGTCGTCGGTGTCGGCTGGCTCTATCTGCTGCCTCAACTCCAGGGCGCGGGGCTCACGTTGGCCGTGCTGACCGACGCGCCCGATTGGTTCGGCGGGGTGCTGGTCGCCGTGGTCGTGGTGGCCACCGTCGCCGCGGGCGGCATGCGCAGCATCACCTTCGTCCAGGCCTTCCAGTACTGGCTCAAGCTCACCGCCCTGCTCGTGCCCGCACTCTTCCTGATCCTCGCCTGGCAGTCCCACGGCGCCCCGCGCGACGCCTTCGAGGAACCGCCGGCCTTCCGCGAACAGCGCCTCGTCCGGATCGATTCCACACTCGACCTGAAACTGTCCCGGCCGCTCACCGTCACCGCGACGGGCACCGTCGACGGCCGGCGGTACGAGGGCACACGCGTCCGGCTCCCGAAGGGCACCCACCGCGTCGACGGCGGCACCCGGCTCACCTTCGACCGGGGATCCCCGGTCCCGGCGGCCGAACGCGGGAGCACCGACGCCCTGTCCGCCTCGCCGGCCGCCGGCCACGAGGAACGCCCGCTCTACGCCACGTACGGACTGATCCTCGCCACGTTCCTCGGCACGATGGGCCTGCCGCACGTCGTCGTCCGCTTCTACACCAGCCCGCACGGGGTCGCCGCCCGCCGCACCACCGTCGCCGTCCTCGGCCTCATCGGGGCGTTCTATCTCCTGCCGCCCGTCTACGGCGCGCTGGGCCGGCTGTACGCCCCCGAACTCAGCCTCACCGGCGACGCGGACGCCGCCGTCCTGCTGCTGCCCGACCGGATGATCGGCGGAGCCGGCGCGGACCTGCTCGGGGCGCTCGTCGCGGGCGGCGCCTTCGCCGCGTTCCTCTCGACGGCCTCCGGACTCACCATGGCGGTCGCGGGCGTGCTCACCCAGGACGTCCTGCCCTCGCGGGGCGTACGCCACTTCCGGCTCGGCACCGTCCTCGCGATGGCCGTGCCACTCGGCGCGAGCGTGCTGGTGGGCGGGCTGCCCGTCGCCGACGCCGTGGGGCTCGCGTTCGCCGTGTCCGCGTCCTCCTTCTGCCCGCTGCTGGTCCTCGGCATCTGGTGGCGACGGCTCACCCCGCCCGGCGCGGCGGCCGGAATGCTCGGCGGCGGCGGCGCGGCACTCGTCGCCGTCGGCGCGACCATGGCCGGCTATCCGGGGACGGCGGGCCCGCTGCGCGCTCTGCTCGCCTGGCCGGCGCTCTGGTCGGTGCCGCTCGGCTTCGTGACCATGGTGGTGGTGTCGCTCGCCACCGCCGCCCGCGTACCGCCCGGAACGGCGGCGATCCTCGCCCGCTTCCACCTCCCGGAGGAACTCACCGACGACCAGGTCCGCGCGGCGGTCGGCGCCGCGGGCGCGACGGCGGGCACGACGACCGGGACGACGACGGGGACGACGACGGGCACCGCGGCGGGCGCTTCCGCGGACACCGTGGCGGGCACGCAGGAGACCGAAGGGGTGGTGAGCGGGTGAGCGGGTTCGTCGCCGGGCTGTGCGTGGCCGTGCTCCCGCTGCTGGCGGCCGGGTTCTGGCTCGGCAGACGTACCGCGCGGCCCGAGAACCTCGGAGGACTCGGCACCCCGGTCGAGCACGCCACCTTCCAGACCCTGCACACCGCCTCGCTCGCCGCGCCCCCGCTCCGCGCCGGACTCACCGAGGAGACGGCACGCCGGTCCGCCCGCCGGCTGCGCACCCTGCTCGGCACGGACGCCCTGTGCCTCACCGACCAGGACACGGTCCTGGCCTGGGACGGCGTCGGCGCCCACCACCGCACCGAGGTCATGGAACGCCTCGGCGCCCCGCTGGAGACCGGCCGGGGCGAGGCCTTCCGGCTGACCTGCGACGAGCCCGACTGCCCGCTGCGCTGGGCCGTCGTGGCGCCGCTCACCGTCGACGAACGGGTCCACGGAGCGCTCGTCGCCTGCGCGCCCCGCGAGTCCGCGGTCCTGGTGCGCGCCGCCGGCGAGGTCGCGCGCTGGGTCTCCGTCCAACTGGAGCTGGCCGACCTCGACCGGTCCAGGACCCGGCTTATCGAGGCGGAGATCAAGGCGCTCCGCGCGCAGATATCCCCGCACTTCATCTTCAACTCGCTGGCCGTGATCGCCTCGTTCGTCCGCACCGATCCCGAGCGCGCCCGCGAGCTCCTGCTGGAGTTCGCCGACTTCACCCGCTACTCGTTCCGGCGGCACGGCGACTTCACCACCCTCGCCGACGAGCTGCACGCCATCGACCACTACCTGGCGCTCGTCCGGGCCCGCTTCGGCGACCGGCTGTCCGTCACCCTGCAGATCGCGCCCGAGGTGCTGCCGGTCGCGCTGCCCTTCCTCTGTCTCCAGCCCCTGGTGGAGAACGCCGTCAAACACGGTCTGGAGGGCAAGACCGACAAGAGCCACATCAGCATCACCGCGCAGGACGCCGGTGCGGAGGCGCTGGTGGTCATCGAGGACAACGGCACCGGCATGGACCCCGAACGGCTCCGCCGCATCCTGTCCGGGGAGGTCGGCCCCTCCGGGGGGATCGGACTGTCCAACGTCGACGAACGGCTGCGCCAGGTGTACGGCGACGATCACGGCCTGGTCATCGAGACCGCTGTGGGAGCGGGAATGAAGATCACCGCGCGGCTCCCCAAGTACCAGCCGGGCGTCCACTCGGCGACCCGAGGTCCCCGGCAGTGAGCCGCCTCCGGCGACCCGAGGTCCCCGGCAGTGAGGCGCCTCCGGCGGCTGGACATCCCTGGGAGTGAGCCGCCTCCGGCGATCCGACGTCCTCGGAGGTGAGGCGCTTCCGGCTGCCGGTTCCCGGGAATGAGGCGCCGTCGGCGGCCGGGGGAGGGGCCGTCCCGTGCGGAGGTCCCCCGGTCAGGTGCTGCGGGAGGCCACCATCCCCACCGTGATCAGACCCAGTACGACCCAGCCGAACCACAGCCAGCCGTTGCTGCCCAGTGCCACCGTGTAGGCCGTCACCACGACGAGCCCGCCCACGGTGAGCACCCCCATCGTCTTCGTCGAACCGGGCATCGCAGCACCCTCCTCGAGGCGGGTCCGTGAAGCGGGCCGTGGCCTTTGGGGCCATTTTCACCCGGAGGGAGGCGCTTCGCCAGGGCCGTGCGCACTCCGGGGCCCCGGGGGTGGGCCGTGACTCAGTTGCCGCGTGCGTTCAGGGAGGCCAGATAGGCGTTGTACGCCTCCAGCTCCTTGTCGCCGTCCCGGTCCGCGGCGCGGTCCAGACGCCTGGCCTGCCGCTGCTCGGAGTTGTACCACTGGAAGAGCAGCGCGAGCAGGACGAGCACGGAGGGGATCTCGCTGAACGCCCAGGCGATCCCGCCCGCGGCGGTCTGGTCGGCGAGCGCGTCGATGCCGAGCGAGGCCGGCGGGTTCTTGTACGACTCGACCATCGGCCCCGACGCCATCATCAACGCGATGCCGAAGAACGCGTGGAACGGCATCCCCGCGAACAGCTCCAGCATCCGCATCAGATAGCCCGGCCGGTGCGGGCCCGGGTCCACGCCCATGATCGGCCAGAAGAAGAACAGGCCGACGAGGAGGAAGTGGCACATCATCACGATGTGGCCCGTGGTGGAGCCCATCAGGAAGTCGAAGAGGGGTGAGAAGTACAGCGCGTACAGACTCGCGATGAACATCGGGATGGTGAACGCGGGGTGCGTGACGACGCGCATGTAGCGGCTGTGCAGGAACATCAGCAGCAGTTCGCGCGGGCCCTTGGCGCCCCGCCTCGCGGCGACCGGCAGCGCGCGGAGCGCCAGCGTGATCGGCGCCCCGAGCAGGATCAGGATCGGGGACAGCATGCTGATCACCATGTGCTGGACCATGTGCACGCTGAACATGACCATGCCGTAGTCGTTCAGCCGGGTGCACATGACGAGCATCACCGTCAGCACGCCGGTCACGAAGGCGGCCGTACGGCCCCAGGACCAGGCGTCGCCGCGCCGGGCCAGCCGGACGACTCCCCAGCCGTACAGTCCGAGCCCGAGCAGGCACGCGACGAGGAAGAACGGGTCCGCGGACCACTCGAGCCCCCGCCCCAGCGTGAACGGCGGCAGATCCATGGTCATGCCGTGCCCGCTGTGATCCATCCGCCGGCTCCTGTTTCTGGGGATACCTCCCCGGCCCTTTTACGGCACTGGGGGAGGTTGTGCGCTGTCTGTCCGCACCAGAGTAGAACCGCCCCCGGCCGCGACTGCGACCGGGGGCGGTTCCGACGGCGTACGGCTCAGAGCACGCACTCCGCCTCGGCGTAACGCTCGTCCGGAACCGTCTTGAGGGTCTCGACCGCCTCCGCGAGCGAGACCATCACGATGTCGGTGCCGCGCAGGGCGGTCATCATCCCGAACTCGCCGCGGTGCACGGCCTCCACGGCGTGCCACCCGAACCGGGTCGCGAGCACGCGGTCGTACGCGGTGGGGGTGCCGCCGCGCTGGACGTGCCCGAGGATGACCGGCCGGGCCTCCTTGCCGAGCCGTTCCTCCAGCTCGATGGAGAGCTGCCGGGCGATGCCCGCGAAGCGCTCGTGGCCGTAGATGTCCTTGCCGCCCTCGTCGTAGGCCATCGAGCCCTCACGGGGCTTCGCGCCCTCGGCGGCGACCACGATGGCGAACCGCTTGCCCGCCTCGAACCGCTCGCCGACCCGCGCGGCCAGCTCCTCGATGTCGAAGGGGCGCTCCGGTACGACGATGGCGTGGGCGCCCGCGGCCATGCCGGAGTGCAGCGCGATCCAGCCGGTGTGGCGGCCCATGACCTCCACGATCAGGACGCGCTGGTGGGACTCGGCGGTGGTCTTGAGGCGGTCGAGGGCCTCGGTCGCGACACCGACGGCCGTGTCGAATCCGAAGGTGACGTCCGTGACCGCGATGTCGTTGTCGATGGTCTTCGGCACGCCGACGATCGGCAGGCCGCCGTCCGACAGCAGACGGGCCGCCTTCAGCGTGCCCTCGCCGCCGATCGGGATGATCGCGTCCAGGCCGAGGTCCGCGACGTGGCCCTTGGCCCGCTCCACGCCGTCACGCAGATGCGCGGGCTGGACCCGGGAGGAGCCGAGCATGGTGCCGCCGCGAGCGAGGATCCCGCTCACCGCGTCGAGGTCGAGCTTGAGGTAGTCGCACTCCAGGAGACCCTTCCAGCCGTCCCGGAAGCCGATGACCTCGTCGCCGTGGTCGACGACGGCACGGTGTACGACCGACCGGATGACGGCGTTCAGGCCGGGGCAGTCGCCGCCGGACGTGAGGACACCAATGCGCATAGCCCGAAATACCTTCTCAACGTGGTCCGGGGACCGGACCACGTTGTCCGGCGAGGATCGCGGCCAGCCTACCGGCGGGAGGGGCCCGCGCCGTACCGTGCGTCCGCCTGCTGGACGCACCCGCTCACCTGTGCGGATACCGTTTCAGACGGGCTCCGGACGAGGTCCGACGGGTCCGTCTCGCAGCAGCGGAAACGGTTCCCTCGGCGTTCGCTGCGACGACGGAAACCGTTCTTCCCCGGGAAACGCGAAGAGGAACCGTTCCTCCTCGAGAAACGGTTCCTCTGACCCGCCGGGGCGGGCCGGCCCTACGCGGGCTGCGTGGCGGACGCGATGCGCTCGGAGCGCAGCGCCTCGTACCAGCGGTCGTCGGTCGGCGGCAGCGCGTTGACGTCGAGGGCCAGCTTCAGCAGCAGGTCCGCGATCTGCGGGTTGCGGGCGAGGACGGGCCCGTGCATGTACGTGCCGAACACGGTGTCGTTGTAGGCGCCCTCGGTGCCGTCGCCCGTGCCGTTGCCCTTGCCGAGCCGCACGTTCGCGAACGGGCGGGCGGTGGGTCCGAGGTGGGTGACGCCCTGGTGGTTCTCGAAGCCGGTGAGCTGGGGCAGACCGAGCCGCGGGTCGATGTCCGCGAGGACGTCGCCGACGCACCGCTCGCCCTCGCCGCGCACCGAGACCACGTCGAGCAGGCCGAGGCCCGGCTCGCGCTGGCCGAGGTCGTTGATGAACTCGTGGCCGAGGATCTGGTAGCCGGCGCAGACGGAGAACACGATCGCGCCGTTGCCGACCGCGCGCTCCAGACCGCCGTCGCGGCGCAGCCGCTCCGCGGCGAGCCGCTGCGGCCGGTCCTCGCCGCCGCCGATGAGGTAGATGTCGCCGGAGGTCGGGACCGGCTGGTCGCTGCGCACGTCGACACGGGCCACGTCGAGGCCGCGCTGACGCGCCCGGCGCTCCACGACGAGGGCGTTGCCCTGGTCGCCGTAGGTGCTCAGCAGGTCGGGGTAGATCCACACCAGCCGCAGGCTGTTGTCAGTCATTCTCTTCGTCCTCCGTGGCTCAGTTGCCGACACGACGCCTCAAGTCCTGGAATGCGGTGTAGTTCGCGATGACCTCGATCCGTCCGGGCGGTGCCATCTGCACGGCCTGGTCGAGGGTGTCGCACACCTGGAACTGCTGGTTGGCCACTTCGAGGCGGACGGCGAGGTCGAGCTTGCGGTCGCCGAGTACGAAGATCGGGTGTCCGGTCAGACGGGTGTAGTCGACGTCCCAGAGCCAGGAGGTGTCGGTGCCGTCGGCGCCGCGCGCGTTCACCGACAGGATGACCGGGGTCGGCGGCGGGTCGATCAGGGAGAAGGTCTCCAGCCAGCCCGCGGGGTTCTTGGCGAGCAGCAGACGCAGGTCGCGCTCCATGAACTGGACCACGTCGTAGCGTCCGGCCACGGCCTGCACCTGGTACATGCGCTCCAGGGCGACCTGCGGCGGCACTCCGAAGACGGCGGCCACGGCGGCCGAGGAGGCGGCGTTCGCCTTGTTGGCCCGGCCCGGGAGCTGGAGGTGGATCGGCCACGCGGAACCGTGCGGGTCGAGGACGTGGTCCCCGGACAGCGCCCAGGTCGGCGTCGGACGGCGGAAGCCGCACTCGCCGCAGAACCAGTCGTCGCCGGGGCGCTGCATCACGCCGCCGCACGACGGGCAGGACCAGGCGTCTTCCTTCCACATCTGTCCGGCCGCCACCCACATGACGTTCGGCGAGGAGGAGGCGGCCCACACGACCAGCGGGTCGTCCGCGTTGGCGACCACGACGGCCTTGGAGCCGGCCAGACCCTCGCGCCAGTGCTCGGCCATCATCCGGGTCTCGGCGGCACGGTCGAGCTGGTCGCGCGAGAGGTTCAGCAGCGCGATGCACTTCGGGTCGGTGTCACGGGCGACACCGGCGAGGTACTTCTCGTCGACCTCGATGACCGCGAACTTGGCGTCCGAGCCGCCGGCCAGCGCCGAGGTGATGCCCGCGGGCATGTTGGCGCCGAGCGCGTTGGAGACGACCGGGCCCGCGGCGCGCAGCGCCTCCGCGATCAGCCGGGTCGTCGTGGTCTTGCCGTTGGTCGCCGACACCAGGATCACGTCCAGGTGCGTGGCGAGCCTCGCCAGCAGGTCGGGGTCGAGCTTGAGCGCCACCCGGCCGCCGATCACCGATCCGCTGCCGCGTCCGGCGGCTCGCGAGACGGCAGCCGCCGCCTTGCCCGCCGTCACGGCCAGCTTGGCCCGCGGCGACAGCGGGTCCGAGTTGCCTGACATCGTTTCTCGATCCTCCTTGCGTACGCGCCGCGCCCCTGCCCCCGGCACATGTGGGGGTCAGCCTATCGAGATCCACTCACGGGCCCGAATCGCGGCACCACCTCGGTGCCGGCGCGACATGCGCGCGCCTACCAGGACCGTACCCTTGCCGCCATGCGACACGGTTCCATCCCCGGCACGCACGGGCGCGTCCGGCCCCTCATCCTGCTAGGTGACCCCGTCCTGCGTACAGCCTGCGCGGACGTCACGGATTTCGGCCCCCAACTCGCGGAGCTCGTCGAGGACATGTTCGCGACGATGTACGCCGCCGAGGGCGTCGGGCTCGCCGCGAACCAGATCGGCGTCGGTCTGCGGGTCTTCGTGTACGACTGCCCGGACGACGACGATGTCCGTCATGTCGGGCATGTGGTGAACCCTCGACTCGTCGAGGCGGACGGTGTGGTCCTGCGCGGACCGGAGGGCTGTCTCTCGCTGCCGGGTCTGGAGGCCGGGACCGAGCGGTACGACCACGCGGTCGTCGAGGGCCGCACGGTCACCGGCGAGCCGGTCACCGTGCACGGCACCGGCTGGTTCGCCCGCTGCCTCCAGCACGAGTGCGACCACCTCGACGGCGGTGTGTACGCGGACCGGGTCACCGGATGGCGCCGGCGGCGCCTGCTGCGCCAGGTGGCGCGGGCCTCCTGGAGCGGCTGAGGGCCGCTCAGGACTCCGGCCGCCTCCGGCGGTCGGAGCAGGCTGTCCTGACGGGACGTCCGGGTGAGTTCCGGTCAGAACCCGGGGCCGCCGACCCGGTCGCCGGCCGCCGCGAGGCGGCCCCACAGCAGGTCGGCCAGGCTGCGCACCAACTCGGCGCGCGTGCACGGCCGTTCGCCGAGCCACCAGTCCCCGGCCGCGTGCATCATGCCGACGATGCCGTGGCCCCACACCCGTGCCAGTTGCTGGCTGCCCGGTCCGAGGTCCACCCGCTCCTCGATCACCTCGGCCAGCTCCTCGCCCATGCGGCGCAGGACGGGCGCGGAGTACTTGCCCACGTCGAACCCGGCGTCGCCCGGCTGGCCGCCCTCCGCCGGATGCATCAGGAAGCGGTAGACCTGCGGGCGTGCCTCGATGGCGGCCAGATAGGTGTCGAGCGTCGACTCCACGCGCTCACGCCGGTCGGCCGGGGCGTCCAGTGCCGCCCGCAGCGCTTCGAGGAGCGCGTCCGTGTGCCGCTTGGCGAGCGCGGCGTAGAGCCCGCCCTTGTCGCCGAAGTGGCGGTACAGGATGGGCTTGGTGATGCCGGCCTCGGCGGCGATGGCGTTCATGGAGGCCCCGGGGCCGTCGCGGAGCACCACTCTGTCGGCGGCTTCCAGCAGCTCGCGCCGGCGGCGGTCGGCGGACCTCTGCTGATCGGTCCGCTGTGTGGTGTCCATGTGCTCTCCCCACCCGTGGTGATTCGGTGACGCCTGCGCAAACTAACACTGATCGTCGTATGGGTATCGAACGGGATGCCGAGCCGGGCTCGGGAGTTGACTTTTCCTACTAGCCAGTAACAGACTCCAGTTACCGCAAGTAACAGTTTAGTGCAGCGCTGGAGGGGACATGGCCGAGTTCACCATGGAGCTCAACGACGAACAGAAGGAGGTCCGGGACTGGCTGCACGGCTTCGCCGCCGATGTGATCCGTCCCGCGGCCGCCGAATGGGACGAGCGCGAAGAGACTCCCTGGCCGGTCATCCAGGAAGCCGCGAAGGTCGGCATCTACTCCCTGGACTTCTACGCCCAGCAGTACTTCGACGCCACCGGGCTCGGCATACCCATGGCGATGGAGGAGCTGTTCTGGGGCGACGCGGGCATCGCGCTGTCCATCGTCGGCACCGGCCTCGCCGCCGTGGGCGTCCTCGCCAACGGCACCGAGGAGCAGATCGGCACCTGGATCCCCCAGATGTACGGCGATGCCAACGATGTCAAGGTCGCGGCCTTCTGCTCCTCCGAGCCCGACGCCGGCTCCGACGTCGCCTCGATGCGGACCCGCGCCGTCTACGACGAGGCCAAGGACGAGTGGGTCCTGAACGGCACGAAGACCTGGGCGACCAACGGCGGCATCGCCAACGTCCACGTCGTCGTCGCCGTGGTCGACGCCGAACTCGGCTCCAAGGGCCATGCCTCCTTCATCGTGCCGCCGAACACGCCCGGCCTGTCCCAGGGCCAGAAGTTCAAGAAGCACGGCATCCGCGCCTCGCACACCGCCGAGGTCGTCCTGGAGAACGTCCGGATCCCCGGATCCTGCCTGCTCGGCGGCAAGGAGAAGCTCGACGAGCGTCTCGCCCGTGCCCGCGAGCGCGCCAGGGCCGGAGGCGGCGAGCGGGTGAAGAACGCGGCGATGGCCACCTTCGAGGCCTCCCGTCCGGCCGTCGGCGCCATGGCCGTGGGCACCGCGCGGGCCGCGTACGAGGTCGCCCTCGACTACGCGAAGACGCGTGAGCAGTTCGGCCGGCCGATCATCGACAACCAGGGCGTCGCCTTCCAGCTCGCCGACATGCGCACCTCGATCGACGCGGCGCGGCTGCTGGTCTGGCGGGCCTCCTGGATGGCGGTCAACGGCAAGCAGTTCACCGCGGCCGAGGGCTCGATGTCGAAGCTGTTCGCCAGCGAGACGGCGAAGAAGGTCACGGGCCAGGCCATCCAGATCCTCGGCGGCAACGGCTACACGCGCGAGTACCCCGTGGAGCGGATGCACCGCGACGCGGCGATCTACACCATCTTCGAAGGCACCAGCGAGATCCAGCGCCTCGTCATCGCCCGCACCCTGTCCGGGATGCCGATCCGCTGACGCCGCGCGGCCCGGAGCCGTTCCCCCGACGGGACGCCGGTGATCACCGGCGTCCCGGGCGTCCGCGGGGTCTACGCGGGCGGGCGCGGCGGGCCACCGTCGCGCACGGCCGGCGTCACCCCACCGGACCTGGGACTTCGCGTCGCAGCGCGATGAACCGGGGGAGACCGTGCACTCTGGTCGCGGGGGCTCGGAGTCAGCCGGACCGAAGGAGCGCGCGATGACGCGGACGGCCAGGGAACTGCTGGAGGGCGTCACCGGAAAACTCGCCCCCGACCCCCACGCCAACCGGCTGCTCCCGCTGATCGCCCGGGGTGCCGCCCAGCTCGACACGCTCGCCGCGCTGGCTATGGAACAGCGTCATGTCGTCGCGGCCGATCACCGCGCGTTCGTGCATCTGGCCGGCCGCTCGGCGGCCGACCCGGCGAGTGCCGCCTTCTTCGAGACGCTCGCCGAGGGCGAGGCGGTGGCCGGGGCCCGGCTCCCCGCGTTCGCCGCCGCGGTGGGAGCCGGCGAGGCACGGGCCGCGGAGTACGAACCCCTCGCCGACTGCCAGGCCTATCCCGCGTACGTCGCCTGGCTCGCCCTGAACGGGGAGCCCGCCGACGTGGTCCTCGCGCTCGGCGCCAACCTCGCCGCGTGGGGCGGCTACTGCGAGACCATCACCGAGGCGCTGCGCCGTCACTACGGCTTCGACGACGAGGTGTGCGGTTTCTTCGACTTCTTCGCCGAGCCGGCGCCCGAGCTGGAGAGCAAGGCCCTGGACGCCGTGCAGGCCGGTCTCGACGCCGAACGGATCTCCCTGGACGACGTCCTGCGCCACGGGCGGCTGCTCCAGGCCTACGAGGCGAAGTTCTGGCACGCCCTGTGGGAACAGGACCAGCGCGTCGCCTGAGACGGCGGCGACGGCGTCCCGTGCCGGGACGCCGTCCGCGGCCTGGACGCGCCGCCGTCGCCGACGGTCAGCGGCCGCTCGGGCCGCTGCTGTGCGCGATGCAGGCCACGTCGATCCGGTCGGCCAGCTTGGCCAGTTCGATCGTGAGCGCGGCCACCGTGTCCTCGTCGAGACCGTCCTGGCCGGCCTCCACCAGATGCAGCCATCGGCCGCCCACCGTGCGCAGCAGCTTGCTGACGTCGGCGGCCGCCACCTGCAACGTGCCGCGGTCGTCGACGATCAGGGGGAGGGTCACTTCGCGGTTCACACGAGGGATCGTAGCTGCGGAACGCTCACGCTCCGTGCCATACGGTGGTGATGTTGCAGAACTCGCGGATTCCGTGCCCCGACAGTTCACGCCCGTAGCCGGACCGCTTCTCCCCGCCGAACGGGAACGCCGGGTGCGAGGCCGTCATCCCGTTGACGAACACGCCGCCCGCCTCGGAATCACGTACGAACCGCTCCACCTCCGCCTGGTCGTTGGTCCACACGTTCGAGCTCAGCCCGAACGGCGTGTCGTTGGCGAGGGCCACCGCCTCGTCCAGGTCGGCCGCGCGGTAGAGCGTGGCGACCGGCCCGAACGTCTCCTCCTGGTGGATGCGCATGTCGGGCGTGATGTCGGTGAGCACGGTCGGCAGGTAGTACCAGCCGCCGCCGAAGCCGTCGGGGCGTTCGCCGCCGCACAGCACGGTCGCGCCGTTCTCGACCGCGTCGTCGACGAGCTCCTCCAGGTCGGCCCGGCCCTGCTCGGTGGACAGGGGCCCGATGTCGGTGTCCTCCTCCAGCGGGTCGCCGACCGCGAGGGCCCGCATGCCCTCCGTGAACCGCTCCGCGAAGGCGTCGAACACGTCGGTGTGCACGATGAACCGCTTGGCGGCGATGCACGACTGTCCGTTGTTCTGGGCACGCGCGGTGACGGCGACGGTCGCGGCGCGCTCGACGTCGGCGGACGGCATCACGACGTACGGGTCGCTGCCGCCCAGCTCCAGCACCGTCTTCTTCACCTCGTCCCCGGCGACCGAGGCGACCGCCCGGCCGGCCGGTTCGCTGCCGGTGAGGGTGGCCGCCTTGACCCGCGGATCACGCAGGATGCCCTCGACCGCCCCGGAGCCGACCAGCAGCGTCTGGAAGCAGCCCTCGGGGAAGCCCGCGCGACGGAACAGGTCCTCCAGGTACAGGGCTGTCTGCGGCACGTTCGAGGCGTGCTTGAGCAGTCCCACGTTGCCCGCCATCAGCGCGGGCGCGGCGAACCGGACCACCTGCCAGAGCGGGAAGTTCCACGGCATCACGGCGAGCACGGGGCCGAGCGGACGGTAGCGCGCGAGGACCCGGGAGGCGCCGGAGTCCGCGGCGTCGGCGGGGGCCGCCAGCTCGTCGGCGAGCAGATCCTCGGCGTGGTCGGCGTACCAGCGCATCGCCTTGGCGCACTTGGCGGCCTCCGCCCTGGCCTGCTTGACCGGCTTGCCCATCTCGGTGGTCATCACCCGGCCGATGTCGTCCAGGTCGTCGTCCAGGAGAGCGGCCGCGCGGTGCATGAGCCGCGCCCGCTCGGCGAACGGGGTGGTGCGATACGTACGGAACGTGGCCTCGGCGGCAGCGAGCCTGCGCTCGATCTCCTCGGCGCCGAGGGCGTCGTACGTCTTGAGCGTCTCGCCGTTCGCCGGGTTCACCGTCGCGATGGGCATGGCCGACCTCCTGAAAGCTGGCTGTTCCCCGACCCTCCCGCGCGGGGCGGCACGGCGCAACGCGGGCGGGCCCCGAGGTGAGCCGGCGCTTCTGGCCGAACGCCGGCTCTCAGTGCGAGTGCTCAGCCAGGCGGTCGAGAAACACGGTCTGCGCGGTCACGAGCAAGGAACGGGCCCGTTCCGGGCTCATCCACTCCACCCGGTCGAGCTCGGGGAACTCCTGGCGCCGCCCCGATCTCGGGGGCCATTCCATCGTGAACGTGCCGGGGACCATGGCCGCCGGATCGAGATCCGCCTCGATCGCCCAGGCCGTGACCACCTTGCCGTTCTTCTGGGTCACCTCGCCGAGGGCGATCGCCGCGCCGTCGGGCGGCGGCAGCCCGAGCTCCTCCCGGAACTCGCGGCGGGCGGCGTCCCAGGCCGTCTCGTCGGGCTCGTACTCGCCCTTGGGAAGGGTCCAGGCGCCGGCGTCCCGCCGCGCGTAGAACGGGCCGCCCATATGGCCGACCAATACCTCCACGCCGTGGTCGGTGTGCCGGAACAACAGCAGTCCCGCGCTCCGGCGCCCGTGCTGGTCTCCGCTCATCGCGTCACCTCCGGGTGGGCGGCCAGCAGGGTGTCGACGGTGTCGGCCTCGGCGGCCGCCTTGTCCTCGCGGTAGCGCACGACCCGGGCGAAGCGGAGGGTGACGCCGGCCGGGTAGCGGGTCGACCGCTGCAGACCGTCGTACGCGATCTCCACGACCAGCTCGGGCCGTACGGTCACCACGTGGCCGTCGTCCGAGACGGCCAGCTCCCGGAATCGCTCGGTCTGCCAGGCGAGCATCGCGTCGGTCATGCCCTTGAACGTCTTGCCGAGCATGGCGAAGGAGCCGTCGGCGGCGCGGGCTCCCAGGTGCAGGTTCGAGAGCTTGCCGGTGCGCCGCCCGTGACCCCATTCGGCCGCCAGGACCACGAGGTCGAGGGTGTGCACGGGTTTGACCTTGAGCCAGGCGGCACCGCGCCGGCCCGCGCTGTACGGGGCGTCGAGGGCCTTCACCACGACGCCCTCGTGCCCCCGGGCCAGCGTGTCGGCGAGGAACGTCTCGGCCCGCGCGGCGTCGTCCGGCCCCGGCACGAGCGTCCGCCGCACCCGCATCGGCTCGGGAACCAGCCGGGCCAGTTCCGCGTGCCGCTCGGTGAACGGCAGATCCAGCAGGTCCCGGCCGTCGACGGACAGCGCGTCGAAGAAGACGGGGGAGACGGGCACGGTCTCCGCGGCCGTCGTCACGTCCACCCGGGACCCCACCCGGGCGGCCGTCTCCTGGAAGGAACGCGGCCGTCCCCGGTCGTCCAGCGCGATCACCTCGCCGTCCAGGATGAACCGCTCACCCCGCAGCTCCATCGCGACAGCGGTCAGTTCGGGGAGCCGGCCGGTGATGTCGTCGAGGGTGCGGGTGTAGACGCGGACGTCCTCGCCGTCCCGGTGGAGCTGCACCCGGATGCCGTCCAGTTTCTCCTCGACCACGCAGGCGCCGAGCTTGCCGACCGCCTCCGGGACGGAGGAGGCCGAGTGCGCCAGCATCGGCAGCACCGGGCGGCCGACCGTGAGCCGGAAGCCGTCCAGGGCCCCCGGGCCGTCCGCGAGGAGGGCCCGCGCCACCGCCGAGAGCGAACCCGCCAGCATCACCGCCCGCCGTACGTCCTCGGCGGGCGCGCCGGTCGCCTCCGCGAGGCCCTCGACCGCGAGCGCGTCCAGCGCGCCCTGGCGGACCTCACCGGTGAGCAGCCCGAACAGGAAACGCTGTTCCTCCTCCGTGGCCGCCGCCATCAACTCGGCCACCAGGCGGGCCCGTTCGGCCTGCGAACCGGTGCCGGAGACCTTGCCGAGCTCGGTCAGCCGGGCGTCCACCTCGCGCACGGTGAGGGTGGGGCCGGCGGCGGGGGCGACCGGCGCGCTCAGTACCTTCCAGCCGACCCCGATGCGGCCCTGCGGCAGCCGGCCCGCGAGATACGGGATCACGATCGGCGCGTCGTCCGCCTCGGCGTCCCGGAACAGCTCCGCGAGCAGAGCGGTCTTCCGGGACCGCGCCGAGGTGGCGGCGACCTCCTGGGACACATGGGCGAGCCGGCTCAGCAGCATGCAGCCATCCTGCAACGCGAGCGCCCGGTTCACACCCGTACGGGACGCGGAGGATGCGCCCTGAGGGCGTGTTTCGGCCCAGTCCCCCGCAGGGCCGACGGGCGGCGGGCCCGGGGCCCGGTCCGGGTGTGCTGTGGGCGGCGGGCTCGCCACCCGGCCCGCCTCGTACGGCCGGACCGCGGGCTCGCGGGCTTGTCCGGGGGTGCCGCAGGGCCGCGGGCCCGCAGCGGTGTCCGGGTGTGCCTCCGGGCCGCCGGTCTCGGTTCGGGCCGGGTGTGTGCCGTCGGGCCCCGGCCCTTGGATCAAACCGGCTGTGTGCCGTCGGGTTGCGGGCCTCCCGTCGGTCCGGGGGGTGCCACAGGGCCGCGGGCCCGCAGCCCTGTCCGGGTGCGCCTCCGGGCCCCGGGCCTCGGATCGGTCCGGGTGTGTGCCGTCGGGTCTCGGATCGGACCGGGTGTGTGCCGTCGGGTCGCGGGCCCCGGATCGGGCCGGGTGCGCCCCGGGCGCTGGTCTCAGCCCTGGCCGCGGGCGATCGCCGCGTCGAGGTCGGCGAAGAGGAGTTCTCCGTTGAGCGTGGCCGCCGCGCGGTACCCGGCGCTCGCGGCGTTCACCACCTGCTCGGCGAAACCGGCGGCGTTGCCGGCCGCCCAGACGCCGGGCACGCTCGTCAGTCCGGTCGGGTCGACGACCGGGTAGCTGCCGAACGGCGTCTCCCGCAGCTCCGCGCCCAGCCGCTCCAGCAGACCGGTCCGCGGCACCGGGCGCGGCGCCACGAACAGCACCGAGCGGTCGTGCGTGGTCCCGTCCGCGAGCCGTACGCCGGTGAGCCGGTCGTCCTCGACCACCAGCTCCGCGACCTCGCCCGGCACCACGGCGACCCCCGCGGCGGCGAGCCTGCGCAGGTCCTCGTCGGAGAGCTCGTCCTCGGCCACCGTGTGCAGGAAGAAGGTGACGTCCTTCGACCACTGGCCGACCATCAACGCCTGGTGCACACTCATCGGCGTCGCGGCCAGCACCCCGAAGGCCTGGTCGCGGACCTCCCAGCCGTGGCAGTACGGGCAGTGCAGCACGTCGCGCCCGAAGCGCTCGGCGACGCCGGGCACCGACGGCATCTCGTCCGCCAGGCCCGTCGTGACGATCAGCCGGCGCGCGTGGACCCTGTCCCCGGAACCGACCGTGACGTCGAACTCCCCGGCGCCGTCCCGGACGACGTCCGTCACCCGGCCCCGGACGATCTCCACGCCGTACCCCTCGACCTCCCGCCGCCCCTCGGCGAGGAACGCGGCGGGCGGCATGCCGTCGCGGGTCAGATAGCCCTGCATGTGCGCCGCGGGCGCGTTGCGCGGCTCGCCCTCGTCGACGACGAGCGTGCGGCGCCGCGCCCGGCCGAGGACCAGGGCCGCGGAGAGCCCCGCCGTGCCGCCGCCGACGACGACCACTTCGTACGTCCCGGCCGACGGTCCGGCCGCTGCCCCGGCCGCTGTCTCGGCCGCTGTCCCGGTCATTGCCTCGGTCATGGTGACCACCTCCATGGAGAAGGTCGCCCCGAACCCGCCGGATTGACAAACGGCTTTGCCGATTCTGCAATGGAGGGATGAGTGAGGCGGCCCGTGCGGGCGAGAGTGACAGCGGCGGGCACGACGGCGGCGGGCGCGGTGCGACCGGCGACGCGGCGACGGACGAGGTTCTCGCCGAGGTGGGTCCGCGGCTGCGCCGGATCAGGAAGGAGCGCGGGGCGACCCTCGCGGGGCTGTCCGAGGCCACCGGCATCTCGGTGAGCACGCTCTCGCGCCTGGAGTCCGGCCTGCGCAAGCCCAGCCTGGAGCTGCTGCTGCCCATCGCGCGGGCCCATCAGGTCGCCCTGGACGAACTGGTCGGCGCCCCGCCGGTGGGCGACCCCCGGGTGCGCGCCGAGCCGCTCGTGCGCCACGGCCGTACGTACTGGCCGCTGACCCGTCAGCCCGGTGGACTCCAGGCCTACAAGGTGCTCGAACCGCAGCGGACGGGGGAGCCCGATCCGCGCACCCACGAGGGCTACGAATGGCTGTACGTGCTCTCGGGGCGGCTGCGGGTGGTCCTCGGTGAGCACGACGTCGTGCTGGAGGCAGGCGAGGCGGCCGAGTTCGACACGCGCGTGCCGCACTGGTTCGGCTCGACGGGGGAGGGGCCCGCGGAGTTCCTGAGCCTCTTCGGTCCGCAGGGGGAGCGCATGCACGTACGGGCCCGGCCCAAGACCCGGTCCAAGGAGGAGTGACGGCGGACGCCGGGGCGGCCGGGGTGCGGGGTTCCCTGCGGCGGGGCGGCCGGCGCGCGCGTGCGGCCCGTGCGGTGGGACGGCGGGGTGGCGGGGGTGCGGGCCGGTGCGGCGGGGGCCGCGGTCGTGGGGCTTGGTGAAGACGTGGGCCGTTCGCTGTTCCCAGGGCGGCAAGCGACCGCTTAGTATGCGAAGGACCCCGGTCAGCCGACACAGTCCCCTGGAGGCCCCGCATGCAGGCATGGCAAGTGCACCAGAACGGCGAGCCCGCAGAGGCGATGCGCCTCCTGGAGGTGGAGCGGCCGACGCCCGGTGACGGCCAGGTCCTGCTCAAGGTGCGCGCCGCGAACATCAACTTCCCGGACGCCCTGATGTGCCGCGGTCAGTACCAGGTCAGGCCGCCGTTGCCGTTCACGCCGGGCGTGGAGATCTGCGGCGAGACCGAGGACGGCCGCCGGGTGATCGCCAACCCCGCCCTGCCGTACGGCGGCTTCGCCGAGTACGCGGTCGCGGACGCCGCCGCCCTGCTGCCGGCGCCCGAGGCCCTCGACGACGCCGAGGCCGCGGCCCTGCACATCGGCTACCAGACCGGCTGGTTCGGCCTGCACCGCCGGGCCCGGCTGGAAGCCGGCGAGACGCTGCTCGTCCACGCGGCCGCCGGAGGTGTCGGCAGCGCCGCGGTCCAGCTCGGAAAGGCGGCGGGCGCGCGGGTCATCGGCGTCGTCGGCGGTGCCGACAAGGCCGCCGTCGCGCGCGAGCTGGGCTGCGACGTCGTCGTCGACCGGCGTTCCGAGGACGTGATCGCCGCCGTCAAGGAGGCGACCGGCGGACGCGGCGCGGACGTGATCTACGACCCCGTGGGCGGTGAGGCCTACACCCAGTCCACGAAGGTCGTCGCCTTCGAGGGCCGGATCGTGGTCGTCGGCTTCGCCAGCGGCTCGATCCCGAGCCCCGCGCTGAACCACGCCCTCGTCAAGAACTACGGCGTCCTCGGCCTGCACTGGGGCCTGTACAACACCAAGAACCCGAAGCTCGTCCTGCACTGCCACGAGCAGCTCACCGAACTGGCCGCGCGGGGCGCGATCAAGCCGCTGGTGAGCGAGCGGGTGCCGCTGAGCGGGGCCGCCGCCGCCGTACAGCGGGTCGCCGACGGAGTCACCACCGGGCGGATCGCCGTGGTGCCCACACTGGAGAACGGAGCCGCCGCATGACCGACGCAGCCGAACTGCGCCGCCGCACCCAGGAGTTGCTGGCCGCACACCCGCCCGGGGAGACGGACCGGCTGGACTTCCTCGGGGCCCGTTTCGACGCCGGGCTCGCCTGGGTGCACTACCCCGAGGGCCTCGGCGGCCTCGGCGCCCCGCGCCGCCTCCAGGCCGTCGTGGACGCCGAACTCGCGGCCGCCGGCGCACCCGACAACGACCCCCGGCGGATCGGCATCGGCCTCGGCATGGCCGCCCCGACCATCCTCGGCTTCGGCACCGAGGAGCAGAAGCGCCGCTTCCTGCGGCCCCTGTGGGTCGGCGAGGAGGTGTGGTGCCAGCTCTTCAGCGAGCCCGGCGCCGGCTCGGACCTCGCCGCCCTCGGCACCCGCGCGGTCCGCACCGACGGCGAGGACGGTGACTGGGTGGTCAACGGGCAGAAGGTGTGGACCTCCAGCGCCCACCTCGCCCGCTGGGCCATCCTCATCGCCCGCACCGACCCGGACGTGCCCAAGCACCGGGGCATCACCTACTTCATCTGCGACATGACCGACCCGGGCGTCGAGGTGCGGCCCCTGCGCCAGATCACCGGCGAGGCCGAGTTCAACGAGGTCTTCCTCACCGACGTCCGCATTCCCGACGCGCACCGCCTCGGCGAGGTCGGCGACGGCTGGCGGGTCGCGCAGACCACGCTCATGAACGAGCGCGTCTCCATCGGCGGCATGCGCATCCCGCGCGAGGGCGGCATGATCGGCCCGGTCGCGAAGACCTGGCGCGAGCGGCCCGAACTGCGCACCCACGACACGCACCAGCGGCTCCTGAGGCTGTGGGTCGAGTCCGAGGTCGCCCGGCTCTCCGGCGAACGGCTGCGCCAGCAGCTCGCCCAGGGCCAGCCCGGCCACGAGGGCTCCGGCATGAAGCTCGGCTTCGCCCGGCTCAACCAGGAGATCAGCGGCCTCGAAGTCGAACTCCTCGGCGAGGAAGGCCTGCTGTACGAGGACTGGACGATGCGCCGGCCCGAACTCGTCGACTTCACCGGCCGGGACGCCGGATACCGCTACCTGCGCTCCAAGGGCAACAGCATCGAGGGCGGGACCAGCGAGGTCCTGCTGAACATCGTCGCCGAACGCGTCCTCGGCCTGCCGTCCGAGCCGCGCACCGACAAGGACGTCGCATGGAAGGACCTCGCCCGATGAGCCAGGTGAGCACCGAGCCCGATCTGCTCTACACGGAGGAGGAAGAGGCGCTGCGCGCCGCCGTCCGCGACCTCCTCACCGACCGCTGCGCCGCGGCGGACGTCATCACCCGCAGCGAGTCGGGCACTCCGCACGACGCCGAGCTGTGGAAGGCGCTCTCGGAGGGCATGGGTCTCGCCGGCCTCCTCGTGCCCGAGGACCGGGGCGGCCAGGGTGCCACGCACCGCGAGGCCGCCGTGGTCCTGGAGGAGCTGGGCCGCGCGGTCGCTCCCGTGCCCTATCTGACCAGCGCCGTGGTCGCGACCGAGGCCCTGCTGGCCTGCGAGGGACCGGCCGCGGCCGAGCTGCTCGCCGCGCTCGCCTCCGGCCGGACCGTGGGCGCCCTCGCGGTCGCCCTGAACGTCGCCCCGGGAGCCGTCCACCGGGCCGTCCGTCTGGAGAACGGTTCCGTGCACGGGGAGCTGACGGGCATCGCCGACGCGGCCGCCGCCGACGTGCTGCTCGTTCCGGCCGAGGACGGCGGGCTGTACGCCGTCGACGCGGACGCCGTCACGATCGTCCCGCAGGTCAGCCTCGACCAGACCCGGCCGCTCGCCCGGATCACCTTCGACTCCGCGCCCGCTCGGCTGCTCACCGCGGACGCGCCCGGTGCCGTACGGCGCGCGCTGCGGGCCGGGGCCGGACTGCTCGCCTCCGAGCAGCTCGGGCTCGCCGACCACTCGTTGACCGAGACGGTCCGCTACCTCAAGGAGCGCAAGCAGTTCAACCGGCCGGTCGGCGGGTTCCAGGCGCTCAAGCACCGGCTCGCCCAGGTGTGGCTGGAGGTCGTCAACACCCGTGCCGCCGCCCGGAACGCGGCCGACGCGCTGGCCACCGCGAGTGCGGACGGCGACGTGGCCGTGGCCGTCGCCCAGGCGTACGCGGCACCCGTCGCCGTACACGCGGCAGAGGAGGCGCTCCAGCTCCACGGCGGCATCGGCATGACCTGGGAGCATCCGGCCCACCTCTACCTCAAGCGCGCCAAGGCCGACTCCATCGCCTACGGCACGGCGGGCGCGCACCGCGAGGCCCTGGCCGAACTGGTCGACCTCCAGGCGCCCTGACCGCGCCTACCCGCAAGCGCCCTGACACCACGTCCGGAAGAGCCCGCCCCACCTGGGTCGGGCTCTTCTCGTGCGCCCGTCGCACCCCGGTTCGGGGAGGGCGGGGAGGTCACACCGGACCCCGCCCCGCTCGGCCCGCTCCGCCCCGCTCCGGTGAGGTGAACACGTCACGTCGGTCCGGCCAACTCCCCCTTGAGCGAGGGTCCGCGGCGGTGGGCAGGCTCCATACTCCCTGAGGTCCTGAACGGCATCCTCAAGGGAGGCAGAGCATGGCCCACACCACCCGCCGCAGCGCCCTCACCACCCTCGGCGCCGCCCTCGCGGGCTCGTTCGCGCTGCCCGCGCCGCGAGCTCGTGCGAGCGAGCCGAGGCCCCGGACCCGGCCCTTATGGCGAGCCCACGCGCACAACGACTACGAGCACCCCCGCCCCCTCCTCGACGCGCTCGACCACCGCTTCGGCAGCGTCGAGGCCGACATCTACCTCGTGGGCGACCAACTCCTCGTCGCCCACGACCCGGTGGACCTCGACCCCACCCGCACCCTCGAATCCCTCTACCTCGAACCGCTGGCCGCTCGCGTCAGGGCCGAGCACGGCTCGGTGTACCGGGGCCACCACCGGCCGCTGCAGTTGCTCATCGACATCAAGACCGAGGGCTCCTCGACCTACCTCGAACTCGACCGTCATCTGCGCCGCCACCGGCACCTGTTCACCTCGTACGCCGACGGCAAGGTGCGCCCCGGCCCGGTCACGGCCGTGATCTCCGGGGACCGCGCCGCGCGCGTCCCGATGGAGGCGCAGCCCGAGCGGCTCGCCTTCTACGACGGCCGGCTCGCCGACCTCGGCGGCCCCGCCCCCGCCTCCTTCATCCCGCTGATCAGCGACAACTGGACACTCACCTTCAGCTGGCTGGGCGAAGGCCCCTTCCCCGACGCCGAACGCGAGAAGCTGCGCGGCATCATGGCCACCGCCCACGCGCGCCGGCAGAAGGTCCGGTTCTGGGCCACGCCGGACCTCGCGGGCCCGACACGCGAGGCCCTCTGGAGCGAACTCCTCGCGGCCGGCGTCGACTACTTCAACACCGATGACCTGGGCGGTCTCGAGAAGTTCCTGGACGCCCACGACCGACGGTAGAAGACCACCCGTTCGGGGGACACGTCAGCCGCCCGGACCAACCCTCCGCTACGCCACACTTGCGGCCGAACGCCGCGAAGCGGACGTGGCGGAGGAGGTTGACGATGGCCATTTCCATCTCTGCGGTGCTGTTTCTCCTGGTGCTGGCGGTGATCTTCCTGCGCAACGGAGGGCTGAAGATCTCCCACGCCCTGGTCTGCGCCCTGCTCGGGTTCCTGCTGGCCAGTACGAGCATGGCCCCGACCATCCACAGCGGGCTCACCGCGACGGCCGACATCGTGGGCAGCCTGACCCCCTGACGCCCCGGTCCTCTCACCCGAGGGGCGCCTCATGGGCCCTCGAACACCCCGATGCCGTTGGGGACCGGACGCTCGGCGCCGCCGCTCGGATGGTTGAGGACACTCACGGCGTCCGCCCCCGGCCACCGGGCGACCATCGTGGTGGATCCGCCGCCGTCCAGGCTGAAGGCGTCCTCGGACCCCAGCCGCTTCATCGCCCCGGTGACCTCGGCGATGGTGAGGCCGGCGCGGAACTGCGGTGCGCCGTCCAGGGCGAGGAGCTGCATCCGGCGCCCGTGGTCGGAGAAGCCGACCGCGGTGCGTACGGCGGCGGTCCGGTCGTCCAGACCCGGCAGCGGCACGCCGTCGGTCATCATCGGATAGCCGCCGAGCGCGAAGCGGTAGGGCACCTTGGAGGATTTCGCGACCAGCCGGTGCCGTACCCCGACCGGCTCGCCCACGGACAGCTTCCGCAGCTTCTGGGCACCCGCCTCGCGGCCGACGAGCACGGTGGTGCCCCGGGCGATGGGTCCGCTCCCCGGAGTGTCGCCCGCGGTCACGACCCGCCCGTGGCGGACCGTCACCTCATAGGTGTCGGTACTGCACGGCGCGGCCCGGTCCGTGTCCGTACCGCAGGTCGCGCGGACCCGCGAGACGCTTCCCCAGTCCGCGGTGAACGCGCCGACGGAGTCGACCGGGAGCGCGTACTGGTTGAACCCGCCCAGCGGCCAGGTGCCCTCGGGACCGCGGACGGATCCGTCGAGGACCACGTCGTCCAGCCGGGCCCGGCGGTCGACGCCCACACCGAACACGTCCTCGGTGTGGGTGTCGGGCGGCAGCGCGGGCCCGAACCGCTGGCCGTCGGGCACCGCGGCCTTGAGCCCCCGTCCGCTCGCGATCGCGGGGCCCACCGTCGCGCCCGTCGCCTCGACACCCGGATGCTGGGTCTCCGTGATGTTGAAGAAGTCGCCGTTGACCCCGGCCACCGCGCCCCGGGAGTCGGCCAGTTGCGACACCGGAGCCCGCGCCGCCACCGCGCCAGGGTAGAGCAGGTCGACCCGCACATGGGGATTGCGCAGATCGACGTTCAGCACATGCGCGTGGGCCACTCCCTTGGCTCCTGGGATGTCCAGCTCCGTGTACGCGACCCCGGGCGCGACACGGGTCGCGCTCTCCGCGGCGTCGGCCGGCGCCGCCCCCGTCAGGGCCGCACCGGCCAGCGCTCCGGTTGCCGTGAAGACCGTCAGTGCCGTTCTGAACCGTCTGCCAAGACGCGTCACGGTGCCCCCTGATGTCTCGTCAACTCTGCCAGGACTCAGGGGAATTGCACCAGAGACGGGGACCCGGCCCGGTGGCTAGACGCCGACGACGCGGGAACGGATCAGAAAACGCACTCCTTCGGGTGCTTCGAGGGAGAAGCCGCTGCCCCGGCCGGCCACGACGTCCACGATGAGCCGCGTATGGCTCCACAGCTCGTACTGGCTCTTCGAGATCCAGAAGGAGACCGGCTCGGCCACCCCCTCGACCTCCAGCTCGGCCATCAGGACGTCGGAACCGCCGGTGCGGAACTCGCCCTCCGGGTAGCACATGGGGGCGCTGCCGTCGCAGCAGCCGCCGGACTGATGGAACATCAGCGGTCCGTGCAGGGTCCGCAGCCGCCGCAGCAGTTCGGCGGCCGCGGGTGTCAGCTCCACGCGTGGGACGACGTCCATCGGCTCTCCCCCTCGGGTCTCGCGGCTGTCGCGCACCAGCCGACCAGACCGGACGTTGCGAGAGGGTTGCACCCGCCCCGGGGTACGGAAAAGGGCCGGTCCCCGGTGACACCCGCGTGATGCGGGTCCGTCACCGAGGACCGGCCTCGGAAGTGTTCGTGCCGGCCGACGGGGCGTCAGCCGTGGGCGTGGACGGGGTGGGTCAGCAGATGCGCGGAAGCTGCTCGCCGAGCGGCATGTCCACCACCCGGGTGCCGCCCAGGCCGGTGGCCGCGACCACCATGCCGGGGTGGTCGGGGACGCAGTGGCCGATCGCCACGGACTCCTTGCCCAGCGGGTGCGCCCGCATCGCCGCGAGCACCGCGTCGGCGTGCTCGGCCGCCACGAACGCGACCAGCTTGCCCTCGTTGGCCACGTACAGCGGGTCCAGACCGAGGAAGGCGCAGGCGTTGGCGACCGTCTCCGGGACGGGCAGGGACCGTTCGTCGAGCCGGATGCCGACCCGTGCCGCCGCCGCGATCTCGTTCAGCGAGGTCGCCAGGCCGCCCCGGGTCGGATCGCGCAGCACGTGCAGGTCGGGACAGACCGCCAGCATGTCCGCGACCAGACCGGCCAGCGAGGCGGTGTCGCTCTGGATCTCGACGCCGAACTCGAGCCCCTCCCGCACGCTCATGATCGCCACCCCGTGCACCCCGATCGGCCCGCTGACCAGCACCACGTCACCGGGTGCCGCGCGCTGCGGGCGTATGTCGACGCCCTCGGGGATCAGCCCGATCCCGGCGGTGTTGATGAAGACGCCGTCGCCGTGACCGGCGTCGACGACCTTGGTGTCGCCGGTCGCCACCACCACCCCGGCCGTCCGCGCGGCCTCGCCCATCGCCTCGGCCACGCGCCCCACGACGGAGAGCTCGACGCCCTCCTCCAGGATGAACCCGCAGGAGAGGTAGGCCGGAACGGCCCCCGCCATGGCCAGGTCGTTGACCGTGCCGTTGACGGCGAGGTCCCCGATGCTGCCGCCGGGGAAGAACAGCGGCCGTACGACGAAGGAGTCGGTGGAGAAGGCGAGCCGGGCGCCGCCCAGCAGCAGATGGGCGGAGTCGCCGAGTTCGGCCAGCACGTCGTTGCCGAAGGCGGGAGCGAACAGATGCTCCACCAGTTCGGCGGAGAGCGTGCCGCCACCGCCGTGCCCCATCACGATCCTTTCGTGGTCGCGCAGGGGCGCGGGACAGGTCCAGGAGGAGAAGTCGACCGGAGCGTACGCCGAGTCAGCCAACGGAGCTCGCCTCCTTCTGGTCCGGGCTGTCCAGCCGCCGGTAGAGGTAGTAGGCGGCGCAGGCGCCCTCGCTGGAGACCATGGTCGCGCCCAGCGGATTGCGCGGGGTGCACTCCTTGCCGAAGGCGGCGCACTCGTGGGGCTTGATGAGGCCCTGGAGCACCTCGCCGCTGCGGCATACGGTCGACTCCTCGGTCTCGATGTCCGTCACCGAGAAGCGGTGCTCGGCGTCGAACTCGCGGTACTTGGGCGACAGCCGCCAGCCGCTCTGCGGGATCATGCCGATCCCGCGCCAGGCGCGGTCGGTCACCTCGAAGACGTCGGCGAGCATGGCGCGCGCCGTGGGGCTTCCCTCGGGCTGCACCGCGCGCGGATAGGCGTTCTCCACGGTGTGCTCACCCGCCTCCAGTTGGCGCACCGCGCGGCGGATGCCCTCCAGGATGTCGAGCGGCTCGAAGCCCGTCACCACGATCGGCACCCGGTGCCGTTCGGCGAGTTCGGGATACTCGGCCATGCCCATCACCGTGCAGACGTGCCCGGCGGCGAGGAACGCCTGGACCCGGCAGTCGGGCGAGTTCATGATGGCGTCGATGGCCGGGGGCACCTTGACGTGCGAGACCAGCAGGCTGAAGTTGGGGATGCCCAGCTTCTTGGCCTGATAGACGGTCATCGCGTTGGGCGGCGCCGTGGTCTCGAAGCCGATGCCGAAGAACACGACCTGCCGGTCGGGGTTCTCCTGCGCGATCTTCAGCGCGTCCAGCGGCGAGTACACGACGCGTACGTCCGCGCCCTCGCTCTTGACCTTGAACAGATCGCGTCCGCTGCCGGGCACGCGCAGCATGTCGCCGAAGGAGCAGAAGATCACGTCCGGGCGGGAGGCGATCTCCAGCGCCTTGTCGATGATCTCCAGCGGGGTCACGCAGACCGGGCAGCCCGGCCCGTGGATCAACTGGATCTCCTCGGGCAGGAGCTGGTCGATGCCGTGGCGGATGATCGAGTGCGTCTGGCCGCCGCAGACCTCCATGAGCGACCAGGGCCGGGTGGTGATTGCCCTGATGTCGTCGAAGAGCCGTTTGGCGAGGACCGGGTCGCTGAACTCGTCCAGGTACTTCATGACCGCGCCTCCTTCTCGACGCCCTCCAGGGGCGGTGGTCCGGTTCCGGCCGGGCGTTCGGCGCCGGCGTCCCGGGCCGCCTTGCCCCAGGCGTCGCCGAACTCCTCCTCCAGCACCCCGAGGTTCTCGAACAGCTCCAGGGTCTGCTTCGCCGACTCCTCGTCCAGCCGTTGCAACGCGAATCCCACATGGACGATGGCGTAGTCACCGACCTTCATGTCCGGCACGTACTCCAGACACACGTCCTTGACGACACCGCCGAAGTCCACCTTGGCCATCCGCGTCGCGTCACGTTCCTCGATCTCCAGCACTCGGCCGGGTACGGCCAGACACATGACTTGCTCCTGCCTCGCTCGTGCGCCGCGCTAGTCCAGCGACCGGGCGGCGACGACGAGCTGACCGAGGGCCAGACCGCCGTCGTTGGGGGGAACCCTGCGGTGCCTCAGCACGGTGAAGCCGTCCCGTTCCAGGACGGCGCCGCAGGCCTCGGTGAGCAGGGCGTTGCAGAACACCCCGCCGCTGAGGGCGACGACGCCGATGCCCGTCCGTGTCCGCGCCACCGTGCACACCTCCAGGACCAGACCGGTCACGGCCCGATGGAACCGACGGGCCACCCGCCCGGCCCCGGAGCCGGATCCGACATCCGCGACGGCGGCGGCCAGGACCGGCGCCGGATCGGCGATCAGCGGCGCTTCGGGGTCCTGACGGACCGTTCTCAGCATGAACCGGTACGCGTCGTTCCGCTCGTCGTCGGCCAGCGGTCCGGCCAGGTCGCCCAGCGCCGCGTTCTCCAGCTCCATGGCGGCCTGCGCCTCGTACTCCACCCGGTGGCAGACGCCCGCGAGCGAGGACACCGCGTCGAAGAGGCGTCCCATGCTGGACGTCGGGACGCAGTTGAACCCCCGTTCGAGCTGCCGTTCGAGCAGCCGCCGCTCCTCGGGTGTGGCGGCCGCGACGCACGGCAGCTCGTCCCTCCAGGGCAGTCCCGCGGCCCGCAGGTGCGACAGCGCCATGCGGTAGGGATTGCGTACGGCCGCGTCGCCGCCCGGCAGCGGGACATAGCCCAGATGGGCGAACCGCCGGTATCCGTCGTAGTCGGCGATCAGTACCTCACCGCCCCACACCGCCCCGTCGTCGCCGTAGCCGGTCCCGTCGAACGCGACCCCGATCACCGGCGTCGAGCCGTCGAGCCCGTGCTCGGCCATCGCCGAGGCGACATGGGCGTGGTGGTGCTGGACCTGGCGCAGCGTCAGTCCGCGGGCCTCGACGGCGCGCCGTGCCCACAGGGTCGCGCGGTAGCCGGGATGCCGGTCGGCGACGAGCAGGCGCGGCGTGACGGCGGTGAGCTCCGTCAGATGGCCGGTGGCCCGCTCGAAGGCGGTCAGGGTGGCCAGGTCGTCCATGTCCCCGACGTGCGCGGACAGCCAGGCGTAGCGGCCGTCCCCGGCACAGAAGGTGTTCTTCAGGTCGCCGCCCACCGCCAGCGCCGGGACCACCGGCACCGGCAGCGCGATCGGGAAGGGGGCGTAACCGCGCGAGCGGCGCACCGGCAGCTCGGCTCCCGCGCAGACCCGGACCACCGAGTCGTCGCAGGGCACGTGGATGGGCCGGTCGTGCGCGAGCCAGGCGTCGGCGAGGCCCGCCAGCCGGGTCAGCGCCTCGGCGTCGTCGGTGACGATGGGTTCGCCCGAACGGTTCCCGCTGGTCATGACGAGGACGTCGGGACCGGGCGGGTCACCGGGCAGACCGAGCAGCAGCCGGTGCACCGGTGTGTACGGGAGCATGAAGCCGAGGTCGGGGCTGCCGGGCGCGACGCCCGCCGCGATCTCGTCGCCCGTCCCCGCCCGCCGCCGCAGCAGGACCACCGGCTTGCGCGGCCCGAGGAGCAACTCCCGCTCCTCGGGCCCGACATGGGCCAGCCGCCGGACGGTCTCCAGCGAGCCGGCGAGCACCGCGAAGGGTTTGCCACCGCGGTTCTTGCGCTTGCGCAGCGTGCGGACGGCCGCGGGATCCGCCGCGTCGCACGCCAGGTGGTAGCCGCCGATGCCCTTGACCGCGACCACGGCGCCCTCGGCCAGCAGCCGGCGGGCCTCGGCGAGTGCCTCCGCGCCCCGCAGTTCGCCCGGATCGTCCGCTCCCGTGCGCAGGGTGAGCCGGGGACCGCAGGCGGGGCAGGCGATCGGCTGGGCGTGGAAGCGCCGGTCGGCGGGATCCGCGTACTCACGGGCGCAGTCCGGGCACATCGGGAAGCCCGCCATCGTGGTGCTGTCCCGGTCGTACGGCAGCGCGGTCACGATGGTGAACCGCGGACCGCAGTGCGTACAGGTGATGAAGGGATGCCGGTACCGCCGGTCGGCGGGGTCCGCGAGCTCACGCAGGCAGGCGTCGCAGGTCGCGGTGTCCGGGGAGACCAGGGTGCGGCCCGGCCCGCCGGAGGAGGGCCGGATGGTGAACACCGGGCCGTCGTTCTCCAGGGGTACCGCCCGGTGCTC
Organism: Streptomyces sp. NPDC028298; assembly: GCF_055565895.1. NCBI lineage: Bacteria > Bacillati > Actinomycetota > Actinomycetes > Kitasatosporales > Streptomycetaceae > Streptomyces > Streptomyces sp. NPDC028298. The sequence goes on from NZ_JBVHTL010000003.1 coordinate 181,070, forward strand.
GACCGACTCGACGACCGCGAGCGGCGGGGGCCGGGTCCCCACCCGCGCGCAGAACTCGGCCACGTCGGCGGCCGGGCCCTCCACCTCGGCCTCGACGCCCCGCGCGTTGTTGGTGACCCAGCCGCTCAGCCCCAGTTCCTCCGCGAGGGTGTACACGAAGGGCCGGAAACCCACCCCTTGGACCACGCCCGTGACCGTGACGTGCCGGCGCTCGCGCCCCGGGGCCCGTTTCACGGCGCCTGTCCGTCCACGGGGGCGGGCTCGCGGGCATGTTCGTCTCCGCGCTCGTGCTCCTGCTCGTGCTGGTGGTCGTGCGCGGGGCCGTGGCCGTGGCTGTGGTCGCGGTCGTGCGTGTGTTCGTGCGCACCGCCGTTCCCGTCCCCGCTCCCGTCCCCGTTCTCGTGGCTGTGCAGATACCGCTCGTGCTGCCGGGCCAGGACCGGTACGTGCGCCTCCTCGCCGGCCGCGCAGCGCAGGACGTGCGCCAGCAGGGCGTCGACCCCCTGGCCGGTGCGCGCCGAGGTCTCCAGGACCGGCACCCCGGGATTGACCTGGCGGACCCCGCGCAGGAACGCCTCCCGGTCGAAGCCGACGGCGTCCGCGATGTCGGTCTTCGTGATCACGACCAGGTGCGCGAGCCCGAACGCCGTCGGGTACTTGACCGGCTTGTCCTCGCCCTCGGTCACCGACGCGAGCGCGATGCGCAGGGTCTCCCCGAGGTCGTAGGAGGCGGGACAGACGAGATTGCCGACGTTCTCGACGAACAGCAGCCGGGCGCCCTCCGGCAGCCATCCCTCGAGCCGCCGCTGGAGCATGCCCGCCTCCAGATGGCACAGCCCGTCCGTGAGGATCTGCCGCACCGGCGCCCCGGAGCGGGCCAGCCGTGTCGCGTCGTTCTCGGTCGCCAGGTCGGCGGTGACGGCGGCCGCCGGGGTGCCGCCCGCCACGGCGCGCGCGAGCAGCAGTTCGAGCAGGGCCGTCTTGCCGCTGCCGGGACTCGACAGCAGATTCACCGCCACCGTGCCGCGGTCACCCAGGTAGCCCCGCAGGGCCAGCGCGTTCGCGTCGTTCTTGGCGAGTACGGCCTGATGCAGGTCAACGGTGCGGCACATGGCTCGCCTCCTCGTCGCGTACCGGCAGCCCGGACGGCGCGGACTCCGGCCCGTCGTCCGGGCCCTTCACGCCCTGCACGTTCAGGGACCCGTTCACGGGCCCGTTCGCGTCCGCCGGCCCCTCGGCCAGCGTCACCCGGACGATCTCCAGCTCCCGGCCGCCGAGCAGGGTCAGTGGTGCCCCGCACCCGGCGCACCACAGCACCGGAGGCATCCCGGTCGCCGCCTCGCGGCCGCAGCCCTCGCAGCGGCCCCGGGCATCGACAGTCTCGATCAGCAGGCGTGCCCCCGCCAGCGCGGTGCCCTCCGCGGCGAGCTCGAACGAGAACTCCAGTGCCTCGGGCACCACGCCCGCCAGCTCGCCGATCCGCAGGGTCAGCGACACGACCGCGCGGCCCTGTTCCCGCACGGCCTCCTCGACCTGTTCGACGACCGCCACGGCGATCGACAGCTCATGCACGGACCTCACCTCCCGCCGCCGGTCCGCCGCGCGGTGCCGCCGCGCCCGGATGTGAGGCCCGCGCATGGCTGGTTACCCTGAGAACACGATGACCGGGCAAGAGGTCGAGAGACGCGCTCTGCTCACCCCGGTGCTGCTCCTGTTGCTGGCCGAACGCCAAGGTCATGGCTATGAACTGGTGCAGCGCCTGGGAGCTTTCGGCTGCGGCGACGCGGACCAGGCGCATGTGTACCGGCTGCTGCGGGGCATGGAGAGCAGCGGTGAGGTCACCTCGCACTGGCGCGCCTCGGAGAGCGGCCCCGCACGCCGCGTCTACGCGATCACCCAGCAGGGCGCCATGAACCTCGCCCTGTGGTTCGTGCGCCTGGGTGAACTCCACGGCACCCTGCATCTCTTCCTGGAGCGCTATGTGCAGCTCGAGGACGTCGGTGGCCGCGCCGGTCGCGACGGCGGGAGTCCCCGGGACGGCGGGAGTCCGCGCGCCGGAGCCCGTCCGCCGGATCACACGCATCCGCCGGATCACATGCGCCGCATGCGCAAGTAGCGGCGGATGTCCGACAGGTTCCTCGCGACTCCGTAGGCCACTACGAGGCCCGCGGCCAGGCCAACCCATTGCCATTCCATCCTTGCCTCCATCGTGGTCAGCTCCTCTGGGGTACAGAGGCAGCGCGGTGTACGAGGTCGAGCACCAGGTCGGCGGCGGCGTCCACGGCACCGGCCACCGGGGGAGTCAGGCCCATGCCCTCGCCGGTGTCGAGGGGTTCGCAGCCGATGACGTACACCTCCTCGGGGAGGGTGCCGCCCGCACCGGCGTGCAGGTCGTGCAGCAGGGCCAGCACGGTGGCGGGGTCCATGGCGTGCGTGTCCAGCGGACCGGGTGCGTTCCCCGCCGTGGGAGGTTCGGGGCCGACGTCGATCGTGTAGAGCGTGCCCGGCGGGCCTCCGCGGCTGACGAGGTCCACGAGCACGAGCGTCCGGTACCCCTCCAGCAGCCGGTAGGCGAGATGCACCCCGCGGATGCCGGCGTCCATCAGTTCGACGCCGGTCGGCAGTCCGGGCGCACGGGCGGCGAGCCGTCGTACGGTCTCCACCCCGAACCCGTCGTCCTGGAGGAACACGTTGCCGACTCCGGCGACCAGAATCCGGCCGGTCGCGTGCTCCGCGGCCGGACCGGAGGGGCCGCTGTGCGGGGATCCGGTCATGTCGCCTCCTCCTCCCGCTCCTTCAGCGGTGCCACCTCGTCGGGCTTGAAGTAGAGGAAGCGGCCCTGGGCCCGGCGTACGTCGGTGCCCGGGTCGTCGTCCACGACGACGGCGAGATGCGTCTCGCCGTCGAGGTCGCCGACCACGGCCTCGACCGTGGCGTGCCGGCCGTGCAGGAAGGAGTCCTGGGCGTCGGAGCGCCGGGCGCCGGGGGTGAGCCTGACCCTGCTCCCGGCGCGTACCGTCTCGCCGTCCACGACGACGGCGTCGGGCACCTCGGCGGCCTCGGCGTCCTGCGCCGGATCCCACCAGGGATGCCCGGGACCCTGAGGGAGAGTCGGTCCGGTGTCGGGGGCGGCGGGCCGCGGTTCGCCCGCGGGGCCGTCGCCGGTGACCTCGCGCAGCCCCCGGATCGCCCCGTGCAGCCGTTCGCGGACCGCGCCCGGCATGGCGTCGACCAGGTCGATGACGTCGGCGGCGCGGGCGTCCGTGCCGCGGGCCTCGCGCTTCTCCCGATCGGTGAGCGCGGCCGTGCGCAGCGAGAGGATCTCGTCGATCTCGGTGGCGTCGTAGAGGGGCCCGGGACTCTCCTCGGCGACGGCGGGATGGTCCTCCAGGATGATCGGCGAGGACAGCATGACGTCGTCCGCGCCGGGCGGGCCCGCGAGCACGGGCCAGGTGCTCTCGTTCCGGCAGCTCGCGGCGGCCGGGCGGACCCACTCCGGCGGGTCCGTCAGCGACAGGAACCGTCCGCCGGGTACGCCGAACAGCAGATGGGTGCCGATCAGGCTGTGGGCGAGGGCGGTCTCGCGGTCGGCGTCCGCCCGCTCCGTGACAGCGGTCGTGTTGTGCACACTCACCGTGAGCCGCAGCACCCGGTAGGGTCCGGGCAACTCCTCGACACGCGGCCGCAGTTCTCCGGTCAGTCGCTTTCTGCGCCGCACCAGACGGCCCAGCGTCCGGCCCTCGGCGTCGGTCACCGGTTCGTACTCCACGGCGTCGGGGAGGTCGAACCGTACGGCGTGGACCGGTGCCTGATCGCCCGTCAGCTTGTCGAGCGCTTCATGGATCAGGACACGCTCCTCGTGCCCCTCGTCCCACGGGACCAACACCCGGTCGGGCAGGTCGAGTTCGGGAACCTCCGTGTATCCGCCGTCCGCGTCGAGCCGTTCGACCGTGCGTCGCCGCACGTGCAGGAAGCGCAGTTCGGCGTGGAGCCGGTCGCCCTTGCGGGGCTCCAGCAGACACTCGGTGCGCTGGACGGAGTGTTCCCCGGTCGTGGCGGTCCAGGCGGGCGGCACCAGGACGCCGAACTGCCAGCGCAGTTGGTTCTTCGCGGCGGAGGCACGGTAGGGGTAGAGGACGTATCCCTCGAACAGGACGGCGTCCGCCACCGCCCGGGCCCGTTCGAAGCGGTCCTCCAGCGGATTGCTCATCTCAGTCGGCCCCCTTCGCGTCGGCGGTGGCGAGGAGTTCGTCGAAGACCCGCTCCCAGGAGGGCAGGGCGCGCGCGGACCGGTAGCGGCGCAGGGCGTCCAGGACGTCCAGCCGGACGCGGAGCCAGCCCGAGTTGGGGAAGTACTGCTCGATCATGTTCCGCCAGACGTCCACCGGCATCCGGTACGACGTCTCCTTGTGCCAGGGCACGGGCTCGGCCCGGAAGCCGTCGCGGCCGGTGAACACCGTGCCGGAGAACAGCAGGAGCAGCGGGACCTCGCCGCGGGACAGCGCCCGGAAGTACGACGCGGACGCGACCTCGGTGTCGTAGGTGCAGGGCACCGGGAGATCGACCTCGGTCGAGCCGGTGAACCCCGGGACCGTGATGGAGGTGTGGGCGAACTGGAGCGGCTTGAGCGTGCTGCTCCAGCGGCTCGGCTCACCGAACAGGTCGCCCAGCATGCCGACCTCCTCGGGATCGTAGGACCGCCCGGCGGGCTCGATACGGATCTGGCAGCGCAGCGCGACGGCGTGCACCGGCTGGTGGTCCGCCTCCTCGATGCGCAGCCCGAACAGCAGCGTGGGCCCGGCGCCGAACGGTTCGGGGCGCACACCGGTGCAGGTGAACTGGAGATCGGTCACGGGGCGCCCCCGGAGCTCTCCGCGTTCCCGGCGCTCTCGACCTTTCCGGAGCTCTCGACGTCCCGGGCGGTCCGCGCGCTCCCGGTCCTCTCCAGGCTCCCGGAGTCGTCCCCGCTTCCCGCGTGCTCCAGCGGCCGGGCGCTCGCGGTGATCCGTTCCAGGAACTCCGCGATGTCCGCGCGGGCCTCGGCACCGCCGTCGAAGCCCTTCCAGTGCAGCCGCATCCGTCCGACCAGTTCGTAGCAGACGTCGACCGGGACGAGTGTGCAGGTCACCGCCCCGCCGCGACCGCGGTGCAGCAGCAGCGCCTCCACATCGGGTTCCAGCAGCCCCGCCAGCTCGCTGCGGCCGAGCACCGCGTCCCAGGTCGCCGGGTCGAGTTCGCTCTCGGTGGCGCCCGCCGGGCTCGGATAGAAGGCGGCGAGCCGGCCGAGTTCGGAGTTGCGGAAGAAGAAGGCGAGCGCGACGGGGATCTGCAGCCGGTTCCAGTCGGCCTCGTCCAGGACGAACCCGGGGTCGGTGAGATACCGGTCCGGGACCGCCCGGAACCGGCCCTGTCCCGCGCCCGGCCGGGTGAACAGCAGATGGCAGGGCGGGCAGGAGCACTTCAGGGACCGCCGGGAGGTGTCCACGAGATGCCGGTGTTCGGCCGGCAGCGGCTCCCCGCACAGGTCGCAGCGTTCGCCCTCGGGCGGTGGCCTGCGCTTGAACTGCCTGAGGATGTCGGTGGTCACGGTCCCGCCCCCAGCAGCTCACCGGGCAGTGCCACCCGCACCGACCCGTCCTCCTCCTCCAGCAGGGGTACGGGCTCCAGATGGCCCTGGTCGCCCCGGCCCGCCCGGCGGACGTCGAACGTGGCGCCGCAGCCCGCGCAGACCAGCAGTTCACCGTCCAGGACGGCTCCGGCGAGGCCCGCCGCGCACAGGGGGCAGCGGTCGCGGTACGCGTACAACTGGCCCGGCAGACGGATCAGCAGGAGGGCGCGGCCCGCCACCTCGGTGACTCCGGTGCCGCCGTCGCCCGCAGGCAAGGAACCCGGGACGAGTTCGTACCAGCGCGCCGCCTCGCCCGGTCCCGCGGAGGGCGCCGCCTCGCCCGGGGCGTCGTCCGGGCGGTGCGGCAGGATCTGCAGCAGCGCCGGCTCCGGGCTCCCGTCGGTCATGCCCTCGACCTCGATGTGGGCGATCTCGGGGGCGATCCGGGCGACCGCCTCCTCGATGGTCCAGCGCACGGTCTGGGTGGAGGACGGACAGCCGTCGCAACTGCCGCGCAGCCTGAGCCGCAGCGTCGGACCGTCGGCGGTCTCCAGGTCGAGGCCCGCCACCTCCACGTCACCCGCGTGCGAGCCGAGGTAGGGGCGGACCTTGTCGAGGGCGCGGCCCACCCGGGTCGCGGTGTCCTCGGGGTGCAGATCGTGCAGGATCAGCAGGTCACTGACGAGTTCGTCGGCGGTGAGGACGGCGAGGGGATCCGCGCCGTCCGGGGCGGAGCGCAGCAGGCGTACGGTCCGGGCCAGGCCCTCGCCGTAGAACTCCATGAGGCAGCGCACCAGTTCGTCCGCGATGTCGCGCGCCTCCGGTCCCGCCCGCTGCGCCAGCTCGTCGAGCAGCGCGCCTATCCGCTCGCCCGTCTCCTGTCCGGCCATCGGCAAGCCCCTCTCCTGAGGAAGGTCGATCGCGAGGAAGGACGGATCGCGATGAACGTCGGATCGCGATGAACGCCGGATCCCGGGAAGGTCAGCCGGCCAGTCCGCTCAGCCCCGTCGGCAGGTGCGTCTGCTCCACGGTCCGCCCGCCGCCGACGTACATGTGCACACCGCACGGCAGACACGGGTCGAAGCTGCGGACGGCCCGCATGATGTCGATGCCCTTGAAGTTCTCGGGCGGGTTCTCCTCGAAGATGGGCGTGTTCTGCACCGCGTCCTCGTACGGGCCCGGTGTGCCGTAGCTGTCGCGCACACTGCCGTTCCACGGGGTCGGCGGGTACGGGTGGTAGTTGGCGATCTTGCCGTCCCTGATCACCATGTGGTGGGAGAGCACACCCCGGACGGCCTCGGTGAAGCCGCAGCCGATCGACTCGTCCGGCACGTCGAACTTCTCCCAGGTCTGGGTGCGTCCGGCCCGTACCTCCTCCATCGCCTGCTCGGCGAAGTGGAGGGCGGCAGCGGCGGCGTACGCCTGGAAGTAGGTGCGGGCCCGGTTGCGTTCGAGGGCGTTGCTCCACTGCGGGATCTTCCACTCGAGCGCCATCTCGGGCTTGGTCATCGTGCGCGGCAGATTGATCTGCACGCTGTGCCCGGTGGCCTTGATGTAGCCGATGTCGACGAGACCGGAGAGCGCCGTGGACCACAGCCGGGCGATCGGGCCGCCGCCGGTGTCCAGGGCCAGGTGGTCGGTGCCGTCGAACCAGCGCGGCGACATGACCCAGCTGTACTTGTCGTCGAAGTCCCGCTTCTGCGGGGCCGGGATGGTGTGCTGGTTCCACGGGTGCCGCTCGTCGATGGGGTTGCCGAGCGGGTCCCGCTCGACGAACTTCTCCATGCCCGACCAGTCCTCGTAGTACGAACTGCCGAGCAGGATGCGGATGCCGAGGTTGATGTCGACGAGGCTGTTGGTGACCAGCTTGCCGTCCACGACGACGCCCGGGGTGACGAACATCCGCCGGCCCCAGTTCTCCATGTTGGCGTACTGGAAGTCGCAGTACTCCGGGTCGTTCAGGGCGCCCCAGCAGCCCAGCAGCACCCGGCGCCTGCCCACGTCCTCGTACCCGGGCAGGGCCTCGTAGAAGAAGTCGAAGAGATCGTCGTGCAGCGGGACGACCCGCTTCATGAACTCCACGTAGCGGGTGAGCCGGGTCAGATAGTCGGTGAAGAGCTGGATCGTCGCGACCGTGCCGACACCGCCCGGGTAGAGCGTGGAGGGGTGCACATGGCGTCCCTCCATCAGGCAGAACATCTCCCGGGTGTAGCGGCTGACCTGGAGCGCCTCACGGTAGAACTCGCCCTCCAGCGGGTTGAGCGAGCGCATGATGTCGGCGATGGTGCGGTAGCCGTGGTCGGCCGCGTGCGGGGCCTCGGTGCGCTCGGCCTGTTCGAGCACGCCGGGGTTGGTCTCGCGGACCATCCGCTCGCAGTAGTCAACGCCGACCAGGTTCTCCTGGAAGATGTTGTGGTCGAACATGTACTCCGCGGCCTCGCCGAGGTTGATGATCCACTCGCCGAGGTGCGGGGGAGCCACGCCGTACGCCATGTTCTGGGCGTAGACCGAGCACGTGGCGTGGTTGTCGCCGCAGATGCCGCAGATCCGGCTGGTGATGAAGTGCGCGTCGCGCGGGTCCTTGCCGCGCATGAACACGCTGTACCCGCGGAAGACGGACGAGGTGCTGTAGCACTCCGCGACCCGCTTCGCCTTGAAGTCGATCTTGGTGTGGATGCCGAGACTGCCGACGATGCGGGTGATCGGGTCCCACGACATCTCCGTGAGGCCGTCACCGGCCGGCTTGTTCGTCGCCGTCGCCATGGTGCCGCGCCACCTTCCTGTCGAGTGTCCTGCTCAGCGGGTGTCCGTGGTCACCACGGGGCCTTGTAGCCGGTCGTGAGCTCCTCGCCCTTGCCGCGCCACTTCGGTTCCTTGTCGACGGTCTTCGCGGTGATGTTCCGCAGGCGTCGTATGACGGATCCGTAGATACCGCTCGCCGTCGCGGACACATGGCCGCCCGGCGGCTCGTCCATGAACGGCATGAACTTGTCGGGGAAGCCCGGCATGGTGCAGGCGATGCAGATCCCGCCGACGTTCGGGCAGCCGCCCACGCCGTTGATCCAGCCGCGCTTGGGCACGTTGCACTTGACCACCGGGCCCCAGCAGCCGAGTTTGACCAGGCACTCGGGAGATCCGTACTCGTTCGCGAACTGCCCCTGCTCGTAGTAGCCGGCGCGGTCGCAGCCCTCGTGGACCGTGGCCCCGAACAGCCACGTCGGCCGCAGCTCCTCGTCGAGCGGGATCATGGGTGCCGCGCCCGCCGCCTGGTACAGCAGGTAGAGCAGGGTCTCGGAGGCGTTGTCCGGGTGCACGGGGCAGCCCGGGATGCAGACGATCGGAATGCCGGCCTTGGACTTCCACTCCCAGCCGAGGTAGTCCGGCACCCCCATCGCGCCGGTCGGGTTCCCGGCCATCGCGTGGATGCCGCCGTACGTCGCGCAGGTGCCGATGGCGACCACGGCGAGCGCCTTGGGGGTGAGCCGGTCCAGCCACTCGCTGGTGGTGATCGGCTGACCCGTCTCCGGATCGTCGCCGAAGCCGCACCAGTAGCCCTCCGGCTTGACCCGCTCGTTCGGGATGGACCCCTCGACGACCAGCACGAAGGGCTCCAGCTCGCCCCGGTCGGCCTTGAAGAACCATTCGACGAAATTGTCGGCGCCCTCCACGGGCCCGCACTCGAAGTCGATCAGCGGCCAGTGGACCGCCACCTTGGGGAGCCCCGGCAGCGCGCCGAGGGCCAGTTCTTCGATGCTCGGCTGGGTCGCGGCGGTCAGCGAGACCGAATCCCCGTCGCAGCTCAGCCCCGCGTTGATCCAGAGAATGTGGACGGTCGGGTCCTCCTGCGCGTCGTCCTGCGCGGCCGGGCCCGCCGTCGTCGCGGTCGGGGCGTCCATGAGCCCTCCTGGGATCAGCTCATTCAGGTCATAGCTGGCCAAACAGCCTCTCCCATGGTGACCGCCAGGAGGCGTCGCCGGTAAGTGCGAACGGGCCCTATCGCCGTCCCGCACCCCCGTCGCGGCGGAGGCGTGCCGTGGGGCGGCCGCCGGATGGCGCGAAATGTTCGCAAAATTGCTGGGTATTTTGTTAACAATCTTGTAGCGTGCGTGACGCCTTGGGCCCGAGGTGTCAGTGGATCACTCGATACGCAACAAGAGGAGACCCCATGCAGTCGCTCTCGGAATCCTCCGGTCGAGCAGGCTCCGCCCGCCCGGCGGGTGAAGCGGAAGGACGCGCCCCCGGCCGCGGGCGTCGTGTGCGGGGCATGGCGATAGCGGGCTCACTGGCCCTGACGGCGCTCGCGATGCCCTCGTCCGCGTTCGCCGCCCAGGGGCACTCCGCGTCGCACGCACACGTCGTGGACCCGGAGGACGCCGCTCTGGCCTTCGACGCCGCCGCCTACACGACGCTCACCGTGACCGTCGACGGGCAGCCGGTCAAGGTCCGCTCCTACAAGGAACTCTGCTACGTCGCCGCCCCGGTCGCCGCGGCCGCGCAGCAGTCCGGCATCAACGGCACCACCACCATCGCGAACACGCGCTGCGGCTACGAGAGCATGAACGTCTTCGTGCCCGAGAGCGCCTTCGACGACCAGCGCGCGCCGGTCTACTTCGCGGTGAACAACGCCGGCTGGATGGCCAGTTACATCCGGGCGAGCGTCGCCGACGGCGCGTCCTACAACAGCGCCACGAGCAACGTCGGCGCGGCGCTGAAGGCCGGGTACGTCTTCGTGGACGTCGCCAACCGCAGCCGAGGCCTGGTCGGCGCCGACGGGTCCTCGCCGGGCAAGGCCCCCGCCGCGGTGGTCGACGCCAAGGCCGCGGTCCGCTACCTCCGCCTCAACGACGCCGTCATGCCCGGCAGCGCCGAGCGGATCGTCGTCAACGGAACGAGCGGCGGCGGCGCGCTGTCCTCGATCCTGGGCGCCTCGGGCAACAGCGCCGAGTACGACTCCTACCTCGCCGCGATCGGTGCGGCCGGCATCGACGCGAAGGGCCGCAGCACCCTGCGCGACGACGTGTTCGCGGTCGACGCGTACTGCCCGATCACCGACCTCGGCAACGCCGACACGGCCTACGAATGGCTCTACAACGTCCTCGGCACCCGCGACGCGACCGGCTCGAACGCCACGCCCGCGGACGCCGCCGAGATCGCGGCCGGGTTCCCCGCGTACGAGAAGAGCCTCAAGCTCCGTAACCCGGACGGTTCCAGGCTCACCGCCGACGACATGCTCGACACGATCAAGAAGGAGGTGATCCGTTCCGCGGAGACCTATATGAAGGCCGACCCGGCCAACACCGTTCCGGCGCTCGGAGCCACCTTCGACATCACCTCCGGCGGGCCCGGCGGGACCACCACCAAGTCGTACGTGAACGACTGGATCGACGTCGACAACGCGGCGGACAAGGTGCTGTCGGTCGACATGGCGAAGTACCTGGCGTTCGTCGCCACCCAGGCCAAGCTGAAGACGACGCCCGCCTTCGACGCCGTCGGCGTGCACGGGAACACCACCAGCGGGACCGAGACCAACCTCTTCGGCCCGTACACCCAGAAGTACATGAACTACACCGAGTGGAGCTGGAACCACAACGACGTCGCCGGCGACGGCAGCGGCATCGACGACACCGGGCTGACGTGGGACCAGTACACCGGTAAGAAGAGCACGACCCTCGACGACCAGATCCATCTGATCGACCCCATGGACTTCGTCGGCACGAGCGCCGACACCGCGCCGAACTGGTACGTCCGCAACGGCACCCGCGACCGGGACACCTCCTTCATCATCTCGGTCAACCTGGACCGGGCGCTGGAGGCGGACAAGCAGGTCAAGAACGTCGACTACCGGCTCGCCTGGAACCAGCCGCACGCCGGCAACTACGACGTGCCCGAGGCCATGGCCTGGATCGCCGAGGTGGCCGCCGAGGCCGGCGACCCGCTCGCCCCTCCGCACCACGGCCCCACCCCGCGCTAGGGCCCGCCCTTCGGGCGACGACGCGCATTGTCGGACAGGCCCTGGCCGCACCGGCCGAGCCGATTGTGAGTCGCCGGGTCCCGTCCATGGGCGGGACCCGATCCGGGGGTGGCCGGGCCGGGGGGTGGCCCGGCCGGGCCGGGGGAGTGCCCGGAGCCTTCGGCCCGGCCGCCCGCTACTCGCTCCCCGGTATGTGGTCTCCCGTCGGTTCGACGGCCGCGGGGAGTGGGGCTCCCGCATCCACCCAGATCGTCATGTACGTCTCTCCCTCCCCGGGAGGTCGGGTCCACGAGCGTGTGGTGAACGAGTGCAGCCGCCCGCTCCGGATCGCGTGACGCGGCAGATGGACCCCGAACTCCGCGCCCACCGCTTCGAGCAGCCGCCGCTCCGCCTCGTGGCTGTCCTCCGGTCCGCCGAGGAACCGGTCGGGATCCAGCGACTCCGGTATCTCCCCGCTCCGCCGGACCTCCCCGCCCGCGTACGTGAACGCGTACTGTTCGGCGCCGTCCCACGCCACCGAGAGGTGGAAGAACGGCTCCCCGTGCCGCGTCCCGAGGCCGCTCCACACCACCACCGCGCGGGAGGCCGTGCCCGCGCGCGCCGCCGGCGACACGAACCGCTGCCTGCCGAAGGGGGCGGGGTTGCCGTCGTAGGCGAAGCTCCAGCCGTCGCCGGCCCGGCCGACCGCCACGAGGGCCTCGTCCCCGTAGGAGGAGAACTCCCGCCTGCCGCGCAGCGATCCGCTCCGTGCCTCCCAGCGGGTCTTGGGATCGTCGAGCCCGGAGCTGTCGTCCGCGAGACGTCCGGGCAGTTCCTGTGGCTCCACGCCCTCCACCAGGACGAACCGATAGGACCTGCCGTCGTCGCCCGGCTCCGGTTCAGCGAGCCAGGCCAGCCCGCCCGGGTCGAGGCCGGGCGTCGGCTCCGGCACCTCACCGGACCGCCCTCCCCTCGGGGTGGACAGCAGTTCTCGGCCCCGCTCCGGGGTCAGCAGCGGGCCGAGCACGGGGTCGGCCACCCACCCCAGCGGTGCCAGGTGGTGGGGTCCCAGCGGTTCCCACAGGGGCACGGCGTCCCTCAGCGTCCGCCACGCCCCGTCCGTGTCCCCCCACCGCGCCGTCTCCCGCGCCCGCTCGACCGCCTCCCCGAACGGTCCGCCCGGTGCGTACCGATAGGCGCCGCCCCTCACCTGATCCAGTGTCGCGAAGGCCAGTGACACCAGGTCGTCGTCCGCACCCCGCAGGTGGAACTTCAGCGTGGAGTCGTCCCAGTTCGAGTTCGCCGCGTGTTCGGCGACCAGCGGCGGCAGGAGATCGGGCGCGTACCGAGGGTCCGTCACCAGGTCCTCGAAATACACCATGTAGGTCTGGCCCAGCAGACGCCGTATCTGGTCACCCAGGCCTGCGGCCCCGGGCCTGCCGTAACTCCTGGCCTCGTCGAGGAGCGCAACGGCCCGCTCCCAGCCGCCGCCCAGCGCCTCCAGCCGGGCCCCGGCCACCCGGGCGTCCTGCTCCCGTGTCGTGCCGTTGACGAACGCCGGCTCGCCGTCGCGTCCGTGTGCCCGCAGACTGTGGAACTCCCGGTGCATGTCCCGCATGAACTCCAGGAAACTCGCGTGCCGTTCGGGTGCCTCGGCGCGCCAGCTCGCCCACGTGTACACGGCCCACTCGCCGTCCTCGTCCACGTCCTCGGGATCCATGAGGACGTACGTGGCGTCCGACTCCACGTCGAGCTGCAGTCCGCGCCGCCAGATGTCCGCCTCCCGCCGCTCCTCGGGCCCGGCGTCCTCGTCCAGATACTCCTCGAACGACGCCCCGAGTCCCGAGGCGTCGTCGTGCCAGTCGGCGTCCTGCGTCCCGGCCAGCAGCCACACGAACCCGCCCGCGTGCCGCCAGCCGTCGGTGACCTTGAGGAACTCCCGGTACGACGGGGGAAGGCGCCGGCCCAGGCGCTCCTCCATGGCCGCGATCCGGTCCTCGGGCGCGGGCGGGAATCCCAGCCAGCGCGCCTGCCGGGCGCTCGCGTCGCCTTCGTCCCGTGTCTCGTCCTCTGGCAGGGAATCCGCCCACTCCCCGCTCCAGGTGAGCAGGAAGGGCCGCCAGGCGAAGGTCGTGGTCTCGGTCATGAATCCGATGCTGCCACCCGCCACTGACAGTGGCCCGGCGCGCGCCGTCGGTGACGCGGTCGGCCGCGGTGTCCCCGTCGGCGCCCGACGTCCGGGCGACTGGGGCCGATGGCTGCCGACTGGAGCCGATGGCATGCGATTTGGAGTGTATGACCGAATTGCCCCGTCACGTGTCGGACATCACTGGACCGGGCCCGACCCGGTCAACTCCAGTGCGGGACATGAATTTCCCCTGAGGAATGGGGTGCTCCGGGGGTGGTCAGGTACTTGCGGATCCGGTTCACCTCCCGCAGAGTCCATCACCGTTCAGTCCGCCATTGCCCACCGGTTTTGCGTGGCACACCTGTGTCGCATGGGGGCGAAAGGTCACGCGTACATGCCAATGAATCGCACAACTGATATTGCTAAACACCGTCGTCCTCGCACCATGCGAATGAAATTGGGTGCGCTCGCGGTCGCCACTTCCGCGGTCGCCGGAGGCGTCCTTACGCAAACGGGCCAAGCGGAGGCGTCGACTCCCGGCGTCGTGGTCGATTCTCTTTCCGTCTCGGCCGCCTCGAACGGACAGTCCAAAGCCACTGCCGCGGTCCACAGCGCCAAAACGATCAAATTGCAGGCACTGACCGTGGCCGTACGGTCCGCCGACGGCGGCAAGTACGACTTCCCCGGCGCCACCGCGGCCACTCTGGGAACGCGGCCCACCGCTTTCACTTCGGGCTCCCGCTCATTCCCGGCCGGCACCTACACGTATTACGTGGCGTACAAGTTCCACGACCGCTGGCACAGCGTCTCTCCGGTGAAGTCCTTCACCTCGGGCCCCTCGGCCGGTACCGGTTCCTCCGCGACGCCGACCGCGACGCCGCCGTCCACCGCGGCCCCTACTGTGACGCCGCCGTCCACCGCCGCACCGGTACCGACGTCCACGCCCGCGTCGACCCCGGCCTCGACTCCGACCTCGACTCCGCCGTCCACCCCGGCGTCGGCACCCGCGTCGACCCCGGCTTCGACGCCGACCCCCAGTGCGACCTCCTCGGCGCCGTCCACGGGCGCGGCGATGCCCGCCGGTATCGGCGGCACCTGGCATCAGGTGTTCAGCGACGAATTCAACGGCACCGCACTCGACACCTCCAAGTGGAACGCGAACTGGTTCGGCTGTTCCGGGTGTGCCACCAAGCCGGTGAACTCCGCCGAGGCGTCCGCCTATTCCCCGTCGCAGGTCACTGTCGCCGATGGATCCCTGCACCTGAATCTCAAGCAGCAGTCGACCACCGTCGACGGCAAGACGTACCCGTACGTCTCCGGTCTGGTGAACAGCAACGGCAAGGCCCAGTTCACCTACGGCGCTTTCGAGTCCCGTATCTACACGCCTTCGTCCGGGTCGCAGATGGCCAACTGGCCGCAGTTCTGGGTGGACGGGCAGAACTGGCCGACGGACGGCGAGCTGGACGTCATGGAAGGTCTGGGCGGCTCCGCCTGTTATCACTTCCATTCCACGGCGGGTGGTCCCGGAGGCTGTGCCTCCGGCAATTACTCCGGTGGCTGGCACACGTTCGGCGCCGAATGGAAGCAGGGCTCCGTCACGTACTACTACGACGGAAAGCAGGTCGGTCAGATCACCTCCGGGATCACGTCCTCCCCGATGTATCTGATCCTCAACAACGGAATCAATCCCGATCACAGCGGAACCAACGTGGCTCCCGCCGACATGAAGGTCGACTACGTGAGGGTCTGGCAGCACTGATGTGAGGTCCGGCGGCGCCGACTTCACCGTCGAGCCGGGCACACTCCACTGTCACGCCGGGCAGACCCCGCCATCGCGCCCGGGCGCCGACCGCTTCACGCGGCCGGAGCCCGGGCGCGACGTGCGTCCGGTCAGTGGCACCCCGCCGGACCGGACCGGCCCAGCCGCAGCAGACGCCACGTCACCAGCGCCGTGAACCGGACCGCCTCGGCCGCGGCCGGCAGGGGATCGTCCCGGCACAGCCAGGCCCGCTCGGTGGGCCGCTCGCTCCGGAGGTCGGGCGGCAGCCGGCGCTCGCGGCGCAGCCACGCCGCCACCGACGCGAAGTCCAGCTGACCGGCGACGAAGACCCGCCCCTCGACCTGTGCGCCCTCCGGCACGGTCCGGCCGGTCAGGTCCAGATGCATGGCGCGGACGACGTCCACGCCGTGGACGTTCTCGAACAGGCGGAACTGGGCGCCGGTGCGCGGGTTGAAGTCGACGAGCTTGTACTGCCCGTCGCGGCGGTCGTAGCGCCAGTCGAGGTCCGCGAGTCCGCTGTATCCGACGCGGCGGCACAGCCGCTCCGCGAGCCCGGCCAGTTCGGGGTTGCGCAATGCCACCGCGCGGGCGGTCATGCCCGCGTACGGAGGCCAGGAGCGCAGTTTCAAGCCGGTGAACAGGGCGCGCGGCACCCCGTCCGCACCGGCGTAGATGTGGGTGATCCAGTCCTCCGCCTGCTGCCTGGGGATGTACTCCTGCACGAGGACGGGCGGCGGCGCGGCCCCCGGGAAGCGGTCGAGGAGCGCCCGCTCGTCGGGCACCACGGTGGTGGTGCCGCTGACGGCCGGGGTACGGAGCCGGCTGAACGGCGCCAGGTTCTTGAGCACCAGTGGATATCCGAGCGCGTGGCCCGCGTCGACCAGCTCGTCACGGCTCGTCGGCGCCCGTGACCGCGGCGAGGGGACGCCGACCTCCTCGCAGATCCGGTGCAGGCTCGCCTTGCAGGCCAGCAGCCGCGGCAGATGGGCCGGTACGGGCGGAATCAGGAAGCACTCCTTCAGCAGGTGCGCGTATTCCGCGAGCACGATCGCCGCCTCGTCGTCCGTCGGCACCGCCACACACCGGCCGCCGATCCTGCGGCCGATCGACAGCAGGCCCTCCGCCAGCCCCAGCGGTTCCTCACGACCGGTCGTCGGCCATACGAACCCGCTGGTGAGGTGGCGCGAGAGGGCGACCGGGGTGAAGCGGTCCTCGACGACGGCGTGGACCGGGACGCCCAGCCGCCCGACCGTGCGCACCACGCCCAGACTGCCGTGGTGCAGCGGATAGTTGCCGATCCGGGCGAGGAGGACGGGCACCTCGTCGTCGAGCAAGAAGACCACCCGCCCCTCTCCGGGAAGCTTCTCCCGAAAGGAACTAATATGGATGAAGCTTGCAGATCTACTTATATGTGACAGATCGCCGTATCCATTATCCCCGGCAACCGAGGGTCGTGCCGACGACGGCCCGGCGAGGTCTGGTATGAAGACACCCGCCAAGATGTCCTCGCTCTCCGGTTTGCTGCCCCTCTACTTCCCGCGGGCGCTGGCCGGCCTCGACGACCGTCTCCGGGCCCACTGGCTCGTACGCGGCGCCGGCCCCAGGGACATCACCGTCGTCCGGCGGCCCTCGCTGCCCGAGGCGGGTCTCCTGATGTTCGAGCTGCGGCGCGGCACGGGAAGCCTGGTCGTCAAACACCCCAGGAACGAGGCGGGGGCCGCCGTCACGGCGCGGGAGCGGGAGGTCCTCCAGGAGCTCGACGCCGACAGCCGGCTCGCTCCCTGGCGTGCCCTCCTGCCCCGGGTCGTCGGTTCGCCCGGGCCCCAGGGGACCTTCGCCCAGAACACGCTCCCGGGCGTCCCGGCGGAGCGGCTGATCCTGGACACGCCCGAGGACGCCCCCGCGATCGTGGCCCCCGCCCTGCGCCTGCTGGCGGAACTGCGGGCCGCCACCGGGCGACCCCGTGCGGCGGCCGACCGGATCCCGGCCTGGTGCGAGTCGCAGCTCACGGCGCTGTCGTCCGGGATGCCCCGCTACCGCTCCGGCAGGCGGGCGGCCGCGTTCGAGGCGCTGCGCCACCGGCTGGACGCCGCCCTGGCCGGTGCCGAGCTGACCGAGGGCTGGACCCATGGCGACTACCACCCAGGCAATGTGCTGCTCGGCCGCGTCCCCCTCCAGGTCACCGGCGTCTTCGACTGGAGCAGCGGCCGCGTCGACGGGCCCTGCGAGATCGACGCGTACACCTTTGCGGTGGCCCTGCGCAGCACCCTCACCGGGCGTCCGCTGGGCGGCCTCGTCGCCGAGACGCTGCGCGCCGGCCGGGTACCGGACGCCGACCGCGCCCTGCTCGCGGTGGCCGGCCTCGACCCGGACCGCGACGTCGCCGACCCGGTGGCGATCCCCCTCCTGAGCTGGCTGTGGCATGTGGCGAACAACGTGCGCAAATCGCCGAGGTTCGGCCAGAGCTACGGGTGGATCACCCACACGGTGGCACCCGTGCTCGACGAATGCGCCCGCTGGGCCGGTGCACGGCTGTGACGGCGCCGGCGCCCACGGTCGTCATCGGGGCGGGCCCCTACGGGCTCGCCACGGCCGCCTGGCTGAGCGCGTCGGGGACGGCGCGGAGGGTGTTCGGCGAACCCATGGAGTCCTGGCACACCAACATGCCCATGGGCATGTATCTGAAGTCCGTCCCCGCCGCCTCCTCCATCTCCGCGCCGGAGTCCGGATACCGGCTGGAGGACTTCCGGGCGGCGCGGGGACTGGGACCGGTGGGCGACCGGTACCCCATCCCCGTCGACGAGATGATCGCGTACGGGCGATGGTTCCAGGAGCGCCGCGTGCCGGAACTGGAGCGCCGGAGCGTCCGTGGCGTCGAGCATGTGGACGGGCTGTTCGGCGTCACCCTGGACTCCGGGGAGGAGTTCCTCGCCGAGAACGTGGTGATGGCCACCGGGCAGGTCCCCTTCGCCCACGAACCCGCGGAACTGGCCGGCCGGCTCCCCGCGGAACTGGTCTCCCACACCAGTCGGCACCGTGATCTCTCCCGGTTCTCCGGGCAGCGGGTCGCCGTCCTCGGAGCGGGTCAGTCGGCCCTGGAGAGCGCCGCTCTGCTGCACGAGGCCGGGGCCCTTCCCACCGTGATCGCACGCGCGCCGGCCGTCGCGTTCGGCAGCCCGCCCGCCACGGACCGGCCGTCCGACCGGCCGCGTCCGGTACGGATGCTGAAGCCGGGTTCGCCGCTCGGACCGGGCTGGTCGCTGCTGGCGTGCTGCCACGGCGGCGGTGCCATCCGCCATCTGCCGCCAGGCCTGCGGGCGCGGCTGGTGCACGACGTGCTCGGACCGTCCGGGGGCTGGTGGCTGCGGCCCCGCATGGAGGACATCCCCGTGCTGTGCGGCCGTACGGTCCGCTCCTCGGAGGCCGAGGACGGCATGGTGCGCCTCGACCTCGTGGACGCCGACGCGGGGACGAGGGTGCTGCGGGCCGGCCATCTGCTGCTGGCCACCGGATACCGGGTGGACGTCGACCGGCTGCGACTGCTGGCACCCCGGCTCCGGCGGGAGATATGGACGGTCCACGGCGCACCGAGGCTGTCGTCCGGGTTCGAGTCCTCCGTGCCCGGCCTGTTCTTCACCGGACTGGCCGCCGCCCCCACCTTCGGTCCCGTCCTGAGGTTCGTCGCGGGCACGCAATTCGCAGCGCGCCGGGTGGCCCGCTCCGTCGCGGCAGGGACACGTACCCGCCGATGAACGCGCGAGGTGTGCTGCTCGGCGCGCTCATGCTGCTGCTGGTGGCATGCGGTGCCGGCGGGCCCGCGCCCGGGACCACCTCCGGGACGACGACGCCCCGGCCCCCGGCACAGGGCGACTGGCGGCTCGTCTTCCACGACGACTTCAACGGCTCACGCCTCGACAAGAACCGCTGGGCCACGTGTTACGACTGGAACGACCGCGGCTGCACCATCAGCACCAACCACGAACTGGAGTGGTACCAGCCCGGTCAGGTCACCGTGAGCGGGGGCAAGGTGAGCCTCGACGCCGAGCGCCGCTCCGTCCGCGGCAGCGACGGCAAGGTCTACCCCTGGGTGTCCGGCATGATCTCCACCGGCCGGGACAACTGGTACGCCCAGCCGCGGAAGACCTTCACCTACGGCTACTTCGAGGCGGCGATCCGCATCCCGTCCGAGGGCGGGATGGCGCCCGAGTTCTGGATGATGCCCGCGAGCCGCTACACCCCGCCCGAGATCGACATCATGGAGTTCCTCGGCACGCCGCGCACGCTGTCGATGTTCGTGCACTGGCGGAACGCCGACGGCGAGGAGAGGAAGCAGCGGGGGACCTTCACCTCGGACGGCTTTCCCGACGGCTATCACGTCTTCGGGCTGCTCTGGGAGAAGGACCGCCTCGTCTGGTACGTGGACGGCATCGAACGCTTCCGGGTGAGCGAGCCCGAGCGCATCCCCCACGAGCCCATGGAGGTCATCCTCAACCTGGCCGTCGGCCTCCCCTACACCCCGCCCCCGGGCACCGACTCGGCGCGGATGCTCGTGGACTGGGTCCGGGTCTGGCAGCATTGACGCACCGTCAGGGGGCCTTCCGGTCCCGGTGGTTCTGCTGTGGGCCGGTGGATCAGGCGGGTATCGCCCGGTACGGCAGCCCGGCCACCGCTCTAGCCCGGCGGTAGGCCCGCCAGCCCCTTGTCCGCAGCCCTTCGGAGAACGGTGCCACGGGGGCTCCCGTGCCGCTCGTCCAGTGAGCGAAGCGGTCCCGGCCCATGTCGGCCTGGACCATGAGCCGGGCGAACCGCAGGGGGTCGTCCCGCTCCGAACTGAACGCCGAGGCCGCCCGGATGGCGGCGGCCGACGTCCAGCCCGCCTCCCGCACCGACGCGCGCACGGAGCGGCTGGAGTAGCCGTGCGGGTAGGCGAACGAGTCGACGGGGTGCCCGAGTTCGTCCTCGAGCCGCCGCTTGCAGCCGGCCACCTCCTCCCGCACCCGGGTCCGGGGCAGCGTGTCCAGTTGCGGATGCGTCTCGGTGTGCCCGCCGATCTCGACCCCGGCCGCGTCCAACTCCCTGACCTGGGACCAGGTCAGCGTCGCCGCGGACGGGAACGGCATGCTCGCCGAGGGACGCAGGGCGCCCGTGGTCACGTACAGGGTCGAGGGCAGTGCCCGTGCTGCGAGCAGCGGAGCCACCGTGGTGGCGAAGTCCGCGTATCCGTCGTCGAAGGTCAGCACCGCCGAGCGTGGTGGCACCGGGGAGCCGCCGAGCAGTGCCGCGACCAGCCTGCGCAGGGGGATCACGCGCAGCCCGCTGTCCGCGATCATGTCCAGGTGCTCCACGAACGTGCGGGGGCTGACCGTGAACTGCGCGAGCCACGACGGTGAGTCGTCCGACACCGCGTGATACAGGAAGACGGGGACGACGTTCATGACCGGGCCTTCGTGGTCGGTGCCGTGCTCATGCCCGGGCCATCGTCGTCGGCTCCGCCGCTCCTCGCGGACGGAGCGAGGAGTCCCGCGAGCCCAGGGGACGGATCGACCCGACGAGATAGCCGGTGACGGTCGCGCCGACACCCCCGGACAGCGCCGCGATCGTGCGCAGCGCGCCGGGGCGGCGGATCCGGGTGAGGTTGCGGGCGAGGGCACGCGGGATGACCGACCGCACGTACACGCGTTCGTTGGCCAGCGCCGGTCCGCTGCCGCAGCGCCGCGCCACCAGCGCCTTGGACAGCCCCTCGATGTAGCAGCGGTTGCGGAAGTACCCCCAGCTCGTACGGGACGCCGGGACCCGGTGTCGTATCTCGGCCCTCGGCTCGTACAGCAGGACGGCCTCCGGGTCGCGGGCGGCGATCCGCAGACACAGGTCGGTCTCGTCGCAGCTCGCCGCCGGACGGCTGCCCACGCGTCCGAGGGCGTCGAGAAAGCCGCCGACAGCGATCAGTTCGCTTCGCCGGAAGGACATGTTGGCGCCGATGAAGTTGCGTACGTGGGCGGCCTCCAGGGGCTGTCCCCGGTAGGAGCAGCCCACGACCCAGTCGAACTCCGGCGGGAACCACAAGGGGCGTTCGGTGGCCCACCACGGCCGGACGAAACCGCCGACACCCCTCACCCGCGGGTCGCCGTAGGGCGCCAGCAGACGGGCCGTCCAACCCGGTTCCGCGGTGGCGTCGTCGTCGAGGAAGGCCACCACGTCGGCCTCGGAGACCGCCACTCCGGTGTTGCGACCCCCTGAGAGACCGCGGCGCCGCTGGTTCGGCACCACGCGGACGCCGGACAGCTCCCGCTCGGCCCGCTCCAGGAGGGCCCGGTTGTGGTCGACCACCAGCACCACCTCGTCGGCGGGCGGGTCCTGGGCCAGCACCGACGCGATCGCGGCCCGCAGGTCCCCCCAGCGGTCCAGGGTGTAGGCGCAGATGACCACCGCCAGGGTGGGGACGGTGCGTTCGGCGGAGCGTGCGCTGTTCATGACGATCCTTCGGTGACGGGGACGAGCCAGCGGGACCGGGAGACGACCAGGAAGCCGGCGATCAGGCATTGGGTGACGAGCCAGGCGAGGCCGGCGCCCGCGAGGCCGGCCACCGGCAGCAGCACATGGGTGAGCCCGAGCACCAGGACGCACATCGCCGCCTGGAGCCACACCGCCCAGCGCAGCCGCCGCTGCGCCCGGACCACGTCGATGGCCACGCTCAGCAGCAGGTTCGGCAGCGCCGACAGGGCCAGCAGCCGCAGCAGCGTGGTTCCCTCGGCGGCGTACGAGGCACCGAAGATCGACAGGATCTGCGGGGCCGCGACGACCAGGACGAGGGTGACGGCGCCCAGCAGCAGTCCCGAGTGGCGCAGCACGCGCCGAGAGTGCTCCACGAGCCGTCCGGGCCCGCGTACGGACTCCGCGAGCAGCGACGTGCCCATGTTGCGGGCGATCAGGTAGGGGACGTAGGCGACGCCCCAGGCGACCGAGTAGAAGGCGCTCTGCTCGGCGCCGCAGTTGTTCAGCACGATCAGCGGGACCAGCGTGTACCCGGCCGTCCGGAACAGGGAGCCGACGTAGTCGGCGGCGGCGTACTTGAGCATGCGGGGCGGTGGCGGAGCTGCCGTCGTCTCCCGCTCGTGCCGGGGGATGCCCCGGCGCATCAGGACGAAGTTGGCGACGACCAGCGACACCAGCAGTGCGCCCGCCCACGACAGCAGGATGCCGGAGAAGAAGCCCAGGGCCGCTCCGAGCGCGAGCAGCACGATCTTCACGACGGCGAAGATCAGGTTCTCGCCCACGACCCAGCCCGGCATGCGGACCGCGGTGAGCGCGCCGTCCTGCAGGACGAAGACGGCGTATCCGGCGGTCGCCACCACGAAACAGGTCGCGGTGACCGGTGTCAGCAGGAAGCCGAGCCTCGGTTCCACCAAGGGCACCATCGCGAGGAAGATCAGGGCCACGACCACGCTGAAGGCCGTGCTCGCCGCGTAGCAGGTGAGGACCAGACGGCGGCTGCGGCGGCCCGCGGTCGGCACGAACCGCACCAGGAAGTCGTTCAGGTTGAGCTGCCCGATGCCCGTGAGCAGGAGGGACGCCATGAGCGCCGAGTAGCTCAGGCCCACGGTCCGTTCGTCGTACCAATGGGTCGCGAAGGTCCAGAAGAAGAAGCCGAGGCCGGCGTTGACGAGGGAACTCACCGCGAGGACGTGTCCCGTGCGCAGCACGGGCTCGCCCGGGAGCACCGCGGCGACACCGGCGCGCAGCATGACCAGGGGGCGTCGCAGCGGGGTGCCTTTCGCGGCGGAGTCGGTCACCGGGGTGGTGTCCAAGCCGCCCACCTCATCGGGTTCCGGCGCGGGTGAGACGTCCGCGGAGGTATCCGCAGGGTCCGTAGATCATGCCCCTGGTCTCCAGGAGCGCGAGGTGCCGGGACCAGCCGGCCTCGGGATCGGCGCTCCGGGCGCGTGACCTGGTCATGGCGTAGCGGATGCCGCGGGGCAGTCGCAGCAGCAGGGCGGGCAGCCGGCGCGGGTTCCTCAGCAGCGCGCCGGTGAGATAGGCGCCGAGTCCCGCGCCGTAGCCGAACGCCTGCGCGGCGACGGCGTCCCGTGTGCGGCGGTGACAGTGCCAGACGATGGCGCTCGGCTGGTACGCGAGGGTGTGACCGGCCGTCAGGATCTCGAAGAAGGCGAGCAGGTCGTCACCGCCGCGGCCGGGGGTCCCGGCACCGGTCGCGGTGTCGAAGCCGCCCAGCGCGCGGAGCGCGTCGGTACGGAACGCCATGTTGGCGCCGGAGCCGAAGCGGCCGGCGGTGAACGGGAACAGAGGGTCGCCCGGCGGATCGGACAGGGACCACTTGCGCGGCACGTACCCCTTCGCGAAACCGCCCTGCCGTTCGAGGGCGTTCTGGGCCGGGGTCTCCAGTTCGGCGGGCACGATCAGGCCGGTGACACACCCGATCCGTGGGTCGCGGGCGAAGGTCCCGGCCAGCGCCGGGAGCCATCCGGGGTCGACGAGCGTGTCGTCGTCCGTGAACGCGACGACGGATCCGCGGGCCCTGGCGAAACCGGTGTTGTGGGCGCGGGCCAGTCCGGCCACGGGTTCGCGGACGTAGCGGACCCGTCCGGCGAACTCTTGGCGGATCAGGGCCTCGGTCGTACCGTCGGCCGGTGCGTTGTCGACCACGATGACCTCGAACTCGGGGTACGTCGAGCGCAGCAGCGACCGCAGGCAGCGGCGCAGCATCTCGGGCCGGTCGCGCGTGGCCACGATGACGCTGATGGCGGGTGCCTGCTGGAGTGCGGGGTGCCGGACGCCGCCGGAGGAGGGCTCGGCCCGGTCCACGGCGCGGAGCCGGGTGAGCTGCTCGGCCAGTTCCACGTTCGCGGTGTCGGCCAGCGCCCGCCACAGGCCGTCCGGTCCGGGGGCGTTGCCGGCGGTGACCATGCCGAGGGGGCGACCGTGCAGGCGTACGAGTGCGCGGGCCTGTCTCCGCGGTCGGGCCGGCCCCTGGTCGCCGGGCAGCCGGAACTCGCCCGGGCGGGCCAGGTCGATGTCGACCACCGGCACGGGGGGCCGCACGACCGGGGAGCGGACCGCCGCGGCGGTCACGATGCGCTCCGCTCGGGCTGGGCGGAGGAGGGGCGCGCCGAGGCGTGCCGGGCGGAGGAGGAGCGGGCGCCCGGGCGCTCCGAGAGCAGGGTGCGCAGCACCCGGCGTCCGTCCGATATGGCGTGGAGGTTCGAGCAGCCGCTGCGCCGGGGCAGTTCGAGGCTGGGGACCTCGGCGATGCGCAGACCGGAGCGCAGGGCGTGCACGATCATCTCGGCCTCGATCTCGAAACCGACGGCGTGCAGGTCGAGCTGGTCGAGGAAGCTGCGCCGGAAGGCGCAGAAGCCGTAGCAGAGGTCGGTCAGGCACGCGCCGTACAGCTTGTTGGCGGCGAGCAGGAGCACGTGGTTGCCCATCTTGCGGATGGGGGTGATGTCGAGCGAACCGCCGCCCGCGACGAACCTCGAACCCTTGACGAAGTCGTAGCCGTGGTCGAGGAAGTGCACGAAGTGGGGGATCTCCGCCGGTGACATGCTGCCGTCGGCGTCCATCATCACGACGTAGTCGCCCTTGGCGGCGAGGAAGCCCGTGCGCAGGGCGTTGCCCTTGCCGGGGCCGCTCTGCCGGACGTTGCGCACGGTCGGCAGGCAGTGCTGGGCCATGGGGACCGTGGCGTCGGTGGAGTCGCCGTCGACGAGGATCACCTCGTCCACGCAGGCCGGGATCTGATCGAAGACCCACGCGATGTTGCGCGCCTCGTTGAGGGCAGGCACGACCAGACTGACGGTGCCGTGTGTCTCGGCGTCTCGCTGGTCACTGATGATCGGGTCGTTGTACATGATCATGCATCTCCGGGTGCGCGGCCTACGGTATACGTTTACAACGTATATCTACACCTTTACCCGATTTGTGGGAGACGTCAAGACGGCGACGGGAATGTTCGGGTGGCGCCTGACGTGGAGTGTTGCGGCAGCTCGGAGGGGCCGCCGGTGTCTCACTCCGAGGCGGGAGGCTCGGGCCGACCGCTGTCGGCCGCCCCCGGGGCCGTGTTCCCGGCGGCTCGCGACGCCCGGCGCGACCATCCGCCACGCCTGGGCAGCAGGGTCAGCGCGGAGGTGACGGCGGCCAGCACGACCAGCGCCCGGGTGACGGTGAAGGCGTCCCACAGGAACAGCGGTTCCACGACGAGGACCGCCATCGACACGCTGAGCGTCGGCGCCAGGACACCCGTTTCCAGGAGCGCCGTGCGGTCCCACGCGCGTACCGCACCCGGACGGGCCCACCGGGAGGCCGCCAGGCCGGGGCAGACGAGCAGGAACGCCGTCGCCACCACACCCCGCAGGACCAGGGCGTCCGGCAGGAGGGTGACCACCGCCAGGGTCACCCAGCCGGACAGTGCGAGCCCCCAGCGCAGGGAGGTCATGGCCCCCTCAGCTCTTCGTGCCCTGGTACCGGTAGACCACCGCGTCCTTGGTGCGGTAGACGGGGAAGTAGTCCGGGTTCTTCGACAGGGCCGAGTTCATGCGGCTCATGAGGTCGGCGGGCAGGATGCCCGTCTGGTAGATGTCGGCGGCCTGGGCCCGGCTCAGGATGATGTAGGCGGGCTGCTGCGGGGTGGCCTGCTGGAGGAACCCCTCCAGGCCCTTGACCGGATCCTTCACCAGGCGCCGCCGGTCGCCGATGTCCTGCTGGTCGAACTCCACCTGCGGGTTCTCGTCGTAGCGCGCGTACAGGCCGGGGACGGCCGAGGTCAACGAGACGACCGTGGAGCCGGGGGGAGCGGTGGCCGCGACGAAGCGCCCGGCCGCCACCTCGTCCTTCGTGAAGTAGTTCGACGATTCCTTGCCGTAGTAGCCGAACATGAGTCCCCCGAGAAGGGCGATCAGCAGTGGACAGGCGGCCAGCACCTGAAGGCGCGGCCGACTGCCCCGTTCGAGGAGGAGGACCGCGATCAGCAGCGAGGCGGCGGGCAGCGCGAACAGATAGGCGCGAAAGATCATCTCGCCGCCATAGGCGTTCGCCGCCAGGACCGGCAGCGGAGCCAGGACGAGCAGGGGCAGGCCGGTGCGGCGGACCCAGGGGCGGGCCAGGAAGGCGACGGCCGCCAGGACGAAGACCGCGGCGGACAGGGCCCGGTCGACCCACGCGACCACGACATGGCCCGGGGCCGCCGTCCCGAGGGCCGCCAGCCCGGACACGACGTTGGTGTCGGGTTTCAGCAGCGAGCCCAGGAAGTCGTTCAGGTTCTCCGAGATGTAGGGGCGGGCGACGGTGGCGTCCCAGACCACGGCCAGCAGCACCGTGCCGGCCAGGACGGGCAGCACGATCCGCCGGTTGCGCCGCGGGATCGACAGCACCACCAGGGCGCTGATCAGCATGAGCGGTGTCAGCGGGTGCGAGGAGATGATGACGGCCGCGAGCACCATGACCAGCACGAACCGGCCCACGGGCCATCGGCCCGTGGGGATGTCGCCCGCCCGCGTGTCACCCGTACGGATGTAGCGCATGTCGCCACCGCGGTGCAGCACCGAGGTGGGCAACTGCCCCATGACCAGCGCGATCATGGTCACGAAGAGCAGGAACGCGAAGGCCTGGGGAGCGAAATAGTCCTGGCCGACCCAGGAGCACGAGTAGTAGATCCAGGCCGCCCCCCAGATCAGCCGCCGGTCACGCGTCACCGTCCGGTAGAGCAGCAGCAGGGGAGCGAGCAGGACGGCGTTGAAGACGGGCGGGGTCCAGGTCGCGTAGCCCAGCGCCGAATCCAGGCCGGTGGCCTGCAGGAAGAACGCGTTCAGGTCGAAGAAGCCGGGCCACTGGTTGTAGATGGCGAGCTTGCCCGCGTGGGGCACCTCGCCGTGGTGGCGGATCACCGCGTCGGTCACCGCGACGTGTTTCCACGCCCAGCTGTAGCGCAGCGCCGGGTAGAGCAGCGTGGGGGTCGCGTGGATGACCGCGATCAGCCCGAGGACGTAGGCCCCGAACCATCCACCGGAGGTCCGCCGGTCGGTCAGTGCCAGGCAGAAGCCGAGCGTGAGCAGGCCGAGGGCGACCCAGAAGAGCACCGGCAGCACCTGCAGCAGGCCGTAGTCGCGCATCCCGATCAGGTGCACGTGGCGCAACGACAACAGCCAGAGGGTGAGGGCCACGGGAAGGATGAAGCGCGCCGTCCACTGGCGCGCCGTCGCCGGGCCGGAGTCGCGCGGCTCCCCGGCGGCCGCACCGGGCCGCCGCGCCACGGCGCTGGTGAAGGACGCCATGCGCCCGCTCGTCAGCGTCTGGAGCCTGCCCATGAAGAGATTTCCCGGAGAGCCGGTGCTCCGACGACGATCCCCCTCACGCGGCACCCAGGCTCCTCGGAAGAACCCGCCGCCCTCCCGCCGCGGGCGACAAGGGCGTTGACTCGACGCATCTGGCACCTTCCGGATCCGGTCTGTCGGTCTCCCGTTCCGGCGAACGGGTCTCCCGTTCCTGCGAACGGCCATCCGTGACACCGGCCGACGGCACTCCCGTTCGTCGGTCCACATCAGTACACGATGTCGACCGGTAAGGGATATTAGTACTGATTGTGACGGTATTTCCGATGGCTGCAAGTGGCGGCTCGCGGCGATCACGCACGGCGCGCGTCGAAACGGTGCCCGGAGGGAGAGCGGTGAAGCCACGAGTGGGCGGCGCACGGCGGGGGACCCGAGGCCCCCTGACGAGAGGGATTCTCGCCTGGGCGGCCGTGGTGCTGACGCTCCTGACGACAGCGGGTTGCGACCAGTCGTCGGCCGCGTCCGGGATCCCCCGTCCGGACCATGTCGTCGTGGTGATCGAGGAGGACCAGTCGTACGACGCCGTCATCGGCAGCCCGGATGCCCCCTACATCAACCAACTGGCCCGGCGGGGTGCCTCGCTCACCCAGTTCTACGCCCTGACCCACCCCAGCCAGCCCAACTACCTGGCGCTCTTCTCGGGCTCCTACCTGGGGGTCGACGACGACTCCTGCCCGCACACGCTCACGTCGCGCAACCTCGGCTCCCAACTCCTCCAGGACGGTCGTACGTTCGTGGGGTACGCGCAGAGCATGCCCCGCGTCGGCTTCACCGGCTGCTCCAGCGGCCCGTACGTGCGCCGGCACAACCCCTGGGTGAACTTCGACAACCTTCCCGCTTCCGCCAACCGCCCCTGGACCGACTTCCCCCGGGACTTCAAGGATCTGCCGACGGTCTCGTTCGTCGTCCCGGACCTCGAACACGACATGCACGACGGCGGTGTGCGACAAGGGGACACCTGGCTGCGGAACAGTCTCGGGGCCTACGCGGACTGGGCCATGACCCACAACAGCCTGCTCGTCGTGACCTGGGACGAGGACGACGGACAGGGGCCCAACCACATCCCCACCGTCCTGGTCGGTGAGCACGTCCGGCCGGGCGACGACGACCAGCCGAACAACCAGTTCGGACTTCTGCGCATGCTGCTGGACGCGTACGGCCTCACACCCCTCCACCACAGCGTCGAGGCGGAACCTGTCGACGTGTGGAAGTGACGTTCCGGGACCCGGCGGAGCGTCAGGGGTCCCGGAAGCGGATCACCCGTTTGACGGCCGTCCGCAGCCTGCGTTCGGCCGCCGACACCGGAAGCCGTTCCCGGAGGTAACGCGGGGAGGAGAAACTCTCCGCTCCGAACCCCGCCTTGAACGTCGCGAGGGAGGAGTCCGGCGCGGACTCGCCCATGTCGAACGTCCGGCAGGCCGACGCGCACGCGTCCTCGATCGCCAGCCGGTACAGCAGGGGAACGGCGTGGACCGGATGCGCCAGCTCCCGGTCCATGGCGCTGCGCCACAGTTTGGCGTGACCACCGTGGCGCAGGACGACACACGCGGCGGCGGGCTCTCCGGCGCTCCAGGCCACCCAGATCGCGCAGTCGTCACCGAACCGGGCGGCCACCTCCGCCAGCCGCCGCTCGGGGAACTCCCGCGTCCTGCGCCAGCGGGCCAACGCCGGAGGCTCGTGCTGCTGTTCGGCCCAGCGCACGATCGACTTCCGGTACAGGTGGTAGAACGCGGGCACGAGCCGGCCGGTGCGATCGACCTCGACCTCGACCTCCGAGCGCTCTGCATGGCGGACCTCCCGTCGCCGGTGGCGTCTGAAACGTCGCTCCCACACGGTGTCGAAGCCGCCTTCGAGATCCACCATCTGTGTCATGTGGGGCTCGGGAAGGAAGCCGGAGGCGGCGTCCGACCACAGGTCCTGGTCCGCCGGCCGCAACCGCACACCGACGCGGAGCGCGCGCAGGCCGGCGAGATCGGCGAAGACCGCCCGCGCCTCCGCCGGACTCACCCGCTCCGGGCACACCGGCCCTCCGATGCCCCACTGGGCCGGCCAGGACTCCGCGGAGCCCAGGATCCCCGGGCGACGCGCTCTGCCCACGAGGGGGAGTACGAGCCGGTGGCCGCGCTCGAACTCGTAGAGGCGGCTCGCGTCCCGGTACGGCCCCGTCGCGCACAGGCAGTCCAGCCACAGCGGGGTCTGACTCGGGTTGGTGTCGAGGTCCTTGCCCGCCAGCTCCCACCAGACGTCACGGGGAGCCGGCGTGGTGACGCGGGCGGGACCGGCCACGGTGTCGATCAGGAGCTCAGCAGATGCGTTCACGGGCCTCTCCCGAGCAGGTGCGTTCACGGGTCTCTCCCGCCGGGCACAAGGGCCCCGCGAGGACGACGCTCGCGGACCGAGGACCCACGTGCCACACGTCCGATGCTAGGCGGGGCGCCGGGGCCGGGCATCTCGGTGCGGCGCGGGTCGGGCGGCGCGGGTCTCACTCGTCCTTGAAGCCGATGAGACGCTTCGCCGCACTCCGCCAGAGCTGGTCGATCGACGTCAGCGGAAGCACTTCCCTGCGGTAGCCGAACGACGGGTGACCGCGGGCGCCGAGCCGTTCCTTGAAGATGCTGACGGAGGAATCCGGAACCGAGTCGCCCATGTGGTAGAAGCGGCAACCAGCCGCGCAGGCGTCCTCGATGGCGAGCTTGTGCAGCAGCGTGGGGGCACGACTCGGCTGAGCCAGCTCCTTGACCATGCCCGCCCGCCAGTACTTCGCGTGCGGACCGTGGCGGAGCACCATCATCGCCGCCGCGGGCTGACCCTGGTAGGTGGCCAGCCACACGGCGCAGGAGTCGGCGAACGTCTCGGCGACGGTCTGGAACTTGCGCAGCGGGTCGATCCGCTGCCTGCGCCACCGGGCGAGTGCCAGTGGCTCGTTCTGCTGCTCCGCCCAACGGGCGATCGAGTGCTGGTAGAGCGCGTAGAACGCCGGCACCAGACGTCCGGTGCGGTCGACCTCCACATCGACGCCCGCCTTCTCACCCTTGCGTACGGCGGTTCGGACCGGAGGCTTGAACTTCCGCCTCCACACGTCGTCGAAGCCGCCGTCGAGATCCAGGATGTACGTCGTGTGCGGCAAGGTGGTGAAGTCGGACGGAACCGCCGACAGCCACGCGGGGTCGACGTCCGGCCCGAACCGCAGGGACACGCGATTTGCACGAAGGCGGGCCAGATCCTCGAAGACGGCGCGGACTTGCTTCGGGTCGGGAGCCCCGGCGGCGAGCGGACCTCCGATACCCCACTCGGAGGGCCAGGCGTCCTGGGCGATCAGACGGGCGGGCCAGCCGCGTCGCCGGACCAACGGCACGACGACGGCGCCGGAACCGTCGAACTCGTAGAGGCGACTGGCATCCTCGTAGGCATCGGTCGCGCAGATGCAGTCCGACCAGCCCGGGGTCTGGGTGATCAGCGCCTCGTCGCTCCGGTCGACCAGACGCTGCCACTCGTCCCGGGGCGCCGGACTCGTCACGGCGAGACGGTCACGGGCCGACGAGGTCCGCTGGCCCGTAAAACGCATGACGCTACTTCCTTACGCGTCGCACACGGCAGGCGTTGTGAACCCTCATTCATTCCAGGGTGCTCTGTCGGCGATCAGGCCGCATCTTCGCTCGGCGCCCCGGCCACGCGGCCCCCGGAAGGGCGCCGAGCAAGTGCGGAAGACCAGGTCAGAAGATATGATCGGCAGTGGAACGGTGATACGAGCGACCTGCTACAGCGACCTGTATACCGCCACTCGACAGAGGTTTCCGTGGACGGAATTGCCGGAACTCAGACCTCCACGCGCATGGTGCGCCTCCATCAGCGTTTCCCCTCGCTCCGGTTCATGAGCGACGCGCGTCGCACACTCGACAACACGATCGATCTGGTCCGCCTGAAGCTCGACGCGCTGCCCGACGGCATCTACCAGCCGGTCCCGGGCGTCCCCGTGCGCAGGGCGAAGCGATCCGTCGGCACCGGTTCGCGGTGGACGGCGATGGAGCCGGTCGTCGAGCGGCTCCGGGTGCGCAGCGCGCTGGACGTGGGTGCGAACGTCGGCTACTTCCCGATCAAGCTCGCGCAGCGCGGGATACCTTCCGTCGCGCTGGAGTCGGATCCGAAGTGCGTCCGCACGGCCATGACCGCCGTGCGGCGCAACGGACTGGACAACGTGGCGGTGATGGACCTCGAGCTGCGCCCCGACACGCTCGGTCTTCTGCCGTCGACCGACTGCACCCTGCTGCTGTCCGTCTGGCACCACCTGGTGCGCGGGCTGGGCTTCGACGCCGCCACCGACCTGTTGCGGGGGCTCTGGGACCGGACCGGCAAGGTGATGTTCTTCGACAGCGGCGAGGACGAGATGCCCGCGTCGTTCGGGTTGCCCCGCATGGTGCCGACGCCCGACGTGTGGCTCACGGAGTATCTGCTGAAGACCTGCGCTGGCGGGCGGGTCGAACACCTCGGCCGGCACCGTGCCTTCGACGCCGCGGGCCTCCCCACGGACCGCGCGCTCTTCGCGGTGATCCGGGAGACGCCCGACGCGTAGAGGGAGCGTGCTACCGCGGTGCGGCGGACGGCTGCGGGGAGCGAAGCACGAGCAGGGTGATCTCGCTGGGGGCGAAGACACGGAACGGCGGACCCCAGAAGCCGGTGCCGCGGCTGGTGTAGAGGAAGGTGCGGGCGCCGTGGTGGCTCAGGCCGGCGACGGTGGGCTGGTCGATGCGGACCAGGTGGTGGAAGGGCCAGATCTGGCCGCCGTGGGTGTGGCCGGAGAGCTGGAGGTCGACACCGGCCGCCGCCGCCCGGTCGACGAACTTGGGCTGGTGCGCCAGGAGCAGGACGGGCAGGTCGGGGTCGGCGCCGGTCAGAGCGCCGTCCAGGTGGGCGCGGTGGCCTTCCAGGCCCGAGGATTCGGCCGTGACGTCGTCCACGCCGGCGACCACGAGGGTGTCGCCGCCGCGTTCGAGCAGCAGATGGCGGTTGCGCAGCGGCTCCCAGCCCAGCTCGTCCATCAGGTCGACCCAGCCCTGTGCCTCGCTGTAGTACTCGTGGTTCCCGGTCACGTAGACACGGGCCCGGGAGGCCCGCACGGTTCCGAGCGGGACGGCCTGGGCGCGGCGGCGTTCGGCCGTGCCGTCCGCGATGTCACCGGTGTGGCAGACCAGGTCGGCTTCCAGCGTGTTCACCGTCTCGCACACCCGCGCCGACCAGTCGGCACGATCGAGCGGGCCGTAGTGGGTGTCGGTGATGAGGACGACGCGCGTGCCGTCCAAACCCGCTCCCAGCCGCGGGAGTTGTACGTCGAGGCGGCGCACCCGTGGCACGCGGCGGGCCTCGGTGTATCCCCAGGCGAGCAGTACGGCGGCGACGCCGAGCACGGCCCACGTGACGACGCGGGCCCGGTCCTGGCTCTCACCGACGCCGGCCACGGTCAGCACGAGCCGCAGCAGGATGCCGAGCAGGACGGACCAGGTGAACAGGACCCAGCTCGTGCCCAGCAGCGTGTCACCGACGATCGCCAACCGGTCCTGCTGACGCCGGCCGTGGCCGCGCACCATCGCGAGCGGCATACCGACGAGACCGAGGACGAACAGGCCGGTGCCGACCAGGGTGACGGGCAGCGGCCAGTGCTGGCCGGTGTACAGGAGCACCCAGCAGGGCACGGCCCACAACAGGACGGGGGCGATCAGCGGGATGTAGCGCATCAGACGGTGCAGTCGGCTCTGCCGCGGCGCTTGCGCCGCACCGTCGGCGGGTCGGGTGTCGCTGGTGTCGGTCACGCTGCCCCTCTCTGACCAGGCTGCCATCCCGCGCACTGTATCTGGTCGTCCTCGGCAGGCCGGAGGGGGCGTTCACGGGCGTCGCCGGGTGCTCGGAGGCCGACGAGGCCTCCGGGCACCCGGCTTGGGGCTCTAGAAGAAGCCCAGCTTCTTCGGCGAGTAGGACACCAGCAGGTTCTTCGTCTGCTGGTAGTGCTCCAGCATCATCTTGTGGTTCTCGCGGCCGATGCCGGACTGCTTGTATCCGCCGAACGCGGCGTGTGCCGGATACGCGTGGTAGCAGTTCGTCCAGACACGGCCGGCCTGGATGGAACGGCCCGCGCGGTAGGCGGTGTTGATGTCCCGCGTCCACACACCGGCGCCGAGCCCGTACAACGTGTCGTTCGCGATCTTGATGGCGTCGTCGAAGTCGTCGAACGACGTCACCGAGACGACCGGGCCGAAGATCTCCTCCTGGAAGATCCGCATCCGGTTGTCACCCTCGAAGATCGTCGGCTGGACGTAGTACCCGCCCTTCAACTCGCCGTCGTGCTCGATGCGTTCACCGCCGGTGAGTACCTTGGCGCCCTCCTGCCGGCCGATGTCCAGGTAGGAGAGGATCTTCTCCAACTGGTCGTTGGACGCCTGGGCGCCGATCATCGTGTCCGTGTCGAGCGGGTTCCCGGGCTTGATGAGCTCGGTGCGGGCGACCGCCGCCTCCATGAACTCGCGGTAGTGCCCGCGCTGGACGAGAGCGCGCGAGGGGCAGGTGCACACCTCGCCCTGGTTGAGCGCGAACATCGTGAAGCCTTCGAGCGCCTTGTCGCGGAAGTCGTCGTTCTGCGCCCACACGTCGTCGAAGAAGATGTTCGGCGACTTGCCGCCCAGCTCCAGCGTCACCGGCTTGATGTTCTCCGAGGCGTACTGCATGATCAGCCGCCCCGTGGTGGTCTCACCCGTGAACGCGACCTTCGCCACCCGCGCGCTGGAGGCCAGCGGCTTGCCCGCCTCCACGCCGAAGCCGTTGACGATGTTCACCACACCCGGCGGGATCAGGTCCGAGATCAGGCTCATCAGGTAGTGGATGGACGCCGGTGTCTGCTCGGCCGGCTTGATGACCACCGCGTTGCCCGCCGCGAGTGCCGGGGCCAGCTTCCACACCGCCATCAGGATGGGGAAGTTCCACGGGATGATCTGCGCGACCACGCCCAGCGGCTCGTGGAAGTGGTACGCGACGGTGTCGTCGTCGACCTCGCTGAGCGCGCCCTCCTGAGCCCGGATGGCCCCCGCGAAATAGCGGAAGTGGTCGATCGCGAGCGGGATGTCGGCCGCCAGCGTCTCGCGGACCGGCTTGCCGTTCTCCCAGGTCTCGGCGACCGCCAGCTTCTCCAGGTTCGCCTCCATACGGTCGGCGATCTTGAGCAGGACGTCGGCGCGCGCGGTCACGGAGGTGCGCCCCCAGGCGGGTGCCGCCGCGTGTGCCGCGTCCAGTGCGTGTTCCACGTCCTCCGCGGTACCTCGCGCGACCTCGGTGAACGGCTGCCCGTTCAACGGGCTCGGGTTCTCGAAGTACTGCCCGCGAGCCGGCGCGACGTACTCCCCGCCGATGAAGTGGTCGTAACGCGCCTGGTAGGAGACGATCGCGCCCTCGGTGCCGGGCGCCGCGTAACGGGTCATGCTGGTTGCCTCCCGGAGAAGCGCCGCCCGCCGTTGGGCAGCTCTCGCCGCGAGGCTAGAAACCGGGACGTTGCAACGACGTTGCGGGGGTCAGGGGCCAGGGGCTAGGGGCCAGGGGTCAGGAGCCAGGGGCGGTCAGGTTCAGGGCCAAGACCCGGAAGCCGGAATCCGGATTCAGTGCGACCGCGGGCGCGTCCGGCCGTCGCGCGCGGCGTGCGCCCAGCCGGCCGGCGCCGCCTGTTCGGACTCCAGCTCCGCCACGCGGGCGTGGACGGCCGGACCCGGGCGCAGCGCCGACAACGCCCGCCAGACGTCGAGATCGTCCTCGCCCCAGGGCGCACGGGCCCAGTCGGCCAGCAGGTCGGGATCACGCCGGGCGATGATCGCCGTACGCAGCCCGTCCGCGAGGCGCCGCCGCAGCCGCGTCACCGCCGGTGCCGTCGAACCCGGCAGCAGGGGCCCGGCGTAGACCGCCGCGGCCGCCGTCACCGAGCCGCTGCCGAGCCGCCGCTCCACCACCGCCACATCGGACTCGACCGGCCTGGTGAGCCGGTAGGGCCGAGAACTCAGCAGTCCGGGACCGAGGATCCTGCGCAGCCGCGCCAGCTCGGCCCGCAGGGTCACCGGAGTCACCGACTCGTCCTCGTACAGCGCGCACTGCAACTCGTCGCCCGTCAGCCCCTCCGGATGCCGGGCCAGCAGCACCAGGATCTCGCTGTGCCTGCGGCTGAGCCTGATCTTCCTTCCGTCCGCGACGAGTTGGGCCTCGTCGCGCCCCAGCGCGGTCAGTTCGAGGGAGTCGGCCAGGGCCTGCGGCGGCGCGAGCAGCGCCAGATGGGCCTCGGCGGCCCGCGCCACCGCCTGTACGAAGCCGAGGCTGTGCGGATGCGCGAGCCCGTCCCCGCCGGTTATGTCCACCGCGCCGAGCACCCGCCCGGTGCGGGGATCGTGCACGGGTGCCGCCGCGCAGGTCCAGGGCTGCACCCGCCGGATGAAGTGTTCGGCCGCGAACACCTGTACCGGACGGTCGACGGCGACCGCCGTACCCGGCGCGTTCGTCCCGACCGCGGCCTCCGACCATCGCGCGCCCGGTACGAAGTTCATCCGCCCGGCCTGCCGCCGCGTCCCGGGATGGCCCTCGACCCACAGAAGCCGGCCCTGCACGTCGCACACCGCCAGCAGATGCTCCCCGTCCGCGGCGAACGTCCCCATGAGCTCCCGGAACAACGGCATCACCCGCGCGAGCGGATGCTCCGCCCGGTACGAACCGAGCTCTCCGTCCGTGAGTTCCACCCTCGCGGTGCCCTCCGGAGCGACGCCCGCCCGCGCCGAACGCCGCCACGAATCGGCGACCACGGCACGCACCGGCCGCGGCACCGTGCCCGCCTCGGTGAACGACTCGTACGCGCGACGCATCAGCCGAACCCGCTCGGCGGGATCGGCGCCCGGTTCCAGGGCCACCCAAGGATCGGTCAACTCGGCCTCCAGGAAGGCGATGCGACTGGGTCCCATCGTCACTCCCGGTGCGGGCTTGGACAACCCGTGTGACGCTCTCCTTCCGCTCGGTGTCCCGCGGCATGCTCACTCGGTCCCGCCCGATGCGCCGCGAGACCGTCCCTGGTCAGGCGAAGTTGACGAGCCGGATGTACCGCGTCCAGTCCCAGTTCGGCCCGGGATCCGTGTGATCGGTGCCCGGAACCTCGTAGTGACCGAGGATGTGGGCGCGGTCCTTGGGGATCCCGTACTGGTCGCAGATCGTGGCGGTGAGCTTGGCCGACTCCTCGTAGAGCGCGTCGGTGAAGTAGGCGGGCCGGTCCACCCAGCCCTCGTGCTCGATACCGATGCTTCTGGTGTTGTAGTCCCAGTTGCCCGCGTGCCAGGCGACGTCCCGCTCTCTCACGCACTGGGCGATGTGGCCGTCGGCCGAGCGGACCAGGTAGTGGGCCGACACCTTCTTCTGCGGGTTCTGGAAGATCGACAGGGTCGTGGTGTACGTGGCCTGGGTGACGTGGATGATCACGTAGTCGAGGTCGTAGCTGTAGGGGCGGTCGGAAGCCGTGTAGTTGGAGCTCGTGGCCGGATTCCACTCGGCGTCCGGATAGTCGACGGCCGCCGCCGGCTGCGCCGTCGCCTTGACGTCGGGGAGCAGCGCGTAGGGAAGGGCCGCGAGGGCCGCGCCCTTGAGCAGCCGCCGCCGGCTGGGGAACGGCCGTGCTCGTTCCATGGAGAGTTGGCCTTTCGTCGGTGGGGGGTGGGGGGTGGGGGGGTGGGGTGGGCCGTGGTCACGCAGGCCGGAGCCGGGCGGTCGACGCGGCTGCCGGAAGGGGCGGAGTGCCGGCTCGCTCTCTGTCGCGCGTGGAGCACGCGCATCAGTGGCGGAGGGCCGCGGCCGTCTCCCGCAGTCGGGCGTGCAGTCCTCGATGGGTCTCCCGCGCGGGCAGCCATTCCTTGCGCAGCTTGGCGACGCACGTGTAGTTGGTGTCGCATACGTTCGCGAGGGGAGACTCGACCGTCTGCGTCGCGAACTGGTACGCGTCCAGCTCGCTGAACCCGTAGTCGCGCACCAGCCACTGCACGAGGTCGAGCTGGGATATCCGGAAGGCGTCCTCCAACGGGCGGGCCGAGCCGGTCGAGATGATGTGGGTGTCGGACTCGATACGCGGCCAGGGGGTGGCGACTCCCTTGAGCAGCTCGACGATCACCACCGTGTTCATCGCGCATTCGACCGCGACGCCGCAGGTCTCGCCCTCACCCTGGCGAGCGTGCCCGTCGCCGAGGCTGAGCAGGGCGCCTTCGACGTTGACCCCGAGGTAGCAGGTCACCCCGGCGCGCATCTCCGGCGTGTCCATGTTCCCGCCGTGGGTGTCGGGCACCAGGGCGGAGCGCACCTCCAGGTTCGCGGGCGCCACGCCCACGGTGCCGTGCATCGGATCCATCGGCAGTTCGACCTGGATGCCACTGTCCCGCGCACTGAACAGTGCGGTCCGCCGCTCCCGGTCGAGCTGCCAGATCCACACGGTCTCCGGCAGCGGTGGCTGAAGCGAGGCGGTGGTGTGCGTGGAGGTCAGGGCGCCGAACAGGGGCACGGTCGTGGACGCCGCCCAGTCACGGGCCGGCTCGATCGACACGAAGTGGACCGCGACCGTGTCACCCGGCTCCGCCCCCTCGACATGGAAGGGACCGGTCTGCGGATTGAGGAACGGGAACTCGCACACCTCGGAGACCAAGTCCTTCTCGGAGCGCACCCGTCCGGCGAAGCAGTCCTCGGTGTAGAGATCGAGCACCGTGCCCGGCGCGATGCGTGCCACCGGGGGCGCTCCGCCGAACGTCCAGGCGAACTCGTCCGGCGTGGGGCGCACGGTCAGGATCCGGGGGTCGCTCATGACTGCACAACTCCGCTCTGCGAAGGGGCGGTGGTCGAGGTCTCGTCGAGGTGGACACGGGCGGTCTCGGCTATGCGCCCGGGGTGGCGGCGCAGCAGGAAGATCAATATCACGACACCGGCCGACATCCAGACACCCACGACGGGTCCGGCGTACGACACGGGTGGGGTCAGCTCGGTCACGAAGTCGAAGACCGGCAGGCCGGCGGCCGTCAGCAGGGCGGGAACGAAGGCGATGATGCCGAGAAGCGGGAACACGAGGTGCCGCACCGGTTTGAGCAACTCGCGTCTGCGGCGCAGGAAGTAGCTCGCGCAGGCGAGATTGACCACGATGTACACGCCGATCACCACGGTGACGATCACGGTCGCGAGAAGCAGGAACGCGGTCACCGGGTCGTACGCGAGCCCGAGCCCCAGCATGACCGCCACGCTCACGACACACTGCACGGCCACCCCGGCCACGGGGGAGCGGTGCCTCGGGTGCACGCGCGCGAAGAGCGCGGGAAAGACGCGGATCCGGGCCAGCGCGAAGGCCGTCCGCGTGGAGACGGTGGCGCACGCGTTGGCGTTGGCGATCGTCGAGTTGACCACCGCGAGGAACACGAGCACCCAGAACAGCCCGAACGAGGCGCGAGCCACCCCTTCCCACGAGGCGGCGCCGGAGGCTCCGAATCCCGCGAACCGGTCGGGGCCGAAGTACACCGACATGGCGTACGTCGTCAGGACGTAGACGAGACCGATGGCCAGCGCCGCGCCGAGGACGGCCCGGTGCATCGTGCGGCGCGGGTCCTTGGTCTCCTCCGCGAGCGGGGCCGCCGCCTCGAACCCGGCGAAGGCGAGCACCGTGTACACCGACCCCGCGAACACGCCGCTTATCCCGTCGTAGCCCTTGGCGGTGTGGGACGTCCCGAACACCGACAGGGTGTTGTCGCCGCCGGCCTTGGCGATCAGCCACACCGCGAAGACGAGGAAGACCAGCACCTCGAAGACGCCGAGGACGGTTCCGAAGCGGGCCGAGGCGCGCACTCCCAGATAGCCGGCGACGGCGATGACCGCCGCGCCCGCGAGCGACCAGGGCCACCAGAGGTCGCCGGGATACGAGGACCATTCCTGGTGCAGCGTGCCGGCCGTGGTGAACCCGAGCTGCAGGAGGAGCAGGGGCGGCACCAGGGCCTCGACGAACACGTACCCCCAGCCCACGAGGAATCCGAGGGACGGGTGTAACCCTCGCGCCGTGTAGGTGGCCACCGATCCCGCGGCGGGCATCTCGCGCGCCAGCTCGGCCACGCACGACGCGGTGAACAGACAGGCCACCAGGGCGATGAGAACGGACAGCGGCAGACTGCCGCCCGCGAACGCGGCTCCCGACGGGATGGACGCGGCGACCGCCGCGGCCGGTGCCATCGCGGTGATGCTCTGGAACAGGACCTCGCGCAGGCCGATCGCCTCACGCCGCAGACCCGGAACCGCCTCCTCCGACATCAGAATCCCCCGATCCGACCGGAACACAGCCCTCGGCATGACGGCTGCGCCTCGCGTGAATTACGGTACGGCGCTTGCCGGTTGGGCAGGAAGGGCCTGGCGCGAGTCCGTGGACGGACCGCCGAATGTGGACAACGCGATCACCCACAAGGGGGAAGCTCCTCGGCCGAGCCGGCCGCGTTCACCTCGCCCGTCGGCCCGTCGGCCCGTCGGCCCGTCGGCCCGTCGGCCCGTCGGCCCGTCGGCCCGTCGGCCCGTCGTGCTCGAGGTTCGGTAGGGGTTCCGCCCACGACAAGCCGGTGCGGCCCAGACGCCCCGGTGAGGTTCCCTCTCCAACCGCATCCCGCAACCGGCCCTCCACGACCGCCCCCGCAAACGGCACGTCGGCAACCCCCGGCTGCAACCGGCCTTCACCGAGCGGCCCGCCGCCGACCGGCCCCCCCACGACCGTCCGCCCCCCCCACGACCGCCCCCGCCTGCGACCGCCCCCTACGACCGCCCCGCCACCGCCGCCGGATCGTCGAGCACCGCGCGCACCACCGAATGCGCCGCACCGAGCAGCGGCCCCTCGGACCCCAGGCGGGAGACGGACACCGGGCAGGCGGGCCCCGCCGTGCGTCGCGCCAGCTCGTCCTCCAGTGCGGGGAGCAGCCAGGGCGCCAGCCCGGCGAGGGCCCCGCCGAGCACGACCGTCTCCGGGTCCAGGAGGTTGACCGCCCCGGTCAGGGCGATGCCGAGCGCGGTGCCGGCGTCGCGCAGGGCACGACGTACGTCCGGATCGCCGTCGGTGGCACGCCGGGACAGCAGCCCGACCCGGTCCTCACCCGGTTCGAGACCGGCGGCCCGCAGCACGGCCTCCTCGCCCGCGTACTGTTCGAGGCATCCGCGACCGCCGCACGGGCACTCCGGCCCCTCCGGGCGCACCGGAACGTGCCCCAACTCGCCCGCGAAACCACGGGTCCCGCGCAAGAGCTGCCCGTCCACGAGCACCGCGGCACCGATGCCGATCTCCGCGGACACGTGGAGGAAGTCACGCGGGGTCGCCTCGCCGAGCCAGAGCTCCGCGAGCGCGCCGAAGTTCGCCTCGTTGCCCACGGTCAAGGGCCACTCGGCGGGCAGCAGCTCACCGAGGT
Organism: Streptomyces sp. NPDC028298; assembly: GCF_055565895.1. Lineage (NCBI taxonomy): Bacteria > Bacillati > Actinomycetota > Actinomycetes > Kitasatosporales > Streptomycetaceae > Streptomyces > Streptomyces sp. NPDC028298. The sequence goes on from NZ_JBVHTL010000003.1 coordinate 222,334, forward strand.
CCGTGTCGTGCCAGTCGAGGTTCGGCGCCCGGACCACGGTCCGGGCGTCACGGGCCACGAGTCCGGGGACGGCGACGGCGAGGCCGGCCGGCCACAGCCCTTCCCGGTCGGCCTCGGCGACGACCTGGCGTATCAGTGCCGTCAGTTCCTGGAGCACGGGACCGGCCGCCCGGCCGCGGTTCGTGCCGTGCCGAACGGCACGGGCCCGCACGGTGCCGCGGAGATCGACCGCGCACACCGCGAGATGGTCGACGCCCACCTCGGCGCCGATCCCGGCGGGGCCGTGTCCGCTGACCGCGAGCGCCGAACCCGGACGTCCCACTCGGCCGGGACGCTCGGGCCCCAGCTCCTCGAGCAGCCCCGTGCGGATCAGCTCGTCCACCAGGGTGGAGACGGCCGCCCGGGTCAGACCGATGTGGGAGGCGACGGCGGCACGCGACAGCGGTCCCTCGTCACCGACGGTGTGCATCACCCGGGCGAGGTTGCGGCGGCGCATGCCCTGCTGGGTGTCGGGCAGTCGCCGGCCGGGACCGGTCGGATGGGCCTCGTGCAGCGGTGCGGTCATGCTTCCGTCAGTCCTCGTCCGGCCGTCCCGTCGGCCTGTCTCGGTGCGGGTCCCCGTCCGGCGGTCCCGCGTCGAGCGGGGCGACCGGGCGGCCCCGGCCGGTACCGCTCACGCGGGAGGGATGCCACGCCGAGAGCCGGCCGCGCCGGGGCGGCACGCCTGATCGTCGTCAGTTCCTGTTCGGCTCCCGTTCGAGCAGCGGGGCCGCGTCGGAGAGTACCCCGGTGATCCGCGCGAGCGTCTCCTCGTCCCGGTCGATGGCCTCGAACACCGGTCCGCGGGCGGTGTCCCAGCGCCGCGCCACCGCCGCCGGGTCCTCGCCCGTGAGCAGGCCGGCCGCCTGGGCGGCGGCGCCGAGCGCGACCAGTTCCCTGGCCTCGGGCACCTGCACGGGCCTGCCCGAGAGCCGGCGCACGGTCTGCTGCCAGGCCTTGCCCCGCGCCCCGCCGCCGATCAGGAGCAACGGTGCGGAACGGTCGGCGTCCTCGTCCAGTACCAGGTCGAGGGCGCCCAGCAGGGAGTGCACGGCGCCGTCGTAGGCGGCCTGGAGGAGCTGTCCGCCCGTCGTGTCGTGCCTGAGCCCGTGCAGCAGGCCCGAGGCGTGCGGCAGGTTCGGTGTGCGCTCGCCGTCCAGATACGGGAGGAACGTCACCGAGGAGCCGGGCTCGACCGCCTCCCGGTCGAGTCCGAGCAGCGCGGCGAACCGGTCGACGGCGAGCGTGCAGTTCAGCGTGCAGGCCAGCGGCAGCCAGTCGCCCCGCGCGTCCGCGAACCCGGCCACCGTGCCGGTCGGGTCGGCCGGGCGGTGCGTCGAGACGGCGTACACGGTTCCCGAGGTGCCCAGGCTGACCACCGGCGTGCCGGGGCGCAGCCCGAGGCCGAGCGCGGCCGCCGCGTTGTCGCCCGTCCCCGCCGCGACCAGGGTGCCCTTGGAGAACGGCAGCTCACCCCTGGCGTGCACGGTCCCGGCCACCTCGCCCGGCCGGGCGACGCGGGGGAGCAGGGCGGGGTCGAGGCCGATGTGCGCCAGGACCTCCTCGTCGTACGCCTCGCTCCCGGAAGCCCACCACCCGGTGCCCGAGGCGTCGCCACGATCGGTGGTGCCCTGCCCGGTGAGCCGTTCGGTCAGGTAGTCGTGGGGCAGCCGGACCGCCGCCGTCGCCCGGACGGCCTCGGGCTCGTGCTCGGCCAGCCAGGCCCACTTCGTGGCCGTGAAGGACGCCGCCGGCACGCTGCCGGTCCGCTCGGCCCAGGCCTTCGGGCCGCCGAGTTCCTCGACCAGCCGACGGGCCTGCGGCGCCGAGCGCACGTCGTTCCACAGCAGTGCGGGCCGTACGGGCTCGCCGTGGGCGTCGAGCGTCACGAGCCCGTGCTGCTGTCCGCCGATCGACACGGCGGCGGCCTCGTGCGCGGCGTCACCGCACTGGCGCAGCGCTTCGCAGAGCGCGTCCCACCACTGGCGGGGGTCGCTCTCGCGGCCCTCTCCGGTGGAGACGGTGTGCGGCGCCTGGCCGCTCGCCACCACCTGTCCGGTCGACGCGTCGACGACCAGCGCCTTGGTGGACTGGGTGGACGAGTCCACCCCGATGACGAGCGGACCCTCGGCTGCTGACATCGGACTCTCCCTCTTCCGCGGCTCCGCGGGATCGTGCTGGTCACGGGATTTGTGCTGGTCACAGGCGTGTCCGGACCGCCACGGTCCGGATCCCGCGGTTCGTTCCCGGACCGATGTGACCAGGTTTCCTACTTCGTCTCTTCCCAGAGGTGCGTCCGCATACTAATTTGTAAACCGCCATGACGAAATAGTCGGAGCTAGCAAGGAGCCGCGGCATGAACTACCAGCCCACCCCCGAGGACAGGTTCACCTTCGGCCTGTGGACCGTCGGCTGGCAGGGAAGGGACCCGTTCGGCGACGCCACCCGGCGCGCCCTCGACCCCGTCGAGTCCGTACAGCGCCTGGCCGAGCTCGGCGCCTACGGAGTGACCTTCCACGACGACGACCTGATCCCCTTCGGGTCCTCGGACAGTGAGCGCGAATCGCACATCAAGCGGTTCAGGCAGACCCTGGACGCCACCGGCCTCAAGGTGCCGATGGCCACCACCAACCTGTTCACGCACCCCGTCTTCAAGGACGGCGCGTTCACCTCGAACGACCGTGACGTGCGCCGCTACGCGCTGCGCAAGACCGTCCGCAACATCGACCTGGCGGTCGAGCTCGGCGCCGAGACGTACGTCGCCTGGGGCGGCCGCGAGGGAGCCGAGTCCGGTGCCGCCAAGGACGTACGCGTCGCCCTCGACCGCATGAAGGAGGCCTTCGACCTCCTCGGCGAGTACGTGCTCTCGCAGGGCTACGACCTGAAGTTCGCGATCGAGCCCAAGCCGAACGAGCCCCGCGGCGACATCCTGCTCCCCACGGTCGGCCACGCCCTCGCCTTCATCGAGCGCCTGGAGCGTCCGGAGATGTACGGCGTCAACCCCGAGGTCGGCCACGAGCAGATGGCCGGACTCAACTTCCCGCACGGCATCGCGCAGGCGCTGTGGGCGGGCAAGCTCTTCCACATCGACCTCAACGGCCAGTCGGGCATCAAGTACGACCAGGACCTGCGCTTCGGCGCGGGCGACCTGCGGTCCGCCTTCTGGCTGGTCGACCTCCTGGAGAGCGCCGGTTACGCGGGTCCGAAGCACTTCGACTTCAAGCCGCCGCGGACCGAGGACTTCGACGGCGTCTGGGCGTCCGCCGAGGGCTGCATGCGCAACTACCTGATCCTGCGCGAGCGCGCCGCCGCGTTCCGGGGCGACCCCGAGGTCCAGGCGGCTCTGCGTGCCTCGCGTCTGCACGAGCTCGCTCAGCCCACGGCCGAGGACGGCCTCGCAGGTCTGCTCGCCGACCGTGCCGCCTTCGAGGACTTCGACGTCGAGGCCGCGGCCGCGCGTGGCATGGCCTTCGAGCAGCTCGACCAGCTCGCGATGGACCACCTCCTGGGCGTACGCGGCTGACCGGAGCGCTCTGAGGGAACGGACCCGCCCGCATGGCGGGTCCGTCCCCGGGCGGGTCCGTCCACCGCGGTGCCTGATCTCCGTGCGGAAATTCCCGGAATCATGCGATCCATGGCATGAGTCCGTATCAACTTCCGCACAGGGGTCGCGCGATGACCGGATTCGAGGCGACTCTTGGCGGTATGGCCATGCCGCCCGAACCGCCTCGGTCTCCGCGTTCGCAGGGAGACCCCCGCCCTCCCGGGGACGACGCCCAAAGCCCGCGCTCGAGGGGCTACGGGCCTTCGTCATCCGGGGCTTACGGCTCACCGCCGACGGGTGGCTACGGCCCTCCGGACTCCTCTGGCGGCTACGGGCCTCCTCCTTCCGGCGGCTATGGTCCGCCGTCCTCCGGTGGCTATGGCCCGCCCTCCGGTGGCTACGGTCCACCCTCGTCCGGTGGCTACGGCCCGCCCCCGTCCGGCGGTTACGGTCCTCCACCGGACGGCTTCGGCCCGCCTCCGGGAGGCGACGGCCCTCCTTCCGGAGACTACGGTTCGCCGGATCAGGGCGGCGGCTTTCCTCCCGGGCACAGCGGCGGTGGTTGGCCGCCTCCTCCGCCGCCCGGACCTCCACCGGGACCTCCGCCCGGGCCCGGCGGCCACCGCGGAGGACGCCGTCGCAACAGGCTGCTCCTCGTCATCGCGGTGATCGTCGGAGTCGGCGTCATCGTGGCCGTGGCGGTGGCGGCCATGGGCGGCGGGGGCGGAGACGGGAAGTCCCCCAGCGGGAACACCGCGAGCACCGGGCGGACGCCGAGTCCCTCCCTGAGTCTCCCGTCCGGATTCCCGTCGCTCCCCTCGAGCCTGCCCAGTGTCCTGCCGTCGCTTCCCTCGGATCTGCCCACCGGGCTGGTGCCCAGCGATCTGCGATCCCTCTTCCCGTCCCTCGCGGACGACGACATGCCCTACTACCTGCTCCGGAAGGGCGATTGTTTCGACACGGACGACGCCCTGCCCGGACAGGCCGCCAAGCGGAAGTGCACCCAGCCACACGACGCCGAGGTCGTGACGGTCACCGAGCTCAACGGCACCTACACGACGGAGGCGGCCCTCAAAAAGGCCGCCTCCGCGCTGTGCGAGGCGCCGCTGCAGCGAAAGGCGGCGAACCAGACGGCCGGCACGGTCAGCCAGACACTCGTGCAGTACCCGGACACCGGGAGCTACGCGACCGGCATCGACAAGGTCGCGTGCAGCCTGGCCGCGGACGTCGGCAAGGGCACCCACAGGCTCACCAGGCCGCTGAAGTGAGCGGTACGCGCGCGTGGCCGCTGTCCATCGTGCACGCACGCGTACCGCGCTGAGGGGATTCCCGGGATCAGACTCCGCGCGGCAGTCGCACGTAGGTGACAGTCGTCTCGATGCCGCTGTCCACGAGCCGCCCCTGCGCGTCGAAGGCGCCCGCCCCGTCGGTCATCCCGAAGTCGTTGTCGTTGATGAGGGCGAGGGTGTCGTGATCCACGCGCGCGACGCCCTCGATCTTGCCGGGCACCCCGGAGACCGTACCCAGGTCGACGACCAGGCGCTTGGCGAGCACCGGAACGCCCGCCGACGCCGGGTCGTCCAACTGCTCGAGCGAGGGCGACGTGGTGTCGCTGTCGTACGGGCCGCCGAGGATGTTCGCGCTCCGTGTGAGCCGCACCGACTGAAGACGGGCCGCCTTGTCGGTGCGCTCCTCCACGAGCAGTCGGTCGCCGCCGACGGCCACGACGGAGGAGATCTTCAGCTCGGACGTGTCGTCCTCACTCGGATCGACCACATTCACGGCGTCGAAGCGGTACGCGTACTCGGCGGTCACAGCCCGCTTCCTGGGAGAGAAGCGCAGCAGGCGGGTGGTGAGCGACGCGTCGCCCGCGGCCGCGTTCGGCAGTGAGAGGGGACTCTGCAGCGCCATCACCAGATCACCGTCGGGGAGCAGGGCGAGCCCTTCGAGACCGCGGTTGGTCTTGCGGTGGAGCAGCACGGAGGGCAGCGCCTCGACGACCGGGTAGTCCGCGCCGGTCAGCTTGAGACCCTTGGGGACATAGCGCGTGAGGACCTTCCCACGCGCGGAGACGTGCACCAGCGACGGGCTGTACTCGTCCACGAGCCAGAACGAGCCGTCCTTGGCCCGCACGACGCCCTCGGTGTCCAGGCCGTTCGCGTTGTACGAGAGGGGGGTCTGGGCGTTGTAGGAGTACGGCGCCTCGTCGCGTCCCGCCTGGTTGGACAGGCCGGTGACCGGCTTCCCGGACGAGGTGGTGATCGGGATCGAGTCGATCACCTTCACGGTGTCGCCGGACACCCGGATCTTCACGATCGCCGGGTCGAAGCCCGGGACCGGGAACGTCCGCCGCTTCGTTCCGTCCACCTTGATCTGACCGTTGGGCCCCCGGTCGGTCACCGTCCAGAACTCGCCCTTGCGCCCCGTCGGGTAGATGTCGCTGCCGATGCCGCCGAGATCGACACCGCGGTCGTCGTCCACCGTGCCGGGCAGCAGCGCGTTGCTGAACGAGCCGAGCGGGATGTCCCCGAGGGTCGCGTTGCGCGTCACGTGCGGCTGCGCCGGTCCGGACGCCGCGTCGGAGGTGCCGGCCAGCACGAAGGTGGCCAGCACGGCGAGCGGCACGCCCAGGGCGATGGATCGGTGGATGTGCTGCTTGCCGGCGACATGCGCGGACATCAGGCCTCCTGAGTCACAAGTTCGTTGACAGCGGCCAGAGTTGGCCCCGGCGCCGAACGGTTCGCGACGTGAGGGTGAACGCCGCGCGTCAGACAGTCATCGGGTCTCCATCGGTCGACGCGAGGGCGGTCTCAGGGTTGAGTAGGGGGCGCGCGTCAGGGACGTATCAGGGTCGCGGTCCGGAACCGTGGGACGCGGGGACCCGTTCTCAGGACAGAGAGCGGCAGCAGCCGCGGAGGAGGCGACACATGTCGAAGAACGCGAAGATCGCCGCAGGAGGTGTGGCGATCGGCCTGATTCTGTTGATCTGGCTGCCCTGGTGGGCCGCATTCCTGATCGTGCTGGGGGTTCCGGCTGTCGCGTATCTGGCGCTGGACCCCTCGCAGCGGCGCAGGCTGCGCCGTGTCAGCCGCAAGGAGCTGGGCCGCTGAGCGGTGACCGCCCGGTGGCGATCCGCCCGACGGCGTTCGGTCCGTCGGGGATCCGCCTGTCGAGGATCCGCCTGTCGGGTGTCCCGCCGCTCACCGCGGACGGTGAGCGGCGGGACCGACGTGACGAACGCACGGGGCCGGCCGAGAGCCGCGTCGCGGGAATTCCACGTGACACGGTCGCTCAGCTCGGGCGGACCGCCATCTTGTCCAGGGCCTCCAGGAGGCCGGGCAGCTCCGGTCCGCGACCGATGGGCAGGACCTCGCCGGGTTCCTCGTCGAGCAGGACGAACGCGATGTCGTCGGTCCTGGCGACCAGCGACCAGCCGGGACCGTCGGCGCGCAGGGTGCGGGCGTCGCCGGTGGCGAAGGACGAGCGGACCCGGCCCAGCGGGGGCGGTGTGTCCACGTACCCGCGGGCCTCGGCGAGAACGCGGCGGATCCCGGCGCGGTTCACCTTCTTCCCGTCCTCGCCCTCGCTCTCGTCGCCGCCCTGGGATTCCTGCCACTCCTGAGCGTCCTCGGCCTCTCCAGAGGTGTCGTCGGCACCCTCCGACGGCGCGAACTCACTGTCGTCGATCTGGTCGCGCCACATGGCCCACTGGAGCGCGATCTCGTCCGCGCCGAGCCGTCGCTGGGCCGGTCCCCATTCCGTGGTGTCCGGCGGGCTCAGCGGAGGCCGTTCCGTGAGTTCGGCCGACGGATCGTGCGGAGCCGGCACCCCGGGGGCCGATACCGCCACCTCGAGAGGCCAGCCCGGCAGCGCGGCGACGACCGTCCGCTCGTCCGGCGACAGCTCGTGTTCCATCCCGCAGTCCCAGGACGCGATGGCGACGGCGACCAGGGAGACGTCGTCGATGACGACGGTCCAGCGCGCGCCCTCCCCGTCCTGGCCGAGCACCAGCCCGTACCCCTCCGCGAGAGGCGCGAGGTCGAGCGTCGCGCAGGCCTCCGGGTAGTCGTCACCGAGCACGCTGGGGAACTTCGCCGGCGTCAGCAGTACCGCCGTCAGCACATACAGCGCGTCGTCGTCCCCGGTGTCGACGGCGTCTTCGTCCGTCCCGGCCATTCCAGCCTCCCGATCGCTCCATCTGTCGGCGCACCCTAAGCGACAGGGAGGCGCTTGTCACGGTCCCGAAACCCGTGCGGAGCTGCTGCTATCCGGCTGGACAGGGGCGAAACGCCCTCGTGGGCCCGCCCGGTCAGGCGGCGGGCAGTCCGAGCAGGGTGCGGGCGACCTCCTGGGGCGACTCGTCGCGTTCACGGGCGAGAGCGACAACAGCCCGGCAGGCCAGCTCGTTGACCCCGAACGACAGGGCCTCAGGCGACACCCAGGCGGCTGCCTCGTCGATCTGCTCCTGGTCGTCCTCCGCGCACGCGGCCACGTACACGGCGGCCGCCTCGAACAGGTTGTATGTGCGCTTTCTCTCGTTGCGGCCCACCTCCCGCGCGCCCTTCTCGGGCCGCCCGGCCGTGGTCCCGCGCCCGATCGAGCGGAGCCTGCCGAATATGCCGGTCATCCGGTCACCATCCCTGCCTGATCGCTGATCGTGTGGTTGCCGCTACCCAACGTAGAGATGGAGCTGCGGCGGCAGAAGAGGGGCGGCCCGGTGAAACCGGATCTCTTGTCAGTGGCCCGCCGTGTCGAGCGAGTCGAGCGTGGTCCGCAGCCAGTCCAGCTCGGCCCGGCTGGTCGCTCGCGCGATGGTCAGGATGCCGCGCCGGAAGGGGTCGTCCAGCTCCTCCGCCCGGAGCGGCCGGTCGCCGTCGTAGAAGAAGCTCGCGGGCTCCTCCAGGAAGGCCAGTCTGCGGCGCAGTACGGCGGCCTGCGCCTCGGGGTCCGGCAGGTGTCTGAGGAAGGCGAGCACCGCGAACCAGCGGTTCTCGTCGGTGATGTCCCGTCGCGCCGGTTCGGCGAGCCTGCGGCGCAGCTCGCGTCCGCCCTCCTCGGTGAGTGTCAGGACGTGACGAGGGGCGGCGACCGAGCCGGGCTGTGTGGCCCGTTCCAGGAGCTGCGCGTTCTCCAGCCGCTTGATCGCGGGATACAGCGTGCTCTCCGCGACCGGCTTCACATGCCCCGTCAGAGCGGTGATGCGCTTGCGCAGCTCGTAGCCGTGCAACGGGGCGTCGTGCAGAAATCCGAGGATGGCCAGCTCCAGCATGGCTCCATTCTGTCGCATCAGCGCTGTACATCGCTTCAGTCATACATCGGAACCGATGTATGCTCTTCGGACTGTGGAAGACGACCGGACGGCGACAGGGGAGAGCGCGATGCGGCAGGTGGAGTTCGACGGCAGGGGGAGCGTGATCCGCTGGACGGAGGCGGCGGGCGGGGGCCCCGCGCGCGTCTACGTGCACGGCCTGGGGTCGGCTTCGACGGTGTACAACGCCCACATCGCGGCCCGGCCCGAACTGGCGGGTCGCCGCACCCTGTTCGTCGACCTGCCCGGCCACGGCATCAGCGACCGGCCCGCGGACTTCGGCTACACACTGGAGGACCACGCCGCGGCTCTGGCGGCAGCTCTGGACGCCGCTCATGTCACCGGAGCGGAACTCGTCGCACACAGCATGGGCGGCTCGGTTGCCGTCGTGCTCGCCCGTCGGCGTCCCGAGCTCGTCTCGCGGCTCGTCCTCGTGGAGGCCAACCTCGATCCGTGCCCTCCGGTCACCGCCGGCAGCAGTGGGATCGCCTCCTACGAGGAGGGTGAGTACGTCGAGAACGGTGGTCACGCGCGCGTGCTCGAGAAGGTCGGCGGCCTCTGGGCCGCGACCATGCGCCTGGCTGATCCACGCGCCCTGCACCGCTCGGCGACGGGACTCGCCCGGGGCTCCACCCCCACGATGCGTCAGATGCTCGTAGAGCTGACGATGGAGCGCCTGTTCCTTCAGGGCGAGCTCAGTGGTGAACTCCCGGGCGCCGACGGCCTGGAAGCGGCAGGGGTGCGTGTGGTGAACGTGCCGGGTGCCGGACACAACATCATGTTCGACAACCCCGACGCGTTCGCGGCGGCCGTCGCCCGCTCGGCCTGACGGTCGATCACCGGATCAGGTTGGTGTGTTCCTCCCGCGACAAGGCCGGCGCTCACCCTCAGCGGGAGGTCATCCCCGGCGTACGGCCAGCGCGAGGAAGCGGGCGTCCTCGTCCACGTACGAGGTCATGTCCCAGCCCGAACCGGCGAGCAGGGGGCCCAGGTTGTCCTCGGCGCGCAGGTCGGCGGGGGTGATCCGACGGCCCTGTCGGGCCGCGAGCGCGGCCCTGCCGATCGGGTGGAAGAGCGCGAGTGTGCCACCAGGCCGTACCACCCGGGCCAACTCCATCAGATTCTCGGCCGGGTTCGGCAGGTGGGCCACGAGTCCGGCCGCGAACACCGCGTCCAGCGACTCGTCACGCAGCGGCAGCGCGGTGACGTCGGCCAGCAGCAGCCGCCCCTCGCGGTCCCGTCCGGCCCGGACGGCGGCCTCCAGCATGGCCGGAGTCAGATCGGCCCCGACGACCACGCCGGTGCCGCCCACGGCCGCTCGCAGCGGGGGCAGGGCGCGCCCCGTGCCGCAGCCCGCGTCGAGCACGCGATCACCCGCGCGGAGCCCCATGTGCGCCACGGCGTCCGCGTAGGCGGGCCCGTCGTCGGGGAAGCGGCTGTCCCAGTCGGCGGCCCGCGCACCGAAGAACTCCTGGACGTGTGTGTGGTCGTCGCTCATGTGCCGCATGATCTCTCACCGACACGAAGGACGGCGCGCTGCACACGTTCGAGCCCCATGCGATCGCTCGGGCACAGCTCTTCGTCACTTTGCATCAGCTTTCGAAACGCGCCCCCGTCGTGCGCCCCTGTGCGCACTAGCGTCCCGGGGCCATGGGACACCTGGACCACGCCGCCTTCGGCTGGCTGACCCCCGTACTGTCGTACGCGATGGCCTGCACAGGGTCCGCGCTGGGGCTGCGCTGCACGGTCCGCGGACTCGACGCCACCGGCCGGTCGCGCCGCAACTGGCTGCTCACGGCGGCCTCCGCGCTCGGTACGGGCATCTGGACGATGCACTTCGTGGCGATGCTGGGCTTCGGCGTCACCGGCACGGAGATCCGCTACAACGTGCCTCTGACGATCCTCAGCCTGCTGATCGCGATGACCGTCGTCGGCGCGGGCCTCTTCGCCGTCGCCTACGGCCGTGACCGGCGCCGCGCACTCGTCGTCGGCGGCCTCACCGCCGGGTTCGGCATCGCGAGCATGCACTATCTGGGGATGGCGGCGCTGCGGCTGCACGGCCAGGTGCGCTACGACCCGGCGCTCGTGGCGCTCTCCGTCGTGATCGGCGTGATCGCGGCGACCGCCGCCCTGTGGGCCGCGCTCTCCATCCGGTCACCCGTGGCCGTGGCCATCGCCTCCCTCGTCATGGGCGGCGCGGTGAGCAGCATGCACTACACCGGAATGATGGCCGTGAACGTACGGGTCAGCCCCTCGAGCGACGCGTTGTCGGGCGCCACGGCGATGCAGTTCATCTTCCCCCTCGCCGTCGGCCTCGGTTCCTACCTCTTCCTGACAGCGGCCTTCGTCGCGCTGTCCCCGATGTCCGGCCGAGCCGAAGCGTCCGCGACGGCCCGGCGGCCGGTCGAGGGCGTCGCCCGCTGACGGCGGTGCCGCAGCCGCGCGGCCCGGACGGCACACCCCGACCCTCTCCGATCGAGGAGGCCATGCGTACACCCCGCAGGACCACCACAGCAGGCGCCCAGTCATCGCCCCCGCGCCGCGGCCGTCGCGCGCACGCGGGCCCGCCGGCGGACGAGGGAGACATCGGTGACCTCCTCACCGGACCTTCGCCCGAAGCGCCCACGCGCGCGGGACGGTGGGGCGGCAGGCCCCGAACCGTCCGGGCCAAGATCGTCAGCCTGCTGATGGTGCCCATCGTCTCCTTGCTCGCCCTGTGGGCCTACGCCACCGTGAGCACGGCGCAGGACGTCGCGCGGCTGCGGCAGTCGCAGCGCGTGGACGCCACGGTCCGCGCCCCCGTCGACGCGGCGGTCGCCGCGCTCCAGGCCGAACGGGCGGAGGCCGTCCGCTACGCGACCGACCCCGCCGCCGTGTCGCCGGGCGACCTCGAGGACCTCTCACGCCTCACCGACCGCGCCGTGGCGAAGCTCCGCCTGGGAGACCACAACACCGTCGCCGACGGAGCGGACCTGCCCGACGGAGTCTCCGGGCGCCTCGCCGCCTTCGTCGCCGACGTGGAGCGACTGAAGTCGCTGCGCACCGGTGTACGGGAGCGCCGCACCGGATGGGAGGAGGCGTACGGGGAGTACACCAGGACCATTTCGACGGCGTTCGGCGTCGAGGGCGCGCTCACCGGCGTGTCCGGAACGGCCATGCGCACCGACGCCCGGGTCCTCCTCGAGTTCTCACGGGCGGGGGAGGCGCTGGCCCAGGAGGACGCCGTGCTCGGCGGGGCCCGGCTCGCCGGAACCCTGGACGGCGAGCGGCTGCGACTGTTCACGGGTGCCGTGGACACACGCCGCACCCTGACGGACGCCGCGACGCCGGACCTCGACGGGCCCGAACGGACCGCCTGGAACGATCTCGTGGAGGGGAGCGCGTACGACGACGTGCGCGCCGTCGAGGACAAGGTGCTCCTCTCGCGCCCCGGGCCCAAGGCACTCGACGCAGCGCCGGAGGCCGCCTGGAGCATCGCTCACGAGCGCGTCGGCGACGGCATGCGCGCGGTCGAGGCCGACGCGGGCCGTGTCGCCGCGGACGACGCGACCGACCCGCTCGGGCACGCGCTGCTCACCCCGGCCGGCGCCGCGGTCCTCTTCGGACTCGTCGCGGTCATCGCCTCGCTGATCATCTCCGTACGCATCGGACGCGACCTCGTGGTCGAACTCGTGGGACTGCGCGACGGCGCCCTGGACATCGCCCGCCGCAAACTCCCCGAAGCCATGCGCAGGCTGCGCGCGGGCGAGCCGGTGGACGTCGACGACGAGGCACCGCCGGGACGGCCCTCGGAGGACGAGACCGGGCAGGTCGCCCAGGCGCTGAACACCGTGCACAGGGCCGCTCTGCGGGCCGCCGTCGAACGCGCGGAACTGGCCGACGGCATCTCCGGGGTGTTCGTCAACCTGGCCCGGCGCAGCCAGGTCCTCGTGCACCGCCAGTTGAACCTCCTGGACGCCATGGAGCGCCGGTCCGAGGACCCGGACGAGCTGAGCGACCTGTTCCGCCTCGACCACCTCACCACGCGGATGCGGCGTCACGCGGAGAGCCTCATCATCCTGTCCGGAGCCGCGCCCGGACGGGCGTGGCGCAGGCCCGTCTCGCTCACGAACGTGGTCCGGGCGGCGGTCTCCGAGGTCGAGGACTACGCGCGCGTGGAGGTGCGGCAGCTCCCCGAGGCGGCCGTCGTCGGCGGGGCGATCGCCGACCTCACCCATCTGCTGGCGGAACTCGTCGAGAACGCGGCCCAGTTCTCGCCCCCGCACACCCGCGTGCGGATCACCGGTGAACCGGTGGCGAACGGCTACGCGGTCGAAATCGAGGACCGGGGACTGGGCATGGGCAAGGACCGGATCGCCGAGGCCAACCTCCGCATCGAGCGGTCCGAAGCCCTCGACCTGTACGACAGCGACCGGCTGGGCCTCTTCGTGGTCAGCCGGCTCTCGGCCCGGCACGGCATCAAGGTGCACCTGCAGGCCTCTCCCTACGGAGGCACGACCGCGGTCGTGCTGCTGCCCACGGCATTGCTGCAGGACGGTCCGACGGAACGTTCCCTCCTGGAGGCCGACGCGGACGGGCCACCACCGAAGAGGGAGTACGCGCGCGTGCCGGTCGCTCCGGAACCCGAAGCGGTCGAGGCGTTCACCGAGCGGCCCGCACTGGTTCCCCCGCGACCGAGGGCTTCCGAGGAGCGGACGAACGGATCGGCGGGGACCCCGCCCCCGGCGAACGGCACGAAGGAGACAGCTCGTTCGGACATCGCGCTGCTCCGCCCGCAACCTCCCTCGGAGGACTCCGCAGGTTCCGGCGGACTTCCACGCAGGGTGCGCCAGGCGAACCTCGCCCCCCAACTGCGCGAACAGCGCTCCGAGGAGTCGGAGGAACCTCCGGTGTCCCCGTCGGACGACGAGCGCACACCCGAAGTCGTACGGGCCCGCATGACCGCGTACCGGGCCGGCTGGGCACGCGGCGGCGGCCGGTCGCCCGGAGTCGGCGCAACTCCAGGCCCCGCAGCGGGCACCGACAGCAGCGAAGGAGACCCCTCATGATCCAGGACCCGACCAGGGACGGTGCCCAGCGGTCCGGTGAGCTCGACTGGCTGCTGGACGACATGGTGCTGCGCGTGACCGAAGTACGGCATGCCGTGGTGCTGTCGAACGACGGACTGGCGGTGGGCGCGTCCACCGCCCTGCGGCGCGAGGACGCCGAACACCTCGCGGCCGTCGCCTCCGGATTCCACAGCCTGGCCAAGGGAGCCGGCCGCCACTTCGGCGCGGGCGGGGTGCGCCAGACGATGGTGGAGATGGACGAGGGCTTCCTGTTCGTGGCCGCCGCGGGGGACGGCTCGTGCCTCGCCGTCCTGACCACGGTCACAGCCGACATCGGACTCGTGGCGTACGAGATGGCGCTCCTGGTCAAGCGTGTCGGCGAGCATCTCCACGCCCCGCCCCGGGTCGGCGCACAGCCGCCCGCGGCGGGATGACCGAGGACGGCCCGCGCAGATGACCGAGGACGCGCCGGACATCCCGGCATGGCCGGGCAGCCAGTGGTACGACCAGGAGGCGGGCCCGCTCGTCCGGCCCTACGCCGTGACGGGCGGCCGCACCAGCGCCGGTCCGGCCGGGACGCATTTCGACCTGATCGCCCTCGTCACGCTCGACAGGACGGCGCCGGGAGCCGACGAGGACACCTCGCTCGGCCCCGAGCACCGGACGATGCTCGAACTGTGCCGTTCCGAGACCCTGTCCGTCGCCGAACTGGCCGCCGGCACCGGACTTCCGCTGGGCGTGGTCAGAGTGCTCCTGGGCGACCTCCTTGAACGCCGCTGTGTCACCGTCAACCGCCCGGTACAGCCCGCGTACCTGCCCGACGAGCGCATCCTCCGCGAGGTGATCGAGGGGCTGAGGGCGCTCTAGGCGAACCACAATTCGATCGGAGTCACGGCCAATCGCGTGCACTCCTGGGCACGGAACGGGCGCGTTCCGATCGCAAGAGGCAATCTGCGGTCCAACCCCGCCCGGTCGAGCCGTAGTTGTCATGATGCTGGCTTCGCTCGCCCGATCAGACGCATCGATGCCGGCCGTCGCCGGCGATCCCGAGAGAAGTGATCCATGGTCTCCGAGAACTCCGACGCCACGGGTGGCGACCCGACCGCCATGGCGCTGAAGATACTGGTCGCCGGCGGGTTCGGCGTCGGGAAGACGACCCTGGTGGGCGCGGTCAGTGAGATCCGGCCGCTGCGCACCGAGGAACTGCTGAGCGAGGCCGGTCGTTCCGTAGACGCGACCGACGGCGTGGCCCAGAAGATCACCACCACCGTGGCCATGGACTTCGGACGCATCACCATCCGTTCAGGACTCTCGCTCTACCTGTTCGGAACGCCCGGCCAGGACCGGTTCTGGTTCCTGTGGGACGAACTGTCGACAGGCGCTCTCGGCGCCGTCGTCCTCGCCGACACCCGACGGCTCGAGGACTGTTTCCCCGCGGTGGACTACTTCGAGCACCGCCGGATCCCCTTCGTCGTGGCCGTCAACTGCTTCCCGGGCGCTCGCGCGTACGGGACCCAGGACGTCTCCCGTGCCCTCGACCTGGACCCAGGTACGCCCGTGGTCCTTTGTGACGCCCGCGACCGCGACTCCGGGAAGGAGGTGCTGATCCGGCTCGTGGAGTACGCGGGGAGGGTGTACACGGCCCGGCTGCTCGAATCCGTCGGCTGAGAGAGCCCGTCGTCGCCTCGGCGAGGCGACGGCGCCACGCCACCGTCGCAGGCCTCCTCGCGGTCCGCCCTTCGCGCCCGTTCGTCGGCCATCTTCTCTGCCATGCCACCCGTGCGCCTTGCCGGGACGGCGGCAGTGGGGAAGGCTTGCTGGTCGAAACCTCCGGCCAGGGGGACGGCACACGGGGAGACCGGAACATGGAACAGAACACGGGACTCGGCTGGTTGCTGGACGACCTCACCGAGCGGGTCGAGCACGTTCGGCATGCGCTGGTGCTGTCCAACGACGGGCTGGTGACGGGCGCGAGCACGGGACTCCGACGCGAGGACGCGGAACACCTCGCCGCGGTCTCGTCGGGACTGCACAGCCTGGCCAAGGGCTCCGGCCGCCATTTCGGCGCCGGGCAGGTACGGCAGACGATGGTCGAGTTCGACGACGCGGTTCTCTTCGTCACCGCGGCCGGCACGGGAAGTTGTCTGTCCGTCCTCAGCGGGGCGGAGGCGGACATCGGGCAGGTCGCCTACGAGATGACGCTGCTGGTGAACCGCGTCGGCGAACACCTTCGCGTGGACGCGCGGCAACCGGAAGGCAAGCCCGCTTCAGACTTCTGACCTGCTGATACGCCGCCGTGGCCGAGGTTTTCCACAGGCCCGCCACGATGTCCGACAAGCCGGATACGGTTTTTCCCGAGGCGAACGCACACCGGCGCGAGCCTTCGAAACCACAGGGGAGACCGTCATGTCCGCGACCACCATCACGCAGTCCGCCACCGTCTCGCTCAGCCGGGCGGCACGGGAACTGGAGCTCAAGCGAGGCGAGTTCGACCTGGCCCTGCATCTCGGCTGTGTGCGCTCGGTCCCCGACGAAGGAGGCGGGGGACGCCGGATCGCCCGCACCGAGATCGACCGGGTGCGAGCCGAAGCCGGGTTCCCGGAGACGCTGCGCGAGCGGGTCAAAGCCGTCGGCACCACGGAGGGCGCCGCCCTCGTCGGCGTGACGACAGCCCGGTTCACACGCCTCGCCCGCCTGGGACTGGTCGTGCCGATCAAGTTCTATCTCAACCGTTACAGGGTGGTCGTCTGGCTCTACCTCGCCGAGGAGCTGAAGCAGTTCGCGGCCGACGAGCACAACGCGCCGCTGCTGAGCGGGCGCACACCGGAGGGCCTCCGGGACCAGTTGGTCGAAGGCCTCGACCTCCGTCCCCGTAACTGGCGTGGCCGCCACCTCGGGTTCCTGCTGCGGCAGACCGAGGACCCCTGGGCCCGCGCCGCGGTGGTGGCGTCCCTGCTCGACCCCGTCCACGTGGCCGAGATCGTCAAGGATCCCTACGAGCGCGCGCATCTCAACCGTCTCATGCCCGCGCCTGTTTCACGGGCCGCACCGGACTCGCCCGGTGCCCGGATCACCGAACGCATCACGACGGCTGAGCACCCGGACGAGATCGGCTGGCTGAGGGCCGACCTCGGGCAGAGCGTCCTGGAAGCCAGGGAAGTCCGCCCCGCGCCCCGCCCGGCACCGCGCGCCCCGAGCGTTCCGGCGCGGGTCCCGTCGCCCGGGTCGTCGGTAAGGGGGCCCATCGGAGCTCCACCGCGCGCCGCCCGGACCTCACCCGTCGGCTCCCCGCGCGCCGAACGGCACTGCGCGGCCGCCCCGCCGAGGCCGCCGGAGTCAGCCCGGTCGCGGAGGCTGCTCGCATGGC
Source organism: Streptomyces sp. NPDC028298 (assembly GCF_055565895.1). Classification (NCBI taxonomy): domain Bacteria; kingdom Bacillati; phylum Actinomycetota; class Actinomycetes; order Kitasatosporales; family Streptomycetaceae; genus Streptomyces; species Streptomyces sp. NPDC028298. Next base: position 239,640 of record NZ_JBVHTL010000003.1, read on the forward strand.
TGCGGCGCGGGAGCCCGGACGAGTCCGCCTACAGGGCCCTGAACAGCCCCTCCTGCACGACCGAGACGAGCAGGCGTCCTTCGAGGTCGTAGATGCGCCCGCGGGCCAGACCGCGGCCACCCGTCGCGATCGGCGACTCCTGGTCGTACAGGAACCACTCGTCCGCGCGGAACGGGCGATGGAACCACATGGCGTGGTCCAGCGACGCCATGTCGAAACCACGCGGACCCCACAGAGGTTCCACCGGGATGCGGACGGCGTCCAGAAGAGTCATGTCGCTCGCGTAGGTGAGGGCGCAGGTGTGCACGAGCGGGTCGTCGCCCAGCGGGCCGACGGCACGCATCCACACGGCACTGCGCGGCTCGGCGCCCTTGACCTCCTCGGGCGTCCAGCGCAGCCGGTCCACATAGCGGATGTCGAACGGCTGGCGCCGCGCCATGCGTTCCAGCGTTTCGGGCAGAGCACCCAGATGCTCCTTGATCTCCTGCGTCACCGTCGGCAGGGACTCGGGGTCCGGCACCTCACGGGCCGGCGGCAACTGGTGCTCGAAGCTCCCTTCCTCGGGCTTGTGAAAGGAGGCGGTCAGATTGAAGATCGTGCGGCCCTGCTGCACGGCGGTGACGCGGCGCGTGGTGAACGACCGCCCGTCCCGCACCCGTTCGACCTGGTACACGATCGGGACGCCCGGACGGCCCGGGCGCAGGAAGTACGCGTGCAACGAGTGCACCGGCCGGTCGCCCTCGGTGGTGCGCCCGGCGGCGACCAGCGCCTGGCCTGCCACCTGGCCGCCGAAGACGCGCTGCAGCGACTCCTGCGGGCTGCGCCCGCGGAAGATGTTGACCTCGATCTGCTCCAGGTCGAGCAGGTCGACGAGCCTCTCGGCCGGGTTCGTCATCGGTGGAGTTCTCCTGTACTCAGAGCTGTCCGACATCGGTGACCTTGACGACGGCACGGCCCTCGGCGTCCGAGGCCGTGAGGTCGACCTCGGCGCTGATGCCCCAGTCGTGGTCGCCGTTCGGGTCGGCGAACGTCTGGCGGACCCGCCACAGACCGTTCTGCGGCTCCTCCACGATCGAGAGCAGCTTGGGGCCACGGGCGTCGGGGCCGGTGCCGAGGTCCTCGTACTCGTCCCAGTACTTGTCCATCGCCTCGCCCCACGCGTCGGCGTCCCAGCCGGACTCCCCGTCCATCTCGCCGAGTTCGTCGACGTTGTCCAGAGCGGCCAGCTCGACCCTGCGGAACATCGCGTTGCGCACGAGGACACGGAAGGCCCGGGCGTTCGAGGTGACCGGCTTGACCTGGTCGGCCCGCTCCTGGGCCTCCTCGGCCGTCATCACCTCGGGGTTGGCGAGCTGTTCCCACTCGTCCAGGAGGCTGGAGTCGACCTGGCGCACCAGCTCGCCCAGCCAGGCGATCAGGTCCTCCAGGTCCTCGGACTTGAGGTCGTCCGGGACGGTGTGCTCGAGGGCTTTGTAGGCGCTGGCCAGGTAGCGCAGGACGATGCCCTCGGTGCGGGCGAGCTCGTAGAAGGACACGAACTCGGTGAAGGACATGGCCCGTTCGTACATGTCACGGATGACGGACTTCGGCGACAGCGGGTGGTCGCCGACCCACGGGTGGCTCTTGCGGTAGGTGTTGTACGCGTGGAAGAGCAGTTCCTCCAGAGGCTTGGGGTACGTCACCTCCTGGAGCCGCTCCATGCGCTCCTCGTACTCCACGCCGTCGGACTTCATCGCGGCCACGGCCTCGCCACGGGCCTTGTTCTGCTGGGCGGCGAGGATCTGCCGCGGTTCGTCCAGCGTGGACTCCACGACGGACACCATGTCCAGGGCGTAGGACGGGGATTCGGGGTCCAGCAGGTCGAAGGCGGCGAGCGCGAACGTCGACAGAGGCTGGTTGAGCGCGAAGTCCTGCTGGAGATCGACCGTCAGGCGCACGATGCGGCCCGTCGGGTCCGGCTCGTCGAGCTTCTCGACGATGCCGCCGTCGAGGAGCGAACGGTAGATCGCGATGGCCCGGCGGATGTGCCGCAACTGCTGCTTGCGCGGCTCGTGGTTGTCCTCGAGGAGATGCCGCATCGCGTCGAAGGCGTTGCCGGGCCGTGCGATCACCGAGAGCAGCATCGTGTGCGTGACACGGAAGCGCGACGTCAGCGGCTCGGGATCGGAGGCGATCAGCTTCTCGAAGGTGTTGTCCGTCCAGCCCACGAAACCCTCGGGAGCCTTCTTGCGCACCACCTTGCGGCGCTTCTTGGGGTCGTCGCCCGCCTTGGCCAGCGACTTCTCGTTCTCGATCACGTGCTCCGGCGCCTGGGCGACGACGTAGCCCGCCGTGTCGAAGCCCGCGCGCCCGGCCCGGCCGGCGATCTGGTGGAACTCACGGGCACGCAGCGTGCGCACCCGCGTCCCGTCGTACTTCGTCAGCGCGGTGAACAGCACTGTGCGGATGGGGACGTTGACGCCCACACCCAGGGTGTCGGTGCCGCAGATGACCTTCAGGAGACCCGCCTGGGCCAGCTTCTCCACCAGCCGTCGGTACTTGGGCAGCATGCCGGCGTGGTGCACACCGATGCCGTGGCGTACGTAGCGGGAGAGGTTGCGGCCGAACTTGGTGGTGAACCGGAAGTTGCCGATGAGCTCGGCGATCTGGTCCTTCTCCTCACGCGTGCACATGTTGATGCTCATCAAAGCCTGCGCGCGCTCCACGGCCTGCGCCTGGGTGAAGTGCACGATGTAGACCGGGGCCTGCTTCGTGGCGAGCAGCTCGGTGAGCGTCTCCGTCAGCGGAGTGAGCACGTACTCGTAGGAGAGCGGGACGGGCCGGGTCGCCGACCGGACCACCGCCGTGGGGCGGCCGGTGCGGCGCGTGAGGTCCTTCTCGAACATCGAGACGTCGCCGAGCGTCGCCGACATCAGGATGAACTGCGCCTGCGGAAGTTCCAGGATCGGGATCTGCCAGGCCCAGCCCCGGTCGCCCTCGGCGTAGAAGTGGAACTCGTCCATGACGACCTGGCCGACGTCGGCGTGCTTGCCGTCCCGCAGGGCGATGGACGCGAGGACCTCGGCGGTGCAGCAGATGACTGGGGCGTCGGCGTTCACGGAGGCGTCGCCGGTGAGCATGCCGACGTTCTCGGTGCCGAACATCTTGCACAGCTCGAAGAACTTCTCCGAGACGAGCGCCTTGATCGGTGCCGTGTAGAAGGTGACCTCGTCGCGGGCGAGCGCCGCGAAGTGAGCACCCGCCGCGATCATGCTCTTGCCCGAGCCGGTGGGTGTCGAGACGATCACGTTCGCACCCGAGACAACCTCGATCAGCGCCTCCTCCTGGTGGGGGTAGAGGGTGAGACCGCGTTCCCCGGCCCACGACTCGAAGGCTTCGTAGAGGGCGTCGGGGTCTGTGGTCTGCGGGAGCTGATCGATAAGGGTCACGCCCCCATCTTGCCTGTCGATACACGTGATGGGGGAATCGGATGTTCGGGGGAAGATCACGACCGCTACGCTGTGGCGCCGGTGACGCGTCAGCGTGCACGGGCAACTGGACAGCGTTGCAAGAGAAATGGGGCGGGGAACGGCCATGATGGGACCAGCACACTCACTGTCGGGGGCCGCGGCCTGGCTCGGCGTCGGAGCGGCGGCCGCCGCAGCCGGCCATGCCATGCCCTGGCCGGTCCTGCTCGTCGGCGCGCTGATCTGCGCCGGCGCCGCTCTCGCCCCGGACCTGGACCACAAGGCCGCGACCATCTCGAACGCCTTCGGACCGGTGTCACGCAGGCTCTGCGAGATCGTCGACAAGCTCTCCTACGCCGCATACAAGGGGACCAGGAAGCCGGGCGACCCCCGGCGCAACGGCGGGCACCGCACACTGACGCACACCTGGGTGTGGGCGGTCGCGATCGGAGCGGGCACGGCACTGCTGGCGATCACCTGCGGCCGGTGGGCGGTCCTGGGGATCCTCTTCGTGCACATGGTGCTCGCCATCGAGGGTCTGCTGTGGCGGGCCGCCCGCGGTTCGAGCAGCAACGTCCTGGTCTGGCTGCTCGCCGCGACGAGCTCGTGGATCCTCGCGCAGACCCTGGACAAGCCGGGCAACGGCGCGGACTGGCTGTTCTCCGCTCCGGGCCAGGAGTACCTGTGGCTCGGACTGCCGATCATCCTCGGCGCCCTGGTGCACGACATCGGGGACGCGCTGACGGTGTCCGGCTGCCCGATCCTGTGGCCCATCCCGGTCGGCCGCAAGCGCTGGTACCCGATAGGCCCGCCCAAGGTGATGCGGTTCCGGGCCGGGAGCTGGGTCGAGCTCAAGGTGCTGACGCCGGTGTTCATGGTGCTGGGCGCCGTGGGCTGCGCGGCCGCGCTGAACTTCATCTGAGTCCCGCGCCGCCCGCTCCGCATCGGGGTCGCGCGGCTCCTTCGAGGCCGTACGGGCGCCTTCTGCTCGACGGAGGGCGCCCGCGCCCGTCGCCGCCCCCGACGCCGTCGTGGTCAGCCGTCGGTGCCGGGGCCGGACCCCTGCTCTCCGCCTCCGAAGCGCCGCTCGAACTGGGCGATGCGGCCCTCGGAGTCCACCGTGCGGGCCTTGCCGGTGTAGAACGGGTGGCTCTCGGAGGAGATCTCGACGTCCACGACCGGGTAGGTCTCGCCGTCGTCCCAGTCGATGGTCCGGTCGCTCGTGGCGGTGGAGCGCGTGAGGAAGGCGTAGCCGGCCGCACGGTCGCGGAACACCACCGGGCGGTAGTCGGGCTGCTTGTCCTGCTGCATGGCGACTCCTTGGGAAGGAAACGGGAGGCGTACGGGTCAGCCGGACACGGCGTCCTCGTCGACGATGTGCATCGCGGCCTCCTCCGCCGAGGCTGCGGCACCGTCGATGCCGATGTCCGTGGCGATGAGCCCGCTCTCCTCGTCCTCGTGCGCGCCTTCGTTCGGGGCCACCAGACGGCCCGAGCGGAGGGCGCCCACCTCGTTGTCGATGGGCTCACCGTCGGTGCCCTCGCAGTCGCCGATGCCGTCGCCGTCGGATCCGGCGATGTCGGGGAGCTCGTCGGCGAGGCGCTGGTCCAGGGTCTCGCCCGCACGGCGCTCCGAGGCGGTCACCCCGTTGTGCTCCACCGCCCACGGCCGTTCCGGCGGCGACCAGCCGCGGTCCAGGGGGTCACTCACACCGTCTGTGACCAGTGTGTCCTCGGAGTCGAGCAGCCCCGCGTCGTCCTGCACCTCGGATCCGTCGGGCTGGTAGACGTCGTCTCCCCATCCGTCGGCGCTGTCCACAGGTACCTCCAGGGGGTGCGGACGGGACCGGAGCCACCGTGTTCGACGGTGGGCGCGCGGACCCGAGGACACAGGCGTCGCTTCCCGCGAACCGGTTGGTTCCCGGGAGTCCCCCGAGCGGGTGCCCACATCCAGCCTTCCACCCCCCTTCGGCACCGCGCAACGCCACAGCGGCCGACCAGCAGCGCCACAGACCCCGGCGGGGTGCCCCGCTCACCCGTGCCAGGACCTCCACAGTGCCGCGTACGCGCCGTCCGCCGCGACCAGTTGGTCATGGCTGCCGAGCTCGCTGATGCGGCCGTTCTCGACGACGGCGATGACGTCCGCGTCATGAGCGGTGTGGAGACGGTGGGCGATGGCGATGACGGTGCGGCCGTCGAGGACACGGGCCAGCGAGCGTTCCAGATGGCGGGCCGCCCGCGGGTCCAGGAGCGAGGTCGCCTCGTCCAAGACCAGGGTGTGCGGGTCGGCCAGGACCAGCCGGGCCAGCGCGATCTGCTGCGCCTGGGCCGGGGTGAGCGCGAACCCGCCCGAGCCGACCTCGGTGTCCAGACCGTCGTCCAGCGCCCGCGCCCAGCCGGCCGCGTCGACCGCGCCGAGAGCGGCCCAGAGCCGGGCGTCGACGGAGTCGGCGCCTTCGGCCGGATGGGCAGCCTGGGTCGGGGACGGCGCTGGAGTCCCGTCCTGACTCTCGGCCCCACCCGGAGCCAGAGCGAGAGCCGGGGCTGGAGCCGTACCCGCGTCCGGAGCCGGGGCCGGCGTCGCGCCTGCGGCCGGTGCCGGAACCCGCTGCTCCTGCACCTGCCTCCGTCCCTGCTTCTTCCCCTGAGCCTGCTCTTGATCGTGCTGTTCGTCCTGGTGTCGCCGGGACTGGGGGACGGCGAGCAGGAGGTTGTCGCGCAGGGAGCCCACGAAGACGTGGTGCTCCTGGTTGACCAGCGCGACGTGCGCCCGGACCTCCTCCGCGGGCATCCGGGACAGCTCGGCGCCGCCGAGGGTGATGTGGCCGTCCCGGGGCGCGTAGATTCCGGCGAGCAGCCTGCCCAGGGTCGACTTCCCCGCGCCGGACGGGCCGACCAGGGCGAGCCGGGTGCCTGGCGGCACCGCCAGGGAGACCTCCCGGAGCACGTCCACCCCCGCGCGGTAGCCGAAGTGCACCCGGTCGGCGTGGACGTCGCGTCCCTCGGGCTTCACAGCAGGGTCGCCCGCGTCCGGCTCGATGTCCCGCACCCCGACCAGCCGGGCCAGCGAGACCTGGGCGACCTGCAGCTCGTCGTACCAGCGCAGGATCAGTCCCACCGGGTCGACGAGCATCTGGGCGATCAGCGCACCCGTCGTGAGCTGGCCCACCCCGATCCAGCCCTGGAGGGCGAGCCAGCCGCCGATCATCAGGACCGAGCAGAGCACCGTCACATGCGTGATGTTGACGACCGGGAAGAGGACCGACCGCAGCCAGAGCGTGTAGCGCTCCCACGCCGTCCATTCCCGCACGCGGCGGTCCGACAGCTCGATGCGGCTCCCGCCCAGGCGGTGCGCCTCGACGGTGCGCCCGGCATCGACCGTCTCGGCGAGGACGGCGGCGACGGCGGCGTAGCCGGCCGCCTCCGAGCGGTAGGCGGCGGGTGCACGCTTGAAGTACCAGCGGCAGCCCATCACCAGCACCGGGACGGCCACCAGGACGGCGGGAGCGAGCACGGGGGCGGTCACGGCGAGTCCGCCGAGGAGCAGGGCCGCCCACACCACGCCGATGGCCAGTTGCGGGACGGCCTCGCGCATCGCGTTGGCGAGCCGGTCGATGTCGGTGGTGATGCGGGACAGCAGGTCGCCCGTCCCGGCCCGTTCCAGGACGCCGGGCGGCAGACCCACCGACCGTACGAGGAAGTCCTCGCGCAGGTCGGCCAGCATCCGCTCGCCGAGCATGGCACCGCGCAGCCGGACCTCCCGGACGAACACGGCCTGGACGACGAGCGCGACGACGAAGAGGGCGGCGGTGGCCTCCAGATGGAGGTCGCGCGCCTGGTCCGAGACGCGTTCGACGACCGAGCCCAGCAGATAGGGCCCGGCCATCGAGGCCACGACGGCCACGGTGTTGACGGCGACCAGGAGCAGGAAGGCTCCGCGGTGCCGTCGGAACAACTCGGTCACGTAGGCACGCACGGTCGCGGGCGCGCCGACGGGCAGTGTGTTCGCCGTCGTCGGGGCGGCCGGGTCGTACGCCGGTGGGGCCACGCCGATCATGCGGTCTCCTCGATCTCTTCCAGTACGCCGTCGAGAACGGCCTCGTCGTCGGCGGTCACGGTGCCGAGAGCGGTTTCGTCGTTGACGCCCACCGGGCCGAGGGCGGCCTCGGCGTCAGGAGCCGTCGCGACGAGCTCGGCTCGGCCTGCAGCCTTGGCGGCGGCCCCGGTGGCGGCCTCTTCCTCGGTCTCGCGGGTCACCACGGCCCGGTATCGCGGTTCGCTGTGCACCAGTTCGCGGTGCGCGCCGACCGCGACGACCTCGCCCTCGTGGACGAGGACGACCCGGTCCGCGTGGTCCAGGAGCAGCGGTGAGGAGGTGAAGACCACGGTCGTGCGCCCGGTGCGCAGGGAGCGCACACCGTCGGCGATGCGGGCCTCGGTGTGCGAGTCGACGGCGGACGTCGGCTCGTCCAGGACGAGCACCTCCGGGTCCGTGATCAGGGACCGGGCCAGCGCGAGCCGCTGGCGCTGGCCCCCGGACAGGGAGCGCCCGCGTTCGGTGACGCGCGCGTCCATCGGATCCTCACTGTCGAGCGAGCCCTGGGTGAGGGCGTCCAGGACGTCACCGCACTGGGCCGCCGACAGAGCGGCCTCGGCGCTCACGAGACCCGACGCGGGCACGTCGAGCAGTTCGCGCAGCGTGCCCGACAGCAGGACCGGGTCCTTGTCCTGGACGAGGACGGCGGTGCGGGCGCACTCCAGGGGCAGCTCGTCCAGCGGTACGCCTCCGAGCACCACCGAGGTGCTTCTCGCCCCGTCCCCGGCCCCGTCCTCGGCGCTGCCCTCGTCGCTCCGCTCGGAGGGGTGGCCGCCGAGCCGTTCGGCCAGGAGTCCGGCCGCGTCCGGGTCCCCGCACACCACGGCGGTGAAGCGGCCCGACGGAGCGAGCAGACCGGTCAAAGGGTCGTACAGGTCGCCGCGCGGCAGCTCCGCGGCGAGGGAACCGCCGCTGTCGATGGCCCGTTCCAGGGACAGCACCCGGGCCGCCCGCTTGGCCGACGGACGGGAGAAGGAGTACGCCATGGCGATCTCCTCGAAATGCCGCAAAGGGTAGGTGAGCAGCATGACGGCGCTGTACACGGTGACCAGTTCACCGACCTCGATCCGGCCGTTCCGGGCCAGCTCCACACCGCGCCAGACGACGGCGATCATCAGCAGACCGGGCAGCAGCACCTGGATCGCCGAGATCATCGACCACATGCGCGCGCTGCGCACGGCGGCCCGGCGCACCTCCTGGGAGGCGCGGCGGTAGCGGTCGAGGAAGAGCTCCTCGCCGCCGATGCCGCGCAGTACCCGCAGGCCCGCCACGGTGTCGGAGGCCAGCTCGGTGGCACGTCCCGCCTTCTCCCGCTGGAGGTCGGCACGCCGGGTGGCCCGGGGCAGCAGCGGCAGGACGGCCACCGCCAGCACCGGTACGCCCACGGCGACGATCACGCCGAGGGCCGGCTGGTAGACGACCAGGGCCACGCAGACCACCACGACGGTCACGGCGGCGGCCGAGAACCGGGACACGCCCTCCACGAACCAGCCGATCTTCTCGACGTCGCCGGTGGAGACGGAGACGACCTCGCCCGCCGCGACGCGCCGGGTGAGCGCGGAGCCCAGCAGCGCGGTTCGGCGGGCCAGGAGTTGCTGAACGCGCGCGGCCGCGGTGATCCAGTTGGTGACCGCGGTGCGGTGCAGCATGAGCTCGCCGACGGCGATGCCCGCGCCGCACACGACCATGATCGCGCCGGCCAGGGCGAGCCGGGTGCCCGAGCGGTCGATGACGGACTGGACGGCGAGACCGACGCAGAACGGCAGCGCGCAGACGGCGAGGAAGTGCAGCAGACCCCAGGCCAGGGCCTTGAACTGTCCGCCGAGTTGATTCCGCCCGAGCCACCACAGGAATCGGGGACCTGAGCGTGCGTCGGGCACACCCGGGTCGGGATACGGAAGGTCTTGGATCTGCATGACGTCCCAGTGGCTCGTGTAAGGCGATGGAGAGGGTTCCGGATGTCGGCGGGCCGTCCGGCCGGGGCCGGCAGCAAACCGTGACAGGTTCGCGCCGCAGTGTGGTCGAAGGCAAACGGTTTTACGTCCCGTGGCAAGGAACCGGACCGGGGTGGCCGCGACTGGCCGGTACGGGAGAGAAGGGCGATTCGCCCGATACGTGATGCGAGGATGGACGGCATGCGAAAGAACGGTGCGATGCGTACGGGGCTCGCGGCCATGGCCTGCGGGGCCCTCGTGGTCGCTCTCTCGGCCTGCGGTGGCGCGGAGGGCGGAAGCGGCAGCGGTGGGAAGGGCCACTCGGGGGCCCGCGGCGAGGTCGCTCGTACGAGTGCGCCCGCGGTCGACCCGACACGCATCCCCGACGTCGGTGACCGGCTGCAGCGGGAGATCCCCTCCGACTCGCGGCAGGTGCTGGCGGTGTACGGCGAGGGCAAGGACTCCGCGGAGTCCACGGCCGTGCTGTTCACGAAGTCCGGTACGGCCTGGGAGAAGACGCGTAGCTGGGCAGCGCACAACGGCAAGAAGGGCTGGACCACCGACCATCACGAGGACGACAAGCGCAGCCCCGTCGGTGTGTTCACGCTCAGCGACGCCGGTGGCGTGCTCGACGACCCGGGTGCCCTGCTGCCGTACTCGCAGTCGGAGACGTACCAGGCTCCGCACGACTGGCCCGAGTCGTACTGGCACGACTTCGATTACGTCATCGCCATCGACTACAACCGCCTCGAGGGCAATCCTCCGGACGATCCGACCCGGCCCTGGGGAGACGAGAAGGGCGGCGGCATCTGGCTGCACATGGACCACGGCAGTGGCACGTCGGCGTGCGTGAGTCTGCCCAAGGAAGGCATGGAGTACCTTCTGCGCACCCTCGACCCGGACCAGCATCCCGTGGTGCTGATGGGTGACAAGGCGGATCTGAAGGCCTAGGACGGACACGCCCTGGCGCACCCATGTGTGTTGGCCGGGGCCGACGGTGCGCCATTGCGGACGGCTCGACCGCCCCGTAGAACACCGCACATGAAGAGACCGGTCATCATGTCCATGCTCGCCGGGCTGCTGTTAGCCGCGAGCACCCTCCTCGGGGCGGCCCCGGCTCCGGCGGCCACGGCGCCCGTCGCGGATCGCCCGTTCCCGGCCCCCACCGCATCCGTGGCCCCCACCGCGTCCGTGGCCTCCACCGCGTCCGCCGCGGACAGCGCCTCGGCTCCCGCCGTCCAATCGGGCGACGTGCCCGCCGAGTTCGGCAGCGACTGGCACGACCCGCTCACCGCCGCCCCACCCGTCGGCCGGCCGGCCGGGAAGTCCTGCGAAGTGACGGTCGCCGAGGCACAGTTCCGCGACTTCACGCCCTACACCGGCACCTACATCCCGCCGAAGGGCTGCGGCGACCGCTGGAGCAAGGTCGTGCTCCGGCTCGAAGGCAAGGTCAAGGGGCGGCAGTTCGACCGTCTCGGCTATCTGCACGTCGGCGGGGTGGAGATTCTCCGTACGTCCACGCCCGAGCCGTCGCCCGACGGGATCGAGTGGTCCGTCGAGACGGACGTGACGCGCTACAGCGACACGTTCCGGCGGAGCCAGGACGTCGAGATGCTCATCGGGAACGTCGTCGACGACACCTACACCGGCGTTCTCGACGTCAAGGCCACGCTGACCTTCTTCACCGGCAGGCCCGCCGTGACGCCCGACCGTGTGCTGACCCTCCAGGACGGCACCTTGACCACCCCGCGCAACAGTGAGCGCGTGATCGCCGAGGTGTACGCGACCGGGTCAGGCGGCGGCTGCGAGGAGGTCTGGTACATGACGGTCCCGGACGAGGCGCCGTATTCCTGCAAGGCGGCCGGTGGCGCCTACCGCGAGGTGCAGATCAAGGTCGACGGCCGGCTCGCCGGCATCGCCGAGCCGTTCCCGACCGTGTGGACCGGAGGCTGGTCCAACCCCTTCCTCTGGTACGTGATTCCGGGACCCCGCGCCTTCGCGGTGCGGCCCATCGAGTACGACCTGACCCCGTTCGCCGGAGTCCTCGACGACGGGCGTCCGCACCGGATCGACGTCTCCGTCGTGGGCGTTCCCGAGGGACAGTCCGGATGGAGTCTGCCCGTCAACGTGCTCGTCCGGCAGGACCCGGGGCGGGCCCGGGTGAGCGGTGGGCTCGTCCGGTCCGAGGAGGGGGACCTCACCGACTCGGCCACGTACACACCCGGTTCGGAGCACCGCGTCGACACCGTGGGCGGGCACCGGCTGACGGTCGCGGGCTATGTCGACACCTCGCACGGCCGGGTGCTCACGACGGTCGGCCGGGAGCTCGCCAACACCTCCACGCACCGCTGGACCGAGGGCGAGGACACGGACGGCATCGAGGCGAGGTGGACCGACGACGAGGTCGTGACCGTCGACGGACGCGGACCCGCCACGACGACGCGCACCCGGCGCACGTACACGATGGACGGCACGACGACCCTCGGCCCGGACGGCCGGCTGCGGACCGTGCTGACGCTCGGCGACCGGGCCGCCGCGAACGAGGACTCGGGTGGTCGGCCCACCGCATGGTCACGGCTCGACGACACCTACACGGGCGACGCGACCTACACGACCGGTGTGCCGCGCGACCAGCGTCACGCGGTCGCCACGACGAGCGAGCGCTATCGGAGCCACGGTTCGGCCGGGTGTTACGACCGCTCGCTGGTGACCGTGCAAGGGACGCTCACACGGGACCGCGCCCGCTGCTGAGCAAAGGGTGCCCGAGCGGCGGCGTGGAGGCGCGTGCCGCCGCCCTGGCGCCCGCTCCGGTCTGCGGCCGCACGTCAGGGAGACCGGTCGGCCGGTCCGGCGCCGGGGCGGGTCGCGTGCTCAAGTGCCAGTAGGGCGGAGTGGTACGAGCGGCCCGTCGCGTGATCCATGCCGATCTCGCACATGCGGCTGGCCGACAGGTGCGCGTCGAAGGCGCGTGAGGTCACGTACGCCGCCTCCTCGCGGGTGGCCGACTCGGTGAGCTCCCTGTGGAGCATGCCGCGGTCGCCCGCGAAGGCGCAGCACCCGGCGTCGTCGGGAACGACCACCTCGTCCGCGCAGGCCTCGGCCACCGCGCGCAGCTCGGCCTCGTCGCCCAAGTGCCGCATGGAGCAGGTCGGGTGGAGGACGGCCGAGCCGAGCGTGCGGTGCACCGTGAGGCGGGGGAGGAGTTCCCGCGCCGCCCACACGACCGAGTCGACGACCCGCAGCTCGGCGTGCAACTCCCGGTTGTCCGGGCTCAGATACGGTACGACCTCGCGCGCGATGCCGAGCGCGCACGACGAGGCGTCCACGACGAGCGGCAGTCTGCCGCCCGCGGTCCACCCCCAGGCCGCCTCGACGACGCGGTCGGCCATCACGGCGTTGCCGGCGTCGTACCCCTTGGAGTGCCAGATCGTCGCGCAGCAGGTGCCGCGCACATCGTCCGGGATCCACACCGGTCTTCCCGCGCGTGCGGAGACCGCGACGACGGCCTCCGCGAGGGACACCTCTCCCGGGCCGCCGAAGATGCGGTTGACGCAGGCCGGGTAGTAGACGGCGGCGGCACCCACGCGCGCGGTGCGGGGCAGGGCGGAGGGCGCCGCTCCGGGCATGCCCGGCAGCCACTCGGGCACGAGATCGGGGCGCACGACTCTGCGGACCGCCCGTGTCACGGCGTTCACCGGCCCGCCGCCGATCCGGTCCGCGGCGGCGACGGCCAGGCGCGCGGAGCCCTCGACTACCCGGAAGTGCCGTGCGGCCAGTGCGGCCGCCTTCTCCTCGCGCGGCGTGTGCCGGGCGTGCCGGAACGTCTTCATCAGGGCGCCCGTGTCGATGCCGACCGGGCAGGCCAGTTTGCAGGTCGAGTCGCCCGCGCAGGTGTCCACCGCGTCGTACCCGTACGCCTCCAGGAGCCCTTTGCCGACGAGTGAGCCGTCGGGCTGGCGCATGACCTCGCGGCGCAGCACGATCCGCTGGCGCGGTGTCGTCGTCACGTCACGGCTCGGGCAGGTCGGTTCGCAGAAGCCGCACTCGATGCACGGGGCCGCGATCGCCTCGATACGCGGGATCGTCTTCAGACCCCGTACGTGCGCACGCGGATCGCGGTCGAGCACGACGCGCGGGGCGAGCACGCCGTCGGGGTCGATCAGCCGCTTCGTACGCCACATCAACTCCGTCGCCCTGGGCCCCCATTCGAGCTCCAGGAAGGGTGCGATGTTGCGCCCCGTGGCGTGTTCGGCCTTGAGCGAGCCGTCGAAGCGTTCGACCGTGAGCCGGCAGAAGGCGTCCATGAAGGCCGCGTAGCGCTCGACGTCGGCGGGCCGGGAGGCGTCGAAGGCGAGCAGGAAGTGCAGGTTGCCGTGGGCGGCGTGGCCCGCGACGGCGGCGTCGAAGCCGTGCCGGGTCTGGAGTTCCAGCAGCGCCTCGCAGGCTTCGGCGAGCCGCTCGGGCGGTACCGCGAAGTCCTCCGTGATCAGTGTCGTGCCGGGCGGGCGCGCGCCGCCGACGGCCGTCACGAACGCCTTGCGGGCCTTCCAGTAACCGGCGACGGTCCGCTGGTCACGGGTGAACGCGTTCGCGACCGAGGGCACGGGTGACACGAGGGGAAGCTCATCGAGGACCGCGCGTGCCCGCTCCTCGTACGCCTCCAGTGCCTCCTCGTCCGGGGCGCGGAACTCGACGAGCAGCGCGGTCGTCGGACCCGGCAGACCGGTCCAGTCCCCGGGCACGCCGTCGACGGCCACCGAGGCGCGCAGGGTGTTGCCGTCCATCAGCTCGACGGCCGAGGCGCCGGCGGCGGTGAACAGGGGCACGGCGGCGGCCGCGGCCGGCAGCGAGCCGAAGAACAGCAGTGCCGCGGAGACCCGGCGGTCCAGCGGCAGGGTGTCGAAGACGACCTCCGAGATGAAGCCGAACGTGCCCTGCGAGCCGACCATCAGACCGCGCAGGATCCCGACGGGCGTCGAGCCGTCGAGGAACGCGTCCAGGCGGTAGCCGTTGGTGTTCTTGATCGCGTACTTGGCCCGGATGCGCTCGACGAGCGCGGCGTCCGCCTCGATCTCCGCCCTGAGCTCCATGAGCCCGGCGCACAGGGCGGGTTCCGCCGCCGACAGCCGCTCGTCGGCGTCCGGTTCCGCCGTGTCCACGACCGTGCCGGACGGCAGGACGAACGTGAGCGAGGCCAGGGTGACGTAGGCGTTGCGGGTGGTGCCCGCCGTCATGCCGGAGGCGTTGTTCGCGACCACGCCGCCGACCGTGCAGGCGACCGCGCTCGCCGGATCGGGGCCGAGCACGCGCCCGTGCCGGGCGAGCGCGGCGTTCACGCGGGCGACGGTCGTGCCCGGAGCGATCCGGACCCGCGCTCCGCCGCCGAGGACCTCGACTCCCGTCCAGTGCCGGCGGACGTCGAGCAGGATGTCCTCGCCCTGCGCCTGGCCGTTGAGCGAGGTCCCGGCCGCGCGGAACACCACCTCGCGGCTCTTGCCATGGGCGTACGAGAGCACCGCCGAGACGTCGTCGACGTCCTCGGGGACCACCACGACCCGTGGCACGAAGCGGTAGGGGCTGGCGTCGGAGGCGTAGCGCACCAGGTCGGAGATCCCGGTCAGCACCTTGTCGGCGCCGAGCAGGGCGATCAGGTCGCCGCGCAGGGGCTCGGGAGTCCCGCCGGCCCGGTCCTCCGGGACGCGGTCGGCCGCCGGGGCGTCGGGGCGCGTCCCGGGACGCAGCCTGTCGGGGTCGGGCTCCAGCAGAGGCACAGCGGACCACTCCTCCTACGCTCGCGGCGGCGGGCGGGCGGTGCGCCGAGTCGGCTCAGGACGAGACCGCCCCGGGCCGGGCCGTTCCGCTCCAGGCCGCCCTGTCCGGGCCGTTCCGGTCCAGGCCGCCCGGTCCGGGCCGTTCCGGTCCAGGCCGCCCGGTCCAGGCCGCCCGGTCCAGGCCGTCCCGGCGCGGGCCGTCCCGGCGCGGGCCGTTCCAGTCCCGGCCGTTCCGGTCCCGGGCCGCCTCAGCGGCGGCGCACCGCCCCGAGCCCGTTCAGCACCGGTGGTCCACCCTCGGCATGCCGTCCACCAAGGTGTCCAGCAGCCCGCCGAGCACCTCGCGCTGCTCGTCCGTCAATGGAGCCAGGATCTCCTCCGCGGCGCCGCGGCGCGCGGCGCGCAGCTCGCGCAGCGCCTTGCGCCCCTCGTCCGTGACCTCGATACGGATCACCCGGCGGTTGGTGGGATCGGGCACCCGGCGCACCTTGCCGCTCGCCTCCAGGCCGTCGACCAGCGTGGTCACGGCGCGCGGCACCACTTCGAGGCGCTCCGCGAGATCGGCCATGCGGGGTGGCGAGGCGTAGTGCGCGAGGGTACGCAGGAGCCGGGACTGGGCAGGGGTGATGCCCAGCTCGCGCTGCTCCAGATGGCGCTTCTGGATGCGGTGCACGCGTCGCGTCAGACGCAGCAACTGCTCGGCGAGCAGGCCGTCGGCATCGGGGGTGCTCATGCGGGAACAATATCAGGATGCCGTTCATTGTGAGTATAGGTAACAATGAGCTGGTGTCCGTCAGTCGTCGGATCCTTGTCGATGTCCATGTCGTCATCGGCACCCCTGTCCTCTCGATTCCCTAGGAGTCCATTGCGCCCCGAACAGCCGACCTGGAGCCCGCCACCTGTCGACAAGCAACAGCCCCGGCAGGTGCGCCGCATCCTGAGTCTCTTCCGGCCCTACCGCGGCCGCCTCGCGATCGTCGGCCTGCTGGTCGGCGCCGCCTCCCTCGTGGGGGTCGCCACGCCCTTCCTGCTGAAGGCGATCCTCGACACCGCGATCCCCCAAGGGCGTACGGGCCTGCTGACCCTGCTCGCGCTCGGCATGATCGCGAGCGCCGTCCTGAGCGGCGTCTTCGGCGTCCTGCAGACGCTGATCTCCACGACCGTCGGCCAGCGCGTGATGCACGACCTGCGCACGGCGGTCTACGGCCGTCTCCAGCGCATGTCGCTGGCCTTCTTCACCAGGACGCGCACGGGCGAGGTCCAGTCCCGCATCGCCAACGACATCGGCGGCATGCAGGCGACCGTCACCTCCACCGCCACCTCGCTGGTCTCCAACCTCACCAGCGTGGTCGCCACGATCATCGCGATGGTGGCCCTCGACTGGCGCCTGACCGTCGTCTCCCTGCTCCTGCTGCCGGTCTTCGTGTGGATCAGCCGCCGGGTCGGCAACGAACGCAAGAGGATCACCACCCAGCGGCAGAAGCAGATGGCGGCGATGGCCGCCACCGTCACCGAATCGCTGTCCGTCAGCGGCATCCTGCTCGGGCGCACCATGGGCCGGGCCGACTCGCTGACGAAGTCCTTCGCCGAGGAGTCCGAGGGGCTCGTCGACCTCGAGGTGAGGTCGAACATGGCCGGGCGCTGGCGGATGTCCGTCATCGGCATCGTCATGGCCGGCATGCCCGCCTTCATCTACTGGACCGCGGGCGTGGCCCTTCAGCTCGGCGGACCCTCCATATCGATCGGCACGCTCGTCGCCTTCGTCTCGCTCCAGCAGGGCCTGTTCCGGCCGACGGTCAGCCTGCTGTCCACCGGCGTGCAGATCCAGACCTCGCTCGCGCTGTTCCAGCGCATCTTCGAGTACCTCGACCTGCCCATCGACATCACCGAGCCCGAGAACCCGGTCCACCTCGACCAGGTCAAGGGCGAGATCCGCTTCGAGGACGTCGAGTTCCGCTACGACGACAAGGGCGCCCCGATCCTCGACGGCATCGACGTCACCGTCCCGGCCGGCGGCAGCCTCGCCGTCGTCGGTCCCACCGGTTCCGGCAAGTCGACGCTCAGCTATCTGGTGCCCCGGTTGTACGACGTCACGGGCGGGCGGGTGACCCTCGACGGGGTCGACGTACGGGACCTGGACTTCGACACCCTCGCGCGCGCGGTCGGCGTCGTCTCCCAGGAGACGTACCTCTTCCACGCCTCGGTCGCCGAGAACCTGCGCTTCGCCAAGCCGGACGCCACCGATGAGGAACTGCACGCGGCGGCGCGGGCGGCCCAGATCCACGACCACATCGCGTCGCTGCCCGACGGGTACGACACGGTCGTCGGCGAACGCGGCCACCGTTTCTCCGGCGGCGAGAAGCAGCGCCTCGCCATCGCCCGCACGATACTGCGCGACCCTCCCGTGCTCATCCTGGACGAGGCGACCAGCGCCCTGGACACCCGTACGGAGCACGCCGTCCAGGAGGCCATCGACGCCCTGTCGGCCAACCGCACCACGCTCACCATCGCGCACCGGCTCTCCACGATCCGCGGCGCCGACCAGATCGTCGTCCTCGACTCCGGCCGCGCGGTCGAGCGCGGCACGCACGAGGAACTGCTGGCGGCGGAGGGGCGCTACGCCGCGCTCGTCCACCGGGACGCCCAACTGGAGCCGACAAGATGACGATATGCCGGGTTTGTGGGCAATAGCGCGTTACCGTGCCCCGTATGCAGACGAACACTCCGCCACGGAGCACGATCCGACTGACGCGCCGGGGCCGGGTCGCCCTGATCGCGACCGGCGCCGTCGTGGCGGCAACCGCCGTGGCGGTGCCGCTGCTGACCATGGGGGACGACGCCCGTCCGACGTCTCTGGTCGTTCCGGAGGGCTGGCGCTCCGGACAGATCTACGCGGCCGTCGACAAGGCCCTCCGGGTCCCCGCGGGAACCACCAAGAAGTCCCTGGGGAAAGCCCGTCTGAAACTTCCGAACGACGCCAGGGGCAACCCCGAGGGCTATCTCTTCCCGGCCACCTATCCGATCCGTGACAAGGCGACCCCGGAGTCGCTGCTGACGTTCATGGTCGACACCGCGAACAAGAAGTTCAACGGGGCGCCGATCGCGGCGGGCGCGCAGCGCAACGCGATGAACGTCTATCAGGCGGTCACCGTCGCGAGCATCGTGCAGGCGGAGGCGGCGACCGAGGCGGACATGGGCAAGGTGGCCCGCGTCGTCTACAACCGCCTGGCGCGCGGTATGCCGCTGCAGATGGACTCCACCATCAACTACGCGCTCAACCGTTCCACCCTGAACACCAGCGAGGCGGAAACCAGGCTCGACAGCCCGTACAACTCGTACCGGCGCATGGGCCTGCCGCCCACTCCCATCGCCAACCCCGGCGAGGCGGCGATGCGCGCCGCGGTCAACCCGCCCGCGGGCGACTGGCTGTACTTCGTCACGGTCAAGCCGGGGGACACGCGCTTCACGGCCCGTTACGAGGAACACCAGCGCAACGTGGCGGAGTTCAACCGGCGGCAGCACAAGAGCGGATCACCGACGGCCTCGCTCACGCTCCCGCAGACGGCCTCTCCCGCGGTCACGTCCCCGGCGTCACCCACGGTCCCGCCCGTGGCCTCTCCCGCCAACACCCCGGCGATCACGCCCGAGGTCTCACCCGCGGTCACCTCCGCCGCGCCCTCCACGGCCACGCCCACGGTCGACCCCACGACCGATCCCACGGTCGTTCCCACGAGTTGACGTTCGTACGGGGCATCACGCGGCGACCGGCGCGTCCGCCAGCAACCGCCTGATGTCCCGTACGGCCGCCCGGCCCGCCCGGTTGGCGCCGATGGTGCTCGCGGAGGGCCCGTACCCGACCAGGTGGATCCGCGGATCTGCGACCGCGCGCGTTCCCTCGACCCGGATGCCGCCGCCCGGTTCGCGCAGCCGCAGCGGCGCCAGATGGTCGATGGCGGCCCGGAAGCCGGTCGCCCACAGGATCACGTCCGCTTCCACCCGCGCTCCGTCCGCCCACTCCACGCCGTCCGGGGTGATCCGGTCGAACATCGGCCGCCGGTCCAGCACGCCGTCGGCCAGCGCCTGACGGATCGCGTCGTTCAGCGGCAGCCCGGTGACCGAGACCACGCTCTTCGGCGGCAGCCCCTGCCGGACCCGCTCCTCGACGAGAGCGACCGCGGCCCGCCCGAACTCCTCGGTGAACGGTCCCTCGCGGAAGACCGGGGGACGCCGGGTGACCCAGGTGGTCCCGGCCGCGTGCGAGGCGATCTCCATCAGATGCTGGGTGCCGGAGGCGCCACCGCCCACGACGATCACGCGCCGCCCGGCGAACCATTCGGGGCCCGGGTACTGAGCCGTGTGCAACTGCCGCCCGCGGAAGGTCTCCTGGCCCGGATAGCGGGGCCAGAACGGGCGGTCCCAGGTCCCCGTCGCGTTGATCAGCGCCCGCGTCGACCACGATCGGTCGCCGGCTTCCACGAGCAGCCGCCCGCCGGACCCCTCCCGGACCGACCTGACGTCGACCGGCCGGTGCACCGGCAGGCCGAAGGCGCTCTCGTACGTGGCGAAGTACTCCGAGATCACCTCCGAGGACGGACGGTCCGGGTCGGCGTCCTGGAGGTCCATGCCGGGCAGGGAGTGCATCCCGTGCACCTTGCCGTACGTCAGCGACGGCCAGCGGAACTGCCAGGCGCCGCCCGGATGCGGCGCGTGGTCGAGCACGACGAAGTCCCGCTCGGGCTCGAAGCCGGTGCGCCGCAGGTGGTAGGCGGCGGCCAGACCGGCCTGGCCGGCCCCGACGACGACCACATCGATCTCGCGCGCGTTCACCCCGGTGCTGTTCACGTCTCTGCGAACCGGACCGGGGTCCGGGATCTTCCCGCCGGGGACGTCGGGTACCTCACTGTGAGCCACCCGACGGACCGTCGTGCCGGTGAGAGCCGACGGAAGGCCGATCACGACCGGCCGCCGAAGGCCTCGCCACAGTCGCCGAGGACCCCTCGCCACGGCCTCAGAGGACTCCTCGCCTCAGCCTCAGAGGACCCCTTGCCTCAGCCGCCGACGACTCCTCGCCTCGCCCGCCGGAACCCTCGCCACGGCCGCCGGACAGGCGCAGTCGCCACAGGCCGCGAGCCCGTGGATGGGGGAGGATTGAGGCATGTCCGATGCCTTCACCACGCAGGTCCTGAACATCTCCTCCGGCACGTCGGAGAGGGTCGTCGACCTCACCCGCGACTGCGAGGCGTTCCTCCGTGAGGTCGCGGCCGGCCGCGACGGCCTCCTGAACGTCTTCGTGCCGCACGCCACCGCCGGAATCGCCATCATCGAGACCGGCGCCGGCAGCGACGACGACCTCCTGACCGCGCTGCACTCCCTGCTTCCCGCGGACGACCGCTGGCAGCACCGTCACGGCAGTCCCGGGCACGGCCGCGACCACGTCCTTCCCGCCATCGTCCCGCCGCACGCGACCCTGCCGGTGGTGGACGGGGCCCTGGAGCTGGGGACTTGGCAGTCGGTGTGCCTCGTGGACACGAACAAGGACAATCCGAACCGTCAAGTGCGACTGAGCTTCCTCGGCTGAGCGGCCGGCCCGACGCGCCGCGGACTCAGGCCCCGTAGGCCAGGAGCGCCATCATCCCGGCCTCGCTGTGGTAGGCGTTGTGGCAGTGCAGCATCCACTGCCCGGGGTTGTCGGCGTCGAAGACGACGGACACCTTCGACCTGGGCAGCACGATGGTCGTGTCCTTGCGCGCGCCGTCGGGGCCGAGTTGATACGTGTGCCCGTGCAGATGCATCGGGTGCCACATGCCCGTGGCGTTGACGAAGTCGAGCTGGACCCGCTGGCCCTGCTGCACGAGCAGCGGGTCCGCGGTCGGGGCGGCCATGTCGAACCGCTTGCCGTTGATCGCCCAGTCGTACGTGCCCATGCTGCCGGTGAGCTTGACGCGGATGACCTGGTCGGGATCCTTCGTCCCCAGTCGTACGCCGTCGCTCGCGCGCAACTGTCCGGCGGTCACGATGCGGCCGTCCAGTTCGCTCGGACGCACGGCCGGATCCGGCAGGCCGCCCGACCCGGTCTTCACGAGCGCCATGCCCGAGACGTCCTTGCCCTCGGCCAGCGCGACGAGCGGGAAGACGCCGTCGTCGAGGGTGACCAGCGCGTCGTACCGCTCGCCCATGGCGACCAGCAGGGCGTCGACCTCCTCGTGCTCGACGGGGAAGCCGTCGGTGTGGGTGATCGTCAGTTTGTGGCCGCCGAGCGCCACCCGGTACGCGGTGTCGGCGCCGGCGTTGATGATCCTGAGGCGGACCCGCCTGCCGGGCGTGCCGTTGTAGACGGCCGGGTCGGTCGGCACCCGTCCGTTGATCAGGTGGTACGGGTAGTTGACGTCCCCGGCGTCACGGCCGAGCAGAGGGCTGGCGGAACTGGCCAGCCTGAACCGCGTCGAGGGGCCGTCGCCGGCGGACGCGGACGGGGACGTCCGCATCGACGGGTGGTGCGAGGACGTCGGCTGCTGCGACCCGCTGCCCTTCATGTTCATGCCGGACATGCCGTGACTGAGCTCGGTGAAGACATCGTCGGGCGTGCCGGTCACGCCGTCGAGCCAGTCGTCGAGGACGAGAACCCACTCGTCGTCGTACGACAGCGGCTCCCTGGGGTCCTCGATGATCAGCGGCGCGTACAGGGCACGGTCGACCTGGACGCCGACGTGCGGGTGGAAGAAGTACGTGCCGGGTTTGTCGGCGACGAAGCGGTACGTGAAGCTGGATCCGGCCCGCACCGGGTTCTGCGTGACGGGCGGTACGCCGTCCATGTCGCCGCGCAGGGAGATGCCGTGCCAGTGGATGGACGTCGTGGTGGCGTCGGGCAACTGGTTGGACAGCTCGGCCTCGAGCGTGTCGCCGGCGGAGATGCGGATCTCCTTGCCGGGAATCTGCCCGCCGAAGGTCCAGGACTTGGCCGTCACCCCGCCGCCCAGGTCGACGGTGGCGGGCGCGGCGGTCACGTTGAGGCTTCGTACCCTGCCCGTGGCGCCGCGCTTCTTCTCGACGCGGGCGACCTGGGGTCCGTTGGGGCTGAGCAGGGCGGGGGTGCTGGGAGCGTCCTTGCCGCAGGCGGCGAGCAGGCCGGTACCTGCCGCGCCCAGTCCGGCGAGGACGGTGCGACGGTTGATGCTGTTCACGGGGAGTCCTCTTCTCGATGCGCGACAGGCGTTTCGGGACGGTCCACACACGGCCTTACGGCGTCCGAGGACGCGGAGTGCCGTGGGGACGTGGCCTATGTGCGCGGTGAGGAGAGGAACGGCGGGCCGGGCCCAGGGCAACATGCGTACCGTCATCAGGGGCGTCAGCACTTCCTGCGAGCTAGGACCGCCACCGTACCCCGGACGGGTATGCCTGCCCCGGAACCACCGGGACCGTCGTTCGAGATCGCTCAAGAATCAGCCGAATGCGGATCGCGGCGGCGCCGGCGGAGCTGGTGAGGGCCGGTGGCCGGCGCGGGTGAAGGCGCCGGATGCCGTCCTCGAGGCGGCTACTTCGCGGGGATCTTCTGCTCGAACCAGACGACCTTGCCGCTGCTCACGCGTGTCGCGCCCCAGCGCAGGGCGAGTTGATTGACGAGGAAGAGGCCGCGACCGCTCTCGTCCCCGGCGCCGGCCTGCCGCATCCTCGGCACCTGGGGCGAGTCGTCGGTCACCTCGCAGCGCAGCACGTCGGTGCGCAGCAGCCGCAGCGACAGGGGACGGGAGGCGAACCGCACGGCGTTCGTCACGATCTCGCTGACCATCAGTTCCGTCGGGTCGACCAGCGACTCCAGACCCCAGCGGCGCAGTGCCCTGCGGGTCAGCCGGCGCGCCTGGCCCGCGGTCATCGGGTGCGGGGCCAGGAACCAGTAACCGACGCTGTCCGGCGGGAAGCCGTCGAACCGGGCGGTGAGCAGGGCGATGTCGTCGTCCCGGGTCCCCGGGCCCAGGGTCCCGAGCACCTGGTCGCAGAGCACCTCCAGCGAGGCGAGTCCGTGGCCGGTGCTCTGGAGACGGCCGCGCAGCGCCTCGACGCCGCTGCCGATGTCCGTGTCGCGGGACTCGACGAGTCCGTCGGTGTACAGCACCAGGGTCGCCCCGGGGGGCGCGGCCATCTCCACCGACTCGAAGACGACACCGCCGACGCCGATCGGGGCGCCGGGCGGAACCCCCAGCACCTCGGCCCGGCCGTCCTCGTGGAGCAGAACCGCGGGCGGGTGGCCGGCGTTCGCCATGAGCAGGCGGTGCGAGATCGGGTCGTAGATCGCGTAGAGGCAGGTGGCGATGTGGTCGCTGCCCAGCCGCTGGGCCTGCTCGTCGAGGTGGTGCAGGACCTCGTTCGGGGGCAGGTCGAGCCCGGCGAGGGTCTGCACGATGGTCCGGAGCTGGCCCATGATCGCGGCGGAGGTCATGGAGTGGCCCATGACGTCGCCGACGACCAGGGCGATCCGGTTGCCGGGCAGCGGGATCGCGTCGTACCAGTCGCCGCCGACCTGGGCGGTCTTGGAGGCGGGCAGATAGCGGCTGGCCAGCCGGATGCCGGTGGGCTCCGGCAGCGACGACGGGAGCATGGTGTGCTGGAGGGTGTCCGCGACGGCGGCTTCGTTGCCGTACATCACCGCCTTCTGGACCCCGAGCGCGGTGTGCGTGGCGAGCTGCGAGGCGACGAGGAGATCGTCGCTGGTGAAGACCGGGCGGTCGGCGCACCGGAGCAGGACGACCGTGCCCATGACGTGATGGCTGCCGTGCAGCGGCGCGATGATCAGACGGTGGCCCGGCGGAAGCGTGTCGGGCGGGACGGTCCCCGCCGCGAGCAGTTCGGCGACGGCGGGCGCGTTGCCGGGCGCGTCACCGAACGCGGGACGCCCGTCCCGCAGCAGCTCCGCGAGCCGGCCGCCGCCGGCCGGTTCCACGCGCTCGGCGATGTCGGGGAGCGGTGGTGGCGGGGTCTGGCCGGTGTACGGGGCCGGGTCGGCGTGAAGGGCTGCCGCGGCGTGAGGGGCTGCCTCGGGGTACGGGGCCGCCTCGACCTGCGGGGGTGCCCCCACGCGTGTGGCCGGGGCGGCGCCCACGGCCGTGTCGCCGTACAGCGTCGTGGCGGTGTGCGTCGCCCCCGGCCAGGTCCGTTCGGAGCTGTGCAGGCGGAGCACGACGGGTCCCGTCGACGTCTCCGTGCCCACCGGCAGCGGATCGTCGAGGTGGATGAAGACCGCGTCCGCGAAGGCCGGTACGGCGGCCTGCCGCAGTTCCCGGAGCGTCTCGTCCAGATCCATCCCGCGCGCGATCCGCCGCGTCGCCACGTCCAGGTACCGGAGGCGGTCGGTCTGTGGCACGCGGCCGTCCGTCACCGCCACAGGTGGCAGGAGGACCTGTGGCGGCGCGGTGCCCTCTTGGGGGGTGCGGTGCTCGGTCACGCTTCTGTCCCGTCGGGTGGGTGGCGCGGTCCGCGGCTCGGACTCCGCCTCCTCAGTCACACCGCCGGCAGCACAGGAACACCTGCTCCTCGGGCGGGACGTCGGTCACGGCGGGGGCGTACGTGTACGAGGTCTCCTTGACGATCTCGAAGCCCGCCTCCTCGACGACCTTGTGCAGGTCCTCCCGCAGATAGCCGGAGACCCGGATCGTGTTCCCCAGGAACGGGATCGCGAAGTTGTCCACGTCGGCCTCGACCATCGACAGGACGAACAGGCCGCCGGGCACCAGCAGATGGCGCACGGTCCGCAGGGCGAGGGGGATCTCGGCGCGCGGCAGCATCAGCAGCGAGAAGAAGGCGGCGACGCCGTCGAAACGCCCGAGGTCGCGGGGACCGCCCGGGCGCAAGTCGGCGAGGTCCACCTGGTGGAAGGTCCCTTCGGGGACGTATCCGCTCGCGAGCTCCACCATGCCGCCGGAGAGGTCGACCCCCACGACCTCGAACCCCGCGTCCGCCATCTGGCGCGCGGTCGGCACGCCCGTGCCGCAGCCGAGATCCAGGACCCGCGCCCCCTCGGCCAGTGATCCGACCAGCCACTCGCCCGCGGTGACCTGGCCTTCCTTGTGCGGGAAGGCCTCGTCGTAGCGGTCGCCGATGGCGTCGAAGGCTTCGGCCTGGCCTTTGCGGTCGAGCGGAAGGCTCTCGTAATCAGTCCCGTGATTGCTGTTGATCACGAAAGGAACCTTTCATGGGGGCGGTCGAAGTAGTGCGCAATGCGGATGAAAGCGGCCATGACGGGATCTCCGAGCCTTGTCGGTCGCTCAGGAGACGTCAATTCGAGACGATAGTCGTTCAGCGTTCCGCGGGATGCCCAAGTGTCCGAAACTGTTCGGCCCGCGGAACGGCTCCCGTGCCGGCTGCCCTGCCGCTGACGGCACCCGAACTCGTGCTGAGCGGAGGCGAGTTGCCCTACCCGGGTGACACCGACACGGCCGGAATCCGTCCGGGGGATTCGGGGCCGGAGCGACGCTCGTGGCGGCAAGTCCCGCTCGGGGCGGGAGACATGGGCAAGTCGGCTGTTCATGTGGGGAGTTGGGGTTGCGGCGGCATGGCCGCTCCGGCCCTCGGGCTTCGGCGCCGGATCGCGCGGCCGGGTGATCCGGTCGGCGTCGCGGGGGGGGGGTGAGGCGGCCGGCGTCGCGGCCGGCGAGAGGGACCGGCATCCGCCGCCGCACGCCGCACACCGCACGCCGCTCGCCGCACACTGGCCGGGCGCCGCTCGCCGGGCCCGAGCCGGGCTTCCGTCGCCGCACGTCCGCGGCGGCGCCCGAGCCGGGCTTCCGTTGCCGCACGTCCGCGGCGGCGCCCGCGACCGACATCCGTCGCCGCACGCCGGCCCGGCGCCCCCGCGGATTTCCCGGTCCGGCGGCGCCGCGGGGCCTCGGTGCGGCCGGACGGCCCTCTCTCCCCGTCCGAAACACCCCATTCATGGAAGGATCGGTACGTACCCCATGGGACCTGGAGGAGGTTGCCGTGTCCGTGCACCGCGTCGGCCTGGTCGTCCACCAGGGGCGGACCGCGGCCCGCGACGTGGCCCGCGCCGTTCACGAGTGGTGCGACGCGCGAGGCATCCGGTGCACCGAGATCGACGTCTGGGCCAAGGACCAGCGGCGCCGCGGCGGACGCGCCGAGGCCGAAGCGGCCGGCAACCCGGACCTCGTCGTCACGCTCGGGGGTGACGGCACCTTCCTGCGCGGCGCCCGGATCGCCGTCAAGAGCGGTGCGAACGTGCTGGGCGTCGACCTCGGCAAGGTCGGCTTCCTCACCGAGGTGCCCGCGGCCGACGTCACCCGGGCGCTGCAGACGGTCCACGAGGGCAGGGCCACGGTAGAGGAACGGATGACCCTGACGCTGCGGGCCTCCCGGGTCCTCGAGATCCCCGCGGAGGTGGAGACGGTCCTCTGCTACGGGCGGGGTCCCGCACTGCCCCCGCCGCAGGTCAGGGGCGAGACGACGGAGGGCGACGGCTGGGGGGTGGCGCTGGACGTCACCGCCCTGAACGACGTCGTCCTGGAGAAACTGGCCCGCGACCGCCAGGTCGGCGTCGGCGTGTACCTCGCCGGCCGACTGCTGGCCTCCTACTCGGCGGACGCCTTCGCCGTCGCCACCCCCACCGGATCGACCGCCTACAGCTTCGCCGCCGGCGGCCCCGTGCTCTCTCCGCACATGGACGCCGTCGTCTTCACCCCGATCGCGCCGCACATGACCTTCGACCGCAGTGTCGTCGCCGCCCCGGACGAGCCCGTCGCCCTGCGGGTGCTGCCCCACTCGGGCCAGGCCGCCGTCAGCATCGACGGCCAGTTGCGCGGGGTGCTCGACCCGGGCGACTGGATCGGGGTCTTCCGCGCCCCGCAGCGGGTGCGCCTCATCCGGCTGCGCCCCACCGACTTCTACGGACGGCTGCGCGACCGCTTCCGCCTCACCGACGCACCGGCCACGGCGCCCGACGGCGAACCCGCCCCGTTCTTCCGCCCCGACACCCCCATCCCTCCGGACCTCGCGGAACTGCGCCTGCCGCCTCCTTCGGCGGCCCGGTGACGGCGGCCCGGTGACGGCGAGCCGGATTCCGGGCGGCAGGGAAATCTTTCGGGAGCCCGTCGATCCCCGCGCGTCCCGTTCGACGTACGGGTGAGAGCGGGACACCACCAACCCAGGGAGCACGGCCATGCCCAAGCTGCGCGTACACAACATCACCGTCTCGGTGGACGGCTACGCCGCCGGTCCACGCCAGGATCTCGAGCATCCGCTCGGCGAGGGCTTCGGGACCATGCACGAGTGGATGTTCGCCGCCATGCGCGACCTGGCCGACGGCAAGGACGGGACCGACGTCGAGTACGTCCGGCGCAGCGAGGAGAACATCGGCGCCACCATCATGGGGCGCAACATGTTCGGGCCTCACCGCGGACCCTGGGAGGACGAGTCGTGGACGGGCTGGTGGGGCGCCAACCCTCCGTACCACAACGACGTGTTCGTCCACACCCACCACTTGCGGCCCTCCGTCGTCATGGAGGGCGGAACGACCTTCCACTTCACCGACGAACCCGTCGAGAAGGTCCTCGCCCACGCCTTCGAGGCGGCGGCGGGCAAGGACGTCCGGCTCGGCGGCGGAGCGGCCACCGTGCGGCAGTACCTGCGCGCCGGACTCCTCGACGAACTGCACATGGCCGTCGTCCCGCGGCTCCTGGGCGGCGGAGAACTCCTGCTCAGCGACCTGGGGGACGCCATCGACGGCTACCGGGTGGCCGAGACGGTCGCATCGCCGGCCGCGACGCACGTCCGGCTGGTCCGCCGCTGAGCCGACCCCCTTCGAGGCAGGCCCCGGCTGATCGTGACCGACGGCGCTCCCGGCCCGCGCGCGAGCCGCGGGCTCAGTCCGCAGGCGTGGCGCGCGTGTCCGGTCCCGGCGCGCCCACGCGCAGGCCGTCCGTCACCAGGTCCAGCAGGCGGCGGGCGTGCGCCTGCCAGTCGCCGTGCCGGTCGAGGTGCCACAGCCCGGCGACGGCGAGCAGGAAGTCGTCGGGAGTCACCCCCGGCCGGATCGTGCCCGCCTCCTCGTTGGTCCTCAGCAGGAGCGCGACCGTCGAGCTCAGGGGCCCGTGGTCGAGGCTCGTGAGGAGTCCCCGGGGTGTGGCGGTGGTCGTGCGCAGCGCTTCGGTCAGACCCGCCTTGGCCATCGCGAACCGTGCGAGACGGTCCGTCCACTCCCGAAGCGCCCGGTCCGGTGGGCGGGTGGCGAGCAGATGCGCCGCCGCCTCGGTCACCTGCCGCACCTCGTGGCGGTGGATCTCCAGGATGAGCGCCTCGCGGTGGTGGAAGTTGCGGTAGAAGGTCCCCTGACCGACGCCCGCCTTCCTGGCTATCGCGCTCAGCGGTGTGTCGGCGGAGCGGGTCAGCTCCGCGAGGGCCACGGCCAGGATGCGCTCACGATTGCGCCGCGCGTCCGAGCGCACCGGACCGTGCGGGTCGTCGTCCGCACCGGTCGGCGTGCCCGAGCCCGCCGCGGGTCGGACCCTCGGGGGCGACGTCGCCCCCGAGCCCGCGGCCGCGTCGTGCGAGCGTCGCGCCGCGCCCGGGCCGCCGGCCGGGTCGTACGGACCTGGCGGCGCCCCCGAGCCCGCGGGTGCGTCCTTTTCGGGGTGCACGCGTACTCCTTCCGGAACGACCGCCGGAACCTCCCGGTCGTGTCACGGCCGGGCCGCCTCGGCGGCCGGAACCTCTCGCCGCCCGGCATTCTGGCGCACCCGGCGGAGCTCCGGCCGGGACTTGAGAAATGGCCCACGGACGGGTGTCGGCCCGGTGGCCCGAGCCGCGCTCGGCACGCGTGGGCCCGGTGGCCCGGAGTCGCGCTCAGCCCCGCGTGGCCCGCCCGATCGACTCCACCAGGGGCAGCAGCCGGTGCGGGACGCGTTCGCGCAGGGCCACCTCGGTCCGGGTGCGGACCACTCCGGGCAGGCTGATCAGGGCCTGGATCACGTCCTCCAGGTGGGCGTTGTCGCGCGCCGCGACCCGGGTGATCAGATCGCCGCCGCCGGTGATGGAGAACGCCTCGATGATCTCCGGCACGGCGGCGAGCGCGTCGCCCACGTCGTCCAGATGCCCCTGCGTGACCTCGATGTGCACGAACGCGAGCACGGGATGACCGAGAGCGGCGGGGGACAGCGACGGCGCGGTCCCGGTGATCACCCCGTCCCGCTCCAGCCGGTCGAGGCGGGCCTGGAGCGTCCCCCGGGCGACCCCGAGGACACGGGCGTACTCACGGACGCTGGTGCGCGGCTGCTCCAGGAGCAACCGCAGGATGCGGGTGTCGAGCTCGTCCACGGGCATGGTCCGTTGGCCTCCTCGCGGCCGAAAATGTTCTTCTTCGACTGTACCAATGGCCCAGCCGAAACCACGCCGGTTGAGCCAGTTCAGGGCCGCCACGTACCTTGTCCGTATCGATGGCGCTGCGCAGTGCCGGACGGCAAGGAAGCCGTTCCGGACCCGCGGCGCCTTTCGCATGTGCGCCGCGCATGCCGGATCTCTGTTGAACTGCGAAGTGGGGGCGGGCCGCCGAAGGTGAAGAAGATGTTCATGGCGCCGGATCCGGGACTGTTCCGTCTGCGGGTGTCGCTCCGGGCGGTCCTCGGCATCGGCCTCGCGGTCGCGCTGTGCCAGCTGACCGGACTCTCGCTCCCGGCCTCGATCGCGGGCGGGCTCGCGGCGCTCCTCGCGCTGTTCACGGTCGGAGACCCGACCGTGCGCGGCCAGGCGGGCACCACCGCGCTGCTCCCCGTGGCCGGCTTCCCGGTCCTCGTGCTGGCGACCACCCTGCACGGGGCGCCGCTGTTGCGGGACGCGACCTGGCTCGCCGTGATCTTCGCCGGGGTGTACGCCCGCCGCTTCGGCCCGCGCGGTCACGCCCTCGGCATCTTCGCGTTCATGATGTTCTTCACGACGCAGTTCCTGCACGCCGTGCCCGGCCAGCTCCCGCAGCTCTACGCGGCCGTCGCGATGTCGCTGACGGCCTCCTCGGCCGTGCGGTTCGGCGCCTGGTGCATCGAGCGACGCAGCCCCCTGCCCGCGGCGCCGCTGCCGCTGGAAGGGCGCGGGCTGGCGCGCCCCGCCACCCGTCAGGCCTTCCAGGCGACCGCGGCCTGCGCGTTCGCACTCGCCGCCGGCCAGTTGCTCTCGCACGACCGCTGGTACTGGGCCGTCGGCACAGCGTGGTGGATCTTCGTCAACACGGCCTCGCGCGGTGAGACGCTGGTCCGGGGCTTCCGGCGCGTGATCGGCACGCTCGTCGGCATCGTGGCCGGGCTCCTGGTCGCCGTGCCGCTGCACGGAGCGCCCGCCCCCACCGCCGTCCTCGTCGCGGTGAGCGTCTTCGGGATCTTCTACACCGCCGCTCCCTCGTACAGCTGGATGATGTTCTTCGTCACCGTCATGGCGGGCCTGCTCTACGGGCTGCTCGGCGTCCTGCATCCCGGGCTGCTGGGCCTCCGGCTCGCCGAGACCGGTGTCGGCGCGCTCGGTGCCGCGCTCGCGGTGGGGCTCGTCCTGCCGATCACCACGCACACGGTCACCGACCGCTGGATCGAGCGCGCCCTGCACGCCGTGCACGGCTGCACCTCGGCGGCGGCCCGACGGCTCGCGGGTGACGACCGGGCCGACCCGGCGCCGCTCGCGGGGGAGCTCGAAGCGCTCCTGGGGCGCGTACGGATGGCTCTCGCACCTCTGGTGCATCCGCTCAACCCCATGCGGCAGCGCAAGGAGCGGGCGCGCGCGATCCTCGCCCTGCTGGACGACTGCGCCCGCGAGGTGCGCGGTCTCGCCGCGGTCGCCGCCGACCCGGACGCCTCGCACGACGCGCGCCTCACCGCGGCCTGCCGACGGGTCGAGACCGCCATGGAGTCCCTGGTCGGCGCCGTACCGGGAGGCGCTCCGGCGTCCCACCACGGTGTCCCGGGCCATCACCCCGGTGCTGAGCAGGCGCTCGTGCACCTGCACGGCCTGGAGCGCGCGCTCGTCGACATGGCGACACCGCTGCGTGGTCCGGTTCCCCGCTCCCGACTCGTCGTCGGCGCCTGACGGACACGGGCAGCACCGCATTTCCTCCGGCCCCTGGGGCGTCGTACGACGCCCCAGGGGCCGTTTCTCTCTATCGGTGCGGGGTCGCCCGGTGCGGGGGCCGAGGAAGCTCCGTCGGCGTCGGCTCCGAAGATCCACAACGAGGCCCAGGGCGCCCGCTGGACGGCTTCGGAGCGGTTCCGGAGGCCTCGGGTCCGGCGGGCGCCGGAGAGGCTCGTGGCGGCCGTCTTGCGGGCTCCACGCGCCCTCGTGGCCCACGTGCGTCCATATGTGTGCCGTACGCACGCTGTCGCACCCGGCGCGGTGCGCAGCCTTGCACACCCGCGCTTCCCGCCGCCGGATCGCCGCACCGGCCGCCGGTCAATCGTCCGCCCGTCCGCCCGTCCGCCGATCGGCGGGGCCGGAGTATGGCCGTCCGTCGACCGGACGGCCCGACGTGCGGCCGTCCCCTCGACCGCCGGGCTTTGGTCTAGACCGCAGCCCCGTGACTGCTACCGTCGCCCCGACGACGCGGGACCGAGAGGGGACAGCAGTGGCGCACGGCGGCAGGCGGCGACAGCGGGCGTTCATCGGCTCGTTCACGGCGGCGGGAGGGCTCGGTGTCCTCGCGGCGGCCGTGGACCCGGACACCGGCGCGCTGACCGTGCTGGGTGCCGCCGACGACGTACCCGACCCCTCGTATCTCGTGTTCGCTCCCGCGCACGACGTCCTGTACGCGGTCAGCGAGAGCGCCGAGGGCGCGGTGGCCGCCTACCGGGTGCACGGCGACAAACCGGAACTGACCGGTCCGCCGACCCCGACCGGCGGCAGCGACCCCACCCACCTCAGTGTCTTCGACGGACACGTCCTGACGGCGGACTACGGTTCGGGCAGCGTCAGCGCGGTACCCGTCCGCCCCGGCGGGGAACTGGCGCCCGCCGCGTCCAGCGTGCTCCGGCACGCCGGTTCCGGTCCGCACACGCAGCGGCAGCAGGGGCCGCACGCCCATCAGGTGCAGCCCGACCCCACCGGCCGCTGGGCGGTCAGCGTGGACCTCGGCACGGACTCGGTCCGGGTGTGCGCCCTCGACGGCGGAAACCTCACCGTGCACCGCGAGATCGCGCTGCGTCCCGGCTCCGGGCCGCGCCATCTCGCCTTTCACCCCCGCGGCGAGCACGTGTACGTCCTCAACGAACTCGCGCCGACCGTCACCGTCTGCCGCTGGGACGCCGGGGAGGGCACGCTGCGGCCGGTCGGTGAGGCGCCGGTCCTGTCCGGTGTCCCGGACGGCGACGCGTACCCCTCGGGCATCGTCGTCTCGCCCGACGGCCGCTTCGTCTGGGCCGCCGTCCGCGGGTGTGACACCGTCTCCGTGTTCGCCGTCGACGCGGGCGGCGAGGGGCTCACACTCGTCGCGGAGGTGCCCTGCGGCGGCGTCTGGCCGCGCGCGCTGGCCCTCGACCCGTCCGGGCGCTTCCTGTACGCGGCCAACGAGCGCTCCGGCGACGTGACCTGGTTCGTCGTCGATCCGGACACCGGCGTTCCGGTCCGGGGCGGCTCGGTCGAGGCGCCCGCCGCGTCCTGCGTGGTCTTCGACTGACGCGGCCGGCCCGACCCCTTCCCGCCTGGTGCGTCTCCACCCGGTACGTCGGCGTCGGCCCATGGGAAAGGGCCCCTCCTGACTCAGGAGCGGGCCCTTTCGGTGTGCGGGTGGTACGGGTGGTGCGGTGGCGGCGGCCGACTAGAAGGCCGGCGCTCCCTGGGACTGCGGCGGGGCGATGCCCAGCGCCGTCGTGTACTGGGAGAGCGCGAGCTTGCCGATCGCCGGGTAC
Organism: Streptomyces sp. NPDC028298; assembly: GCF_055565895.1. Lineage (NCBI taxonomy): Bacteria > Bacillati > Actinomycetota > Actinomycetes > Kitasatosporales > Streptomycetaceae > Streptomyces > Streptomyces sp. NPDC028298. Next base: position 272,759 of record NZ_JBVHTL010000003.1, read on the forward strand.
GGGCCGAGGGCCTCGGCGGCGCTGCAGCCGGCCTCCTTGGCGGCCGCGTCGAGCAGACCCGCGTCGAGCTCCGGACCGATCAGGTACGGGGCGAGCGCGAGCTGCTGCGAACCGGAGCCGCGGAGCTGCTCGGCGATGGCCGCGATGGAACCCTCCTCGTCGAGGGCGGCAGCCATGACCGGCACGGCGAGCCGCGCGGCGAGCAGCATGCCGGTGATCCCGGCGGCCTGCACCGCGTCCTCGCCGCCGACGGTGGCGAGCACGATGCCGTCCGCGGCGGTCGCCACGGTGAACAGCCGGGCGCGGTCGGCGCGGGCCAGACCGGCCTCGGAGAGACGCACGTGCAGTGCCTCGGCGAGCAGCGGGTGCGGACCGAGGACGTCGGTCAGCTCGGCCGCGACGCGGCTTTCCATGACCGCCTGGCGGATGCGGCGCAGCAGGGCGCTGTCCGGACCGGCGAGCAGCGGGACAACGATGCCGACGGGGCCGTCGGGCTCCGAGACGTCGGAACCGGCGGCGCGGGCCTGCTCGAAGCGCGCGGTGCGCTCCTCGGCGGCGTGGGTCAGCACGGACTGCAGCGTGGGGAACTCGTCGTCCCCGTCCAGGTAACCGATGCGGGCATCGAGGCCGGGGAGCTCGGAGCGGGCGATGCTCACGACCTCCTCGGCGAGGCTGCGCGTGGCGGCGCTGGGGGTGCCCGGCACCGCGAGGACGAGCGCGGGCGCGCCCTCAGGAGCCGCCAGAGGTTCCGGACGGCGGTGCCGCCCGGCTTGGCGGGGTCGCGGCATTCGTACTGGCAGGCCGGACGCGGGCCCAGTGGGGGAGCTCATGGCGCCGCATGTTACTGGTTTCTTGGGTTCCCCTGTTCGGGGAGGGTGCAGGTGAGCGGTATCCGTCCGCTTTTGTCTGATGAGTTACGTACGGATCAGAAGTGATCGGTAAACGCCTACTTGTCGGCCCTACGGTGTATTCGGGCCATGGATTTCCTGGTACGGCTTTTCGGCCACCACGTGCAACATCCGTTCGTCCAGGGGCAGCGCGAGCCGGCCGTCCGCCAGGTCGGCCGCGATCCGGAGCGCGCCGTCGAGAGGGTCGCCCGCCGCCGGTACGCGGTGGACGTTCGGCAGGCGCTCGGCCAACTCCTCGTCCAGGGGCTCGAGGAGCGCGGCGCCCAGGTTGAACAGGCCCCCGGTGAAGGCGAGATGGCGATCGCCGTCGGCGGCGCACACGGCGGCGGCCGATGCGGCCAGGTGCCGGGCGGCGGTCCGCAGGATGCGCGAGGAGACGGGATCGCTCCCGGAGAGGTCGGCCACGTCGGGGGCGAAGGAGGCCAGGACGGCCGCCCGGTCGGTGCGCGGATACAGCAGGCCGGGAAGTTCCGGCATCGGTCCGAACCTGTCCTCCGCCCGTGCCAGCAGCGCGGCCGAGCCGTCCGGGCGGCCGTCGAACGCGCGCAGGGCCGCTTCCAGGCCCGCGCGGCCGATCCAGGCTCCGCCGCCGCAGTCGCCGAGCAGATGGCCCCAGCCGTCGGCCCTGCGCCAGGACGTGAGGTCGGTGCCGATCGCGATCATCCCGGTGCCCGCCGCGATCACGGCACCCGCCCGGCTGCCCAGGGCTCCCGCGTACGCGGTCACCGCGTCCGCCGCCAAGGCGAGCCGCCGTACGCCCAGTTCGCGCTCCAGCGCGGCCGGCAGCTCGTCCCTCAGTTCGTCGCCGAGCGTGGCCAGACCTGCGGCGCCGACGGCCACGGCCCCGAGCCGATCGGCGCCCGCGTCGGCCATCAAGCGGCGTGCCATCGGCAGCAGTTGTTCCAGCAGATGATCGGCCGAGATCCCGCGCGGGCCGGTACGGACCGGCTCCCGGGAGGTCAGGGGTCCACCGAGCCGGTCAGGGGCCGCGAGGCGTGCGCTGCCGTCTGCCTCGTCCGGGGCCCCGTGGGCGCCGAGCGCCACACGCAGGCCCGAGCCTCCGGAGTCCACGGCCAGCACCACGGCGGGGCTCTGCCCGTCGCGCGGTCGGCCGTGTCCTCCGCCGGGTGTCACGGCAGGCGCCAGTCCACCGGTTCGGCGCCTTGCTTCGTCAGCAGGTCGTTTGCGCGGCTGAAGGGGCGCGAGCCGAAGAAGCCGCGGTCCGCCGACATGGGGGAGGGGTGCGCGGATTCGACCGAGGGGAGACTGCCGAGCAGGGGGCGCAGATTGCGGGCGTCGCGGCCCCACAGGATCGACACCAGCGGTCGTCCGCGCGCGGCCAGTGCCCGTATGGCCTGTTCCGTGACTTCCTCCCAGCCCTTTCCGCGGTGTGCGGCGGGGCTGCGGGGTGCCGTGGTCAGTGCCCTGTTGAGCAGCAGCACGCCCTGGTCGGCCCAGGGGGTGAGGTCACCGTTGGACGGCGGGGGCGCGCCGACGTCGCTGTTCAGTTCGCGGAAGATGTTGATCAGGCTCGGCGGCAGCGGACGTACCTCCGGGGCCACCGAGAACGACAGGCCCACCGCGTGTCCCGGGGTCGGGTAGGGGTCCTGCCCGACGATGAGGACGCGTACGTCGTCGAAGGGCTGCTGGAAGGCCCGCAGGACGTTCGCCCCGGACGGCAGGTAGGTGCGTCCCGCGGCGATCTCCGCGCGCAGGAAGTCGCCCATCTCGGCGATCCGTCCTGCGACGGGTTCGAGGGCTTTCGCCCAGCCCGGTTCGACGATCTCATGCAACGGTCGTGGTGCCACGGGCGTCACCCTACTGCCGTACACATGGCCGAGATCAAACCGGTGCCCGTCCCGTGATCGGGGATGACCGATTCGTCGCCGAATCGGACGTCTACGGGCGCAAGACGCCTGCCAGGGCGGGGCGTTGGACTCCGGCCGGCCGACGAGTTCCCTGTACGGCTCCGTGAGGTACGGCTCCGCGGGGTACGGCTCCGCGAGGCCGCGGATACACCGAACCCCCCCACCGTGCGGCCGACCCGGTTGCCCGAAAACGTCGGCATGAATTCAGCCATCCGCCGGATGGAGACGGTGATATGGGCTGATGGGGGCCGTAATCGACGATTCGGCCAGGCGTGATGGGCGTACATGGATTGGCGCACATCGATTGGCGCACCTGGAATTGTGAGAAATTTTCTTGCGGGTCCCGTCATTCCTGGTATAGACAATGAACGACGAGGTGTGGGGGCTCGTGGGGGTGGGAGATGCTGCGGATTCATTTCACGACCGAAGATCTCTTGAAAACCAGGGTGATCTCGTCGCCGGATCCCATGTGGGAACTGGTGTTGAGCGTCTTCCGATTACGCAGGCGACTTGCCGTGGCCCGGTATGAACCGTGGTATCGGCAGGTCAGGGCCGAAGCGGCCCGCAGTGATCTGTTGCAACGCATTCGGCTCATGCTGATGCCCATGATCCCGGCCTCGGGATATTTTCCGGACTTCCTCACTCCGGAAAATCGGCGGCACGGAGGGGTCGAATCGATCATTGAATCCGTGGCCGGAAGCCCCAGAAGTGTCGTGCGCGGTCAACTCGACCTCCTCGACCGCGGCCGGGGATCCGCCTGGCTGGAGCGCTTGTACGAAGCGGATCTTTCGGCCCGGGAAGATTTACGAAAACTCCTGCTGGACTATCACCGAATCGCCCTCGCCCCTCACTGGAATGCGATCCGAAACAGCGTCGAGGCGGACCGGGCCATTCGCACCCGCGCCCTTCTCGACGGCGGAGTCCACGGACTGCTGCACAGCTACCCGTCGCTGATGCGATGGGCGCCGCCCGTCCTGCACGTCCGGTACGCCGTCGATCAGACACTCCGACTGAACGGACGAGGACTGCTCCTGGCCCCGTCCCACTTCGGCCAGGGACCCGCCAACTCGCTCGCCGACCCCGCGCTGCCACCCGTCCTCGTCTACCCCGCCGGGTACGACAGGACGACGGCGCCGGTGACGGTCAGGGCTCTGGGCCGGCTCATGGGCGGCACCCGCGCCTCCATCCTGATCGCCACCGAGACCGCGACGACATCCGGGGAACTCGCCCGCCGTGTGGGGGTGTCCGCCGCCACGGTGAGTCATCATCTGTCCGCACTGCGCGCGGCGGGTCTTCTGCGCACCCTCCAGCAGGGCGAACTCATCCTGCACACCCGAACCCCCACCGGATCCGCCTTGGTCGACGCGGCCCATCCGTCGGGCACTTGAGAGCGGAAACATGGCCGGGCCGGTGACCACCTGCGCATTTCGACCGCGGTGGAAAGGGGTGTCCCTCGACCGAACACGCTGGCGAGTATGGCGGGCAGCCCGCATCCGTACCGGAAGGGATACGACACACCGTGAACAACATACGTCGCTCGGCGGCCGTCGCCGCCGTCCTGGCCGCCGGTGCCACCGCCCTCACCATCAGCCCCGCGTCAGCGGCCGACACGACCTGCTCCAGCGGCTACGCCTGCATCTACTACCACCCCAACTATCAGGGCGCCTTCTTCAAGCAGTTCCCCAACATCCCCAACTACTCCGGCTACACCTTCACGGCCAGCGCCAACGGCAGTGACGGCGCCGGCCAGGGCGTCCGCAACAACGCCGCCTCGGTGGACAACTGGGACTTCAACAACGCCTTCACCGTGTACTTCCACGTCAACTACACCGGAGCGAGCCAGCGCTTCGCCGCGGGTGGCGGCGGCAACTTCAACTCCACGCTGCGCAACGAGAACGCATCGGGGAAGTTCGGCTGATCCGCCGGGACCTCCCGACCGACCGAGGTCCCGCACCGCAGCCTTGCGCAGGGGTGCCCCGCTCCGAACACACCGGGCGGGGCATCCCCCGCGCCCCGGCCGCACGCTCGGCCGTCCTTGCGTACCCACCCACCGCATCGAGGACACACCGGCTCATGAACTCGTCCCCTGTCCGCGGCCACCCGAAGGCCGCCGTCGTCCTGGCGACGGCCGCCGTGCTGATGGCCGGGGGCTGCTCCTCGTCCTCGCCGTCGTCCCCCGGGCCCGCCCGGCCGAAGGGCGCGGCCGTCGCGATGCCGGAGGTCTCTTCCGTGCCGCGGCTGATCACGGCAGCCGACCGGACGCTGCCGATCGCCCCCTACCTCCTGAGCGACGAGCAGTCGGACGAACTGACCGCGGCCCAGGCCAAGCTGACCGAGGCATGCATGGCACGGTTCGGGCTGCGCTACACGTCTCCCGCCCCGGCCCCGGTGTTCCGGCCGAGGACCCCCACCCAGTTCCGGTACGGCGTGACCGACCCCGGGGCGGCGGCGACCGACGGATTCGCTCCGGCCGGCAGCAGAACCGCCCCGGCGACCACCGAACCCGCCCCGTTGTCCGCGGAGACGACGCTCGTACTGACCGGGACGAACGACCCGCACGTCAAACCCGGCTCCACCGAGGCGGGCGGCCAGGTCCACAAGGGCCGGAGGATTCCGGTCGGCGGATGTGTCGGTGAGGCCCGGGCCCGACTGCGATCCGAAGGGCCGGAAGCCGGCGGTGACGCGAAGCTCTCCGACGACATCAACATCGAGAGCTTCGAGGCCTCGCGGCAGCATCCGCTGGTCAAAGCCGTGTTCGCCCAGTGGTCCCGGTGCATGGAAGGCCGCGGCTTCTCCTACCCGGACCCGCTCGCGGCCACCAGCGACCCGGCCTGGCGTACGAGGACCGCGTCGGTGAAGGAGAAGGCGGCGGCCCGCGCCGACGCGGACTGCAAGAAGCGGAACAACGTCGTCGGCGTCTGGTACGCCGTCGACGCCGCCCTGCAACGGCAGGCGATCGAGAAGAACAGCGTGGCTCTGGCCAAGATCAAGAAGGCGATCGGCACCCGGGTGAGGCTCGCGTCCGCCGTACTCGCGGAATGACGGGCCGACCCGCCGGGCCGGGGGCAGCACTGACGGCTTCCCAGCCGGGGCAGCGATAACGGCTTCCCAGCCGGGGCAGCGATAACGGCTTCCCAGCCGGGAGGCAGCGATAACGGCTTCCCGGCCGGGGCGGGTACGCCCCTCCGGCCTGGACAGGGCTCAGGCCACGCCCGTCCGGCCTCGGCGGCGTTCGGGTCACGCCCTTCCGGCTTCGGCCGGGTTCAGGTCACGCCCCTCCGGCCTCAGCCGGGATCAGGCCATCACCGCCGCGCGGACGCACAGGACGTCCGGGAGGTGCGAGGCGAGCTGTCGCCAACTGTCGCCGTCGTCCGCGGACGCGTACACCTCGCCGTTGCGGTTGCCGAAGTACACGCCCGCGGGGTCCGCGCCGTCCGTGCACAGCGCGTCCCGCAGCACCGTGCCGTAGTGGTCCTCGGAGGGCAGGCCCGCCGTCAGCGGTTCCCAGGTCGTGCCCGCGTCGTCCGTACGGAAGACCCGGCAGCGCCGGTCGGCCGGGACACGGTCGGCGTCGGCGTTGATCGGGAAGACGTAGGCCGTGTCCCCGCGGTGCGGGTGGGCCGCCACCGCGAAGCCGAACGTCGACGGCAGGTCCGCGCCGATGTCGGTCCACTGCCCGGCCCCGTCGTCACTGCGGTACACCCCCCAGTGGTTCTGGAGGTAGAGCCGGTCCGGGTTCACCGCGTCACGCGCCACCTTGTGCACGCACTGCCCGAACTCCGGGTTCGGATCGGGCAGGAACACGGCGGAGACACCGGAGTTGGCGGGTTCCCAGTTCGCGCCGCCGTCGCCGGTGCGGAACACTCCGGCCGTGGACACGGCCACCGTCACGGCCCGCGCGTCGCGCTCGTCGGTGAGGATGGTGTGCAGCCCCTCGCCGCCACCGCCGGGGACCCACTTCGAGCGGGTGGGGTGCTCCCACAGGGGGCGGACGAGTTCGAAGGACTCGCCCCGGTCCTCCGAGCGGTACAGCGCGGCCGGTTCCGTGCCCGCGTACACCACGTCCGGTTCGGCGGCCGCCGGGTGCAACTGCCACACCCGCTCCAGCGAGGCGCCCGTCTCCTTGGGGAACTTGACCGCGGGCTGCGCGGGTTCGGTCCACGTACGGCCCAGGTCGTCGGAGTGGAACACGGACGGACCCCAGTGCGCGCTGTCCCCGCCGACCAGCAGCCGGGGATTGTCGCCCCGGGAGTCGATCGCGACCGAGTACACGGCTTGCGCGTTGAAGTACGGACTCTCGTCGAACTCCCAGGCGCCGCCGCGCCGTCGCCCGATGAAGAGGCCCTTGCGGGTGCCTACCGTGAGCAGTACGTCGGCCATGACCGGCCACCTCCGCGACGTCGTTGTCTGCGCTACGGGCCAGTCTGCACCCCGGCACCGACAGTCACCTTCCGGTGTGACGTCTGCGCAGGTCGGACGGGGTGTGTCGGCACCTTCCGGCTCCGGTGCCGGGGCTCCGGTCCGGCAGGTCGGGCGAGCCGGTGGGCGCGAGGTGTGAGCATCGCGTGGAGCACGCGCGTAAGGGAAGGAGATGTGGCGTGTCCGTGCGGTCGTGAGGAGGAGGCCCTTGATGGCGGCGTTCCGTGGTCCGGGGGTCTGGCTGTGGCGGTGGCGGAGGAACCCGCTGCGGCGGCGAAGCGATGTCCTGGAAGCCTGGATCATGCTCGCGGCCTGGGTCTTCACGGTGCTCGGCGGTGCGGTGGCGGGCCTGGCGACCGTCGGCGCCGTGGAGAACAGTCTCGCGAGGGAGCGTGCGGAGTCGCGCACCGTCCCCGCCCAGTTGATCGAGGACGCGCGGGAAGCGAGCGGGCCGGCCGGCCGCGTCGTGTGGACGAGGGTCCGCTGGACGGCGCCGGACGGCACCGTCCGTTCCGGTCAGGTGCGGGTCGCCGCGGGCACCCTGGCGGACACCCCGGTGCTGGTGTGGACCGACCCCGACGGGCGTCTCGTCGACCGGCCCACCACCGTCCCCGTGGCCCGGCTGCGGGCCTGGCTGATCGGCGTCTTCGCCGGCGCCGGGGTGGCGGGCATCCCCCTCGCCGTCGGCAGCTTCCTCCGCGGCCGCCTGGAACGCCGTCGCGTGGACCGCTGGGACGAGGACTGGGCCCGGATCGGCCCGCTCTGGGGCCGGATGACGAGCTGAGCCGAGAGGATCCCAGCCCTGAGCGGCGGGAGCCGGCAGGGTCCCAGCACCTGGCGCGGGAGCCGGCAGGGTCCCAGCGCCTGAGCGGCGAACGGCGCCCGTGCCTCCGCCATGTCACCCGCCACGCCCCGCGTCGCCCAGCCGCCCACCGCCACGCCCCGCGTCGCTCACCGCCACGCCCCGCGTCGCTCACCGCCACGCCCCGCGTCGCCCAGCCGCTCACCGCCACGGCCTCGCGCCCTGCTGCTGCGGCCGCCGGCCCCCGCCGCTGCGGTCCCTCACCCCACTGATGCACTGATTGCCGCCGCTCGATCCGCCGTTGCGGCCCCTCACCCCACCGCTACGCCCGCTCGCGGGCGGCTTCGGGTCGTCCCTACGCGATCTCCAGGACCCTCCGGCAGTCCCTCAGGAGCGTCTCGTCGTCGAGGACGTCGTGGCTGCCGTGGCCGCCGGACCGGGCGCGGTGACGGCGGGGAGAGGCAAGCTCCGCTCGGACCAGGTCGTGGACGGGCGCGCCCGCGTCGCCCATCCGGACGAGGCACGCGGTGACGGTGCCCCGGGTGTACGGGTTCCGCCAGGCCTCGCGGAACACCGGCAGGACAGGGTCCGGATCTCCGGCGATCTCCCACAGGGCACAGGCGGCGGCCGTCCGCTCCCACACCTCGGCGGAGTCCGTCAGGCGTCGCAGCCCGGGGAGCGCGGGCGCGGCCGCCGCCCCCGACCGGCCGAGCGCATCGGCCGCCGCCCGGCGACTTCCGGCGTCCCGCTCCGGTGCCAGCGCCCCGAGGAGAACGGGAAGGACCGCCTCGACGTCCCCCTCCACCTCCCGGAGCGCGTCGGCCGCCGCCACGGCGTTCTCACCGGTCTCATCCGTCAGCAGTTCCCGCAGCGTCGGTACGGCCTCACGCGCCCGGGGACCGAACGCGGCGACTGTCCTGGCCAGCGCCTTCACCAGGGCGTTCCGGAGCCGCAGATCCCCTGGTGTGCCGTGCAGCAGTCGCAGCACCTCGGGCAGGGCCGCGGCGTACCGCAGCGTGCCGAGCGCGGACAGCAGCGGAGCGGCACGGTCGTACGTCTTTGGAGAGTCGAGCGGAACCTCGGCCAGCCGCTCGCGCAGTAGGGGAGCCAGCGGTGCCGCGGCCGGTCCCAGGAAGCCGATCGCGTACCCGGTCTCGTTCGGCACGGCCGGGCCCCGCAGCACCTCGGCGAGGGCGGGTATCGCCCGTACGTCTCCGCACCGGGCGAGGGCTTTGAGGGGGCGGTACAACGTCGCCGTACCCCGCCCCCGGGAGCCGGTGCCGGCCTCCACGAGGTCGGCGAGCCGGTCCGCCGCCGGAACCGCCAGCGTGAACAGGAACTCCAGGACGGACACGGCGGCGCAGCGCAACCGCTCCTCGTCCGAGCCGAGTTGCTCACCTATCAGCGCGACCGGCTCCTCGTACGCGCCCCGCCATTCGCGGAACAGCCCCGCCGACATCCAGACGGCGTTGCACCGGTCGGCGGTGTTCGGGCAGCTCAACTGTCCCTTGAGCAGGGCGATCCGGTCCGTGGTGCGGGCGCCCAGCGCCTTGTGGAGCGTCCGGAGCAACTGCGCTCCCTCCTCGTCCGCCGGGCGCATCCGGCGCAGACTGCCGATGAGGGTGTCGGACGAGGTCCGGACGGGCTCTCTGGACGGCCGGATCCGCTGTGACCGGGTGTGGAGCAGCGCGACGACCGTCGGCACGAGGTCGGCGGGCAGCCGGTCGAGGGCGCACGAGGCGAGCTGACCGAGCGCCGCGAGCCGCAGCCCGGGGTCGTGCGGCGGGCCGCACAGCGACACCAGACAGTCCACCGCCGGGGCCGAGGAACCGCCGTGGAGCCGGGCGAAGAGGCCGAGACCCTCGACCAGTGCCAGCCGGACGCCGTCCTCCTGTTCGTCCCGCAAGCGGTCGCTCAACAGGGCCAGGACGCGCGGAGGTTCGCCGTGGAAGCGTACGAGCGCCGTCGGCGCGGCACGGCGCACCTCCGGGTCGCCGTCCGTGACGAGGTCCAGGAAGACCGCGGAACCCGCCCGGACCGCCGCGTGCGCCATCGCGTGGTTGTCGTCCTCGGGGACCTCCGCGTCCCGGTCGTCGCCGTCCTCGTCCGCGCCGTCCTCAGCGTCCCCGGAGGTGTCCCCGAAGGTGTCCGCGTCGTCCGAACCGCCGATGCTGGTGAGCAGTTCCACGATTCCGCCCCGGTCGGGAAGTCCGGCGCGGGCGGCGAGTGCGAAGAGGAAGGGGATCGACGCGAGCGTCGAGTCGTACACGTCGCCCTGGTGGTGCACGGCTCCGTACATCCCGTCGAGCGCGGTCTCCCGCTCCCGGGGGAGCGGTGAGGCGAGTCCCCGCAGCAGCTCCGGCACGTCCGCGGCGCTTCCGTACGCATGCTGCATCGAGGCCCAGTCGACCTCGTCGATCCCCCTGAACACGTGTCCTCCCCATGCGTACGGCCATTGATCGTGAGTGTGCACCACGGCACTGACAGTGACGCTCGTGAACCCTCCCGTCGATGGCGTCGGTCCAGCCAACTACGGGGCGAACGGCTGTTTTCCGACGGTCGGGCGGAGCTGCCGCCGTCGTAGAGGGACGCCTGGCCGGGGGAGAGGGGTGGGTGGAGACACCGCGGCCGGACACCTCCTGGGTGCCCGGCCGTGTGTGGACGGATCGAGGCCGCGGTCCGCGGCGTGGCGCTACTCGCCCGAGGCGGACGCCCCGGGACTTCCGGACCCGGCCGAGGTCCCCGAGGTCGCGGCGGGTGCAGCGAGGGGCGGTTCCTGGGATCGCCGGTCCGGGTGGGCCGGGCGCCGGGAGGCGAACCGGGGCAGGGCCGGCGGGGCGAGGAAACCCTCGGCGCGCGCCGCGGCGATACCGATACGGGGAAGGTCCGCGCTCTTCTCGAAGAGGAGGTACCGAGGCTCCCAGACGGGCCGGTACTTGGCGTTGGCCCGGTAGAGGGATTCGAGCTGCCACCAGCGCGAGAGGAACGTCAGCACCGAACACCACAGCCGCAGTACGGGTCCCGCGCCCAGCCGGGTGCCGCGTTCGAAGACGGACCGGAACATCGCGAAGTTCAGGGAGATCCGCTCGACACCGAACTCCTCGGCGTGCTGGAGCAGTTCGATCACCATGAACTCCATGAGGCCGTTGTCGGAGTTCCGGTCGCGGCGCATCAGGTCGAGGGACAGGCCCCGCTCACCCCACGGCACGAAGCTCAGCACGGCCCGGGGTTCGCCTTCGCTGTCGTGGCACTCCAGCATCACGCAGCGTCCGTCGGCGGGGTCTCCCAGCCGGCCGAGCGCCATGGAGAAGCCGCGTTCGGTGGCTCCGTCGCGCCATTGGTCCGCCTTGTCGGTCAACGCGGCCATCTCGGCCTCGGGGATGTCCTCGTGCCGACGGACGCGGACCGTGTAACCGGCGCGCCGGATGCGCTTGTGCGCCTGCCGGACGCCGCGCATGGCGCGTCCCTCCAGGGTGAAGTCGGACCGGTCCACGATGGCTTCGTCGCCGAGCTCCAGGGCGTCCAGGCCGTGCCGGGCGTACACGGTCCCGGCCTCCTCGCCGGCCCCCATCACCGCGGGCGTCCACGCGTGCCGACGCGCCTCCCGCAGCCACGCCTCGATCGCGCCGGGCCAGGCCTCCGGGTCGCCGATCGGGTCGCCGGACGCGAGGGTCACCCCGCCGCGGACGCCGTACGCGATCGCCGCCTTGCCGCTCGGGGACCAGATGACCGCCTTGTCGCGGCGCAGCGCGAAATAGCCGAGCGAGTCGCGTTCCCCGTGTCGGGCCAGCAGGGCCCGCAGCCGGGTCTCGTCGTCCTCGCCGAGAAGTTCGAGACCACGCGGGGAACGGAAGCACGCGTAGAGCACCAGCAGGAACGTGGCGGCCACCAGGGCGTTGACCAGGATGTCGACCCAGCGGGGCGCGACGACGCTGTCGAACCGGTCGGCGAGCGGGCCGACACTGATTCCGCGCAGCAGGGTGTACGCGATCCGGTCGCTCAGCGGTGTGCCCGACACCCGGTTGGTGGCGCTGACGAGCAGGGTGCCGAGCGTGGCGCTGACGAGCAGGCCGCCCGCGCCGACGGCCAGCGCGAGTCGGGGATTCGAGCGGTCCCCGACGGCGTGGAACTCCTTGCGCCCCAGCAGGAGGGCGACGACGAAGAGCGCGGTGAGGAGCAGCGAGATCCAGTTGAAGACGTGCCGTTGGTAGCGGTCCTGGGTCAGGGCCACGCCGTAGAGCACCAGGAGCGGCCCGGCGAGCAGCAGGTTGAAGATCCAGGCGGCTCGTTTGCGGCGCCGCATCACGAGTGCGAGGAACAGGGCCAGCGCCGCCGAGATCAGCCCGGCGGTGGCCAGATAGGGAGTGAAGAACTCGCCTCCGTTGTGCTCGTGCACCTCTTCGCGGAAGGGCAGCGAGGACACGGCGACGACGTTGAGGACGGCGAGCAGCCGCAGGTACCAGACCGTGAACGCGGCGGCTCTGGGCCGGATTCCGTCGCCCGCTCGTCCGGACGGAGCCTCACGGCGCGGGCTCGCGTTCCGCTGTTCCGGGATGAGCGCTGACTGTTGTACGGACACCGTGGAACATCACCTTGGGGAGAGAGCGGGAGAACCGGTGGGGACTGAGGCCGGAACACTACATCTTGTAGGGAAGAGTGAGGTTATGGCCAGCCAGAGACGGAGTGAAGAGGTAAGGAGGAGTTGAGAATGCGAAGCGGGCGCTCCACGCGTGCCTGATGGCTCCGCCTCGCGTCTGTCAGCGGCTTCCGTGCCGCCCCTGCTCCGCTCGGGCAAGGTCGCGTGAGCCCGGCGCGCCCGGGGTCCCGCCGTGGGCGTCGAACCGTATCGCTGGCCGCGGCTCGGCCCGGCGCCGGCCGAGCCGGATGTCTCAAGCGGGCGTGCCCCTCGCGGATCGCGGAGGCCTCGCTCAGCGGCGGCTGAGCCCGAGGGTCGGCCCCACAGCAGTGGTGGGGGCCTCGATGGTGGGGCGTCGCGCCTCGGCGGCAAGGGCCCCAGCGGTGGACGTCGCACCTCAGCGGCAGAGGTCCTCGACGGGGTGGAGGTTCCCAGCTGTGGGGGCCTCGGCGCACGGGGCCTCAGGCGGCGAGGCCCTCGCTGGAGGGCGGTGGGGCTTCGTGCCTGAGCGGCGGGGTTCCTCGGCGGCGATTGGGGGTGGCCCTCAGTGGCGGAGTTCCTCGGCGGCGGCGATTGGGGGCCCTCAGCGGCGGGGTTCCTCGGCGCCGCGGATTGGGGGTGGCCTCAGCGGTGCGGTGTCGCGCCCCGCTCGCGGTCCGCGCGTGTGGTCGCCCACCACAGGAGGTCTCCGAGCGCGGCACCTGCCGCCACCAGGGCCGTGATCACTCCGGCCATGGTCAGCCCGTCGCCGAGGTGCGGGCGCCCGTGCAGGGCGTGCAGATCGAAGCCGCACAGGTGGTACACGCCCAGCGCGGCGATCCCGAGGCTCGGCAGGAGCAGTGCCAGCACGGACGCCGGTCCGCGTGCCACCCGCCCGGTGTCATGCTCCTTCACGGGCTCCCCCTGACGTACGTCGCTCGCTCACCGCCGGGACCCTACAGCACGTAGGGTCTCCGTGTCCTGGCCGTGCATCGGCGGTGTCGTGGCGGCTACCCCGGACGACGGCCCCCATGCGGGGCAGGGGCGTCCGCGGTGCGTGATCCGGATCACGCGGCGTGTCACCCGTCCGGCGCCCACGGCGGGCGCCGGGCGGACCGGCGGAGTCGGGGCCCGGCTCTCCGGCAGGGTGGTGGTGCGGCGGGTCGACCACCCGTAGCGGGCCCCGTTCGGTCGCCTCCGCGGCCGGACGGCGCCTACACCGACCGGTGGTACTGGTCCGGCACGCGCACCTCGGCCCCGAGTTCACGTGCGGCGAGCCGGGCGAAGGACGGGTTGCGCAGCAACTCCCTTCCCAGCAGCACCGCGTCGGCCTCGCCGTTGGCGACGATCTTCTCGGCCTGCTCGGCCTCCGTGATGAGACCGACGGCGGCGACGGCCATCGGGGTCTCCTTCTTCACCCGTGCGGCGAACGGGACCTGATAGCCGGGCCCGACGGGAATGCGTACACCGGAGGCGTTCCCGCCCGTGGAGACGTCGAGCAGGTCCACGCCGTGTTCGTGCAGCTCGGCGGCGAAGCGGACGGTGTCGTCGGCGCTCCAGCCCGCGTCCTCCAGCCAGTCGGTCGCGGAGATACGGAAGAAGAGCGGCTTGTCCTGCGGCCAGACCTCTCGCACGGCGTCGACGACTTCGAGGGCGAACCGGGTGCGGTTCTCGTACGAGCCGCCGTACGCGTCGGTGCGGTGGTTGGAGTGGGGCGAGAGGAACTCGTTGATGAGGTAGCCGTGGGCTCCGTGGATCTCGACGATCTCGAAGCCGGCCTCCAGGGCGCGGCGAGCCGCGTCGGCGAACTGACCCACGATCTCGCGGATTCCGTCGACCGTCAGCTCGTCCGGGACCGGGTGCTTCTCGTCGAACGCGAGCGCGCTCGGGGCGACCGCCTGCCAGCCGTGCGCGTCCGGGCCGACCGGGGCGCCGCCCTTCCAGGGGCGCTCGGTCGAGGACTTGCGCCCGCCGTGGCCGAGCTGCACGGCCGGCACCGTGCCCTGCGCGGACAGGAAGCGCGTGATGCGGCGGAAGGCCTCGACCTGGGTGTCGTTCCAGATGCCCAGGTCGTACGGGGAGATCCGGCCCTCGGGCGAGACGGCGGTCGCCTCGACGATGACCAGGCCCGCCCCTCCCGTGGCGCGAGCGGCGTAGTGGGCGAAGTGCCAGTCGTGCGGAGCGCCCGCCGAGGGGCCGTCCGGCGCGGCCGAGTACTGGCACATCGGGGGCATCCACACCCGGTTGGGGATGGTGACTTCGCGCAGGACGCAGGGCTCGAAGAGAGCGCTCACGACCGACTCCATTCGTGGCGGGACCGATGTATGCGTCGTACGATAAACCTCGTAGTACGGCGAGTGTCAAACTACGACGAGTCTCGTACAATGCCGGAGTGCGGCGGAGTCGGGTGAAGCCCGCCGGACGATGCCGAAGACGAGGGGGCGAAGACCGAGGCCCCCGGACGAAGTGGAGCCGCCGTGACGCCCGCCGCACGTGGCCGTGATCTGCCGCACCCCGCGCGCGAGGAGATCCGGCTGGAATCGGTCCTGCACGCGCTGTCCGACCCGATGCGGCTGCGGATCGTCCGTGAACTCGCCGTCGAGGGCCGTGAACTCTCCTGCTCGGACTTCCTCCTGCCGGTCACGAAGTCCACGACGACGCACCACTTCCGGGTGCTCCGCGAGAGCGGGGTCGTCCGCCAGGTGTACCGCGGTACGGCGAAGCTCAACGGCCTGCGTACGGACGACCTCGAAGTGCTCTTCCCCGGACTCCTCGACCGTGTCCTGGAGGCCGCCACCCGGCAGGCCGCGCGCCCGGAGCGGTGACCCTCGCGGAGCCCGCTTCGGACACCTCGCGGCACCGCCGCCGATGGTTCACCGCAGCGCCGGCGGACCCCTCACGGAGCCGCTTCCGAGGCCTCCGGGTTCCGGGCAAAAAGAAAGGGCAAAGGGGAAAGCCATCCCTTGCCACTCTCAACTTATAGCGCACCGGGGGGCTTGCGGCAAGGCCCCCGTCGTCCCGCAGAATCACTGGCCGAAGCCAGGACCTGCGGAAAGTTGACATGAGCCCTCTGACCACCAGCGCGTTCCGCCTCCCCGGCCGGCTCTCCGCCAAGGCGGACCCGGCACTGATCGCCGCGGACGAGCGGCACTTCGCGGCCGTCGCGGAGAGCCTCGACCGCGCGATCGCCGAACTGTCCGACCGGCTCGACGCCGAACGCAGGGCGCCCGGCGGCCTCGGCCGCGAGGCGATGGAGCGAGACCTGGAGATCCACCGGCTGACCGGGCGGCTCCGCGCACTGCGCCGCTTCGGACTCGACCTGTGCCTCGGACACGTCGTCCCGGCGGACGGCTCCGGACCCCTGTACATCGGGCGCCTCGGCCTCACCGACAGCGAGGGCCGCCGACTGCTGACCGACTGGCGCTCTCCCGCCGCCGAGCCGTTCTTCGCCGCGACCCACGCCCGCCCGATGGGTCTGACGAGCCGCCGCAGATACCGCTGGACCGACGGCCGCATCAGCGACTACTGGGACGAGGTGTTCACCGCCGAGGGACTCGAGCGGCACGCGGCGCTCGACGACCAGTCCGCCTTCATCGCCGGTCTGGGCGGCAGCCGTTCGGCGCGGATGCGGGACGTGCTCGCCACCATCCAGGCCGACCAGGACGCCGTCATCCGGGCGGGATCCCGAGGCGCCCTCGTCGTCGACGGCGGTCCCGGCACCGGCAAGACGGTCGTCGCCCTGCACCGCTCCGCCTACCTCCTCTACTCCGACCCCCGGCTCGGACACCGACGCGGCGGCGTGCTGTTCGTCGGTCCGCACCAGCCCTACCTCTCCTACGTCGCCGACGTCCTGCCCAGCCTCGGAGAAGAGGGCGTGCAGATCTGTACCCTGCGCGACCTCGTCGCCGAGGGAACCGGAGCGGCGGCCGAGCGCGACCCGCACGTGGCCCGTCTGAAGTCGACCGCGGACATGGTGCGGGCGATCGAGACGGCCGTCAGGTTCTACGAGGACCCGCCCGCCCGGGAGATGACGGTCACGACCCCGTGGGCCGAGGTCCCGCTGAGCGCCGACGACTGGGCCGAGGCGTTCGAGGCGGCGGAGCCGGGCACGCCGCACAACGAGGCACGCGACCAGATCTGGGAGGCGCTGGTCGCGATCCTGACGGACAAGCACGACGACGACGTCCCGCCCGAACTGCTGCGCAGAGCGCTGCTGCACGACCAGGAGCTCGTCGGGACCCTCGACCGCGCGTGGCCGCTGCTCGACGCGGCCGACGTCGTGGGCGACCTGTGGTCCGTACCCGCCTACCTGCGGCTGTGCGCTCCCTGGCTCGGACCCGACGACGTCCGCGGACTGCAGCGCCCGGACCCGCGGGCCTGGACGGTCTCCGACCTGCCCGTCCTGGACGCGGCGCGGCAGCGGCTCGGCGACCCGGAGACCTCGCTGCGAAGGCGCCGCCACGAGGCGTCCGTCGCGGCCGAACGCGAGCGCATGGCCGGCGTCATCGACAACGTGCTGGCGGCCGACGACGACGGCGAGGGCGCGGTGACGATGCTGCGCGGCCGGGATCTGCAGGACACCCTGATCGACGAGAGCGGACTGCCCGCGGACCGACCGGACCTGCTCGCGGGGCCGTTCGCGCACGTCGTCGTCGACGAGGCGCAGGAACTGACCGACGCGGAATGGCAGATGCTGCTGCGGCGCTGCCCGTCCCGGAGCTTCACCGTCGTCGGGGACCGCGCACAGGCCAGACACGGTTTCGCCGAGTCCTGGGAGGAACGGCTCGGGCGGGTCGGATTCGACCGGATCGACGTGGCCTCGCTGACCATCAACTACCGGACGCCGCAAGAGGTCATGGTGGAGGCCGAGGCGGTCGTCCGGACCGCGCTGCCGGACGCCAACGTGCCGACCTCCGTGCGCAGTTCCGGCGTCCCCGTCGCCCACGGTTCGGTCGCGGACCTGGAGTCGGTGCTCGACACCTGGCTTCGCGACCACGCCGAGGGCATCGCCTGCGTGATCGGCGATCCGACGTTCCGGGCGACCTCCCGGATCCGTTCACTGACACCGGAGTTGTCGAAGGGCCTCGAATTCGACCTGGTCGTCCTCGTCGACCCGGAGAACTTCGGAGAAGGCGTGGAAGGAACGGTCGACCGCTATGTCGCGATGACCCGGGCGACCCAGCGACTCGTCATCCTCACGAGCCCCTGACACGCTGAACCCCCTGACACGCAGAACCCCCAGACACGCTGAACCCCCCCTGACGCCGCCGGAGGTCGAGGCCGACGGCGGGCGGTCCAGGCAGGAACGAACCGGCCGAAGGCCGCACGGGCGGGGTGTCCGCCCGTGCGGCCTTCGGCCCCGGCCCGTGGCTCGTGGGGACCGCTCACCGTGGGCCGCCGGCAGCCGGCGCCATGGTCAGGACGTGGCGGCCCGTGCCGCCGTCCACAGCGCCTCCCAGTCGGGCAGCTTGACCACCTCGCGGCCCAGGCCGGCCCCCAGCTCCGCCTCGGCCCGCTCGATCGCCTGCCATCCGACCCATTCCACCGGCCGTATCCCCTCGGCCCGCAGTGCGTCGAGGGGATCACCGGCCACCTCTCGCCGTACGAGACCGGGGGCGTCCTCCAGCAGGGAGGCCACCGTCTCCTTGGCGCACGGGCGATTGGTCCCGATGACCCCGGTCGGACCTCGCTTGATCCAGCCCGCCACATACTCACCCGGCGAGACCGCGCCGTCCCGCAGGACCCGTCCCGCCCGTTGCGGCACCGTTCCGAGACCGGAGTCGAACGGCATCCCCTCCAGCGGCACCCCGCGATAGCCCACCGAGCGCAGCACCAACTGGGCCTCGATCTCCTCGAACCGCCCCGTCCCCGTCACCCCGCCCGCCCCGTCCGGAACCGTCCGCTCGAACCGCACCGCGCCCACCCGGCCCCCGTCGGCGAGGAGTTCGACGGGCCGCAGGAAGAAGCGCGGGCGGATCAGCCGCGGCCGGCCCCGTGGCGCGGCGGCCGCCCAGCCCCGGAGGACCTCCACGTTGCGCCGCTGGGCCGCGGGCAGCCCGGACGGATCGAGGTAGGCCGGATCGAGTGCCAGCTCCGCCTCGTCCACGCTGATGTCGGCCCCCGGAAGGCCGCCCAGCTCGCGCAGTTCCTTCGTGGTGAAGCGGGCCTGCGACGGCCCGCGCCGCCCGACCATGCTGATCTCGGTGACCTCGCTGGCCGCCAGCGCGCCGAGCGCCGCCTGCGGGATGTCGGTGGGGCTCAGCTCGGGCTCCGTGCGGGCCAGGATGCGGGTCACGTCGACCGCCACGTTCCCGACGCCGATGACGACGGCCGAGCGCGCCCCGGCCACGAAGTCACCGGCCACGGCGTCGGGGTGCGCGCTGTACCAGGAGACGAACTCGGTCGCCGACCAACTGCCGGGCAGGTCCTCGCCGGGTACGCCGAGATGCCGGTCGGTGGCGGCGCCGACGCAGTACACGACCGCGTGGTACAGCTCCCGCAACCGCGCCACGGACACACCGCCGGGTCCCACCTCGACGCCGCCGAGGAAGCGCACCCGCTCGTCCTCCAGGACGGTCCGCAGATTGTTCTGGAGCGACTTGATCTTCTCGTGGTCGGGCGCCACGCCGTAGCGCACCAGGCCGTACGGGCAGGGCAGCCGGTCCAGGACGTCGACGCGGACGTCGGGAGGCCCGCTCCGCTGGACCAGGCCCTGTGCGCTGTAGACCCCGCTGGGTCCCGAACCGACGACGGCGACACGCAGCACGGCGGAACTCCTCACCCGAGGGATCAGGAAGATCGCTGACAGGACATCGCTGGTGCTCCCAGGATCGCACCACCGGGTGCTCCGCTGACAGGGTGCGGTGCGTGCCGATCACGCGCGTGTCCGTTCGTATGGAATGTGATGATGCGGTTACGTTCCGTATGTGCTAGACGCATCGTTTCTTAATCTGTCCGACCGCTGCCGCGCGGACGGCGACGTGTCGGTGTGGCCCGCCTGGGAAGTGCGGGAGTCCGCGTCGGGCGTCACGTCCTGGTTCAACGTCCGGCTGGCCTTCGCCGACGGTGCCAGGGTCGACCTGCTCGCGGTGCTCTCGGCGACGGCCCTGTCGATCGAGGACGTACGGGCCGAGCCGCCCCTGTCCCTGGACGACCTCGCGGTCGTCGCCGAGTGGATCGAGGAACCCCTGTCCGAGGCGTGCGGCAGCCGCCTCGGCACCGGCCCCGAACAGGAGCGGGAGAGCCAGGCGCGGCGCGCCCGGCCCACCTGGCCGCGCGGCGCCGAGGGGCGTCTGCTGGTGGCGGAGGAGTACATGGCGGCGCAGCGGGACGGAGTGGATCCGGTGCTCGCGGTCATGGACGCCACCGGGCACAGCCGCCGCAAGTCCCTCAGGCTGATCGCCGGGGCCCGCGACGCGGGGTTCCTGGCACCTCGTCACGCGCGCCGCTGACGGAGGCGGCCCGGCTCGCCGGTGGCCCATGGCGCGGGCCCGCCGACAGGCAGGGCCCACCGTCAGGCCGAACGCCCTTGAGCCGTGGGTTACGTGGACGGACCGTCCGCGGGCTCGGGCTCGGGCTTGCGCTCGGGGTCGTGCTCGGGCTCCGGATCGGTCGCGAAGAAGCGGGAGAGATCCGTCTCGCGGGGGCGGTTCGACGCCTCGGCGTCCGGCGGCGTCCCCATCTCCCAGTCCAGCCGGTAGCGCTTGAAGAGCTCGGCCCGCAGCACCGGGACCTTCATCGGGACGCCCGGCACCAGCGCCGAGTAGACCGCGCCCATGAGCAGGGCGCGCAGCATCGGGTAGTCGGCCGAGACCTGCTGCGAGCCGTACCGTGCCACGGTGTCCCCGAGCAGTTCGGAGAGCCGCACCTGTTCGGGGCACTGCACGAACCCCTCGGCCTGGAGCAGCCCGGCCATGTGCTGCCGCATCAGCACCGGCTGGTCCTGGGTGAGGCCGAGGATCGCGTCGATGGCCCGGGCCATCCGCTCCCGGCCGTCCTCGCTGCGCGGTTCGCGTTCGAGGGCCTCCTCCAGCGTGCGGTGCATCAGCCGGTGCACCGCTGACTGCAGGAGCTGGCGCTTGCCGGGGAAGTAGTACGAGACGAGCCCGCGCGCCGACCCCGCGCGATCGGCGATGTCCCCGAGCGTCGTGGCGTCGTACCCGTGCTCGCTGACGAGCTCGACCGCGGCTTGCAGCAAGCGCTCCCGGGAGCGCCGCCGCAACTCTTCATTGACCGAGGCGCTTCGCGGGGACATGCTGTAACTCCTGCGTTGACTGGCTGCCAGCCAACTATACTCAACGCGTCCGGATCGAGGCCCTTCGCGGGTCGGTTCCGGGCTGCCGCCGACCTGGGGCGACGCGGGGGATCGCCTCAGGTCGGACGCGCGGCAGCGGGCGTCGGGGGAGTGCCGTCGAGACGGCCGCCGTCCTCGCGCCGCGAAGCGTCGTTCCGCGTCCCGGACATCCCGTCGAAGGATGTGCGCCGGTTCACGGCCAGGTAGGCGCGTCGCCAGGTGGTGACCATGTACCAGCCGACCGACAGACTCAGCAGGACGTTGCCGACGAGGGTCTCCCTGTCGTCACTGCGCGCCGTGTTGACGAGAGCGGCGCCGGTGACGCAGGTGAGGAAGCCGGCGAGGAGAATCCAGAACACTGTCTTCATTGCGGACCTCGGGACTGTGTGGCGGAGGCGCCAACGTAGCCACGGATCCCGCATTGCGAAGCGTTTGGCCTTTGTTGGCCAGAACTTGACGGTGCCAGCCTGCTCGTGGCCGAAAGTCGTCGCTTCCTTGTCGGGATTCCTGAACGGGTGTTCCGGCGACGCCGAACGGCTGTCTCCGGTGCGTCAGTTCGTGTCCACCAGGTCGAGCACCGGCCGCAGTCCGTCCGGGCGGTCCGCCGCCGGCAGATGGTCGACGAAGAGCACCGCGCACCCCAGGGCGGCCGCGCCGCCGTCCGCCGTGCGGTCGTCGCCGACCATCAGGGTGTCCTCCGGGGTGATGCCGAGTTCGGCGCAGGCCGTCGCGAAGAGCCGCGGATCCGGCTTCTGGACGCCGTGCTCGTACGACAGGACGTACGTCCCGACATACGGGTCGAGCCCGTGCTCGCGGAAGACGGGCCGCAGGTCCCAGCCGATGTTGCTGACCACCCCGACGACCAGACCCCGCTCGCGCAGCGCGCCGAGCACCTCGACGGCGTCGGGATAGGGCCGCCACGCGGCGGGTCGCATCTGGCGGTCGTAGAGAGCGTCGTGCAGACCCGGATCGGGCAGTGACACCTGCCGGGAGAGGCCGGTGAACGCCGCCCGGTGCTGCTCGGCACCGCGGTCGCGGGACGCCCAGAGGTCGCGGAGGTGATCCGGCACCGGGAGCGTCGGAGGGGCTCCGCCCGCGAGCGCGCCCACCGCCTCCAGGGCGCGCGCCCTTTCGGCCAACTCCCGCTCCGGGAGCGTGTGACCGCTCTCCACGAGCACCGCGCGCAGCCACGATTCCGTGTCCTCGACGCGGAAGAGGGTCCCGGAGAAGTCGAAGAGCACACCCTTGAAGGTCATGCGGGAGATCCTTCGCGGCGCGGCCCGTGGCGGTCAAGAAGCACTCGTCCGCCGCCCCCGCGCGGGAGTCCGGATACCGCCGACCGGGCGAGTGGCTCGGTGGTACGGGCTAGCCCAGTGCTCGCAGACCCGGTACGAACGCCACGAGGACGGGGACCACCGGCACCAGCGCGGCTGCCGCCGTCAGTTGCAGCCGGCGGCCCGCCGGGAGCCGGTCCCGCGGTGTGAGGAGGCGGTCCACCCGCTGGGGGAGATGCGCGCCGGGGCTCGCCGGGCCGGGTCCGAACACGCCCCGGTCCTCGTTGAGTTCGACCAGGGCGAGAGCGATCGTGAGCCGTCCGAACCGGCGCGACGCCACGTCGTCGGCGGCGAGTTCGACCAGCCGGTGCATCTCGTCGCGGAACGCGGCGAACACGGGAACCTGCGGAAACCCGTTGGCCAGCGCGGCCGAACAGTGCAGCAGCCAGTCGTGCCGGGCCCGCGCGTGGCCCTGCTCATGGGCGAGTACGGCGTCCAGTTGGCGTCCCTTGAGGCGGCGCAACGCGGCTGTGGTGATGACCAGTCGGGGAGCGGCGCCGGGCAGGAACCAGGCGTCGGGGCGTTCCCCCTCCAGGACGACGAGACGGCCGGCGGTGCCGCCCTCCTCGCCGGGCAACAGCGGTGCCCGCACCAGGAGTTCGGACCGGTTCTGCCGACGGCGCGTCCGCGCCCGTACGATCTCGCGTGCCAGCATCGCCGCGGTCCAGGCGCCGCCGCATGCGAGGGCCACCGCCGTGGCCGCGGCCCAGGGGGCGCCCGCTCTCGGCGCATAGGCTTCGACGACCGCCGCCGGTGCGCCGCCGAAGACAGGTCCGCGCACGGCCACCCAGGCGGCTGACGCGCTCAGTGTCATCGACAGGACGCAGCACAGCAGGACGGCCGCCACCACGCATTGCCACACCCACAGGGCGACCACGGGTTCCCGGTCCGGCCAGTCTGCCCGTGCGAGCAGTCGCGGAGCGACCACGGAGGCAAGGGCGCCGAGCAGCAACAGTGCCGCGGGGACCATCATGGCCGAAGCCTATGAGCGGGGCCCGCCGCTGGATACGCCCCGCGACCCCAAGTGACGTACGCCACGGGTGCGTAGCGGACGAACGGGCCTCAGAGTGTGATCAGCATCGCCAGCATCGCGATCCCCATCGACAGGCGGCAGGCCCGGGAGAGTTCGGGGCGGTCTCCCCAGCCGACGGCACCCGCGGGCGGGCCGCTCGCGACGGGCCCCGACGCGACGGCCAGGGGCAGGAGGCGGGCGCCGGAGCGGAGTACGTAGGCGGTGAAGTACAGCAGGAGCGCCCCGGTGAGGACGGGGACGCCGGTGCCGCCGTGGGCGTGGTGGGCGGGGGCGGTGGTCATCACCGCGGCCATGTAGACCATCGCGACCGTGCCCATCAGATGGTGCAGATGGTGTCCGCCGCCGCGGGCCGTCCACAGCGCGCGCAGCGCGGCGACGCCGAAGACGGCCGTGCACACGAACCAGGCCCAGCGCGGCGGGGTCACCACGGCCGCCGGTACGGCCATCGCGGCCATGCCGAACCCCATGAGGGCCTCGCCGCCCGCGGTGCGGCGCTGTTCGTCGACCGGGCTGCGCATCCGCAGCAGGCAGTAGGCCCCGGTCGCCGCGCACAGCGCGACGAGCAGCCAGCCGGGTGAAGCCGGTCCGTGCACCGCGTACCTCCCCGCAAGACGACCTCGGACACGCGACGCAGGACACGCGATGCCGGGCGGAAGGTGCCGGGCAGCGGTGCCGGACATCGGGCGGTCGGTCAGGGCATGCCCCGGCCGGCCGGGGCGCAAGCGAGCGCAGGGGTGTACACGGGGGAGCGTGCGGGGGTGCGTCGCAGGTGGGAGGCGGTCGGAGAAACTAATTTACAGATAAAACACCTGCTAAGGTTGTGGAATGAGCAGTGCGACCCCTCCCCGTCCATCGCCCGCCCGCCGGCTCCCGCTGGCCGGCGCGCTGCGTCTCGGCAGGCCCTCGGACATCTGGTTCAAGCCCGCCCTGAGCGTCGTCGTCGCGGTCGCCCCGCCGAACCTCACCCTGCTGGCACTCGGCCGGCTGGACCTGGCGATGTACACCATGGCCGGGTCGCTCTGCGCGCTCTACGCCCACAGCCGTCCCTACGCCGCCCGGGCCCGGGCCCTCGCCTGGGTGGTGGCCGGGATGCTCGGCGGACTGGGCGTCGCGCTCGTCACGGCCTCGCTCACGACGAACGCCGTCGTGCTGGTCACCGTCGGCGCGCTGCTGGCCGCCACGCAGAAGATCCTGTGCGACGCCACGCGCATCGGCCCGCCGGGCCATGTCGTCCTCGCCTTCATCTCCTCGGCGTCCCTGTTCGTGCCGCAGAGCCTCGGCCAGGTGCCGGGCCACCTCGCACTGGGCGCGGCGGCGGGGGCCTGGGCCTGGATCGTCGGCATGGCACCCGGGCTCGTACGCCCGCACGGCCCGGAACGGCGCGCCACCGCGCACGCGCTGAACGCCGCGGCCGTGTCCGTCGACGCCCCCGACGACCCCCGTGCCCGCGCCGCCGCGGCCGCCGCCGTCCACGCCGCCTGGCAGTCACTGCTGTCCACCGGAGCCCGCAGCGAACCCCGGCGCGCTCTCGAACGGCTCGTCGTACGGGCCGAGGTCGCGCTCGCCGCACCCGCCGACACGGATCCCGGACGGCTGCGCGGCTGGGCCCGCGCACTCTCCGGCACCGGACCCGTCCCGTGCCCCGACGGGCTCGGGGACGCCGCGGACGAGCTTCTCGGCGTCGAGGCCGCCCTCGCCTTCGGGGAACCGCGCCTGCTCGCCCGGCTCGGCCCGCTCGCCCCCGTCGCCCTGCGCACCGCGCTCGGCTGCGCCCTCGCCGGATACGTCTCACTCGCGTTCGGTGTCGGCCGCCCCTACTGGGCCCTGGTCACCGCCGCCTCCCTCTACCAGGCCAACGTCACCCTTACCTGGAGCCGTGGAGTCCAGCGCGTGACAGGCAACCTCGTCGGCGTCGCCGTCTTCGCCGTCCTCGTCCCGCTCGCCCACGTCGGCCAGGCGGCCCTCGTCCTGTGCTGCCTCGCCCTGAATTTCGGCGCCGAGGCGCTGATCGGCCGCAACTACTGGCTCGGCAGTGTCTGCGTGACCCCCATGGCCCTGCTCATCACCGAGTTCGCGCACACCCAGCGGCCCGGCGAGCTGATGACCGACCGGGTCCTGGACACCCTCGTCGGAGCGGTCGTCGGGTTCCTCGCGGCCGTCGCCGTGACCAACCGGCGGGCCGGTGACCGGATCGAGGAGGCGCTCTCCGCCGTGGGGCGGGCCCAGGAACACGCCGCCGCACTGCTCGCCGAGGAGCGGCCCGAGCCCGGCGCCCTGGAATCGGCCCGCCGCGGACTGTCCGCCGCCGTCGTCCACCTGCGCTCCGTCGCGGACGCCGCCGCGGGCGAATGGTGGAAGCACGCCCTGCCGGAGGAGCGGGTGATGCGGGCCGAGCAGGCCGGACACCGTACGCTCGCCGCGACGGTACGACGCCAGGGACTGCACTGCTGGGAGGGCGCACAGGCATGACGACAGCGGACGGGCGGAGAGCGGCGGAGGGCGACCCGGCCCGGGGCGGCGATCCGGCGACGGACGGTGATCCGGCGACGGACCGTGAGCCGGCGTCGCACGGGGAGCCTTCCGTCGGCAGCCCCGCCGAGCGGTCCCCCGGCGCCTCCGTCGCCGGTGACACCGTGGCGGCCGTCGTGCGGCAGTGGGAGAACGTGCGGCCCGACCTCGACACCGGGCCCATGGAGGTCATCGGGCGGGTCAACCGCTGTGCCGCACTCCTCCAGCAGGCCGAGGACGCGCCCCTGCGCCGGGCCGGGCTCACCCGCCCAGAGTTCGACGTGCTCGGGACGCTGCGCCGCACCGGGCACGAGCTGACCCCCAGCGACATCGCCCGCGAGACCTTCTCCTCGGGCGCGGCCGTGACCAAGCGGCTCAAGCAGCTCACCGAACGCGGTCTCGTCGAGCGGCGCGGCGACACCCGGGACCGGCGTGTCGCACACGTCCGGCTGACCGACGCCGGACGGGACCTCGTCGACGCCGTCCTCCCCGATCAACTCGCCTACGAGAGCGGTGTCCTGTCCGGCATCGACGAGGAGCGTCGGCGTGAACTGGCCGGACTCCTGGGCGAGTTGCTCGGGCAGCTCGAAGGCCGGCTGCGACTGCCCCGCGCCTGACCGGGCCGGGGCCGCAGAGCAGGCAGACCCCTCGGGTCGGGTCGGCCGCCTCGGGTCGGTCCCCTCGGGTCGGCCCTTCGGGCCTCCGCGTGGATTCCCCGGATCAGCCCTTCGCGCCGCCGTCCGCGTAGATCCCGAAGGCCGCGCCCTGTCTGTCCCGGGCGACGGCCAGGCGGCGGTGGCCGCCCGGCTGGGAGACGGGCTCCATCAGCAGGTGGCCGTCCGCCATGAGGACCGCGTTCGCCGTCTCGTCCACGTCCTCGACGGCGAAGTAGGGCAGCCAGTGCGAGGGGACCTCGTGCGCGAAGTTCTCGTCCATCGTGACCATGCCGCCGAAGTCGGCGCCGTCGATGCCCCACTGCGGGTAGTGCGGCGAGGGCTTCACGGTCCAGCCGAACACCGTCGTGTAGAACTCGGTCACCCGGTCCGGGGCCCGGGTCAGGAGTTCCACCCAGCCGAGCGAGCCGGGGGCGTTGAACAGACCCGCACCGGGAAAGGCCCGCGCCTGCCACATCTGGAACACGGCGCCGCCCGGGTCGAAGGCGACCGCGAAACGGCCCACGTCGAGCACGTCCATCGGAGCGAGGGCGAGGGTTCCGCCGGCGGCCTGCACGGCGGCAGCGGTCGCGTCCACGTCGGTGACGCCGAAGGACACGTTCCAGGCGACGGGCTGCGACTCCTGGTAGATCGGGGTCATCGCCGCGACGGCCGCGTCCCCCAGGTGGGCGACGGTGTACCCGCCCGCCTCCGGGCGCGGGTCCGTCTCGGGGCGCCAGCCGAACAGATCGGCGTAGAAGGCCTTGGCGCCCTCCAGATCGTCGGTGCCGAGCTCTGTCCAGCAGGGTCCGCCGGGCACGGGCCTGTCGAGCTTCATGACGTTCCTTCCGCAGCGAGTTCCCTCAGCACGCTAAGCCTGCCGTGGAGCACCGGCCATCGGGACACACCGGCCCGGGGGCCTCAGGGCCGGTGACGCAGGGGATGGTCGGCCGGGATCTCGACGATCACGATCTCGGTCCCGTCCGGGTCCGCGATCCACATCTCGATCAGCCCCCACGGCTCCCGCACGGGCCCGCGCACCACCTCGACACCGGCGGCCGTCAGCTCCTCGTGGGCCGCCGCGATGTCCGCGACCTGGAGCCAGAGCTTCAGCGCGGGGGAGGGTGGCGTCTCGGAGCGCCCGGCGACCTCCAGGAAACCGCCGCCGAGGAAGTACACGGTTCCGCGCTCGGGCCCGGTGCCGAACTCGCGGTACACGGCGAGGCCGAGCCGCTCACCGTAGAAGACGCGGGAACGCTCCGGATCGGTCGGGCGAAGGAGGGTCCGGCTGCTCAGTACATGCACCATGCCCCGGAGCCTAGGACCCGACAGGCCACGGGACCTGTCGGTCCGCTCCCGGGGGAGCGTTACGCTCGGGCGTGCCCTGCCGTGTCACCGATCGGAGAACCGCCGCCATGGAAACCGCCGCCGCCACCGGACTGACCTTCCGCGACGCCGTCGACAGCGATGTGGACGCGCTGGTCGCGCTGGTCGAGTCGGCGTACCGAGGTGACTCCAGCCGGGCCGGCTGGACCACGGAGGCGGACATCCTCGACGGTCAGCGGACGGACGCCGACGCGGTCCGCGCCATCGTCGAGGCACCCGACAGCCGGCTGCTGACCGTAGAGCGGGACGGCGCGCTCGTCGCCTGCTGCCAGCTCGAGCACCGCGGCGACCACGCCTACTTCGGCATGTTCGCGGTCAGCCCCGCGCTCCAGGGCGGCGGGCTCGGCAAGGTGATCATCGCGGAGGCGGAGCGGACGGTCCGCGAGGTGTGGGGCGCCACGGAGATGCACATGACCGTGATCTCCGTGCGCGAGGACCTCATCGCCTGGTACGAGCGGCGCGGATACCGCCGTACGGGCCGGATGACGCCCTTCCCGTACGGCGACGAGCGCTTCGGTGTCCCGCAGCGCGACGACCTGCGCTTCGAACTGCTGGTCAAGCCGCTCGTCTGAACCTGCTCGTCGGAACCCACCCGCCTGCACCCGCTCGCCTGAACCCACGCGTCCGAACCCACCCGCCTGCACCCACTCGTCCGACCTCGCTCGGCGGCCGAGCCCTCCCGGCCCGGACGGGGGCCGGGGCATCGACCACGGCCGCCGGTCGGGCCGCTCGGCGCGTCCCCGCCGAGCGGCCGTCGGACGGCCCGCGAACCTCGCGAACATCGCCTCGAACGGCGCGGGCCCGGCTTCGTCCGGCTACGCCGTGAAACGGCCCGTGCGCTTGATCTCGGGGTAGTCGGTCGTGGCGCCGTCGAGCTCCAGAGCGCGCACCAGCCGGAGGTGGTCCTGGGTGTTCACGACCCAGCCGATGATCTTCCGGTCGGCCTTGCGGGCGTGCTCGACGACCTCCAGGCTCAGCCTGCGGATGTTCAGGCAGACGGTCGCGGCACCGGCCTCGACGGCGCGGTCCACCACGTCGGTCCCGTAGCGGCTCGCGATCAGCGCGGTACGGACGCCCGGCACCAGCCGGGCGATCTCGGCGATCGCCTCGTCGTGGAACGACGACACCTCCACCCGTCCGACGAGGTCCTTGCGGTGCATCACCTCGGCGAGCGCCCTGGCCGCCGCCACGTCCTTGATCTCTGCCTGCAACGGCGTCCTGACCGCCTCCAGGACCTCCTCGAACACGGGGACGCGCTCGCCGTGGCCCGCGTCGAGCGTGCGCAGCTCCGCGAGCGTCTTGTCGGCGATCGGCCCCGTGCCGTCGGTCGTACGGTCCACTTCGGCGTCGTGCATGACGACGAGGGCGCCGTCCTTGCTCAGATGCAGATCGAGTTCGATGAGGTCGAGGCCCGCGTTCTGGGCGGCGATGAAGGAACGGAGGGTGTTCTCGGGCTCGACACCCATCACTCCGCGGTGACCGATGGTGAGGAAGTTCAAGATTCGACTCGCTTCCGTCGACGGCGGCTCGGCTCGCGCGTGGTTCCGACGGGCGGCCACGCGGCAGGCCGCAGCCTAATGGCCTGGCTGTGCTGTGTACCCGTTCCTACGCCGTGCAATGGGAGTGTCGGATTCACACGGCGCGGCGGGAGCGCCGGGACGGGCGCCGCACCGCGAGCACGGACGGGACCAGAGGCCCGGCGAACCCCACCATGACCGGGGCCCGGCGAACCTCACCATGACCGGGGCCCGGAGACCCTCGGCGTGACGAGGGCCACGCGTACACCACCAGTCTGCGGGAAGGGGCGCAAAGAGGTGGCCGGGGAAGCCGTGGCACGGGTCGCCGGGAGCGGCCAACGGGGTGTGTTCCACCGGCCGTTCGGCTGTCCGGAGGTTCCGGCCGACGCCCGTGCCGCCCGGGAAGCTGTGGCGCATGTCATCGCATGGACGGTGTCAGACAGGAAAAAGAGCGGTGAAGACGGGGGGTGCGCAGGATAATCTCCCGGCTTTCCTCTTGCGTAACGGAACCTCGCATACATACGGTGTCCATACGCGAGGTTTTCCTGTGGAGGATGGGACATGACGGAAGTTCTTGTGCAGGTGGGTTCGGAGGAGCGGGTTCCTCCCGTGGCCAGGGTGGTGGAGCACCCGGCGTGGCCCGTGCTCAAGGCTGCCGTGGAGCAGATTCGGCCCTGGCAGTCCGCTGACGGTTCCATCGACCTCCAGGCGGACGGCGCCCCCGCCGCCGCAGACGTCGAGGCGGTCGTGCGCCGGGTGGCCGAGGCGATAGACGCGCTCTCGCCGCTCGTGCCCCACGACGCCGCGTACCACGAGGCGCTCGTCAAGGACCTGCGCCGCTGGGCCGACGGCGGCTTCGAGGTGCCCGACTTCCTGGACTCGCTGCTGGCCTTCCAGCCCGCCGCGAACCGCGAGGACGGCCTCCAGCACCTGGTCGTCTTCCCGATGTACACCCAGAACGGCAACCTGGACCGCAACTTCGAAGCGGTCGTGCTGCGCATGGTGTGGCCCGAGTGGCTGGCCGAGCTGGAGCGCACCCGCTACGACAACCCGCTGTTCTGCGGCATCACGTTCGAGGACTTCACCGCCGGGTACGACACCAACTCGGCCGTCCTCTTCCCGGAGACCATCGCCGTGCGCGAGGCGCCGGAACGATTCTCCTGGGGTGGCATCTTCTGCGACCGCGAGGCCGCCCGCTTCCGCGCCGTCACCGAGGCCGCCGTGGACACCCTGGGCCTCGAACTGCCCGAGGACATCGCCGCCATGGTCCACGACCAGGAGCGCTGCGAGAAGGCCTTCGTGCTCTGGGACATGGTCCACGACCGCACCCACAGCCATGGCGACCTGCCGTTCGACCCCTTCATGATCAAGCAGCGCCAGCCGTTCTGGATGTACGGCCTGGAGGAGCTGCGCTGCGACCTCACCGCCTTCAAGGAGGCCGTGAAGCTGGAGGCCGAGGGCAACGAGCACGGCCGTGACGTGCAGTACGCCGTCCTCTTCGACCGTATGTTCCGCTTCCCGCTCACCGGCGACCGCGTGCGCAACTACGACGGTCTGGGCGGCCAGCTCCTCTTCGCCTACCTGCACAAGCACGACGTCGTCCGCTGGACCGACAACAAGCTGCACATCGACTGGCAGCGCGCCCCGCAGGTCACCAACCAGCTCTGCTCCGAGATCGAGGAGCTCTACCGAGCCGGCATCGACCGCCCCAAGCTCGTCCACTGGTTCAAGGCGTACGAGCTCGTCTCCACCTACCTCGCCCCGCACCCCGGCTCCCGCTGGGCCAAGGGTCCCGACGCCCTCGACCTGTCCCTGCCGCCGCGCAAGCTCGTCGACGACGTGCTTCCGGACGAGTTTCCCCTGAGCATGTTCTATGAGGCGCTCTCCAAGAAGCTGAAGAACGTGATCGCCTCCACCAAGGGCATCACCGCGGCCGGCTCCGAGCGGGTCGCCGCGTGACCGACCGCGGTAGCGAGAACATTGCTCAGGAGGCGAAGACCATGGGGAACGGGGCTCTCAGCGGTGCGGTGATCGCGGTGGCGGGCGCGGGTGGACCCGCCGGCCGGGCGGCGCTGCTCAGGCTGGCCGAAGCCGGCGCGACCGTCATCGGCGCGGACAACGACGCGGAGCGGCTGGCGGAGGCCGTCGACGCGGCCCGCTACGCGCACGGCGGCTCCACGGTCGTCGGCGACACCGTCGACCTGCTGGACCTCCAGTCCACGCGTGACTGGTCCGCGCGCATCCAGAAGGACTTCGGCCGGGTGGACGGGCTCGTCCACCTCGTCGGCGGCTGGCGCGGCAGCGAGACCTTCACCAAGACGGTCCTCGACGACTGGGACCTGCTCGAACTCCTGCTGATCCGCACGGTGCAGCACACCACGCTGGCCTTCCACGAGGCGCTGCAGGCCAGCGAGCGCGGCCGGTACGTCCTGATCAGCGCCGCGGGCGCGAGCAACCCCACCGCGGGCAACGCCGCCTACTCCGCGGCCAAGGCCGCCGCCGAGGCCTGGACCCTGGCCATGGCGGACTACTTCCGCAAGGCCGGCATCGCCGAGGGCGCCGACGGCGCGACCTCCGCCGCTGCCATCCTGGTCGTGAAGGCGTTGGTGCACGACGCGATGCGCGCCGAGCGACCGAACGCGAAGTTCGCGGGCTTCACGGACGTCACGGAACTGGCCGAGTCCATCGTCGGCGTCTGGGACAAGCCCGCCGCCGAAGTGAACGGAAAGCGCCTGTGGCTGACCGAGAAGCCGTGAACCCTCCGAAGACCGACGCCCGCCGTCATCACGACCCGGCCGTCCGCGGCTTCGCCAGCGACAACTACGCGGGGGCCCACCCCGAGGTGCTCGCCGCCCTGGCCCTGGCCAACGGCGGGCACCAGGTCGCCTACGGCGAGGACGCGTACACGGACAACCTCCAGACGATCATCCGCAGTCACTTCGGTGCCGGCGCGGAGGCCTTCCCGGTCTTCAACGGCACCGGCGCGAACGTGGTCGCGCTCCAGGCGGTCACCGACCGCTGGGGCGCGGTGATCTGCGCGGAGAGCGCGCACATCAACGTCGACGAGGGCGGCGCCCCCGAGCGCATGGGCGGCCTCAAGCTGCTCACGGTGCCCACGCCGGACGGCAAGCTCACGCCCGAACTGATCGACCGGCAGGCGTTCGGCTGGGACGACGAGCACCGCGCGATGCCGCAGGTCGTCTCGATCACCCAGAACACCGAACTGGGCACGCTCTACACGCCCGAGGAGATCCGCGCGATCTGCGACCACGCCCACGCGCACGGCATGAAGGTGCACCTGGACGGGTCCCGGATATCCAACGCGGCCGCCTCCCTGGACGTCCCGATGCGGACGTTCACCAACGCGGTCGGCGTGGACATCCTGTCCCTGGGCGGCACCAAGAACGGGGCGCTGTTCGGTGAGGCGGTCGTCGTCCTCAACCAGGACGCCGTCAGCCACATGAAGCACCTGCGCAAGCTGTCGATGCAGCTCGCCTCCAAGATGCGTTTCGTGTCGGTGCAGTTGGAGGCGCTGCTGGCCAAGGATCTGTGGCTGCACAACGCCCGGCACGCCAACGAGATGGCCCAGCGCCTGGCCGAGGGCGTCCGCGCCGTGCACGGAGTGGAGATCCTCTACCCGGTCCAGGCCAACGCGGTCTTCGCGCGGCTCCCGCACGACGTCAGCCTGCGACTCCAGAAGCGCTTCCGCTTCTACTTCTGGGACGAGGCGGCGGGCGACGTCCGCTGGATGTGCGCCTTCGACACCACCGAGGACGACGTCGACGGGTTCGTCGCCGCGCTCAAGGAGGAGATGGCCCAGCAGTAGCGGGGCCAGCACCGAACAGAGTGCATAGATATGCGACCATCCGAAAAGTCATTGACTCTCGGGTGGTCGCATTCCTATGCTCTACGGGCATGGAGCTGATCCAGGAGACAAGCGACCTGTCCGCTTATCTGGCCGCCGACGAGGTGGTCGACCATCACCATCCACTCGTCCGCGAGACGGCCGCACGGCTCGCCAAGGGATCCGTCGACTCGTATGCCTATGCGCGGTCGGCGTTCGAGTTCGTTCGGGACACCATCCCGCACTCGATCGATTCCGGTGACCCGAGGGTCACCTGGCGTGCCTCCGACGTCCTGGAGCAGCGCACCGGCATCTGTCACGCCAAGGCCCACGCGCTCGCCGCGCTCCTGCGGGCCGAGGACATCCCCACCGCGTTCTGCTACCAGAGGTTCGAGGTGCTGCACGGGCTCGTGGCCGTACGCCTCGACGGCGCCTGGCACCGGCAGGACCCGCGGGGCAAC
This sequence comes from Streptomyces sp. NPDC028298, assembly GCF_055565895.1. Taxonomy (NCBI): domain Bacteria; kingdom Bacillati; phylum Actinomycetota; class Actinomycetes; order Kitasatosporales; family Streptomycetaceae; genus Streptomyces; species Streptomyces sp. NPDC028298. Next base: position 306,400 of record NZ_JBVHTL010000003.1, read on the forward strand.
AAGCCCGGGGTCGACGCCCATTTCTCGCTCGACGGCGAACGGCTCGCCTTTGCGCCCGACCCGGACCTCGGCGAGCAGGACTATCCGGGGCTGTACGCCGCACCGCACCCGGCCGTCATCGGCGCCATGAAAGCGGCCCCGGGCCGGGCGTCCCTGCTCAGGACGCTTCCCCTCGCGCTGTGAGGCGGGGAAGCGTCCCTCACGGCCGGAGGGGGAGGGGTCAGCGGGCCTCGGCCGCGCGCACCTCTTCGGGGGTCGGCGCGGTGCCGCCGAGGTGGGCCGGCATCCACCAGGTGTCATCCGGACCCTTGGGGCGTACGGGATAGGCGCGCTGGGCCGATTCGAGCAGCTCCTGGACCCGCTCGCGCAGCCGCCGCGTGATGGCGCCCGCGTACTGGTCCTTCGGGGCCTCCACCGGCTCGCCGACCCGGATGGTGATCGGGGTGTGGCTGCGCTTGAAGTTGCGCGGGTGGCCCTTGGTCCACAGCCGCTGCGTGCCCCACAGAGCCATGGGGATGAGCGGTACGCCGGCCTCCTGGGCCATGCGCGCTGCACCGGACTTGAAGCTCTTCAGGGTGAACGACTGCGAGATGGTCGCCTCGGGGAAGACGCCGACGATCTCACCGGAACGCAGCGACTCCAGCGCGTGCTGGTACGCCGTCTCGCCCTGGGCGCGGTCCACCGGGATGTGCTTCATGCCCCGCATCAGCGGACCGGAGATCTTGTGGCGGAAGACCGACTCCTTCGCCATGAAGCGCACCAGGCGCTTCTGCGGCAGAGCGGCCAGACCGTCGAAGATGAAGTCCAGGTAGCTGATGTGGTTGCTGACCAGCACGGCACCGCCCGAGCGCGGAATGTTCTCCGATCCCTGGCAGTCGATCTTGAGGTCCCACGCCTTGAACAGTGTCTGGGCGAGGCCGACGACGGGACGGTAGACAAGCTCTGCCATGGACGGGGTGGACCCTTCTCTCTGCCTGGGAAGGGGTCTCCCGGCGGGAAAGTTACGCTGCCGTAGGTTTACGGCAATGCGCAGATCGTGCCCGAAGAACGGACGGGTGGCCAGTCCTGGTGCCGGGTAGCGGCGAGATCCTCGTCACGTCGCCCCTTGATCCACCTCGGGGTTTTAACACGCCTTTACTTTGCGCGTACCGTCACACGCCGTACGAGCAGGTACATCTCACATCCGAGGCAGTACCCGAACGCCGCATTGAGAAACGCCGCCGCGAGGGCGCACGCGGTGGCCGCCGACCCGAGCCACCCCGGCCCCACGGTCCAGCCGATCAGACCCACCACCGCGAAGCCGAGCCCGACCGCCTGCGCGAACCGCGGCGGCTCCGGCGCCTCGAACTCGCTCGGCGGGCCGAGCCGCGGCCGTACGGCCTTCCTGAAGACCCAGCCGTACGGCGAGCGCGTCACGCCGCCCGCCGCGCCCAGCGCGAACGCCAGCGTCTGCCACGCCAGCAGCCAGACGCTCCCGGTGATCAGCGTGACCGCCAGCACGACCGCCGTCACCGCCGCGCCGAACCGCGGCCCTCTCGCATCGATGTCCATGAATCAAGCATTCCGCACGAACGACGCCTCCCGGCCCCGGGAATCTTTGCGGTCTCGTGAATGCTTGTGCATGTGATGAGCGGACTTGTGGTGTGCGTGGTGGTGCTCGCGGCGGCGAGCGTCTTCGGAGTGCTGCACCGGCGGCGGAGCGGGAGGGTGCGGGTGAGCGGGCGCGACGGAGGAAAGCGGCTCGGCGCGGCGGAGCTGGGGCAGGCCCTCGGGGAACGGGCCACGCTCCTGCAGTTCTCCAGCGCCTTCTGCGCCCCCTGCCGGGCCACCCGGCGGGTGCTGGGCGAGGTGGCCGGCATGGTCCCCGGCGTGTCGCACGTGGAGATCGACGCCGAGGACCACCTGGACCTCGTACGCGATCTCGGCATCCTCAAGACACCCACGGTGCTCGTGCTCGACGCCGACGGACTGATCGTGCGGCGCGCGGCGGGGCAGCCGCGCAAGGCGGACGTCATCGCGGCGCTCGGCGAGGCCGTCTGACCGGTGGCGATCATGGTGAGGCATCTCCCACATGCGCGTACGCCCTTGACTGCGCCCGCCGCCTCTCGTCAGCCTGACCGTATGTCACCGCACAGCCTTCTCCCCGAGCTCGCCGACACGGACCCGCCCCGCACCGCGGGCGCGCGCGGTCCGGGCTGTTGACCGGCCAAGGACCGTCTCCCGCCCCCGGTTCCGCCCGAGCGGCGCGAACCTCACGCCGGCACTCGCAGAAGGACAGCTCCATGACGGCCACGCCCGGCCTCGGCACCCCACGGCCCGCATCACCCGATCTGCTGCGATCGGTGTTCCGGCGTCACGCGGCCGGTGTGGCCGTGATCACCGCCTCGGGTGCCCGCGGTCCCGTCGGCTTCACCGCCACCTCGCTCACCTCGGTCTCGGCCGAGCCCCCGGTCGTCTCCTTCGGCATCGGCACCGGCGCGTCGAGCTGGCCCGCGATATCCGAGGCCGGGCACGTCGGCGTCCACGTGCTCGGCGAACACCAGCGGGAGCTGGCCGCCACCTTCGCCCGCAGCGGCGCCGACCGGTTCGGCGCGCCCACCCGTTGGCGTAAGGGGCCCGAGGAAGTTCCCGTACTGGACGGCGTCCTGGCCTGGCTGGTGTGCCGTGTCGTGGTGCGGGTGCCCGCCGGCGACCATCGGATCGTCCTGGCGGAGGTCGTGCTGGGCGATCACTCGGGCGCGGGCAGCCCCCTGCTGTACCACCAGGGGCGGTTCAACGGCCTGCGTGACTGAACCCGCAGGCCGGGGGCAGTGGGTTTGCTACTCACCGGTTCTACTCGCCGGTTACGCAGCGTTGCGAAGGTCACAGTCCAAAGCGCTTGCTTAGTGTGCGCCCACTGGGTGTACTGGTGAGTAATATTTCGTTCGGAGCGCGGGCCGCCCCGACCGGGATCGGCCGCTTCAGGCGCCTATGCTGCCTGAAAGAAGGCAGCCCAGAAATGACGATGCAGTAGGAGAGCCGGCGTGAGCTTGAGGATCGTTGTCACTGTGAAGTACGTGCCCGACGCCACTGGCGACCGGCACTTCGCCGATGACCTGACCGTCGACCGTGACGACGTGGACGGCCTGCTGTCCGAACTCGACGAGTACGCCGTCGAACAGGCGCTGCAGATCGCCGAGGACGCGGACGACGCCGAGATCACCGTGCTGACCGTCGGCCCCGAGGACGCCAAGGACGCGCTGCGCAAGGCGCTGTCCATGGGTGCCGACAAGGCCATCCACGTCGAGGACGACGACCTGCACGGCACCGACGCCGTCGGCACCTCGCTGGTGCTGGCCAAGGCGATCGAGAAGGCCGGCTTCGACCTGGTCGTCTCCGGCATGGCCTCCACCGACGGCACCGCGGGCATCGTCCCGGCGCTGCTGGCCGAGCGCCTCGGTGTCCCGCAGGTCACCCTGCTCTCCGAGGTCTCCGTCGAGGACGGCGTGGTCAAGGGCCGCCGTGACGGCGACACCGCCTCCGAGCAGCTCGAGGCCTCCCTCCCCGCGGTCGTGTCGGTCACCGACCAGTCGGGCGAGGCGCGTTACCCGTCGTTCAAGGGCATCATGGCCGCCAAGAAGAAGCCGGTGGAGTCCTGGGACCTGTCCGACCTCGACATCGAGGCGGACGAGGTCGGTCTCGAGGGTGCGTGGACCAAGGTCGACACCGCCACCGAGCGTCCGGCGCGCACCGCCGGCACGATCGTCAAGGACGAGGGCGAGGGCGGCAAGCAGCTCGCTGAGTTCCTCGCGGGCCAGAAGTTCATCTAGTCGCCGAGGGTCCGGGGCGTGCCCCCGGACCGTCGCCGCGGCCCACCCCGCTTACCGCCCCTCAGACTTCGCAATCCGCAGGAGAGCATTCCCATGGCTGAAGTTCTCGTCTACGTCGACCACGTGGACGGTGCCGTCCGCAAGCCCACCCTCGAACTGCTGACGCTGGCCCGCCGCATCGGCGAGCCCGTCGCCGTCGCCCTCGGCTCCGGTGCCGAGAACACCGCCGCCGCGCTCGCCGAGCACGGTGCGGTGAAGGTCCTCACGCACGACGCCGCCGAGTACGCCGACTACCTTGTCGTGCCGAAGGTGGACGCGCTCCAGGCCGCGTACGAGGCCGTCTCCCCGGCCGCGGTGCTCGTCCCGTCCTCCGCCGAGGGCAAGGAGATCGCGGCCCGCCTCGCGGTCCGCATCGGCTCGGGCATCATCACCGACGCCACCGACCTGGAGGCCGGTGACGAGGGTCCGGTGGCCACGCAGTCCGCGTTCGCCGCCTCCTTCACCACCAAGTCCCGTGTCTCCAAGGGCACCCCGGTCATCACGGTCAAGCCGAACTCGGCCGCCGTGGAGGCCGCCCCGGCCGCCGGCGCCGTCGAGGCCCTCGCGGTCACCTTCTCCGACAAGGCCACCGGCACCAAGGTCACCGCCCGCACCCCGCGCGAGTCGACCGGCCGTCCCGAGCTGACCGAGGCCGCGATCGTCGTCTCCGGCGGCCGTGGCGTCAACGGCGCCGAGAACTTCTCGGTCATCGAGAACCTCGCCGACTCGCTCGGTGCCGCCGTGGGCGCCTCGCGTGCCGCGGTCGACGCCGGCTGGTACCCGCACACCAACCAGGTCGGCCAGACCGGCAAGTCGGTGTCGCCCCAGCTCTACATCGCCTCCGGCATCTCCGGCGCCATCCAGCACCGCGCCGGCATGCAGACCTCGAAGACGATCGTCGCGATCAACAAGGACGCCGAGGCGCCGATCTTCGACCTGGTCGACTACGGAGTGGTCGGCGACCTCTTCGACGTCGTCCCGCAGCTCACCGAGGAGATCAAGTCCCGCAAGGGCTGATCCCCAAGCGCTGAGGAAGGCCCCCGCGACCGCACCGGTCGCGGGGGCCTTCGTCCGTCCCGGGGCGGCGAAGCTCGTCATCCCAGGGTCAGTGAGGCCCGTACGGGCAGATGGTCGCTCGGGAACTGGCCGTGCAGCGAGAAGGTGTCGATCGACGCCCGGGCCACCTCGGTGCCGGGGCCGGCCAGGATCCAGTCGATGCGGTCGCCGTCCGGCGTCAGCGGGGCGTAGCCGTGGAAGGTCGCGTAGAGCGGGCTCCGCGAGGCGGCCGTGTCCCAGGTGTCCGTGAGTCCGGCGCCCAGCAGGATGTCGTAGACCTCGTTCCGGTGCGCCGGCGCGTTGAAGTCCCCGGTGACCAGGCACGGCAGGGACGGATCGAACCGCGCGATCCGTTCGGCGACGAGCGCGGCGGCCCGTACGCGCGCGTACTGGCTCGCGTGGTCCAGGTGGGTGTTGAGAACGTGGAACTGCCGCCCGCCGTCCCGCAGATCGCGGAAGCGCACCCAGGTGGCGATGCGGGGGAGCGCGGCGCCCCAGGTGTTCGAGGCGATCACCCGGGGGGTGTCGGAGAGCCAGAACGTGTCGTGTGCCAGCGGGGCCAGGCGCCGGGTGTCGTAATAGATCGCCACGGACTCGTCGCCGCTTCCGCCCTCCCTGCCGGTGCCGATCCACTTGTAGTGCGGCGCGAGGTCGGCCTCGATGTCGAGGAGTTGCTGGTAGAGGCCCTCCTGGGTGCCGATGACATGGGGCGACGTACGGCGCAGGAGTTCACGCATCACCGGACGGCGCACCGGCCAGCTGTTCGGCTCGACGTCGCTCGCGAAGCGCAGGTTGTAGGTCATGACGTCGAGACGGGGGCGGGGGCCGGGCCGCCGGGTGGCGGAGGCCCGGGCCTGGGTGAGCAGCGGCAGGACGACCGCGGCGGCCACCGCGTTTCTCAGCCCGGTGCGCCGGGTCACTCTCCTGGAGTCGGGCACGTGTGCTCCTTCGCTCGCGAGTCGGGACGGGGCGCGCACCACCGGAGGGGAACAAGGAACCGGGAAAGTCTGCCCCGGGAGACCGGGACGGGAGTGAACGCGGCGGGGCCGGGGCGTGTCCCGTGGTCCACGAGGGTGTTGACCCGCGGGAAGCCCGCCGGATAACTTCATTCAACAGATTGTTGATTCCGTACTGCGGAAAGCAGGAGGCTGTCGGATGGGTAAGGGTCAGCAGGACACGGTGACGACGAGCCTGTCGGGGGCCGTCACCGAAGCGATCGGCGCCTCCCTCGCCCCGGTCGACGCCGAACTGGAACGCCGCTATCCAGGAGACCCCGGCACCCGCCAGCCCGTCCATACCGTGTACGTCCCCGGCGACGCCTTCGCCGCCGACACCGTCCGCTCCTGGGGCGACCGTGCCCTCGCCGCCCTCGACGAACACGCCCCCGACGCCGCCTCCTTCGCCGCCGTCCTCGGCCTCGCCGACGAACTCGCCGGACCCGTGTACGACCGCGTCCGGGCCAAGCTGGAACGCGAACCCGTCGAAGACCTGCGCGTCGACTTCGAGGACGGCTACGGCAGCCGCCCGGACGCCGAGGAGGACGCCACGGCGGCCCGCGCGGCCCGGATCGTCGCCGAGGCGTACGAGAACGGCACCGCGGCCCCGTACATGGGCATCCGCATGAAATGCATGGAAGCCGCGGTCCGCGACCGGGGCATCCGCACCCTCGACATCTTCCTGACGGGCCTGATGGAGGCCGGCGGCCTGCCCCACGGGCTCGTCCTCACCCTGCCCAAGGTGACGTACGCGCGGCAGGTCACCGCGATGGTCAGGCTCCTGGAGGAGTTCGAGAAGGCCCGCGGCCTGGAACCCGGCCGGATCGGCTTCGAGATCCAGATCGAGACCAGCCAGGCCATCCTCGCCACCGACGGCACGGCCACCGTCGCCCGGATGATCCAGGCCGCCGAGGGCCGCGCCACCGGACTGCACTACGGCACCTTCGACTACAGCGCCTGCCTCGGCGTCTCCGCCGCCCACCAGTCCAGCGACCACCCCGCCGCCGACCACGCCAAGGCGATCATGCAGGTCGCCGCCGCCGGCACCGGCGTACGCCTCTCGGACGGCTCCACCAACGTCCTGCCCGTCGGCCCCACCGAGAAGGTCCACGACGCCTGGCGCCTGCACTACGGCCTCACCCGCCGCGCCCTGGCCCGCGCCTACTACCAGGGCTGGGACATGCACCCCGCCCACATCCCGACCCGCTACGCCGCCGTCTTCGCCTTCTACCGCGAAGGCTTCCGACAGGCCGCCGCCCGCCTCTCCCGCTACGCGGGCCACGCCCCCGGCGACGTCCTGGACGAACCCGCCACGGCCAAGGCCCTCAGCGGCTACCTCCTCCGAGGCCTGGACTGCGGCGCCCTGGACCCGGGCGAGGTCGCCCGGGAGTCGGGCCTGACCCGCCCCGAACTGGAGGGCTTCGCGGGTCCGCGACGGGGGGATCTGACGGGGGCGGGGCGGTAGCGGCGCCGCCCTCGCTCAGTGAGCCGGAGGCAGTTCGCCCGAGCCGCGGGTGATCAGGCGGGTCGGGAGTTCGATGCGTTCGGGGGCGATGAGGTTGCCGTCGAGCTGGCGGAAGAGGCGTTCGGCGGCCGTGCGGCCCAGGGCCGCGGCGTCCTGGGCGACGACGGTGACGCCGGGCTCCAGGAGGTCGGCGAGCTCGATGTCGTCGAAGCCGACCAGGGCGACCGGGCGGCCGCGCTCGGCGATGACACGGACGACGGTCACGGTGACACGGTTGTTGCCCGCGAAGACCGCCGTGACCGGGGAGGGGCCCGACAGCATGTCCTCGGCCGCCTTGCGCACCCGCTGCGGGTCGGTGACGCCGAGGGACATCCAGTCGTCCTCGACCGGTATCCCCGCGTCCTCCATCGCCGCCCGGTAGCCGCGCAGTCGCTCGGCCGCGGTGTGGATGCGCGGCATGTCGCCGATGAAGCCGATCCGGCGGTGGCCGTGGGCGATCAGGTGGGCGACACCGTCCCGGGCGCCGCCGAAGCTGTCCGACAGTACGACGTCGGCGTCGATCCGCCCCGCCGGGCGGTCCACGAAGACCGTGGCGACGCCCGCCTTTATCTCCGGCTCCAGATAGCGGTGGTCGTCGCCGGCCGGGATCACGACCAGCCCGTCCACCCGGCGCGCGCACAGCGCGAGGACCAGCTCCTGCTCCCGCTCCGGGTCCTCCGCGCTGGACCCGTTGATCAGCAGCGCCCCGTGCGCCCGCGCCACCTCCTCGACCGCGCGGCTCAGCGGACCGTAGAACGGGTCCGCCAGATCCTCCAGAACCAGCCCGATGCTCGCCGTACGGCCCTTGCGCAGCACCCGGGCGCTGTCGTTGCGGCGGAAGCCCAGCGCCTCGATGGCCTCCTGGACGCGCCGCTCCGTGTCCGGGGTGACCCCCGGCTCACTGTTGACCACGCGGGAGACCGTCTTCAGACCGACTCCCGCACGCGCCGCCACGTCCTTCATCGTCGGGCGGTTGCCGTAGCGGTTCTCGGATCGGCGGGCGGTCTCGGCCACGATGTGCTGTCCTGTCCTGTCGTCCACGGGGATGCGTAGGTCCATGGGGTTGTATGAGGATGTGGCGTCGAGCATAGAGCCTGGACAACGTTGTCAGATGCGGGAGACACTGTCCACCGCAATCTCCGGCCTGCGTCTTCCCCAGGGCGCACGGTCCCCGGGGTCCGTCGGCGCACTCCGCGCGGCGTACGACGGGGCCCGATCCCGAACCGTCCCCGGCCGGAGACCCGGACCCGCGGCGCGGCGGGCCCGTCACCACACCCCATGGGAGACCTGAAACTGATGCACACCGACCTCGTGGCCGCGCTCGACATCGGCGGCACCAAGATCGCCGGAGCGCTGGTGGACGGCCACGGCCGGATCGTCCTGCGCGCGCAGCGCCCGACGCCCGCCCAGGAGGACGGCGACACCGTGATGCGCGCCGTCGAGGACGTCATCGGTGAACTGGCGGTCTCCCCGCTGTGGAGCGGCGCCGGAGCCCTGGGCATCGGCAGCGCGGGCCCCGTGGACGCCTCCGCCGGCACGGTGAGCCCCGTCAACGTCCCCGGCTGGCGCGGCTACCCGCTGGTCGAGCGGGCCTCCGAGGCCGCCGGCGGACTGCCCGTCGAACTGATCGGCGACGGCGTCGCGATCACCGCGGCCGAACACTGGCAGGGCGCCGCCCGCGGCCACGACAACGCGCTGTGCATGGTCGTCTCCACCGGCGTGGGCGGCGGGCTCGTCCTGAACGGTCAGCTCCACGCGGGCCCCACCGGAAACGCGGGCCACATCGGGCACATCAGCGTCGACCTGGACGGCGATCTCTGCCCCTGTGGCTCCCGGGGCTGCGTCGAGCGCATCGCCAGCGGCCCGAACATCGCCCGGCGCGCCCTGGAGGCGGGCTGGCGGCCCGGCCCCGACGGCGACAACTCGGCCGCCGCGGTCGCCGAGGCGGCCCGCGCCGGCGACCCGGTCGCCGTGGCCTCCTTCGAACGGGCCGCGCAGGCCCTCGCCGCGGGCATCGCCGCGACCGCGACCCTGGTCGAGATCGACATCGCCGTGATCGGCGGGGGAGTGGGCAAGGCCGGCGAGGTGCTCTTCGCGCCGCTGCGCCGGGCCCTGGCCGACTACGCGACGCTGTCCTTCGTCCGCCGCCTGACCGTGACGCCCGCCCTGATGGGGACCGACGCCGGGCTGGTCGGCGCGGCTGCGGCGGCACTCACCCGCCGCTCGCGGACGGCTACGGCACACGTCTGATCCTGTGGTCCCGGGTCGCTTCGTACACATGCGACCCGGGGGCGCCGACGGGCTTGGGGATTCCGCCGACCAACTCGGGGATTCCGCCGACCAACTCGGGGATTCCGCTGACCAGCTCAGATATTTCGCCGGGCCTCAGCCGTCCGGTGGGTGGGTCGGGGCCGTGCCGGTGCATCAGCCCGTCGCCGTTGGACGGGGATGTGTTGGACGGGGATGTGGGCGTCGGTGGCGACGGGCATCGATGTACCGGGCACGGCCCCTCGCGCCGGATTCCGGCTGCGGGTGCAGTTATCAGCTCCTCCGGTCCGCCGCTCGGGTACGTCAGGGGACCAGGTGGCACTCCTCACCCACCCGGCCGGATCGAGCGGTCCGGATGAAGGTGTCCGGTCCACCCGTGACTCCGTCCGGTCTGCGTAGTTGAACCGGGCATGAAGAAGCGCAGCATGCTCGCCATCGCCTCCCTGGCCACCGGGTTCGTCGTCGCGGCGATCACACCGTCCCACGCCCTGAGCGGGGACGCCCTGAACGACCTGAACGTCAACGACACGCTCAGCTCGCTCGACCACACCGTCGGCACCGACAGCCTGGCGGTCGACGAGGGCGCCCTGGGCGGCCAGGAGAGCTGAAGGCCCCCGCGCCGCGCCGGTGTCCCCGTCACGGGGCACCGGCGTCGCCTTGTCGGCGCCCTCATCAGCGGCTGGTTTCCGTGGCAGGGTGGAGCGGGCAAGCCTCAGGGGGCCACAGAAGAGGGGGAATCGTGATCGTCTGGATCAACGGTGCGTTCGGTGCGGGAAAGACCAGCACCGCACGGGAACTGATCGAGCTGATCCCGAACAGCACGCTCTTCGACCCCGAGATCGTCGGGGCCACACTCACGCAGCTGCTCCCGGCCAAGCACCTCGCCGAGGTCGGCGACTTCCAGGACCTGCCGATCTGGCGCCGGCTCGTGGTCGACACCGCGGCCGCCCTGCTCGCCGAGCTCGGCGGCGTCCTCGTCGTCCCCATGACCCTGCTGCGGCAGGAGTACCGCGACGAGATCTTCGGCGGCCTCGCCGCGCGCCGGATTCCCGTGCACCATGTGCTCCTCGCTCCGGCGGAAACGATCCTGCGGGAGCGAATAGCCGGGCGGGAGGTACCTCCGGACCTCCCCGACGGCGAGATGCGCGTCCGCCAGTGGTCCTACGACCACATCGAGCCCTACCGCGCCGCGCTCCCGTGGCTCACGGCCGACGCCCACCCGGTCGACACCAGCGCGCTCACCCCGCACGAGTCGGCCCTGCGCGTCGCCGAAGCCGTCCGCACCGGCGACGCGCCCGTGTGCGACATCGTGCAGACTCCCGAACCCACCGCGGAGACGGTCGCCGCCGGAGTGCTCCTCTTCGACGACGACGACCGGGTCCTGCTTGTCGACCCGACCTACAAGGCGGGATGGGAGTTCCCCGGCGGGGTCGTCGAGGCCGGCGAGGCCCCCGCCCGCGCCGGTATGCGCGAGGTCACCGAGGAGACCGGGATCACCCTCGACGAAGTGCCCACGCTGCTCGTCGTCGACTGGGAGACCCCAACACCGCCCGGCTACGGCGGTCTGCGGCTCCTCTTCGACGGCGGCCGCCTCGACGAACAGGCCGTACGAGGACTTCTCCTGCCGGGACCGGAACTGCGCGGCTGGCGGTTCGTCACCGAACAGGAGGCGGCCGACATGCTGCCGCCCGTGCGCTACGAACGCCTCCGTTGGGCCCTGAGAGCCCGTGAGCGAGGCGCGGCGCTGTACCTGGAGGCCGGAGTGCCGCTCGGCTGACATCGCCGCTGCGAGCCACTCGTTCGGCCGCTCCGTACGGTCCTGTCGGCGGCCTGCTCCGCAGGGGTCTGCGTCGGCTGCTCCGTACGGCCCACCTGCCTGCGGCTGCTCCGTACGGACCCGCGCCGGCTGCTTCGTATGGACCCCGGAGCCGCTCTGTACGCGCCCGTAGCCCGGCGACGGTCGGAATTCCCGTGCCGTGATCCACCGGCCATGGAACGACCGGACATGACAAGGGCCCTCGCTTGCGTGCGAGGGCCCTTGCCGTGGTGGGCGACGATCAGCTCCGGCTGGATCAGCTCGCCGCGTAGTTCCGCAGGAACAGCGCCTCCGCGACCGACAGACGCTCCAGCTCGTCCGGCGAGACGCTCTCGTTCACCGCGTGGATCTGCGCCTCCGGCTCGCTCAGACCGATGAGCAGGATCTCCGTGTCGGGGTACAGCGAGGCCAGCGTGTTGCACAGCGGGATCGAGCCGCCCATGCCCGCCGACTGCATCTCCTGGCCCGGGTAGGCGACCGCCATGGCCTCGGCCATCGACGCGTACGCGGGGCTGGAGGTGTCGGCGCGGAACGCCTGGCCCTGGCCGACACTCTCGGTGCGCACCCGCGCGCCCCACGGCGTGTGCGCCTCGATGTGCGCCTCCAGCAGCTTCGTCGCCCCGACCGCGTCGACGCCCGGCGGCACCCGCAGGCTGATCAGCGCACGAGCACCCGCCTGCACCGACGGCGTCGCGCCGACGACCGGCGGGCAGTCGATCCCGAGCACCGTGACGGCCGGACGCGCCCAGACCCGGTCGGCGACGGTGCCGGAACCGATGAGCTCCACCCCGTCGAGCACCTTGGCGTCCTCACGGAACGCCTGCTCCTCGTACTGGAGGCCGTCCCACGCGGCCTCGCCCGCCAGGCCGTCCACGGTCGTCGAACCGTCCTTCGCCCGCAGCGAGTCCAGGACGCGGATCAGCGCCGCCAGCGCGTCGGGCGCGGCACCGCCGAACTGACCGGAGTGCAGGTTGCCTTCGAGGGTGTCCACCTGCACCCGTACGAGGGTCATGCCGCGCAGGGTCGCGGTGACCGTCGGCAGGCCCGCCCGGAAGTTGCCCGCGTCGCCGATGACGATGGTGTCGGCGGTCAGCAGCTCGGGGTGCGCCTCGGCGTACCGCTCGAGACCGCCGGTGCCCTGCTCCTCGGAACCCTCGACGATGACCTTGACGTGCACCGGAACGCCGCCGTTCGCCTTCAGGGCACGCAGCGCCAGCAGATGCATGACGACACCGCCCTTGCAGTCGGCGCTGCCGCGTCCGTACCAGCGGCCGTCGCGCTCCACCAGCTCGAACGGCGGTGTCGTCCAGGCGGCTTCGTCCAGGGGCGGCTGCACGTCGTAGTGCGCGTACAGCAGGACCGTCTTCGCGCCCTCGGGGCCGGGCAGGTAGCCGTACACCGACTGCGTGCCGTCCGGGGTGTCGAGCAGCGCCACGTCCTGGAAGCCCTCGGAGCGCAGCGCGTCCGCGATCCAGTTGGCGGCACCCTCGCTCTCGCTCCTCGGATACTGGTCGAAGTCCGCCACCGACTTGAAAGCCACCAGCTCGGCGAGTTCCGCCTTCGCCCGCGGCATGAGCGAGGCGACGGTCTCGGCGACCGGATTCGACGACATGGGCACGCTCCTTGTAGGTGCGACGTTGTACTTCTATGTACAGATGATCGAGTGATGCGTACTGGTGTACAGGACGCATCCGTGGCAGATCCTCCCACAGCGGCCTGCGATGACGCCCGCCGTAGGATGCGGGGGACAGGTGCGGCAGACGGCTGGACTGGGAGCAGTAGACCAACGTGAGCAGCGAGAACTCTTCGGCGGACGACGAGCGGCGTGCGGCGGACGACGAACAGCAGGTGTGGGACGTCGTGGTCGTCGGCGGAGGGCCGGCGGGCGCCTCGGCCGCCTACGCGGCAGCGGTCGCGGGACGCAGCGTCCTGCTGCTGGAGAAGGCCGAACTGCCCCGCTACAAAACATGCGGCGGCGGCATCATCGGCCCCTCACGGGACGCGCTGCCCCCGGGCTTCGAACTGCCGTTCAGGGACCGGGTGCACGCGGTCACCTTCTCGATGGACGGCAAGTTCGCCCGCACGCGGCGGTCCCGGCACATGCTGTTCGGGCTCATCAACCGCCCGGAATTCGACCAGCAGCTCGTGGAGTTCGCGCAGAAGGCCGGCGCCGAACTGCGGACGGGGGCCACGGTCTCGCGCGTCGAGCAGCACGGTTCGGCCGTGCCGGACCGGCGCACCGTGGCCGTGGTCCTGCAGGGTGGAGAAACCGTTCTGGCGCGCGCGGTCGTCGGTGCCGACGGCAGTGCCAGCCGGATAGGAGCCCACGTCGGTGTGAAGCTCGACCAGGTCGATCTCGGCCTGGAGGCCGAGATCCCGGTGCCGGAGACGGTCGCCGAGGACTGGCGGGGCCGTGTCCTGATCGACTGGGGCCCCATGCCCGGCAGTTACGGATGGGTCTTCCCCAAGGGCGACACGCTCACCGTCGGCGTGATCTCCGCGCGAGGCGAAGGTGCCGCCACCAAGCGGTACTTGGAGGACTTCATCGCCCGGCTCGGCCTCGCCGGCTTCGAACCGTCGATCTCCTCGGGCCACCTGACGCGCTGCCGCGCCGACGACTCGCCGCTGTCGCGCGGCCGGGTCCTCGTCTGCGGTGACGCGGCGGGACTGCTCGAACCCTGGACCCGTGAGGGCATCTCGTTCGCGCTGCGCTCCGGGCGCCTCGCCGGCGAGTGGGCCGTACGGATCGCCGAGGCGCACGACGCGGTGGACGCCCGCCGCCAGGCGCTGAACTACGCCTTCGCGATCAAGGCCGGGCTCGGTGTCGAGATGAGCGTCGGCAAGCGCCTGCTCGGAGCCTTCGAGCGTCGCCCCGGCATGTTCCACGCCGGGCTCACCGGACTGCGCCCGGTGTGGAAGGCCTTCACGGGAATCACCCGCGGCTCCACCACGCTCGGGGAGATCATCCGGACGCACCCGATGGTCGGGCGCGCTCTGACGAGCCTCGACCGCCGCCCCCAGACGGCGGAAGGCGCGGAGGACTAGCCGAGGGGCGGCGAGCTGAGGGGCGGCGAGCTGAGGGGCGGCGAGCTGAGGGGCAGCCGGCCGAGGGCCGAAGACCGCGAGCAGGCGAGCGGAACCCGAGCCTGTCCGGCGATTCCCGACACGCCCGGAGACTGCCGGGGCGGACGGGAGACGTCGGACGGGCTCGGGGTTCACCGGGGTTCACGGGGGTTCCTCGGGTTCACCGGGGTTCGGCAGAGGACGCGGCCGACGTCAGTGCTCGACGGTGATCCGGAAGACCGGGTGGTCGGGAGCGATGCGCCGCAGCTCCTCGTCGGACGAGTCGGGTCCCACACCGCCGAAGAACACGCCGACCTCGGCCTTCCAGTGCTTGAGGTACGCGCGCAGGATCGACGCCTTGTCGTCGTCGGCCACCTCCACCGCCGTGAAGGTCTCCACCTTCTTGCCGAGGCGCAGCTCGCCCCCGCCGGCGGCCCGCATGTTGTGCGTCCACTGCACGTGACCGCGGGGTGCGACGAGGTACCGCTGACCGTCGAGGGTGAGCGGATTGACGGGGGTGGTCCGCCACTCACCGCTCTTGCGGCCCCGGACGGCCAGGACGCGCGAGCCGCGGAGGCTCAGACCGCGCTTGGTGATCCAGGCCACGGCACGGTTGAGGACGTTGACGGTGAACCAGCCGGGCTTCTGGACGTGTGTGGACACGGTGACCTCTCGGGGCGGGCGAGTTGATGAGAGCGCCGATCTGTTTTGTGAGCACCGCTCTCGCTTGAGAAGAGTCTGCATCGGATCGGTGATCCAATGCAAGAGCAGTGCTCTCGTTTTTGTGCGCCGATCTCTTTTGTGACGGGTGATCTCCTGGCGGAGCATCGATCCGTTTTCAGATCGCCGCTCTCGTTTGTGTGCACTGCTCTGAAAACATGGGACACTGCACCGTATGAGTACCGCGCAAGGGGCACGCGCCCGAGCCAGGATCGAGGTCACGGCGGCCATCAAGGACGAGGCGCGCAGACAGCTCGCCGCCGAGGGTGCCGCCAAACTCTCGCTGCGGGCCGTCGCCCGCGAGCTGGGCATGGTCTCCTCCGCCCTCTACCGGTACTTCCCCAGCCGGGACGACCTGTTGACCGCGCTGATCATCGACGCCTACGACTCGCTGGGCGAGGCGGCCGAGTCGGCCCATGCCGAGGTGGCCGCCGCCGGACCCCGCGAGCGCTGGATCGCCGTGTGCGTGGCGGCGCGGCGCTGGGCGCTGGAGCATCCGCACGAGTACGCGCTCATCTACGGTTCGCCCGTCCCTGGGTACGTCGCGCCGCAGGAGACCGTTCCGGCCGCCTCCCGGGTCGGGCTGCTCCTGATCGGAGTCGTCCGAGACGCGTACCGGGGCAAGGGGGTGGCCCGTACGCCGCTGTCCGACGGCTTGAAGGCGGAGGCGCGGCGGATGGCCGCCGACCTCGCGCCCGATCTACCGCCCGAGGTGGTGGTGGCGCTGGTGGCCTCATGGGCGCAGCTCTACGGGCTGATCGGGTTCGAGCTGTTCGGCCAGTTCAACCAGGTCGTGGAGGACCGGGAGCCGTTCTTCCGGCATGCGGCGGGGCGGCTCGCGCAGGACGTGGGGCTGGTGTTCCCGGAGGCGGGTGGGCCCGCGGCGGGTCCGACTCCGGCGTAGGCGGGCTTTTCTCGGCGTGGGCCGGGCCGCGCGCTCGGTGCGGGGCGACTTCTGTCGGCGTAGGCGCTGCTTGGCGTGGACGACCGCCATGAGGGCGGACGACGCCTGCCTCGGCGTGAACGGTGCCTCCTCGGCGTCGACCGGGCCCTCCCCCCGGCGTGGCACCGCGCCCCCTCGGTGTGAACGTGCCCCTCCGGCGTCGACCGTGCCTCCCCCGGGAAGGACCGTGTCTCCCTCGGCGTGGTGCGTGCCGCCACGGGCGCGGGGCGAGTCTCCCTGGCGTGGTGCGTGGTGCGTGGTGCGTGGTGCGTGGTGCGTGGGGCGTGGGCCACCGGTGTCGGCCGGGTCTCGGTCGGCTCGTACTCCGTGGGGAGTACGGGTGATCACCTCGCCCGGCGGACGCCGCCGTCGCGGTCGGCCGTCTAGCGTGACGGCCATGGAAGAGCAGCACACACCCGCGCCGCGGACGTGGGGCGGTCCGTCGCGCTGGTGGCACGGGCCGCCCGGGTGGGACCGCCGGGACGACGAGGGGCGCCGCGCGCGCTGGCCCTGGCGTTCCACGCTGCTGCTCACCGCTTTCGTGTTGATCGGTTCCAACTTCGCCGCCCACGCCCAGCAGGGCGACCGGCTGGCCCTGGACCCCTTCTCCCGGGCGCTTCTCCTGGTGGGCTCCGGCCTGCTGCTGTGGCGCCAGCGCCATCCCGTGGTCGTCGTGTTCGGAACGGCCGCGGTGGCCCTGGTCTACGTGGCCGCCGGATATCCGTACGGGCCGGTCTTCCTCCCCGTGGCCGTCGGCTGCTTCAGCGCCGTGGTGGCCGGGCACCGCAAGGCGGCCTGGACGGCGCTCGGCCTGCTGTGGGCGGGGCATCTCGTGGTCGCCCACTGGCTGTACCGCCAACTGCCCCCGACGGGCGACCACCCGCCCTCCTGGATGCAGGAGATCGGCATCGCCACCTGGGTCGTGGCGGTGGTGGCCCTGGCGGAGCTGGTCCGGGTGCGCCGCGAGCAGTGGAGCCGGGAACGGGCCGAGCGCGCGCAGGCGGCCCGGCGCCGCGCCGACGAGGAACGTCTGCGGATCGCGCGTGAACTGCACGACGTGCTGGCGCACAGCATCTCGGTGATCAACGTCCAGGCGGGCGTGGGCCTCGCGCTCCTCGACTCCGATCCCGAACAGGCGCGTACGGCACTCACCACCATCAAGGCGGCCAGCAAGGAGGCGCTCGGCGAGGTCCGGCAGGTGCTCGACACGCTCCGAGCGCCCGGGGAGGCGCCGCGCGCGCCCGCTCCCGGGCTCGACCGGCTTCCCGAACTGGTCGAGCAGGCGGCGAGCGCCGGTCTCACCGTCGAGATCGAGGGTGAGGTACCGGCGCCGGCGCCCGGCACCGACCTCGCCGCGTTCCGCATCGTCCAGGAAGCGCTCACCAATGTCGTACGGCATTCGGGGTCGCGCCGGGCACGGGTGCGGTTCGATCACGAGCGGGGCGTGCTGCGGCTGCGGATCGACGACGACGGTCCGGCCACCGGCGCGGACGCGGGGGGAAGCGGCAACGGGCTTGCGGGCATGCGGGAGCGGGCGGCCGCGCTGGGTGGCACGATCGAGGCCGGTCCACGCGACGACGGAGGGTTCCGGGTGCTGGCCGTACTGCCGTGGAAGGCCAAGGAGGAGAACCGGTGATCCGCGTCCTGCTCGCCGACGACCAGTCGCTGGTCAGGGCCGGCTTCAAGGCCCTGCTCGACGCCCAGCCGGACATCGAGGTGGCCGGGGAGGCCGCCGACGGCGAGCAGGCGGTGCGGGCGGTCCGTGAACTGGTTCCGGACGTCGTCCTGATGGACATCCGGATGCCCGTGCTGGACGGCCTCGCCGCCACGCGCCGTATCACCGGCGACGCGGCGCTCGGGGACGTCAAGGTGGTCATGCTCACCACGTTCGAGCTGGACGAGTACGTCTTCGAGGCCATCCGCTCCGGTGCCTCCGGCTTCCTCGTCAAGGACACCGAGCCCGAGGAACTGCTGCGCGCGGTACGGGCGGTGGTCGAGGGCGACGCCCTGCTCTCGCCCGGGGTGACCCGTCGGCTGATCTCCGAGTTCGCGGCGCGCTCGAAGCAGCCGGAGTCGGTCGCGAGCCTGGCCGAACTCACCGAGCGCGAACGGGAGGTGATGGCGCTGGTCGGCATCGGCCTCTCGAACGAGGAGATCGCCCGCCGCCTGGTCGTCAGCCCGCTCACGGCCAAGACCCACGTCAGCCGGACGATGGTGAAGCTGGGCGCCCGCGACCGCGCCCAACTGGTCGTACTCGCCTATGAGTCGGGGCTGGTACGACCGGGCTGGCTGGGCTGAGGGACGGCGGCTTCCCGGTGGAAGCGGAACAGCACGGTGGCCACCCGCAGTGCGAAGAGGGCGGTGGCAAGGGTGCCACCCACGGTGACGAGCGCGTGCACGGTGGCGGACGACAGGTCCAGGAAGAGAGCGGGACCGGTGACGACCCCGAAGGCGACCGCCGCCACGAACGCGGCGCTGGCCAGGGCGTATCCGATCTCGACAGTCACGGCGTCGCGCCGTGCCTGATGCTGTGCATGGGTGTGTGGCGCCCGCGTCACGTCGGCACGGCTGCGGTAACCACCCGCGATTTCCCCGTTGTTGTTCATGGGCCGAGTCAACAGCCGTGCGCCCGGCGGAGCAAGAACCCCGCCGGGCGTGTGCGTCGGGTGATCAGCTGTCGAGGACGCCGACCCGTTCCGGCGCCGGCTCCGCCACCGTCTGGTCGGGGTGTACGGGCTCGTCGGAGCGGGCGACGACGAGGGACTCCCGTCGGCGCGTGGTGCGCAGGCCGGGCAGGGTGATCAGCAGGCCGGCCAGGGCGATGCCGGTCACCACCATCAGGCCGGTGCGGTAGCTGTCGAGGACGTCCTGGGGCGAGGATCCCGCGGAGGAGCTCGCGGTGACGACGGCCGTGACGACCGCGAGGAAGATCGCGCCGCCGACCTGCACCGAGGTGTTGAGCAGGCCCGAGACCATGCCCTGCTCATGGTCGTCGACGCCGTTGGTCGCCTGGATGTTGAGGGACGGGAAGACGAGGGCGCACGCGGCGCCGATCAGCAGCATGGTGGGCAGGATGAGCGTCGCGTAGACGGGGTCGAGGTCGACGCGGAGGAACAGCGCGTACCCCGCGACCATCAGGGCGAAGCCCGCCGCGATGAGGCGGGGTGTGCCGAACCGGTCGACGACGGCACCCACCTTCGTGGAGGACAGGGCGACCAGTGCACCGGCCGGCAGGAAGGCGAGCGCGGTGTGCAGGGCCGACCAGCCGAGCAGCGACTGCATGTACAGCGTGACGAGGAACTGGAAGCCGACGTACGAGCCGAAGAACGCCATCGCGCCGAGCTGGGCCCGGACCTGGCTGCCGGAGCGCAGCACGCCGAGCCGGATCAGCGGGCTCGCGCTGCGCCGTTCGACGCGGACGAAGACGGTGAGCAGCACGGCGACGGCGAGGAAGGACAGCAGGGTCCGGGCCGATCCCCAGCCGGCTTCGGGGGCCTGGACGACGGTGAAGACGAGCAGCAGCATCGAGGCGGTGCCGAGGACGGCGCCCGGGATGTCGTAACCGCCGTGGCTCTTCTCGCGTTCGCTGCGCGGGATGAGCTTCATGCCCGCGAACAGTGCGGCGACCGCGATGGGGGCGGGAAGCAGCATGGTCAGCCGCCAGCTCGCCTCGGTGAGCAGCCCGGACAGGACCAGGCCCATGGAGAATCCGGTGGCCGCGCAGGTGGTGTAGATCGAGAGCGCGCGGTTGCGCAGCGGGCCCTCCGCGAACGTCGTGGTGATGATCGACAGGCCGGCGGGCGCGGTGAACGCTGCGCTCAGCCCCTTGATGAACCGGCTGGCGATCAGCAGCGGGCCCGAATCGACGAGGCCGCCGAGCAGCGAGGCGAGCGCGAACACGGCGAGGGCCACGAGGAAGACCTGACGGCGGCCCAGCAGGTCGGCGGTGCGTCCGCCGAGGAGCAGCAGCCCGCCGTAGCCCAGGATGTAGCCGCTGACGACCCATTGGAGCGTCGAGGTGGAGAGGTCGAGTTCGGAGCCGATGGACGGCAGTGCCACGCCGACCATCGACACGTCCAGCGCGTCCAGGAACATCGCGGCGCAGAGCACGAGCAGGGTGCCCCACAGCCGGGGGGTCCAGCGTCCCGGCGCGGGGTGGGTGAGCGGAGAGGTCATGCGGTCGACAGTACATGCACATGCATTCAATGCAAGCGCATTTAATTACGGCGCAACAAAGTCGATTCTTTGCTACGGTGCGTGCATGGCTGCCGAGAATGCCGAGCAAGGGCTCGTGGACCAGTGGCGCGGCATCCTGACGGTGCACGCCCGCACCCTGTGCGAACTCGACCGCGAGTTGCATCCCCACGGTCTGGGAGCCAGTGACTTCGAGGTCCTCGACCTGCTGACGACGGGGACGGCCGCGGACGGCGGCCCCAGCTTCCGCGTCCAGGAGATCTCCGAGCGCGTCCATCTCAGTCAGAGCGCCCTGTCCCGCCTGATCGGACGTCTGGAGAAGGACGGCCTCGTGACGCGCGGAATGTGCGCCGAGGACCGACGCGGCGTGCGGGTGTGCGTCACCCCGAAGGGGCGTGAACTGCACGGCGAGGTACTGCCGTTGCAGCGTGCGGTCCTGGCCCGGATGCTGGCGGGCGACCCGGTGGCCTGCGGGGAGTGACCCGGCTGCCGCCCGGTCCGCGGTTCCCCGCCGATGCGGAGGCCGGGCCGGCGAAAGTGCTCCTCAGCTCCAGGTGATGGCGGACTTCTCCCGCCACAGCGTGGCGAGTGAGGCGTCACCCGTCACGGCCGGGAACGGGGCGCGGTTCCACAGGGCCAGGTAGAGCCCCGCGGCCGTTCCCGCCAACTCGCAGTCCACGCCCGCGTCCACCTCACGATGGGTATCCGGGTCAGCGCCGCGCTCGGCGAGCGGCGGTCCGGACGACAGGCGTACGGTCCACACGGCGTCCGCGCGGTCCGTGGCCCGCACGCGCAGCACCCGGGGTTCCTCGGTGCGGACCCTGCTCCTGTCCCGGCCGTGGAATCCGCGCAGCAGCTCGTCGATCCCGTCGACCGCGAAGTCCGAGGGGACGGCGGTGGGTTCCCCGCCGAGTGCCGACTCAGCGTCGACCCGGTGCACCGTGGTCTCGTGCGCCTGGCGGCGCGCCCAGAAGGCCAGCGGCGAGGGCGCCGGCAGGAAGCTCCAGCACCGCACGTCCGGCGAGGCGTCGGTCAGCGTGTCCACGAGCCGGCGGTGCCCGTCGCGGAACCAGGTCAGCAACTCGTCGTGGTCCAGATCCGGCAGACCGCCGTCGGGGTGGTACGAGGTGAGCCCCTCGGCGACGAACGCGGTGGCCCAGCGGTGGACCATGCCCGTGTGCCGCACCAGATCCCCGACCTGCCAGCCGGGGCAGGTCGCGACCTCGGCGTCGGTGCCGGCCTTCTCCGCGGCGGTGGCCAGCGACCGGCCCTCCCGGTCCAGGGTCTCCACGAACTCCCGAATCTCCATGCCGAGAAGTGTGCCCGACGCGGGCGCCGGGCGCGGAGGGCGGGGCTGAAGTGCGGGGGAGGGGAGGCGACTTCAGCGTGTCGGGGCTGGGGCTCGGCTCTGCTGTCGCCTCGCCCGGCGCCCCCACCCCCGTCAGCCCGGGGGCCCGGCACTCCCATGCCCCGTCAGTACGTTGCGCCGGGGTGCCTCCCCATGCCCGTCAGCCCGTCGCGGCGCGGCGCGTCGTGAAGCCGATCAGGGCGGCCACGGCCGCCAGCGCCGCCACGCTCGTGAGCGCCGTCGGCAGGGAGTACCAGTCGGCCATGAACCCGATGGCGGGCGGCCCGATCAGCAGACCCCCGTATCCGAGGGTGGAGGCGACGGCGACCCCGTTCGCCCCGGCGAGCGCGCCGGCCCGGTCGACCGCCACGGGGAAGACGTTGGCGAGGCCGAGCCCGGTGACGGCGAATCCGAGGAACGCGGCCCAGACGGAAGGTGCGAGCGAACCGAGCAGCATGCCGAGCGCGGCCGTCGTGCCGCCCATGACCACCGTGCGGGTCCGGCCCAGCCGTTCGAGCAGGGCCGTCCCGCTCAGCCGGCCGATCGTCATGGCGAGGGCGAAACAGGAGTAGCCGACGGCGGCGGTCCCCGGGCGGGAGTCCAGGTCCTGCTGCAGATGGAGCGCGCCCCAGTCGGCGAGGGCGCCCTCGCCGTACGAGGTGCACAGGGCGATCAGCCCGAAGACGACCACCAGGCCGCGGGTGCGGGAGTCGAGACGGCGGCGCTGTCCGGATGCGTCGCCCTGTGGGCGGTCCGGTGCGACCGGGACCTGCTCGCGGAGCAGCGCGCGTCCCGCGACGGCGGTCACGAGCAGGCCGACGACGGCGACGCAGACCAGGTGGCGGGTCGGTGACAGATACCCGGCGACCAGCCCGCCGAGAGCCGCTCCGAGCATGCCGCCCAGGCTGTAGGCCGCGTGGAAGCTGGGCATCACGGGGCGTCGTAGCGCGGCCACGAGATCGACGGCCGCGCTGTTCATGGCGACGTTGATCCCGCCGTAGCCCACGCCGAAGACCAGCAGGAACAGTCCGAGGAGCGGTACCGAGTGGGCGAGCGGGGGCAGGACGATGCTCAAGGACAGCAGCGCCGCGCAGGCCACGGTCACCGGGTGACTGCCGAACCGCCGGCACAGGCGCCCCGTCAGCATCATGGTGATCACGGCCCCGGCGGAGACGCCGAGAAGGGCGAGGCCGAGCGCGCCCGCGGAGGCGCCGGTCTGGTGCTTGATGGCGGGGATACGGACGACCCACCCGGCGAAGACGAAGCCGTCCAGGGCGAAGAAGGCGGTGAGGGTGACACGGAGTCGGGTGAGGGAACGATCCGGCACGACACTGTGCGGGACCGTTTTGTTTATGAGCGGCACAAACTCACGTTAGACGGCTGACCTGCTCGGGGCAAGGGGAGGGGCGGGCCGGGATTCGAGGGCCGCGATCATGCGAATGCGCTGGTGGAGGCCGGATGGAGTCCCGCTCGCGTATCCGTGGAGCCGGGCTCGGGGCCGTGGCTTCGGTCGGGCCGGGCTCGGGGTCGTACGGCGTTGGTCGAGCCCGACGTGTGGCTTGTACGGCTTCGGTCGAGCCGGGCTCGAGTGTCATACGGCTTCGGTCGGGCCCGGCTCGGGGGCCGAACAACGTAGGTCGAGCCGCGGACCATCGATCGGTGCGGCCCGCGATCGGGGTGAGCCGTCGGCGCCCACGTGTCCCGCTCGGTGGCGAGCCGCTCCAGAAGCCGGGGCCGCCGTCCGGAATGCGGATGGCGGCCCTCGGTGTCGTGCCTTTGTTCAGCGATCGTGCTCTGTACCGCGAGCGGTTCGGGTGTTCACCGCACCCGCCCGGGAGCCCCCGCCGAAACATGAGGCGCCTGGGCGTCGTGTGGCGCCCGCCGAAACGCGAGGCGCCCGGGGTGGATCCGGACTCAGGCCGCCGGAGCCGGGAACGTCGGGTACTCCACGCCCGAGACGTGCTGGACGACGCGGATGACCTGGCAGGAGTAGCCGAACTCGTTGTCGTACCAGAGGTAGAGGATCGCGTTGTCGTCCTCGACCTTGGTGGCGCCGGCGTCGACGATCGAGGCATGGCGCGAGCCGATGAAGTCGCTGGACACCGCGTCGGGGGCGCTGATGAAGTCGATCTGGCGCTTGAGCGGCGAGGTCAGCGACACGTTGCGGAGGTAGTCGAGGACCTCCTCGCGGGTCGTCGCGCGGCCCAGACGCAGGCTGAGGATCGCGATCGAGACGTCCGGCACCGGAACACGGATCGAGCTGCCGGTGATCGGCGCCTTGAGGTCGGGCAGCGCCTTGGCGACCGCGGAGGCGGCACCCGTCTCGGTGATGACCATGTTGAGCGGCGCGGAGCGGCCGCGACGGTCGGAGCTGTGGTAATTGTCCAGCAGGTTCTGGTCGTTGGTGAACGAGTGGACGGTCTCCACGTGGCCGCGCAGAACGCCGTACTCCTCGGCCATCGCCTTGAGCGGCGGCACGATCGCGTTGGTGGTGCAGGAGGCGCAGGACAGGATCTGCTCGTCCGGCTTGATCGTGTCGTGGTTCACGCCGTGCACGATGTTCGGGACGTCGCCCTTGCCCGGAGCCGTCAGGACGACCTTGTCGATCCCGGGGCGCAGGTGGTTCGAGAGGCCCTCGCGGTCACGCCACTTGCCGGTGTTGTCGACGAGGATGGCGTCCTTGATGCCGTACGTCGTGTAGTCGATCTCGGACGGGTCGTTGGCGTAGATGACCTTGATCTCGTTGCCGTTGGCGATGATCGTGCTGTTCGCCTCGTCGACCGTGATCGTGCCCTGGAACTGGCCGTGGATGGAGTCGCGGCGCAGCAGCGAGGCGCGCTTGACGATGTCCTGGTCGCCGCCCTGGCGCACGACGATGGCGCGCAGGCGAAGGCCGTTGCCGGAGCCGGTCTTCTCGATGAGCAGGCGGGCGAGCAGACGGCCGATGCGGCCGAAGCCGTAGAGGACGACGTCACGGCCCTCGCGGCGCTCGATCTTGTTCTCACCGGTGGCCCCGGAGACCGCCTCGGCGGTGAACTCCTCGACGGACAGGCCGCGGTCGTCGGCCGCGTACGTCGCGGCGAGCATGCCGATGTCGATCTGGGACGGGCCGAGATCGAGCGTGGTGAGCGTCTGGAGGAACGGAAGCGTGTCGGTGACCGAGAGCTCCTCGCCGGCGATCTGCCGGGCGAAGCGGTGGGTCTTGAGGATGCTCACCACCGACTTGTTCACCAAGGAGCGGCTGTGCAGGAGAACGGTGACGTCCTGCTCCCGGTGCAGCCTCCCGATGATGGGGATCATCGACTCCGCGATCTCTTCGCGGGTCTTCCAGTTGGTGAACGCGTCGTCGTTGACAGTCACAGGAATCATCTTTCGAGCTAGGTGGCGCTCATATGGTAACCGGACCCTGTTTCTGACGTTCATGCGGTGTCCACTCGTGGGGAGGCCGACGTCCGCCGGGGCGTTCGTGGCATGGGATCGGGGGCGGTCGGGTGCCTCCCGCGAGCGTGCTTCGGCCCGCTGGCCCGCTGGCCCGCCGGCCGGGTGACGGGCGCAGGCGGGTTCCGCGCGGTGAGCCAGGTCCTGCCTCCGCACGGTGAGGCAAGACCTGCGCTTCCGCGCGGCGAGGCAGGACCTGCGCCTCCGTGCGGTGAGCCAGGTCCGGTGCCGTGAGCCGGGTCCCGCCCCGCGGGTCGGAGCCGTCAGGCGCGGGCGGTCGTCAGGTCGAAGGGCCGGACGGGCCGGACGGTCATACGGCCAGGACCTCGATGCCGGCTTCCTCGAACCGTCCGATCGTCTCGGGCCCCGCCGCCGCGTCCGTGACGAGGGTGTTCACCGACTCGGCCGCGCAGATGCGGGCGAACGCGCGCTGCCCCAGCTTGCTGGAGTCGGCGGCGACGATCACGCGCTCGGCCCGCTCGCACAGCAGGCGGTTGATCGCCGCCTCCGCCTCGTCGTGGGCGGCCGCTCCGTGCGTGGCGTCGAACGCGACCACGCCGAGCACCGCGACGTCCAGGGTGATCTGCTTGAGGACGGCGTCCGCGAGCGGCCCGATCAGCTCGTACGACTGCGGCCGGGCGACCCCGCCGGTCGTCACGATCTTGAACTGGGGGCGTACGGCGAGCTCGTTCGCGATGTTGAGCGCGTTCGTGACCACGGTCAGCGCGGGGGAGCCGGACGCCAGGTCCGGGCGTACGGCGAGCGCGCGGGCCACCTCGGTCGTCGTGGTCCCCCCGGTGAGGCCCACCGCCTCGCCGGGGGCGATGAGGTCGGCGACCGCCTTCGCGATGCGCTGCTTCTCGGAGGCGTGACGGGCCGTCTTGTAGCGCAGGGGCAGTTCGTACGAGACGCCGTGCACGACCGCGCCGCCCCGGGTGCGCACGAGCATCTGCTGCTCGGCGAGCTGGTCGAAGTCGCGCCGGATCGTCGCCGCCGAGACCTCCAGCCGCGCCGCGGCCTCCTCGACGTCCAGACGGCCCCGCTCCACGAGCAGCTCCAGCAGCGCCTTCCATCGGGCGTCCCGCGACATCGGCGCTCTCCCTTCCTCGCTCCTCCGCGACCTTAACGCACCCCAACCGCGTCCAGATGCTTGATTGTGCTCGAAACCTCGCTATATCTTGCAGAAACGAGCATCGGTGGGAGGGGTAAGCCATGACGTATGTCGAGGACGAACTGAACAGCCAGCCCGAGTGCTGGATCCGCGCGGCCGACGAGGCGGCGGCGCACGCGGCCGCGCTGCCGGCGCCGGGGGAACGTGTCGCGATCGTGGGATGCGGCACCTCGTTCTTCATGGCGCAGGCCGCGGCCGTGCTCCGCGAACAGTCCGGGCAGGGGGAGACGGACGCCTTCGCCGCCTCGGAGTTCCCCGCCGGCCGCTCGTACGATCGCGTGGTCGCCCTGACCCGTTCCGGGACGACCACCGAAGTGCTCGAACTGCTCGGCCTACTGCGCGGACGGACCCGTACGACCGCCGTCACCGCCGACCCGGACACACCCGTGATGAAGTCCGCGGACGACGTCATTGTGCTCGGCTTCGCCGACGAACGCTCCGTCGTGCAGACCCGGTTCGCCACGACCGTGCTCACCCTGCTGCGCGCCCACCTCGGCCTGCACGGCGAGGCCGTCGTCGCGGACGCGCGCACCGCGCTCGACACCCCGCTGCCCGAAGAGCTCGTCGGCTGCTCGCAGTTCACCTTCCTCGGCCGCGGCTGGACGGTCGGGCTCGCCAACGAGGCGGGGCTCAAGATGCGGGAGGCGTCCCTCGCCTGGACCGAGGCCTACCCCGCGATGGAGTACCGGCACGGCCCCATCAGCATCACGACACGGGGCACCGCCACCTGGATGCTCGGCGAAGCGCCCGACGGGCTGGCCGAACAGGTCCGCGGGACCGGGGGTCTGTGGGTCGGCGGGGGCCTCGACCCGCTCGCCGAGCTCGTCCGCGCCCAGCGCCTCGCCGTCGCCGTCGCCGCGGCACGCGGCCTCGATCCCGACCGGCCCCGCCACCTCACCCGCTCGGTGATCCTCGACGGCTGAACCGCCCGCCGTTCCCCGCGCTCACCGAGCCCCCGGAAGCCGCCGCAGTCGCCGCCGTCACCGGGGCCACCAGGGCCACCGGGCCCTTGAGGTTACCGGGGCCGCCGGGGCCACCGAGCCCTTGAGGTCGCTGGTGCCGCCGGGGCCACCGAGCCCCTTGAGGTCGCCGGTGCCCCCGGGGCCCCCAGCCCTTAAGGCCACCGGTACCGCCGAAGCCACCGCCCCGGCTCGGCTCGATCCCCCATGGAACAGGAGGAGTTGTGCCCCTCGCAGCAACCGGAGAGCTGGTCGCCCGGACCGCCGAGCCCCGGACCGCCGTCGCCGCCTTCAACGTCATCACCCTCGAACACATCGAGGCCGTCATAGCGGGGGCGGAGTCGGTCGGCGCGCCCGTCGTCCTCCAAGTCAGCGAGAACGCGGTCAAGTTCCGCCACGGCAGGCTGCTCCCGCTGGCCCGCGCCGCGACCGCCGCCGCCGAACGGGCCTCCGTGCCCGTCGCCCTGCACCTCGATCACGTACAGAGCGACGAGCTGCTGCGCCAGGCGCCCGGTGCCGGGTTCAGCTCCGTCATGTACGACGCCTCGGGCCTGCCGTACGAGGAGAACCTCGCCGCGACCCGCGCCGCCGCCGACTGGGCCCACGCCCAAGGCCTGTGGATCGAGGCGGAGTTGGGGGAGATCGGCGGCAAGAACGGCGAACCCCCGCGGGACGCGCACGCGCCGGGTGCCCGTACCGACCCCCAGGAGGCCCGGGCCTTCGTGACCGACTCCGGCGTGGACGCCCTGGCGGTGGCGATCGGCAGCTCGCACGCCATGACCACCCGCACCGCGGCCCTCGACCACGACCTCCTCAAGCGCCTTGCCGCCGCGCTCGACGTCCCCCTCGTCCTGCACGGCTCCTCCGGGGTGCCCGACGGGGAGCTGCGGGCGGCCGTCGAGGGCGGAATCGCCAAGGTCAACGTCGGTACCGCGCTGAACATCGCGATGACGGGCGCCATACGGGAGTTCCTCACCGCCAGCCCCGACGCCGTGGACTCGCGGAAGTACCTGGGGGTGGGGCGCGAGGCGATGGCGCGCACCGTGGCGGGGCTCATCTCCGTACTGCGGGGGTGAGCGGCCTCGCCGGGGAGAAGCGAGGGGGCGCGTCGCCGTGCCGAGGGTCCCGGCCCCGTCCGGATACCCCTGCAGCCGGACATGCGCCCCAAAGCGACCCCTCCCCGGGGGTCGCTGCCGGTGGAAGCCGTTTTCCTCATGTGCTTTTGCACCGACGACAGTTCGAGCGGGTGACAAGGTGGCTAGGGTGAACGACTATGAGGAGGCCGAAAGGGCACGGCGGGCTCGCGGGTGAACCTACGCCCCGGAGACCGCTCGGGCACGCGTCCGTAAGCCCCCATGAACGCGGGGAGCAGGGGTTTGCGGTGTTTTCGGGGCAGGTCGGGCACCGGTCCGGGCGCAGGACGGAGAAGGCCTTGAGCGGTCAACTTCTGGCCGGTATCGGTAGGTTGGCGGGTGGGGGCCGGCTGTACGCCCCGGTGAACAGGACGATCCCGGAATCCGGCCCGCGCCCCGGCGCGCATCGGGGACTCCGGCCTCGCACACTCCTGGGTCCGATGTGAACGGACTGATCTACTACCTCGCCGCCGCCGTCCTCTGGATGGGCCTCGCCGCTCAGCTCCCGGATCTGCGCCGGCACCGCAGGGACCCGCTCAAACGGTCGTTCTGCGCGGTCATCTTTCTCTCGGGACTCTGTTTCGTGCTCGGGGCGCCGCCCACCGTCGCTCTCGTCAACAGCCTTACGGGCATTCCGAACATGGCGGCACCGCTGACCTACGGCGCGGTGACCGCCTTCGGCGCGGCCTCGCTCATCCTCATCGTGCACTGGCGGGGCAGCGACCCCGCCCAGGTGCGGCGCACGTCGCGGGCCTGGCTGTTCAGCTACCTGGGCGTGATCGCCGCCGAGGGCGTGCTGTTCTCACTGGGCGACGCGCCCGTGGAGCGCCGTGCCGACTTCGACACCTACTACGCCTCGACGCCGTTCATCCGGGAGATGATCGTGCTGTACCTGGTGGCGCACATGGTGGCGGCGGTGACGACGACCCTGTTGTGCTGGAGCTGGATACGGAAGGTGAAACGCTGGACGCGGGGCTCGTTGGTCCTGCTCGTGCTGGGCTGGCTGTTCACCAGCGCCTACAGCGTCGTCAAGTTCGTCGCGCTGACCGCTCATTGGCGCGGGGACCACTGGGACAGCCTCAGCACCAGCGTCGCGCCGCTCGTGGCGGTCGGCTCCTGTCTGGCCTCCGCCGGCTACATCCTTCCCCTCGTCGGTCCGCGCGTCGACTCGGCCGTCACGTTCGTGCGGCTGCGTCCGCTGTTCCAGCTCCTGGCGGGGCCGGGCAGCCGGCGGCGCTGTTTCGGCGCACTGTCGTGGCGGATGATCGGTGACGTCGAACTGCGGCTCACGACAAGGGAGACCGCCATTCGCGACGGTCTCAAACGGCTCGCCGGACAGCTCGACGACCAGGTGCGCAGCCGCGCCTACCGGGACGCTCTGGCCGCCGGATCCTCGGCGGCGGAGGCCGAGACGATCGGGATGGCCGCGATGGTGGCCGTGGCCGCTCTCGCGGAGGCGCCGACTCCCATGGGGGAGACCGGCACCATCGGCATCTCGGTGGGTGACGTCGACGTGGTGGTCTCGGTCAGCGCGCGCGTGCGTCGGCCGGCCGTCGGTTCGCGGTCGTTGGACACGGGCCAGCCGTCCCTGCTGAGCCTGTCCAAGGCGGTGCGCACACCGATCGTCGACGCCGCGATCCAGTCCCGTAGAACCGCGGTGCGACAGCCGTCCTGAGCACGCCCCGCGCCTCGGCCGTCCCGGCCCCTCACGCGACGGTGGCACGGAGGCCCGCAGCGTGAAAGGGCGGGACCGACGTCCGTACGGCGAGCGACGCGTCATACGGCGACGCGCGCCGCCGTCATACGGCGAGCGGGTCCACGGAGTCCAGGAAGGCGCTCTCCTCCTCGGTCAGCGGAGGCCCGGTGAGGGGTTCCCTGACAGGTCCCTTCAGTGTGGCCACGAGCAGCTCCGAGCCCACGAGCCGGCTCGCGTCGGCCTGGAGCGTGATGACCCTGCACATCGCCGCGGACACGGCGTACGAGGTGGTGGCCACGCGTGACATCCGGCCCATGTAGCGGCTGAGGAGCCGGTCCGTGAGCGTCGGAGCCTTGCCCACGACCTCCGGGAACCACTGGTCCTGCGAGGTGCTCATCGTGTAGGCGGCGGCGACGGACTTGGCGGCCGCCCGCTGGACGTCGCGGGCGAAGCCCGGAGCGGTCACGTCGGTCTGCCGCAACTGCCGGCTCAGCGCCTGGGCACCCAGGGCCGCCACCGACATGCCCTGGCCGTAGACGGGGTTGAAGGTGGCGACGGCGTCACCGAGCACCACCAGGCCCTCGGGCATCGCCGTCTTGTCGAAGTCGCGGCGCCTGTTGCGGGTGCTGCGGCTGAGGAACACCTCGGTGAGCGGCTCGGCGGCCGAGACGAGCTGACCGATGATCGGGTGGCGCAGGTTGAGGGCGAAGTCGGTGAACGCCTCGGGACGGCTGCCGGGTTCGCCGCCGCGCGTGCCCGCGAGGCTGACGAGCCAGCGGCCGCCTTCGATCGGTACGAGATTCCCGGAGCGCCCCGGCCGGTTCGCGGTCGGGTCGGCCTCGACCTGTGTCAGCGGGAAGTCCTCGGCGCCCTTCGGGACACGGAAGATCCGGCTGGCGTAGACGAGTCCCGAGTCGACTTCGTCGGTCGGTATGTCCGTCACGCCGAGGCCTTCGAGCCAGTGCTCCACCCGCGAACCCCGTCCGCTCGCGTCGACGACGAGGTCGGCGCGCAGGTCCTCCTGGAGGCCTTCGGCGAGAACGCGTACACCCGTGACGCGTTCCGCGGTTCCCAGCAGGGACACCGCCTCGGCCCGGCGGACCCGGACGGGAGTCGTGCCCACGACCGCGTCGCGCAGGGTCCAGTCGAGCAGGTCGCGGCTGCAGCAGGTGAGCAGCAGGTCCTCGGCCACGACGTCCCAGCGGCGGTACCAGCCCTGCGGGCCGAAGCCCAGCATGTCGGTCAGGGACTGCTCGTGCGCCCCGGCGGCGAGCAGGCGTCCGTGCACGTCCGCCACCGGAAGCAGTTCCTGGATCGCGTCGCGTCCGCTCGGCAGCAGGATGTGGGCGTGCCGTGCCTGGGGGATGCGCTTGCGCGGGGACGGCCTGTCGGGCAGCTCGTCGCGCTCCAGGACGATCACTTCGTCCATGGACCGGAACAGGGCCGCGGCGGCGAGCATGCCGGCCACGCTCCCGCCGATGACGACAGCGCGCCGCGACATGATTCCCCCTGTTGTCATTGGTGATCGGCATCACTCTACGGTCGTACGCGCGACTGTCCAGAGGTGATCAAAAAGTGAGTGGAATGTGCCGTTGGTGCGGCGCGTGAGCGTCTCCGGGGCGGTCGGCGCCGGTGGGCCGGTCTATCGCTCGGCATCCTTCTTCACGGCCCGGAGAATCACGAACTTGGCGTCGCCCGCGACCAGTTCACTGTTGCCGAAGAGCCGGCGCAGCTTCAGGTGGTAGCCGAGATGGCGGTTGCCGATCACCCACAGCTCGCCGCCCGGGCGCAGCGCGCGCCGGGCGTCCGCGAACATCCGCCAGGCGGTCGTGTCCGTCATCGCCTGATGGGAGTGGAACGGGGGATTGTTCAGGACGAGGTCGACGCTCCCGGACGGCACACCCTCCAGTCCGTCGGCGACACGGAATTCGGCCTTCCCCTCGGCGTTCTCCCGGTAGGTCGCCTCCGCCGAGGCCACCGCCTGGTACGACTCGTCGGCGAACAGCACCTCGGCCTCGGGGTTGGCGAGCGCCATGGCCGTACCGAGCACGCCGTTGCCGCAGCCCAGGTCCACGACCCGCTCGGCACCCCGGCTGCGCGGCAGGTGCCCCAGGAAGAAGCGGGTGCCGATGTCGAGGCGGTCGGCGCAGAACACGCCCGCGTGATTGACGACCGTGCGGCCCGAGACCGGGCCGACGTCGTCGGGCAGTTCGTAGCGGTACGGCCAGGGGTTGGCCTTGCGGGCGATCCCCTGGAGCGGGGTGCAGAAGATCAGGCGGGCCTTCTTCTCGGCCAGCGACGTACGGGTGGGACCGAGGATCCGCTCGAAGAGGTGCAGCGTCGAGGTGTGGATCTCCTTGACCATCCCGGTGCCGATGACGACCGTCTCCTCGTGCACCCCGGGCGCCAGCCGGTGAAGCTGGTCCTCCAGCAGGGCGAGGCTCTTCGGCACCCGCACGAGCAGCACGTCGATCCGCTCGGGAGGCGGGTCCTGGGTCGTGAGGAGACGGACGGCGGACTCCCCGGCACCGGCCCGCGCGAGGTTGGCGCGGGTCGACTCCCACGCGAGGTGCGAGTCGGTGATCAGCGTCGGCCGCCGCTCGGACAGAGCCGTGGTGAGGGCGCCCCACCGGTCGCCGAGGATGACGACCGACCCCGTCAGCGGGGTGCCGCTCTCCGCGAGATGCCGCAGCAGATACGTGTCGGCGGCGTCCCAGGCGCGCAGCCGGTCGCGCGGGTCCTCGGGGAAGCGGGCGAGTTCGTACTCGCCCCAGGGTGTCGTCATCCGGTCGTTCATCGTGGGTCAAGGCTAAGGGACCGGGACCGCTCGACGTGCGCGAGGATGGGGGCATGTCGATCGACGCGGAGCTGTTCCCGCGCGGCAGGACGGAGCTCGCGCCCGGCGCCGTGCACCTCCCGGACTGGCTGGACGCCGCACGTCAGCGGCACCTCCTGGACGCCTGCCGGGGCTGGGCCCGCCCGCCGGCGGGCCTGCGCACCGTCCGCACCCCCGGCGGCGGCACGATGACCGCCCGGCAGGTCTGTCTGGGCTGGCACTGGTACCCGTACGGCTACGCGCGGACGGTGGTCGACGGCGACGGTTCACCGGTGAAACCCTTCCCCGATCGGCTCGGCGGGCTGGCCCGCGAGGCGGTCACGGACGCCCTCGGCCCCGACGCTCCGGGCGCGGATCCGTCCGCCCCGTACGACATCGCGCTGATCAACTTCTACGACGCCGAGGCCCGTATGGGCATGCACCGCGACAGCGACGAATCGTGCGACGCCCCGGTCGTGTCGCTGAGCCTGGGCGACACCTGCGTCTTCCGTTTCGGCAACACGGAGTCGCGGGCACGGCCGTACACCGACATCGAGCTGCGCAGCGGCGACCTCTTCGTGTTCGGCGGCCCGTCACGGCTCGCCTACCACGGAGTGCCGAAGGTGTACGCGGGCACGGCTCCCCCCGGGCTGGGCCTGACCGGGCGGCTGAACCTCACGCTCCGGGCGAGCGGCCTCCCGCCGGAGCCCGCCCGGTAGCCGCGGACGCCGTCGCGCTCGTACGGCGGCCGCCGCGACCGGAGGGACGCACGCGGGGCCGGTCCCCTCGGGCCGCGACCGGACGGGCCCCGCGCGAGCGGATCATGGGAGACTCGCCCTCATGAACGGCAAGGCGGCCCCTCGGACGGCGGGGGATGGCAGTACACGGACACGGCTCGACCGGGGGCGCGGAGCACTCGGACCGGCGCTGGAACTTGTGCACACCGGGCGCGCGCCGACCCGTGCCGTCCTCACCGCCGAACTGGGCGTCACCCGGGCGACCGCGGGCGCGGTCGCCGCGGAGCTGGAGGCGCTGGGACTGATCCGGGTCGACGCGCGGCCCGGCGCCGCCGCCGGTTCCCAGGGTCGGCCCTCGCACCGGCTGGAACTCGCCGACGACGGGCCCGTCGCGCTGGCCGCGCAGGTGCACGCCGACGGTTTCCGCGCCGCGCTGGTCGGCCTCGGCGGCCGGATCGTCGCGACCGCCCCCGGCTGCGAGACCGTGGACCCCGACCCGGCCAAGGTGCTCGGCTCCGTCGTCGACGCGGGCGCCGAACTGCTCCGTGAGACGGGGCGCCGCTGCGTGGGGGCCGGGCTCGCCGTGCCGTCGGCCGTCACCGAACCCGAAGGGCTCGCGCTCAACCCCCTGCACCTGGCCTGGCCCGCCGGCTCAGCCGTGCGGGAGATCTTCGCCGAGCGGGTGCGTGCGGCCGGGATCGAGGGGCCGGCGTTCGCCGCCAACGACGTCAACCTCGCCGCCCTCGCGGAGCACCGGCACGGAGCGGGCCGGGGCGCCCGCGATCTGCTGTGCGTGGCCACCGGACACCGGGGCGTCGGCGGTGCCCTGGTGCTCGACGGGCGTCTGCACACCGGCAGTTCGGGGCTCGCCCTCGAAGTCGGCCATCTCACGGTCAACCCCGAGGGCCGCCCCTGCCACTGCGGAAGCCGCGGCTGTCTCGACGTCGAGGCCGACCCGCTGGCCTTCCTCACCGCGGCCGGCCGGACCCCGGGCCCCGAGGTGTCGCTGCTCCAGCAGTCCAACGAACTGATCCGCCACGAGAGCGCCGATCCCGCCGTCCGTACGGCGATCGAGGCACTCATCGACCGCCTGGGTCTCGGCCTCGCGGGTCTCGTCAACATCCTCAATCCGGACCGCATCATCCTCGGCGGACTGCACCGCGCCCTCCTGGACGCCGACCCCGACCGGCTGCGCGCCGTC
The DNA here is from genome assembly GCF_055565895.1 of Streptomyces sp. NPDC028298. Lineage (NCBI taxonomy): Bacteria > Bacillati > Actinomycetota > Actinomycetes > Kitasatosporales > Streptomycetaceae > Streptomyces > Streptomyces sp. NPDC028298. The sequence continues at coordinate 341,305 of NZ_JBVHTL010000003.1, forward strand.
GTCGCCGACCGCAGCCTGTGGGGGCGGAGCGGCGGGGTGCCGATCCTCGCCTGCACGCTGGACCACAACAGCCTGGTCGGCGCCGCCGAGCTGGCCTGGCAGCCGGTGCTGGACGACCCGTTGAAGGCACTGCCCGTCTGACCCCCGGGTGCGCCCGAGCACCGTGAAGCGGGCCCGGCCGCGGGGAGTGACCGGCGAAGCAGCCCGGGGAGCCCGGCGTACTCCCGGGGAGGTACGCGCACGGCCGCTGGCCGTACGACGACGCGGACCCCCTCCCGGAGCGAGTCTCGAGACATCACCAAGAGATCCCGCGCAGCCGCGTGGTTCCACCGAGGAGATGACTCGAGATGCAGACCCTGGCGAACTGGGACGGCGGTCCCGGCCCGTGGATCCTGTTCTTCCCGCTGATCTGGGCGGCGGTCGTGATCGGCGTCGTGACCGTGCTGCGGCGCACCGCCTGGCGCTCGGGCCGTGGCCCCTGGCGGGCGACGGGCGGCTTCGGTCCCGGCGGTTCCCTGCCGGCCGGTGACTCGCCGATCGCCGTGCTCGGCCGCCGCTTCGCCTCCGGCGAGATCGACGAGGACGAGTACTGGCGCCGGCTTTCCGTCCTCGACGAGCAGTTCGGACGCACGGGCAAGGGCGGTGCGGCATGACCGGCGCGACCGGCCGTACGGACGCGGCCCGTGTGGTCGACGCCGTCAAGGTGTACGGCCGTGGCGACACCGCCGTCCGGGCCCTGGACGGAGTGAGCGTCGGATTCCCGGCCGGCCGCTTCACCGCGATCATGGGGCCCTCGGGGTCCGGCAAGTCCACCCTCATGCACTGCGCGGCCGGGCTCGACACGCTCACCTCGGGAGCCGCGTACATCGGCGACACCGAACTCGGCGCCCTCGACGACCGCCGGCTGACCCTGCTGCGCCGCGACCGGATCGGCTTCGTCTTCCAGGCGTTCAACCTGATCCCGACGCTCACCGTCGCCGAGAACATCGCCCTGCCCATGGACCTCGCCGGGACCAAGGGCTCCCGCGCGTGGACCGACACCCTCGTCGACGTCGTCGGTCTGCGCGACCGGCTCCACCACCGGCCGAGCGAACTGTCCGGCGGACAGCAGCAACGCGTCGCCGTGGCACGGGCGTTCGCCTCGGAGCCCGACGTCGTCTTCGCCGACGAACCGACCGGCAACCTCGACTCCCGCTCCGGCCAGGAAGTCCTCGACCTCCTCGGCCGGGCGGTGCGCCGGATGGACCGCACGGTCGTCATGGTCACCCACGACCCGGTCGCCGCCGCCCACGCCGACGAGGTGGTCTTCCTCGCCGACGGACGCCTCGTGGACCGGATGGAGAACCCGACCGCCGACAAGGTCCTCGACCGCATGAAGGCCTTCGACAGCAAAGGCGCGCCCGTATGAACGCCGCACTGCGCCTCAGCCTCTCGTCGCTGCGCGGCCACAAGCGCCGCTTCGCCGGGACGTTCTTCGCCGTGTTCCTCGGCGTCGCGTTCCTGGCCGGCACCCTCGTCATGGGGGACACCCTGCGCGCCGGGTTCGACACCATGTTCGGCGACGCGACCAAGGGAACCGACGCCGTCGTCCGCAGCGCCGGCGTCATCACCACACCCGGGCAGAGCCAGGGCGTCCGCGCTCCCGTCCGCACCGATCTGGCCGCCACGATCGAGCGGGTCCCCGGTGTCGCCGCCGCCGCGCCCGACATCCAGGGCGCGGGCCAGCTCATCGGTTCCGACGGCAAGCCCATCGGCGGACAGGGCCCGCCCACCCTCGCGGGCAACTGGATCGACGACCCGAAACTCAACGCGTACCGGCTCGCCGAAGGCCGCGCCCCCGCGAGGTCCGGCGAGGTCGTCGTCAACCGCGGAGCCGCGAAGAAGGGCCACCTGAGGATCGGCGACACCACCGTCCTGAGGACCCCCGACCCGGTCCGGGTGACCGTCGTCGGCCTCGCGACCTTCGGTGGCGAGGACGGCATGGCCCAGGTGACGTTCACCGGCATGACACAGGCCGACGCGGAGAAGTACCTCACCGCGAAGCCCGGCGAGGCCGCGAGCATCCGCGTGCGGGCCGGCCCCGGAGTCGGTCAGGACGAACTCGTCTCCGCGGTGACTCCCGTACTTCCCAGGGGAGTCGAGGCCATCACGGGCCAGGCGTCCGCGCAGGAGAACACGGACATGGTCTCCAGCCAGTTCCTCACCCTCTTCACCACGCTGCTGCTCGTCTTCTCCGGCATCGCGCTCCTGGTGGCGACCTTCTCCATCCACAACACGTTCGCGATCGTCGTCGCCCAGCGCACCCGGGAGAACGCGCTGCTGCGCGCCCTCGGCGCCTCGCGACGCCAGGTGACCGCGTCGACCCTGGCCGAGGCGAGCGCCGTCGCCGTGGCCGCCTCGGCCGCGGGGATCGCCGGCGGCATCGGTATCGCGGCCGGGCTCCAGGCCCTCTTCCCCGCCATCGGGTTCCCCTTCCCGGACGGCGGTCTGGTGATCAGCGGCCTGTCCATGCTGCTGCCGCTGTTCGTCGGCGTCGTCGTCTGCCTGGGCTCCGCCCTGCTGCCCGCCGCGCGTGCCGGACGGACCCCTCCGCTCGCCGCCCTGCGGGAGACGGCGGTCGACGAGTCCGGCGCCTCCCGGACCCGGGCGACGGCAGGCGGCGTACTGGCCGTCCTGGCGGTGGGCGTCACCCTCACCGGTGTCCTGCTCACCCCGTCGCTGTGGCTCGCCGGACTCGGCGCCGTGCTGGCGCTCGCCGCGTTCGTCGTCCTCGGACCGGTCGCGTCCTCGGCGGCCGTACGGGTCCTCGGCGCGCCGCTCGGCAGACTGCGCGGCGTCACGGGCGGACTCGCCCGGCGCAACGCGCTGCGCAGCCCCCGGCGGACCGCCGCCACCGCGGGCGCCCTGATGATCGGCGTCGCCGTCGTCTCGCTGTTCACGGTCTTCGGCGCCTCGCTCAAGGCCACCATGGACCAGACCGTCTCGCGGTCCTTCGCCGGCGATGTCGCCGTCAGCACACCGTCGTTCGGAGCGGGCGGCAGCGGACTCAGTCCGAGACTGGCCCCGGCCATCGCGAGCCGGCCGGAGGTCGAGCACGCCGTGGGACTGGGCAAGGGAGTCGCCGAGGTCCAGGGTCAGGGCCGCGCGCTGACCGTCACCGATCCGGTCACGCTCGGCGAGGTCTTCGACCTCGGACGCGTACAGGGTTCGCTGAACGGCCTCGGCGCCGACGGCATCGCGATCACCCGCGCGGAGGCCGGCAGACAGCACCTGAAGACCGGTGACACCGCCCGGCTGACCTTCACCGACGGACAGCGGGTGAACTTCACCGTCCGTGCCGTCTACGGCCGTTCGGAGCTCGCGGGCGACTACGTCATCAGCCGCGCCGCCTGGGCCCCGCACCGCACCCAGGACGCCGACACGCTCGTCGCCGTCTCCTTCAAGGACGGGGTGAGCACGGCCGACGGCAAGGCGGCGGTGCGCAAGGTCGCCGAGCGGTACGGCAGTCCCGAGGTGCAGACCCGGGAGGAGTACGCGCAGTCGTCGGCGTCCGGCATCGACATGATGCTGACCCTGGTCTACGCGCTGCTCGCGCTCGCGGTGCTCATCGCGCTGCTCGGCATCGCCAACACCCTCACGCTGGCGATCCACGAACGCACACGGGAACTCGGTCTGCTGCGGGCCGTCGGACAGACCCGGGCGCAACTGCGCGCCATGGTCCGCTGGGAGTCGGTCCTGGTCGCCGCGTTCGGCACGGCGGGCGGTCTCGCCCTCGGTGCCTTCCTCGGCTGGGTGCTGGTCGAGGCGTCCGACGGGGCGTCGGACAGCGCCTTCGCCTTCGCGGTCCCGCCGTTGCGGCTGGTCGTGGTGGCGCTGGTGGGTCTCGCCGCCGGGGCCCTCGCGGGACTGCGTCCGGCACGGCGGGCGGCCCGCCTCGACGTGCTGCGGGCCATCGCCACGGAGTGAGCCCGGTGCCGTACGACGCTCGTGAGCGAGCCGCGTACGGGAGGGGGATCACCGCCCGGTCAGCCGGCAACGGCCGACCGGGCGGGAGCGTGTTCCGGCCTGAGCACGTCGACGGTGTGCCGGAGGGTGACCTCGTCGGCGATCTCGTACGGCGGACGCAGCGAAGCCGCCACCACGGGGGTGGACGCCGGCAGCGTGAACCACACGACCTTGCCCGACTCGCCGTCGGGGCGCACACCCCAGCTCTCGCTGACCGCCGCGACCATGGCGAGGCCGCGTCCGCAGGTGGAGCCGGGGTCGGCCTCGCGCACCACCGGGAGCCGGGGGTCGTGGTCGTGCACCGAGACCGTGAGCCGGTCGAGCAGCAGCTCGATCTCCACGGTGCAGATCTTGTCCGGCTGGGCGTGCCGGTGGACGTTCGACAGCAGCTCGGTCACGCCGAGCGCGGCCCGGTCTATCAAGGGGTCAAGATGCCAGTAGCGCAACTGCGCAGAGACGATTCTGCGGACCTGGCCGATCCGCGACGGCAGGGCTTGGAGCTCCACCGTGCAATGCCTGCTTGGCTGGCTGATCACGGCTGCGACTCCCCGAATTGAGGTCCGGAAGAAGGCGGAGATCGGATCCAGCAGAGTGGCTGAGTCGAACGGCCGCCTGCTGTGATGACCGGCGGGCTGGTTCGCAGCGTTATCGCCGGTAAACCCAGAGTGATGTGACATCAGAGTGACTCAGGGGGCACGGTCCCGCAACTCGCGGTGCTCCAGGACGTGTGGCGGGCGCCGTCGGCGCACCTCGGCCGCCGCGTCCCGACGCCTCGCCGACCGCACACCTCAGCCGCTGGGCCGCGCCCAGTGGACCGCGTACGTCAGCCGCTCGCCGCGCCCCTGTGGACCGCGTACGTCAGCCGCTCGCCGCGCCCCTGTGGACCGCGGACGTCAGCCGCCGAGCCCCGGCGCCCTGCCGACCGCGTACCTCAGCCGCCCCGTCCCGACGCCTTGCGGACCGCCTCGATGAAGCGGCGCGCCGACGGGGGGCCCGCCCGGCCGGGTGCCGGATCGTGCTCACCGAGCGTGAGCGAGTACCGCGTGCCGTTGACATCCGCCAACGCCCGGTCCTCGTGGGCGAACCAGGGTTTCGAGGCGCGCACCGCCTGCACCGGCGCGCTGTCGATCTCGCTGCCGTAGCTGGTGAGCAGTTCCAGCCTGCCGTCGCTGATCCGGACCTGTCCGGCCCGGGTGAGCGAACGCAGCCTCTTCCCGATCCGCACGCCCGTGGCCGTGAACTCCGGCTCCGCCATGACGCTCCGCCCCCTTGTGCGCTCCGGCTGTGTCCTGTCGTGACCCAGTGTGCATCCGCGTCGGGGACCACCGCCCCGCGCGGTGCAGTCTGCCCGCAGGTGGCGACGAGCACCAGTACGTATGGCGAGGCGGTCGCGGTGACGGGAGCAAAGGCCGGGATGCGCCCCCCTGAACCGGGATCCGAGCGTCCCCGGAACCGGGATCGGATGATCCCGGGATGTGGATTCCCCGCCTCCCCCCAGGGGTGGCTTTGGGCTGCCCAAAGGTGTGTTTATGCAGGTGAGAAGCGTGCGGAAGGTGCTTATGATCGAGGCGTCCGACCAGTCGAAGCGGTGTCGGCGCCACGCGATAGGAGCCCTCCCGTGAGCACTGCCCAGCCGATCAGGACCGGTGAGACCCTCGACGTCGACCGGAGCGACCCGGAATACCGGAGCTGGCTCAAAGAAGCCGTGCGCAAGGTCCAGGCGGACGCGAACCGCTCGGCGGACACCCATCTGCTCCGCTTCCCGCTCCCCGAGGAGTGGGGTGTCGATCTCTACCTGAAGGACGAGTCGACCCACCCCACGGGCAGCCTCAAGCACCGCCTGGCCCGCTCGCTCTTCCTGTACGGCCTGTGCAACGGCTGGATCCGGCCCGGCCGCCCGGTGATCGAGGCGTCCAGCGGCTCCACGGCCGTGTCCGAGGCCTACTTCGCGGGGCTCGTCGGTGTGCCCTTCATCGCCGTCATGCCGCGCACGACGAGCGCCGAGAAATGCCGGCTGATCGAATTCCACGGCGGGCAGTGCCACTTCGTGGACGACTCGCGCAAGATCTACGAGGAGTCCGTCGCGCTCGCCGCCGAGACCGGCGGCCACTACATGGACCAGTTCACCTACGCGGAAAGGGCCACGGACTGGCGCGGGAACAACAACATCGCCGAGTCCATTTTCCGCCAACTGGCCCTCGAACGCTTCCCGGAACCCACCTGGATCGTCGCCACGGCCGGCACCGGCGGCACCTCGGCGACCCTCGCCCGCTACGTCCACTACATGCAGGCGGACACCCGCATCTGTGTGGCCGACCCGGACAACTCCTGTTTCTTCGAGGGCTGGACCACCGGCGACCCGGACGTCACCTGCGAGCGCGGCTCACGCATCGAGGGCATCGGCAGACCGCGTGTCGAGCCGAGCTTCGTGCCCGGGGCCATCGACCGCATGATGAAGGTGCCGGACGCCGCGAGCGTCGCCGCCGTACGCGCACTGGAGCGGGCCATCGGCCGCAAGGCGGGCGGCTCGACCGGCACCGGCCTGTGGAGCGCCCTGAAGATCGTCGCCGAGATGGTGGCCGAGGGACGCACGGGAAGCGTGGTGACGCTGCTGTGCGACCCCGGTGACCGCTATCTCGACAAGTACTACTCGGACACGTGGCTGGCCGAACAGGGCCTGGACATCGCGCCGTACATGACGGCGATCAACTCCCTGCTGGAGACGGGCGTCTGGCCGGCCTGAGCCGGGGGCACCCCTGGGTCCGGCCGACCGTTGTCCGGCGGTGTGAAGGCCACTGCGTTCGGGTCGGCCCGGGGGAGGGTCCGGTGAACACCCCTAAATCCGGCCGTCGTTCGGCCGGAGAGGGTCCGGCTCGGTCGGCGAGGCGGACGACGCCAGGTGTTCCTGGAGCCGGGCATGCCGGAACTCGTAGGTCGCGCCCGCCTGACGCAGCACACCGCGCTGGTGCGCCTCCTCCAGGAACGCCATCAGACGCCACGGCAGCCGCCCGTTGCCGCACATCCACAATCGGGTCACGAGCAGCCAGCCCCAAGCGCTGATGAACACGGAGAACGGGCCGACGAGGAGCCAGGTCAGCAGGACGAGGCCGAAGGAGTCGTATTGCCCCGACGCCTTGGCCAGGGCCACCGCGGCGACGACCGCGGCGACGACGCCGAACGCCACCAGCGTGACGCCCCGCGTGATGGCGGCGATCCGGTCGAACCGCAACGTGGCCTGGGGCCCGGCGGCTCGCGCGGTGTCGATCGGCGAGACCATCCACGCGTGGAAGCCGGCTGCCAGTCCGCTGACCAGACCGAGGCCCAGGCCGGCGGTCAGGCCCAGGCTCAGGTAATTGCTGAAGAGCACCTTCGGCGGCGCCGCGTACAGCCAGTCGTACGAACGGCGGGGAACATCGGCTTGGAAGCCGGCGTCCTGTATGTATTCGCCGCTTGGCAATTTGACCTGCGGGTTCGTTCGGGCGGTCTGCAGCCGTAGCTCGATGAGACCGTGGAAGTGAGTGCAGTGAGCGGAGTCCCCGCAGTCCTGGCCCGCGGACGCGTACGTGGTGCCGTCGGCGTACGTCCACACAACGCCGTCGACTGGTTTGGGCGGTCGCAGATAGCGGTCGTCGTTGGGGCGTACCCCGTGAACCCAGCCGTCCGACGTGACGACATAGCGCGTGCCGTCCGTGAGGTGGTGCATCGCCCCGGCGGGGAAGTCCGCCGAAGCGGCGGCCCGGGCGCCCGCCACGGTCGCGGTCGTGACACCGAACGCCGCGCCCAGGGCCAGGCCGGTCAGGAGGCCGGTTCTGAGTCCGCGCACCAGGGCGGTCCGGAAGTGTCCGCGAGCACGCCGTGGACGGGGGGACGCTCCCGGGCAGGCGCCGCCGTGCCAGTTGCGCAGCCCCACGGCGACCAGGACGCCGGCGGCCACCGCCGTCGTGGGCGGTACCCACGGTGGAACGAGGAACAGCAGCGGGAGGAAGAAGCCGATGACCGCGGACACCAGCACGACCAGCACCGCCCTGATTGCCCCCCGCCCGCCGAACGCCGCGTAGGAGGGGAGCGGCTCCCCGATGATCCCCAGCACCCCCAGCGCGATGGCCGTGGCGAGCCCGAACGCCATGGCGAACGCGGCCGCGCCCAGCCACGTCGGGCCGACGTTCGCGTTCGGCAGGGAGGTGGTCCAGTCGAGGCTGGTGCTGGCGACCGCCCCGACCAGGACCCCCGCCAGCACGGCCGCGACGACCACCCGGGCCGCCCCTTCCGCCCTCCGTCCGCGGGTCGAGACCCGCGTCCCGAGCACGGTGTAGCCCAGCCCCACGCCGAGGATGAACCCGCACATCATCGCCGGCGCCTTGACCCCGGCGGCCGGGAACCAGGCCACGCCGAGCAGGAGCGCCACGCACCCCAGGAGCAGGATCGGGCCCAGCGTGCGCAGCGGCCACGGCAGAGCGCGGCGCAGCCGCCACCAGGCGAGCTGCCGGGTGGTCTGCCGCTGGAGCTGAGCGGCCAGTTCACCCAGCCAGGCACGGGCCTGCTCGGCGCGTGGGCTGTCCGCGAACGCGGCCGGGACGAAACCGTCCAGCAGATGCCGTTCCAGGACCTCCGGATCGGCGAACCGGCTGTCGAGCAGTTCGGCGGGGTCCCGGCCGGTGTCACCGTAGGCGGCCCGTGCCATGGCCACCATCAGCGGTGTGCTGAACGCCGAGCGGACCGTACGGGCGACGGGGGCGTCCGGACGGCGGCGGAACTCCTCGAGGACCGGATCCCAGCGCGTGGCGCGCTCTCCGCCCTTTCCGCGTACGGGCCTGCCGGTGCGCGCCAGATAGGAACCCACGGTCTCGAACGTCAGAGGCCGCAGTTCGATCACCGCGGCGGCGGTGAACACGTCGCTCGTCTCCACCGCCTTCGCGTACGCCTCCGTACGGCACGTCACCACGACGGGCTCACCCGGGTCGAGTTCCGTGTTGAGCCGGCGCAGAGCCGTCGCCCACGAGGACTCCGGCATCTCGTCCAACCCGTCGAAGACGGGCAGCACCAGCCCGGCTCGCAGGAGCTTGCCGGCCCAGGAGGCGCCCGGATGGGTCGCGGCCAGATGCGCGGCCATCCAGTCCCGCAGGCTCTTGTGCTCGGGCTGCCAGCTCGACAGGGGAAACAGGACCGGGACGCGGTCGCCGGGCGCCCATCGGGCGATCCGGTCCAGGATGAACCCCACCGCCAGCATGGTCTTGCCGCTCCCCGGTTCACCGAGCACCACCAGCCGCCGGGACGGGACGGCCTCCAGGACGCTCGCGATGTCCTCGGCCCGGTCCCCTTCGGTCACGACGGGACCGACCTCGCCGGGAGCGTCGACCAGCCACGCCTCGGCGGGCGACCAGCGCACCTCCAGCGGGTAGGGGTCCTGGAGCCGGCGCAGCCGCCACTCCGCCCGCCACTGCTCCTCCACCGCCCCCGACAACCGCTCGGCCCACTGCTCCAATCGCTCCCGGGAAGGTGCCGAGCCCTCGTCCGCCGCCTCGCCCTGCGGGGCGCTCTTCCACAGATTGACCGAGAGCCCGAAGAGCGAGAACCCGAAGCCGAGAACGGCGGTCAGCACCGAGGTCTTGCCGAGATCTCCGTTCGAGAACGCCACGCAGAGCACGGTCCCTGTGAGCGCGACCGCACCCAGCCAAATGCCATGCCGCCACCACCGCATCACACGTTCCCGTCACGCCTCGCCGTCCGCGCGAGGAGTCCCGCTACCGGGCTTTCCAGTTCGCGTTGTCCGGGATCGTCTTCTCCGGCACGCGCACCTGGATGATGGACGGACCGCTCGCGTACTCCAGCGCACCCGTCACGGCGTCCTCCAGCTCGCCGTACGTGCCGACTTCCCATCCCCGGCAGCCGAAGACCTCCGCCAGCCTGCTGTAGTTCCACCGGTGCAGCTCGCACGGCTTGTAGAACGGTTCGTCGGAGTGGAACACCGCCGCGTCGGCGAGCCACTGCTCCACCGCGTAGACGCCGTTGTCGATGACGAACACGATCGGATCGAGCCCCAACCGGGTCTGCGTCGACAGGCATTGGGCCGTCATCTGGAAGCCTCCGTCACCGGAGAGGACCAGGACCCTTTGTTCGGGGCGCTTCGCCAGGCAGATGCCCGTCGCGGCCGGCGCGCTGTAGCCGATCGACGAGTAGGACGACTGGACGACGAACCCGCCGGGTCCGGGCACGTCGAGCAGCAGGCTACCGAAATAGTTCATGCTCGCGTCGGCACCGACGATGGTGTTCCTGTCGACGTACCGCTGGATGTAGTCGTAGAACCCCTGGTAGGTGATGACGTCGGCCTTCTCCACGTCCGGCGCGCTGCGCGCCGGGGCCTCCGGCAGCTTCCGTTCCTTGGGGGCGATCCTCTCCGCCAGGATGCCGTCGATCAGATGCTCCAGCGCGACCTGCCCGCCGAAATGGGTTCCGAGCTTGACCGCGTCGAACGACGCGAACGCGGTCCTGTCGTAATCCGGTTCCCAGCCCAGCGAGTTGATGTCGGTGAGCCACACGCCGAGTGCCAGGACGAAGTCGGAGGTGTCTGCCAGATCGGTCACGACCTTCGACGACGCCTGGCCGTCCAGCACACCGGCGAACAGGGCGTCGTCCTCGGACAGGACGGCCTTGCTCAGCAGTTCCGTGACGAACGGGACGTTCAGCTGCCGGATCAGGTTCGTGGCCTTGTCCTGAAGGCCGAGACGGTCGATCTCCACGCCGAGCCAGATGAGCGGACTCTCGGCGCTTTCGAGCTTCGCGCAGATCCGGGCGACCGACTGCTCCAGGCTGCTCTGGTCCGACAGGACCCTGACCGGCTTCAGAACGCCCTCCGGCGGCCGGCACTCCAAGTCGACCATGTCCTGGAGCAGTTCGATGTAGATCGGGCGCCGTTCGCTGATGCACCGGGTCAGCGCGTAGTCGATCAGTGTCGGCGCGAGGTCCGGGTTGTCGATCCGGATGGCCGCCACCGTCAGGTGCTCGAAGGACTGGAGATCCGTTTCCCGTCCGCTGATGAAGTGATGCGCGCTGAAGCCGGTCTGCTCGAAGGTGATGGTCTTCTTGACGCTCGGCGTCCCGTTGATCAGCACGAGGGGAACCTTCTCGACGTAGGCGCCGGCGACCGCGTTCACGGCGCACAGCGCGCCCGCCGAGTAGGTCACACAGAGCGCGCCGATTCCCCTCAGCCTCGCGTATCCGTCCGCCGCGTAACCGGCGTTGACCTCGTTGACCTCCTCGATGATCTTCGTGCCGCTCGGCGCGACGTACCGGTTCAGCCATTCGATCGAGTAGTCTCCCGCGATCGCGAACAGGTGCTCCAGGCCCAGTTGACGGAGCCGGTCCACCAGGTACCGCCCTACAGTGCAACTCTCGTTCATGGTTGAAGCACCTCCGTGGTCAGTAGTCGCTCGCGCCGCCGAACAGCCGGGGCATGTAGATGTCGAAGATTCCCGGGCACTTGCGCTCCGGATACCGCTGCAGCAGGAAGCTCTTGAAGGCGTCGCCCGTCAGCCCGTCACCGATCGCCTGCCGGGCGGATGAGAGGTACTCGACGTTGCGCGCGACCTCGTTCTTGTCGGCCGGCAGACCGTGGCCCGGCATGAACAGCTCGTAGTCCGACACGAGCATGTCGCGCAGCACCCGGATCCAGTGGTCCAGGTGTTTCGTCAGGTACGGATGGGTGCCGCTGTAGACCAGATCCTGGGTGAAGTACACGCCCAGATCGGGAAGCCTGATCGTGAGGTGGTAGTCGATCTCGGTGTCCGTCACCCGGTCGAGGAGGTACCTGACCCCGTCGATCTTGTCCTCGCCGACACGGGCGACCTGTTCCGGGACGACGACGCGGTCCGGGGCGAGGTCACCGAGTTTCCAGTGGTCGCTTCGCGAGTCCTCACCGTGATCGTGGATGAACGTCATGGTCTCGGACAGCGCGTGGACCGTGACGTCGCCGAACGCGGTCCCGAGACCGAACCAGTGGTCGGGATGACGGTGGGAGATGTACAGCCTCTCGATGGGCTTGCCCAGACCGTCCGCGTAGTCCCTGAAGGCTCTCGCGTAGGGGGCGAGGAACTGCGCGTCGACGAGAACGAGCTGATTCCTGGTTTCGACGACATGCGTGGCGTTCGCGATGTTGCTGCCCGCGAAGGACGCGACGAACGTGTGGATACGGACGTCACCCGTCTGCTTCACGACCATGGTGATGGGATCCGACACCTGAGCCAGCACGGGAGTCCCCTTTCCGGGATGGTGCGGTCTTCTCTCGCAGCTCCCGCAACGCGGCCGAGGCCACGTCGTAGGCGCTGTCCCCGCCGGGAACCGGGTCGTCCTCGCCGGGTCGCCAGAAACGCCGGCGCGCCATGCGCATGGAAGCGTCGAACGGCGGGATCGCGTTGAACACCTCGATCAGGTACGGCCCGTGGTACACCGGTTCGATCTCGCGCGCGAGGACGTCCCACGGGATCCAGCTGTCCTTCACCGCCCCCCGGTCGGGAGCGGAGATGTGGACGTAGTGGAGCCGGTCCTGCCGTGTCGCCCGCCCGACGTTCTCCCTGAGGACCGACGGACCCTGGCTCTCCATCACGACCTGCGCCGTGTCGATCGTCACGCCACCGCGCGGGTGTTCCAGGCCCTCGAGGAAGTCCAGTACCTCCGAGACCATGTTGGGCGGCGGCGTCTCCCAGCTCTTGACGGGCTCGACGGCGAGCCTCACCTCGCGCGTCGCGGCGTACTCCAGCAGTTCCTCGAAGACGGGACGTGCCGCGTCGAAGCGTGGCTTCATCCAGTCCTGCAGCGCGTCGCTCCAGAGCGGCTCGTCGGTGTCCGTGACCGGGAAGACACCGTAGGGATGGATGAACGGCCCGGACATGATGGAGTCGCCGCCCAGGACGTGGGTGATGTCGACGCGTGACTTGAGGTAGGACAGGGCCCGCGCGCGCTGCTCCTCGTAGGGCGAGGTCGGGTCGAAGGTGCGCGTGGTCCCGACATTGGTGGTGAACCCGACCTCCCCCAGCCCCGCCCGCTCGAATGTCTTCTTGAGGCCGGCGTAAGAGTCGACCTCGACCTTGTGATCGACACTCGGGGGCTGAGCGGCGATGTGCACGTCGAAGCCGTCGTAGCCCATGTCGGTCAGGGCCTTCAGGTGATCGATCAGGACCCGGCTGTACCGCTCGTCCTGTGGCCGCAGATCAGCCGTGAACATGAAGAAGCTGAAGAAGACGTCTCGTCCGATGGTCGCGTTCATGGTCACCAGCCCAGGATGTCGGCGAGGTAGGCACGGGCCTTCTTGGCGTACTCGAGCGGCACGGCCTTGTTCGGATCCTGTTCCGCCTCCACCACCAGCCACCCCCGGTAGTCGGCCGCGGCCAGCGCCTCGAGGATGGGCCGGAAGTCGATCCCGCCGTCTCCGGGCACGGTGAAGACGCCGAGCTGGATGCCCTCCTGGAACGACAGGCCCTCTTCCCGCACCCGGCTCACGACCTCGGGCCGGACGCTCTTCAGGTGGACGTGGCCGATGCGGTCGGCGTAGTCCCGGGCCAGGTCCAGCGGATCGTCACCGGCGAAGGCCATGTGGCCGGTGTCGAGGAGGAGGTGGACCAGCTCCGGATCGGTCGAGGCCATCAGCCGGTCGATGTCGGCCCGCGTCATGACGCCCGTCCCCATGTGGTGGTGATAGCTGAGCTTCAGCCCGGCCGAGGCGGCGATCCCGCCGAGCTCGTTCAGACCCGAAGCCAGGGCGTCCCACTGGGAGTCGGTGAAGACCGGGCGGTTGGCGAACACGTCCACGGGAAGCAGGTGGGACGAGGCGCCGAACTCGGCCACGACCAGCTCGGTCCCGCCCAGGGTCTTGATGTGGGTCAGCGTCTCCTCGAAAGCGGCGACTGTCTTCTCCCGCATCCGGCCGATCGTGAAGTACGTGCTCGTCCAGGGCTCGGACACGCTCAGCCCGCGCAGGTCGAGGGCGGCCTTGAGCTCGGCGGCGTCCGAGGGGTACTTGTGCCCGATGCTGCATCCCTGGAAGCCGGCGAGTGCCATGTCGCTCACGGCCTGGCCGAAGGAGATGCCGGCGTCGATGGCGGGGAAGTCGTCGTTCCACCACAGGGTGCAGCAGACGCCGAGCTTCACCTTGTCCGGGCTGAGACGGGCGAGTGTGTCCGTCATCTCGTCGCCCCTTTCAGGTAGCGGTCGGCGATGCGGGGCGGCCGAGCCCAGGAGCCGTATCCGGGGGCCTTGGCACCCGGGGGATTGGCACCGATGGCCCGCCACAGGAGCCCCTCCTGGTACGCGGCGGCGGTGACCGTGGAGGTTTCGCCCGCCGCCCGGGCCCCGTGACGATCGGTCCACTCGGGCGGCAGCGCGTACCACATCCCGGCGTACCAGAGCTTGATCACGTTGCGGGCCACGGGGCCGAGCCGGTCGTCGCTGAAGATCCGGTGGCGCAGGGCCCGGTCGAAGAGATCCCGGTCGAGCGGGGCTCGCGGGTGCCTTCCGGCCTCTCCCGCCGCGTCGGCCCGTGCCGCCCTGTGCGCTTCCAGGAGCGCGCTGACGATCTCGTCCCCGCAGGCGGCCCGCACTTTCGCCAGATACCGGTGGGCCATGCCGGTGCCGAGCAGATCGGTCTCCTCGAAGGCGGTGAGGTCGACCGACAGGAGGAGGAACCTCTCGAACGACGGGGCGGTCATCACGTCACCGTCCGGATGGTCTCGTCGGTACCGGATGAGGCTCCCGGACCGGGCCCGGCCGCTGCCGGGATCTCGAAGGTGGGGCCGGCGTGCAGGCCGCCGCCGCCCGGCAGGGGGGTGCACACCAGCCGGTTGAAGCCGTCGCGCAGGCGGAACATCTCGCAGACGCTCTCCTGGAGGACTTCCGGCTGTCCGTTGAACGCCTTCGTGAGCAGGGCGAGGAACGCCCCGTAGTCGGCGTTGAAGTCCTCGGCGACCCGGGCGAGTTCCGATCCCGCCGGATAGTCGGCCAGCCGGACACTCGTCTTCACCTTGTACACGTCGCCCCAGGAGATGCTCAGCGAGGGCCCCGAGGGCGCGTCGGGGTGGTCGCCCACCTGGTAGTAGCGCCCGAGCTGGAGCTGCCGGAACCGGTAGTAGTGGGCCAGCTCCCCTTCCGCGTCGTGGATGCCGCAGTCGAGGCCCTCGCCCTGCCCGGCGATGAAGCGGAGCGCTTGCTGCGCCGACTCCAGGTCGGAGACGACGACCACCTCCCCGCCGCCGGAGTAGAAGTACTCGGGCCCCACCTGACGGGCCGGATCACCCTGGAAGAGCGCGGGATCGTTGGCCGCCACCTTCTCTAGCCCTTCGATGATCTCCTCGTAGAACTCGCCGATGCTGTAGAAGCGCATCTGCTCGGTCGTGGGGCTGGAGACCAGGAAACGGGTCTTGCGGTCCGGTGACCTCACCAGCCGCGAGTCGGCGCCGGGGGCCTTGCCCGGCCGCTCGATCTTGCAGAACGTCTCCACCGCCTCGGGGGAGAAGGGCCGCAGGTCGACGGTGAAGTCGTCCTCCCCGTCCGGCAGCCGGGCCGGATAGGACGGCACGAAGCCGGGGCGGGTCAGGTCGGGCGTTCCGCCGATGGCGTTCAGGACGTTGGCGGCGAGGGTCAGGTGCAGCATCTCCTCCACCGCGGTCACCCGGATGATGTGGGCGGCGTCGGAGTTGGTGCCGGAGTGTATGGAGTAGTACGCGGTCAGGTAGGGCGGGATGGTGGCGTGCTCGAGGGCCATCGCCGCGTTCAGGTAGACGAGCAGGTCGTCACGGTTCTCGATCGTCGGCGCGATCATGAGGCCGCCTCCTGTGCGTTCGGCGCCGCGTGGCGCCGGCCGGAGGTGACGTCGATCGGCGCGGTCTCGGAGTCGAGCTGGGCCAGCATGGCCCGGACGCTGCGCAGGCACAGGGCGGCGAGGGTGAGCGTCACGTTCGACGTGCCCACCGTGGGCATGCTGCCCCCGCCGACCAGGTAGAGGTTCTCGTGGTCCCAGCACCGCTGGTCCGCGTCGACCACCGAGGTCGACGGGTCGCGGCCCATCACATGGGTGCCGGCGAGATGGTTGCCCCCGTGGATCTCGTAGCCCTCGCCGTCGTGGACGGCGTAGCCCCAGAAGTTCGGGTTGTACGCGGTGTGGTCCTCGGCCCCCAGACGGGCGAAGATCCGCTTCGACAACTGCCGGGCGTACGCCACACCCCGCATCGTGTACTCGGGGACGTTGTACGTGAGGACGGGCCGCATGTTGCCCAGCTCGTCCGTGAAGTCCGGGCTCACGGTGACCCGGTTGCCGGGATCGGCGGGGACCTCGACCATGAACGCGAGCTGGAGCTGACGGGACACCCGGTCCACCAGGCCCTGGCGGAGGGACTCGCCGTAGCGGCCGCCGGAGTCCACCAGACCGATGAGGTCGGTCATCGGCGCGCCCCGGGCCCAGCCCCAGCCGTCGTTGTGGATGTCGACGGTGAACGCCGCCTGCCGGCTCCGGAAGCGGCCCCCGCGCAGGTCGGCGATACCGCCCGTGCAGATCGTGCCCCGGAAGGTGCCGGCCACCTCGGGCAGCAGCGCCCACGCGAGCAGATAGGCGTGGTCCATGAAGTTGCGCCCCATCAGGCCGCTCGAACCGCGCAGGCCGGAGGCCAGCATCAGCCGGGGGTTCTCCACCGCGTTGGCCGCCAGGACGAACAGCCGGCCGCGTGCTCGCATCGTGGTGTAGCCGCGGCTGTCGGGCCGCTCGTAGCGGCGGTACTCGATCTCGGTCACCCGGTGCGTGCGCTCGTCGACGTGCACCTTGTACGCCACCGCCTGGGCCACCAGGTCGACCCGGCCGCTCTGGAGGGCCAGGGCCAGGGTCTTGCCGGCGTTGTACTTGGCCTGCACCGGGCAGATGGGCACGCAGTTGTTGTTGCCCTGGCACCGCTCGCCGACCTCGACCTGGTACGCGCTCACCGCGCCTCGCGGGACGTAGCCCCGACCGCCGTCGTAGGCGGGGTTCGGTATCCCGTTCCGGCCCTGCGGGAACGGACGGACCCGCAACTCGCGATGTTCCCCGTCGAGTTCGACCGGCATCCCGTCGACGTCCCTGGCGACCGTCCGGTCCAGGTAGGACAGGGGCAGTCCCTTCATGGGGAAGACGTAGTCCTCGTCGAAGCTGATCCCGAGGTAGGCCTGGTCCTCCACGTCGGCGGAGACGCCGATCTCGCGTTCGGCCTCGCTGTAGTACGGGGCGAGGTCCTCGTAGGTGAGCGGCCAGTCGGCCCCCTCGCCGTAGAGCGTCCGCATCCGGAAGTCCTCGGGCAGCATCCGCAGCGCCTTGCCCTCCCAGTGCATGGTGGTGCCGCCGAGGACCCGCGTGTAGGTGGTGTCGGTGGTGAAGGGCCCGTTCTGGACGATGTAGCCCGAGGCGTCGGGCGCGCCGGGGGTGATGCGCCGTGCGTCGGTGCCGCGGGGCATCGGGGCGTTCGCGACGACCGGGTAGGGGGCCTGGTTGTCCTTGCTGACGGCTGAGTAGAACCGGTCGAGGTAGCGCTCGTAGCCCCTGAGGGTCAGGTCTTCGGCCGGGCCCGCTTCGAGGAGCAGCACCTTCCTGCCGGCCTCGCTCAGCCGCAGGGCGACGAGAGCGCCGGAGATCCCGCCGCCGACGACGACGGCGTCGTAGAGGACCTCGGCCGCCGCCCCGGGATCGGTGCGGTGCGCCGCCCCCTTGGGAAACTTCGCGTACATGGGACAGTCACTCCTCCACTGCCAGGCTCAGCCGGGACCGGCATGGCTGCCTGGGTTCGAGCCGGTCGGCCGCGGTCACACGGCCTTGGTCCGAACGCGTGTGGCGGACGCATGGGAAGGGTCGCCCGGCGACCGAGGTCCGCTGCGGACGCCGATCGCGCCCATGGGCTGCCGCCACGGGTGGGTGTGGGAACTCTGCGCGAGCGAGCCGATGAACGGCGCAAGAGAGCGCAGATTGTTCATGGCAACTTCGATGGTCGAGCTGCGCGTTGGTGTCGCTGCTGCTGACGCGGCGCACAAGCCGCTGTCGCGTCAGCAACGATACGCGCGAACCCTCAAGATCGCTGGATGTGCCGAGGCGCCTGCCGCACGTCGCGCCCTGAGCGAGAAGGAACCTGAAGGAGCCTCAGGAAACCTTTTCTGCGCACAATTTCCCGAACGCCGCGATGGGCACCAGGCGGCAGACTGCGCGCTCGTACGCCCAACACCCCGTCCCTGTATGCCTGATGGAGGTCCGTCCATGCCCCGACCGGGCGGACGGTCAGGGTGCTCGGTCGGCTCCAGCCGCCCAACTGCGCGCTCCGCCCTGGGAAAAGACCTCCTCGCGCAGCACCACGGCAAGCTTGAGGTGCTGTCGGCTCGTGTGGCGGTCGTGCCCCTTTCCGGAGACGGTCTCCGTCTGTTCTCCGGTTGCGCGGGTGGTCTCCCGCGGCCGGCCGGCGGTCGTGTTGCGATCTTCCCGACCAGTGCTTTCATGGAAATGAAGGCATGCGTGCCAGCGGAATATGCGCGAGGCAGAAGACCTCGGCGTGGGGCGGCTGTATTGCGCTGTGGCGGTGTGGGGCGGAGGACGCGCAGGTGATGCGCGGTGCCACGACTACGGCTGACCGTTTTTCCCTGTGGGTCCACACCTGCCCGTGTGTCCACAACCCGGCACCCGTATGACGTCCCGTCAATGATGTGCAGCGCGGAGGGAACGTCCTCATGCCCACAAAAGTGATCCGCCGTCCGGAAGGCAAGGAACGGCCGCACGACGCCCCCTGGTACACGCTGTACCCGAGGCGCTGGTGGTCCCGGCTCTCAGGGGCGACCCGCAAGGAATGGCGCACGTTCCGGACGAAGCGGGAAGCTCACAAGAGCATCGCCGCGGCTCGCAGTTGGCGCCCCGGACTGTTTTCTCTCGGGCCCATGCTGCGCGCGTACGCTCTCGTCGGGACGGCGCTGCTTTTCATGTGGGTCGCGGCGGCCGTCTACGACTTTGTGAAGCACGATGAGTCGCCGTTCCACGAGGTTCTGGGATCCGATTGGTTCGACGCCGTGAACCACATCGCGGGCCCGGTCCTCACGGGCTCCCTGATCCTGACCTTCTTCCTCCTCTACTGGTATCACAAGACGAAGAAACCGCTCATCGACAAGGCGCGTACGCGTCCGCACGAGCTGGTCTCCACGGCCGGAACCTTCGGCAACCGAATCGTCGGCCGCCGTGAACTGTCCCAGGTGATCGCCCAGACCCTCCGCAACCGCAAGACCCGCAAGCCCTATCTGCTCGTCGGCGGCGTGGGCGTCGGCAAGACGGCCGTTCTCGTGGAACTCACCCGGATGCTGGCCCAGCAGTCCGCCGTTCCCGTGCCCATCAGCCTGCGCGACATGAAGGGCGACGGTGAGCTCGACTTCGAGGAAATGGCGCGCCGCCGCTTCGCGGAGGAGGCGGACCAAGGGGTGCTCGCCGGCAGCAACATCGACAAGACATGGCGGCAGCTCAGGCTCGACGGCAAGGTGGTCGTGATCGCCGACGGCTTGGAAGAGGCCCTTCTCGACGAGAAGTACCAGGAGGACCGCGACAACATCATCCGACGGGCGATCGAGCGAGCGGACCGCCAGAAGCTGCCCCTGGTCATCGCCTCACGCCCGCACACACCCCTGGAGGGCACCCGGGCGGCGATCGCCGACATGGAACCGCTGAGTGAGGAAGCGGCCCTGGAATATCTGGTGCGGGAACCGGGCGAGCTGGACGAGCGCCGCCTCGACTGGGTGGTAGAGACCGCCAAGGTCGTGGAGTCGCCGATCTATCTCCGGATCGCCCGCCTGCTTCAGCAGTGCGGTCTGCTCGACCACCTCACCCTCCGCGACGAAAAGGACCGCCTGGACACCCGCAGCAACGACTGCTCCACTCTCAGACTCGGGTTCCTCAACACCTACCGGCAGGCCATCGAAGACGGTCGCATATTCGACGATCTGGTGATGGGGCGCGAGGAACGCCGGGAGACCATGTGGGTCGTGTCGGCCATGGCCTGCCTGGGACTCCTGCAGGACAGCATCGAGGTGACGTTCGACGACTTCGTCAGCGCACACGCGGACGACCTCCGGCGCCGCGCGCAGTCGCAGGAGAATCACCAGGAATCCCCGGACGCCGCCCAGCAGTACGGAACCCGCCTCGCCATCTCGGCGGCGCAACGCGACGCGATCTGGGGGGTGATGTGCCGGAAGATCGGCGGGTCGGCGCACTGGCTCAACACGCTGGACTACCCGAACGAGTGCCGGACCGAGCTGGCGCGACACACCGCCAACGGACAACTCCTGGGGCTGGTGTACGGCCGCAAGAACAAGGTCCGTTTCCCGCACAGCATCCTCCAGGCGTACATGGGCTACCGCCTGCTGAGGGAGATACCGGACGACAAGATCGCCGCGGTCGTCGAACCGGCGCTGCACAGCCCGGGTCCGTCGCGGGAACTGCTCATCGCTCTGGTGCTCCTCTCGCGGCACCGGGCAGCGCCTCTCACTCCCCGGTCGGCCGGCGCGCAGCGCGCCCACCGCGCCAAGAACCGTCACGCGGCGTCGCCGAAACTGGCCGAGCTGCTCAGCAACGCCGCAGCGGCCCGGCACGACGCGAAGTACTTCGACCTGTACGCCGCGGCCCTGGAACTGGACTGCGTGGATCCGGTCCCGATACAGGACAAGCTGGCCCATGAGCTCGACGAACAATGGGCGGGCCTCGACATCCGAGGCGATCAGCGGACCATCGAGAGCGCGAAACTGAGGCTGGTACGGAACTTCGGAGCCGCCCTGCGTGAACGGGACCGTCGCAACAAGGCGCATCGTCCCCCCGCAGAATGTTCGGGTCAGGACCCCGCGCGCCCGACTCTTCCCTACAAGCACCTCTTCCAGATCGGCACGAAGGAGCCGTCCCACGCCGTCCGGATCGCGATCGCCCATCAGATCGCCGCCGGTGGTGACGCGGCCTTCCAGGAACTGCGTACGGAATTCCCCCTCGGATCCGACCCCATATCCCAGTACCTGGGAAAGATCCGTGACGCCAAGCAGAAACTCGACCGCGACTACACCGCGTGGCTCAATGAAGAGGATCCGGACCCTGCGGCCGGTCCGGACGCCGTGGAAAAGAGGCAGCGGGAGCACGACTGGATGGTGAGGGAGTACGAGCAGTGCCGGACCACGTGGTGGCGCCACTTCAGCCTCCGGGCCTGGCTCGTTCCGATGGTCGTCGGGTCCGTCTCCGAGAAGTACCGGGACGAGGCCAAGGAACGGCTGAGCCTCTGGTTGCGCAACCTGACCGCCGAGACCGGGGAACAGAGTCCGCTCATGCCGCTCTCCTTGGAGAACGCCCTGGCCCAGGGCTTCAAGAACGCGGCGAACCGCAGGAGACGGCATCCGGAGGCCTACGAGGAGACCCGTGCCTATCTGGTGAAGCAGGCGGAGAAGATGCTCACCTGCAGCCGCTACTGGTACGCGCAAGTGAGCCTGCTTCAGGCACTGTGCCTGTGGGAGCTTCCCGACACCATCGGACGCGCCCCCGGTTCC
Source organism: Streptomyces sp. NPDC028298 (assembly GCF_055565895.1). NCBI lineage: Bacteria > Bacillati > Actinomycetota > Actinomycetes > Kitasatosporales > Streptomycetaceae > Streptomyces > Streptomyces sp. NPDC028298. The sequence goes on from NZ_JBVHTL010000003.1 coordinate 362,857, forward strand.
GGCACGGCGAACCGGCGGAGCCGTTCCGCGGCGCCGGGCACCAGCCTCACGAAGGACGACGACGCGGCGTCCGGCGGCCCCATGGAGCCCATAAGGTCGGTCACCCGATGGCTCTCGATGGCCGGCAGCGCGCACGAGAAGACCCCGGGCCACATCGGCGCCGCGTACCGACGCGACGGCGAGAAGGTCCTCCACCCGTTCATCGCCGAAGCCGGTGATCTGGTGACCCTGGCCCTGGAGACGGGACACCCCGAGCGGTTCATCTGGATCGACGAGAACGAGGTGAGCGACAGCGTCGGTTCGACCCCGGCCGATCCGGACCGCTACCGCAAGCACAACCTCTGGATCTCCCCGTCCGTCGGCTGGAGCAGCCTGCATCCTCGTGCGCAACGCCTTCTCGCCGACGTCATGGTCCTGCTCAACCTCACCCAGGGCGACGGCAGTCCGGACGACATCGAGGAACGTCTGAAGCTCTCGAACAAGCCCGGCCTCCCGCACTGTCTCACCCACGACCGCGGCCTGCTCCACCCCGAACGCAGCATCGGCCGGGCCGACAAGGGTGAATCCCGCACCACCTGCACCTCCCCGTGCGAGTTCCGTCTGTGCCCCTATCCCCCCAAGGCGGGGAACGCGCAGGCGGAGGTGGCGGAGCTGTTCTGCCGACAGCAACAGGCCCTTCTGCACAGCCGCTTCCGCTGGCACCTCCCGGCCGTCAGCCGGCACACCGCGCCCTGGGTCAGCGTCCCCGTCAGGGAGTTGCACGCCTTCTGGGAGGAAATGGCCAACCGGAACCGCAAGACGACGGACGACGAACACCTTCTGTGACGCGGTTTCCTCGGCACAGCTCCCCTCGACACCGCTCCCTCGACACCGCTCCCTCGGCACAGCTCCCTTGACACAGCCTCCGTGATCCACCTTCTCCGGCAACCGAAAGGCGCGCTCCGATGGACGGCTACCCACTGATCGAGAACCACGGTCTCATCGGCGATCTGCAGACCGCGGCGCTGGTGACCACCGAGGGCACCGTCGACTGGTTCTGCTCCCCGCGGTTCGACTCGCCCAGTGTCTTCGGGGCGCTGCTGGACACGGAGAAGGGCGGCCACTGCACGGTCCGCCCGGCGCATCCGACCCACGCGACCAAGCAGTTGTACCTGCCCGGCACGGCGATCCTGGTGACCCGGTTCATGACCGAGGCTGGTGCCGGCGAGGTGGTCGACTTCATGCCCGTGACCGGTACGACCGTCACCGCCCGCCACCGGCTGGTGCGTCTGGTCCGCTGTGTGCGCGGCACCATGACGTTCCAGGTGGAGATCGCCCCGCGCTTCGACTACGGACGCGCGAAGCACGAGGCGCACATCACCGAGCACGGAGCGGTCTTCGCGGCGGAGGACGGCACCGAACTCACCATGCACCCCATCCGTGAACCCGAGGACGAGCGACTCCTTGACGTGCTCACGGACCAGGACGGCGACCTGAGCCTGTCCGTCACGCTGCGGGCCGGTCAACAACGCGGACTGGTCCTGGAGACGGGCGCCGCCGGACCGCCGGCCGAGATCCGTCTGGACGCGTACCAGCGGCTCTTCGACCAGACCGTGGCGTTCTGGCGCTCCTGGCTGACCCAGTCGCGCTACACCGGGCGCTGGCGCGAGATGGTGGAGCGTTCCGCGATCACGCTCAAACTCATGACCTTCGCACCCAGCGGCGCCCTCGTGGCCGCCCCGACGACGGCTCTCCCTGAGCAACTGGGCGGCGAACGCAACTGGGACTACCGCTTCACCTGGATCCGCGACGCCTCGTTCTCCGTGTACGCCCTGCTGGGGCTCGGCTTCACCGAAGAGGCGCGGGCGTTCATCGCCTGGCTGAGCGACCGGGTCAAGGAGCGGGCCGGCGAGAGCGGGACCACGGGCCCGCTCAACGTCATGTACAAGGTCGACGGCTCGGCCGACCTGGACGAGCGGATCCTCGACCACTGGGAGGGATACGCGGGCTCCGCGCCGGTACGCATCGGCAACGGCGCCGCGACGCAGCTCCAACTGGACATCTACGGCGAGGCGCTGGACAGCATGCACTTCGCGCACGAGCACGGATTCCAGATCGGGCACGCGGGATGGACGTCCATGCGGGAGAACCTGGACTGGCTGGCCGACCACTGGGACCAGCCCGAGGAAGGGATCTGGGAGACCCGCGGAGGGCGTCAGGACTTCACCTACGGCCGGGTCATGTCATGGGTGGCGTTCGACCGCGCCCTGCGCCTCGCCGAGTCGAAGGGCTGGCCGTCGGCGTACGGACGGTGGCGGACGGAGCGGGACGCCGTCTACGACCAGGTCATGGCCAAGGGGTGGAGCGAGGACCAGCAGGCCTTCGTCCAGCACTACGGCAGCGGCGTGCTGGACTCCTCGCTGCTGCGCATGTCCACGGTCGGCTTCCTCAGCCCCGAGGACCCGATCTGGGCCACGACCCTGGACGCCATCGAGGGGAAACTGGTCAGCGACAGCCTCGTCTACCGCTACGACCCGGAGGCGTCACCCGACGGCCTGCGCGGCTCGGAGGGCACCTTCTCGCTCTGCACGTTCATGTACGTCGACGCCCTCGTGCGGGCGGGACGGACGGACCAGGCACGCCTGGTGTACGAGAAGATGATGGGGTACGCCAACCATCTGGGCCTGTACTCGGAGGAGGTGGACCCGACGGGTCGTCAACTCGGCAACTTCCCGCAGGCGTTCACCCATCTCGCGCTCATCGACGCCACTCTCACCCTCGACAAGGCACTCGACGGGCCCTAGATGGATTCGGTCGACGTCTTCGAGGCCGGGCCCTGCGGTGACAGGTGTTCGATGCCGGGTCGGACCCGGCCCGCGTCGACGCCTCGCTGACGTCGGCCCCGGCGGTTCACGCAGGCGTCGACGCGAGCCGGCGGTCCAGTGTCGTCACCGCCTGGCGGAACGCGCGGCCGAGGCCGCCCCGGCCCACGGTGAGTGCCGCCCGGAACAAGGCGGTTCCGTCGGCGGCGAAGGTCCACCGCACACGCGTCCCCTCGCCCGCGGGCGTCAGCCGCCACTCCTCGACCAGGGCGCGGAGCCCCGGCGCGTTCGTGGCGTCCGCGCGGTACGTGTACACCTCGGGAGCCTCGCTGACCAGGATGGTCTCCTCGAAACGAGTCCCGCCGCGCAGCCGCACCTCGCGCCCGGTGCCGTCGGCCACGGGGCGGACGAGGGTCACCGCCGAGAACCACTCGCTCCAGCCGGACGCGTCCTCGGCGAGCGCGGAGAACACGGCCGCGGGAGGAGCGGCGACCTCCCGCGCGAACACCAGCCGCAGCGGAGCGGTCTCGACGAAGTCGGATCCCACCGGACGCAGTCGACGTGCCATGCGCGAACCCCCTTGAGACAACCGGAAACCGGTCCCCACCGGACGAACGTCCGTGACGGCCCGCGCCACGGACGGCACCCACGCGGTGCCGGCGGCGCGGGCAGCGTCACCCTAGCTGGCGGACCGTCAGATGTCTGTATCGTCCTCGGGTTCACCGGCCACCACCAGGCGCAGGTGCTCCGAGATCTCCGCGCGCGCATCGGCGGGCATGCCGCCGTCGGTCACCAGCGTGTCGACCTGGTCCAGCGCGGCGAACGAACTGAGGCCCACCGTGCCCCACTTGGTGTGGTCCGCCACCACCACGACCCGCCGCGCGGACTGCACGAGCCGCCGGTTGGTCTCCGCCTCCGCGAGGTTCGGCGTCGACAGCCCCGCCTCGGCCGATATGCCGTGCACACCGAGGAAGAGGACGTCGAAGTGCAGGGCCGCGATGGCCTGATCGGCGACCGGCCCGACGAGCGAGTCGGACGGCGTGCGCACCCCGCCGGTGAGGACCACGGTCGCGGCCCCCTGACGCTGGCCCGAGGTGCGCTGCGATGAGTGGAACACGTCGGCCACACGGACCGAGTTGGTGACCACGGTCAGGTCCGGGACGTCCACCAGATGATGAGCCAGCGCGTACGTCGTCGTACCACCGGAGAGTGCGATCGCCGAACCCGCCGCGACCAACTCGGCCGCGGTCCGCGCGATGTCCTCCTTGGCGGTCAGCTCCAGACCCGACTTGGCCTCGAAACCCGGCTCGTGCGTGCTCGCCTCGACCACGGGCACCGCGCCGCCGTGCACCTTCTCGACGACACCCTGACGGGCCAGGGCGTCCAGGTCACGGCGGACCGTCATGTCGGAGACACCGAGCCTTCGCGTCAGCTCGTTCACGCGGACGCCACCGCGGCGACGCACCTCGTCGAGGATCAGAGCGCGCCGCTGCTCCGCGAGGAGGTTCTGATTCTCACTCACGACCGCTCCGGTCCTTTCGCCGCTGCCTGCCCGACACTCCGTCCGAACCCACTCCCACGTGGACATACTCCTTGCCCGAGGTCTGGAGGACGCCCCATCCTTGCACGGGACACCCTCGGTCGCGCCACTGCCCGTGCGCCCGCTGTGCCCCTCCTGTGCCGCGGCGTTCACACGTATCGGGGAGATTTGGTGCCTACGGGTGCGCACGACGCCCCCGGCGCGAGAGCCTTGTGCCTGCACATGACACCTGAGACACGTGTGGCACGGGGAAGTGCGGAACAGTGGATCGTGCACGGGAACAAGCCGTCGACGGGGAGCCCGGCAGCCCCGCGCAGCGGCCCGGAACGGCCGGAGCGGCCCTGGAGCTCCTGGTCCACGGCGTGGGCGGCGCCACGCCGGAGGAGATGCTGAACGATCCGCGGACGGTGCGGATCACCGGCGACGCGACGGCCGCCGTCTTCCGGCGCGCCGACGACGCCGACGCCGAGGAGCGCCCCGGGGACCCCCGCGGCGGACCGGTGCGCGAGGCGTACGTGTGGTGCAACCTCACGTCCGGCAACGGAGCCCGCGCCCTGTGGCTCCTCCTCCTGCCCTTCATGGTGGTCAACCTCGCGCACTGGATGCGCCCGGCCTCGCACGGTCACGGACGGACGGTGCGCCTGTACGGGCTGCTCGTGCGTCTGGCCGGGCTCACCCTCACGGTGCTGCTGGTCGCCGCCGCCTGCGAGGTCGCCCTCGATCTGGCCGCCTGGCAGTGCGCGGGCACCCGTCTGTGCGTGCGCAACCACTCCTGGCTCGGATTCCTCTCCCCGGACCGGCCCGACGCCGGCTGGTGGAGCCTGCCCGGCCGCCGCCTCGCCGTGGCCGCGCTGGTGCCCACGGCGCTCACCACGCTCCTGTGGTACCTCTCCCACCGCACGTGGAGCGCGTACGAGTCGCAGCAGCCGATCGCCCGCGCGGCCGAGGCCCACGAGGAGACCGACGGCACGGGACTCGGCCGACCCGGCTTCTGGTACGGGCGCCGGCTGGTGGCCCGGCTGCGCGCCGCGCACACCGCCGCGGGGTTCCTGACCGTCGCCGCGGCCGTGGCCTCCCCGGCCACCCACCACGACCGCGCCCCGGGCGGGTCCGCCCTACTGGAGACACTGGGCGGGCTCCTGAACGCAACCCTCGTGGCGGGCGGGGCCGTTGTGCTGTGGGTGGTCTGCCGCCGCGGCCGCAGCGAGAACCGGATCGACCACGGACGCGACCAGGCGCTCGTGCGCCGGCTGCCGCTCGGCGCGGCCGCCCTGCTCGCCCTCACCCTGGTGTACGCGGGCTGGTCACGGCCCCACTGGCAGTCGTCGGGGCGCCTGGCGGGCGACGCCACGTTCGGCGGCCTCACCCTCGTACAGGGACTGCTCGTGATCGCGCTGTGCGTGGTCGCCCGCGCGCTGTACCGCACGGCTCCCCAGGTCACGGATCCCGGCCCGACGGCGGACGGGGCCCCCGGCCCGCGCACCGCGATGCGCGGCTTCGCCGGACCGGCCGTCGCCATGCTCGGCTGCGCGCTCGGCGGTGTCATGTCCGGAGGCGTGTCCCAGCGGGTCGCCGACTGGCTCGACGGCACCCGCCACTCGATCCCCGGGCCGCCCGTCCTGCTGACCTGGCAGGCCTCGGTGATCCCACCGCTGCTCGTCGTCCTGCTCGCCCTCGTCGGCTGGCTCGCCCGGCGCACCTGGCGGCTGCGCCGCGGCGAGATGACCGCCGTCGAGCGCGAGTACCCGGGCGAACCCAGGGACTCCGCCCGTACCCGCCGCATCGCGAGCACCCGCGCGATGGCCGCCCTCACCGACCGGGCACCGCTCATGATCGGCGTCCTGTCCTCCGTGACCCTGCTGCTCGGCGGCTGTTCCCTGGCCGGGGCCCTCGCCACCGGTGACACCCCGAGCGAGGCCGCCCGGGGCACGAGCGGCTTCGTCCACGGCGCGGCCGAGACCGCGCAGGCCCTGGGCTCCTGGCTGATCGGCCTCGGCTTCATCCTGTTCGTCACCTGGGGCCGGCGCGCCTACAAGGACCCGGCCGCCCGCCGCACCATCGGGATCCTGTGGGACGTCGGCACTTTCTGGCCGCGTGCCGCCCACCCCTTCGCCCCGCCCTGCTACGCGGAGCGCGCGGTGCCGGACCTCACCTGGCGGATGGCCACCTGGACCCGGGCGACCGGCGGACGCCTGGTGCTCTCCGGACACTCCCAGGGCAGTGTGCTGGCGGCCGCCGCGGCCTGGCAGCTCAAGCCCTCGGTCCGGGGGAGGATCGCGCTGCTCACCTACGGCTCACCGCTGGAGCGCCTGTACGGACGCTGGTTCCCGGCCCACTTCGGCCCGGCGGCGCTGGCCTCGCTGCACCGCGAGGTCGCCTGCTGGCGCAACCTGTACCGGCGCACCGACCCGATCGGCGGGCCCGTCCGGCTGCCCGGCGACTGCGGCCCCGAGGTCGACCACGAGCCCCTGAAGGACCCGCTCGCCTACGGGCGCACCGACCGGCAGCCGCTGCCCGCCCCGGTCCTCGGCCACTCCGACTACCAGGCGGACCCGGTCTTCGCCGCCGAGCGGGAACTCCTGCTGGAACGGCTCCTGCCCGAGGTCCCGGGCCCCCGGCCCCGCTAGAGCCGAGCGCTCAGGGCAGGTCCGGCAGATCCTCCGCGTAGAGCAGGGTCAGGTCGTCCGTGCTCGGCTCGTCCAGCTTGGCGACCCGGCCCGCGTGCCGTTCCACCATCGCCTCGAACGTCTGCCGTGCTGTGCGGCCGTTGCCGAAGGCGGGCCCTCTCGGGATGGAGGTGAAGTACTTCAGGACCGCCTCGGGCGCGCCCGGACCCAGCCGGTACTCGTGCTCCTCGGCCTGCTGCTCGACGATCCGCAGCAGCTCGGTGGGGATGTAGTCGTTGAAGGTGATCGTCCGTGAGAAGCGGGACGCCACCCCGGGGTTGACCGACAGGAACCGCTCCATCTCCGCGGTGTACCCGGCGACGATGACCACCACCGCCTCCCGGTGGTCCTCCATCAGCTTCACCAGCGTGTCGATGGCCTCACGCCCGAAGTCCCGGCCCGAGTCCTCCGGGGACAGCGCGTACGCCTCGTCGATGAACAGCACGCCGCCGCGCGCCCGGTCGAACGCCTCCTGGGTGCGGATGGCGGTCGACCCGATGTGCTCGCCGACGAGATCCACCCGGGACACCTCGACCAGATGACCCCGTTCCAGCACGCCCAGCGAGGCCAGGATCTCGCCGTACAGCCGGGCGACGGTCGTCTTGCCTGTACCGGGGGAGCCGGTGAAGACGAGATGGCGCCGTGCGGACGCCGCCTTGAGGCCCGCCTCCTGCCGGCGCCGGCCCACCTCGATCATGTCGGTGAGGGCGCGCACCTCGCGTTTGACGTTGTCCAGGCCCACGAGTGTGTCGAGTTCACCGAGGACGATCTTCGGTCCGCGGGCCGGAGCGGCGGGCTCGGTGCCGGTGACGGCCGGTTCCCGCTCGGTGCTGCGCTGACCGGGGATCGTCCCCAGCAGACTCACGGACGAAGCCGACGTCTCGACCGCCGCCTCGTGCGCCGGGGTGCGCAGCGACGCGCTCTCGTCGCTCGCGCAGTCCTCGACGACCGGACCCGAGCCGGGGGCCGAGCCCGCGTCGGCGAACTCGTAGCCCCCACGCGCGCATCGCTCCGTACGGCACTTGCGCAACGTCGACCGGCAGCCGTCGATCACGTGGAAGCCGTAGCCTCCGCTGTCCGCGACCCGGCAGTGCGTGAAGCTGCCCCGGCCGTCCGCCGAGACGTAGAAGCCCGCTTCGGCGGGGGAGGTGACCGTGCAGCGCTCGAAGGTCGGATCGGCGCCCTTGGTGACGATGACGCCGGTCTGGGTGCCGTCGATGATGCAGCCGGACAGCGTGCCGCCGCTGCCGTGGTCGCGGAACCAGGCTCCGGTGGCCGCGTCCCGGATCCGGCAGTCGTCGAGCTGGGCGGTCGCTCCGTCGCTCACCGACACCGCCGTGTTGCGCACTTGGGAGATGTCGCAGTCGACGACGTCCGCGCGTGAGCCCCGGTCGAGGACGAACAGCGCGTCCGGCACGTCGTGCACGCGGCACGAGTCCAGGACGGCGGTCGCCCCGTCGCTCACCCACACCGCGGGGTAGTCGCCCGTGCTGTCGAAGATCTCGCACTGGTTGGCGTCGACGCGGGTGCCCGGGTCCCAGACCGACAGGCCGTTGCGTCCGAACTGCCGCACGCTCGTGCGGGTCAGGGTGAGCACCGAACGGGAGCGCAGGTCGACCGCGTTCTCCGGGATGTCGTGGATGCGGCAGTCGGCGAGGGTGAGCACGGCGTCGGTGTCGAGGGTGACGCCGTCCGCGGTCGTCCGGTGCACGTCGCAGTCGGTGAGGTGTGCCACGGCCCGGGCGGTGATCTGCACCCCGGAGCCCTTGACCTCGTACACCTCGCAACCCACCGCCTCCAGCGAGGAGTTCTCGCCGGTGGCCGACAGCCCCGGACCGGAGGTGTGGTGTACCCGGCAGCGCTCGAGTCGCGGACGCGCGCCCCCGCGGACCACGACTCCCGACTGGCCGGCCGCCACGACTTCGCACTCCTCGAACACCCCGCCTCCGCCGTCCAGCACGGCGATGCCGACGCCGGCCGGGTTGTCGACGGTGCACCGGCGCACGGTCGGGCGGGCACTCCCGCGGACCTCTATCCCGGCCGCGGAGCGGGTGACGATCCGTATGTCCAGCAGTTCCGGCGTGCCGTCCTCGACGAGCAGCGCGGGCGAGGCCGAGTCCTGGCCCTCCACGTGCAGGTCCTGGACGACGGCCGAGGCGCGAACGGTCAGTGCCACGCCGTCGATCGGCGCGATGCGTACGGAGCCGGGGGAGCCCTCGGGTCCGCGCAGGGTCACCGCGCGCTCCACCACCAGGTTCTCCCGGTAGGTGCCGGGAGCGATGGTCAGCACGTCGCCTTCGGCCGCGGCCTCCAGGGCGGCGGCCAGCGAAGCGTACTCACCCGTGCGGCGCCGCCACCGCGAGGTTCCGGTGTGCGTCACCTGGACCGTGCCCTGTGCCATGGCGCTGTTGTGCCCCCACCTCGTCGTACGCGGGTCCTGCGAGGTCGTGCCGATGCCCCGTCGATCGGCATCCCGGGCCCTGCCCGACAGCCTCTCACGGCGGTGCCGAACAGTTCGGCCGGTCCACCGTAGCGTGCGCGGGGGTGCCCGGTTGACCGGAGCGGGAAGGCCGTCAGCTACCGGTGTCTGCCTTGCCCCAGTCGGGACCCGCCTTGGCCCAGGCCCGGTCCCACCGGGTGTGACGCCGGCGGATCATGTGCCAGAGGATCAACCGCCTGCCGCATTCCAGCAGTCCGGCCGCCAGCACGGCGGCGCCGAAACCCGCCAGAGCGGCGTGCGCGGTCGCGGTGGCACGGTCCAGCGGGCGGCCCATTATTCGGCCGTGCCGGTCGGTCCAGATCGCGAACCGGTCGCCCGGCCGCGGGGACTTGAGGTCGGCGATCACCGTGCCGCGCCACGGGGTGCCGTCGGGCGCGGTCCAGTCGGCCACGACCCGGCTGTGCGGGTCCCGTCCCGACGGGGTCTCGGGGTCGGGAGCCAGCGGGCCCCGCGACAGCTTCTTGACGACGACGGCCGCCACGTGGTGCCGGTCCTTGCGCTGGTCCCGCACCGCCTTCTGCAGCGTCCCCTGCACGGAGGCCCCGACGGCCACTCCGGCGAGGGGTGCCGCGAACAGGACGAGCAGGAGCGTGGCCAGGGCAAGCCAGGCCTCCACGAGATCTGTCGTACGGCGCAGCGGATTGCGCCGCCAGCGCCAGATACCGATGATCGCGCGCACCGTCCAGCCCCCCTTCCCCCTCCGTGATGTCCAGCGGCGGAGCCGTTCACACGGGAGGTCCTGGAAGAGAGGCCGACATCACCCTCCCCCAGGGCCCTTCCTGAACTTCTCCCAAAGACCCAACGATCCCGCCCGGCCGCGGGGTTCCCGGTGGCCCGGCTCTGGCGCGATGTCGTCCGGCCGGCTACGCCAGGACCGTGACCGGGTCGCCGACCCGCACCGAGCCGCGGTTCTCGGGCACCAGGTTCTGCCCGAACATCGCCTTTCCACCGAAGCGCCGGTGCCGGGCGAGCGTGCGCAGCGGTTCCTTGCCGCGCCGGGCGGTGTCCTGGTCGGTCGTGGTCACGATGCAACGGCCGCACATCTTGGTGACCCGGAACGTGACATCGCCGATGGCGATCCGCGTCCAGTCGTCCTCGGCCCAGGCGTCCGTGCCCGATATGACGACGTTCGGCCGGAAGCGGCTCATCGGCACCGGGCCCTCCTCGGCCCGGTCGCCCCGCGCGATCAGGGAGTTGAGAGCGTCCAGCGATCCGAGTGTGGTGGCGAGGAGCGGATAACCGTCGGCGAAGCTGACGGTCTCGCCCGGGAGCGCGAACTCCGGGTCGACGGGCCGGCGGACGGCCGGATCGTCCATGTGGACCAGGCGTACGTCCGCGCCCACGTGCCGGCTGCACCAGTCGTGCGCGGCGGCGTCGGCGAGGACGGCCTCCACCTTGTCGCCGAAGATCTCCACCGTGGTCGTGCCGAGGGGTTCGGGCACCTCGACCGTCACCGGCTCAAGGTTCTCGGCGGACAGGCGAAGGCCGCCGCCGGAGAGTGTCTCGGCGGCGGCCAGCGCCAGACGCGGCTGCTCGCGTTGCGTGACGACCTTTCCCCCGTCGTCGATCAGGACCCAGCGTCGATCTCCGGCCAGCCCCCAGGGCTCGACCTCGGCCTCCTGGAGCGAGACGCTCCGGAAGGCTTTGACCGGATGGACGTGAATCGAGTGCAGTACCGCGTTCCCCATGACCGCCATGGTGCCAGGAAGCACCGACAATCCGGTCGGGGGTGGTCAGTACCCGCGGTACTGCTGACCGTTGTACGGGTCCTGGTACGGAGCGGGGGCGGGCCGCGGAGCCGCGGGGCGCATGGCCTCGAAGCCCGAGGGGGCCGCCATCGGGCGGGGCTGCTGCGGCTGCGGGCTGGGGTAGCCCCGGGGGGCGCCGGCCTGCTGCGGGATGTACGGCGCGGGGGCCTGCTGCAGCGGCGAGGGCTGCTGGGCCTGCTGGTAGCCGTAGGAAGAGGGGCCGGCCGGCAGCGCGGGGAGCGCGGACGGCAGTGCCGGGAGGTTGTTGCTCATGCCCGAGTCGTAGGCGGAAGGGACCCGGATCGGGGCGATCTGAGGGGTACCCCGTTCGGCGACCAGGGAGTCGTAGATCGGGGTGTCCGGGAAGGCGGAGTAGTAACCGCCGCCATAGGTGGAGCGGGGGGAGGTCATGGCACATAAGTTAAGCCCACGATGTGCTGGTTGGGGAGACCGATAAGAGGGTTGTTTTTTGGTGTCCGTGGTGACGTGGGATCCCCAATGCGAGCGAACTTGGCAAAAAAGGACGTCAAAGATGGTTGAGATCGTGTAAAGGCCCAGCCTCGGACGGGTTACCGGCGGTTGACCAGGATCTTCCTGCGAGAGCCATGGGAGTCGGCGGACCTGGGGATTAGGTTTGGCCGGAACGGAGCCGGGGGTCCGTTCGGGACTCGCACCGGTGCGGAGACACGCGATGGGGGCGTACATGTCAATGCCTAAGGGATCCAATGTTCATGTCCCGACGAGCGCACTCCGAGTGGAATTGGGGTGGCGTTCAGGACAGGGGGTGCCCGACGTCGATGCGTCCGCCCTTCTGCTGGTGGCCGGAAAGGTTCGTTCGGACGGCGACTTCGTCTTCTACAACCAGCCCGCGCACTCCTCGGGCGCCGTCCGCCACGAGGGCAAGCGCGACGACGGCGGCCAGGTGACCGACACCCTGTTCGTCGATCTCACGCGCGTGGAACCCGTCGTCGAGAACGTGGTCCTGGCCGCGTCCGCCGACGGCGGCTCCTTCGGGCGCGTACCCGGTCTGTACATCCGGGTGCTCGACACGCGGGCCGGCACGGAGATCGCCCGCTTCGACAGCACCGACGCGACCGTGGAGACCGCCTTCGTCCTGGGCGAGTTCTACCGGCGCCAGGGCGCCTGGAAGTTCCGCGCCGTCGGACAGGGCTACGGAAGCGGCCTCGAAGGGCTGGCCACCGACTACGGCATCACGGTGGACGAGCCGCAGCACACGACCCCTCCCGTCGCCGCTCCGCAGGGCCCCGCCACCCTCGTACAGGGGCCGCCGCCCCCCGTCGCACCACCGGTCACCGTGCCGCCGCCGGTCGCCCCGCCCGTCACCGTGCCGCCCCCCATGGCCCCCCAGCCGCCCATGGCCCCTCCGGCCCCCGTCCGTCTCTCCAAGGTCACGCTCACCAAGGAGGCGCCCTCGGTCTCCCTCGCCAAACAGGGCGGCACGGGCGGCGCCATGCGCGTGAACCTCAACTGGGAGGTGCGCAAGCAGTTCTCGGGCTGGGGCAGCAAACGCGGCCGGGCCGTCGCCATGCACGCGGACCTCGACCTCGACCTGTGCGCGCTGTACGAACTCTCCGACGGCCGCAAGGGAGTCGTACAGGCCCTCGGCAACGCCTTCGGGGCCCTGCACCAGCCGCCGTTCATACACCTCGACGGGGACGACCGGACCGGGGCCGTGGCCAGTGGCGAGAACCTGACCATCAACCTCGACCACAAGCAGAGCTTCCGGCGCATCCTCATCTTCGTGACCATCTACGAAGGCGCCCGCTCCTTCGCCGATCTGCACGCCACGGTCACCCTCCAGCCGCAGAACGGCGCGCCCATCGACTTCTCCCTCGACGAGTGCACGGTGCCCTCCACCGTCTGCGCGCTCGCCCTCATCACCGGCAACGGCGCCGACCTCGTCGTCCAGCGCGAGGCCCGGTACCTCGTACCCGCGCGTGGGGTGAGCCCCCAGCGCACCGTCGACCACGCCTACGGCTGGGGCATGAACTGGACGCCCGGCCGGAAATGACCCGTCCTCAGCTCTCGTCGAGGGCGGCGCCGGGGCGCGTGTAGGTGCGGCCCTTCCAGGCCGCGCCGCGCCCCCTGTAGTGCTGTACGGCGGAATCGACCGTCATGAGGAGATAGAGGAACGCGGTGACCGGCAGCAGGGGAGCGAGCGCCAGCGGCTGCCGGTAGTACCGGAGCATCGGTACGTAGGTCGCCGTCATCACCAGCCAGGCGAGCCCCCCGGCGGCGGCCACCCACGCGTTCCCGGAGGCGAGTCCCGCCACCATTGCGACCGGCGGCACCAGATACACCACGGCGAGCCCGGCGACCGTCCCCGCCAGCAGGAGAGGGCTGTGCCGCAGTTGGGCGTACGCGCTGCGCGAGACCATGCGCCACAGATCACGCAGCCGCGGATAGGGGCGGACACTGTCCACCCGCTCCGCGAGGCCCAGCCAGATGTGGCCGCCACCCCGCTTGACGGCACGGGCGAGCGCCACGTCGTCGATCACGGCATGCCGGATCGACTCCGGGATCCGCGCCCGCTCCGCGGTGTCCGCGCGCAGCAGGACGCAGCCCCCCGCCGCGGCCGCCGTCCGCGACCCCTTCACGGCGATGCGGCGGAAGGGGTAGAGCTGCGCGAAGAAGTAGACGAAGGCGGGCACGACGAGCCGCTCCCACAGGCTCTCCACCCGCAGCCGCGCCATCTGCGAGACGAGGTCGAAGCCACTCGTGCGCGCCGCCGCCACCAGGAGCCGCAGGCTGTCCGGGGCGTGCGCGATGTCCGCGTCGGTCAGCAGGAGGAATTCGGGGTCCCGCGCGCGGGCCAGACCGATGCCGTGGCGCACGGCCCACAGCTTGCCCGTCCAGCCGGCCGGCGGCTCACCCGGTGAGCAGACGGTGAGCGGCAGCCCGCCGTGCCGGCGGGCCAGCGCACGGGCCAGCTCGCCCGTGCCGTCCGAGCTGCCGTCGTCGACGAGGAAGATCTCGGCCCGCCCCGGATAGTCCTGGGCCAGGAGCGAGGGAAGACTGTCCGGCAGGACGGCGGCCTCGTCCCGGGCCGGCACCACGACACAGACGGAGGGCCAGTCCGACGGCTCACGGCGGGCGGGCAGCCGTACGTCCGTACGCCAGAAGAAGCCCTGGCAGAGCAGCAGCCACAGCCACGCTGCCAGTGATCCGACGGCGATCCACAGGAGGGCGCTCACTCGCCGCAGTCTGCCCCACCGAGGTCGCCCGTCAACACGGATCGTCTATGGTGACCGGGTGAAGATCGCGCTCATGGACTCCGGAATCGGACTGCTCGCTGCTGCCGCCGCGGTGCGTCGACTGCGGCCCGACGCCGATCTCGTCCTCTCCTCCGACCCCGGCAGCATGCCCTGGGGACCCCGCACGCCGGAAGACGTCACCGCGCGTGCCCTCGCGGTCGCCGAGGCCGCCGCGCTGCACCGCCCCGACGCCCTGATCGTCGCCTGCAACACCGCCTCCGTACGCGCCCTGCCCGCCCTGCGGGCCCGCCTCGAACCGGAGGTGCCCGTCATCGGCACCGTCCCGGCCATCAAGCCGGCCGCGGCCGGCGGCGGACCCGTCGCGATCTGGGCCACGCCCGCCACCACGGGCAGCCCGTACCAGCGCGGACTGATCGAGGAGTTCGCCGCCGGAGTGGCGGTCACCGAGGTGGCCTGTCCCGGCCTCGCGGCCGCCGTCGAGCACGCCGATCAGGCCGCCATCGACGCGGCGATCGAGGCGGCCGCCGCGCACACCCCCGAGGACGTGACGGCCGTCGTCCTGGGATGCACCCACTACGAGCTCGTCGCCGAGCGCATCCGCGCCGCCGTGCAGCGTCCCGGCCGCCCGCCGCTCGTGCTGCACGGTTCCGCCGGAGCGGTCGCCGCCCAGGCATTGCGCCGCATCGGCGAGCTGCCGGACCCCGCGGCCCCCGCCGACTCCGCGGTCACCGTGCTTCTGGGCGGCCGCGAGGGCGCGCTGCCCGCCACGGCGCTCACCTACGAGGAAGGCCGCATCCTGTCGGCGGTCAGCCCCGCACGCTGAGCGACGGAGCGGCCCTCACATCGGCTCGCTCCACCACTCGGGCTGCCGTCCCCGTTTGGGGACGCCCTGCCCTGGACACCCGTGGGACACATGCGGACACCCGTTCCCCGGGCACGTCCGGTCACCATAGGGACACCCTCGGTGGGGCCCTCGGTGGGGCCCTCGTCCACCCGGCGGAGTGACGCTCCGCGACCCGGTGCCCGCAGAGCGGAATCTGAGTACTCTCATGGGCATGAGGGACCACCCCCACGGCGAAACCTCCCCGCACCCGGCGATCTGGACCGGGCGTGCGAGGAACCGCGTCCAGTTGCTGCCCGCCCTGGGCGGTGTGGCCTGTCTGGCTCTCGGGATCGAGCTGGCCGTCGGCTCCGGCTGGACGTCGGGAACGGCACCGCTGGTCATGTCCGTCGTCGGCTGCATCGCCGCCGGACTGCTCATCCTCTTCGGCACGCTCGCCTTCGTGCACGTCGCCGTGCGGGTGGACGAGGACTGTCTGGAGGTGCGCTGCGGCCACATGGGGCTGCCGCGCCGCCGCATCCCGCTGTCCACGGTCGTCGGCGCCGACTTCGCGCCCCAGGTCACCCCGCGTCAGTGGGGCGGCTGGGGGTACCGCTGGCGGCCCGAGCAGGGAACCGCCGTCGTCGTCCGGCGCGGCGAGGGCGTGGTGCTGCGCCTGGGGGACGGCCACACGTTCACGATCACCGTGGACAACGCCGAGGCGGCGGTCCGGATCATCCGCGGCAGGCTGCGTCCGGACACGACCGGCGTGGCGCGCTGAGGCCCTGTCCGGGCGTCGTTCACGGATCGGGGTGACCGTCCGAGTGCTCGCCCTGGGGATCGTGTACGTATCGGAGTGACCGCCAGAGTGCACGCCCGGGGCGCACATACGTATGCGTACGGCTGACCTCTGGAGTGCTCGACCCGGAGATCATGTACGTATCGGGGTGACCGTCAGGGTGCAGGCCCGAGGGGTCGGTCACGTTCCCGCGTGACCGTCGGGACGGCCGGCCCCGCCCGGCACGCCGTCCGGCGCTGCCGGGGCGAGCGGCCGCGCGGTGGCGAACCCGGCCAGCAGTCCCGCGCCCGCGGTCACCGTCATGAAGCTCAGCGCGTTGCCGATCGAGGCGATCGCGGCCACCGCCGTCAGGGCCGCCCCCGCCGTCAGCACGATCGGCGTCGTGCGCGGCGAGCGCAGAAGCGCGTACAGGACCCAGCAGAACGCCGCCGCGAGCAGGACCACTCCGGTCAGCCCCTGCTCGGCGGCCTGCTGCAGGGGCGCGGAGTGGGGTTTGCCGTCGGGCAGCAGGGACTGGGCGACCGTGGGACTGAGCGCTTCGTAGCGGCCTGGGCCGACCCCCAGCCCGGGCTCGGCACGGGCCATGCGCAGGGCGTCGTGCCAGAGCAGGATGCGGTGCTCGGTGAGCTGCCCCTCCAGGGAGGCGGTCAGTCCGCCCGGCAGCGCGTCCTCGCCGATCGCCCAGGTCGCCCCGGTCACCAGGGCCGTGGCCGCCGCGAATCCCGAGAGACCGAGCGCCCGGCGGTGGACCCGGGCGGTGGCGAGCGAACAGAGCAGGACACCGGTGCAGGTGACGAGGCCGGTGGTGGATCCGAGGAGTGCCGCCGTCACGGCGGTCCCGGCGGCCGCCAGACGCAGCGCCAGCCGCAGGGCGAAGGTGCGCGCGGCCCAGGCCGCGCAGCACGCGGCGCCGCAGGAGAGGGTGAGCAGGGCGGCCGTGGCACCGGTGTGACCGAGCTGAAGACTGATCTGCGGGCCGGGCGTGGCGATCGCGAGGCCGAGTCCGGCCGCCGCAGCGGCGCAGGGGGCGGCCACCGGCAGGAGCGCCCCGGAGATCCGCCCCGCGGCGTAGCCCGCCGTCACGGCGAGCACCGCGAGCAGCACGCCCTCGGGCCGGCCCTCGTGCGCGGCCGCCGTGATCAGCGACCAGGCGGCGCAGGCCACGAGCACGACCATGCCGACGACGTCCGACGCACTGCGTCTTTCGCCCGTGGCCACCTCTTCGGCCGTGGACGTCATCCCCGCGGAACCCACCCCCGTCGCCCCCCGACTGTGCTCGCCCCGGGCGCCGTCACCGCATCAGGCCGCACGTCAGAGGCTCGGCCACACCGTAACGGGTGATGTGCAGGTTTGGGGACCGTTGTGCAGGAACGTTGCGGCAGGCCCGTACGAGGCGACCCGTCCATCCGTACGCGGCGACCTGTCAAGGGGTGTACCGCCCACCGGGACCCGACCGGCCGAGCTGTCCGCGCCCAGGTCAGGCGCCGTACACTCCCCGAGTGACCGCCACCGCAACCACCGTAGACGAGCCGGAACAGCTCGAACCCCAGGCCGTGCCCGCCTCGCGCGGGTCCCACCTGGTCCGTCGCCTCGTTCCGGCCGCCGTCGCGGCGCTCTCCGGAGTGCTGCTGTACGTCAGCTTCCCGCCACGGACCCTGTGGTGGCTCGCGCTGCCGGCCTTCGCGGTCTTCGGCTGGGTCCTGCGCGGTCGCTCCTGGAAGGCCGGACTCGGCCTCGGCTATCTCTTCGGCCTCGGATTCCTGCTCCCGCTGCTGGTCTGGACCGGCGTCGAGGTCGGCTCGGGTCCCTGGCTCGCGCTCGTCGCCGTGGAGGCCGTCTACGTCGCCCTGGTCGGCGCGGGGATCACCTTCGTCTCCCGGCTGCCCGGGTGGCCGCTGTGGGCGGCCGCCCTCTGGATCGCCGGTGAGGCGGCACGCGCGCGTGCGCCCTTCGGCGGCTTCCCCTGGGGGAAGATCGCGTTCGGACAGGCCGACGGTGTCTTCCTGCCGCTCGCCGCGCTCGGTGGCACCCCGGTCCTCGGCTTCGGCGTCGTGCTGTGCGGCTTCGGGCTCTACGAGATCGTCCGTCTCGCCGTCGAACGGCGTGGCGGCGGTGTCCTGCGCCGCGGCGCGGCCGTCGTGGCCCTGCTCAGCGTCGCCGTCCCCGTCGTCGGTGCGCTCGCCGCGCGGACGCTCGTCAGCGACAAGGCCGAGGACGGCACCGCGACGGTCGCGGTCATCCAGGGCAACGTCCCGCGCGCGGGACTCGACTTCAACGCCCAGCGGCGTGCCGTCCTCGACCACCACGTGCGCGAGACCGAGCGTCTGGCCGCCGAGGTCAAGGCGGGCAAGGTCGCCAAGCCCGACCTGGTGCTGTGGCCGGAGAACTCCTCCGACATCGACCCCTTCGCCAACTCCGACGCGAGCATCGTGATCGACCAGGCGGCCAAGGCGATCGGCGCCCCCGTCTCCGTCGGCGCGGTCGTCGAGCGGAACGGCAAGCTCTACAACGAGCAGATCCTGTGGGACCCGGAGAAGGGGCCCGTGGACACCTACGACAAGCGGCAGGTCCAGCCGTTCGGCGAGTACCTCCCGCTGCGTCCGCTGCTCAACGCCATCAACAAGAACTGGACCAGCATGGTCCGCCAGGACTTCAGCCGTGGCTCGAAGCCGGGCGTCTTCAAGATGAACGGCACCGGCGTCGGGCTCGTCACCTGCTACGAGGCGGCGTTCGACTGGGCCGTGCGCAGCACCGTCACCGACGGCGCGCAGATCATCTCCGTGCCCAGCAACAACGCGACCTTCGACCGCAGCGAGATGACCTACCAGCAGCTCGCCATGTCCCGCGTCCGCGCCGTCGAGCACAGCCGCACGGTCACGGTGCCCGTGACGAGCGGTGTCAGCGCCGTGATCATGCCCGACGGGAAGATCACCCAGAAGACCGGGATGTTCGTCGCGGACTCCCTGGTCCAGAAGGTTCCGCTGCGCTCCTCCGAGACCCCGGCCACCCAGCTCGGCATCGTCCCCGAGATCCTGCTGGTGCTCGTCGCGGCGGGCGGCCTCGGCTGGTCCGCCACGACGGCTGTCCGCTCGCGGCGCGACAGCGGCGTCTAGGACGCACCCGGCGTGGCCGGGCGCCGCGCAGGGGAGATTCCGCGGACACGCCCTGGGGAGACGTCCCGCCGATCATGACGGGGGGCGTCGGGGGCATGGGCAGGCCGGGGGGCGATACCCGTCGGTCGGCGTCGGCGGCACCCGTCGGTCGGCGTCGGCGGCACCCGTCGGTCGGCGTCGGCGGCACCCGTCGGTCGGCGTCGGTGGCACCTGTCGGCGCCTGCGTGCGGGGCGTCGGAGTCGCGCGGATAGGGTCGGGCCATGCCTACTCCCGACTTCATCCGCGAGATCCGGGCCTTCGCCGGCCACCAGCTCCTCTGGCTCCCCGGCGTCAGCGTCGTGGTCTTCGACGACGAGGGCAGGATCCTGCTCGGCCAGCGCTCGGACAGCCACAAGTGGGCGCTGATCTCCGGCATCCCCGAGCCGGGCGAGCAGCCCGCCGCCTGCGCGGTGCGCGAGGTGTACGAGGAGACGGCCGTCCACGTCGAGGTCGAACGCGTCGTGATGATCCAGGCCGGGGGACAGGTGACCTTCCCCAACGGCGACGTCTGCCAGTTCATGGACACCACGCTCCGCTGCCGTGCCGTCGGCGGTGAGGCCCGCGTCAACGACGACGAGTCGCTCCAGGTCGGCTGGTTCGCCGTGGACGCGCTGCCGAAACTGGATGACTACGCGCTCGTCCGGATCAAGCAGGCGCTGCTCGACGAACCCACATGGTTCGAGCCCATGACCTGAGGGTGAAGTGTGTGCGTTGACCACATCGGACGGGGTCTGGGCGCTGCCTAGGGTCGAGGCATGACCGCGCCCAGCGCCCTCCCGGGCCCCCACGCCTTCCCCCTCGACCTCGGCGGACGTACCGCCCTCGTCACCGGAGCCGCGAGCGGCATCGGCCGCGCCTGCGCGCTGCGGCTCGCCGCCGCCGGCGCCAAGGTGAGAGCGGTCGACCGGGACGCCGAAGGTCTGGAGACCCTTGCCGAGCGGACACACGGCCTGGCCGGCACGGTCGAGCCGCACGTCCTCGACCTCACCGACCTCGACGCGGCGGAACAGGCCGCGGCCGGCACCGACGTCCTCGTGAACAACGCCGGGCTGCAACTGGTCAGCCCCATCGAGGAATTCCCGCCCGACGTCTTCCACACGGTGCTGACCGTGATGCTGGAAGCGCCGTTCCGCCTCATCCGCGGCGCCCTGCCGCACATGTACGGACAGGGCTGGGGCCGCATCGTCAACGTGTCCTCGGTCCACGGACTGCGCGCCTCGGCGTTCAAATCGGCGTACGTCGCCGCGAAACACGGACTCGAAGGGCTCTCGAAGACCGCGGCCCTGGAAGGCGCGCCCCACGGAGTCACCTCGAACTGCGTGAACCCCGCCTATGTGCGCACCGCACTCGTCGAGAAACAACTGGCCGATCAGGCGCGCACGCACGGCATCCCCCGTGAGCGCGTCCTGACCGAGGTCCTGCTGAGGGACAGCGCGGTCAAGCGGCTCATCGAGCCCGAGGAGGTCGCGGAGGCGGTGGCCTACCTCTGCGGACCGCAGGCGGCCTTCATGACCGGGACGTCGCTGGCGCTGGACGGGGGATGGACAGCGCACTGAGCCGGAGCCCGGCCTCCTCCTTCCCTTGCGGATCCTGCCGCATCCGGGCCGGGGACGAGCCCTCCAGCAGGGCGAAGAGCTGCCCCCGCGGATGCTCCACCAGGCCGAGGAACTGCCCCACGGATGGGCCCACCAGGGCGAGGAGCTGCCTGCGGAGGGTCGTCCACGAGGCTGGGTACTGCCCTGCGAAGACTTGTCCACGAGCCTGACGTGCTGCCGCGGAGACTTGTCCACGAGCCTGAGGTTCTGCCTGCGGAGACTTGTCCACAGGGCGGAGGCGCCGCTTCGCGGGTGGTTGTCCACAGGGCGGAGGCGCCGAACCGCATATGCGCGATCCTGTTGCCATGTCCAGCGATCACCTGCCATCAGCCGAGCGCTCCGCCGACAGCGCGGAAGCGCCGTTCCTGGAACTCCTGGCCCGAGGAGCGACCGCCGACGCCTACGAGCAGCCGGTGCTGCTCGCCCGCGCCGAGGGCCTGCCCGACGGGCGCGTCGCCGCGCTCGAACGGGCCAAGCTGCTCGCGCTGCGCGTGCGCACGGAGATAGAAGGACGGCGCCGCCGCGAGGCCGAGCTCTCCGCGCTCTTCGAGACCGCGCACGACCTCGCCGGCCTGCGGGACCTCGACGCCGTCCTGCGCGCCATCGTGCAGCGGGCCCGGTCCCTGCTGGGCACGGACATCGCGTATCTCAGCCTGAACGACGCGACCAGGGGCGACACCTACATGCGTGTGACCGAGGGCTCGGTCGCCGCGCGCTTCCAGCAGTTGCGGCTCGGCATGGGCGAGGGACTGGGCGGACTCGTCGCGCAGACCGCCCGCCCGTACGTGACCGACGACTACTTCAAGGACGAGCGCTTCCAGCACACCCGGACCATCGACGCGGGCGTGCAGGACGAGGGGCTCGTCGCGATCCTCGGCGTGCCCCTGATGATCGGGCCCCAGGTCATCGGCGTGCTGTTCGCCGCGGACCGCAGGACCCGGGTCTTCGAGCGCGAGCAGATCGCCCTGCTCGGCTCCTTCGCGGCCCTGGCCGCGGCAGCCATCGACACGGCCAACGCGCTCACGGAGGCGCGCTCCGCCCTGGACCGCCTGGGCCGGGCCAACGAGATCATCCAGGACCGCAGCGCGGTCATCGAACGCGCCTCGGACGTCCACGACCGGCTCGCCGAACTCGTGCTGCGCGGCGGGGGAGTCCACGACGTCGCCGCCGCGGTGTCCGAAGTCCTGGACGGCACCGTCGAGTTCACGGAGCCCGGCGGAACACCTCCGGTGGCCGTGGAAGCGGCCCGCGCCGACGGTCACGCGGTGCGGCACGGCGACGACTGGGTCGCCGCGGTGGCCGCGGGAGGCGAACTGCTCGGCGCGCTGGTGCTGCGCGGGCATCCGGGCCTCGACCCCGTCGACCAGCGCACCCTGGAGCGCGCCGCGATGGTCACCTCACTGCTCCTGCTCGCCAGACGCTCGGCCTCCGAGGCCGAGCAGCGGGTGCGCGGCGAGCTGCTGGACGACCTGCTGGACGGCCGGGACCGCGATCCGGGCCTGCTGCGGGCGAGGGCGACGCGGCTCCACGCCGATCTCGACGGACCCCATGTGGTGCTCGCGGCCCGGCTCGACGTCGTGGCCGCGGACGCCGGCCAGGAGGCGGGCGCGCGCAGACGGCTGTGGTCGGCCGCGTCCCATCTCGCCGCCACCCGCCACGGACTGGCCGCCGCCCGTGACGGAGGCACCGTCCTGCTGCTCCCGCTCGGATCCGGCGACACGGCGACGACGATGGCCCGCCGCACGGCCAAGGAACTGGGCACCGCCGTTCAGGAGGCCGTGACCGTGGGTGCCTCCGCGCCCTTCGACCGACTGGCCGCGCACCCCGAGGCGGTGGCCGCGGCCTACACAGAGGGGCAGCGCTGCCTGGAAGCGCTGCGCCTGCTCGGCCGGACCGGGGACGGCGCGGCAGCAGAGGACTTCGGCTTCCTCGGACTGCTGCTCGCCGGGGACAGGGACATCTCCGGCTTCGTCGCACGGACGATCGGCGGAGTCGTGGACTACGACGAACGGCGCGGGACCGACTTGCTGCGCACCCTCGACGCGTACTTCGCCAGCGGGATGAGCCCGGCCCGCACGAAGGACGCCCTGCATGTCCATGTGAACACGGTGGCGCAGCGGCTGGAGCGGGTGGGGCGCCTGCTCGGGGACGACTGGCAGACTCCGGCCCGCATATTGGAGATCCAACTCGCCCTGAGACTGCACCGGTTGTCGGCGGACGGACCGCACTGATCCCCGCACACGCCATCGCGTACGGGGATCAGGAACCGCGGGACGGGGTCAGACCGTGTGGGCGTCCGCCTGCGCGACCGGGGCCGGCCGGTCGTCGGGCACGGCGTCGACGGCGGACAGGTCGCGGTCGCGGGTCTCCTTGGCGAGACCCACGGCGATCAGGGTCAGGACCACCGCCCCGATCACATACAGGGAGATGGGAGTGGAATTGCCGTAGGAGTCGAGCAGGGCCGTCGCGATGAGAGGCGCGGGCGCGCCCGCCGCGACGGAGGCGAACTGAGCCCCGATGGAGGCACCCGAATACCGCATCCGGGTCGCGAACATCTCGGAGAAGAAGGCGGCCTGGGGCGCGTACATGGCGCCGTGCAGGACCAGGCCGACGGTGACGGCGAGGATCAGGTTCGCGAAGCCGCCGGTGTCGATGAGCGAGAAGAACGGGAACATCCAGAGGCCGACACCCGCGGCGCCGAGCAGATAGACGGGGCGGCGGCCGATGCGGTCGGAGAGGGCGCCCCAGGCCGGGATGACGGCGAAGTGCACGGCCGAGGCGATGAGAACGGCGTTGAGCGCGGTCTGCTTGGAGACGCCGGCCGAGGTGGTGGCGTACACGAGGATGAAGGCGGTGATCACGTAGTAGCTGATGTTCTCGGCCATGCGGGCGCCCATCGCGACGAGCACGTCACGCCAGTGGTGGCGCAGGACGGAGACCAGCGGAAGCTTCTCCACCTCGTCCGTTCCGGCGGACTTGCGGGCCTCGGACCGCGCCAGCGCCTCCTTGAACACGGGCGATTCATCGACAGACAGACGAATCCACAAACCGACGACGACCAGAACCCCGGAGAGGAGGAACGGCACGCGCCAGCCCCAGGAGAGGAAGGTGCTGTCCGACTGCGTGGCGGTCAGCAGAGACAGGACACCGGTCGCCAGGAGCTGACCGGCCGGAGCGCCGGTCTGCGGCCATGACGCCCAGAACCCCCGTCGCTTGGCGTCACCGTGCTCGGACACCAGCAGGACCGCGCCGCCCCATTCGCCGCCCAGCGCGAAGCCCTGCACCAGACGCAGCGTGGTGAGCAGGACGGGAGCCGCCGCGCCGACGGTCGCGTGCGTGGGCAGCAGACCGATCGCGAACGTCGCCCCGCCCATCAGCAGCAGACTCAGCACCAGCAGCCGCTTGCGGCCGAGCCGGTCACCGAAATGCCCGAACACGAGCGCGCCGAGCGGCCGGGCCGCGAACCCGACCGCGTAGGTGAGGAAGGACAGCAGCGTGCCGACGAGCGGGTCGGAGTCGGGGAAGAACAGCTTGTTGAAGACCAGGGCGGCGGCCGAGCCGTAGAGGAAGAAGTCGTACCACTCGATGGTGGTGCCGATGAGACTGGCGGCGACGATGCGCTTCAGATGGGCGGATGTCGGGGGAGCGGATGCTGCGGAGGCCATGTGCGCCACTTCCTCGTGTGC
This sequence comes from Streptomyces sp. NPDC028298, assembly GCF_055565895.1. Taxonomy (NCBI): domain Bacteria; kingdom Bacillati; phylum Actinomycetota; class Actinomycetes; order Kitasatosporales; family Streptomycetaceae; genus Streptomyces; species Streptomyces sp. NPDC028298. The sequence continues at coordinate 387,401 of NZ_JBVHTL010000003.1, forward strand.
GGTGGGGACGGGTACGTGTCGGCACACCGTAGGAACAGCCAGTTCAGGCGCACATGTGGTGGGACAACATAGTTCGAGGGGTGCCTATGCGTGCGGCCACCATGCCGGTTCGCGGACGAGTGGCCGTGGTCGCCGTGCGGTTGCCGCGGCCCGCGGGGCTCTCCTTGGCCTGACCGTCCTGCCCCAGGACGTCGCAGGAGCGAAGAAATGGCGACCAAGGGGCGTCGAGCCGTGGGAGGCGAGCAGCACTCGGCCCGGATCGAGCCGCAACCGTCCGGCTCGTACGCCGAGGGTGTCGTGCCGTCCCGGACCTCAACGTCCCTTCCAGCGGAGTTACTTACCCCACTGTTCAGCCCGCGGGTGAGCGCTGACTCGACGCGCCCCGTTGAACCCAGTAACCGGTGAACCACCTATAGACCGGTAAGTGAGGTTCGTACATGTCAAAGATCGGTCCGAAACAAACCAAGAGGCGTCTCCCTGCCGCTGACTGCTGCCCGGGTCGGGCGCACCTTTGCTCCCGTCAACTCAAGGACTGAGGACGGTCGCTTCATGGACTACTGCATCCCGTGCAACCGCACGCTCAACGGCGCTGTCACCTGCCCGGAGTGTGGGGCACACGACCCCGGCATGGCACAGGTGAGTGATCGGAGGGGCGGTGCTCCGACCCTCGAGACCGTGATCCCGGAGATCCGCTCGGGTCGGGGACCGAACTTCTCCGGATCGCTCCTTCCCGGGTCACCGACTGCCTCGCGAGATCCGTCGGCTGACCGGCACGATCGTCCGGTGCGGCTGAAGAAGTACGCCGTCCGGTCTCTTGCCGCAATCGCCTTCACCCTCCTCGGAGGCCTGGCCACGGCATCGGTGCTTCCCCAGCCGACGGCCCCGCGAGCAGCCTCGATACCGGAACAGCCGTCCCCCGACGGGCCCGGGGTTCGCGTTCCCGATTCACAGGCTTCACCAGAGCGTGTGAGCACGCACCCGGCCCGAAGGGGCGTCCGGGACCGAAACGGTGACGGGATCGGGCGTCCTCTGCCAACGGCGACTCGCAGCACGGCACCGGTCTCTCGGCCGCCCGCTACCACCAGTGCGCCGCCACCGGTGAAGGCGAAGCCGACCCCCCGAGCATCCAGCGGCCGCCGTCCCAACTCGCCCTCGCAGACGGCAACCCCTTCCGCGCGGCCCTCCGCCAGTTCCTCCGTCAGTCCTTCCGCCAGTCCTTCCGGCAGCATCAGCGCCTCTTCCACGAGTTAGGCATCCGCCTGATCGGCAGCGAACTACCGGCTCACCGAACGCCTTACCGGCCGGCAGCGCTTGGCTGCTGGGCTGAGCTGCCTCGGTCGCGCCCACCGTCGCGCAGGTCAAGTGGGCGCGGAACCGGCGTCCCCACGGCGGACGGTCCATGGGGGCGTCACTTTTGGGGCTTGGCGTGACATCCGAGCGGCGCTGTCGGTCGACGGCTTGACGGGTCGCGAACTGGTCGTGAGCGTGACCCCACTGTCGTGGACGGCGACTTCGGAGATCTGCGGGCCGGCCCGGGGAATGTCGGCGAACCCCGTGGGCGCCGACCCTGACCCGCCGATGATGCGTGCCCGGACCGGGTGACCTCCCCGGCTGACGTGGAGTCAGCCGAGACCTGTGGAATCGCTCCGAGGGCCCTCCGCTTCGGCGGTGTGTGCCGCATCACGCGCCCCAAGGGTCACCCGAGTTGTCTTGGTCACAGCGGTAATGCCCCTTTTGTGTCCATGCTCGACCTGGACAGCGACTCCCGAAGTGGAGCCCGTCGGCATGGGCGCGAACCTCCGAAGCGGCCCATGCCGCAGCCCTCGTGACGTTCCTCCTTGTTCTCCCTGGAAAGGTGCCCCTCATGGCCGCTTACGTCTGCCCTCCTGCCGTGATACACGGCGAGCACGCCGTGGAGACCCGTCAGATCGTGGCGGAGGTGCGCGACCGGCACCCGCATGCGGCGTGGGCGCCGCGGATCGACGGCATCGCGGCCAGTACGGGCATCGAGACCCGCGGGTGGATGCTGCCGCTGGAGACCGTCGTCGCGCCCGGCGACGGCAGCGGCCTGCAGGCTGTCGGCATCGGGACCGCCCAAGAGGCCCTGGCGCGCGACGGGTTCACCCAGCAGGACGTGGACCGCGTGATCGCCGCCCTGGAGGCGATACCCGCGCCGCAGACCGTCCAGGAGCGCACCGCGCCGGCCTGGGAGGCCGTGCAGTCCTACGGGGAGCGTGCGGCGCGCGGGGCCCTGCAGATCGCCGGGCTGGACGCCACGGACATCGACTGCCTGATCACCAGTCACTCCACCACCCCGGCGCTGCCCGGTCTGGACGTCGCCCTGGCCAACAAGCTTGCGCTCCGCGACGACGTGATGCTGCTGCCGGCCACGCAGTGGGCCTGTGTCGCGGGGACCCGCTCCCTGGCCCTGGCGGCCGATCTCGTGGCCGCGGACCCCGATCGGGTGGTCCTGGTCGTGATCGCGGAGGCGCTGAGCACGACCTACCAGCCCGCGGACGACACCCTCGAGTCCCTGATCGTCCGGTTGCTGTTCGCGGACACCGCGGTCGCCGCGGTGGTCACGGGCCGCCCGAGGCGCGAGTCGGTCCTGCGGCTGGACGCGGCCTGGCACCACACCGTGCCCGACACCCAAGACCTGCACCGCCTGGAAACACGGGCGGACGGTACCCACTTCGTGATGGACCGGCGCGGCCCGCGCGCCGTACAGGAGACGGTCACCGCGATGTGGGAGTGGCTGCGCGTCCGATACCAGGACGACCCCGACTCCTGGCACCCCGACGTGCTGCTCGCGCACCCCGGCGGGACCCGGGTGCTGGAGTACATGGAGCAGACGATGCCCGACGCGTGGCCGTCCGGGCTGCTGGACCACAGCCGGGACAGCTACGCCAGCGGCAACCGTGGAGGCGCCGCCGTGTTCGACATCCTGAGGCGGGCGCACGACGCCGGACAGAAGTCGGGCAGTCGCGCCGTCCTGTACGCGGCGGCACCGGGCCTCACCGCCACCGCCCTGGAAGGGGAGTGGCTGTAGCGCGAGCCCGCGCCACCCGCAGCGGCGGACGGTCGCCAGCATCACCGGTCACGCCATCGGTACCGCTGACGGCGTCTTGCGGACCGTCGGTGGCGCCGGCTGACGCGGCACGCCGCCCCTGCCCTCGCCGCGCTCGCGCACGCCCGGCGGCGCCCCGCTCCGCAGCCGCGTCATCTCGCGACATCCGCCCAGACCACCTTGCCGGTGTCCGTCCACCGCACCCCCCACCGGGTGGTCAGCCGGTGCACGATGTGCAGGCCACGCCCGCCGTCGTCGAGGAGGCCGCCACGGCTCAGGCGCGGCCTGCCGTTGCCGTTGTCGCCCACCTCGCACAACAGGCCGTGACCACCCGCCCTGATCAGTCGTATCGTGATGGGTCCGGTGGCAAAGCGCACCGCGTTCGTGACCAGCTCGCTGACCAGCAGCGCCACGTCGTCCTGGGTGTCGCTCCTGATGTGCCACCGGCGCAGCAGTGCGGAGACGTGCGCGCGGGCACGGGCGGGCGCGTCGTCGCGGGCGGGTAGCCGCCAGGTCGCGGTGTCCCCTTTGCGGTGGCCGATCATGCGCGCGAGCAGCAGGGTCACGTCGTCGCGCCGGCGCACGGGCGCCAGCGCGGAGACGACGTGCCGTGCGGCCTGGTCCAGGGGATCCCAGGGGTGCACCGTGGAAACGGCATCCGCCAGCCTGCTGATGCCCTCGTCGATCGACAGGGCCGGATCCTCTACCAGGCCGTCGGTGTAGAGGGCGAGCAGGGAGCCCGGCGGCACACCGAACGTGTGCACCTTGAAGGGCTCCCGCAGCGCGAACTCGGCGCCCAGGCCGGGGTGAGGGTGCACCGCGAGCGGGCTTGCGTCTCCGTTCGGAAGCACCAGGACCGGAGGGAGGTGGCCCGCGCTGGAGAGCGTCACGTGGTGGCCGACCGGGTCGTAGAGGGCGATGCAGCAGGTGGAGCCGAGGGCGCTGTAGCCGGCCGCCAGCCCGGACTCCGCGTCGTCCAGCAGCGTCACGGTCTCGTCCAGGTGCTCCAGCACCTCGTCGGGTGCCAGCCCCGCGGACAGCAGCGCGCGGGCCTCCATGCTCAGCTGGCCCATGGTTGCCGCGGCTCCGAGGCCGTGCCCGACGACGTCACCGACCACCAGCGCGGTACGGCCGTCCGGCAACGGAAAGCTGTTCACCCAGTCGCCGCCGACGCCCGCGCTGTCGGGGGTGGCGGGCTGGTAGACGCTGGCGATCTCCATCGTGTGGCCGCCGGTCCGCGGCAACAGCCGGCGCTGCAACGCCAGCACCTGCGTGTGCTCACGCTGGTGTTGACGGGCGAGGTCGACGTGATGGGCGGTCCTGGCCACCAGTTCCTGCAGGTCGAACAACTCGCTGTCGCGGAAGGGGCGGCCGGCCCGCCGCCAGACCTCCGCCAGCCCCAGCACGACGGGTGGCGTGCCGTCCAGCACCAGCGGTACGCACGCCACACTCGCCGACCGGTCACCGGGCACCAGGGCACGGATGACTCGCTGACTGCCGAGCAGCCGCTCGACCGCCTTCCGGTCGGGTATGACGATGGGCTGCGGGGCATCGTCCCGCCGCACCGCCTGAGCCAGCAGGCGACTCGCGTCGCTCGGAAGATCGCCGCCCGGAGTCACGTAACCCTCGGGCCACGCCCGGTCCGGCACCAGGGCTGCCCGCCGTAGCCGGATGCGCCCCCGCGCGTGCTCGGTGACTCCCTCGCCCGTCCAGACGGCGAAATCGAGGTCGACGGCGGCCACCTCTCCCCAAGCCAGCAGGGACTCCGCCAGCGACTGCGCGGTCTCCCCGATGTCCAGCGAGGTGCCGATCGCGGTCTCGGCGGCGTACAGGTGCAGCCTCCTGGCCATGGCGATCACGGAGACGGTCAAGCCCTCCTGAGGCGGCGCGGCGGGCAGGATGCTCAGCGAGACCACCAGCTCCGACCCGTCGGAGCGCCGCAGGCGCTGGATCCGGGCGACGTGTGCCTCACCGATCTCCAGGACCTGCCGCAACCGCCGTGTGACCGTCGGTACGTCCCCGGCGGGCAGGAGATCGGCGAAAGGACTCCCCGCCACGGCGTCCAGACCCGCGAAGACGGGGGCGTCCAGATTGCATCGGGTGATTCTCAGATCCCTGTCCAGGTTGACCACGCCGAGAATCTGATCCTGACGGTCGGCCGCCGAGTTGTCGGGTACGCGTTGGCGGGTGGCGCGGTCGCCCCGCGCCTGCGCGGGACCGGCCGCCGCAGGCGCTCCGCCGCGCGGGATGTAGCGCCCGAGGGCACTGCTGACCATGTCGAACGGCGAAGAGGACGATGGGGAGGGTGTGGAGTCCATGCGGCTCTCTCGCAATCCCCGGCGCAGCGCCGGGGCTGTTCTCGGACCCATGCGTCGGGGCACCGAGCTCCCGGGTCGCACACCTCATTGAATACCACCGGGGCTCGCTTCGCCCACACCAGCGGATCGCGCGGAGAACGCTGCCCCTGCCGGAAGGGCGCGGCCGGTGAGGCCGTGCTGACCTGCCGGGGGCATCGCCCGCCAGGGTGCGACGACCGCCGCAGGACCACCGGGCGCCGGCCCCGACGGCGACGGCCGGTCCGGGTTCGCCGGAGAGACGCGCACAGGAGCAGCATGATCAGACCACCCTCGAGCGCGTTACCGCGCTTCCGGTCGGCTTGGCTTCTTGAATCAGGGTGCCCCGTCACACAGCGTGACGAGACCCTCCATCTGCGCGACGACGACGGCCTCGCCGCCGAGTTGCGCGCTTGAGGTGCAGCCTCCTCTCCGCGAGGGACGCTGCTTCGCGGCGGAACCACGGTCGCGTGACCCTCCCGGGGCCGGAGCCTGACGGGTCTTCACAGGGCGAGCTGTCAGAGTGACGTGACGTGCGAGAGACCTGATGTGTCTGGGAGGCGTCTGCTGTGAACGTCCTGCGGTCCCTGCTTCGGCGCGACGCGGGGCTGACCGCGCTCCGCAGGTCGGTCAGAGCCGCGATCGTCGCTCCTGGGCTCTTCGCCGTCGCGCTCGCGGTCACGGACAGTCCGGTCGTCCCGCTCTTCGCGGCGTTCGGATCGATCGCGATGCTGCTGTTCGTGGAGTTCGGTGGGCCCATGCGCGACCGGCTCGTCCAACAGGCCGCACTCGTCGTGACGGGAGCGGTGCTGATCTCCCTCGGCACGCTGGTCTCCCGCGAGGTATGGCTGTGCACCCTCGCCACGGCGGTCGTCAGCTTCCTCGTGCTGTTCTCCGGCGTGGTCAGCTCGGCCCTGGCGGGTGCCTCCACCTCCCTGCTCGTGAGTTTCGTGCTGGCCGCCACCCTCCCCGGGACCGCGCAGGCGATCCCGGACCGGCTCGCGGGCTGGGGTCTGGCCGGCGTGACCTCGCTCGTGGCCGTCAGGCTGCTGTGGCCCACTCCCGTGCGGGAGCCGCTGCGGAACGCCACCGCCGACGCGTGCCGGGCGCTCGCCGTGCAGCTCAGGGCCGAGGCGGACTGCGTCCTGCGCGGGTTCGGCACGGCGGACCGCTCGGCGCTCGGCACGATCGTGGGCGAGGCGAAGGACGCGGTGACGGCGCTGCGCGAGGCGTACTTCGCCACCCCCTACCGGCCGACCGGTCTCTCCACGTCCACCCGCGTCCTGATCCGTCTGGTCGACGAGGTGCTGCTGCTCGCCACGATCCTGGACCGCGTGTCCGTGGGCGAGAAGGCGACCCCCTCGGACGCGGTCGTCTGCGGGGTGAAGACGGCCGCCGCGGATCTGCTGCGGGCGAGCGCGGAGGCGTTGTCCGCGACGGACGACCAGGAGCCCGGACACCTGACACCGTTGCAGGAACGTCTGGCCGTGACGCGGTCGGCGATGGAGAACACGGTCACCTCCTTCCGGCCGGTCACCACCGATGGCGGCCAGGCCGGGAAGCCGCGGGCCGAAGCCCGGTCCGGCGCGACCGCCACACGCTTCGTGAGCTCGCTGGAACCGAGCTTCCGCGCCCAGGAGATGAGCTTCGCGGTCTCCGCGATCGCCAGGAACGTCGAGCTGATCCTCGCGGCGCGTGGGCGCACCCTGTGGCAGCGGCTCATCGGACGACGCCCCGAAGGCGCCGCCTCGACGCTGGCCTCGGCCCAGGAACGGGCCGGTGCGCACACCGAGCGCCACTCGGTGTGGCTGCGCAACAGCGTCCGCGGCGCGATCGCCCTGGCTCTCGCCGTGCTGGTCGCGGAGCGGTCGGGTGTGCAGCACAGCTTCTGGGTGGTCTTCGGAACGCTGGCCGTCCTGCGCTCCAGCGCCGTGCTGACCGGGCAGAACTCGCTGCGGGCGATCGCCGGTACCGCGGTCGGCATCATCATCGGCGGTGGACTGATCTACCTGATCGGATCGAACACTCCGTTCCTCTGGATCCTGCTCCCCATCGCGGTGCTCTTCACCGGCCTCGCCCCGGCGACCATCTCCTTCGCCGCGGGCCAGGCCGGCTTCACGGTGTCGATCCTGATCCTGTTCAACCTCCTCGAACCCGTCGGCTGGAGCGTGGGGATCGTGCGGATCGAGGACGTCGCGATCGGATGCGCCGTCAGCGTCGTCGTGGGAACGCTGTTCTGGCCCCGCGGCGCGGCGCCCCTCCTCGGGCACGCCCTCGCGGAGGGGTTCGCGGAGAGCACCCGGTATCTGCGCGGCGCCATCGGCTACGGAGTGACCCGCTGCGACGGCCTCGTACGGACCGCTCCGCTCCCGGAGGAGGAGCGCTACCGTGCCGCGGCGGCGGCCCGGCGGCTCGACGACGCCTTCCGGGGGTTCCTCGCGGAACGCGGCACCAAGCACCTTCCGCTGACCGACATCACCACTCTGGTGACGGCCGTCGCCGTGCTCCGGCTCACCGCCGACTCCGTACTCGACCTGTGGGAGCGGGACCGGGGGCAGCCGGGCGCCGACCGTACCGCCGCCCGCTCGGAGATCGATCGCTCGGGGGACGCGCTGGTCGCCTGGTACGAGGCCACGGCGAACGCCATGACCGGGTTCGGTGACGTGCCCGAGGCACAGCCCAGGGATGTCGGGGCCGACGAACGGCTGATCCACGCGGTCGAGCGTGATCTCGTCGACGAGAACATCGAGCAGTCACCGGCCGCCATCCGGGTCGTGTGGACCGCCGATCACCTCGAGGCAGCGCGGCGGCTGCAGCGGCTCGTGCTGAAGCCGGCCCGTGCCGTGGCCGAGCGGCAACGCGAGCACAACGCCCGCCTGGGCCTGTTCCGGCCCTCCGGGCGCCCCCACGCGAACCGGACGCGCTGAACCGGCTTTCGCCGGGTGAAGGCTCAGCGGGAGGCGGTCCACCGGGGAGCGGTGTCGGCCCAGGCCGTGTCCCACCGGGCGAGGTTGTGCCGCGCCAGCCCGCGGACGACGCAGCCGTACGCGCCGGCGCCGAGGGCGGGGACGGCGAGACCGGCGAGGACGCCGCAGGCCATGGTGCGGTCACGGACCTGTTCCGGGGTCAGGGGCGGGCCGGTGATCCTTCCTTCGGTGTCGACCCAGACGCGGACGGTGCTGCCCCTGCTGAGCGCCGGTTCGACGTCGGCCTTGGCGGTGCGGACGTGCCCTTGGGCGTCGGTGAAGCGGACGGTGACGGGGTAGAGCGCCTCCTTCGCCTCGTCCGATCCCGGCTCCGGGTGCCGCGGGGCGTCGTGGACCAGTACGGCGGTGGTGCCGTATCGGGTGGCGGCCTGATGCCGTGCGGACTCCCTGTGGTGGCGGTAGGAGGCGTCGCCGACGACGAACATGGCGGCGGGGATGCCGACGAGGACGGCCAGCAGCAGGCCGACGGCGACCCACGCCTGTGCGAGATCGGTGCGCCGGCGCAGGGGATTGCGCCGCCAGCGCCACCACAGGACGCGTGGGAGCTCTTCGGGAGGGTGTGACGGGGGCGTCGCGCGGGCCACGACGTCGCTCCTTCCGTGGGGGCGTGGCGGCCTCACCGGATCTTGCGGGGACGGGGGTGGGGGTGGGGCTGGGAATGGTCTGGGTTGCCTGCGGGGACGGGGGCTGGAAAGGGGGTGCGCTAGGAGCGGTGCGCGTCCGTGATGGCGTGGACGGAGGGATGGGCCTGGGCGGCCTGAAGGAGTTTCGCGGCGCCGCGGACCGCCGCCGTGTGCGGTGCGGGGACGGGCTGGACCGGCGCGCGCAGCCGGTCGGCGAGCCGATCCGTGATGTCGGGCCGCAGCGCGCCCCCACCCGCGAGAAGGGCGCCCCGGTGCAGGGCCTCGAACGTCGCCGAGGTGTGGTCCTGCTCCAGCATGGTCGTCACCATGGCGACGACCGCCTCGGTGATCCTCGCGGGCGGGGTGCGGCTGTCCAGGTCGCTGGTGCCCAGGGCGGTGTGGCGCGCGTCGGTCACCGCGCCGTCGGCGAGCAGCGTGACCTCGGTGAGGTGCGCGCCCATGTCCACCACGAGCAGGGGACAGGTCGGGTCCGCGTCGGCGGCGACGGCCACGGCGCGCGCGGTCGGGACGGTCAGGACCGCACGCGGGCGCAGGATCTCGACCGCGGTGCGGGCCTGGGCCCGATACGCGATTCCGCCCAGTACGGGTGTGGTCAGGATGAGCAGGGGACGCCCGAAACGGGGCAGACGATGGCCGAGCAGCCGGTTCAGCATCCGGGCGGTTCCGGGCGCGTCGACGATGGTGCCGCGCTGGATGGGGTAGGTGGCTCCGGCGCCGGGGAAGGTCACCGTGGGTACGTCGAGGATCATGCGGCGCCCGGACATCCAGGCGCGTGTGCGGGCGCTGCCCAGGTCCAGGGCGATGCCGGTGTACGGCCGGCCCCGGGACCACGTGCGGTTCCGGGCGGGCGCGGGGCCGGGCCCCGGTGGAAGCGTCACGGCCTGGCCTCCCGGACGTGTTGGCACCGGCCGCAGTAGCGCGCCTGCGGCACGATCATCAGTTGTTCGCGGGCCATGGGCCTGCGGCACAGGTGGCAGATGCCGTAGTGACCCAGGTCCATCCGTACGAGGGCGGCTTCGACGTCGGTGAGGACCATGGCGGCGGAGGCCGCGAGCTTGACGCGGACCTCCATCTGGCCGGCCGTCCGCCGGTCGAGGAACGCGTCGGCGCCGTTCGCGGCGTCCGAGAGCTGCTGCAGTTGCTCCCGGCGGAACAGGAGCTGCTCGCGCAGGTCCTCGCGCAGCACGGCGAAGTCCTCGGGCGACAGGGTCGTATCGCGGTCGTCGATGATCTGGTGGTTCACCCATTCACCCCCGGGCAGTGCGGGCGGGCGGTTGTCAGCCGGCGCTACGCTGGCACGGGACGCAGTACGCCGTGTGGGGCAGGATTTCCAGACGCTCGACCGGGATCGCTTCGGAGCATTTCCGGCAGACGCCGTAGCTGCCGTCCTTGACGCGGGCGAAGGCGGCCTCGACCTCGGTGAGGACGCGCTTGATGGTCTCTTTCCGCGCTGCCATCGCGTGTTCCTGCCCGCCCTGCGTGACGTCGCCCGTGACCTCGCCCATGGCACTCAGCTCCACGAGGCGGGACGAACGTTCGTATTCGAGGCGCTGCAGGGCCTCGTGCGCCGTCAGCCGCTCACGGCGGGTTCCGGCCTGGGGCGTATCGAGTGACATGGTGGTTCCTTCCTGCGACGGGGAGGCGGCTCGCGCCGGGCGGGGGATCGTCGGGGATGTCGGGAGCGGGGGAGGGCGGTTGTGGTTCATGCCTTCACCGTCGTCGCAAAGCCACCCGGAAACCATCGGGCGCGATACCCATCTCCGGCCTGTCCGGGAGCCCATCGCGGCCCCTCACGGCCCCTCGTGGTCCATCGCGGCGCGAGCGGGATCGTTCCAGGAGACGCGGGCGGCACTGATCCAGGAAATGGGCATTGGAGCCCATCGACGGTGGGCCCGGGAAGCGGGCAGCCTGGAAGTGGGCCGGTCAGGACCGGTGCCGCCGGCTCGTCCTCGGGCCGCGCGTGACCGACAGCCGGGACCGGGCCTGCCGCACGCAGCCATGTCACACAGAGAAAGGCGTCATCCGGGTGTCCCTGTTCTGGAGGGTCTTCGCACTCAACGCGGTCGTGCTGGGAACCGCCACCGCGCTGCTGCTGTGGGCTCCCGTGACCGTCTCGGTGCCCGTGGTGCTGACCGAGGCGGTCATCCTCCTGGCCGGCCTGGTCGTCATGCTGGTCGCCAACGCGGCCATGCTGCGGATCGGCCTCGCCCCGCTCGAACGGCTCACCCGGCTGATGACCACCGTCGATCTGCTGCGCCCCGGGCAGCGGTTGCCGGAAGGGGGCCGCGGCGAGACCGCCGAACTGATCCGCACCTTCAACGCGATGCTCGATCGCCTCGAGCACGAACGTGCCTCCTCCAGCGCCCGCGTCCTGCTCGCGCAGGAGGCGGAGCGGCGACGCATCGCCCAGGAACTGCACGACGAGGTGGGCCAGAGCATGACCGCGATCCTGCTCGCGCTGGAGCGGGCCGCCGACGACGCGGACGAGCCGCTGCGCGGTGAACTGCGGCAGGTGCAGGAGATCACCCGGGGGAGCCTGGACGAGGTGCGCCGTCTGGCGCGTCGTCTGCGGCCGGGCGTGCTGGAGGACCTCGGCCTGGTCAGCGCCCTGACCTCGCTGACCGAGGAGTTCTCCACCCACGTCGGGCTGCGCGTGGTGCGCCGCTTCGACACGGGCCTGCCGCTGCTGGACCAGCAGACGGAGCTGGTGCTGTACCGCGTCGCCCAGGAAGCCCTGACGAACGCGGCCCGCCATGCCGAGGCGAGCCAGGTCGAGGTGAGCCTGCGTCACACCGACGAGGCCGTCGTGCTGACCGTCGTCGACGACGGCCGCGGCAACGGGGTCGCCCGCGAAGGGGCGGGAATCCGCGGCATGCGCGAGCGGGCCCTGCTGATCGGGGCCACGCTGGACGTCACCTCTCCACCGCAGGCCGGCACACAGGTCCGGCTCACCGTGCCCCTCGTCAGGAAGCAGCCATGAGCACCCCCCACGCCTCCGTGATCCGCATCCTCCTCGCCGACGACCACGCGCTGGTACGACGCGGTGTGCGGCTCATCCTCGACCGGGAGCCGGACCTGGAGGTGGTCGCCGAGGCCGGGGACGGCGCTGAGGCCGTCGAGCTGGCCCGCACCCACGACGTCGACCTGGCCGTCATGGACATCGCCATGCCCCGGATGACCGGTCTGCAGGCCACCCGGGAACTCCTCGCGCTCAAGCCGGACGTGCGGGTGCTGATGCTGACGATGCACGACAACGAGCAGTACTTCTTCCAGGCGCTGAAGGCCGGAGCCAGCGGATACGTGCTGAAGTCCGTGGCCGATCGCGACCTGGTGGCGGCATGCCGGGCCGCGATGCGGGACGAGCCCTTCCTGTATCCCGGCGCCGTCACCGCGCTCGTCCGCAACTACCTGGACCGTGTCCGCCAGGGCGAGGAGCCGCCCGAGCAGGTGCTGACGGCGCGCGAGGAGGAGGTCCTCAAGCTCGTGGCCGAGGGCCACTCCTCCAAGGAGATCGCCGAGATGCTCTTCATCAGCATCAAGACCGTGCACCGGCACCGGGAGAACCTGCTCCACAAACTCGGCCTGCGTGACCGGCTGCAACTCACGCGCTACGCGATTCGCGTCGGCCTCATCGAGGCCTGACCCACCGACCGCCTCAGGGCCCCGGCCCCCTACCCCCGAGCCGGGGTCCTGAGGCTCCCTGGCCGAGGTCCCGAATTCCCGTGGCTCGACACCGCGGCCACCAGCCCACCATCGAGACCGAAGGGGCGGGGATGGCCCGGTACGTGCCTGCCCTTCCGCGCCGCCCCCGTGGCCCCGCGATGCTGCCGGCGCTCCTGCTCGCCGTGCTCGTCACCGTGCTCGGCCTGTCCGCACCGGGCGGCGAGGACTCATGGGCGTCCGCCGGCACGGCACCCGTCGGCACAGCATCCGCCGACAGGTCGGTGCGCAGCGACACGCAGGTGGACCAAGGGGATCCCGCCCTCATCACCGCCTCCGTTCGCAGCCTTCGGGATGCCGCCGGCGAGCGTCAGCCTCCGCCGGTCCCCGCCCCGGGCGTATCCCGTGGTCCGGCCGTCGGCCGGCTCCAGCCCACCCGGCCCCCGCTCGCGGCCGTGGACCCCTGCGGATCCGGGCGACCTTCGCACCGTCACGGTGTACGGGCACCTCCCTCGACCTCCGGCATCTGACCCCTCTTCCCCGCTTCCCCCCTTCCTTGGCCGCGGCCGGCGCCCTGGCCGCGGCCGGCGCCCTGGCCGCGGCATGCCCGCCGGAGGCTCCCCGTGAACCGATCCCCGCACGTCAGAGGCCTGATCGCCCTCGCCGTCGTCGCGCTTTCCCTGTATGTCGCGCTCACCGTGCCCGTCACCCTGGGACTTGACCTGAGGGGCGGCACCCAGATCGTGCTGGAGACCCGCCCCTCCACCGCCCCCGCCGCCGCCACCGACGCCGACACCGATGGCGACGCCGAGACCGACACCGACGTCACGGATCGCACCGTGGAAGTGCTGCGCGGCCGTATCGACGCGCTCGGTGTCGCCGAACCCACCATCACCCGCTCCGGCACCGACCGGATCGTCGTCGAACTGCCCGGCCTGCAGGATCCGCGGAAGGCGGCCGACGTGCTCGGCCGCACCGCCCAGCTCACCTTCCACCCGGTGCTCGGCACGGCGGTCGGCCCCGACGACGCGGGGGATCCCCTGCCCAAGCGGGCGCGCGAGCAGGTGATGCCCGACGAGTCGGGCCACCCGCTGCGCCTGCGGACCGCCTCCCTGACCGGGAACGAGGTGGACAAGGCAGCCGCCCGCTTCGACCCGCAGGGTGGTGCCGGATGGCATGTGACCGTCGACTTCACAGGAGCCGGCGAAGCCGGATGGGCCCGCCTGACCGGCGAGGCCGCGTGTCACGCCGCCGGGGATCCCGCCCGCCGGGTCGCCATCGTCCTGGACGACAAGATCATCTCTTCGCCGGAGGTCGATCCGTCGGTGGCCTGCCGGTCCGGCATCACCGGTGGCTCCACCCGGATCACCGGGTCGTTCGACGACGCCGAGGCCAAGGAACTGGCCCTGCTCATCAACGGCGGCGCCCTGCCGGTACCGGTCGAGACCATCGAACAGCGCACCGTCGGCGCGACCCTGGGAGCAAAGGCCGTCACGGCCGGCGCCTGGGCCGCCGTGATCGGTACCGCTCTGACCGCGGTGTTCATCATCGCCGTGTACCGGATCATGGGCGTCCTGGCCACGGTGGCCCTGGCCTGCTACGGCCTGATCTCCTACGCGGCTCTCGCCGCCCTCGGCGCCACCCTGACACTGCCGGGCCTCGCCGGGTTCGTCCTGGCCATCGGGATGGCGGTCGACGCCAACGTGCTGGTCTTCGAACGCGCCCGCGAGGAGTACGCCTCCCGCCTTCGTCCCACTCCACGGTCGTCGCTGGCCGCGGGCTTCCGTCAGGCCTTCAGCGCGATCGCGGACTCCAACATCACCACACTGATCGCCGCCGGCCTGCTCTTCCTCCTCGCCTCCGGGCCCGTGCGCGGGTTCGGAGTCACCCTGGGGATCGGCGTACTCGCCTCCATGATCAGCGCCCTGGTCATCACCCGCGCCCTGGCCGACTACGCGGTCGCCCGGCCGCGTCTGCGCCGCCGCCCGCGACTGACGGGCATCGCGCACACCGGCGTCGTCCGCGAGCGCCTCCGCCGCACCGCCCCGAACCTGATGGGCCATCCGCGCCGGTGGCTGGCGGCCTCCGCCGCCGTCCTCGTCCTCGCCGCTTCCGGGATCGCCGTACGGGGCATCGACCTCGGCGTCGAATTCACCGGTGGCCGACTCGTCGCGTACGACACGGCCACTCCCGTCCATCCCGATCGGGCCCGCGGCGCGCTCGCCGACGCCGGATTCCCCCGGGCCGTCGTCCAGAGCTCCGGCGAGAACCAGCTCACCGTCCGCACCGGGCAGTTGAGCGACGCCCAGGCGGCGACGGTCACCGAGACCGTCACCGGTCTGGCGGGCGGAGCCGACAAGATCCGGGACGAGGCCATCGGGCCCAGCCTCGGCAAGGAACTCCGCCAAGGCGCCATCGTCGCCCTGATGGTCGCCCTGGGGGCCCAACTCGTCTATCTCGCGGCTCGCTTCCGCTGGCTGCTGGGAACCTCCGCGGTCGCCGCGCTCGCCCACGACGTCGTGATCCTCGTCGGCGTCTTCGCCTGGCTCGGCAAGCCCGTCGACGGCGTCTTCCTGGCCGCGCTGCTGACCGTCATCGGCTACTCCGTCAACGACTCCGTCGTCGTCTTCGACCGGATCAGGGAACTCGGCCGCCGCAAGGGCGAGGAGCCCTTCGCCCGCCTCGCCAACCGGGCTCTCCTGCAGACGCTGCCCCGCACCGTCAACACCGGCATGGGGGCGGCCTTCATCCTCACCGCACTGGCCGTCCTCGGCGGTGACACCCTGTCCGATTTCGCCCTCGCCCTCCTCATCGGCCTCGCGGTGGGCACCTACTCCTCGATGTTCACCGCCACACCGCTGGCCATCGAACTGCACCGACGCCGCAGGTGAGTTCCGCGCCCCGAACGCCGGGCCGGTGTCGTGGTGCGTCCCGTCGGCGGGACACACCACGACACCGCGGGACCGCCGCGCGGCGCCTCCGCGTCCCCCTTGCACCGGATGGATCGATAAGTCAATTCACCGACCACCGCCGACAGTTCGCCGAGCCGGACCGACAGGCAAAGGGCCGTGCGGACTTCGATTCCGGTCCCGTGCTGGGCATTCTCGGTTGGTCACCCCGCCGGCCGGTCGCGTACGCGTCGAGGAGTAGCCGATGATCCCGTTGTCCTTCGCTCAGCGCCGGCTCTGGTTCCTGTACCGGCTGAAGGGGCCGTCGGCTACGTACAACATCCCCTTCGCGCTGCGCCTGGAGGGGGAGTTGGACACGACGGTCCTGGCCGCGGCCGTGGCGGACGTCGTCGCCCGGCACGAGAGTCTGCGCACCCTGCTCGTGGAGAGCGAGGACGGCGTTCCCGAGCAGCGGATCCTGCCGGCCGAGGAGGCGGCGACGCCGTTCCGGGTGGTCGACATGGCCGCCGAAGCGGTGGGCGAGGCGATGCTCGACGTCGTCCGTGCGGGGTTCGAGCTGGACCGGGACCTGCCCCTGCGGACCGCCGTGTTCCGTGTCTCGCCCCGCGAACACACGGTGCTGTTCGTGTTCCACCACGTCGCGGCGGACGGGGCGTCGATGGCGCCGTTCGTCCGGGACCTGCTGTCGGCCTACGAGGCACGCGGGCGCGGCACCGCGCCCGACTGGGCTCCGCTACCGGTCCAGTACAAGGACTACACCGTGTGGCAGCGGCAGATGCTCGGCGACGAGGACGACCCCGACAGCGTCGCCGCCGAGCAGTTGGAGCACTGGCGCCGCGAACTCGACGGGGTGCCGCAGCCGGTCCAACTGCCGCTGGACCGCCCGCGGCCCGGCTCGGCCGGCCATCGCGGCGCCGAGGTCATGTTCGAGCTGGAACCCGAACTGCTGACCGGAGTGCGGAAGTTGGCCGCGCAGCACGGCGCCACGGCGCCGATGGTCGCCCAGGCCGCGCTCGCGGTCCTGCTGCACCACCTCGGCGCCGGCAACGACCTCACCATCGGCAGCCCCATCGAAGGCCGCCCCGACGAACAGCTCGAGGACCTGATCGGGTTCTTCGCCAACACCTGGGTGCTGCGCGTCGACCTGGCGCACAACCCGGCGTTCGGTGATCTGCTGGACCAGGTGCGCGAGCGGGCGCTGGGCGCCTACGACCACCAGGACGTCCCCTTCGAGCACCTGGTGGAACTCCTCGACCCCGACCGCACCACCGCCTACCAGCCGCTCTTCCAGGTGATGCTGGCCTGGCAGTTCGTCTGGCCGGAGATCGAACTGCCGGGCCTGCGGGGCACCCTGGTCTGGCCGGGCACCGAGACGGCGAAGTTCGACCTGTTCCTCAACATCGTCCCCGACGCCTCCGGGCGGGCGTACGGACGCCTGGAGTACGCGACGGAACTGTTCGACCACGCGACGGCCGAGTCCCTCGTCGACCGCTACGTGCGGGTGCTGCGGCAGGTGGTCGCCCGTCCCGGGACCAGGCTCGGCGCGGTGGACGTGCTCACCGAGAGCGAGCGGGCCGGGCTGGCCCGGTCGAACGACACGGCGGCACCGGCACCGGCGCTGGGGGCGACCGTCCCGGAGCTGGTCACCGCCCAGGCGGCACGGGCCCCGCAGGCGACCGCCGTGGTGTGCGGGAGGACCACCTTGTCGTACGGGGAGCTGGAGGTCCGCGCGGGCCGGCTGGCCGCGGTGCTGCGTGAACAGGGCGTGGGGCCGGACGTCCTGGTGGCCGTGGCCCTGCCGCGTTCGGTGGACCTGGCCGTCGCGCTGCTGGCCGTCCTCAAGGCAGGCGGCGCCTACCTGCCGCTCGACCCGGCCTTCCCCTCCGAGCGCGCCGGCCTCCTGCTGGACACCGGACGCCCGTCCCTGGTGCTCACCGACCACGACACCGCACACACGGTGGCCGGCTGCCCGACCCCGCTGCTGCACCTCGACGACCTGGACCTCGACCTGGACCTGGACGGCCCCGTCGTCGACGCCGCGACGGCCGGGATCGGGCCCGACCACCTGGCGTACGTGATGTTCACGTCCGGATCGACCGGGACACCCAAGGGCGTCGCCGTCACCCACGCCGCCGTCGTCAACGGCGTACAGGACCTGGCCCGGCGCACCCACGTCACGGAGGGCTCCCGGATGCTGGCCGCGACCTCGGTGAACTTCGACGTCAGCGTCTTCGAGATCTTCACCGCGCTGACCGCCGGAGCGAGCGTCGAGATCGTCCGCGACCTCCTCGAACTCGCCGAGCGCGACGCCTGGTCGGGCACCACCGTCAGCGCCGTACCGGGCATGGTGTCCGCGCTCCTCGACCAGCTCACCGCCGACGGCTCCAGCGGCCTCCACCTGGACGTGGAAACCGTCGTGTTCGCCGGTGAGGAGCTCTCCGGCGACCTGGTCCGCAGGGTGCGTCAGGCGCTGCCCGGCACCCGTGTCGTCAACGCCTACGGCCAGACGGAGAGCTTCTACGCCTCCACGTTCACCGTCCCGCGGGAGTGGACCGGGACCGGTGCGGTACCGGTCGGCGCCCCGCTGACCGACATGCGGGCCCATGTCCTGGGGCCGGAACTCGCCCCGGTCCCTCCGGGCGTGACCGGTGAGCTGTACGTGGCGGGCCCGGTCGCCCGCGGTTACCACCGGAACGCCGCCGCCACCGCCGAGCGCTTCGTCGCCTGCCCCTTCGGCCCGCCCGGCGCCCGGATGTACCGCACCGGCGATTTGGCCCGGTGGGACGCCGAGGGTCGGCTGATGTATGCGGGACGCGCCGACGACCAGGTCAAGGTCAACGGCATCCGCGTCGAGCCCACCGAGATCGAGACCGTCCTGGCCCGGCACCCCGCCGTCAGCCGGGCCGCCGTCACGGTGTGCGAGGACCCCTCCGGCAGCAGACGGCTCGTCGGCTACGTGGTGGCGGTGGACGGCGGAGCGGGCGACGGTGACTTCGCCCTGGACGCCGGTGTCTCGGTGGCCGACCTGCGGCGGTTCGCGGCCAGGCGGCTGCCCGACTACATGGTGCCCGCCCACCTGCTGGTCCTCGACGGGCTGCCGCTGACCCCGAGCGGGAAGCTGGACCGGGCCGCGCTGCCCGAGCCGCGGTTCGCGGGCGCCGAGTACCGGGCGCCGCGCGGCGAGGCGGAGCGGGTCCTGGCCGAGGTGTACGCCGACGTGCTGGGCGCCGGGCTTGGACAGATCGGTGTCGACGACGACTTCTTCGCCGGTGGCGGCGACAGCATCCGGTCCATCCAGGTGGTGGCACGGGCCAAGGTGCGCGGTGTCGTCGTCACCACGCGGGAGATCTTCGAGCACCGTACGGTCGCCCGGCTCGCGGAACTGGCCGAGGGCCGGACCGGACAGGAGCCGGTGGCGGTGGCCGAGTTGGAGGGCGGGGGAGTCGGCTGGGCGCCGCTGCCGCCCACCGCGGCGCACGTGCTCGCGCTGGGAGGCGGCATCGGCCGGTTCTGCATGTCCGCCCTGCTGACCCTGCCCGAGGACATCGACCGCGCGGACCTGGTGGCCACCCTGCAGGCCGTACTGGACCGGCACGACGTACTGCGCTCCCGGCTCGACCGCGTCCGGCCGGGCCTGTGGATGGAGGCGGCCGGACACGTCGACGCGGCCGCGCTGTTGCGCGAGGTCCCCTGGCGGACGGCCGACGCGCAGACGGAAGCGGACGCGACCGATGCGCGGATCGAACGGGACGCGGCCGACGTGCGGGCCGAACTGGACGCCGCCGCCGGCCGTCTCGACCCGGACGCGGGCGTGATGGCCCAGTTCGTGCGGCTGATGGACGACAGCGGACCGGACCGGCTGCTGATCGTGCTGCACCACCTGGTCGTCGACGGTGTCTCGTGGCGGATCCTGCTCCCGGACCTGGTGGCCGCCTGGCAGCAGATCCGATCCGGCACCGCCACGCGACCGGCGGCGACCGGCACTTCGTTGCGCCGATGGACCCACGCCCTGGCCGAGGAGGCCGTCCGCACCGAGCGGATCGCCGAACTGCCCCTGTGGCAAGGCATCCTGGACGGCGGCGAACCGGTTCTGGGGGCACGGGAGTTGGACGGCGCACGTGATGTCGCCGCGACCGTGGACACGGTACGCGTCGGCGTCCCGGCCGACGTCACCAAGATCCTGCTCGACACCCTGCCCACGGTCTTCCGCGCCGGCGTCGACGACGGCCTGCTGACCGGCCTCGCCCTTGCTCTCGCACACTGGCGCCGGACCCGCGACGCGTCCGGGCCCCAGGCGACATCGGCACTGGTCCGACTGGAGGGCCACGGCCGCGAGGAACACCTCGTACCGGGCGCGGACCTGTCCGGCACGCTCGGCTGGTTCACCGCCATGTACCCGGTCCGCCTGGACGTGACCGGCATCGACCTGGCGGACGCGTTCGCGGGCGGTCCGGCGGCCGGCCGGGCGGTCAAGGCCGTCAAGGAACAGCTCCGCGCGGTTCCGGACTCCGGCCTCGGCTACGGCCTGCTCGCCCACCTCAACCCCGACACCGCCACCGTACTGGCCGGGGCGCGCCGCCCGCAGATCGGCTTCAACTACCTGGGCAGGACCGCCGGTACGGACATCCCCGAGGAACTCCGCGGCCTGGGCTGGGCGCCGGACACCACGCACGCCGACCTGATCGCCGCTCCCGACCCGGACATGGAGGTGCTGTCCGCGCTGGAGATCAACGCGGTCGCCGCCGACACCGGCGCCGGCGAGGAACTGACCGCCTACTTCGGTTTCCCCACCGGCCTCCTGTCCCGCGAAGAGGTCGGGGAACTGGCAGGTCTGTGGGTCCGGGCCCTGACCGCGCTGGCCCGGCACGCCACCACCGCCGACGCCGGCGGACTGACCCCAGGCGACGCACCTCTCGTGACCGTGGCCCAACAGGAGATCGACGCCTGGGAGGCCCGCTTCGGCAAGCTCGCCCAGGTATGGCCGGCCACCCCCGCACAGTCCGGCCTGCTGTTCCACGCGATGCTCGCCGGCTCCTCCTTCGACGCCTACCACATGCAACTCGTGTTCCATCTGTCCGGCAAGGTCGACGCGGAACGGATGCGCCGCGCCGGACAAGCCCTCCTGGACCGCCACCCCGCCCTGCGCGCCGCGTTCGTCGACCGCACGGACGGCGATCTCGTACAGGTGATACCGGAATCGGTGACGCTGCCGTGGCGGCACCTCGACCTGACCGCGGCCGAAGAGCCGCAGCGCGCCGAGGAGTTCGAGCGGTTCCTCGACCAGGACCGGACCACCTACTTCGACACGGACACCCCACCGCTCATCCGGCTCGCCCTGGCCGCCCTCGAACCCGACCGGGCCGAACTGGTCCTGACCGCCCATCACGTCCTGTTCGACGGCTGGTCCACACCGCTGCTGATGCGCGACCTGCTCCTGCTCTACGCCGCCGACGGCGACCCGGCCGCGTTCACCCCCGCGCGCGACTACGCCGACTTCCTCACCTGGCTCACGCGGCACGACCACGAGGAGTCCGCGCGCGTCTGGGCGGCCGAACTCGACGGTGTCCAGGAGCCCACCCTGCTCGTGCCGCACGCGGGAACGCGGCACGATTCCGCGGGCATCGGCAGCATCGAGGTCGTGTTCGAGGGCAAGCAGGGCCTGTCCCGACGGGCCGCGGAGCTGGGCGTCACCCTCAACACCCTCGTCCAGGGCGCCTGGGCCGTGCTCCTCGCCCGGCTCACCGGACAGTCGGACATCGTCCTCGGCGCCACCGTGTCCGGGCGCCCGGCCGCGGTGAAGGACGTCGACGCCATGGTCGGGCTGTTCATCAACACCATTCCCGTCAGGGTGCGTTGTGACCGGCAGACCACCTTCGCCGACCTGCTCACCGATCTGCAGCACCGGCAGGCGGCCCTGCTCGACCATCACCAGCACAGTCTCGCGGAGATCCAGCAGGCCACCGGGCTGGCGACCTTGTTCGACACGATGGTCGTGTTCGAGTCGTATCCCATCGACCGGGAAGCCATCGGCGAGGCCAACTCCGCGGCCGGTGTCGCCATCACGGGACTCCGCCCGTTCGCGGGCTCGCACTACCCGGTCATCCTGGCGGCCGCGGCCGACCCTCAGCTCCAACTGGTCCTGCAGTACCAGAAGGACCTGCTGGACCAGGAGACCGCCGAAGCCCTCGCCGACCGGTTCGTACGGGTCCTGGAGCAGGTCGCCGCCGCACCCAGGGCCCCGCTCAGCGCCATCGACGTGCTCGGCGAGGACGAACACGACCGCCTGGTACGGCAGGTCAACGACACCGCCCGCCCGGTCGCCGCGACCACCCTGCCCGACGCCTTCGAGGCACAGGTCGCCCGCACCCCCGACCGGATCGCGGTGATCGCCGAGCACGAGCGGCTCACCTACGCCGAGTTCAACGCCCGCGCCAACCGGCTCGCGCACTGGCTGATCGAGCAGGGTGCGGGCCCCGAGCAGCTCGTCGCGGTGAGGATCCCGCGTTCGGTGGATCTGCTGGTGGCGGTGTACGGGGTGGTCAAGGCGGGTGCCGCGTATGTGCCGCTGGACACCGAGCTGCCCGCCGAACGCGTGCGCCACATCCTGGCGGGCGCGAACCCGCTGCTGCTCCTGGAGGACTCCCTCCCGGACGTGTCGGCGTATCCGGACAGCGACCCGGAGCGGGCCCTGTCGCCGGACAACGCGGCCTATGTCATCTTCACCTCCGGCTCGACCGGCGGGCCCAAGGGGGTGCCGGTGGCGCACCGCTCGATCACCAACCGGATCGAGTGGGGCCTGGAGCACTTCCAGGTCACGGCCGAGGACCGGATGCTGATGAGCACCTCGGCCAGCTTCGACGCCTCGGTGCCGGAGATGTTCTCCAACCTGCAGATGGGCGCCTCCGTCGTGGTGGCCGGGGCCGAGGGCCGCCGCGACCCCGCCTACCTCGCCGAACTGATCCGGCGCGAGCAGGTCAGCGCCGCGTTCTTCGTGCCCTCGCTGCTCTCCGCCTTCGTCACCGAACCCGCCGCCGCGCACTGCGGCAGCCTGCGCTGGATCGAGGTGGCCGCCGAGGCCTTCCCCGCAGCCCTGGCCAACCGCTTCACCGAACTGCTGCCTTCCTGCGCCGCCCACAACCTGTACGGGCCGACCGAGGCCACCGTGGAGGTCACCGGCTGGCAGCACGTCCCCGGCGCCGACCGCGTCCCCATCGGCACCCCCATCTGGAACAACCAGGTCTACATCCTCGACGCCTCGCTGCGTCCGGTCGCCCCCGGGGTGGCCGGCGAGCTCTACCTGGCCGGGACCTGCCTGGCCCGCGGCTATCTGGGCCAGAGCGGACTGACCTCGGAACGCTTCGTGGCCTGCCCCTTCGGCGCGGCCGGCACCCGCATGTACCGCACCGGTGACCTGGTGAAGTGGAACAAGGACGGGCAGGTCGAATACCTCGGCCGCACCGACTCCCAGGTCAAGGTCAGCGGTTTCCGCATCGAACTCGGCGAGATCGACCACGTCCTGTCCGGGCATCCCTCGGTCGCACAGGCCGCGGTCGTGGTCCGCGAGGACCAGAAGGGCGACCAGCGTCTGGTCGCCTACATCGAACCCGACCCCGACGCCGCCGTCACCGACACCACCGCCCAGATCGAGGAATGGCGCCACGTCTACGACGACACGTACACCGCCTCGGCCGAAGGCACGTTCGGCGAGGACTTCCAGGGCTGGAACTCCAGCTACACCGGTGAGCCGATTCCGCTCCAGGAGATGGAGGAGTGGCGGGACGCGGCGGTGGCCCAGGTGCTGCGATGCGCCCCGCGCCGGGTGCTGGAGATCGGCGTGGGGTCCGGCCTGCTGCTGGCGAAGATCGTCGGCGAGGTCGAGGAGTACTGGGGTACCGACATCTCGCCGACGGTCGTCGACCGGGTCCGGGCCCAGGCCGACGAGGCCGGTCTCGGCGACCGGGTCCGGCTCAGCGCCCAGGCGGCCGACGACCTCTCCGGGCTGCCCCGGGGCGCCTTCGACACCGTGATCGTCAACTCGGTGGCGCAGTACTTCCCGAGCGCCGAGTACTTGGACCGGGTGCTGCGCCAGGCCATGCAACTCCTCACCGACGACGGGCGGTTGATCGTCGGTGACGTCCGCAACGCCGCCACCCTGCGGATGCTGACCACCGCCGTGCAGCGCGCGGCGCACCCGTACGCGTCCTTGAGCGAGGTACGGACCCTGGTGGAGCAGGCACTGCTCGCCGAGCGGGAGCTCGTGGTCGCTCCGGAGTGGTTCGCCGACTGGGCGCGTGAGCATGCCGGCGGCGTGGACATCCGGCTGAAGGCGGGGCAGGCGCACAACGAACTGACCCGGCACCGCTACGAGGTCGTGCTGCACAAGGCGCCGACCGATGTCCTCGACCTTTCGGGTGTGCCCGCGGTGGCGTGGGGCGGGGAAGTCACCGGCCTGGCCGGCCTCGGTGGGTGCGTCGAGCGGGCGGCCGGTGGCCCGGTGCGGGTGACCGGGATCCCCAACGCACGGCTGACCGAGGAGGCCGCGGCGACCGCCCCCGCCGGTCGAGGCCCAGCCACCGTTGCGAGCGCCATAGGCGGTCGAGGCACGGGCGCTGCCACGCCACCCACTGTCGCGCCCTCCGGGATGCCACTCGATCCAGAGGAAGTCGCAGACTGGGCGCGGCGGCAGGGCCTGGACGCCGTCCTCACCTGGTCGGGCGAGACCGTTCACGCCTTCGACGTGATCCTCCGGCCCGAGGGGGAGGACGGGCCGAAGCCTGTCTCCGGAGGGTTCGTTCCCCGTCCTGGTGCCGACCAGATCCGGGTGAACGCCCCCGCGCTCGCGAAGGCGATCGGCCCCCTGCTGGCCGAACTGCCCGCCTACCTGCGTGAACGCCTTCCCGACTACATGGTCCCGGCCGCTTTCGTACCGCTCTCGCGGCTCCCGCTGAACCCGGCCGGAAAGATCGACCGACGAGCACTGCCCGCGCGGCACACGACCGTTGTGACAGGTCGAGGGCCGCGCACGTCCCACGAAGAGAAGCTGTGCGCCCTCTTCAGCGAACTGCTCGGCCTGGAGAGGGTCGGCATCGACGACGATTTCTTCGCGCTCGGCGGGCACTCGCTGCTGGCCACCCGGCTGATCAACCGCGCCCGCGCCGACATGGGGATCGAGATACCGATCCGCAAGATCTTCGACCTGCCGACGGTGGCCGCGTTCGCCGCATGGGCCGGCAAGGCGGCCGCTCCCCGCCGCCTGCGGTTCGAGCCGCGCGATCACACAGGGGAGAACGCCGCGACTCCGCTGTCCTTCGCCCAGCGCCGCATGTGGATCCTGCACCAACTGGACCGTGGCACGGCGACCTACACCATCTCCCCGACGTTCCGGCTGACCGGGCCACTGGACGAGGGGGCCCTGGCCGCCGCGATCGGTGACGTCGTCGCCCGACACGAGATCCTGCGCACCACCTATGTGACCGACGCCGACGGTGAGCCCGAGCCGAGAATCCTGTCGGCGGAACAGGCGCCGGTGCGGGTGCCGGTGATCGAGGTGGCGCCCGAGGACGAGTCCCGGGCGATCGAGGAAGCCGCCGCGCACTGGTTCGACCTCGCGGCAGAAATACCTTTGCGGGCAACCCTGTTGCGCCGCTCCGCCCAGGAGCACGTCCTCGTCCTGGTCATCCACCACATCGCCACGGACGGCAGTTCGGGGGCGCCGCTTGCCCGCGATCTGGCCGAGGCCTATGCCGCGCGCCTGGACGGACGGGCCCCGGAGTGGGAGCCGTTGGCCGCTCAGTACAAGGACTACGCGCTGTGGCAGCGTGAGTTGCTCGGTGACGTGGCGGACCCGGAGAGCCTGGCGGCGGCCCAGAGCGAGTACTGGCGCAAGGAACTGGACGGCGTGCCGGAGCCGCTGAACCTGCCGCTCGACCGCCCCAGGCCACCGGTGCGTAGCTCCGAGGGCGACATGGTCGATGTCCTGGTGGGACCCGAGTCCGCGGCCCGGCTGCGGAAACTGGCCGACGCACGCGGGGTGACCCTGTCGATGGTCCTCCAGGCCGCGCTGGCCGTGCTGCTCGGCGAACTGGGGGGCGGCGAGGACGTGCCGATCGGCAACCCGATCGCCGGCCGCACCGATGAAGGGCTGGCCGACATGGTCGGGTTCTTCGTCAACACCCAGGTGCTGCGGGTGGATCTCTCCGGCAACCCGTCGTTCGCGGACCTCCTCGCGCGGGTGCGGGACAAGGCGCTGGCGGCCTACGAGCACCAAGACCTGCCGTTCGAGATGCTGGTCGAGGCGCTCGACCTCGAGCGCTCCGCGGCGTACCAGCCGCTGTTCCAGGTGATGTTCGCCTGGCAGAACTTCGACAAGCGGAGACTCGAACTCCGAGGACTGGAGGTCGAGTTCGAGCAGCACCTCACGTCGACCGCTCAGGCCGACCTGATGTTCAGCATGGCGGAGGAGGACGGTACCGGGGCGCTGCGAGGCGACCTCGTCTACGCGACCGAGCTGTTCGACCGGGAAACGGCCGAGGCGATCGCTGCGGGGTTCGTCTCGGTGGTGGACCAGTTGGTCGCCGCCCCGCAGAACCCGGTCAACGCGATCGAGGTGCCGGAGGCCGGACGGGGCAGGCTCGCGAAGAAGCCGAGCGACCGCCGTCCGGGCACAGCGCGCGAGGGGCACCTGAGCGGTTCCGGTCCGCGCAACGCGCACGAGGAGAAACTGTGCGCCCTGTTTGGTGAGTTGCTGGGGGTCGAAGGGGTCGGAATCGACGAGGACTTCTTCGGGCTCGGAGGGAATCCGGACCTGGCCACGCGCCTGAGCACGCGCATCGGCGAAGAGTTCGGCATCGACCTGCCGCTCAAGACGATCACCGACTACCCCACGGTGGCCGAGCTGGGCGGGCTGGTCATCGTCGGCGGTACACCGGACGACCAGAGCGACTCGTACGGGGTGGTGCTGCCCCTGAACAGGGATCCCGGTACGGGCAAGCCGCCCCTGTGGTTCTTCCACGGAGGCGGCGGCCTGGGCTGGGCGTTCTTCACCTTCGCCCCGCACGTGAAGGACCGGGCGGCGTACTCCTTGCAGTCCCGTGGCTCCAACGGCAAGGATCCGCTGGCCGGTTCGGTGGAGGAGATGATCGACGACTACCTCGCCCAGATCCTCGCCCGCCAGCCGGAAGGCCCGTACCACCTGATCGGCTGGTCCTTCGGCGGCCCGGTCGTGCACGCGGCCGCGGCGGAGCTGGACCGGCGCGGCCACCGCGTCGGGCTCGTCGCCGTCCTGGACGCCCCGCCGGCGACCACGTCTCCGGAGAGCCCGTTCAAGCAGGTGGCGGGCAGGACGGCGGCGATGTACCGGGGGGACGTCGAGGAGGTCTTCGGCCAGTACATGAACACTGGCAACCTGGACGGTTTCCTGGAGGACATGTCCAAGGTGGGTGCCAACAACCTGAACAAGATGGCGGTGTTCGCGTCACCGGTCTACCGCGGCGACCTGCTCTACTTCAACGCGAAGTCGGACAAGGTCGACGGGCTGTCGTCGTACGGGCCCGGCTGGCGCCCGTACGTCCTCGGCTCCCTGGAGGAGTACGACATCGACGCTTCCCACCACGACCTGCACATGCCCAGGCCGGCGGGCCAGATCATGGAGGTGATCGCCCGCAGGCTGGCGGAGTGACGGGGAGGGCCTGCGGGCGACGGGCCGGACCTCAGTGCTCGCAGAGGGAGAATTCGCGCTCGTAGAGCTGCTCGTTGTGTTCGGCGACGAAGAACTTGCGTTCCCGCATGAGCTGTTCGCGGTATTCCCTGGCTTCGTCGAGTGTCATGGTCGAGGTGGCGGACCACGGTTGCTGCGGAGGCACGTCGGATGTCGAGACGATCGTCTCCGACGGGTCGACGAGGAAGAACGCGAGAATCTTGCGGTGGCCCGGACGGGTGTCGTCCGTGAGGCGGAATGAACCGACACGGTGTTGCAGGATGTTCGGGAACGCCAGGCAGCGGCCGGCCGGGGTCGACGCCGATCCCAGCACCTGGTTCAGCGCGTCCTCGTTCTCCAGGCCGTAGACCTCGCGGACCCCGTTGTCGTCGTTCTGCTCGTAGTTGGGGTCGTCGAGTGCCGCCCGGAAGCTCAACCGGCTCTCGGTGATGTTCTCGCTGTCCCAGTAGTAGATGCCGGTCGAGACGATCCGCTCGTTCAACATCCCCTCGACGTGCCAGGAACCGCCCGCGTACTCGGGCTTTTCCGGGGTGAGATGGATGGTGGCGAGCTTGACGATGACCTGGAGAGGGCGACCGCGCAGGTCGACCCGGACCGATGCGTCAGGCGCCTCGGGCGCCACGAAGGCCGGGGCGTCCGGGATGGTCGGGCGACGGCTCTCCCACCACTCGTCATGGGCCTGTTCCCACGCACGGACGGCTTCGTCGTAAGCCCCACTCTCACTGTAGGAGGACTTGTTCGGATACTCCGGTTCCCGCGACTCGTACCACCCGTAGGGATCGGCCTGGATCCGCAGGGGCCGCGGATGGCGGAGATCGGTGAGCACGTTCTCCAGCAGCGGGCGCATGCGCCCGAACAAGTCCGGCAGTACGGAGGCCAGTTCGCGATGGGTCTCGGGGTGGACGTTGTTGACGTACGAGCGGAAGGTGACCTCGCCGTCGTCACTGACGTCGACGTCGGTGGGCAGCCACTGGAACTTCTCGGAGAACTCGTAGCGCGAGTAGCGGTTGGTCGGGTTCTGCCAGGCCTGCTCGGGTGCGCCGCTCGCGTCCTTCACCAGGCAGAACAGGGAGGGATGCACCAGGTCCAGCACCTGGCCGTCGGATCCGGGATGCCAGTCCAGCTCGGCCTCGGGGACCTCTTCCAGAACCCGGACCGCCTCGCGCAGCCGGGTCGCGAGCTTGTCGTCGATGAGTGTGTCCGACTGCCACACCCCGTCCACGGCGGACACCTCGACGCCGGTTCGCGCGTCCCGCAGGGCGGCGTAGTACGCGAGTTCGTCGAGCACGTAACGAACCTGCGCCTCGGTGAGGCCCTGGGCGACGGCTTCCCGCGTCCACCTGTCGACGATGCCGGCGTCGTTCATCTTGTCGAACCAGCCAGGCTTCGCCCGAATGTGCGCGCTGCACTGCATGATCTGAAGTTCCCGCAGCGTGCGCGGTGTCGCGAACGACAGGGAACGCGAACCATGAAAGGGCAACGGGAAGGCGGGCAGGGCAGTCAATTCTCTCGATCCTCCAGGTCGGTGTGCGGTGGCGGGAACGATACGTCAGCGGACTGACATCACTCCGGGGGCCGCGGGTCGTGCGGGCCCGACCGCGGGGGACCGATCGATGCCGGTCCGGCGAGGCCTGCTGCTGATGCGCCAGGATCTGCGTGTGACGGAGTACGAGGGAGACCTGGTGACCTTGCTGCGCGAGCTCGACGCCCCCGAGTTCCTTGAGCGGCCTCGGGGTTACGACCGCGGCGAGACGGGTGCGTTGTTCGACGTCCTTGTGGCGCGACTTGAGGACGACTTCGCGGCGCCCTGTGCCCGCGAACGGGACACGCAGGACTCCAGCGAGTACGGGCGGATCACCGTGCCGGCGGACGCGACTGTGTGCGGAACCCGGATCGTCGTCTGCGTGAGCAAGTTCGGCTCACTGGCGCTGGTCTGCGCCGACAACCCCGGTGCCTTCCTGGGCACCGAGGAAGCGCAAGCCGAGGGCGAGTTGGACGCGGCGGATCTGGCCAACATCGAGCGGACGCTGGCCCACCTCGGGTACGTGGTCGTTCCCGAGGAACTCCTGGAGAGCGACTACGCCGGGCCGAGCGAGCTGCCCGTGCACGGTCGGCGACCCACCTGGTGGGACCGCTTCTTCGGCATCTTCTGACGAACGCGTGGTCATGGACGAGCGGTGCCTGCGCGACAGTCGTCAGCGCCAACTCCCTGTTCAGGGTGCCGCTAGCGCTTCTGTGCTCGGTAGCGTTTCATGAGCGCGGTGATCCGGGTCGGGTCCGCCTGCCCGTTGAGCTCGGCCGTCAGATCGTCAGGGCACAGCTCGTAGAGATCTCCCCACCATCGGCGACCTCGGTTGTCCCAGATTCGATAGCCGCCGGGCACTCCTCTGGCGACGTAGCGTCTCTTGCTCATCGGAGCCCCCTGTCTTCCGCTCGGCCCGGTGGTTCAGTTGCCCAGTGTCGACAACGCCGCCGCCACCCTCTCGGAGACCTCCGGTGGGGTCGAGGCGTGGGGGGAGAAGCGGAGTGAGTCGGTGCGTACGGTCGGGGTGACGCCCTCGGCGTGCAGCGCCTTCGCCACGACGGACGGGTCGTGGTTCGGCAGCGTGAAGGAGAGGATGCCTGCGCGCCGCGCCGGGGTGGTGGGGGAGAGGACGCGGGCGCCGTGGGCCTCGACCGTCTCGGTCAGCTCGGTGATCCGCTCCGCCACGGCCGTCTCGATCGCCGATACGGTGTGCCGCTCCACCAGCTCCAGCGCGGCCGCGAACGCGGCTGCCGTCACCGGGCTGAGGTTGGTGATCGACCAGCGCCGCGCGTCCGCCGCCGGCGGGTGTTCCTCGCCGTCGAAGACACCGACCTCCTCGACGCCCGTCCAGCCGGTGAGGACCGGTTCCAGGGACTCCAGAGCGCGGTCCGAGAGAGTGGCGAAGCCCGTCGCCCAGCCCGCGCGCAGCCACTTCTGGCCGCCCGCCACGACCACGTCGGCCGCGTCCCAGTCCATCGCGGCCACACCGAACGCCTGGATGGCGTCCACGATCAGCAGCCTGTCCGGTCCGATCGCCTCGCGCAGCGCAGCGAGGTCCGCGCGGAATCCGGTACGGAAGTCCACGGCGCTGACGGACACCGCGACCACGTCGTCGGTCAGCGCGGCACGGACCAGCTCCGGCGTGACTCCGCCGCCCGGCACCGGATCGAGCCAGCGCGGCGTGGCCCGGCCCAGGTCCGCGGTGCGGCGCCACGGATAGTGGTTCGCCGGGAAGTCGCTGCGCGGGGTGAGGACCACGCCCGTCCGGATGCCGAGGGCGGCGTGGAACAGGCCGGTCGAGGCGTTGGGCAGCAGCACGGTGTGCCGACTGTCGGTGCCCGCGAGGCGCGCGGCCGTGTCGCGGGCGACCGACTCCGCGCGCATCAGGCCGTCCACGGTGGTGTGATCGGCGAGGGCGGACTCCCCCATGGCCCGCGCGGTGGCGGCCACGGCGTCCCGCGACGGCGGACCGAACCGTGCGAAGTCGAGATACCCGGCGGGTGTGTCGAAGTGGGCTGCGTACGACGTGAGCACGGGGCTCGTCCTTCCGGGGCGGCGCGGGTCGGGCGGTGTGGCGGTAAGCGCACCTGCTGATCAGGGTGATCGGCCAGGTGGTCGGGATGAGCAGGGTCGCGTGCGCGCGGAGGACGGCGTGCCGCTTTCCTACCGCGCGTGCGCGGAGGCCCGCGTACCCCGTCCACCGACGTGAGCGATTCTGCCCGCTCGCACGGTACGCGCCGCAATCCGCGGGGACGGGCGCGGGGGTGCAGCCCCACATTTCGAGGGCGGCGGTCCCCATGCCGGAGGCGCGCCCTGCCTACGCGTGCGCACTCCGCGTCCCGGCATCCGGCCCGCCTCGGGCGCACCCCGCGTCCCGGCCTCCGACCCGCCTCGGGCCCACCGCGCGTCCCCGCGTCCGGCCCGCCTCCGGCGCACCCCGCGTTCCTGCGTCCGGCCCGCGTCCGAGCCGCCCCCGGCGCACCCCGCGTCCCGGCGCCCGCCCCGCCCCCGGAGCGCCCTGCTTCCGGCGCCCCGCCCCGCATCCCCACCAGCAGAAACACCACAGGCCGGGCACCTCCGCAGAGATGCCCGGCCTGTGGTGTTCACCGATGCCGGTTCGCCACCGGGGCTCAGTGCCCGGCGGCGTCCTCGGGCCGGGCGTGCCGCGGCAGCAGGAACGCCAGCAGGAACGTCAGCGCCAGCATGCCGTCGACGATCCAGAGCACCGTCTGCATGACGGAGCCGAATCCGCTCCGGAAGGCCGACGACGCGGTGGCCTGCAGCGCGGCGGGGATGCGGGCGCCGTCCTCGGGTGAGGTCACGGCCGACCGGGTGTCCTTCTCCAGGCGGGCGCAGGACGCCGGCGTCGCTTCGTAGTCCTTGGCGGTGGCGCGGTCCGCGGCGCAGGTGCGCAGGCCCGCCACGATGCGGTCCTGGGCCTCGGGCGCGACGTGCGCGGCGGTGAGCTGTCCCCGCAGACCGTCCGAGCGGTGGTCGACGGCGGTGGCGATCCCGCCGCCGAGCAGACCGAAGAACACCGTGCCGAGGATGGCCACGCCGAAGGCGCCGCCGAGCTGCTGGACCGCGGTCATCGTGCCGGACGCCGAACCCGTCTCGTGCTGCTCCACGCTGGCGAGCACGATGTCGAAGAACGGGGCCATGAGCAGGCCCATGCCGATGCCCGTGACGAGGAGCGAGGGCAGGAGCTGCCAGGGGCCGACGTCGGAGCCCACCTGGTCGAGGGTCAGCCACACGCCGAAGACACCGAGGGCCATGACCAGCGCGCCGGCCTGGAGCACGGTCCGGCCGAACCGGACCACACCCTGGGCCACACCGAAGCCGACGATCATGCCGCCCGACCAGGGCACCATCACCAGACCCGCCTTGAGCGGCGAGTAGCCGAGGCCGATCTGGGTGTAGAGGTTGAAGACGAGCATGAAGCCCTGCATGGCCGAGAAGAAGACCAGCCCGAGGATCATGCCGCTGCTGAAGCCGCGCTTGCGGAAGAGGCTGGGGACGACCAGCGGGTCCTGGCCGGCCTTGCTGCGGCGCGACTCGTACACGGCGAAGGCGACGAAGACGACGACGGAGGCGCCCATCATCAGGAACGTCCACACGGGCCAGTCGTACTCACGGCCCTGGACGAGCGGGAAGATGAGAAGCAGCGCGGCCACGGAGACCAGGATCATGCCGGGGATGTCGAGCCGCGGCTTGGTCTCGGACCGGCCCTTCGGCAGGTAGCGCACGGCGCCGAGGATGGCGGCCGCGCCCAGCGGCAGGTTGATGAGGAAGATCATGCGCCAGCCGGTGCCGAAGTAGTCGGCGTCGACCAGCCAGCCGGCCAGGATCGGCCCGCACACCGCGGACAGGCCCATGACCGGGCCGAACATGCCGAAGGCCTTCTGCGACTCCTTCGGGGGGAACATCTCCTTGATCATGCCGAGGCCCTGCGGCAGCATCACCGCGCCGAACAGGCCCTGCACGACCCGCGCGCCTATCAGCATCCCGGGCGACACGGACACCGCGCACAGCAGCGAACCCAGGGTGAAGCCGGCGGCTCCGACCAGGAACATCGTGCGGCGCCCGTGAATGTCGCCGAGCCGTCCTCCCGTGACGAGCCCGACGGCCATCGAGAGGGTGTAGGCGGCGGCGAGCCACTGGAGCGTGGAGGCGCCGCCGCCGAGGTCGGCCCGCATGGAGGGACCGGCGATGTTCGTGACGACGGCGTCGAGGAGGTCCATCACCTCGGCCGCGAGGATCACGAACAGCGCAGCCCAGCGCCATCGGTAGGGCGCTGGTGAGTCGATGGGCGTCTCGGTGGACGCGACACCGGTGGTGGACATCGGGAACTCCTCGCGAAGAGGCCGCGCCGGGGTCGACCGGAGCGCGGTGGGACGGACGGGTGTGACTGCCCGGCTCGCCGTCTTGGAGGAAGAAGCACGAGACGAGACGCCGGTGAACGCCGTTCACCTTAACAGAACAGTGCTCATCCAGAGAACGGCGTTCATTAAGATATAGCGCAACTCCGCGAGGGAGACAAGATATATCGCGTTGAGTCGAGGTGAACGCCGCTCTCCAGGGGAGAACACTGCTCTCCGGTGCCGCCTAGACTGTGGTCATGAGCGACGCGGCCGCCGGCACCCCCGAATCACCCCCGCCGTCCCCCTGGGAGCGCGAGCGCCCCGTCCGTGCCCGCGTCGCCCCGGCGCGCGAGCCGCTGTCGCGCGAGCGCATCGTCGAAGCCGCCTTCGTCGTGCTGGACCGGTCCGGCCTCGACAAGCTGTCGATGCGGCAGGTGGCCGCCGAACTGGGGGTCGCGGTCTCCGCCCTCTACGCCTACGTCCGCTCCAAGGACGACCTTCTGGAGTTGATGTACACCCGCCTGTTCGCCAGCTTCACGCTGCCCGAACCCGACCCGGAGCGCTGGCAGGAGCAGGTGCGCGACTACGCGCGGTCCTGGCGGTGGCGGCTGCTGTCCCATCGCGACATGGCCAGGATCTCCATGGCCCACGTCCCCTTCACCGCCGAACTGCTGCCGTACGTCGAGTCGTTGCTCGCCGTCTTCCGTACCGCCGGACTGCCCGACCGCATCGCCGCCGAGGCCGGCGACCTCATCTCCACCTACATCGAGGGGTTCGTCCTGGAGGAGGGCATGTGGCAGGACCGGGCCGCGCAGCAGTCCGGCGGCGGCTCACTGGCCCGCCCCGACTGGCGTGAGATGGCCGACGAGATGCAGAACTACTTCGCGTCGCTGCCCGAGGAGGACTTCCCCCATCTGCGGGCCCTGTCCGGGTCGATGGTGACGGACTCCTCCGACGAGAGGTTCGACATCGGTCTGGAGATCATCCTGCGGGGTCTCGCGAGCTATCTCCCGGACCGCGAGGCCTGAGCCCGGGGCGGGGCTCCGTGGATTCGCCCCGCCCTCGGCTCAGTTGTTCCAGCTCTCGTCGTACGGATCGCGCGGCGTCGGGACCGGCTTCGCCGAACCGACCTCGAGGAAGGGGATGATGCCGCCGTTGACCGGGTCCGTCGTCCGCTTGGCGGTGTAGTGACCGGTGACTTCCAGCCAGGTGTCGGGCCGCAGGACGGGCGGCGTCCGTCCGGACAGGCCGATCTTGACCGGCTGGGCGTCCGCGGCACAGCAGTTGAGGGCCATGCGGACGAGATACGGAGCGCCGGAGCGGTCGAGTGCGACGAATCCCGTGATCTTGACCTCCCGGCCTCCCAATGAGCGGCCGTGGCCGTACGCCGCCCTGCTCGCGTAGTCGACCAGCCCGAGGGTGACCGGCTCGCCGGCCGGCAGCTTGGCGTAGCCGAAGGGCGCCTGCAGCGCCGTACCGGTGCGCATCGCGCTGTACGAACCGAGGGCGGGCGGCGCGACCAGGATGAGCGCGAGCAGCGGAAGCACGAGGAGCCACGAGACCCACGGCTCACGATGACCGTGCCCGTCGTCGTCCAGCGCCCCTTGTCCGCCGTGGCCTCCGTGCACGCCGTCTTCCAGGGCTCCGTGCCCAGGGCCCTCGCCGTCCAGGGGCTGGTGTCCGTGCCCCTGTCTGCCGTCGTCCGCGTTCGCTTGTTCGTGGCCGGCTCCGGCCCGGTCCGCCGAGGCCCGGTGATCGCGTATCTCGTACCAGACCGTCGCCAGGGCGGTGACGATGAGCACGACACCGGCCGCGAGCAGCAGGGGCCGCAACCCGGCCTTCACGTACCGCAGATAGAGGTCCGTGACGCTCGCGTGCAGCACCGCCGCGCCGACGAGGAAGAGCACGGCCGCCTGGGCCTGACGGTTCACAGGAGCACCGCCCCGATCAGTACGGACACGAGGATCGCCAGGGCGAAGGTGGTGGGCGCGAACCGAGTCGCGAAGCCGCGGCCGAACGTGCCGACCTGCATCGCGAAGAGCTTCAGGTCGATCATCGGACCCACGACCAGGAACGCCAGCCGGGCGGTGAGCGAGAACTGGGTCAGCGAGGCGACCACGAACGCGTCGGCCTCGGAGCAGATCGACAGCAGGACGGCCAGGATCGCCAGGGCCAGGACGGAGACCACCGGATTTCCCGCCGCGGCGTGCAGCCAGCTCGCCGGTACGACGGCTTTGAGCGTGGCGGCGGCCATCGCGCCGAGCACGAGGAACCCGCCCGCGTGCATGATGTCGTGCCGCACGGACCCCCAGAACGCGGCCCCCCTGCCCTGGCCCTCGTGCGCGGGGCGGGCCGGCGGGCGCAGCCAGTCGGTGCGGCCGAGGCGCTGCCACAGCCAGCCCATCGAGCAGGCCACGAGGAGACTGGCCACGAAGCGGGCGAGGACCATCTCCGGGTCGCGGGGGAAGGCGACGGCGGTCGCGGTCAGCACGATC
This sequence comes from Streptomyces sp. NPDC028298, assembly GCF_055565895.1. NCBI lineage: Bacteria > Bacillati > Actinomycetota > Actinomycetes > Kitasatosporales > Streptomycetaceae > Streptomyces > Streptomyces sp. NPDC028298. The sequence goes on from NZ_JBVHTL010000003.1 coordinate 423,098, forward strand.
GGGTTGATCGCCGGGGCGGACAGCAGGAACGCCAGGGCGGCGGCCGGGGTGACACCGCGGCGCACCAGCGCGCCGGCGACCGGTACGGAGGCGCACTCGCAGCCGGGCAGGATCGCCCCGGCCATTCCGGCGACCGGGACCGCGAGCGCCGGGCGCTTCGGCAGCGCGCGGGCGAAGAACGACGGCGGGACGAACACCGCGATGACCGCCGACAGCAGGACGCCCAGGACGAGGAAGGGCAGGGCTTGGACCACCACCGCGACGAACACGGTCATCCAGCTCTGCATCACCGGGGCGGACAGCATCCCGCGGATCGGCCCCTGCGCCGCGACGACCAGCAGCAGGAGCATCGTCAGGGCGAGCGGCGAGTTGACGTTCCAGCCCTGCCGGCCCCCGCGGTCCTCCTCGTCCCGGCGCCGGACGGGCGGCGGGGCTTCCTTGGTGATGGTCACGCTCGAGGTACCTCCGGTCGGGGAAGGGCGCGGCTGCGGTTGCCCTTCCGCCTTGAATACGCCGGTCGGGCCACAGCTTCTCACCGGGTGACGAGGGGATTGCCCGTGCCCGGGGGTTTCTTGACCTCCGCCTGACCGGGGCGCCCGACGCTCGGCGTGCGGTGCGGGCCGGCGCCTGGCGGGGCGGCGACGACGCCCCGCTCGTCGCAGTAGCTGTCACATCTCTTTACGTGGCTGTCATGGACCTGTAGCTTCCGGGCCGCAAGTCCTTTCAGGAACTTGCCGGTTCTCCTTGCAAGGCAACGCCTCCCCGGCAACTCCCCCTCCCCGCACCCGCATTGGAGCCGCCCCATGAGCCGCAGACGTGGACGCCCGCCCCTGAGAGCGCTGACGGCGCTCCTGGCGGTGACCGGACTGTTCGGACTGACCCCGCCGGACCCGGGGTCCGTCCCCATGGAGAGCACGGCCGCCACCTCCACGACGGCGACCGTCTTCTACTACACGAAGACCAAGAACTGGCCGTCCACCTATCTCCACTACGCCCCGGACGGCGGTTCCTGGACCACCGTGCCCGGCGTGCAGATGGAGACGGCCTGCACGGACTGGGTGAAGAAGACCGTCGACCTCGGCTCGGCCGCCGGGCTCCAGGCCACCTTCAACAACGGAAGCGGCACCTGGGACAACAACGGCGGCAACAACTACGCGCTGGGCACCGGTACCATCACGGTCAAGGACGGGGTCATCGCCCACAGCGACCCGTGCGCCGACACCGGTACCGGCACCGGCAACCAGGCCACCGTGTACTACTCGACCGCCACCTCGGGCTGGACCACCGCGAACGTCCACTACGCGCCGACGGGCGGCTCCTGGACGACGGTTCCCGGCGTCGGCATGGAGAGCGCCTGCACCGGATGGTGGAAGAAGACCCTCGACCTCGGGACCGCCACCGCGCTCAAGGCGGCCTTCAACAACGGCAACGGCGTCTGGGACAACAACAACGGTTCCGACTACGCGATCCCGTCCGGCACCACGACCGTGAAGGACCGGACCGTCACCGCCGACGCCAAGGACCCCTGCGCGGCACAGGCCCCCGACACCCAGGCGCCGACCACGCCCGCCGGGCTGAAGACGACCGCCACGAACACCTCGGTGGTGGTGAGCTGGGACCCGGCCACCGACGACACCGCGGTGACGAAGTATCAGCTCACGCGCACGGGTGGCACGAAGGGGACCGTCGTCACGGACGTCGGCTCGACGGTGTACTCCGACACGGGACTTGAGGAGAGGACCGGCTACACCTACACCGTGAAGGCCGTCGACGCGGCCGGGAACACCTCGCCCGCCTCCGCCGCGGCCACCGTCACGACCGGGGAGAAGGCGCCCGCGCCGGCCGCCGGGACACCGCTCGGCACCGACCCGCGCAAGGACCCCATCTACTTCGTCCTCACCGCCCGCTTCTACGACGGCGACAGCTCCAACGACCGCGGTGGCAGCCAGGACGTCAAGTCGGGCAACGCGGCCAACAACGACCCCATGTTCCGCGGCGACTTCAAGGGGCTCGTCGCCAAGCTCGACTACATCAAGGCGCTCGGGTTCTCGGCCGTGTGGATCACCCCGGTCGTCCTCAACCGCTCGGACTACGACTACCACGGCTATCACGGCTACGACTTCTACAAGGTCGACCCGCGCCTGGAGTCCGCCGGCGCCTCCTACCAGGACCTGATCAACGCGGCCCACGCCAAGGGCATGAAGATCTACCAGGACGTCGTCTACAACCACAGCTCCCGCTGGGGCGCCAAGGGCCTGTTCACCCCGACCGTCTACGGCGTGCGCGACTCCCAGTGGAGCTGGTACTACGACGAGAAGAACGAGGGCTTCGAGTACGACGGCCTGACCGTCGAGCCCAAGTCGGGGAAGTCGTACTACAACGGCGACCTCTGGTCGACCGCCGAACCCTCCGGCAACACCTGCCTCAACTGGGGCAAACCCACCGGCGGCAAGAGCGCCGAGGGCTACACGCTGTACAACTGCCAGTGGCCGAGCCCCACGTCGGGCATGTTCCCCAAGGCGTACTACCACCAGTGCTGGATCGGCAACTGGGAGGGCGAGGACTCGCGTTCGTGCTGGCTGCACGAGGACCTGGCCGACTTCAACACCGAGAACGCCACGGTCCAGAACTACTTGATCGGCGCGTACGACAAGTACATCGACATGGGGGTCGACGGATTCCGCGTCGATACGGCCGTCCACATCCCGCGCGTCACCTGGAACCGCCGCTTCCTGCCCGCCATCTACGACCGGGTCACGCAGCGGTTCGGCACGGAGGCGGCGAAGAACTTCTTCGTCTTCGGCGAGGTGGGTGCCTTCGTCAACGACAAGTGGAACCGCGGCTCGGTGAACCACTCCGCGCAGTTCTACACCTGGAAGGAACGCAAGGACTACAGCGCCGACGACGAGACGGCCGCCATCGAGCAGTACACCTACGAGGAACAGCTCGGCACCGGCAACCAGCCCACCTCCGCCAACGCCTTCCTGAGCGGCAACAGCTACCACACCCCGGACCACAGCCAGCTCTCCGGGATGAACATCATCGACATGCGCATGCACATGAACTTCGGTGACGCGCAGAACGCCTACAGCAACGGCAAGGACTCCGACGACTCCGTCAACGACGCCACGTACAACGTCGTCTACGTCGACAGCCACGACTACGGCCCGAACAAGTCGAGCACCCGCTACAGCGGGGGCACCGACGCCTGGGCCGAGAACATGGCCCTGATGTGGACCTTCCGCGGCATCCCCACGCTCTACTACGGATCGGAGATCGAATTCCAGAAGGGCAAGCAGATCGACTGCGGGCCGACCTGCCCCCTGGCGACGACCGGGCGCGCCTACTACGGCGATCACCTCGCGGGCAGCGTCACGGCCTCCGACTTCGGCAAGGCCGACTCCGCGAGCGGCGAGGTCGCGACCACCCTCGCGCAGCCGCTGGTCAAGCACCTCCAGCGGCTCAACCAGATCCGCCGGGCGATCCCGGCCCTCCAGTCGGGCCAGTACTCCACCGACGGCATCAGCGGCTCGATGGCCTTCAAGCGCCGCTACACCAGCGGATCGACCGACAGCTTCGCCCTCGTCACGGTCACCGGCGACGCGACCTTCACCGGCATCCCGAACGGCACGTACACGGACGCCGTCACCGGTGACGTCAAGACCGTCTCCGGCGGAACGCTCTCCGTGGCCGCGCCCGGCAAGGGCAACCTGCGGGTCTACGTACTGAACGGACCCGGCAGGATCGGAACCGACGGGCCCTATCTGAAGTAGCCCGCGAGCGGCGGACCGGTGCGGAAGCGGCGGTCACCCTGGCCCCGTCCGGGCGTCCCACGCCCGGGCGGGACGGCCTGACCGCCGCCCTCGCACCGGCCGGGAGCCAGGATGAATGGCGCGCGGAGCGTTGGGTACGCGACCGAACGACAAGCCCGGGAGCCAGACCGCCTCCGGGTGGCCGCCCGCCCGCCACGATCCGGGGATCTGCCATGGACACGCCCTTGAACAACCACCACCCCAGCGCACCCGAGGCGACGCCCGCCCAGGAAGCCCTGGACACCCTCGCCACGAACACGTCCGACACCGAGGCGCTGGACACCCTCGCCGGCAGCGACGTACTGGTCCCCGTCCCGGACGACGCCACGGACGCGGACGTCGCCGACCCCCACGCCGTGGCCCTGCCGATCCTGGACGATCCCGAAGGCGGACAGGTCGTTCCGGTGTTCACCTCGGAACAGGAACTGGCCGAGCTCCTGCCCTCCGTCTCCCGCTACCGCCTCGTGCCGCTCGGCGCGCTCGCCGCCCAGTGGCCCTCGGGCGATCTGGACCTGATCATCGACGCCGCCTCGCCGCACGGCCTGACGCTCACCTCCGAAGGCGTACGCACGCTCCTGGTGCGCTAGGGCCTGTCGGACCCTCGGCCGCGTCACGCGGGCGCCGCCCACGCCACCGCCCCGGGATCGGTGGGCGGGCCCGCGGGCGAAGGATGTCCGGATCCGCTCCTCCGTGAGGAGTGGCCCGGACCGTCCGAAGGGGGAAGATCCCTGGAAAGCCGCCGCGGAGGAGTGGGGATCCCGTGAGAGTCGTCCTGCTGGGTACGGCCGCCGCCGGCGGCTTCCCTCGGTGGAACTGCGCCTGCGTGCCCTGCTCGGCCGCCCGCGACGGAAAGCTGCCGGCGCGCACCCAGGAGGGCGTCGCCGTCAGCGGCAACTCCCGCGACTGGTGGCTGCTCAACGCCTCACCCGACATCCGTACGCAGCTCAACGCCACCCCCGCCCTCGCCCCCGGGCCCGGGGGCACGCCCGTGCGCGGGGTCCTGCTGACGGACGCCGAGGCCGCTCACGCGACGGGGCTGACCGGGCTGGACGGCGCCCCGGGGCTGAAGGTCTACGCCTCGCCGCCCGTCCTCGCCGCGCTGTCCCCGTTGCGCCCCCTCCTCGACCGCCCCGCCGCGTGGGCCTGGGCTGACAGCTTCACCGAGGGAGGGTTCGTCCTGGCCGGAGGCCTGGTCGTCAGCGCCCACGCCCTCGGCTCCCGGATCCCCGGCCACATCCCCGGGGTGGCCGACGACGACCGCTGGGTGACGGCGTACCGGATCGAGGACCTGGCCAGCGGGGGCGTGCTCGTCTACGCACCGTGCCTGGGCCGGTGGACGCCCGCGCTCGACGAACTGCTCGACGGGGCGACCTGCGTCCTGCTCGACGGCACCCTCTACGCGGCCGGCGGCACCGGCACCTCGGTACGGGCGCCGCGCGGGCGGACCGCCGCCGCGTGGCACCTTCCGGTCTCCGGCGCGGAGGGCAGCCTGGCGGCGCTGGCCCGGCACCCCGGCCCGCGCGTCGTGTACACCCACTTCGACAGCGCCAACCCGCTGCTCGACCCGGCCACGGACGCCTGCGCGGTGGTCACCGAGGCCGGCGCGGAGATCCTGCCCGACGGGGCGGAACTCGTGCTCTAGCGAGGGTCGCGGCGGGCGTCGTGGCGAGCCCGGCGGGACCGGTGCGGGCGGACCGGCCCCGCGGGGGCGAGAAACCGGCCGCCCGCCCCCGGCCCGCGGAAGGCGCGGGCCGCTCAGCCCTGCAGCATGCGGGCGAGCACGGACCGCTGCAGGGGGAGCACCTCGGCGTGCAGTGCGCGGCCCTTGCGGGTGAGCGCGACCCACACCCCGCGGCGGTCCTCCTGGCAGACGGTGCGCTCCACCAGGCCGTCCTTCTCCAGCCGGCCGATGAGCCGGGACAGCGCGCTCTGGCTCAGATGGACCCGGTCCGCGATGTTCTGCACCCGGCAGTGGTCGCCGGGCTCCGCGACCGTCTCCGTGACGAGGATGTCCAGGACCTCGAAGTCACTGGCTCCCAGACCGTGCGGATGCAGCACGCGGTCGATCTCGCACATCGTGCGCGCGTGCACCGACAGGATGTCCCGCCACTGGTCCTCCAGGCGGGAAGTGGGCGTCTGCGTTGCCATAATTGAACGGTAACAGAGATCCGGCCACTAGTTGAGGATGCAATTAGTGTGCCTGCATTCAGTTGGTCGGGTCCTCGATGAGCCCGTACATGTTGCCCTCCGCGTCCTTCACCGACGCGACCTGCCTGCCGTTGCCGACGTCCTGGAGCTCCTGGAGCGTCTCGGCCCCCGCCTCGGTCAGCGCCGCCAGGGTCGCCTTGATGTCGTCGACGTGCCAGAAGGGGACCGGTCCGGTCAGGCCCTTGGCGTGGCCGTTCGGGTCGAGCCCGACATCCTGGCCCGCGTCCTTGAAACCGACGTAGTACGGCTCGTCCACATAGGGCTCCACCCCGAGCAGTCGGGTGAACAGGGCCTTGGCCTTCGCGATGTCCTTGACGGGGTAGATGATGGTCTTGACTCCGGCGGTCATCTCGACTCCTGTGCGGTGCGTGCGGCCGTGTCGGCCGGCTGACAGTGCCGGCGGCGTTCCGACGGCACTTTCACGCTAAGCCGCGGGAGCCGGGTACGGCTTCTCGAATCCTGACCGGTGCGCGGGCGGAGTCTCCCCCGCGAACCGGCGTCCCGCGGCACGTTCCTCAGGTGGACTCGCGGCGCACCAGTTCCGTCGGCAGGATGACCGCGGCCGGATCCTCGCCGCCGATCTGCGCGAGCAGGACCCGCACCATCTCGGAGCTGATGCGGTCCCAGGGCTGGCGGATGGTGGTGAGTGCCGGGGTGGCGGCCGTGGCGGCGGGGGAGTCGTCGAAGCCGCCGACCGCGACGTCCTCCGGAACCCGGCGGCCCGCCTTGCGCAGCGCGGCCAGCACGCCCTGGGCCATCAGGTCCGAGGCGACGAACACGGCGTCCATGTCCGGCGCGCGGTCGAGGAGCAGTTCGGCCCCCGCCTCACCGCTGGCGCGGCTGTAGTCCCCGGAGGCGATGAGACGGTCGTCGGCCTCGACGCCCGCCTCGGCGAGCACTTCCCGGTACCCCGCCAGACGCTCGACACCGCCGGGGGTGTCCAGCGGTCCCGTGACCATGCCGATCCTGCGCCGCCCGAGGGAGAGCAGGTGCGTGACCATGTCCCGGGCGCCGTCGCGGTCGTCGGCGGCCACGTAACTCACCTTGGACCCGAGCCCGATGGGCTTGCCGCACGCGACGAGCGGCACGCCCGCCTCGCGCAGTTCCTCGGCGACCGGATCGCCGGAGTGGCTGGAGACCAGCAGCACCCCGTCCACGTGGCCGGCCGTGATGTAGCGCGTGATGCGCCGCCGCTCGTCCTGGGTCCCTGCGAGCATCAGCAGGAGGGGGACGTCGTGCGCGGCGAGCGCCTGGGTGCAGCCGCGCAGCAGGACGTTGAAGTTCGGGTCCTCGAAGAACCGTTCCTGGGGCTCGGTCAGCAGGAAGCCGACCGAGTCGGACCGACCGGTGATCAGCGAACGGGCGTGCCGGTTCACGACGTAACCCGTTCTGCGGATGGCGGCGTTGACCGCCTCCGCCGCCGAGGGGCTGACGTAGTGCCCGCCGTTGAGCACGCGCGAGACGGTGCCCCGCGAGACACCCGCCTCCCGCGCGACGTCGTGAATGGTCGGCGGCTTGCGTCGGCCCCCCGAGTTGCTCATGGTCATGACTTTACGGCTCCGGACAGCAGGTCGAGGCTCCAGAAGCGCTGGATGACCAGGAACAGCGCGACCAGCGGGATGATCGCGAGCAGGGCGCCGGTGATGACCAGGGTGTACAGGGCCGGGGTGTTGGAGCCCTGTTCCAGGAGCGTGAACAGGCCGAGGGTGATCGGGAACTTCTCGTCGTCGCTGAGCATGATGTAGGGGAGCAGGAAGTTGTTCCACACGGCGACGAACTGGAACAGGAACACCGTCACCAGGCCGGGCACCATCATCGGCAGCGCGATCCGGGTGAAGATCCGCCACTCACCTGCGCCGTCCATCCGGCCGGCCTCGACCACGTCCTCGGGGACGGACGCGGCGGCGTAGATGCGGGCGAGGTAGACACCGTACGGGGACAGGACGAGCGGGAGCAGCACGGAGGCGTACGAATCCGTCAGGTCCGCCTTGGCGAGCAGCAGGTACTGCGGGATCGCGAGGATCACCGGCGGCATCAGCACACCCGCCATGAGGATGCTGAAGACGGTCTCGCGGCCCCGGAAGCGGTAGACCGCCAGTGCGTAGCCGCTGACCGCCGAGACGGCCGTCGACAGCAGGGCGCCGAGACCGGCGTAGAGCGCGGAGTTGCCCATCCACTTCCAGTAGATGCCGTCGCGGTAGGCGGCGAGGTCCTTGACGTTCTGGGTGAACCCGGTGCCCGGAAGGAAGGTGAAGGTCGAGAACAGCTCGCTGCCCGACTTGGTGGCCGCGATCACCACCCAGGCGACGGGCAGCAGACAGTAGAGCGCGCCGAACAGCAGCGTGAGCGTCGGCACCAGGGCGATCCGGCCGCGCGGCGGTCCCTGGGCGGTGCCGGGGGTGGTGCCCGCGGCCGGCGCGGCCTTGCGCAGGGCAAGAGAACTCATCGTGCTTCCTCCTGCTTGGTACGGGAGTTCGCGGCGCGCAGGAAGCCGAACGACAGGACCAGCGTGACCGCGGCGATGATCACTGCCTCGGCCGCGGCGGCGTAGATGTCACCGGTGTTGAACGCGTCCCGGTAGACCTTCATGAGCGGACTCCAGGTCGTGGAGACGGAGTTGGTGAGGGGTTTGAGGGTGGTCGGCTCGCTGAAGACCTGGAGGGTGGCGATGATCGAGAAGAAGAAGGTGAGCACCAGGGAGGGCGCCACCATCGGGATCTTGATCCGCAACGCGGTCTGCAGCGGGGTGGCGCCGTCGAGCCTCGCCGCTTCGAGCACCTCGGCCGGGATGGCCTGGAGCGAGGTGTAGATGACGATCATGTTGAAGCCGGTGCCGCCCCAGACCGCGATGTTCGACAGCGCGAGGTACAGCGGGCCGCCGTCCAGCAGGTCGGGCTGGGGCAGGCCCAGCTTGTCGAGGACGAAGTAGAAGGGGCTCACGTCCGGGAGGTACAGGAAGCCCCACAGCAGCGCCGCCACGACGCCGGGGATGGCGTACGGCAGGAAGATCGCGAGCCGGGTGAAGGGGGCGAGCCGTACCTTCTCCGCGTCGAGCATGAGCGCGAAGAGCAGCGCGAGCCCGAGCATCACCGGCACCACGATGGCGCCGTAACCCGCCACGCGCAGGGCGCCGTCGACGAGTTCGCTGTCGGTGAGCGCGTCGGCGTAGTTCCCGACGCCCGCCCAGACCTCGTCGCGGGCACCGGCGCCCAGACCGAGGCCCTTGACCTGGACCTTGTGCAGGCTGAGCCAGATCGCGTAGCCGATGGGCAGTGCGAAGAAGAGGGCGAAGAGGATCGTCGCGGGGAGGAGGAAAGCGTACGGGGCCCCCTTGACCCCGTACGGCTTCCGGCGTGCGATGGTCACTGAGCGACCCCGAAGCCCTGCTTCTTCAGGTCGGCGACGGTCGCGTCCTGCATCGTCTTCAGGGCGGCACCGAAGTCCGACTTGTTCTTGGCGGCGGCGCCGAAGGCGTCGTTGAAGGACGTGTAGGCGACGTTCACGTTCGGGCCCCAGGCGGAGGGGGCCGTGGTCTTCGCGATCTCCGAGGCCTTGGTGTAGAAGTCCGGCTGGTTGGAGAAGAACGCCGGCGGCTGCGCGAACGCGTCACTGGTCTGCGCGCTGGTGGAGGCCGGGTAGATGCCGCTCTCCTTCGCCATCGCGGCCACCGCCTGCGGGTCCGTGTTCAGCCAGGCGGCGAACTTCGCGGCGGCCGCCTTGTGCGGGGAGTCGGTGGTGACGGCCGTCGAGGAGCCGCCCCAGCTCCCGGTGACGTTCTCGCCCGCCGACCACTGCGGCAGCGGGGCCATCGCCCACTTGCCCTTGGTCTCGGGGGCCGCCGTGGTCAGGGTTCCGGGCGCCCACACCGCGCTGACCCAGGCGATCTCCTTGCCGGTGTTCAGCGCCTTGTTCCAGGCCGGCTGGTACATCGGCTGGTTGTCGATCGCGCCCTCCTTGACGAGACCGCCCCAGAAGTCGGCGACCTTCTGGGTGGCGGCGTCGTCGATGCCGACCGTCCACTTGTCGCCGGAGGCGCTCCACCACTTGGCGCCCGCCTGCTGCGCCAGACCCGCGAACAGGCCGGAGTCGTTGGCGGAGAAGGTGGTCAGGGCCTTGTCCGGTGCCTTCTTCTTCAGCGCGCGGGCGGTCTCGGCGAACTGCTCCCACGTGGTGGGGACCGTCAGGCCGTACTTCTTGAACAGGTCCGCGCGGTAGTAGAACATCATCGGGCCGATGTCCTGCGGGATCGCGTACACCGCGTCCGTCCCCAGCGTCGTCTGCTGCCAGACGCCGTCGGCGAATTTGGTCTTCGCCTCCTTCGACTCGGCGGCTATGTCGGCGAGCGCGTCGTTGCTGACCAGCGTAGGAAGGGCCTGGTACTCGGCCTGCACCAGGTCCGGTGCCTTCTTCGCCTTGTGCGCGGTGAGGATCTTGGTGATGAGCGAGTCGCCCGAGGCCTGCTTCTTCACCTCGACGGTGATCTGCTGCTTCTTGCCCGGCCCCTTGTTCCAGAGGTCGACGACCTTGTCCATGCCCGGCGCCCAGGTCCAGAACGTCAGTGTCGCGGGTCCGGACTGGGATGCGCTCTTGTCGTCGTCGGACGAGCCGCAGGCGACGAGCGAGGTGGCGCCGAGGACGACGGCGATGGTGCTGGCCACGAGGCGGTTGTGCTTCGTGTTGGGCATGGAACGTTCTCCCCTGACCTGGGCCTCCGCCTGTTGCGGAAGGCCTGCCCTGTTCTTGCGCGGTTCGCTTCTCCGGGGTGCGCCGGCCGGCACGGGACCACGAGCGTGCGCGGGGCTCTTCGGGCCCTCGCGCGCTCGTCCGCCGACACCTGAGCGCCCCTTCGGCTCACTTGCCGTGCTTCTGTGAGCGTTCACAGTAGAGAAACATCCAGGACACTTGTCAATGGTTGTTGCTGTGCGGTTATGTTGGGCTCACGCCGCTGGCGTTGTGTGTGCACGTTCCCAAATGATCGATTACATGGGAGAGATCCATGCCGGAGACCAACCCCAAGGGCCTCACCGGGCTCGCCTTCGGTGGGGACTACAACCCCGAGCAGTGGCCGGAGAGCGTCTGGCCCGAGGACGTCCGGCTGATGCGGGAAGCCGGCGTCACGATGGTGAGCGTCGGGATCTTCTCCTGGGCCCTCCTCGAACCGGCCCGGGGCACCTACGAGTTCGGCTGGCTCGACCGCGTGCTCGACCTGCTCCACGAGAACGGCATCCGCGCGGACCTGGGCACCCCGACCGTCGCGCCACCCGCCTGGTTCTACCGCGAGCACCCCGAGGCGCTCCCCGTGGCCGCCGACGGCACCCGCTACGCCTTCGGTTCACGCGGAGCGATCTGCCACAGCGACCCGGACTACCGCGCCGCCGCCGCCTCCATCACCACCCGGCTCGCGACCCGCTACGCCGACCACCCCGCCCTCGCCCTGTGGCACGTCCACAACGAGTACGGGGTCCCCGTCTCCGCCTGTTACTGCGACTCCTGCGCGGCACACTTCCGCCGCTGGCTGACCGGTACGTACGGGACGGTCGAGGCGCTCAACGAGGCCTGGGGGACCGCCTTCTGGGGTCAGCGGTACACCGCCTTCGACCAGGTCGACCCGCCCCGGGTGACCCCGACCGTCGGCAACCCGGCACAGGCGCTGGACCACAAGCGCTTCGCCGACGCGACCATGCGGGAGAACTTCGTCGCCGAACGGGACATCCTCCACCGGCTCGCGCCCGGCATCCCCGTCACCACCAACTTCATGACCGCCCTCAGCCAGTGCGACTCGGTCGACTACTGGGCGTGGGGCCGCGAGGTCGACCTGGTCACCAACGACCACTATCTGATGACCGACGGACGCCGCACCCATGTGAACCTCGCGATGGCCGCCGACCTCACCCGCTCCGTCGCGGGCGGCGCCCCCTGGCTGCTCCTCGAACACTCCACCTCGGGGGTCAACTGGCAGCCGCGCAACCCCGCCAAGGCGCCCGGCCAGATGGCCCGCAACTCCCTCTCCCACGTGGCCCGCGGCTCCGAGGGCGCCATGTTCTTCCAGTGGCGGCAGTCCCGCAGCGGCGCCGAGAAGTTCCACTCCTCGATGCTGCCGCACGCCGGCACCGACTCCCGGGTGTGGCGCGAGGTCGTCGAACTCGGCGCGGCCGTCGACTCGTTGAGCGGCGTCAAGGGCACCAGGACGGTCGCCGACGTGGCCGTGTTGTGGGACTGGCAGTCCTGGTGGGCGCAGAGCCTGCAGTGGCGTCCGAGCGAGGACCACGACGCCCGTGAGCGCGCCGACGCCTTCTACGAGGCGCTCTACGACCGTCACCTCACCGTCGACTTCGCCCACCCCGAAGCCGACTTGTCGGCCTATCCCCTTGTCGTCGTGCCGGCCCTCTATCTGATGACCGAGGCGGCGGGGAACAACCTCAGGGAGTACGTCGAGCGCGGCGGAACCCTCCTCGTCTCCTACTTCTCCGGCATCGTCGACGAGCACGACGCCGTCCACGAGGGCCCCCACCCCGGCGCCCTGCGGGACGTACTCGGCCTGACCGTCGAGGAGTTCTCGCCACTGCTCCAGGGGGAACTCGTCCGGATCACCGGGCCCGACGGCTCCGAACTCACCGGCGACGTGTGGACCGAGTTCGTGGTGCCGCGTGGTGCCGAGACCGTGTGGACGTACGCGAGCGGGCTCACCGCCGGACATCCGGCGGTCACCCGGCACCGGAGCGGCGCGGGCTCGGCCTGGTACGTGTCCACGCGCCTCGCGGCCGAGGGGCTCGACGCCCTGATCGGCTGGGTGGCCGACGACGCGCGCATCGCCCCGCGCGCCGACCTGCCCCGCGATGTCGAAGTGGTGCGCCGCAGGAGCGAGTCGGGCACCTACGTCTTCGCCGTCAACCACACCGCCTCCGACGCCAAGGTGCCGCTGGACGCGCACGGCACCGAGCTCCTGACCGGCGAACGCGCCGCGGGCCGGCTGGCGGTCCCGGCGGGCGCGGTACGGGTCGTACGCCTCGACGCGTGACAGGCCGTGGGCCGTACGGGGGTGCGGTCCCGCCGGTCGGTCGCCGGGCGGCGTGAGGGCCGAGCCTCCCGGGCCCGGGACCAACTGGTCCGCGCCGCACGGGTGATGTCGGACCGGGTCCAACCGGCCACTGGGGCGCGGGACTTGACCGGCCTCGGGCCGTCCGAGTCCTCGCCCGACCGGGCGGCGCCGGGCCGTCCTGCCGGCCAGGCTCTGCTCCATGCGCCCGGGCTGCCGGACCGGCAGCCCGGGCGGTCAGTCAGCTCCGGACCATTCGACCGGCCGTTCGACCTGGTTCTCTGGCCCGTGGCCGGTGGCCGGTGGCCCGTGGCCCGTGGCGCAACCGGGGCAGCTCCGCCGCTCTCCCCGACCGGCCGCCGACCCGGGCAACTCCGGGCATCTGATCCGCCGCCCTCCGGGCGGCCCCGACCACCCATCCGACACCCCTAAGCACCTCCAAGCACCTCCCGCTTCCGCCGAGGCGGCCGGTGCGTCTCCCGGAGCCCCCCCACCGGCCGGGCCGCACGGCCCGCCGTTCGCTCCGGCCGCCGCCGGGTCGTCGCACTCGGCGGCCATCCGACCCCCCTCCGCCCGTGCGAGCCACGTAGCCGCGGGCGGAGGGGTTCGCCCCCGAAGCACATCCGCATCACCCCGGATCCACCCCGGATCCACCGGGGGCGCTCTCTCCCCACCACGTCGAAGGGACGACGGACGATGATGTTCCATCCCAGACGCACGCTCAGGGCCCTGTTGTTGCCGCTCGCGGCCGGGCTCGCCCTCGCCGCCCTGCCCGCGGGGACCGCGCACGCGGCGAGCACCCTGACCAATGCCGGGTTCGAGTCCGACGGGGCCGGCGTCGCCGTACCCGCCGGCTGGTCGGAGTCCGGCTCCACCGGCGCCTCGTACGTCGAATCCGGTGGCCACGGCGGGAGTTACCGCCTCAGCCATTACTCCGCCTCGGCCTACAAGGTCGAGACCTACCAGACCCTCACCGGGCTCACCAACGGCAGCTACAAGCTCACCGCGTGGGTCCGCTCGGGCGGCGGACAGAACTCCGCCTACCTCGCCCTGAAGAACTGCGGCGGCGCCGAACAGCGCACCGACCTGCCGGTCTCCACCAGCGGGTGGATCCACCTGGTCGTGCCCGTCTCCGTGACGGGCAACCAGTGCACGATCAGCGTCTCCTCCGACGCCAACGCCGGGAACTGGATCAACGTCGACGATCTGACGTTCACCACCGGGACCACCGCACTGTCCGTCAAGGGTTCCGACATCTCCTCCCTCGCCAAGAGCGAGGCCTACGGAGGGGTCTACAAGACCGCGTCCGGCACCACCGGCGACGCGCTCGCCATCCTGAAGTCGGCCGGGATGAACTACGCGCGCCTCAAGGTCTGGGTGAATCCCGCCGACGGCTACAACAACAAGGCGCGGGTCCTGGCGATGGCCAAGCGCATCAAGGCGCAGGGCATGAAACTCCTGGTCGACTTCCACTACTCGGACACCTGGGCCGACCCCGGCACCCAGACCAAGCCGGCCGCCTGGGCCGGACACTCGTACAGCCAGCTCAAGACGGACGTCTACAACCACACGTACGACGTCCTGAACGGCCTGAAGGCACAGGGCACCACGGCCGACATGGTGCAGATAGGCAACGAGATCAACGGCGGCATGCTCTGGTCCGAGGGCTCCACCGACAACTTCGCGCAGCTCGCGGGACTGCTCAACTCGGGCTACGACGCGGCCAAGGCGGTCAGCTCCTCCACCGTCGTGGCCCTGCATCTCGCCAAGGGCGGCGATCTCACCGGCACCCGCTGGTGGTTCGATACCGCGCTCGCCAACGGCGTGAAGTTCGACGCCATCGGCCTGTCCTACTACGGCTACTGGCACGGCTCGCTCTACGACTTCCAGACCACCCTGGACGACGCGGCCGCCCGCTACGCCAAGCCGGTCTTCGTCGCCGAGACGGCCTACCCCTTCCGTCTGGACAGCGACGACTCGCTCGTCAACCAGATCGACACGACGGCCGAACTGGTCTCCGGCTACGCGGCCACGACCGCCGGGCAGTCCAACTGGCTGCGTGACGTCATGAACATCGTGGAGGCCGTGCCGAACGGCCGCGGTCTCGGCGTCTTCTACTGGGAGGCCACCTGGACGGCCGTGACCGGCAACGGCTGGGACCCGGCCGATCCCTCCTCCGGCAACGGCTGGGAGAACCAGGCCCTGTTCGGCTTCGACGACAAGGCGCTTCCGGCCATGTCCCTGTTCGGGCACCGCTGAGTGAAACGGGGTCCGGCCGCCGGTGCGGCCGGGCCCCGTGCGTTCCGTGATGCGTCCGGCTCCGGCCAGGGTCGCGGGAAGACCGTGCGTGCCCCGGCCGGCTGCGGGACAGTGGCGGGAGACCGTCACGACGGAGGGGGACGCGATGCTGAGGGGACCCGGCGGCAGTCGAAGACTGGACATCCTTGAGTGGTTGCGCACCCCCGCGGCGCACTTCCCGGCGCAGCGCGGTGCCGACCTCGTCGAGGACGGTGTCAGCCCCGAGGCCCTCGCCGTGAAACTCGGAGTGAGCCGGGCCGTGGCGCGCACCCACCTCGACCTCCTCGCCCGAGTCGGCCTCCTGCGCGCCAAGAAGCGGGGGCGGCGGACCTACTACCGACGCGACGAGTACCGTATCGCCGAGGTGGGCCACTACTTCGAGAAGGGCTGGTAGGCGCGTGGGAGACGGGTCCGGCACGGTGGCCGCAGTTCTTTCGCCCAGGCGCGCGGTGCCGCTCGGAGGCCGCGGCCCCGAGGACGTGGTGGCCGACTCCCGGGGCGGGGTGCTGACCGGTCTCGAGGACGGCCGCATCGTACGCGTCGAAGGCCTCGGTGATCCCGACAGCACCACCGTCCGGGTCGTCGCGGAGACGGGCGGCAGGCCGCTCGGCCTCGAACTCCTGCCGGACAACGCCCTGTTGGTGTGCGATGCCGAACGCGGACTGCTGCGGGTCGGCCTCGGGGACGGAGTGGTCCGGGTCCTGGCCGACCGGGTCGCCGGAGTTCCGCTGCGCTTCTGCAGCAACGTGGTCGCCCTCTCGGACGGCACCGTGTACTTCACGGTCTCCAGCCGGAGTTACCCCCTGAAGCGGTGGATCGGCGATCTCGTCGAACACACCGGATCCGGCTGCCTGCTGCGCCTCGCGCCGGGCGAGAAGGAACCCGAACTCCTCTTGGAAGGCCTTCAGTTCGCCAACGGTCTCGCCGCCTCGGCCGACGAGTCGTTCCTCGTCCTCGCGGAGACCGGCAGATTCCGCCTCGTCCGCTACTGGCTCACCGGGCCGCGAGCGGGCCGTTCCGAGACCTTCGCCGACGACCTCCCCGGCCAGCCGGACAACCTCTGGCGCGCCCCGGACGGCCCGATCTGGGTGGCCCTGGCGGGCCCCCGCGTCGGCGCGCTGGAACTCCTGCACCGGCGGGGCCCGGCCGTCCGGCGCACCGCGGCCCGGATCGCCGTGCGGGCGCCCTTCAGGCCCCCGGGCACCACCGGGGTCCTCGCGGTCGACGACGACGGCACGGTCGTGCACCACCTGGAGAGCCGCCGCTCCCGGTTCCGGATGGTGACCAGTGCCTGCGAGTCCGACGGCCGGTTGATCCTCGGCAGCATCTGGGAGCGGGGCCTCGCCGTCTGTGATCTTCCGGGCGCCACCACCGGCTGAACGGCCGGCCACGCCGTCGTTCCGGACGGTCGCACCCAAGTGCCTCCGGCCGGTCGCACCCAAGTCCCGGCCGGACACGGAGGGGACCTCGACGTCCGTGACGAGTCGGTTCCCCTGCGGGCCGGCTCCGGGATCAGCCGTATGAGCGGCGTGGCGTGCGCGCGCCCTCCGGGTCCGTGCTTCGGCGATCGACCGACCGGATGAAGTTGTCCCACGCGCTGTCGGCACGGAGCCCAGCAGCCGGGCATGCGTGATCGCTGTTCCTACGATGCCGCCAGGAGCGCCCCTGTGAGCAGGGCCCGTGCGAGTCGGCCCGTGCGACGGGCTTGTCCGACTCGGCTTCTTCGACTCCAGAAATGGCGGAATGGATGAAACCGATGATCTGTGGCCGGCTGCGGACCTGGGCCGCTGCCGGTGTGACACTCGCGGCCGTCGCGGGGGCGGCCGCCGCCGGCCCCCAGGCGGTGGCGCACGACGACGACCTCGGGCCCGCGATCGAGGCGATCATGCACAAGCCCGAATACAAGCACGCGCAGTGGGGCGTGTTGGAGACGGACCCGGAAAGCGGCCGGGTGATCCACTCCCAGTTCGCGAACCAGTTCTTCGTCCCCGGTTCGACGGTCAAGCTGGTCACCATCTCGACCGCCTGGCACACCCTGGGCCCCGACCACCGCTTCACCACTCCCGTCATGGCGACCGGCACCCGCACCGGGTCGACGCTGCACGGGAACCTGGCACTGGTCGCCCAGGGCGATTTGACCATGGGCGGGCGCACCAAGCCCGACGGTTCGGTCGACTACACGAACATCGACCACACGGAGGCCGAACTCCCCGGAGCGACCCTCACCCCGGAGAACCCGCTCGCCGGGATCAACCAGATCGCCCGCCAGATCCGCGACGCGGGCATCACCAGGGTCGACGGCGACGTCATCATCGACCCACGCCTCTTCAACCTCCCGGACCTGAGCCCGCAGCCCACACCGCTCATCCTGAACGACAACCTGATCGACCTGCTGACGACCCCGACCCGGCCCGGACAGGCCGCGAAGCTGTCGTGGCGCCCGCAGGTCTCGCCGTACCACGTCACCTCCAGCGTGCGGACCGTCTCCAGCGGTGGGAACACCTCCGTCAACGTGACCGCCTCGCCCGACGGCACCCAGATCCACCTGTCCGGCACCATCGCCGCAGGCTCCCAGCCGCTGCTGCGGGTCTCCGCCGTCCAGGACCCGAACGCCTTCGGCCGCACCGCGCTGATCGAGGCCCTCGGCCGCGTCGGCGTCACTGTCACCGCGCCCCCCACCGGGGCCAACCCGCAGGACCAGCTCCCCGCCTCGTACCGGGGCGACCGACGCGTCGCCGCGTACGTCTCCCCGCCGTACAGCCAGTACGCCAAGCTGATCCTGAAGGTCAGTCACAACCTCGGCGCCAACCTCGCGCTGTGCAACATGGCTGTCGCGCGCGGCAGCAAGAACTGCTTCGACGCCTTCCCGATCGAGCACGAGTTCCTCACCGACGTCGCCCACATCGACCCGAAGCAGTTCCAGCTCTCCGACGGGCGCGGCGGCACACCGCCCGAGCGCGTCACCCCCAGGGGCCTCGTCGAGCTCCTCACCTACTGGCTGCACACCCCCGACGCCACGGCCTTCCGCAAGCTGCTCCCGATCCTCGGCGTCGACGGCTCGAACGGGATCTCCTGCACCGAGAACTGCCCGGCCAAGGGCAAGGTGTTCGCGAAGCCCGGCACCATCATCGGTGACGACGAACTGAACCAGCAGCTCGCGGCCACCGCCCAGAACGAGGCCGGCTACCTGAAGACCGACGACGGACGGCTGCTGACGTTCTTCGTCGGTGTCAACGGCGCCGCGACCGAAGACCTCGACAGCTTCATCAGCATCTTCAACGACGTCAACCAGATCACCGCCCTCCTCCAGGAACAGGCCTCGGCGGACGAGGCGCGCCCGTAGCGCGACCGCGCCACCGACGCACGGCTCCGGCACGCGTCACGACCGCCAAGGCACGCGTCACGACCGTCAAGGCACAGGGGTCGCCTCGAGACCGAGGCGACCCCTGTGCCTTGGGTACGCCGGTGCCGTCCCGGGGCCGGGCACCCGCGCAGGTCCGGAGCACGGGGCGCTCCGGGTGAAGGACCGGGTGTGCGCGGCCGGCGAGCCCGGCGTTACCCTGGTCACCAGCCGCGATCTTGCAGCGCGGCGCGGCGGTGGGGCCCGCCGTACCCGAACCGCGGCGCGGATGCCGCCAACGGTCCCTGCTTGCGATGCCGTGTGCCCGCACCCGGCCCGGCGAGTAGGAGCACCGGAGACCATGACCGTCCCGCACCCCGAGCACGTCGGCGAGTCCGGCGCGCCCGCCCGCGCGCCCGCCCGCCCGCCGTCCCCCTGGCGCGGCCAGGGCCCGGTCGTCGCGGCGGTCTCCCTGGGCGGCGCCATCGGTGCCACGGCCCGCTACGGCGCGGGCCTGCTGTGGCCCACACCGCACGGCACCTTCCCCTGGACCACCTTCACGATCAACGTCGTGGGCTGTGCCGTCATCGGCGTGCTCATGGTGCTGGTCACCGACGTACGGTCGGTGCACCGCCTGGCCCGCCCCTTCTTCGGCACCGGAGTCCTGGGCGGCTTCACCACCTTCTCGACGTACGCCGTCGACATCCGCGACCTGGTCGGCACCGGCCACCCCGGCACCGGGATCGGCTATCTCGCCGCGACCCTGGGCGCGGCGCTCGCGGCGGTGTGGCTCGGCACGACGGCGACCCGGCGTGCCCTGGCATGGAGGCCGCGATGACGAGGCTGACCGGCGACGCCCTGAGACTGACGGTGCTCATCGGCGAGAACGACACCTGGCACCACAAGCCGCTCTACGCGGAGATCGTGCACCGCGCCCACGCGGCCGGCCTCGCGGGTGCCAGCGTCTTCAAGGGCATCGAGGGTTTCGGCGCGTCCTCCCTCATCCACACCTCGCGGCTGCTCTCGCTGAGCGAGGACCTGCCGGTGGCCGTGATCGTCGTGGACACCGAGGAGCGGGTCCGGGCGTTCCTGCCGCAGCTCGACGAGCTCGTCACCGAGGGCCTGGTGGTCCTCGACCCCTGCGAGGTCATCCGGTACGTGGGCCGCGGCGGCTCACCCGGTGACCCCTCCGGCGAGACCGGCGGCGACCCGTCCGGGGAAGGCGGGACCCCGCGGTGAACTGGCTGCTGGTGATCATCGGCGCCGCGGTCGGCGCACCCCTGCGCTACCTGACCGACCGGGCCGTACAGCTCAGGCACGATACGGTCTTCCCCTGGGGCACCCTCGTCGTGAACGTGGCAGGGTGCCTCGTCCTCGGGCTGCTGACCGGTGCCGCCTCGGCGGGGCAGGTGTCGGAGCACCTGAGACTGCTGATCGGGACCGGTCTGTGCGGGGCGCTGACGACGTACTCGACGTTCTCCTACGAGACCCTGCGGCTGAGCGAGACGGGTGCGGCGTTCTACGCTGCCGCCAACGTGATCGTGAGCGTGACGGCGGGCCTGGGCGCGGCGTTCGCCGGGTTCGCGTTTGCCGAAGCTTTGTGGACGTAGTTGCGGGACGCCCGCCGCCATAGGTAACACTGTCTCCTGCATCGTTTGTCTACAGCACTGTCGACCAACTCCTCAGAACTGGATCCCATGAGCGTCATCAACGTCGGTCAGGCCGTCGTCCTCGGAGTCGTCGAGGGGGTGACCGAATTCCTTCCCGTCTCCTCGACCGGTCACCTCAAGATCACCGAGGGACTGATGAACATCCCCGTCGACGACGACGCCGTCGTCGGCTTCTCCGCGGTCATCCAGGTCGGCGCGATCGCCGCCGTGCTCGTGTACTTCTTCAAGGACATCGTGCGGATCGTCTCCGCCTGGGGACGCGGCCTGCGCGACAAGAACGAGCGGCAGAACCACGACTACAAGTTCGCCTGGTGGGTCATCTACGCGACGATCCCGATCGTGGCCGTGGGCCTCGCGGCCAAGCCGCTCATCGAGGGTCCGCTGGCCTCCCTGTGGGTGGTCGCGGGCTCGTTGATCGCGGGCAGTGCCGTGATGTGGGCGGCCGACCAGATGGGCCGTCACAAGCGCGGTGAGGACGACGTCTCGTTCAAGGACGCGATGCTGGTCGGCAGCTCCCAGATCCTCGCCCTGCTCTTCCCCGGCTTCTCGCGCTCCGGCGCCACCATGTCCACGGGCCTCATCCTCGACCTGGACCGGGTCGCCGCCACCCGGCTCTCCTTCTTCCTCGGCATCCCGGCCCTGACGGGCGCCGGCCTGTACGAGCTCAAGGACGCCCTGGGCACCGGCGTGGGCGCCGCTCCGCTGATCGCCGGCACCGTCGTGTCGTTCGTGGTCGCCTACGCCTCGATCGCCTGGCTGCTGAAGTTCGTCGCCAAGCACTCCTTCAACGCGTTCGTGATCTACCGCATCATCATCGGTGTGCTGCTCTTCGGCCTGCTCGGCACGGGCGTCATCGACAGCTGACACCGCCCGCGGCGCCGGTGCGAACCGGCTCCGGGCGTGAACGCCGCTCACAGGGGGCGCGAAGCCGGATTCCGGCTCCGCGCCCCCTTTGCCGTCCCGTGGCCCCTGCGAGGCCCGCGCACTCCGTACACCCGCGCACCCCGTACGACCCCATGGCCGGGAGCCAGGACCCGAGCCAGGACCGGAGCCGGGAGCCGGGAGCCGGGCCGCCGGGCCGGGGGACGGAGCGGGCGGCACAATGGCGATCATGCCCGGGAAATCGCCGTACCCGTCCTCCCAGACCTTCCAGCCGATCCTGGAACGCATCGCCACCGAGATCGCGCAGACCCCGGGACGGGGCCGGCCCGCCGACTACATCCCGGCCCTGGCCGCCTGCGATCCGCGCCGCTTCGGCATGGCCGTGGCGGAGCTCGACGGCACGGTGTACGGCGTGGGGGACTGGCGGCAGCCGTTCTCCGCGCAGTCCATCACCAAGGTCTTCACCCTCGCCCTCGACCTGGCCCGCGAGGGCGACGCCCTGTGGGAGCACGTCGGGCGGGAGCCCTCCGGCAACCCCTTCAACTCCCTGGTCCAGCTCGAGTACGAGAACGGCATCCCGCGCAACCCGTTCATCAACGCCGGAGCCCTCGTCGTCACCGACCGGCTCCAGACCCGTACCGGGGACGCGGCCGGCGTCCTGCTGGAGTTCCTGCGCGCCGAGAGCGGCAACGCGCGGCTCGACTTCGACCGGGGCATCGCCGCCTCCGAGACCGCGAACGGCGACCGCAACGCCGCACTCGCCCACTTCATGGCGTCGTACGGCAACATCGACAACCCGGTGCCGGCCCTGCTCGACCAGTACTTCCTGCAGTGCTCGATCGCCGCGTCCTGCGCCGATCTCGCGCTCGCGACCGGATTCCTGGCCCGGCACGGCATCCGCGCCGACGGCGGGCGGCTGCTCTCCCGCAGCCAGGCCAAGCAGGTCAACGCGGTGATGCTGACCTGCGGGACGTACGACGCCGCGGGCGACTTCGCCTACCGGGTCGGGCTCCCGGGCAAGAGCGGGGTGGGCGGCGGCATCATCGCCGTGGTGCCCGGCCGGTGCACCCTGTGCGTCTGGAGCCCGGGACTCGACGAACGCGGCAACTCCGTGGCCGGCGTGGCGGCCCTGGACCGCTTCACGACCCTCACCGGCCTGTCGGTGTTCTGAACGGCGTCCCACCACACGGAGGTCACGCTCCGGACCCCGTCAGGAGAGCGCCGCGTCGCCTTCCGGCCACTCGGCGTTGACACGCTTGCGGAGTGTTGGCCATGGCTTTCCCCGTCGATCTCCGCCGCTGCCAGGCTCTGGGCCTGGCCGGTACCGCCGTTCTCGCCCTGGGCGGCGAGACCGCCGGGGCCCTGCCCGCACGGGACCTCCTCGCCCCCGGGTCCGGGAGGGCCGTACTCGGCCTGGTGGGGGTGTACTTCGGTGTCGTTCTGCTGATAGCCGCCTGGGCCCTGCTGGGCACCGTCGTACGCGGGCCCGAACCGCCGACTCCGCGTGCCCTGCTGCTCGTTCTGGCCACCTGGGCGGCGCCGCTGCTGCTCGCGCCACCGCTTTTCAGCCGGGACGTCTACAGCTATCTCGCGCAGGGCGCCATGGTCGACGCGCACATCGACGTCTACGCGTACGGCCCCGCGCAGCTCGGCGGGCCGCTCGCCGACGAGGTGGCACCGGTGTGGCAGAGCACGACGACGCCGTACGGCCCGGTCTTCCTCGCCGTCGCCCGCGGACTGTCCTCCCTGACCCGCGGGGAGATACCGGCCGGACTCTTCGGCATGCGTATGGTCGCCCTGCTCGGTGTCGCCCTGATGGCGGCCGCCCTGCCCCGCCTCGCCCGGCACAGCGGCGCCGACCCGGCTGCCGCGCTGTGGCTGGGCGCACTGAACCCCCTGGTCCTGCTGCACCTGGTGGCCGGCGCGCACAACGACGCCATCATGCTCGGACTGCTCGGCGTCGGTCTGGTGGCGGCCCGCGGCCGCCGGCCCGTCGTGGGCATCGTCCTCGTCACCCTCGCGGCCCTCGTCAAGGCGCCCGCCGCGCTCGGCCTGGTGGCGGTGATCGCGCTGCGCGGGCGCGGCCAGGGACGCCTGGGCATCGCGCGTGCCACGGCGACCACCGTCGTGGTCGCGGCCGCGACGACCGTCGCCGCGACGGCGGTGGCCGGCACGGGCTACGGCTGGATAGCCGCCCTCAAGACCCCCGTCTCGCCGCACAACTGGTCACCCACCAGCGTCCTCGGGCGCGTCACCGGCGCCCTGCTCCAGAAGCTCGGCAGTGGCCTCGCGCCGTTCGCGATGCCCGCCTGGCATGCCGTCGGACTCGTGGCGACCGTCGGGCTGCTGCTGTTCATATGGCTGCGGCTGCGCCCGCACCCGGTCTACGCGTTGGGCCTGAGCCTGGCCGCGGTCGCGGTGTTCGGTCCCGCGATCCGGCCCTGGTACGCGCTGTGGGGCCTGTTCCTCATCGCGGCGGCCGCGCCCACCGGTTCGGTGCGCGGACGTGTCGCGGCCGCCAGCGCGGTACTCGCGCTCGCGGTGCTGCCGAGCGGTTCGCCGGCGGACGGCGGACAGGTGATCCTCGCCGTCTCCGGCGGGCTGCTCGCGCTCGTCGTGCTCTGGCAGGCCCACCAGGCGGCGCAGCCGCAGGCACCGGGACTGGAGCGGACGGCATGACGGACGACACGGAACACGGCGCGGACCCGGGCGGGGCGAGACGCACGGGGGAGACCAACGGGGCGATCGGGACGAGGGCCATGAACGCGCGGAGCACGACGACGGGGACGACGCGAGCACGGACACCGGCCGGCGGGCGGGGCCCCGCCGGATGGGCGGCGCTGCTGGGCACCGACCGCCGGCGCTCCCTGCTGGTCCTCGGACTGGCCGTCGTCGTCGGCGTGTTCACGGCCACCGTGCCGCTTCTGCGCGACTGGTTCGACCTGCGCGTCTACTACGGGGCGGTCGACACCTGGGTCCACCACGGCGGCAGCATCTACGACTACCGGGTGCCGGGAACGACGTACGGATTCACCTACCCGCCGTTCGCGGCCGTCGGCATGCTGCCGATGGCGCTGGTCGGCCTCGGCACGGCGATCGCTCTCACCCTGCTCCTGAACCTCACCGCCCTGGCCTTGGTCGTGGGCATCCTGATCGGGCCCGAACTGCGGCGCTACGGCTGGTTCGGCTGCGCTCTCGCGGCGTGCGCGCTGGCCCTGCTCGAACCCGTCCGCGACACCTTCAGCTTCGGCCAGGTCAACCTGGTGCTGCTCGCCCTCGTCCTGAGCGACGCCTGGCTGCTGTCGAGCGGGCGGGGCCGCTGGGCCGGCGTCGGGATCGGTCTCGCCGCGGCGATCAAGCTGACGCCCGCGCTGTTCATCGCGCTGCTGCTGATCGGCCGTCGCTGGCGGGCCGCCGGTGTCGCCACGGCCGTCGCCGCGGCGGCCACCGCGCTGGCGGCCTGGGCGGCGCCGGGCGCCTCGCGCTTCTACTGGACCGACGCGTTGTGGGACACGACCCGCATCGGGCGCCTGGACTACGTCTCCAACCAGTCGCTCCAGGGGGTGCTGGCACGGCTCGTGGCACCGCAGGAGCCGAGCAGGGCCCTGTGGGCGACGCTGGCCCTGCTGGTCCTGTGCGTGTGGGCGTGGCGCACCGCGCGCGCCCTGTCCGACGACGACTGGATCACCGCCTTCGCCCTGACCGGGCTGGCCGCGTGTCTCGTCAGCCCGATCACCTGGGTGCACCACCTCGTCTGGTTGCTGCCGTCCTTCGCCGTACTGCTGCGGCGGCGCCGGCTGCGGGTCGCGGCAGTCCTGTACGCGGTGCTGTGCAGCAGTGTGGTGTGGCTGTGGTTCGACGACGCGTCCGGCCTCGACGGCTTCCTCGGCAGCAACACCTATACGTGGATCACGCTCGGGCTGCTGCTGTGGCTGCCGGTGGGTCAGCCGCGCCCGGAACGGGCCGCACGGGCCGCCTTGAGCCGCAGGCCCAGTGCGACGCCCGCCGCGCCCAGGACGGCGGCACCGGCGATCTCGGCCGCGCCGGACCAGCCGAGCCCCTCGTCCTGAGAGGGCGCGGCGGCCGACCGCGCGCTGCTTTCGGGACGTGCGCCGGCCTGGGGCCGGGCGGTGGCCGCGGGTCCGGTGGCGTGACCGGGTCCGCGACCCGGGTGCGGGGCGGACCGGGCGGGGGCTGAGGGGGCGGCCGCGGGAACGGCGGGCGCGGCGGGCAGCGTCCCCACGGGATCGACCCGGCCGGCCGCCGCGAAGCCCCAGTCGAGCAGCGAGCGCGCCTCGTCGTAGACGGTCACTCCGCCGCCCGCCTGAGGGTTCATCACCGTCACGACGAGGGTGCGCTTGCCGTGCTTGGCCGCGGCGACCAGGGTGTTGCCCGCGTTGGTGGTGTAGCCGTTCTTGACCCCGATCAGACCGGGGTAGCGCTCCACCCCCTTCGCGCCGGTGAGCAGCCGGTTGGTGTTCTGGATCCCGTACGAGGAACCGGCCTCGCCGGGGAACATCGCCTCGGCCGTGGAGCAGTACCGGGCGAAGTCGGGGTTGCGCAGTCCGTCCCGTCCGAACACCGCGAGGTCGTACGCCGACGAGACCTGACCGGGTGTGTCGTAGCCGTCGGGCGAGACGACGCGGGTGTCGTTCGCGCCGAGGGCACGGGCCTTGGCCTGCATCTGGGCGGCGGTGCTGGCCCAGCCGCCGTTCATCGAGGCGAGCACGTGCACGGCGTCGTTGCCGGAGTTGAGGAAGACACCGCGCCACAGGTCCGCGACGCGGTAGGTGATCCCCTCGGCCACGCCGACCATGCTGCTGCCCGCGCCGATGCCCTCCAGCTCCCGCTCCCTGACGGTGTGCAGGGTGCTGCCGGGCAGTGTCGGGAGGACGGTGAGGGCGAACAGCGTCTTGAGGGTGCTCGCGGGCGGCAGTCTGCGGTGGGCGTTGTGCGCGGCGAGGATGTCGCCGGTCCGGGCGTCGGCCACCAGCCAGGACAGCGCGGAGACGTCCTCGGGGACGTCGGGTGCGCCGGGCCGGGGCCGTACCTGTGTCCCCGGCTGATCCAGCGACGAACGGGGCGGCGCGGCGGGCCGGGGTGCCCCGGGGAGCGCGCCGGCGAGTGCGGTGGCCGGGCTCTGCGCCGCTGCCAGCAGACCGGCCGCGCAGACGGCGGAACAGGTCAGGGCGGCCCGCGTGACCGCGGAGCGCGCGGCGACAGTCCGGAATGAGAATCCGATGGTCATACCGCAAACGTAGGAACGGACGCGGGACACGCCGGGGTGGCCGGGCCGAGTGGCGTCATCCAACACCCGGATGCCGCAGGGGCGGGGGCGGGGCGGCGGGTTCGGCTGGATGCGGCGCGGGGGCCAAAGGGGCGGGGGCTGGGCGTGGGGCAGGGGGGCGCAGGGGCGGGACGAGAGAGTCGGCTGGATGTGGCTCGGGGTCAGGACGGCAGGGTCGGCTGGACGCGGCGCAGGAAGGTCGCGTTGTCCGGGGTGGCGCGCAGTCGCTCCAGGAGCGTCTCCAGCCCCGACTGGCCGTCACGCGTCAGCAGGGCCCGGCGCAGCCCTCGTACGGCGGTCGACTCGGATCCCGACAGGAGGAGTTCCTCGCGGCGGGTGCCGGAGGAGGTGATGTCGGCCGCGGGGAAGACCCGTCGGGCGGCCAGGTTCTTGTCCAGCCGGAGCTCCATGTTGCCGGTGCTCTTGAGCTCCTCGAAGAAGTAGTCGTCGGCACGGGAGCCGGTCTCCACCAGCGCGGTGGCGAGGATGGTGAGCGAGCCGCCCTCCTCGGCGAGGCGTGCGGCGCCGAAGAGCCGCTTGGGGCCCTGGAGCGCGGCGGCGTCCACTCCGCCGCTGAGGGTGCGCCCGCCGGAGGCGGCCGCGTTGTTGTGCGCCCGGCACAGCCGGGTGAGCGAGTCGAGCAGGATCACGACGTCCTGGCCCGCTTCGACGAGCCGCTTGGCCCGTTCGACGACGAGCTCGGCGAGCGCGATGTGCTCCTTCGGCGTCCGGTCGAAGGTCGAGGCGTAGACCTCGCCGCGTACCGAGCGCCGCATGTCGGTGACTTCCTCGGGGCGTTCGTCGAGCAGCACCACCATCAGGTGGCATTCGGGGTGGTTGCCCGCCACCGCGGCGGCGATCTGCTGGAGCAGGACCGTCTTGCCGGTCTTCGGCGGGGCGACGATCAGGCCGCGCTGGCCCTTGCCGACCGGCGAGACCAGGTCCATCAGGCGTCCGCTCAGACCGCTCGCCGGGTGCTCCAGCCGGAGCCGGTCGCGCGGGTGCAGCGGGGTGAGGTCGCCGAACTGGCGACGGCGGCGCCGCTCTTCGGGGCCGTGGCCGTTGATCCGTTCGACCTCGGTGAGGGTCCGGGGCCCGCCGCGCACCCCTTCCACGGCGTCGCCCTTGCGCAGGCCGTGACGGCGGATCAGCGCGGGGGAGACCTGGAGGTCGTCGGGTGAGGGCAGGAGGTTCGCGGAGCGGAGGTGCCCCTTTCCGTTGCCGTCGATGTCGAGGACACCGGCGACGGCGGTCCGGGCCTGGGGCCGCTCCTGTACCGGGGGGTGTTCGAGTGTGGTGGTCATGTGGGTTGTCCTCTCGGGGACGGGATCGCATGGGCATGCGTGAGGTAAGGGGGAGAGGCCGCTACGGGAGGGCGCGGGGCGCGCCTCGGTGCGGCGGGAACATCACCTCGGACACGACGGGGGGAATCCCCGGTGGTGTGCGGGAGGTGGTGCCGAGAAGCCGGTCCGTCCGTCGGGATCGACGGTGTGACGGCGGGAGAAATGAATTGGCACCGGCGCCTGAAGAAGGAGGCGTGCACGAGTGCTGTTCGCACTCTAGCACGGGTCGGAGCGGCGGGGACGTGATCCGCGTCTCGCCGGAGCAAGCGCCCGGCGCACAACGCCAGGCCACACGCCCCGGCGGACGAACGCCCGCACCACACGCCCACCACCCGGCGGCCACAGAACCCGCGTCTCCCGGTGGCCTCGATCCGCACGTCCGGCCGCCGGTCTCAGCGCCGGCCAGGTTCCTCGGTCCGCAGGGCCTGCGGCCTGATTTCACGTCGCGAGGAAATGGCCCCTGAACTGCGGGGGCTTGTACCTTTCGGGCGGCAGCCCGTCGAGATCATCGCTGGACCGTAACCAGCTTGCGCCGCCTGTCAGGCGAGCCAGTGATAGGGCAGGCGCAGGATGGTGGCCACTTCTTCGGCAACGACGGCGGCGTGGGAAGGAACCCCTCCCTCGGCGAGGCCGCGGGTCAGATGCAGATGCAGCGACTGGAGGGTCGCCATCGTGTTGAACGCCCACGGAGGCACCGGGCCGTAACCGCCGCCCTCCAGCGCCTTGGTCACCACGCTCAGCCACCCTGTGGCCTGCTCGGCCGGCAGGCCGGGCACGAGCAGGATGCGGCCGATCGCCCGGGCCAGACGGGCATCCTCCATCTGTACGTATCGGTAGTCGACCGCAGCCGTCATCCGGCGGGCACACAGCTCCAGCAACTCCGCTCGCCGCTCCGGCAACGCCTGCGCGAACGCCGCGGCCGCGTCGGCGCCATGGGCGACGGCGTGCAGCCAGCCCAGGGAGTCGTCCCAGCCACGGGTGTCGCGCTCAGCCGGATACCAGGCGGTGAAGGGGGCATACCAACGCTCGGCGGCGGCTCGCGGCACTGCGCCGGGGGCAGCAACTGAGCGCGCCAGCACGCATCGCAGGACGAGCGGGGCGAACGTCCGCGCCTGGATCTCGGGATGCGTGAAGCGACCCGCGGCCGTGTCCCCGAGGTTCTCAAGCACCTCATCGAGACAGCCGTCATCTATCCAGCGCGCGGCGGCCGTGTACGCCTGATCATCGCGGATCTCGGGGTCAGGGGAGACCAGCATGGCCGACAGCTCGTCGCTGACCAGGGGTGCCGGAACCCCTTCAGGAAAGGGGAAGCCCTCGGCGGCGATCGACGACCAGGCGAAATGATCCGTAGGCATCACGACACCCTAATCACGACCCTCCGGTCGGGGAAGAGCTACCGGTGATCGTGGTGTGCCGCAGCCGAAAGGGAGGCAAGTCATAGCAGTTCAGGCTTCCTACGACTCGTAGCTGAACCTCCGACTCTTCGAGCCCCTGATCGTCCACTCCCTGCCGGCAACCCTGCAAAGCCCATGGCCATATATTCATCGCTGGTTCCGTGGGTCGGGAAATCGCCCCGGGCGACGAGGAGTTTCGGACGATACGAGTCAACCACCTTTGCCGCGGTGGTCGGTTCACAGGGTCGTCACGTCGGTGGGCCGGGGGTGGGGATGGAGCAGACGGTTTCCGAGTCCGTCAGGTACTCCGCGGAGTGCCAGGATTGCGGTACGGAGATGGCGTGTTGGGGGACGCAGGCCCTCGTGGGCGGCCGCTTGCGGTGGGACGTCGATGCGACGTGTTCCGCCTGTGGATGCGCGATGGCCGTGTGCGGCGACGACGTACCGGCCGAACGGCGGGATCAGTTGCTCTCCGAGCACGGCTCCGCAAGTCTGCGGGTGAGTAGCCCTCCGGCCAAGGGTGTTGCCATCATGCGAGTGCTGCGATCCGAACTCGGTGTCGACCTGACGAGTGCCAAGGACGTGGCTCGTCGCGTGGTGAACGGTGACTATTCAGGAACGCTTCCGGAGATGGAACACCTGGCCCGCAAACTGAGAGAGTCCGGAATCCCTGCTGCGGCGACACGCGCTTAGCCCGCTGCGCGGGGGTGGTGTCATCGCTGGACGAGCCCCCGGACTGGGAGCAGACCCTGCGCGTGTACCTGCGGCACGGATGCGACCGGCACCGGACCGCGGACGAACTTCGTCTGCACCCCATCAGCGTCGACTACCGCCTCTGAACTCCTGACGTTCTACGACTTCCCGGCTGAGCACTGGTTCCACCTGCGCACGACGAATCCGATCGAGTCGACCTTCAGCACGGTGAAGCTGCGGACCAAGGTCACCCGCGGCGCTGGCCGCCAACGCTGGCATCGATGTCTCGTCGGAAGTCCGACATGGGCCCGGTCACGTCGTACGTTCCTTCGCGGAACATGTAAACGGAGGGCCAGGCGTCGGCTTCCTCACGGAAGTAACCGCCGTAGCCAGGCTCGTCCACGTGCGGAGCCAGCAATTCGAGGATCGCTACAGCCTCCTCCAATATGGCGTCCGGCCAGAGGACGCGGACGAAGAGTCCCCAGACATCACGAGAGCCCCGGGACTGGTGTACCAGGTTCGCGAGCTCACCACCGGCCAGGTGCGTGCTGCTGTCCGAATTTGGAGTCAGCAGGGGATGCGGGTACTCATCATTTCCGACAGGCTCGGGTCTGTCGGCGCGCAGGCCCATGTGCCAGCGGAGTGCGTCAAGAACCGACTCAGGTGTGTCGTCCCTCAGGAAGCAAGTGAAGACCATCTCGTAGCGCAAGCTCATGGGGACATCCTGCAGGCCGCCTGAAACTCGGCCCACCCCGGCCCGTGGTCGGACTCGGCTCACCCACAACTCTTGACTATTGCTCCAGTGAGTCCACGGTAAAGCGTACGGAGCCAGCCACCGCGGCGTGGTCTGTTTGCTAAATCGCCCACTACGCGGCTAGGCGGTTTCGATTGGATCACGTGAGGGCGACGGATCGATTGACAGCGAGGGCGGGCTTGACCTCAGAAGGATCGTGCCCCAGTCCCCCTGCAGTTCGTAGTTGTCCTGGTCGCGGGTAAGAGAGTCGACTGATCCGAAGTCGAGAGTGCCGCTCGCGTCCATTGCGGGCCTGCCGACGTCCTGGTCCGTCCAGCGCAGGTCACGTACGGGTGAGAAGACGATCGTGGCCCGCCGGAAGCAGGCGCGATCTCCAGGCAGAGGGGTCCCGTACTCCGGGTGGCCAGGCAACAGCAGCAGATCGAGCTGAAGTCTCAGGACAGATGGATGGACGGTGATGTCCAAGACGTAGCTGTCCTCAAGGTGGACGGACTCGAACCCTGGGAAGGTCGGGTAATTGTCGCGCACGGCTTGTCCCTCGGGCTGGCTGCAAGGCTCTGATCATGAGGCTGACCAGAGGAAAGGGCCAGCGATATGGAGTCCGGCCAGGTGGATGGTCGCGGTCTTGTAGCGGGTGGGGATTCCATGCCACTGCCTCTCTCTGAATCTGGCTCTGTCCCCGTTTCCGAGAACTCTGTTCAGAAGGACCGGTAGATCCGCTCGGGATCATCGTGGGCCCATGCGGCGTACTCCTCGAAGCCCAGGTTGCCGATGTCCAGGTTGGCGTGGACGTCGTGGACTCCTGCGGGGGTGGTGCGGAACTCACGGCCGAACTCGGTCAACTGCTCGTAGTCCTCGTCGTCCAGACAGTCCTCCCGCGTCAGCGTGGTGACCGCCAGCAAGGGGTGGCTCTCGCACTGCATGGTTGTCCGGTCGGCGAGGAAGACGACGGGCAGGTTCTCGTCGAGGCGGATCGCATTCACGGCCTCGTCCACGGTCGCTCCTGCCCAGGCCGGGTCATCTATGAAGTGGACGTGTGCCTCGTACGGCCTGTTCTTCCAGGGCTCCATCAGCGCCGCCGGATTCACCGCCGCCCAGGGGCCTCGATGGCCAGCACGCGGTCGCGTAGGACCGGGAGTTCGGAGCGCATCAGGGCCACCTGGGCCATGTCGAGGTCCACGGTCAGGGTCTCCTCCGCCGTGCGGGCCTCGCCCAGGACGGTTCCCCAGGGGTCGACGACCACGCTGTGGCCGCCCTGCCGCATGCCGCCGTGTGTGCCGGTCGTGCAGCACGCCAGGAGGAAGACCTGTTCCTCCAAGGCCCTTGTGCGGGTCAGGAGTTGCCAGTGGGTGAGCCGGGCCGCGGGCCAGGCCGCGGGGATCGCGATCAGCTCTGCGCCCGCGTCGAGCAGGCCCCGGAAGAGTTCGGGGAAGCGCAGGTCGTAGCAGATGGCGAGGCCGATCACCCCGAAGTCGGTGGGCACGGTGACGATGGCGTCGCCCCCACCCATCAGGGTCGCCTCACCGGTGTCGAAGCCGTACCGGTGGATCTTGCGGTAGCACCCCCGCAGTTCACCGGCCCGGTCGAAGAGCAGCGCCGTGTTGTACAGGGTCCCGTCCGTGTCCCGTTCGACGACGGATCCGGCGTGCAGCCAGACTCCGGCCTCGCGTGCGGCGGCGGACATGGCCTCCGCGGTGGGGCCGTCGAGGCCCTCGGCGTCCTGCTCCCAGCGGTCGTACGCCCACGCGCCGGCCGCCCACAGCTCCGGCAGGACCACCAGGTCGTCGCCCGCCCGGGCGCGGACCAGCGAGGCCGCCCGGTGACGGCGCTCGTCCGCGGAGTCCGCGTCGTCCACGGAGAGCTGTATCAGCGAGGCACGCATGCCGGTCACCTCCGGGACCGCACCCGGGCGATCCAAGGAAACGTGTCCCTACGAGCGTACGGAGGCGGGTGCGGTTTCCGCTTCCCGTGGCGGGGCGCCTCCGGGTCTCCGGGCCGGTCTCCCCGGTCAGGCCAGGCCCGGCCAGGCCCGGTCAGGCCCGGTCAGGTCAGCGCAGGCGCCCCAGGACGTCGGGTGACAGCCGTTCGGCGAGCTGTTCCAGGAGGGCGACCGTCTCGGCGATCTCCGCCTCGTCCTCCGTGCCGAGAGCGGCGCCCAGCGCGGCGTCGACCGGGGTCGCCGCGACCTCGGCCCGGCGCCCGTCGATCTCGGGGTTGCGCCGGATCAGGGAGCGGCGGCGGTCGGCGGGGTCGGTCGCGGTGAGGACCGAGCCCGCCTCCTTGAGGCGGGCCACGCAGGCCGAGACGGCGCTCTGCGGCATGCCCGTGCGGACGGCGACCTCGCCGACCGTGGTGTCGGGGTTGGCGTACACGTCCAGCATCACGATCAGCATGGACCGGGTGCTCGTGGACCGGCGGCCGACGCCCTCTGCGGGGATGGCCTCCTCGCCGATCTTCATCAGGGTCCGGCCCAGCAGGAAGAGTTCCGCTCCGTTCATGGCTCCAGATCGTATCAAGCCAGATGTATCAGAGATGATACATCTGGCTTGATGCATCAAAAATGATGGATTATGTTCGGGGGGACGCGACGCCGAACGGTGTCCGCGAACGACCGCGTGAGGAGCCCGTCATGCAGGAAACCCGTACCGGCTCACTGTCCGTCCCCGGCGCCGCCCTCCACTACGAAGTGCGCGGTGAGGGGCCCCTGTTGCTCGTGTCGCAGAGCGGCGAGGGCGACGCCAACCGCAGCGACGCGCTGGTCGACCACCTCGTCGACGCGTACACGGTGGTGACGTACGACCGGCGCGGTCTGTCCCGCAGCGTCCTCGACGACCCGGCCCGCGGCGCCACGCTCGACGAGCACGTGGACGACGTGGACCGGCTGCTGGCCCATCTCGCCGACGGGCCCGCCCTGATGCTCGGGTGCAGCATGGGCGCCGTCATCGGGCTCCGCCTCGCCCGGCGACGCCCCGAGCGGCTGAGCGCTCTCGTCGCTCACGAGCCGGCCATCCCCGGCATGCTGCCCGAAGCCGAGAAACTGCGCGCGCGGCGGGAACTGGACGAGATGCGGGAGGTCTTCCGCAGGGACGGCTGGATCGCCGGGGTGCGCAGGATCGGCGAGATCCTCGGCATCGACCCGGCCCGCCAGGACGTCGAACCGGGCGCCAGAATGGCCCCGTTGGACGCGTCCCGCGAGGCGAACTTCACCTTCTTCATCGCGTACGACGCCCTGACCATGAGCCGGGCCGAACTCGGACGGGCCGAGATCGCGGCGCTCCGCGAGGGGCCGGTCCGCATCGTCCCCGCGGCCGGGCACACCACGCCACGGCAGGTGTTCGACTACCGCTGCGCCGAGGAACTGGCCGCCGGACTCGGCGTCGCGCCGGTCCGCTTCCCCGGTGGTCACAACGGCAACCTGACCCACCCGAAGGGCTTCGCCGAGGTGCTGCGCGCGCTGCTCTGAGCAGGCACAATCGATCGTCGTACGGGGCCTGTCGGCGTCGTACGACCGTCAACTCGGCCCAGCAGCAAGGAGAACACGGTGGACACGTCGTCCGTCACACCGCACCGCCTGGACCCCGCGGGCGGCTGCCCGCACGCCGACAACGCGCGGCTGCTCGCGCGGGGCGCCGTCGCGACGGTGGAGCTGCCCGGTGGGGTGGAGGGCGCGGTGGTGCTCGGGCACGAGGCGCTGAAGGAGTTCCTCGCGCACCCGGACGTCGCCAAGGGCGCCCAGCACTTCACGGCCCTGCGCGAGGGGAGGATAGCCGCCGGCTGGCCGCTCATGACCTTCGCCACCGTGCAGGGGATGACGACCGCGGACGGTGACGACCACCGGCGGCTGCGATCCCTCGTCAGCAAGGCGTTCACCGCGCGCCGTGTCGAGCAACTGCGGCCCCGCGTGGAGGAATTGACCTCCGAGCTGCTCGACGGCCTGCACGCGGCGGCCGAGGCGGGCGGGGGAGTGGCCGACCTGCGCCGACACTTCGCGCTCCCGCTGCCGATGAGCGTCATCGGAGAACTCCTCGGTGTCGACGCCGAGTACCGCGACCGGCTCCACCATCTGACGAACCAGGTCGTCGCCACCGACATCGGCCCCGAGGCGGCCGTCGCCGCCAACCGCGAACTGGTCGCCGTGCTCAGCGCTGTCGCGGCCGCCCGCGCCGAGAACCCCGGCGACGACCTCACCAGCGCGCTGATCGCCGCCCGGGACGAGGACGGCGACCGGCTCAGCCAGCAGGAACTCATCGGCACCCTCGTGCTCATGATCATCGCCGGGCACGAGACCACCCTGAACCTGATCACCAACGCCGTACGGGCGCTGTGCGGACACCGCGACCAGCTCGACCTGGTCCTCAAGGGCGAGGCGAGCTGGGGGGACGTCGTCGAGGAGACGCTGCGCTGGAACGCCCCCGTCAGCTACTTCCCCTTCCGCTACCCGGTACGGGACCTGACCGTCGACGGGACCGTCATCCCCCAGGGCACGCCCGTCCTCGCCGGCTACACGGCCGCGGGCCGCGACCGGTCGGCCCACGGGCCGGACGCCGACCTCTTCGACGTCACCCGCCCCGGGCGCCCCGACGCCGTCCGCCACCTCTCCCTCGGGCACGGCGCCCACTACTGCCTCGGCGCGCCGCTCGCCCGGACGGAGGCCACCATCGCCCTCGAACGGCTGTTCATCCGCTTCCCCGACCTGGACCTCGCCGTGTCCGAGTCGGAGCTCACCCAGCAGACCAGCTTCGTCGGCAACAGCGTCCAGGTCCTTCCCGTGCGGCCCGGCACCTCCCGCGTCTGACGGTCTTCGAGAAAAAGTTTTTCGCCGCCTGTCGATTCACCGGGGCGCCGTCCGTCGGTGGGGTGTAGGAAGCTCGATGAGTACCAGGAGGAACCATGAAGTACATGCTGCTGGTCTGTGGCGACGACACCGCCGACGCGTCCGGGATGGCGCCCGTCGAACCGTGGGTCGAGGAACTGGGCGCCGAGCGCGGCGTCCGGCTGCACGGCCACCGGCTCCGGCTGCCCGCCGACGCGGTCACCGTCCGGGTACGCGACGGTGAAGTGCTCCGCACCGACGGGCCGTTCGCCGAGACGAAGGAGTACGTCGCCGGCTTCGACATCCTCGACTGCGCCACCATGGAGGAGGCGATCGAGGCCGCCGCGAAGCACCCCGTCGCCACCATCGGCGCCATGGAGATCCGCGCCTTCTGGGAGGACGAGGACGCCGAGGGCGAGATCCGCCGACTCGACGCCGAGCTCACCGAGGCCCTGCGCGAACGGGACCTCGACCGGGCCATGGCCTGCTACGCCCCCGACGTCGAGGTCTTCCACCCCGTGAGCGGCATGGAACAGAGCGGTGCCGACGCCCTGCGCAAGGCGCAGGAGGAGTGGTTCGCGGCCCTCGCGGGCCCCGCCGACCGCGAGGTGCTGGACTTCCGGGTCCGCATCGACGAGAGCGTCGCCTTCAGCCACGCCTTGGTGCGCCTGCGCGCCCCGCTCACCGACGGCACGACGCTGGACTCCACCACCCGCGTCACCACGGGCTACCGCGCGGCCGGCGACCGCTGGCGGATCGTGCACCAGCACATGTCGGTGCCGTCGGACGCCGGCAGCCCGCCGGCCGGGGCGACGCGGTCATGAAATACGCGCTGTTCATCTGCACTCCCGTCGACGGCGAGGAGCTCGGCCCCGACGAGATGGCCGACGACCCCCGCTTCACCTCGTACCTCCAGGAGGTGCGCGAGCGCGGCGTCGTGACGGGCGGCGCCCGGCTCCGGCCGGCCGCCGACGCCACCACCGTCCGCGTCCAGGGCGACGAAGTCCTGCTCACCGACGGGCCGTTCGTCGAGGCCAAGGAGTACGTGGCGGGCATCGACATCATCGAGGTCGCCGACCTCGACGAGGCCATCGCGCTCGCGTCCCGGCATCCGGCGGCGCTGGGCGGCGGTTCCGTGGAGGTGCGGCCGCTCTGGGAGTGAACGACGGGGTCGAGGAGGCGGTCGCGGCCGCGTTCCGTGAGGAGTGGGGCCAGGTCGTCGCCACCCTGATCCGGATGACCGGCGACTGGGACCTCGCCGAGGAGTGCGCGCAGGACGCCTTCGCCCAGGCGCTCGACCGGTGGCGGCGCGACGGAGTGCCGCGCCGCCCCGGCGCCTGGCTGACCGCGACCGCGCGCAACCGCGCCCTGGACGTGCTGCGCCGCGAGGCGGTCGGAGCGCGGAAGCTGCGGGAGGTGGCGGTGTCGGCACGCGACGAGGGACCGTACGACCCGTACGGTCCGTACA
Source organism: Streptomyces sp. NPDC028298 (assembly GCF_055565895.1). Classification (NCBI taxonomy): domain Bacteria; kingdom Bacillati; phylum Actinomycetota; class Actinomycetes; order Kitasatosporales; family Streptomycetaceae; genus Streptomyces; species Streptomyces sp. NPDC028298. Next base: position 460,096 of record NZ_JBVHTL010000003.1, read on the forward strand.
GCATGTACAGCCCGTACGGATCGGATCCCGACGAGGAGAGCGGAGTCCACGACGACCGGCTGCGGCTGGTCTTCACCTGCTGCCACCCGGCGCTGGCCATCGAGGCCCGGGTGGCCCTCACCCTGCGCACCCTGGCCGGGCTCACCACGCCCGAGATCGCCCGCGCCTTCCTCGTCCCCGAGGCGACGATGGCGCAGCGGCTGGTGCGCGCCAAGCGGAAGATCCGCAACGCCGGCATCCCCTACCGCGTGCCGCCCGCGCACCTCCTGCCCGAACGCACCACCGGTGTCCTCGGCGTGCTCTATCTGCTCTTCAACGAGGGGTACGCCGCCACGGCCGGCGCCGATCTGGTGCGCGCGAACCTCTCCGCGGAGGCCATCCGGCTGGCCCGCGTCCTGGCCCGCCTCATGCCCGACGAGCCCGAAGTACTCGGACTGCTCGCGCTGTTGCTGCTCCACGACGCGCGCAGCGGCACCCGCGTCGACGCCTCCGGCGACCTGGTCACCCTGGAGGACCAGGACCGTACGGCCTGGGACACCGCCGAGGCGGACGAGGGCGCCGCGCTCCTGGAGACCGCGCTGCGCCGCGGCCGCCCCGGCCCCTACCAGATCCAGGCCGCCATCGCGGCCTGTCACACCACGGCCGCCACGGCCGAGGAGACCGACTGGGCCGACATCGCCGGCCTCTACGGCGAGCTCCGGCGCTTCGTACCCTCCGCCGTGGTCCGCCTCAACCGGGCGGTCGCGGTGGGCATGGCCGAAGGCCCCGACGCGGGCCTCGCGCTGGTCGCCGAACTGGAGGCGGAGGGCGAGCTGGACGCGTACCACCTGCTGCCCGCCACTCGCGCGGACCTGCTGCGCCGCGCCGGGCGCACGACGGAGGCGGCCGAGGCGTACGACCGGGCCCTCGCGCTGGTGGAGAACGCGGCCGAGCGGAGATTTCTGGAGAAGCGGCTCGCGGAGTGTCGATCCGCGTAGGGGCCCTTCGTCGGTGGGGTGAAGGCGCCTCCCGGCCGTGGTCGGACCGGGGGCGGCGCCGCCGCTCTTCCGACGCCCAGGAGGTTCCATCCCATGACTGCCCAGGCAACCCCCACGACCCTGTCGGCCCGCGTATGCGCGGCGGGCGCCGCCGCACCCTCGACGGTCCCCGCGCCCGCCCCTGGCCCCGCCGTCCGGGCGGCCGCACCGGCGGCGAGTTCCGTCCCGGTGCGGAGCGCCAGGAGAGCCCTCGGAGTGCTGCTCGCGCGCCGCGCGCGGCCGAAGCGGGCCGCCGTGTGGGCGGCCCCGGCCGCGGAAGGCGTCCCGAGCGCCCCGGACGTCTGGCTCGCCGGGCTACGGCTGGGCGGCTGACCCGGCCCGTGGCTCGGTGAGTTCGAAGACGCCGTAGCCGAATCCCCGGGCGTTCACCGTGCCGGTGCCGGTGCCGGTGCCGGTGCCGGTGCCGATCTCGACGCCGTCCGATTCCAGGGGGCGGACGCCGGAGGTCACCTCGACGGGACAACTCGCCTGCTCCCGGCGCGGGTTGACGACGACGAGATAGCGGCCGCCGCGCACGTACACGAACGGGTATCCGGCGTGCACCACCTCGACCGAGCCGGCCGGCCCCAGCTCCGGCGTGCCGGTGCGCAGCGCGACCAGACGGCGTACGAGCCCCAGGAGCGAGGTGTCGTCGGCTCGTTGGGCGGCGACCGTCGGGCGGTCCGGGGACGGATCGAGAGGGAGGTACAGCCGGTCGGAAGGGGCCGTGGAGAAACCGGCGTTGGGGCCCTCGTCCCACTGCATCGGCGTACGGGAACCCGCGCGGTTGTAGCGCGGTCCCAGCACGCTGCCCTCCTTGTCGGGCAGCCCCGGGACGTAACGCATGCCGATCTCGTCGCCGTAGTAGATCGCCGGAAGGGTCGGCCAGGTGAGCTGGAAGACGAACGCGACGGGAAGCTGACCGGCCGTGCGGGGGCCGCAGTTGAGACGGGAGAAGTCGTGGTTGGAGGTCGGCAGCGCGATGAAGCCGGCCTCGCCGACCGCGCCGGAGGCCTGCCGCCAGGCCTCCAGGAACGGGCCCGGTGAACCGCGGCCCCCGGCGTCGAAGAAGCAGTCGAGCGGGTCCCAGGCCTCGTTGACCGTGCCCTCCCCGTTGCTCCACAGCGAGCGCAGGGCCAGCCCGTCGGTGGGGCCGCCGAACTGGAGGAAGAAGTCCGCGTGGAACCCGGCCGGGACGGACACCTCCGGTTCGCCCCATTCCGAGAGGAGCACGGCCTGCGGATGCGCGCCGTCCAGCCAGTGTCTCAACTCCGTCCAGATCGCGGCCGTCTCCCGCTTGTCCGGGTCGTCCTTGACGAGCGAGGCGGCCATGTCCACCCGGAAGCCGGCCAGGCCCAGGCCCAGCCAGTGGTCCATCACCGTGCGCAGCTCGGCCCGGTTGGCGCGCGGACCCGGTGCGTCGACCGGCAGGCGCCAGGGCTCGTCCGGACGGGCCCGTCCGTAACCGAAGTTGAGCGCGGGCTGGAACGCGAAGAAGTTCGGCAGATACGCCCCCGGACGGGTCCCCGGTGAGGGGACGAAGCCGTCCGGGGCCTGGCCCTCCGGCGCCCAGATGTAGCGGTCGTCGGCCGGATCGTCCATCGCGGCCCGGAACCAGGGGTGTCGGTCGGAGGTGTGACCGGCCACAAGGTCGAGGAGCACGCGGATGCCGCGACGGCCGGCCGCGTCGACGAGGCGGGCGAGGTCGCCGGAGGTTCCGTAGCGGGGTGCGACCCGCAGATAGTCGGCGACGTCGTACCCGGCGTCGCCGAACGGGGACACGAAACACGGGTTGAGCCATACGGTGTTGACGCCCAGCCACGCCAGGTGGTCGAGGCGTTCGGTGATGCCGGCGAAGTCGCCGATGCCGTCACCGTTCGAGTCGGCGAACGACTGCGGATAGATCTGATAGAAGACGGCGTCGGCCAGCCAGGCGGGGGCGGGGCGGAACGAGGTCATGCCCCGGACGATAGATCAGCGCACCGCGCGTCCGCTGCCCCACGGGCCGCCGTTCGGTCGCTGTCCGCCGCATGGCGCCGTCGGGATCTTCCGCCCTCCTGGCCGGACAGGTCCTAAGCTCGGCGAGATGTTCACCCCGCAAGGTCCCACCCTGCGCGAGCTGGCCGTGCAGGCCCTCTCGTCGATCGAACGCGGCTACGACCTGCTCGCGCCCAAGTTCGACCACACGCCGTTCCGGACGCCGGACACGATCCTCGAAGCCGTGGGGAGCGCCCTGGAGCCGATGGGGCCGTTCGACGCCGGACTCGACCTCTGCTGCGGCACCGGCGCGGGCATGGAGGTCCTGCGGGAGCTGTGCCGCGACAGCGTCACCGGGGTCGACATCAGCGCGGGCATGCTGACGGTCGGGCGCTCACGGCTCGCGGCCGTCGATGAGCGGTCTCCGCGGGGTGAGGGCCGGTCGCCGGCGGTCGCCTTCGTGCGGGCGGACGCCCGCGACCTCCCCTTCGGGTCCGTGTTCGACCTGGTCGTGAGCTTCGGCGCCTTCGGGCACTTTCTGCCGCGGGAGCTGCCCGGGCTGTTCTCCGGCGTCCACGCCGTCCTGCGTCCGGGCGGGCGCTTCGCCTTCCCGATCATGGCTCCGCCGGGCCCCGCCTCCCCCTGGTACTGGGCCCTGCTGGGCTTCGACACGGTGATGCGGGTGCGCAACGCCGTCCGGCGCCCGACCTTCGTCATGTACTACCGCACGTTCCGGCTCGGCGACGTCCAGCGGGAGCTGGCGCGGGCCGGATTCCGGACGGAGCTCCACGCGCTGGACGAGTTCGGCCGCCGACGGGACGGAAGCCCGCGGGCCCGCATGGTCGTGGCCACACGTGAGGACACCCCGGGAGCGCCCGTCGGCGGCGCGTGACGCCGTACCCCGCCTCCGGTGCTAGTCGGCCGCCGGCAGGGTGAACTCGTAGACCAGGGCGTCCTGTCGGGCGTCCACGGTCAGGTCGGTGATCTCCAGCGGACGGTCGTACTGGTCGTGCACCCGACGGGTGACCCGTACCGACTGCGGGAGTCTGGTGATCGCGTCCCGGTGGTGCAGGGTCAGCCCCGCCTTGCGCATCCAGTCGTAGGCGCGTGAGAGCTGCGCCGAGGCGTGGCCGTCCGCGCGGTCGCGGTAGCGGGCGAGCTCCTCCACCTCGGTCACGGCGATGGCGGAGAACGACGTCACGGCCGAGCGCAGCCCGCTTCCGTCGGTCGCGGCCGACTCGTAGCGATGGACCAACGTCGCCCGCCGCGGGGCGAGTCCGAGGGCCTTCGCGTGTTCCGGTGAGGGGGTCTCCCAGGTCACGGTGGTACGGCGGCACCCTTCGGGTTCGCCCGTGTGCGCGCCGACGGGGAAGTCGAGGGACGGGACGTGTTCGGCGCCGGTGCCGGACAGCGTCGCATGGCTGCCGCGTCGGTCGGTGGAGACCTGGCCGTCGCGCCGCAGCATGTGCAGCGCCTGCCGTACGGTCTCCCGGCTGACGCCGAAGCGGGTGGACAACTCGCGTTCCCCCGGCAGCCGTTCGCCGGGCGGAATGATCCCGTCGCGCAGCTCGCCGAGCAGTTGCGCGGCGATCCGCGCGTAGAGCGGTTCGTGGTCGGTCGGATGGGTGGTGCGGGCCATGACCGCGCCTCCTGGATGGTGACATGAAGTAGCCGTGTGAGCTCGGTGCGCCACCACATGTAGCATTGGTCTAAACCACTAGCAAAGAGCGTTCGGGGACTTCGGCCGAATTCCGCCCGCGCTTCCGGTGGCCCCGCGCCGCGCTCGCGGCGCGCCGCTCCCGGTGGCCTCGCGTGCGGACTTCCTTGATCCGGGGGCGATGCGCGGGCTCGTCGGACCGATCACGTACCTCGGCCGGCCCCTGTTTCCGGGGCCGCGAGATCGGGAGATCCGCCCACCCCGTCGTGTCCGAAAGTCCCTGGCCGGGCGCCGATCGAGGGCCCCGGACCGTGGGTTCGCGGGACCCCGGACCGAAGGTCACTCGGCCGGTCCAGCGGAAGGTCCCTCAGCCCGTCCGTCCGATGCTCCGTCTGCGGATTCAACGGCCGGGCAGGGAAGGTTCGTTCCCGATTCGAGTGTGACAATTCGCCTGGCCGGCACCCCTGTCGGAGCACCCCGAGGCCGCCGCATACTCCTGGCTCCGGCCGGACGGAGACGCGACCGTCCACCCAGGCCGGGGACGAGAGGAGACGGTACGCAGTGAGCGCGGCGGACGCGGGGACTTGGAAACTGGGCGACCTGGAGGTCAACCGGATCGGCTACGGAGCGATGCGGCTGACCGGCAACGGCATGGCCGGGAACTCGGACGGCCCGCCGATCGACCGCGACCTCGCGGTCGGCCTGCTGCGCCGGGCGGTCGACCAGGGCGTCAACCACATCGACACGGCATCCTTCTACTTCTCCCCGCTGCGCTCGGCCAACGAGCTGATCAACCGCGCGCTGTCGTCCCGCCGGGACGACGTGGTCGTCGTCACCAAGGTCGGGCCGGGCCGTGAGCCGTCCGGCGCGTGGTACCCCATGGTCCGTCCCGACCGACTGCGCGGTCAGGTGGAGGAGAATCTGCGGCAGCTCGGCCGGGACCATCTCGACGTGGTGAACCTGCGCCGGAACGGCCGGGACATGCACTCCGTCGCCGAGCACTTCGGGGCGCTCGCCGAACTGCGCGAGGCGGGCCTGATCCGTCATCTGGGCCTGTCCAACGTGGGCCCCGAGCACGTCTCCGAGGCGCGGACCCTGGCCCCGGTCGTGTGCGTGCAGAACTCCTACGGACTCGACGCGCGCGGGGCCGACGAGAGCGGACTGGTGGATCTCTGCGGCGAGCTCGGCATCGCCTTCGTCCCGTTCTTCGCGGTCTCGGGGCTGCGCCGGGAGGCGGCCGCCGGGCAGGAGCGGGACGAGAGGGTCCGCGCGGTCGCCCGTGCCCACGGAGTGACGCCGGCGCAGGTGCGGCTCGCCTGGACCCTGCACCGGGGGCCGCATGTGCTGGCCATCCCGGGCACGGCCGACCCGGCCCACCTCGACGAGAACATCGCGGCCGGCGCCCTGCGGCTCGCCCCGGAGGAGCTGGAACTGCTCGAAGCGCCGACGGGTGACGGGGCGTCGGCGTAGAGGATGCCCGCCTCGATGCTCCGGTGCGGGGGAGGCGTTGTCAGCGGCCGGCCGTAGGCTCCCCGCGTCGGGGTTCGGCGGATGGAGGCGACGTGAGTTTTGACCTTGCGGTGTGGTTCGAGTCCGGGCGCGTCTCGGTCGCCGACGCCACGCGCACGTACGAGCGGCTGTGCGACGGCGACCCGACCGGAGCCGGAGTCGTGGCGAACGAGGCCGTGGCCGCCTTCCACCGGGAACTGACCGACCGGTTCCCCGAGCTTTCGTCCACGGTGGACGACGACGCGCTGGCGGAGGCGTCACCCTGGGCAGCCGGCCTCGACGTCTCCGCCGCACATGTGATCATGCCGATGTCCTGGAGCCGGGCCGACGGCACGGCGCCCGAGGTGGTGGACCTCGCCGGCCGGCACGGTCTGGTCTGCCTCGACCCGCAGGCCCAGGTGCTGCACCGTCCGCCCGCGCAGCGCGGGGCCGACGGGCTGAGCCTTCGGCCGTGCGTCGGGTTGACGGTCGAGGACGCGGACCCCGAGGTGATCGAGCGTGCCGTGCGCCGACTGTCCGCGGAGAACTGGTTCCTGATCCTGGAGCGGCGCAGCGGCTACTTCCTGCAGGTCGGCCACGGTCCCAACGCGGGCCTGGCCACGGACGGCTTCGCCGTCGAACACCGGGAAGGCTCGATGGAACGCCACTACCGTTGCGTGCTGAGCGGGCGGGACGAGGTGGCCGCGCTCTTCGCCGACTACGCGGCGGGAGCGAACACCTGGAGCGTCGACGCGCAGTGGGCCGGCCTCTTCTGACACGACCGTTTTTGGTGGGGATCTCTCTTCTCCCGGCGTGCCCGTGATCATGCCCCCGGAACGCTACGGGAACAGGCCGATACAGGCCGCGCGAAAATCGCGCGACCTGTATCGATATTCTGGAGTCGATTCGGTTGATCGCGATGCGGAATTCAATTCCGTTCGGGAATGAACGCGTACCCGGAGCGGGGCGCGCGTCGGTACGCGTGCTCCCGAGGAGTTTCCCGATCGTCCGCTAGAGGATTTCGATGTCCTTGACCAGCGGGGGACGACTCGGGAAAGTGATGTCGGTCCACCGGTTGATGCGCACCGAGTCGCCGTTCGCGTCGTAGTAGATGAGATCGTTGTTGCCCGTCGAAATGCGGTCCACCCACCATGAGCCGAAGCTGGTCCGGCCCTTGTTGGCGTAGCAGTCCACGCTGGACCTCCCGTCCAGGTGCGACCAGATCTTCAGGTAGTCCGCCCCGCCACGGCACTCTATGTGGTCGATGGCGAATGCGTTGCCGGTGGGCATGGCCATCGTGACGGCCAGGGTGGCCGCCGCCGCCACGCCCACGGAACGGGCTACCCTCAGCGTCCTTGAAATCACGACTTCTCCTTCATTCAACATGCGAACAGGGTCACTCGGGCTTTCCCCACGAAGATCCTGCAGGGCGGCTGCATACGGCAAGGATCCATGACCCCCCGGACCGGAATGTGCCCCTGAATGTCTAGATCGGCACCACTTGGAGCGGGGTAGAAGCCCGGTTTCCGGCCGCTCGTAATGCCTTTTGGCCAGAGAGGAGAAAGGCGTCTCCGGTCGACAGGAATACGGATTGTCGGCGTCGCTATTTCCGCCACCGCCGGAGGTGCTTCCCGGGCGAAGAGGCGTATCGGGTCCGCTCCGGTACTAGGTCGTCCGCCACGGAAGAGCGGGTACGGACCCTTGGACGCTGTGCCAGTAGTCCCGGGTCTCCACCGCGAGTCCCGTGGCGTCGAAGCGGACGAAGACACAGCCCGCGAGGGTGGTCGGACCGTCCTCCTCCCGTGCCAGGACGCGGAACTCCGCGACCGCGCGGCCGTCCTGGCCCACCAAGGGGTCGGAGAAGCGGACGTCGGCCGTGATCTCGGACGCGAAGGACCAGCGGAGATACGCGGCGAGCTCGTCCCGGCCGCGGTGGGGCTCCCGGAACGGCATCGACCGGTGGACGCACGCCTCCGAGTAGAGCTCCAGGATCGCCTCGACGTCGTGGGCCGCCCAGGCCCGCTCCCATACCCTCACGAAGCGTCGTGCCGCCGTCGTCGTGTCCATCACGGGCCTCAGACGCGCGCGGGGAGCCAGCGCAACTGCGCGGCCTGCTGGTAGGGGCCGCCGCCCTCATGGTCGTTGAAGTCGTACACCTCGATCTCCTTGTCGTCGTTCGCCCAGGCGTTGAACGCCGCGAAGACCGTCGAAGGCGGGCAGGTCTGGTCCTCCAGGGCGGCCGAGAAGAGGGCGGGGGCCCGGCCGCGCGCCGCGAAGTGCACCCCGTCGAAGTAGGAGAGCGTGCGCCGCACCCGCTCCGTGCGGCCGCGGTGGGTCTTGAGGTAGTTGCCGATCTCCCGGTACGGGGCGCGGTCCGTGAGGACGGTGGCACGCGGGAAGTCGCACAGGAACGGCACATCGGGGGCGATGGCCGCCAGGTCCGGCACGAGTCCGCCGACCGCGAGGGTGATGCCGCCGCCCTGGCTCCCGCCGAGCGCCGCGACGCGCCCGGCGTCCACCAACGGATGCGAGCGGGCCGCCTCCACCGCGCGCACCGCGTCCGTGAACAGCCGCCGGTAATAGTAGGTCTCCGGGTCCTCGATGCCGCGTGTCATGAACCCCGGGAAGGCGGGCGCGCTGCCCACGGGGTCCGGGGTGTCGCCGCCGCCCCACCCGCTCGCCTGACCCCGGGTGTCCATCACGAAGTGTGCGAAGCCCGCCGACGCCCACAGCAGATGCGTGTGCGGGAGCCCGCGTCCGCCGCCGTAGCCGATGAACTCGACGACCGTGGGGAGCGGGGAGTTCGCCCAGGCCGGCACGGTCAGCCAGCCCTTGATGGGATGCCCGCCGAACCCGGCGAACGTGACGTCGTGGACCGTGACGGTCTTCAGCGGGATCGCGACGGGCTCGAAGCGCGGGGCGAGATCGTGCTCGCGGGCTTCCTGGAGGGTCTTGGCCCAGAAGGCGTCGAAATCCTCGGGCTCGGCGGACGCGCTGCGGTAGCCGCGGAGTTCGTCGAGCGGGAGGTCGAACAGGGCCATCGGGGACCACCTTTCGGCACACGGGCGCGGGTGATCACACCGTACGTCCACCCCCGAAGCCCCGCTACGGCCCTGCCGGGGACGGGGGAGACCCCGGGGTGTCCCTCACGCCGTGCGCCGGGTCCACTCCGGTTCCGTCCGGGCCCAGTCGTGCTCCCACTGCGCCAGCCGTCGGCGCCCCAGGGCCCGGCGTACGCAGAAATGCGTGAAGACGACGGCCGAGGCCGCACCCGTCGTGGCGAACACGCCCGTGGCCAGAGCCTGTTGGAGGACCGTCGAAGAACTCGGAGCCGGACGCACGATCCGTTCCCGCGCGTCGGTCCACACGTCGACGCGCGCGCCGCGCCGCAGACCCGCGGGCACGCCCACCCGCCCGGTCCGGGCCTTTCCGTCGGACCCGGTCCAGCGCACCAGCGCGGCGAGCGAGCGCCGTCCGCCGGCCGGCCTCGACGACACCGTCGTCGGCGCGTCGTCCATCAGCACCGCCCGGACATGGTGCTGAACGGCCCGCCGCGCGGCCGCGTCCGCCTGCGTGCCGTCGTACGTCCACCACGCCGCCCCCGCTCCCAGGAGCGGCGCGCCGACGAACAGCAGAACACCCACGGCCAGCGCCCACCACGCCTCGACGACGTCGGAGCGGCGTCGCAGCGGATTCCGGCGCCAGCGCCAGCCGCGCACCCGGGTTCGCATGCCCCCTCCTCACTGCCCCGCGCCGAGCCGATGACAGGCGACCTGAGCCCACCGGCCTCGACGTCGAACAACCCGCCGTTCAGGGCCGGTTCACCGCACCCGGCCGCAGCTTCCCGATCGGCTCCACCGCCGTCGGCGATCCGACGCCCGGCAGCCCGGTCTTGTCCGGCGGACGACTGATCCCCGCACTCCGTGGAACCCGCGCAGCACCACGCCGACGAACAGGAGCCCCCGATGACAGGACACCGGCCGTCGCGGCCCGCGACACCCGGGCGCACACCCGACTTCCCCGCCCCCGCCCGGATACACCCGCCGGGCCGGATCCACGGTGACGCCGTGCGCCACCAGCGTTCCGCCACCATCCGCCCCCACCCCGAAAGGCATCGCCCATGAACACCGGCCCCGCCATCACCGCAGGAATCGACGGCTCCCGCGCCGGCCTGGACGCCGCCGACTGGGCGGCCCGCGAGGCCGAACGCCGCCGCCTCCCGCTGCGCCTCGTGCACGCGGGCACACCGCGGCCCGTCGTCGCGCGTGTTCCGGACGTCGACGTACCCGCCGGCTGCGCCCGGTCGGCGCTCGATCGGGCGGCTATCCAACTCTCCTACGCGCACCCGGCGTTGGAGATCATCGCGCGTCACACCGAGGTGCCCGCGGTGCCCGCGCTGCTCGCGGCGGCCGCCGAGTCGGAGACGCTGGTCGTCGGCTCCCGCGGTCACACCGGTGATCCCGCGCCGGCGGGATTCCTGGCCGGCTCCGTCGCCCTGGCCGTCGCGGGCGCCGCGGAGCGCCCGGTCGTTCTCGTCCGCGCGGGTGAACTACCCGAGGACGAGCGGGCGTTCACCTCAGGGGACGCGCTTCCGGGCACCGTGCCCTACCGTCCCGTGGTCCTCGGCCTGGACCTGCGGCACGCCGCCGACCGGCTGATCGGTCACGCCTTCGAGACCGCCGCCGTCCGCTCGGCACCGCTCGTGGTGGTGCACGCCTGGTCCTCGCCCCCGGACGACGACCGCGCCCCGGCCGAGGCGTCTGCCACCGTGACGTCGATCGGCGACGCGCGCGGCCGGGAGGCCGGCCGACGACACGCCCTGAGCCACGCGCTCCGGCCCTGGCGCGACAGGTTCCCGGACACCCCGGTCTCGGAACGGGTCATCCACGGTCTCCCCGAGGACCATCTGCTGAGGGCGTCGGCCGGTTCAGGCCTGCTCATCATCGGCCGCCGGGCGGGCGAGCGCCTGGGCCGCGCGGCACGGACCGTCATCCGCCGGGTGACGTGCCCGATCGCCGTGGTCCCCCACGGCTGACCCCACACCCGCCGACGCCGGACTCATCGGCCGACCGGCCTGCGCCGCACCCACCGGACACGGCCGACGCCGGACCCAGAGGCACCGGCCGACGCCGGACTCGGCGCCGACCGGCCTACGCGGCACTCATCGGACGGCGCCCGCTCCGCACCGGCCGGCATCCGACGACGCCGGGACCACCAGCACCCTTCGAAGCCGAACCCACCGGCCGCCCCCGACGACTCAGCCGAACCGCTCGATCCGGATCCGGTCCACCGGCTGCCCCGCCTCCACCAGCAGGCGTGAGGCGTGCTCCGCGAATCCGTTGGAACCGCAGACGTAGGCCTCCCACCCACCGGGCGGCTGTTCGGCCAGGAGCGGCGCCACATGTGCGGCGGTCATACGTCCGACGGGCACACCGGCGGGGGCCGCGCGGGTGAACACGGCGGTGGTCTCGGCGCCGTACTCCCGGGCGTAGATGAGCTCCTCGGGACTGCGCGCCGACACCAGAAGGCGCAGCGGCACGCCGAGGGACCGCGCCCGGTGGTGCCGCAGCATCGACATCAGCGGTACGACGCCGGAACCCGCCCCGACGAGCAGCGCGGGCCGGTCCCCGGGCCAGGCGAAGAAGCCGCTGTTGGGACCGCGGACCTCGACGGAGTCGCCGGTCCTGGCCACGGTGTGGAACCAGCCGGAGACCTCGCCGCCGTCGACATGGTCCAGGGTCAGCTCTATGTGCCCGGTGTCGTCGGGTGAGGACGCGATGGAGTAGTGGCGCTGCGCCACATATCCGTCCCCGGCGGTGAGCCGCAGCATCAGATGCTGGCCCGGCAGATGTCCCGCCCACGCGGGAACGGCGAGCCGGAAGGTCGCCGCGTGCGGGGTCTCGCGCCGGATCTCCGTGAGCGTGGCGGTCTGCCAGGTGGTGGCCGTCCGCGTGTCCACCGCGATGCGTCCGGGCACGGCGAACCGCGTCGGCGGTACGAAGGTCATGGTCTCAGTCACCGGAGTAACGCTGCTCTTCCCAGGGGTTGCCGCGGGCGTGGTAGCCGTTCTGCTCCCAGAATCCCGGCTCGTCGTGGTCGAGGATCCGGATGCCCGCGATCCACTTGGCGCTCTTCCAGAAGTACAGATGGGGCACGATCAGCCGCGCCGGGCCGCCGTGCTCGGCCGGCAGCGGGCGTCCGTCGTACTCCCACACGATCCACGCGCGCCCGCCGGTGAGGTCGGCCAGCGGCAGGTTCGCGGTGTACCCGGTGTGCGCGTAGGCGACCGCGTGAGTGGCGGCCGGGTCGGGTCGTACGGCCTCCAGGAACGTGTCCAGCGACACGCCTTTGAACCGCACCCCGAACTTCGACCAGCTCGTCACGCAGTGGATGTCGCCCTCGTACGAGGAGGCGGGCAGCGCGTGGGCCTGCTCCCAGTCCCAGGTCCGTGGTTCGGCCACCAGGCCGTCGATCCGCAGGGTCCAGTCGGCGGGCGCCAGGTCCGGGGTGACCTCGGCCGACAGGACGGGCCAGTCGTCGCCGGCGTCGTACTGGCCGGGCGGCAGTCCGGGATTGTGGACGCGCGGGCGGCCGGTGAAGCCTCGCGTGACGTTCATACGGGTGGTGCCTCCAGGGCCACGGGTGACGGCGGCCCGCGGATCGAGCGGGGTCGCCGGGGACGGCGGCCCGCGGATCGGGGTGACGTGCGGTGCGGGCGCGGGCCGGTGTCCGGCACGCATCGCTGCTTGACCATTCAACGGTACGCGCACGGGGATCGTGCTCCGAGCCGGTACCGGCCGCCGGTCATTGCATGCGTATGAACTCTCCGGCGGCCCGGGAATAGCCGCGCCCCGATCTTCCTTGCCCCAGAAGCGGACTCCGGTGGCCCGTACACGCACAGACGGTGAGCGGTGTCACGGCGACGGTGACCGGTGACCAACGCGAAGGAGAGTGAGGGAGCAGATGACCGAGGCGTACGTCTCCACACGGTTCGAGGGCCCGGAGACGCAGGGGAGCCCCTCCGACCGTCACCCCCTCGACAACCCGGCGCTCGGCTCCCTGACCGGGCCCCACGCCCACTTCGCCGAACGGCGCGGACGCGTGCTGCGCTACCCCCTGGACGTGTCTCCGTGGCTGGCGCTGCCCGACGATCCCGGCGCTGCCGACTGGGCCGACCTCGCGGCCCTGGTCGGTCCCGGGGGCGCGGCTCCGCTGGCCGGTTTCGACGGGCGTACCCCGGACGGCTGGGAGGTGGTCTTCAGCCTCGACGGAGTGCAGCTCGTGGACGACGGGCTGGACGCGGCACCCGACGCCGAGGCCGTCCGGCTCGGCCCCGCCGACGTGCCGGAGATGCTGGACCTGGTGGAACGGACCCAGCCCGGCCCCTTCGAACAGCGCACGGTCGAGCTCGGCACGTATCTCGGCATCCGCCGGAACGGCGCCCTGGTCGCCATGGCCGGCGAGCGGCTCCACCCGCCGGGCTGGACCGAGATCAGCGCGGTGTGCACGGACCCCGGCCACCGCGGCGAGGGCCTGGCCACACGGCTGATCCTGGCCGTCGCGCACGGCATCCGGGAGCGCGGCGAGACCCCGTTCCTGCACACCGCCGCGAGCAACACCGGCGCCATCCGCCTCTACGAGTCGCTGGGATTCCGGCTGCGCCGCAACGTCCGCTTCATGGCCGCACGGGTGCCCGAGCACCTGGGCGACGACCGGACCGCGGGCGTGGGCTGACGCCGGGCGCGGGTGCCGGGTCGGTCCGGTGTCGGCAGGGTCCAGGGCCCGTCCGCGAGGTCGCGTCGTTCGCCCGGATGCCGGGCGGGCGGGACTTCGCGGACACGCGCTAGGCGGTGTCGCGGCCGCCGGCGGTGGCGTTGTAGCGCAGCAGGTACGAGGCGAAGCGGGCGAGGTCCTCGTCGGGCCAGCCCGCCAGCCGCTCGCGGAACGCCGACCGGCGGCTGTGGGTCACCTGGGACAGGATCTCCGTGCCCGCCTCGGTCAGGTACAGCACCTGGACGCGGTGGTCCTCGGGATCCATCCGCCGCTCGACCAGCCCGGCCCGCTCCAGCGCCGCCACCTGGCGGCTGACCGTGGACTTGTCCAGCGCGTAGTGCGCGGCGAGGTCCGTGGCCCGGCAGCCGCCGACCTCCTCCAGATGGCCGAGCAGGGTGTACGAGACCAGCGACAGCTCGGGATGCATGCGCCCCGCCGAGGCACGGGCCCGCCGGGCGAAGACGGTCATCTCCCGCTGGATGATCTCCACGGCGGCGTCGCCCGGTACGTCGTCCGCCGGGACGCCGTCGGCCGGTGTCCCCGTGGTGACGACGTGCTCACCGGATCCTTCGGATGCCATGACGGGACCTCCCTGACCTGCCCTGGTTGCATAGTACAACTTGGGGCAGGAGGTGTGAGAGTCGCCCATGTCGACCCGGGTGGGGCGGGTGGCGAGCGGTCGGCGCGCGATGGCCGGATGCCCGCACCGTCCACTGATCGTTCCTGTAGGGTGGCCGTCCCGGCCGAGGACGACTCGGCCGTCGAACCGTCGAGGAGGTGAGACCCATTACCGCTGTGTCAGGTCGGGTGCTCTCCTCTCCAGGCAGTCCGGTCGCCGTCTGACGGTGGCCGTGGGAGCGCCCTTCGGTTCGTCGAAAGGCCCTCGGCTTCATGCCTCCTCTCGCCCCTGATTCCTCCGACGCGGCCGACCCCATGGTCGCCGCGCTCCGCTCCGCCGGCTGTGTCTTCGCCGAGGACGAGGCGGAACTGATCCGCTCCGCCGCCCGCACCCCGGACGAGGCCGCCGCGATGCTGGACCGGCGCGTCGCGGGACTGCCGCTCGAACACGTCCTCGGCTGGGCCGAGTTCCACGGTCTGCGCATCAGCCTCGACCCCGGTGTCTTCGTGCCCCGGCGCCGTACGGAGTTCCTCGTCGAGCAGGCCGTCGCGCTCGCGCGCGGCGCGTCCCTCGTGGTGGACCTGTGCTGCGGCTCGGGCGCGGTCGGCGCCGCGCTGGCCGCCTCCCTCGGCGGTCCCGAACTGCACGCCGCCGACATCGACCCGGCGGCGGTGCGCTGCGCCCGCCGCAATGTCGCGCCGTTCGCGGGCCGGGTCCACGAGGGTGACCTCTTCGCGGCGCTGCCCACCACGCTGCGTGGCCGGGTCGACGTCCTGGCCGCCAACGTGCCGTACGTCCCGACCGACGAGGTCGGCCTGCTGCCGTCGGAGGCCCGCGACCACGAACCCCTGGTCGCTCTCGACGGCGGCGCGGACGGACTCGACCTGGCGCGCCGGGTCGCCGACGAGGCGCCGCGCTGGCTGGCCCGCGGCGGCTGCGTCCTCGTCGAGACGAGCGAGCGGCAGGCGCCCACGGCCGTCGAGGCCTTCGCCCGCGCCGGACTGATCGCGCGACTGGCCGTCTCGGAGGAGCGGTACGCCAACGTGGTGATCGGCGTGAAGCCCTGACCCGGCGGGCCGGGCGCGGACGACATGCCGCGTTCGGCCCCTGATCGGCCGTTCTCCCCGTCCGGCGCGCCACACTCTGGCTGACCACAGGTGCCAGAGGAAGGCCCGGACATGACCAGCACCCCCGAGAAGTTCGACGCGTGGGACATCAAGGAGTCGGGGCCCGCCGACGCGGAGACCCGGGTCCTGCTGCTGCCCGGGGGGATGTGCGGCACCGTGTTCTACGACGACCTGATGGCCGCGCCGTCGCTGGCCTCGGCGCCGGTGCGGCTGGTGGCCGCGACCCTTCCGGGCCACGCGGGCACCACGCCGCCGCGCGATCTCTCCATCGAGAACTACGCGGCGATGGCGGGTGCCCTGGCCGCGGAGCGGGGCTGTGGTGTGGTGGTCGGCCACAGCCTGGGCGCCAACATCGCTCTGGAGATGGCGGCCGGCGGGCACTTCGCCGGACCCGTCGTCCTGCTCTCCCCGTCGTTCTCGGTGTCCGACGAGGACAAGGCGCTCACGATCGCCAACAGCCTCGGGCGGGTGCCGGGCCTCGGGGCGCTGACCTGGTTCGGCCTGGTCAAGGCGACACCGCGGGTCGTGGGGCAGATGGTTCCGCCGGACCGCCGCGAGGCGCTCGGCGCCGACCTGGCCAAGAACGACCCGGCGTTCTGCCGGCCGATGATCCGCCGCTACTTCGACCACCTGGACCGCTACGGGAGCCTGGTCCCCCGGCTCCGTGACTCGGGTGTGCCCGCCTGGGTCGTGCGCGGCGACCGTGACGAGGTCGGCCTGAAGGACGAGGAGCGGGCCGGGCTGGAGGCCAGCCCGAACGTGACGATGGTCGAGGTCCCCGACGCGGGCCACGTGGTGATGGTCGACCAGCCGGAGGCGGTCGCCGCCCTCGTGGCCCAGGTGGCCGTCGGCTGAACCACCGAACCGCTCCGCCGCCCCTCGGCCGAACCCCGAAGCCGACCCCGGCCTCGGCCCCAGGTCCCGGCCCTGGCCTCGGGTCCAGGTCCCGGCCTCGGCCCCGGCGGTGTCTCCGGCTCGGGCTTCGGGTCCAGGCCCCGGCCTCGGCCTCGTCGTCCGCCCCGGCCTCGGTGCTTTGGGCCCCGGCCCTGGCCTCCGGCCCCGGTCCCGGCCCCGGTCCCGGCCTCGACCCGGCCCCGCCCCGCGGTGTCCGACCCCGGCCCGGATTCCGGCTCCGGCTCCGGCTCCGAGCCCAGTGGGCCACCGCCCGGCCGGCAGGCCCCGGCCCGTGCAGCTCTCCGCCAGCGGCTGGACAAGTGATCCTCCTCATTGTGCAACTAGTTGCATAACGCGCGGCCCGTCGTCTACAACAGACGTACGACACCGCGCACGGAGGGCCCGATGAGCCGTTACCCGCATCTGCTGAACCCGCTCGACCTGGGCTTCACCACGCTGCCCAACCGCGTGCTCATGGGCTCCATGCACGTGGGCCTGGAGGAGGCCGAGCGCGGCTTCGAGCGCATGGCGGAGTTCTACGCCACCCGCGCGCGAGGCGGCGTGGGCCTGATCGTCACCGGCGGCATCGCGCCCAACGACGCGGGCCGGCCGTACGAGGGCGGCGCCAAGCTGACCACCGAGGCCGAGGCCGCGCAGCACGCCGAGATCACCGCCGCGGTGCACCGCGAGGGCGGGAAGATCGCGATGCAGATCCTGCACTTCGGCCGGTACGCCTACCACCAGGACCTGGTCGCCCCCAGCGCGCTGCAGGCCCCCATCAGCCCCTTCGTGCCGCACGAGCTCAGCGACGCCGAGATCGAGCAGACCATCGACGACTACGCCCGCGCCGCCCGGCTCGCCCGGCAGGCCGGCTACGACGGCGTCGAGATCATGGGCTCCGAGGGCTACCTCATCAACGAGTTCATCGCCCTCCAGGCCAACCGGCGCGAGGACCGCTGGGGCGGCTCGTACGAGAACCGGATGCGCTTCCCGGTCGAGATCGTCCGCCGCGTCCGCGAGGCCGTCGGTGACGACTTCATCATCATCTACCGTCTGTCGATGCTCGACCTGGTGCCCGGCGGCTCCTCGCTCGACGAGGTCGTCACGCTCGCGCGGGCCGTCGAGGCCGCCGGAGCGACGATCATCAACACCGGCATCGGCTGGCACGAGGCCCGTATCCCCACCATCGCGACCTCGGTGCCCCGTGGCGCGTACGCCTGGGTGACCAAGAAGGTCATGGGCTCCGTCTCGATCCCGCTGGTCACCACCAACCGCATCAACACCCCGGAGATCGCCGAGCAGTTGCTCGCCGACGGGCACGCCGACATGGTCTCCCTCGCCCGGCCGATGCTCGCCGACCCGGACTTCGTCGCCAAGGCCGAGGCCGGACGCCCGGAAGCCATCAACACCTGCATCGGGTGCAACCAGGCCTGCCTGGACCACACCTTCAGCGGCAAGATCACCTCCTGTCTGGTCAACCCCCGCGCCTGCCACGAGACGGAACTCGTCCTCGCGCCGACCCGGCTGCGCAAGACCGTCGCCGTCGTGGGCGCCGGGCCCGCCGGACTCGCCTGCGCCGTCAGCGCCGCCGAACGCGGCCACGACGTCACGCTGTTCGACGCCGCGGACGACATCGGCGGTCAACTGAACGTGGCGCGCCGGGTTCCCGGCAAGCAGGAGTTCGACGAGACGATCCGCTACTTCCGCACCCAGCTCGAACTCCACGGCGTGGACGTCCGGTTGAACACCCCGGCCACCGTGGAGAACCTGGAGACGTACGACGAGGTCGTCGTCGCCACGGGCGTCAGCCCGCGCACCCCGGACATCGAGGGCGTCGACCACCCGAGCGTCGTCGGCTACCTCGACGTCCTGCGCGACGGGGCCCCCGTCGGCGACCGTGTCGCCATCCTCGGCGCCGGCGGCATCGGCTTCGACGTCGCCGAGTTCCTCACCGACAGCGGCGACAAGGCGAGCGAGGACCCGGCGACGTACTTCCGGAGCTGGGGCGTCGACATGGACTACCGGACCCCCGGCGGTCTCGGCGCTCCCGAACGGCCCACCCCGCCGCGCACGGTGCACCTCCTGCAGCGCAAGACGTCCAAGGTCGGCGCCGGGCTCGGCAAGACCACCGGCTGGATCCACCGCACCGAGCTCAAGCACCGGGGCGTCACCATGGTCCCCGGCGTCCGGTACGACCGGATCGACGACGCCGGACTGCACGTCACCGTCGACGGCCACAGCCAGGTCCTGGAGGTCGACACGATCGTGCTGTGCACCGGACAGGAGCCGCGCCGCGACCTGTACGAGGCGCTGCGCGCCACGGGCCGCGGAGTCCACCTCATCGGCGGCGCCGACGTGGCCGCCGAACTGGACGCCAAGCGCGCCATCAAGCAGGGCACGGAACTGGCGGCGGCGCTCTAGGAAACAAGTTCCGCGGCGAGGCACAACCGTTTCGGGGTGTCGTGGGTCACATCAGGCAGGAGCAAACGCCTCCAAAGATCCGCAAGGGGGAAATAATGGGATTCAACCGTTCCGCCCTGATGGCCGGCACCTTCGCCGCGGTGCTGGTGGGAGCCACCGCCGCGCTGGCGGCACCCGCCTCGGCGGCGGCCAACACCACGCCGCAGAAGGTCTGCGGCAGCGCCTACAAGACCGTGAACTCGGCGCCCATCGGCTCCCTGGGCACCGTCTACCTCACGTACAACTCCTCCAACGGCAAGAACTGCGTCACGACCATCCGCAACAGCCCGGGCACCGCCGTGGAGATGTCCGCGTGGGTCTACGTCTCCGACACCGGCCTCGGCGACGACGACTACGGCCAGTACACGTCGTACGCGGGACCGACGTACGTGTACGGCAAGGGCCACTGCGTGGACTGGGGCGGCCAGATCAAGAACGTGTACACCCAGGTGTCCGGCTCCAACTGCGGCGCCTTCAAGGAGCAGCGGGTGACCTTCACCCGCTGACCCGCCACCGCGGACGCCCGCCGCGTACCACCCGGCGGGCGCCCGGGGACGCGTGACCCGGCTCGCCCCGGCGGACTCACCGAGTCCGCCGGGGCGAGTGCCGTTCACGGGGACCGGGGGAGCGCGGCCGGTCACCGATCGGCGCCCGTGCGGCTCCCTAGGATGACCTCATGTCACTCCCGCACGCGATCCTCACCGCCCTGCTCGAGAAGCCCTCGTCCGGCCTCGAACTGACCCGGCGGTTCGACAAGTCGATCGGCTACTTCTGGTCGGCGACGCACCAGCAGATCTATCGCGAGCTGGGAAAACTGGAGGCCGAGGGATACATCAAGGCCCTGCCTCCCGAGCAGCACAGCCGGGGTCAGAAGAAGAGCTACGAGGTCCTGCCCGCCGGGCGCGCCGAACTCGCCCGCTGGACCGCCGCCTCGCAGGACCCGAAGCCGCTGCGCGACACGATGCTCCTGCGCCTGCGTGCCGCGGCCGTGGCCGGCACCGAGGGCGTCGAAGGCGTGGAGGCCGATCTGCGCCGTCATCTCGCCCTGCACCGGAGCCAGTTGGCCGAGTACGAGGAGATCCAGGACCGGGACTTCCCGCCCGGGCGGAGCACGCCCGAGGACCGGCTGCGCCACCTCGTCCTGCGCGCCGGCATCGACCTGGAGACCTTCTGGACCCAGTGGCTGACCCACGCCCTGGCCGAGTTCGAGAGCATGCGCACGGGCGACTGAGCACCGCCCGACGGGCCGGACCCGGCACGGGGCGGCCGTCCCCGACCGGAGTCGGCGGAACGGCCGCCCGTCGCGACGGAGCCCGGATCAGAGCCGGTGCGGCTTGGAACGGCGACGCAGGAACCAGCCCGCCGCCACGGTGCCGGCCACGACCAGCGCCCCGCCGCCGACGACCGTGGCCGTGCCGTAGTCCTTCACGGCTCCGCCCAGGCCGCCCATGACGCCACGCGACGGCGACGGGGAGACCGTCGTCGAGATCGTGGGGGTCGCGGGTGCCGCGCTGGCCGCGACGACGATCGCCTGGGTACCCGCCGTCGTACCGTCCTGGCAGACGACGATGACCGTGAACGTCCCGGGGCTCACGCCCGTCCAGGCCGCCGATTGATTGCCGCTCGTCCCGGTGAGCGGCATCTGGCGGCCCTGGGCGAAGTTCGTCTGCCCGCTGGAGAGCAGCGAGGCGTTGCCGAAGCTGCTCCCGTTGCTCGGGCAGGCGCTGGTGGTGACCGAGACCGAGGTGCCACTGGTGCTCACGGAGATCCCGGAACCCCATGCGACGGCCGCCGGCGCGGCCAGGGTGAGCGGAAGCGCAGCGGTGGCGGCCACGGTCAGGCCGGAGCGGAGAAGTCTCTGAGTGGTACGCATAGGAACTGCCCTCCAGCGGCACGGTTGGCGGTACATCCCATGCGCCGCCGAGGATTGGAAAGGCCCGTGCTGCCTCAGTGCGAGCCAATGCGCCCTGGCCGGAGCCCGCATGCGGACGGGGACCGGGCAGGTGACGGATTCCATCGTCCGGCGCACCGGGCGGCGCGGACGACCGCCCGATCGCGCGGAGGGCGTGGACCGTGGAGACACCCCGGAGCCGGGGGGCGGGTCAGCGGCCCGTCGTCACGGAGCGCTCCGGGGACAGCGCGCCCCAGGTGCCGTCGGGCAGCTTCGCCCGGAGCCGCACCCGGTGGGTCACGTCCGCCTCCCTGCCGACGTAGAAGCTGTGGGTGCAGGTGCCGCTGGGCGGGCTGCCACCCCAGACGAGCGAGGTCACGGCCCGGCCGTCGAGCCGGATCTCGTACTCCGTGATCACCCCGTCGACCTCGGGCGCGGTCCACGCCAGGTCGAGGTAGTACGCCCCGTCGCGCCGGTGGCTCGTCGCCCGGAAGCTGGCCGGTGCCGTGCTGCGGTCGTCGGCGGACCCCGGCGCGGTGGTGATCCTGACGGAGCCGCTCGGCGACGAGACGTTGTCCGCCGCGTCACGGGCGCGGACGGTGAACACGTAGGCCGTGCCCGGCCGCAGCCCGGTGACGACGGCGGCCGTCTGCGCGCCCCCGACACTGTGGATCTTCGACGTGCCCTGGTAGATGTCGTACGAGGCCACGCCCCGCGCGTCGGACGACGCCGACCAGGAGAGCTGGACCGCCCGGCCGCCGACGGCCTTCCCCTTCGGGCTGCCGGGGCGGGTCGGCGCGGTCCGGTCGGCCGCGGTCGCCGCGGGGGTGGTGGCCCGCACCGGCCGGCTGAGCGGTCCCGGCACCCCGTCCGCGTTCCGGGCCCGGACCCTGAAGACGTACGACGTGGACGGTTCGAGCCGCGTGATGTCCACCATGTGCTCCGAACCCGGCACGTCCTTGACCTTGGTGGTGCCCCGATACACCTCGTACCGGGTGATCCTCGGGTCCTCGGTCGTCAGGTTCCACATGACGTGGACGCTGGTCGAGCTGCCCGCGGCGGCGGTCACGCCCGTCGCCGCGGCGGGCCCGCGTTCGCCCTGGCCGGGCGCCGGGGCGCCCCAGCCGCAGGAGGTGAGCGCGAGCAGCGCGCCGCACACCAGGGCGCGCGGGACGGTGGGGGGAACGCGTCGCACGGGTCTGCCCTCCCTCGACGGGATTGGTCTGTACCTATAAGACACGGGTGACGCGACCACATCAAGAGGGCGGACGCCGTTGACCGGACCGTCGCGGTCGTACGTATGCTGATCCTCGACGCGGTGTGAACTCGCCCCACTGTCAGGGGAGTTCCTGCCCACGGCGCGGAACGCTGTCGTCGCTGATCCCGCGCCGACGCGTGCGGCCGAGCGGCCGGAGCCGGGTTCGGCTCGGGCCCTCGGCCGTGCGGCGCCCGCGGACGCGGCCGTGCACCGTCCGGCCCCCTCCCGGTGGACGCGCTGTCAAAGGCCCACCAGATTTGGGCAAATGAGCGTCCATGTCCCCCAGGAGAGGGTCTCCCATCGTGCGTGTCCAGTCGCTGACGCTGGCCGCGGCCGCCGCAGCCGCCCTGCTCGCCACGGCCCCGGTGGTGCTGTCCACGACCTCCACCACGGGCCGCCCCGGAAGCCCCGCCGTACCCGCGCGGGAGGGTTCCGTCGAGGCGACCGACCTGCTGGCGAAACTCGGCGGCTGCGCCCCCGTCTCGCAGGGGCGATACCGCAGCGACGACGGCACCCGTGCCGACGTCCCGGTCTGCGGCATCCCGGGCGCGGTCTTCTGGACGGCCGACATGGACATCGACTGCGACGGCAGGGCGGGCCCCCGGTGCAACAGCCGCACCGACCCGCTCTTCTCCGAGTCCACGGCCTTCACGCAGTCCGACGGCCGATACCTGAGCGCGGAGACCCTGCCCTACATCGTCGTACCGGCGCCGAGCGACATCTGGAACTTCCGGGACCACGGCATCGGGCCCGGCTCGGTCGCGGCCGTCATCTACCGGGACCGCGTCCAGTACGCCGTCGTCGGTGACACCGGCCCCCAGGACATCATCGGCGAGGCCTCGTACGCCACCGCCGCGGGGCTCGGGATCCGCCCCGATCCCCGCGGCGGCGGCACGCCCTCCGGGGTCACCTACCTCGTGTTCAAGAACGCCCGGGTCTCACCCATCGAGGACCACGCGGCGGCGGTGGCGACGGGGGAGAGGCTGGCCCGGGCGCTCCTCGGCGAGGGCTGAGAGCCGCTTCGCGCTCAGACGGCCGCCCAGCCGTTGTCGACGGGCAGGATCACGCCGTTGATGTTGCTCGCCGCGTCCGAGGCGAGGAACACGATCGCCGCGGCCTGCTCCTCGGCCTCGGCGAGCCGGCCGACGTTGCCCATGTACGCGCCGAGGGCGGCCGGGCCGTGCGCGCCCGGCTCGACGTCCACGGTGATGGCCGTGCTGGTGCCGCCCGGGGCGATGGCGTTCGCGCGGATGCCCTTGTCCCGGTACATCACGGCGAGGGACTTCGTGAGCCCCACGACGCCGTGCTTCGAGGCGGTGTACGCGGCTCCGGCGGCACTGCCGCGCAGGCCCGCCTCCGAGGCGGTGTTCACCACGACCCCCTTGCCGGCGGCGAGCATGTGCGGCAGCACGGCCCGGGTGAGCAGGAACGGGGCCGTGAGGTTGACCCGGATGACCCGCTCCCACTCCGCGTCGCTCACCTCCGCCACCGCCGACATGCGGTCCATGATCCCGGCGTTGTTCACCAGCACGTCCACCCCGCCGAACCGCTCCAACGCGGTCGCGGTCACCCGGTCCACGACCGCCTGCTCGCTGAGGTCGCCCGTCACCGCCACGGCGCTCCCGCCCGCCGCCTCTATCTCCGCGACGACCGCCGCGGCGCCCTCGGCGTTGAGATCGGCCACGACCACCCGCGCGCCGCCGGCCGCGAAGGCGAGGGCGGTGGCACGGCCGATGCCCGAGCCGGCGCCGGTGACGACGACGCTGCGGCCGTCCGGTCCAGTGGTGCTCATGACGTTCTCCCAGAGGTTGCTCATCAGTGCGGGTGACGCCCCGCGCCGCCACAGTACGACTTATTGTCGCTGAATGACAGAAAGTCGCGCCGGGGATCGTCCTGGGACGGGATCGGAGATCGCTAGACTCGCCGCAACCGCGGTCCCGGGCGGCGACGGCATCCGCGGACGGAACCGAGAACCGAGGAGTCACCAGTGCCGGACGGCGCGATCGGCGAACACCCGGGCCGAGGCCCCGGCCGTACCGGGCGGCCGCCGCTCACCGACGAACGCAAGGCCGAGATCCGGCTGGAGATCGCCCGCGCGGCGGTGGAACTGTTCGTGGACCAGGGCGTCGCCGCCACGACCGGCGACCAGATCGCCCAGGCCGTCGGCCTGTCCACGCGGACCCTGTGGCGCTACTTCCCCGGCAAGGAAAGCTGCGTGAGCCCGCTGTTCGCGGCCGGGATCGACGCCATCGCCGCGGCGCTGCGGACCTGGCCCCCGGGCGCTCCCCTGGAGGACGCCCTGGAACAGGCGTCGACGAGCGGCGAGGACTCGATGCTCCGACCCGAACCGCCCAGGGTCCGTACGCTGCTGCGGCTCACCCGGACCGAACCGGGACTGCGCGCCGTCTGGCTCCAGGCCCATGACGAGGCCGAGCCCGTGTTCGCCCGCGCGCTCGCCGACCGCGCCGGCCTCGACGCCGTCGACCTGCGCTCGCAGATCCAGGCCGCCATGCTCAACGCGGCGCTGCGCGCGGCCGTCGAACACTACGCGTGGCGCACCGACGACCCCGAGCCCGACCCCGCGAAGGCCCACTCCGAACTGGCCGCGACCATCCGCTCGGCCCTGATCTTCGCGGCGAACGGAATCACCTGATACAGGCAGTCACGCCGCGCGATCCTCACACCTTCCGGTAGGTGTACGCCTCCGCCGCCGCGGCCTCCACCGCGGCGAGGTCGGCGCCCGCCGAGGCCGTGACGACCGCGGCCACCGCCCCCTCGACGAAGGGGGCGTCCACCAGCCGTGTGCCGTCCGGCAGTTCGTCGCCCTCGGCCAGCAACGCCTTGACGGTGAGCACGGCACTGCCGAGGTCCGTGAGCACGGCGACCCCGGCACCGCGGTCCACGGACGCCGCCGCGGCGGCGATGACGTCCGCACTGGTGCCCAGCCCCCCGTCCAGGGTGCCGCCCGCCGGCGCGACGGGGGCGAGCGCGCCGCCACCGGCCAGACCCGAAGCCAGTTCGGCCACGGACGCGGCGACGGCGGCGCTGTGCGAGACCAGCACTATCCCTACGAGTCGTTCCTCGGTGTCACTCACCGGCCGCCTCCACGAGTGCGGCGATCAGCAGGGCCGAGGAGGTGGCGCCGGGGTCCTGGTGCCCGATGCTGCGCTCGCCCAGATAGCTCGCCCGGCCCTTGCGTGCCTGCAGGGGCGTCGTCGCCACGGCGCCCTCCTCGGCGGCCGACTTCGCCGCGGCGAACGACTCGCCGAGCGCGTCGACCGCGGGCACCAGGGCGTCGATCATGGTCTTGTCGCCGGGCGCGGCTCCGCCCAGCGCCATGACCGCGTCGACGCCCGTGCGCAGCGCGTCCGCGAACTGTCCTTCGCTGACCTCGGCGGCGTCCCCGAGCGCCTTGCCCGTCCGGCGCAGCAACGTGCCGTACAGCGGCCCGGACGCACCGCCGACCGTAGAGATCAACTGCCTCCCGGAGAGCGTGAGAACGGCACCGGGGGTGTCCGGGGCCTCCTTCTCCAGCGTGGCGGTCACGGCGGCGAACCCGCGCTGCAGATTGCTGCCGTGGTCGGCGTCACCGATGGGCGAGTCCAGGTCGGTGAGCCGCTCCGCCTCGCGGTCCACCGAGGCTGCGGTCGCCGTCATCCAACGGCGGAAGAAATCGGCGTCGAGCACGGAATCTCCTTGCGTGGTACGGAACTTGACCTGGCTGCCGACGAAGGGCCCGGGGGCCGCGGGCCCTTCGGGGCACGTCGACGGCGTTCACACACCCCAGCGCAGTCCCGGTGTCCTGACCGGCGCGTCCCACAGGCGCAGCAGGTCCTCGTCCACCTCGCACAGGGTCACCGAGGCGCCCGCCATGTCGAGGGAGGTGACGTAGTTGCCGACGAGGGTGCGGGCCACGGGGATGCCCCGCTCGGCCAGCACCCGCTGGACCTCCGCGTTGAAGCCGTACAGCTCCAGCAGGGGGGTGGCGCCCATGCCGTTGACGAGGAGCAGCACCGGATTGCGCGGCGCGAGGTCGTCCAGGACGGCGTGCACCGAGAAGTCGGCGATCTCGCGCGCCGTCATCATCGCGCGCCGCTCCCGGCCCGGCTCGCCGTGGATGCCCACACCGAGTTCCAGCTCTCCGGCCGGCAGATCGAAGGTCGGGCTGCCCTTGGCCGGGGTCGTGCAGGCGCTGAGCGCGACGCCGAAGCTGCGGGAGCTGTCGTTGACCCGCCGGGCCAGCGCCTCGACCACCTCCAGGGGCGCGCCCTCCTCGGCGGCGGCCCCGGCGATCTTCTCGACGAACAGCGTCGCGCCCGTTCCGCGCCGGCCCGCCGTGTACAGGCTGTCGGTGACGGCCACGTCGTCGTTGACCAGGACCTTGGCGATCCGGATGCCCTCGTCCTCGGCCAGCTCCGCCGCCATGTCGAAGTTGAGGACGTCGCCGGTGTAGTTCTTCACGATGAACAGCACGCCCGCGCCGCTGTCCACGGCCGCGGCGGCCCGTACCATCTGGTCCGGCACCGGACTCGTGAACACCTCGCCCGGGCACGCCGCCGACAGCATCCCGGGGCCCACGAATCCGCCGTGCAGCGGCTCGTGCCCGGACCCGCCGCCGGAGACGAGACCGACCCGTCCCGCGACCGGGGCGTCCCTGCGGACGATCACCCGGTTGTCGACGTCCACCGTCAGCTCCGGATGGGCCGCCGCCATGCCTCGCAGCGCGTCCGCCACCACCGTCTCCGCCACGTTGATGAGCATCTTCATGGGAACCTCCTGGTGAGAAGAACCGCTGGGCCGACGGGCGGTCGGCGGTGCGTGGAGCTCACATGGGAAGTATCGGTGTTCGGGCGGCGATAATCACGTGGCCGGACGTTCTCCGGTGCGCGCGGGGGCCACGCGCACCGGTTCCGGTCGTCGGACGGGCCCTAGTTCCCGGCGTGGCTCACCCTCAGGCTGCCGCGATCGCTCTCCTTCAGGCCGCGGCCGATGATCAGGCGCTGGATCTGGTTGGTGCCCTCGAAGATCTGCATGACCTTGGCCTCGCGCATGTAGCGCTCGACCGGGAAGTCGCGGGTGTAGCCCGCGCCGCCCAGCACCTGGACCGCGTCGGTGGTGACCTTCATGGCGTTGTCGGTGGAGATCAGCTTGGCGATCGAGGCCTCGGACTGGAAGGGAAGTCCCTCGTCCTTGAGGCGGGCGGCGGCGAGCGTCGTGGCCCGTGAGACCTGCACGGCCGCGGCCATGTCGGCGAGGACGAAGGCCAGGCCCTGGTGCTCGATGATGGGCCGGCCGAACGTCTCCCGCTCGCGCGAGTAGCGCAGCGCGTGGTCCAGCGCCCCCTGGGCGAGGCCCGTGGCCACGGCCGCGATACCGAGTCGTCCGCAGTTCAGTCCGGCGAACGCGATCCTGAGCCCCGCGCCCTCCTCGCCGATCCGGCGGCTCGCGGGGACGCGCACGTTCTCCAGACGCACCGTGGCCGTCGCGGACCCGGTCAGGCCCATCTTCTGCTCCGGCGGATCGGCCACCACACCGGGTGTGTCGGCCGGGACCAGGAAGCAGGAGATGGCGTGCGAGCCCTCGTCGGACGTACGGGCCATGACCGTGTAGAAGTCCGCGTGCCCACCGTGGGTGGTCCAGGCCTTGGCGCCGTTCAGCACGTAGTCGTCACCGTCCCGGACCGCCCGGGTACGCATCGCGGCCGGGTCGGAACCGGCGTGTGCCTCGGACAGGCAGTAGGCGCCGAGCAGCTCGCCGCCGAGCATGTCCGGGAGCCACTCCTTCTTCTGGTCCTCGGTGCCGAACTCGGCGAGGGCGAAGCAGGACAGCGCGTGCACCGAGACGCCCACCGCCACGCTCGCCCACACGGCGGCGATCTCCTCCACGGCCTGGAGGTAGACCTCGTACGGCTGCTCGCCGCCGCCGAAGGCCTCGGGGTAGGGCAGGCTGAGCAGCCCGGCCCGTCCGAGCGTGCGGAAGACATCGCGGGGGAAGCGTCCCTCGGCCTCGGCCTCGGCGACGCGCGGGGCGAGCTCCTTCTCGGCGAGCTCGCGGGTCAGAGCGATCAGGTCGACGGCTTCCGACGTGGGGAGAGTGCGGGTCGCGGGCATGGCATGTCCTCGGTGGTGGCGGTTCGCCGGACGATATTGATACGCCAGGCGATACAACAGTATCGTTTTTGGTACCGCCAGGCCATGCGGACCGGTGATGGATTTGGTCGATGGGGTGCGGTGGTGCCGACGGCTGTGGGGGTACGGGCATGCGGGCCGTCGCTGCGAAGCGCGGGTGGCTCTCGGTGCGCCCCGCTGGGCCGAGCGCTTCGCGCTACGGCGCGTTATGTCACGGTATGGCGCGTTACGGAGACGCCGGGGTGAACGGTGTCAGGGGGAGGACGCGTCAGAGGAGGACGGCGGCGGGGGGCGGCCTCGATGGGGCGGGGTCAGGGGGAGACGGCGTCAGGGGGAGACGGCGTGCACGATGAGCGAGGCGAGCTCGGCGTAGGCCTCCGCGTCGTTCAGGCCGGTGCGTGCGGCGACCTCGCCGCGCTGGATCTCCTGCATGGTCGCGGCCACGACCTCGCCCACGAACGCGGCGTGGACGTCGCGGAACGCCCCGGCGGCCACGCCGTCGGCGATCAACTGCCGGATCCTTCCCGCGGCGAGGCGCGTGTTGGCCTCGTACACCTCGCGGGCCGGTTCGAACTGGGCCATGTCGTCGAGGAACTGCCGGGAGAGCGGGCGTAGCTGCTCGGCGACCGCGTCCAGGTAGACCACCACGCGCTCGGAGGGCGCGGAGGTGTCGGCCACCCGCTTCTCCACGGCCTGGGCGGCCTCACGGAAGTAGTGCTTCACCGCCTCCCGGACCAACTCCTGCTTGCTTCCGGCCAGTTGGTACAGCGTCGTCTTCGAGCAGTGCAGCCGCTCGGTCAGCTCGTCCAGGGTGAACGCCGCGAAACCCTCCGCCACCAGCAACGCGACCAGCCGCTGGAGCAGGTCGGTCTGGCGCGCGGTACGACGTGTGGACGGCATGATCTCAGCGTAACCGTTCCTCCATCACCGTGACCGTCGCCCCTCCGGGGGGTGAATTCGGCCGCGGCGGCCGGCCGCCTGGGGTGCGACCGGCCGCCGGTCCGTCCGCTTCACCGGATGGACCGAGGTGCCACGCGTCCGTCGGGGTGCCACCCGTCCGTCGGGGTGCGTCGGCCTGCGTCGAGCGTCCGTCCGACGGGAGGTGTCGGGACGGGAGGCGTCAGGAGGAGTCGTCGGGGGAGCCGGGGGCGGCGGGTGCCCCGAGACCGTCCGCCTCCGGGAGCCGCTGTACGTCGACCCCGCGCACCTGTGCCAACTCATGCTTGAGCGCGGCCAGTTCGGCGCCGCCCGCCATGTGGTCGGTGAGCTCCTCGAGGCCGACCTCGCCCCGGTCGGCGCTGAGTTCGAGCGTGCCGAGCCGCAGCACGCTGAAGTGGTCCCCGACCATGTACGCGTGATGCGGGTTGTGGGTGATGAAGATGACGCCGAGGCCGCGGTCGCGGGCTGCGGCTATGTACTTGAGGACGACACCGGACTGTTTGACGCCGAGCGCGGCGGTCGGCTCGTCCAGGATGAGGACGCGGGCGCCGAAGTACACGGCGCGGGCGATGGCCACGGACTGGCGCTGGCCGCCGGAGAGCGTGCCGATGGGGCGGTCGAGGTCGTCGAGGACGATGCCCATGTTGCGCAGTTCCTCGTCGGCGGTCCGTTTCATCCGGGCGATGTCGAGCCGTCGCACGGGCCAGGGACCTCTGGTCATCTCGGAGCCGAGGAAGAAGTTCCGCCACACCGGCATCAACGGCACCGTCGCCAGGTCCTGGTAGACGGTCGCGATGCCATGGGCGAGGGCCTCGCGCGGGGTGCCGAAACGCACCGCCGTGCCGTCCACGAGGAACTCGCCCTCGCTGTGCTGGTGGAGCCCCGAGATGATTTTGATGAGGGTGGACTTCCCGGCGCCGTTGTCGCCGAGGACGCACGTGACCCGGCCCGGACGGACGACGAGGGAGACGTCGTGCAGGGCGCGGATGTTGCCGTACGACTTTCCCGCGCCGCGGAGCTCGACGATCGCGGCGTTCCCGTCACCCGGCGGGGTGCCCGGGCGGACGGCGTCCACGGTTCCGGATCCTTTGTCTGCCATGGTTCGGTTCACCTCCGGGTCGCCGTGCGGCGGACCCACAGATTGACGAGCGTGGCGCCGAGCAGCATCACGCCGAGGAAGGCCTTGAACCAGTCGGGGTTCCAACCGGCGTAGACGATGCCCTGGTTCACCATGCCGAACATGAAGGCCCCGAAGACGGGGCCGATCGCGGAGCCGTAACCGCCGGTGAGCAGACAGCCGCCGATCACCGCCGCGGCGATGTAGATGAGTTCCTGGCCGACGCCCTCGCCCGACTGCACGGTGTTGAACGAGAACAGTTGGTGCATGCCGACGAACCAGGCGCCGAAGCCGACCGCCATGAACAGGGTGATCTTGGTGAAGGTCACCGGTACGCCGACCGCGCGGGCGCTGTCCTGGTCGCCGCCGACCGCGAAGACCCAGTTGCCGTACTTGGTGCGCAGCAGCACCCAGGTGGCGAGCGCCGCGAAGGCGAGCCACCAGACGACCGTGATCTTCACCTGGACGCCGCCGACGTCGAAGGACGAGGCGAAGATCCGCCTCGCCTGGCCGAACCCGTCCATGTCGCTGATGTCGTCGGTGGCGACGTTGTCGGTGACCAGCTTGGTGACCGCGAGGTTCACGCCTTGCAGGATCAGGAAGGTCCCGAGCGTCACCAGGAAGCTCGGCAGGCCGGTGCGGACCATCATCCAGCCGTTGAACGCCCCGATCGCGAGGGAGAGGACGAGCGCCACCACGACACCCGCCCACACGTTCATGGTGAGCTGGTAGCTGAGCATGCTCGCCGTGAGCGCCGAGGTGATCACCGCGACGCCGGCGGACAGGTCGAACTCGCCGCCGATCATCAGCAGGGCCACGGGCAGGGCCACGAGGCCGATCGTCGACGACTGGTAGAGCACGGTCGCCATCGAGCTGCCGGAGCGCACCGACGGGGCCGCGATCAGGAAGAAGACGAACACGGCGGCGGCGCCGAGGAACACCCCGACCTCGGGGCGGGCGAGCAGCCGCAGGGCCAGGGGGCGCCGTGCCGTTCGCCCGCCGGTCGTCCCGGGGCCGGGAGCCGGCGGCGCGGTCGCCGTCGGCCCGGCCGCGCTCGTCACCGGGTGCCCTTCGTGGCGAACTTGGCGACGCGGTCGACGTTGCTCTTGTCCACGAACGCCGGACCGGTGAGCACCGGCTGCTCGCCGCCGCCGCTGTAGTTGCCGTTGTTCTTGTAGAGCCACAGCGAGTCGATCGCCAAATAGCCCTGGAGGTAGGGCTGCTGGTCGACGGCGAACTGGATGGTGCCCTTGCTGATGGCGCCCGTGAGTTCCTTGTTGAGGTCGAAGGTGGCGATCTTCGCCTTGCTGCCCGCGTCGCCGACCGACTGCACCGCGGTCAGGGCGTACGGGGCGCCCAGCGCGACGACGTAGTCGATCGCGGGGTCCTGCTTGAGCTTGGCGGTGATCGTCGACTTCACGGACGGCATGTCGGTGCCGTTGACGTACAGGTTCTGCGTGCTGCCGCTGAACGTCTTCTTCACGCCGTCGCACCGCTGGGTGAGGCCGATGTTGCCCTGCTCCTGGATGACGCAGACGGCCTTCTTGGCCCCTTCCGCGTTCAGTCTCTTGCCCAGTGCCTCGCCCGCGACGGTCTCGTCCTGGCCGAAGAACTCCATCAGGCCGAGCTTCTTCCAGTCGCTGAGACCGGAGTTGAGTCCCACGACGGGTATGCCGGACGAAGTCGCCTTGCTCACCGCGTCCTTCATGGCGTCGGGCTTGGCCAGGGTGATGGCTATGCCGTCGACCTTCTGGTCGATCGCGTTCTGCACCAGGTTGGCCTGGTCGCCCGCGTTCGGGTTGTGCGAGTAGACGAGCCTGATGTTGTCCTTGGCGGCCGCGGCCTCGGCGCCCTTGCGGACGATGTCCCAGAACGTGTCGCCGGCCGCCTGGTGGGTGACCAGGGCGACCGTCATCCGCGGCGTGTCCGCCTTCCCCGCGGCGCCACCGCCCCCGCTCTCCTCGGCCTTCTTGCCGCCCGAGCTGCTGGAACATCCCGAGGCGAGCAGTAAGGCCGCGGCGGTCAGGGCGACGAGCGGGGCGATTCTCCGTGAACGGGGGAAGAACGTGCGATCCATCTCTGCAGCACCTCACTGTGCGGCCGGGGTTCGTGTCTCTCCTCCCGTACATCCCCAGCAACAGACGCATCACGCATGCGAACGCGATCGGACCACCGCACAACACCCGTGAGCGGCAACCGACTTGACCCCTCCACGAGCCGCCCTCGACAGAGGCTGTCCACACCGGCGGTCCGTGAGGCCGATCTGATCCGTGGCCACTTCCTCCCCCGGGACGCCCCGAAGGTTCAGGTCACCGCGACGCGTGCGTTCCGGGGGTCGGGAGGCCGGCTGCCGCGCGGCGGGCGGTGTAGGCGAGGGGTAGGTAGCGCAGTCGCTCCGGGAGGAGCGGGACCGTCCTGCGGACGACCGCTCCGAAGCGGCGCAGTCGGCGTTCGTCGCGGGTGCTCCACGTCAGGCCGAGCCGCTCCCGTGCCGCGGGCGGCAGCAGGCCGGTCGTGACGAAGACGTTCAACCGGGCCAGCGGCGGGCGCAGCAGGGGCCAGAGGCCGCGGAGCAGGGCGGGTGATCCGTCCGGGAGCGCGACGGGGCGGTGCGGGTCGAGGAGTTCCCGGACGACGACCGTCGCCTCCAGCTCGTCGCGGACCATCGCGTCGAAGTACCGCCAGTACGCCTCCGGTGTGGGCGGCATGTCACGGCGGTGGATGCCGAGGATGTCACCGAGCCGGAGGAGTTCGTCGTAGAGGCGGCGCTGTTCGTCCTCGGTCAAGGGGCGGGAGAGACAGTCCGCGGCCCGTATGAAGACCGGGTAGGCGGTGGCGTGGACCCAGGCGTAGTAGGCCGGGGTCAGGGCGTGATAGGCGCGGCCGTGACCGTCCGTACCCGAGATCGTTTTGTGCAGGCGCCGCAGCCGGCGCCCCTCCTCCAGGGCCCGCTCGCCGCCGTAGACCCACAGCTGGAGCGATTCCAGCGAGCGCCGCGCGCGGCCCCAGGGGTCGGTGCGGAAGACCGAGTGGTCGTCGACGCCGGCACCGACGGCCGGGTGCGCGACCTGGAGCACCAGGGCGGAGGGCAGGGCGAACAGCATCCGTACGTCACCGGCGAGGTCCCACAGGACGGATCCCGGGGCGAAGGGGACCGGTTCGGGCGCCGGCGTCCGAGCCTCGCCACCGGGTCCGGATGCCTTCGACAGGCCTTGCATGGTGCCCCCGTCCCTCATCCCGTCCGGGGTGTCGGCGTCCCGCGACGAGACAAGTGAATCGTCCTTGCGTCTCCTTCGTATCCTCGCATCCGATCGGGTTGTGCCACCGGCCGGTGCCACCCGCCGTCATGCCCGGGTGCCGGCAGGAAGGCGGGTGCGGAACGTGGTGCCGTCCGGGGTGTCCAGGACGGTGATCGTGCCGCCGTGAAGGGCGGCGATGTCCAGGGCGATGGGCAGGCCGAGACCGGTGCCGCCGTCGTCACGGCTGCGGGCGTCGTCGAGACGGGCGAACCGCTCGAAGATCTTCTCCTGGTCGGCGGGGGCGATCGGCGGGCCGTCGTTGGTGACGTCCAGGACGGCCTCACCGGCCTCCGGGTCCGCCGAGAGCCGCACCGTGACGGTGTGCCGGGCATGGCGCTGGGCGTTGTCGAGGAGGTTGGTCAGAAGCCGGCCGATCCACAGGGCGTTGCCGGGAACGGTGAGGTCGTCCGGGGCGTGGAGCACCACCGGGTGGGAGTCGGTGGAGCGAACCGCCACGGTGGTGCGGGCGAGTTCGACGAGGTCGACGGGTTCGGTGGGCCGGCTCTGTCCGGTGGCGTCGAGGCGGGCGAGCAGCAGCAGGTCGGCGGAGAGCGCCTGGAGCCGCTCGGTGTCCTGGAGCGCGCCCGCCACCAGGGTGTCGCGGACGTCCGGATCGGGATGGGTGAGGGCGACCTCCAACTGCGTGCGCAGCACCGCGAGGGGGCTGCGCAGTTCGTGCGAGGCGTCGGCGATGAACTGCCGCTGCCGCGTACCCGCGGCCTCCAGCCGTTCGAGCATGGCGTTCATGGTGTCGGCGAGGCGGCCGATCTCGTCGTCGCTGCGCGGGGCGGGCACCCGGCGGTCCAGGTCGCGGTCGCCGATGGCGGCGACCTCGGCGCGGATGGCCTCGACGGGCCGCAGCGCGCGGCCGGTCGTACGCCAGGTCAGGAGGCCGACGGTGGAGATCAGCAGGGCGCTGAGGGCGGCGAGGGCCGCGGCGGTGACGTCCTCGGCGGCGTCGGCGGTGCGCAGGGAGGCCCCGACGTGGATGGTGACCTGGCCGGTGGGGCCGGTGGTGGTGACCGTGGTGACGCGCTGGTGGTGTTCCTCGCCGAGGGCGTCGAGGTCGTACGTCCGGTGGCCGTTGTGGGTGCCGGTGGGTGTGAGGGCGGCGCGCCCGGTGAGGTTCTGGCTCTCCGCCACGACGTTGCCGTGATCGTCGACGACCTGGATGAAGTCGGCTCCGGGGCCGAGCGTCACCGGTCGGGGCAGACGGCCGTCCGCGGCGAGGCGGGCGACGTCCCGGGCCTGCGCGCGGACCCCGGTCTCCACCGTGCGTTCGAGGTTGCCCCGCAGCAGGAGCAGGACGACCGCCGACGTGGCGAGCAGGACGACGGCCACGCTCGCGCACGCGGCGAGGGTGGTGCGGGTGCGGACCGAGCGCGGCGCGAGCCGGCGGATCAGCGCGGCCGCACGGGGATGTCCGGTGAGGCGGCCCAGCGCGGCACGGACCCGGTGGCGGGCGGCGGGCAGGGTCCCGCGACGCCTCGGTCTCCGCGTGGTCGGATCGGGCTCAGCCACCGTCGGCCGCCAGTCGGTATCCGGCGCCTCGGACGGTCTGGACCGCCGCCCGCCCGAACGGTGTGTCGATCTTGCGTCGCAGGGCGCTGACATGGACCTCGACGGTGTTGGGGTCGCTGTCGGCGCCGCTGTCCCAGACCTCGTCCAGGATCTCCCGCTTGGAGACGGCCTCCCCGGCCCGCCGGGCGAGGTGGTCGAGGACGGCGAACTCGCGCGGGGTGAGCGGGACGGCCACGCCCCCGCGGGTGCAGGTGCGGGCGGCGGAGTCGACCACCAGGTCGCCCAGCACGGTGCGGCGCGGGGCCCGGGTGCCGATCCGGCGGGCCAGCGCCCGCAGGCGGGCGACGAGCACCACGAAGGAGAAGGGTTTGGACAGGTAGTCGTCGGCGCCGGTGTCCAGCGCCTCGGCCTCGTCCCACTCGCCGTCCTTGGCCGTGAGCATGAGGATGCCGACGTTGCTGCCCGTGGCCCGCAGCCGCTGGCACACCCGGTAACCGTTGAGGCCGGGCAGCATGATGTCGAGCACGACCACGTCGTAGGCGCGCTCGGTGGCCTTGGTGAGCCCGGTCAGACCGTCGTGGGCGACGTCCACGCTGAAGCCCTCGGCCGTCAGGCCGTGCTGAAGCGCCAGGGCCAGCCGGCGCTCGTCCTCCACCACCAGTACACGCATGCCCCCAGGGTGGCAGGTCCCCGGGTCGGCCAGGCACGAAGCTGAAGGTGCCTTCAGGTCTTCAGGAAGTCTTCAGCGGCCTCCAGCGATGCTGTGCGCGACGACCGGGCACAGGGCCCGGACCTTTCCGGGAGATCGGGGTGGGCGCAGTGAGCGAATCCGTGGGTGCGCAGGAACCAAGGGAGCCGCAGGAGCAGCCGGACGAGGACGGTCCCGGTACGACGGCGAAGCCCGTCGGCAGGCGCCGGCTGGTCGGCGGCCGGGCACGCTGGGCCGTGGCCGGCACGGCGGCCGTGGTGGTGATCGGCGGCGGCGTCGCCGCGGCGGCGATCCACCACCACGAGGAGGACGGCCGCGGCGAGCGCAGGGTCGTGGCCGCCGGCGACCACGCATGGCGGGACGGGTTCCGGACCGAGGGCGAAGGCCGCGACGGGCGTGACGGCTTGAAGCTGCGCGACGGCCGGATCCCGGACGGCGAGGGCGGTTCGCGCGGCGAGGACGGCCGTGGAATGTCGGCCGGCGAGGCTCCGGCCCCGCTGCCCTCGCTCTCCGCGGCGGACGCCGTGGACAAGGCCGCCTCCGCGGTCAAGGACGGCAAGGTCGAGTCGTTGGCGCCGGTCACGGAGCAGGGCGGCGGCCGGGCCTGGCGGATCGTGGTCGTCGGTCCCGACGGGGTGCGGCACGTGGTGACCGTCGACGGCACCGGCGGCACGGTGACCGGCAACACCGTCCTGGGCGGCTGAACCGGACGACCCGAGCGGCGCGGCCCCGGCCGCGCCGCGCAGGAACGCCGCGGGCGTGGGGCGGGACGGATCACGTTCGTTCGAGCGGACGTGACGCGCGTTCAACGTGACTGCTGTGGACGGACGGACGGACGGACGGAAGGACCCCTCCTCGCGCCGCCGGTGACTGCGGCCGAGCCGTGCAGGGACGGGCTTCCCGCGTGATCGAGCACGCCGAGCGACCGCGAACTTAGGGAAGCCTTTCCTGAGTGACTACATTTATGTAGACTCCGCGGCGGCTCGCGACGTGCTCGGTCCGAGCTGTTCGGGACCACACACGTGAATCGAGGCACCCATGTCCGCCAGCCCCCGCCCCCTGTTCGTCGGCGCCGGCACGGCCATAGCCGTTGTCGCCACGCTGGCGGGCTGTACGCAGAAGGGCGAGGACACGGCCGGTCCCGGAGCCGTCCGGGTCGTCTCGAAGGACGACTCCTGCTCGGTCTCGAAGAAGCAGTTCCCGGCCGGTCACCTGAAGTTGAACGTGGAGAACCGCGGCAACAAGGTGACAGAGGTCTACGTGCTCTACCCGGACGACCGGATCGTCAGCGAGCGCGAGAACATCGGCCCCGGCACCAAGGCCGTCATCACCGCCGAGATCAAGGCGGGCGACTACGAGATCGCGTGCAAGCCGGGCATGAAGGGTGACGGGATCCGCCAGAAGGTCACCGTGACCGGCGGCACCGCGGCCGAGCGCTCGCCCGAGATGGACACCGCGGTCGGCGCGTACCGGCGGTTCGCGCAGACACAGGCCGACGAGACCCTGCCGAAGACGAAGGTCTTCACCGACGCGGTCCGCGCCGGTGACATCGAGGCCGCCAAGAAGGCGTACGCCGACTCCCGTATCGGCTGGGAGCGCACCGAACCCGTCGCCGAGTCCTTCGGCGACATCGACCCCAAGGTCGATGTCCGCGAGGACGGCCTCGAGGCCGGCCAGGACCCGGCGAAGGACTGGACCGGCTGGCACCGCCTGGAGAAGGCGCTGTGGCACGACAAGAAGATCGGTGCCCGGGAGAAGCAGCTCGCCGACCTCCTCGACAAGGACCTCGCGGACTGGGCGAAGCGGGTCGGCCGTGCCGAGATCACCCCGACCTCCATGGCCAACGGAGCCAAGGAGCTCCTCGACGAAGTGGCCAAGAACAAGGTGACGGGCGAGGAAGAGCGCTACTCGCACACCGACCTGGTCGACTTCAAGGCCAACGTCGAGGGCGCCGAGAGGTCCTTCGAGCTGCTCAAGCCGGTGGCCCTGAAGAACGAGCCCGACCTCGTCGCCGAGCTCGACAAGCAGTTCGCCGCCATGAACACGCTGCTCGACACCTACCGTCCCGACAGGACCGGCTACGTCTTCACCTCGTACGAGAAGGTCGGCAAGGAGCGGCGCAAGGAGCTGTCGGACAGCGTCAACGCGCTCGCCGAGCCGCTCTCCCGGCTCGCCGCCGCGGTCGTGAAGTGAGCCCTCTCGCAGCTCGACACCAGCCCCGCCGCACCGCCTGAGACAAGGACACGGAATGTTCGGAAACTACCTGATCGGTCTTCGCGAGGGGCTGGAGGCGAGCCTTGTCGTCTGCATCCTCGTCGCCTACCTCGTCAAGACCGACAACCGCCGCCGACTGCTGCCCGTGTGGGCCGGAGTCGGCATGGCGGTCGTGCTCTCGCTCGCGTTCGGCGCCCTGCTGCAGTTCGGTTCCTCCACCCTCACCTTCCAGGCCAAGGAAGCCCTCGGCGGCAGCCTGTCCATCCTGTCCGTGGCCCTGGTCACCTGGATGGTGTTCTGGATGCGGCGCACCGCCCGTCACCTCAAGCGGGACCTGCACGGCAAACTGGAAGCCGCCCTGGCCGTCGGCACCGGTGCCCTCGTCCTCACTTCCCTGCTGGCCGTCGGACGCGAGGGGCTGGAGACGTCGCTCTTCATCTGGACCGCGGTCCAGGCCACGGACGACGGCATCCGCCCCCTTGTCGGGGCCCTGCTGGGACTGGCCACGTCCGTCGTCCTCGGCTGGCTCTTCTACCGGGGCGCCCTGAAGATCGATCTGGCCAAGTTCTTCCGCTGGACCGGAGCCATGCTCGTCGTCGTCGCCGCGGGCGTCCTCGCCTACGGCATCCACGATCTGCAGGAGGCCGACTTCCTGCCCGGCCTGCGCGACCTCGCCTTCGACATCACCACGACGATCCCGCCGGACTCCTGGTACGGCACCGTCCTCAAGGGTGTGTTCAACTTCCAGGCCGACCCCACCGTCCTGCAGACCATCGTCTGGGCCGCGTACGTCGTCCCGGTGATGGCCTTCTTCCTGGCTCCCGACCGCCCGAAGCGGCCCGCCCCGGCCCCCGTGGTGAACCAGCCGGCCGAGCGCTAGGACCGCCGGCGGCACGGCGACGGGTACCGGCGAGGGGAGGGACGGTGTACGAGCCGAAGGAGGCCGGGCCCGCGCCGGACCAGGAACCGCTGGAAGCGGACCGGGTGATCGCCTGGCTGAAGGACCGCGGCGCCGTCGAGAACGCGTTGCAGGCCTCGCTGGGCGG
Source organism: Streptomyces sp. NPDC028298 (assembly GCF_055565895.1). Taxonomy (NCBI): domain Bacteria; kingdom Bacillati; phylum Actinomycetota; class Actinomycetes; order Kitasatosporales; family Streptomycetaceae; genus Streptomyces; species Streptomyces sp. NPDC028298. The sequence continues at coordinate 499,229 of NZ_JBVHTL010000003.1, forward strand.
CCTGCCGAGCGAGCGTGAGGCCACCCTGGCACGCATGGGGGACGTACTCCAGGCGACCGCGCGGGGACTTGGATCCGAGGCGGCGGCGGTGTGGGCCGAGGTCCCCGAACCCGTCCTGAAGGGCTGGATCGACAAGGACCCCGCCTTCGCAGCCGCCCTGCACGCGGCCGGCGCTCTGGCGGCCGCGCACGGGGTGCGGCAGGACGAGCGGCCCACGTCGGCGATGCTGCGGGTCCTGCTCGTCGCCATGGGCAACGGCGCCACGAAACGCGACGCCATCGGACTGGCGGGCTTCCGTGACAGCCGGCTCCGCGCGCTGCTCAGGACGTCGTCCGCGTTCAAGGCCCTGTTGGACACGGCACGTCGAGCGCGGCCGCTGCCGTCCCGCGGTTCCGGGGTGCGCGGCCCCGGCCTGCCCCGCCGCCCCGGACGCAAGCTCCCGGAGCCCTGGGGCTTCCGGCTCGTCCAGCGCGCCGCCGCGGACGACGAGGCCGACTAGTGCCACCGGCACCCCAGCGCCGAGGACTCGGTTGGGCCAGGGCGCCGGCAGCGCCGGTCGGCACGTGGCCTGAGTGGCCTGGGCAAGATCAAACACACGGGTCGCCGCGGTGAGCGGTTATGGTTCCAGGTGACGTCTACAGTGCTGTAGTCATTCAGGCGTCTGGTGACGCACTCCGGCCGGACAACCTAGGGGCAGCACGTGGCTTTCATCATGGTGTGTGAGGACGACGCGGCTGTCCGTGGCGTCCTCAAGCGCGCCCTCGAGCACGACGGCCACAGGATCGCCGTCACTCCCACGGCGGCCGGCCTGCTGGGCAACCTCGAGCCGACCCCCCACCTGATCGTCCTTGACCTGGGGCTCCCGGACGCCGACGGCCGCGATGTCTGCCTGGCGCTGCGGGCGCGGGGCGTCGACGCTCCGGTCCTGATGCTCACCGCTCTGGACGGCATGCACCACAAGGTGGGCGGCTTCGAGGCGGGAGCCGACGACTACATGACCAAACCGTTCGACATCCCGGAGCTCCTGGTGAGGGTTCGCGCCCTGCTCCGCAGGACAACCGCGGCGACCCCGCGGAGTGGCGTCGTTCTCGACCCGGCGAAGCACGTCGTGAGCCACGGTTCGACGAGCGAGAGCCTGACGCCGACCGAGTTCCGGTTGCTGGGCAGACTGGTCGCTTCGCAGGGCGACGCCGTGCGCCGCCACGCCCTGGTCGCCGCCGGCTGGCCGCACGGCGCGCAGGTCAGCGACAACACCCTTGACTCCTTTGTCCGTCGGCTGCGGACCAAACTCGGTGCGTTGGGCGTGGCCGATCGCCTGGCGACGGTCCGTGGGGTGGGCTACCGATGGGAGTGACGGGCTTCCGCGGGAGGGTTGTCGCGCTCGCGGTTCTGATCGCGACAGCGGTGGTCGCGGTGCTGGTGGTGGTCTCACATGTGCTGCTGAGCCAGGTGACCGACGCGGACGCGCACACTCTGGCGCATTCCCGCGCGGAGGCGGTGGCGGCGAACGTGGCGGTACGCGGTCGCCACGTCGTACTGATCGAGAGCGGCAACGAAGCGCTGGACACGGTCTCGTGGGTGTACGCCGACGGGCACCTCATCGACGGGATCGTGCCGGACAGCGTCCTCGACCGCGTCGATGTGCTGGTCGGTTCCGGGCGGTCCCAAACCACCACGGTCGGCAGTCATCTTCTGTACGCCCGGCCGATCAGGCTCGAAGGCCACCACGTGATGGCGGTCGTGCGGGTGGACCTGACGCCGTACGAGACGTCGGAGCAGCGCAGCCTGACGATGTCGCTCATGTTGGGTGGCGTCGTCATCGTTCTCGCGGGCGTCGTCGCACACGTCGTGGTGGGTCGTGCGTTGCGGGTGGTCCACGAAATGGCCGCGCTCGCCGACGACTGGGGCGATCAGGAACCCGGGCGCCGATTCGACCTCGGCGTTCCGCGCGACGAGTTCGGGGAACTCGGGCGGACTCTCGATCGCCTGCTCGACCGTGTGGACAACGCGCTCGCCGACGAGCGCCGGCTCACCGATGAGATCGCCCACGAATTGCGGACCCCCTTGACGGCCCTGCGGGGTGAGGCGCAATTGGCTCAGCTCTCCGGTCGTCATGTGGCACCGGAGTCCGTTCTGACCGAGGTCGACCGGCTGAACACGGCGATCACGACGATTCTGGGCTCCGCCCGGTCACGGATCGATGGCGGCACCTGTTGCGATCTCACGGCAGCGGCGCGACTGGCGATCGCCGGTCGCGCCATCGATCTCGCCGTCCCGGCCGACGTCGACGTCGCCGTGGCCACGGAATGCGTCGTCGCCGTGCTGTCACCCCTGCTGGAGAACGGCCTGCGGCATGCGAGGTCGCGCGTCTGGGTCACGGGGCGCGTCCAGCCGCAGGGGGTCGTGATCGATGTCCTCGACGACGGCCCGGGGTTCGATCCGGCGGAGGTGGACCGTGTTTTCGAAGCGGGTGTGACCAGCGGCGCCGGGCACGGGCTGGGGCTGGCCGTGGTGAAGCGCCTCGCCGCGTCCGCGGGCGTGGCGGTTCGCGCGATCGCCGACGGTCACGGTCGCGTCGAGGTGACCTTCCCCACGCCGGAGGCGATCGCGTAGTCAGGTTGAGTGCAGGTTGGCCGAGCCAGCCTGGCCGCATGACGACGACAAGCGAAGTGGGCACGCGCCGCCGCAGCGGGCGGCTGATGCTGAACAAGGTTCCCGAGGTCACCATCTGGTTCTGGGTGATCAAGATCCTGTGCACGACCGTCGGTGAGAGCTTCGCCGACTGGATCAACATGAAGCTGGGCGTCGGCCTGGTGAACACGGCGTGGATCTTCACCGCGGTGTTCGTCGTGGTCCTGGCCGTCCAGATGCGGCTGAAGCGGTACGTCCCGTTCCCGTACTGGCTGACCGTGGTCGTTGTCAGCGTCACCGGAACGCTCTACACCGACATCCTGACCGACCAGCTCAACGTGCCGCTGTGGATCAGCTCCAGCGTGTTCTCGGTCCTGCTCGCCGTGGTCTTCGGCGTGTGGTGGCTGCGCGAGCGCACCCTCTCGATCCACTCGGTCACGACCCGCTCGCGTGAGTCCTTCTACTGGCTCACCGTTCTCGTCACCTTCGCGCTCGGCACCGCGACCGGCGACTGGACCCTCGAGCTCACCGGCTGGAGCCCGGAAGTGTCGGTCCTCCTGCCGCTCGGCCTCATCGCGGCGATCACGCTGCTGTGGAAGTTCGGCGCGAACCCGGTGCTGTCCTTCTGGCTCGCCTACATCCTGACCCGCCCGCTGGGTGCCAACATCGGTGACTGGCTCGCCGCACCGAAGGTCGCTCAGGGCCCCGGTGAACCGACCGGCCTCGCGCTGGGCACCTTCACCACCAGCCTGATCTTCCTTGGTCTGATCCTGGCGACCGTCGTCTACCTGACGGTGACGCGCTCCGACGTGACCGAGACCTACGACGCCACGCACACCCCGCAGGTCACCGAGAATCCGCGAAAGGAGCGTGTCGCGCTGGCCGGCTTCGGCCTCCTCGCGGTCGCCACGGGGGCCTTGCTGATCTGGGCGCACAGCCAGCCGCACGTCGGGCCGGCGCCGGAGGAAGACGCCAGCTCCACCGTTCAACTCGCCCCCGGCCAGGCCGTGAAGAAGTTCCCGGCGGCGAAGGTCGACGCGCTGAAGGCACTCGCTTCGACCTCGCTCAAGGACGCACGCTCGGGCAACGCGTCCGGTGCCCACAAGGCCGCCCAGTCCCTGCGAGACCTCTGGGACGCCGATCAGGCCGCGTTGCAGCCGCTGGACAACACCGGCTGGACGTTTCTCGACGCCCAGATGGACCAGGTGCTGAAGACCTTCGGCATCGACCACACGAACCCGCCGATGTCGCCGGCGCGGCAGGAGGCCGAGCTCACCACCCTCCTCACAGACATGCGCTGACGGAGCTGATCGGCGGTGACTTCCCTGAAGCCACCGCCGATCACTTTGCCGGCTCTGCCTACGCAGGACGGCTTGGTGCGTGGGGGTGCCGCATGATCGGCCGGACAGGCCCTAGACGAAGGCCCCGGCGGATTCTCGGGTGCGCAGAGCGCGGCTGTAGCGCCGCAGGAGAAGGATGGCGGTGGTGGCCAGCCCGCAGAGCAGGCCGAGCCACAGGCCCCGGGTGCCACCACCGAGAGGGTGGGCGAGCAGCCAGGAAGCGGGAAGGCCGACGGCCCAGTAGCCGATGAGCGTGATGCGAAAGCCGCTCTTGGTGTCGTCGAGGCCGCGCAGCAGACCGACACCGATGTTCTGCGCGCAGTCGAAGAACTGCAGCACGGCGACGACGACGAGGAGTCCGGTGGCGATCCGCAGGCCCTGCTGATCGGCTGGGGCACCGGCGTCGAAGTAGGGGCGCAGGACGACGTGGGGCGCGGCGAGGTAGGCGATGCCGACGATCGTGGTGACGGCGGCTCCGCACGCGAGGGCCGTGTTCTTGATGCGGCGGGCGGCGGGGAGGTCGCCGAGGGCGAGTTCACGGCTGACGTTGATGGAGGCCGCGTGGGAGAGTCCGACGGCGACCTGGAAGACGACGTAGACGAGTTGGTTGACGGCGGTGTGGGCGGCGAGCGCCGCGGCGCCGAAGCTGCCGGCGAACAGCGCGGTGACGGAGAAGAATCCGGCCTCGGATCCGTAGGTGGCCGCGATCGGTGTGCCGAGGCGCAGCAGACGCCCGACGGTGGGCGCGTCGGCACGCCAGAAGTCCAGGCTCAGCAGGGGAGCGAGCCGGGGGTCGCGGCGCGCCGCGGCGTAGAGCGCCAGGAAGGACAGCAGGTGGACGCCGCTGGTGGCGACGCCGATGCCGGTCAGACCGAGCTCCGGCAGGCCGAACGTGCCGTGGATGAAGCCCCAGTTGAGGAAGGCGTTGACGGCGACGGACGCGAGAGTGATCCGCAGGAGTGCCTGGGGGCGGCGCATGCCGACGGTGAACTGGCGGATCGCCTGGAACCACAGACACGGTATGAGCCCGGGGGCGAGGGCGGCGAGCATCCCCTGGGCGCGGGCGGCGACGGCGGCGTCCTGGCCGAGGAGGCCGGCGGCCTGCCCGATGAGGACCATGAGGATCGCGCCGACGATGCCGGCGAGGGTGGAGACGGCCATCGCGGCGCGCACCAGGCCGCGCACCTCTTCGCCGCCCGTGGCCGTGCTGTCGGCTGCCGCGGTGCCTTCGGCCTGCTCGGTCTGTTCGGCCTGTTCGGCCTGTTCCGCCTGTTCGGCCTGTTCGGCGTGGGCGGCGGCCGCCGCGACCTGGTTCCCGACGGCGGTGACGAGCCCGACGCCCATGGTGCGCAGTTGGTTGAAGAGGACGAGGGCCAGGCCGCCGGCGGCGAGGGCCTCGGTGCCGAGCAGCCCCATCATGACGGTGTCGGTGGTGGTGAGGGCGACCTGGGCGAGCTGGGTGAGGGCGAGCGGGACGGCGAGGACGGCCAGGGCCCGGCTGTCGCGGACGAGGACGGCGAGCTGCTGCATGGGTGTCAGTTCCTGCGGAGTTTGGTGAGCGTCTCCTCGATCCCGGCCTCGACGGCCGGGGCGAGCAGGGCACGGGCGGTCATCCACTCGTCGTCGAAGACGGTGTCCAGGTACTTCTCGCCGCCGTCGTTGATGAAGGCGACCATCACGGTATCCGGCGCGAGTTCGGGCAGGCGGGCCAAGGCCTCGTGGACGACGCCGCCGGCCGAGCCGCCGATGAGCAGACCGCAGGTGCGGGCGACGGCGCGGGCGGTGGCGAAGGCCTCGACGTCGCCGACCTTCGCGCCTTCGTCGATGAGGTCGTAGTCGACCAGCAGGCCGATGGTGGCGCCTTCGGGCGTGCCGGTGCCGGACTGGTAGTAGTCGTGGGCGGGTGGTCCGAACGCGATGGAGCCCTTGGGCTCGACACCGATGACGGTGAGCCGGGGGACGGTCTTCTTCAGCTCGCGGGCGGTGCCGCACAGACCGCCACCGGTGCCCACGGCGCCGATGAGCACGTGGACCCGGTGGTCGAGGGCCTGCGCGATCTCGCGTCCGACGTCGTGGTAACCGACGGCGTTGCTGGGGTTGTTGTGCTGTTCGGTGAAGAAGGTGTTGTCCTTGCCGCTGGCCATGTCCTCGGCGAGTTCCTCGCGTGCCGCGGTGTGGAGTTCCTCACCGTCCATGTCCGCGTCCACGTAGACGAGTTCGGCGCCCATCGCCCTCATGCCCCGCAGTTTGTCGGCGGCGGCGTGGTGGTCGACGACGGCGGTGAAGCGGTAGCCGCGCTCGGCGGCGACGACCGCGAGTCCGAGGCCCGTGTTGCCGGAGGTGGACTCGATGATGTGGCCGCCTTCGCGGAGCCGGCCGCGTTCCTCGGCGTCCTGGATCATCTGACGGGCCATACGGATCTTGGCGCTGCCGGTGGGGTTGAACATTTCCAGCTTGAGCAGCAGGCGGGCGCCGTTGTCGGCGCGGGCGAGCTCGAACAGCGGTGTGCGGCCGATGAGATCGGACATCCGGCTGACCACCGGGGGACGGTTCAGGGCGTCGGTCATGGCGTGAGGGCTCCGTTGGGGACGACGGGTGTGCGGGTGAGGTCAGCGGTCGAGGCGCCAGCGGGGCCGGTCCGCGTCGTCGGGGTGGTCGACGACGACCTTCGGCGGCAGCGGCAGCTCGTGGAAGGGCGATTCGTTGGAGTCCATCTGGTAGCCGGCGGTGTTCGGGTAGACGATCAGGTCCCCGGCCTGTGGTCGTGTGGGGAAGGAGATCTTGCGCCAGGTCAGCAGGTCGGAGTCGAGACAACTGGCGCCCGCGACGCATGCCCGGTAAGGGACCGGCGTACGGGGGTGGCCGTCGGCGGGCAGCAGGCGCGGGTCGGGCAGGTACTCGCTGTTGAACCACTGCTCGGACAGGCTCAGGCTGGTGCCGTCGACGGTGACGATGCCGTAGGTGTCCCGGTCCTTGACGCCCTGGACGCCGAAGACGGAGGCCCCGGCCCGGTCCAGCAGCGCGCGGCCGGGCTCCAGCAACAGCGTCACCCCGGCCTGCCGCAGCCGTCGGGCCAGGCTCGGACCGTCCGGGGTGCGGGTGGCGAGGACGGCGCGCAGTGCCCGGGCGCCCGCGACGGGCGAGTGGTAGGGGTAGAAGTCGCCGGTCGTGAACGCCTTGTCGGCGTGGTAGTCGCCGGGGCCCTGCCGGCCGAGGAAGTTCCGCCAGGCGTCGGCGGGGACGTAGTCGACGGCGAAGCCGCCGCCGATGCTGATCCGGTCGGCCCGCAGCCCCAGAACCCTCGCTTTCAGGCACAGGTCCACCAGCTCGGCGGCGAGGCCGGCGCGCTGGTGGACGTCGTAGCCGGACAGGTGGAAACCGAAGCCCTCCATACGGACGCGGTCGCCGGCCGCGGCGCAGTCGCGGATCGCCTCGTCCAGTTCGGCCGGTCCGAGACCGAAGCGGCTGTCCGGCTGGATCGGGGGATGCACCCGCAGCAGCACCCTGGGAGGTCGTGGCACGTCGAGGGCGAGCACACGGTCGAGTTCGTCGAGGGCGTCGACGGCGATGAGCGCGCCCTGTCGCGCGGCGACGCGCAGGAGCGCGTCGGACTTGGCCGGGCCGGTGACGACGAGGTCCTCACCGCGCACTCCGTGGCCCAGGGCCTCGCGGAGCTCGCCCAGCGAGGCGACGTCGACTCCGCCGCCCCGCGCGGCGCAGCGCTCGACGAACACCGCGGCCTTGTTGGCCTTCTTGGCGTAGTAGACCCGCCCGTCCACGTCGGCGTCGGCCAGGGCCGTGTGGAAGGCGGCCAGGTTGGCGTCGAAGCGGTGGGGGAGCAGGTAATGGAACGGGCCGCCCAGGCCATGGGCGAGTTCCCGCAGCAGGCCGCTGGTGTGCAGGCGGTCGGCGAACGGATCGGGATGGACGGGGAGGGTCAGCGCCACAGGGCCACCTCGGTCCCGAGCCCCTGGGCGGCGGCGAGTTCGGCGAAGCGGTGTCCGAGGGCGATGTCGGTGACGACCAGGCCGCTGTTGTAGGCGAACACGCGTTGCTCGGGGGAGGTGCGGGCCTGGGACACGCCGGAGATCACGGCGGGAAACTCCAGGTCCACCGCGCGCAGGTCGCCCTCGGCGTCGGCCATGTCGGTGCCGGTGACACGCATCTGGGCTTCGCTGGTGGCGACGACCCGGTCGGCGCGGTGCAGGGTGGAGGGGGCCAGGCCGTGGCCGACGAGGATCGCGGTCGCGCCGGGCTTCAGCCAGTCGGCTTCGACCGCGGCCGGGGTGTGGGCGCCCGCCGTGGCGACGACGACGTCGGCGTCACGGGCGGCCGCGGCGAGATCCGTGACCACCTCCACGTCACGGCCGGGGAAGTGACGGGCGAGTTCGGCGCGGACGGCGGCGATGCCGTCGGGGTGGGTGCCGCTCAGCAGCAGGCGGTCCAGCTTCGGCAGGGTCGTCAGCAGGAACGGCAGCGCGAGGCGCCCCTGGGTGCCCGTGCCGATCACCAGCGCGGTGGTGGCGTCGGGCCGGGCGCATTCGCGGGCCAGGAGCGCGGAGACGGCCGGGGTGCGCAGGGAGCCGATGCGGGAGCAGTCCATCATCGCCACGGGCAGGCCGGTGACGTCGTCGTAGATGGTCAGCGTCGTGTAGTAGTGCTGCCTGTCCCGGCTTTCGCGCAGGCCGTGCTTGTAGGAGGTCTTGACGGCGACGACGTTGCGGACGCCGTCGCGGCCGAGCATGGCGTACGAGACGGAGTGGCCGTCCTCGGGCTTGACGGTGAGCTTGCGCGGGTTGTCCGACTTGCCCGCCGCGAGGGTGCGATAGGCCTGCTCGACGGTGTCGACGACGTCGGCGAGGGTGATGTCCAGGCCGGCGAGGTCGCTGGTGGACAGTACGCGCAGGGTGGTGTCGTCCCGGTCCATGAGGAGCCCTTTCGGAGGGGGTGGTGTGCCGGCGGAGCGGTGGTTCACACGGCCCAGGCCGTGAGTGCGGCCTGGCCGTAGCCGTGTTCGTCGTGCTCGGCCGGCGGTCGGGTGGGGCGTCCTTCGACGCGCGCGGAGGCCCGCTTGAGCCAGCGGTCGGTGCCGTCGTAGCGGGCGTCGAAGGGCACCCGGCCGTGGACGACGACGTCGTTGTCGACGACCAGGACGTCGCCGGGTTCGAGGCTCACCGCGACGGACACACGGGCCAGTTCGTCCTCCAGGCGCCGGTACGCCGCGCGCCAGGCCTCGTCGGCCTCGTCGATCGGGGTGTAGGCGGGGTCGAAGCGCAGGGTCGGGCCGTCGGGGGTGGCGAAGAGGGCCGGGACCGGGGCGGGCCGGCCGGAGAACCGCCGGGCCTGTTCGTAGGCGTCGTCGGGCAGGATCGGCACGACGGGCCGCCGGAGTTGTTCGATGTCGCCGTCGGTGAGCCTGACGCGGCGGATGCTGGCCGCGGTGGTGGCGATGCGGTCGTGGTTGCGCATGCAGCACAGCAGGAGCAGATGGGCGCGGCCGGGGTGGAAGGCGTCCTCGGTGTGCGGGCTCAGCAGGACGGAGCTGGAGGCGCCCGTCTGCTCGCTCTCGTGTCCGGGCGAGGGAACGATGTTGTGCACGAACCGGCCGTCCTGCTGGCCGTCCCAGGCGATCGGGGTGCCCACCAGGCCCGCGACCAGCAGCAGGACGACGTCCCACAGGGCGCCGGAGTCGCCTGCGGTCGACCAGTGCCGGGGTGTGGGCCCGAGTTCGGTGTCGTCGGGGCGCAGACCGCGCAGGACGAACAGACCGTCGGCGGTGTCCACGGGCCGCAGCGCGTCGCGCACCTCTTCGCCGAGCCGGGCGCACGCCCCGGGCAGGGCCGCGAGCAGTCCGGGGGAGGCGGCGGACGCGTGGCCGGCGAGCAACTCGGCCGCGACGGAGGTCAGTTCGCCGACGGCGGCGGGGCCGAGAGGGCGTACGGGGGCGGGGCAGGTGGGCACGGCGGCACCTTTCGGGGCAGGGCAGGGCAGGGCGGGCAGGGCAGGGCGAGGCAGGGCGGGGTGAGGCAGGGCGGGCCGGGCCGACGCGGGGCGCAGCGCGGGCATGCGGCATCGCCGCACCGGCTCGAAAGTGGCGGGAAAACACGAAAGTCGTGGGGTCCGGAGCGGCTCGTAGTTGCTGCCGGACACCAGGAACGTAACAACGGTCCGTAGGTAAGGCAACCCTAACCGTTGAGATCGACTACATCAACGTAGTCCCATTTTCGGCCGGATCGGGGACCTTCGACGAAACGTCAATTCCCCTCCTGACCAGGCGAGTTGTGGCCCTCGCGTGATGGCCTGGATGTGGCCTCGGGCTTCCGGGGCCGCTTGCGCGGTCTGTCCGAAACAGGTTAGGTAAGCCTCACCAAACTGAGTACGACCTTGAGATGAGGACCAGACGTGGGTGTCACCAGACGAAAGCTGCTGTGGGCCGGCACCGGGATCGGTGTGGCCGGAATGCTCGCCGCGTGCAGCAGCGGCAGCGGCGACTCCACGACCGACACGGCTGCCGACGGCGCGAACGCGAAGCCCCGCCCGGGCGGCACGCTGAGGATCGGCGCGCTCGGCGAGGCGGCCGCGATCACCCGTGATCCGCACGGCACCCAGGCCAACGAGAGCGACTACCTGATCATCAGTCTGATCTACGACACGCTCGCGATTCCCGGAGACACCTCCAACACCGTTCCCCGCCTCGCCGCCTCCTGGAAGCCGTCGGCCGACCTGAAGACCTGGCGCTTCACCCTCGCCGAGGGCGCCACCTTCCACGACGGCACCGCCGTCACGGCCGAGGACGTGGTCTGGTCGCTCAAGCGGCTGCGCAACACCCCGGCCGGCAGCGCGCGCCTGCCCGGAATCCGGCCCGAGTCCATCAAGGCCGAGGACGCCAGGACGGTCGTCCTGCACTCCGACTACCCCAACGCCGACCTCCCGCTGCTGACCCGGCTGACCACGTTCGTCCTGAAGAAGGACACCAAGGACGGCCAGGTCGCGACCGCCCCGGGCACCGGCCCCTTCAAGCTCGACTGGTACCGCGACGGCAACGCCCGCCTGGTCCGCAACGACCACTGGTACGGCGGCACGGTTCTCCTCGACGCCATCGAGGTGAAGATCTTCGAGAGCCCGCAGGCCATGGCCAACGCCCTGCTGGCCGGGCAGATCGACCTCGCCTCCAACGTCGGCGCCGTGGCGGCCCGTACGGCGAAGGCACGCAAGGACGTCCAGGTCCTGCGCCGCCCCGACGACATGGCGATGCCCATCGTCATGCGCACCGCCGACGGCCCGTTCGCCGACGTCCGGGTCCGGGAGGCCCTGCGGCTCGTGGTGGACCGCGACGCCATGGTCAAGCAGGTCCTCTCCGGCTACGGCACCGTCGGCAACGACATCCTCGGCACCGGCGACCCCGCGTTCGCCAAGGACATCCCGCAGCGCCGGCGCGACCTCGCCAAGGCCAGGAAGCTGCTGGCCGAGGCCAAGTTCGACACCTCCAAGACGTACGAGCTGCTCACCACCGAGGACATCGCCGGCCTCGCCGAGTCCGCGACGCTCTTCGCCACCCAGGCCCGCGAGGCCGGCGTGAAGATCAAGGTCGTCAAGCAGGACTCCAAGGCCTTCTGGGACGCCACCTGGCTCAAGGGCGACCTGTACACCACCTATTGGGGCACCAACGACTCGGTGGTCTTCTTCGCGTCCAAGACCATGCTCTCCGACGCGGGCCAGAACGAGACCGGCTGGAAGAACGCGGCCTTCGACACGACCTACCGCAAGGCCATGGCCACCACCGACGCCACCCGGCGCGGCACACTGCTGCACGAGCTCCAGGAGATCGAGCACGCCGAATCCGGCTACCTGCTGTGGGGCATGGCGGACGGCATCGACCTCGCTCGCTCCGCCGTCCGCGGCCTGCCCGAACTGCCCGGCTACGGCCGGGTCCAGCTCGAGAAGACCTGGCTGGCACGTTGACGACGCTCCACCCGGGCGGCGCGTCCGCGCCCGCGCCGCCCCGGGCCCCGGCCCGCGCCGTCGAAGGCGCGGGCCGGACCGCCCGGCTCGCCGCCCGCCGCCTGGCGATGCTCGCCGTGCTGCTCGCCGCCGTCTTCGCCGCCGTCGAGGTCCTGCCCGGCGATGCCGTCGGCGCCACCGCCGACCGCGGCGCCGACGCGTCCGAACTCGCCGCCCGCCGCGCCGTCATGGGCCTGGACCGGCCGCCGGCCGAACGCTTCTGGGACTGGATGACGGGACTGCCCACCGGCGATCTGGGCACCACCGCCCGCGGACAGCGCGTCACCGACGTCCTGGCCGGACCCTTCCCCAACACCCTCCTGCTCGGCGGACTCGCCCTCGTCCTCGCCGTCGCCGGCGCCCTCGTCCTCGGAAGCTGGGCCACCCTGCGGCCCGGGGGCCGGGCCGACCGCACCATCGACGCCCTGGCCACCACCGCGTTCGCGCTGCCGGAGTTCGTCGTCTCCGTCGCCCTGCTGCTGCTCCTGTCCCAGTGGACCGGCTGGCTGCCCGCCGTCACGCTCACCGGACCCGACGGCGCCCCCGAGTCCTGGACCATGCTCGTCCTGCCCCTGCTCGCCCTGGCGATCCCTCAGATCGGCTGGAACACCCGGATCGTGCGCGGCGCGCTCGCCGACCAGGCGGCGCTTCCCCACGTGAGGGCCGCCGTCCTCGACGGCCTCCCGCGCCGCCGCGTCCTCACCCACCACATGCTCCCCGGAGCCCTGCCCGCCGTCGCCGCGGGCATCGCCACCTCCGCCGGCATGCTCCTCGGCGGTGCCGTCGTCGTCGAGACCCTCTTCAACTACCCCGGCATCGGTGCCGTCCTGGCCGGCGCCATCACCGACCGCGACACCCCCCTCGTCGCCGGAGTCGTCGCCGCCGCGGGCGCCGCCATCAGCCTGCTCCTGCTGCTCGCCGACCTCGTCCGCACCACCGCCCTGGGAGAGCGCCGATGACCGCCCCCGCCACGACCGGCACCCCCGCCGAAGAACCCACGGCGCCCCGCGCCATACGCCCGCGGCGGCGGAAGCGAGTCCTGCCGCGGGCCGCTCCCGCCGGACTGCTCGTCCTGCTCGCCCTGACCGGCCCGCTCCTCGCCCCCCACCCCACGGACACCCCGCTGACCTTCCCCTACGCCACCTCCGGAGGCGCCACCGTCCTAGGCGGCGACGTCCTGGGCCGCGACGTCCTCAGCCGCCTGCTGGCCGGCGGCGCACCCCTGATCGCCACCGCTCTGGGCATCGCCGTCACCGTCACTTCCGTCGCCACCCTCCTCGGGATCACCGCCGCGCTGCGGCCCGCCCTCGGCCGCTGGATCGAACGCGCCGCCGACCTCGTCATCCTCCTCCCGGCCGTCCTCGGCATCATGCTCGTCGCCCTCGCCTGGCCCGGCGGAGGCCGCCTCGCCGTCGGCGCCGCCGCCACCGTCCTCGGCGTCCCCTACGCCGTGCGCATCGTCGCCGCCGCGGCCGCGCCGATCGCCGCCACCGGCTACGTCGAAGCGGCCGCCGCGGGCGGGGAACGCCTGTGGCATCTCACCGTGCGCGAGGTGCTGCCCAACCTCCGTGCCACACTCCTCGCCCTGTTCGGACTGCGTTTCGTCGAAGGCGTCTACGTCGTCTCCGTCGCCGCCTTCCTCCAGCTCGGCCCCCAGCCGCCCGAGGCCGACTGGGCCCTGATGATCCGTGAGAACGCCGCCGGCATCACCCTCAACCCGTGGGCCGTGGCCGCGCCGTGCCTGGCCATCGGCCTGCTCGCCGTCGGCGTCAACCTCGCCGCCGAAGCCCTCGCCCCCGCCCGGCCCACCCCGGAGACACCCCTGTGAGCACCCCCTCTCCCGTCGCCACGGTCACCGGCCTGTCCGTCGCGCTGGGCACCTCACGCCTCCTCGACGACGCCACCCTGGCGCTCACGCCCGGCCGTGTCCAGGCCGTCACCGGACCCTCAGGCGCCGGGAAGACCACGCTGCTGTCGGCGCTCGTCGGCGCGCTCCCGCCCGGCGCCCACGTCGTCTCGGGCAGCGTCACCGTGCTCGGCGAGAACATCCTCACCCTCCCGGCCGACCGGCTCCGCCGCCTGCGCCGCCACCGGCTCGCCTTCGTCGGCCAGGACCCCGGCTCGGGACTCAACCCGCGGATGCGCGCCGGGCGCATCATCACCGAGACAGCCACCCGGGCCACCCCCACGACCGTCGCCGAACTGCTGCGTCTCGTCCGCCTCCCGGCCGACGAGCACCTCGAACGCCGTCGCACCGCGGGCCTCTCCGGAGGCCAGCAGCGCCGCGTCGCCCTCGCCCGCGCCCTCGCCCGCCGCCCCGACATCCTCCTGCTCGACGAACCCACCGCCGGACTCGATCCCGCCCTGCGCGACGAGATCGCCGACCTGCTGCGCGACCTCGCCACGCGACATCACATCGCCGTCGCCCTCACCAGCCACGACCCGGACTTCGTCGCCCGCTGCGCCGACGACACCCTCGCCCTCGGCCCGGTCGAGCCCCCCGCCGCGCCGACCCCGGTTCCGCCCGCCCCCGGTCCTGCACCGACCCGCGCGGGGGGAGCGGTGGTCACCGTCCGCGGCCTCGGCGCCCACCACGGCACCGGTCCCTCGCGCCGCCCGGTCCTGAGCGACCTCGACCTCGACCTGAACCCCGGCACCCTCACCGCCGTCGTCGGCCCCTCGGGCTGCGGCAAGACCACCCTCGTCCGCGCCCTCGCGGGCCTCCACCCACCCGCCGGCGGCGCCGTCATCCTCGGTGACACGCGACTCGCCGGCCCGTACCGCCGACGCACCCGGGACCAGCGCCGCCGCATCCAGCTCGTGCCGCAGAACCCGCTCGGCGCGCTCAACCCGGCCCACACCGTCGGCGCCACCCTCACCCGGCCGCTGAAGCTCCACTTCGGCCTGGCCGCCGACGCTTGCGACCAGCGGGTCGCCGAACTTCTCGACGCCGTCGGACTGTCACCCGAGCACGCCCGCCGCCGCCCCCACGAACTGTCGGGCGGGCAACGCCAGCGCGTCTCCATCGCCCGCGCGCTGGCCGCCGAACCCGACCTGCTGCTGTGCGACGAGGTCACCTCCGCCCTCGACCCCCGCACGGCGGCAGGCATCATGACGCTCCTCGCCGCCCTGCGCACCGAAGGGGGCCTCGCGGTCGTGCTCGTGACCCACGACCACTCCCTGGTCGCCGACCACGCCGACGACGTTCTAGACCTCACGGCGACCGGCCGCCGCGCGCCCGCCACGGAGTGGAAGGCGGCACTGCGGGGCGGATGAACTCAGCCGCCGCGTACGGCGACGGCCGCGTACTCCACGTACTCGTGCAGCCCGTAGGCCAGCGCGAGTGCCGCCGGAGCGGAGACCGCCACGGTCGCCGCCAGGCCCAGGGCGCCCGCCCGGTGGGTGCCACCGCGCGGTCCGACAGGCTCCGGCAGGAGCAGCGCCTCGACCCGCCGCGGCACGGGTCCGGACGTCACGGACAGGAGCGGGTACCCACCGCCCGCCTCGCGCCGCCGGGAACCGACCAGGGCCGCACGGGCGATGGCGGCCGCGGCGAGCCTCCGGTCGCCGACGGCGGTGGCGGCCGCTTCGTCCGCCCAACGCTCGAGATGGAACTGCAGCGACGCCCTCAGGCTGCTCAGCGCGGGGTGGACAGCGGTCGACAGGTCGACCACGGCGGAGAACAGGTGGTGACGGCCCGACAGGTGGGCGCGCTCGTGGGCCAGCAACACCTCACGCTCGCCCGGCCTCAGGGCCCGCAGCATGCCGACGGTCACCATGATCCGGCCGGTGCGGCCCCGGTGGCCGGGAAGCGCGAAGGCGTCCACGTCGTCCCCGGGGAGCACCAGGAGATCCCCGTCGCCCGTTCCCCGGGCCGCCAGTCGCCAGGCCCGCTCCAGCACGGACCGGTGCCGGAACCAGCGCCGGAGCACCAGAACCACCTGGGCGAGCATGACCGACCCGGCCGCGACCGCGACCGGAACCGCCGCCGGCCACACGTCCAGCACCCGCCGGAGCGGCACCTGTTCGAGCGACGCGAGGAACGGTACGTGGAACAACCCGATCAGCACCGCGATCGTGCCGCCGGCCAGGAGGAGTGCCGCCGCGGTGAGCGTCCAGCAGGCTTCCCGGGGCGGGAGGACCGCGGCCAGGCGGCGGGCCACCGGAGCCGCGCCCCACGGGACCGCGAGGGCCAGGACGACCAGGACCAGTACGAGCGTCACGCGGAGCCGTCCTCGGTCCCGTCCTCGCGTCCGTCGCCCTCGGCTTCGAGGAGCAGCCGCCGCAGGGTCTCCTCGTCGCCCTCGGACAGGGAGGACACGAACCGCCGCAGCACCAGGTCCCGGTGGGGATCGCTCTCCAGTTCACGGCGCATGCGCCCCGCGACGAGACCGGCCGCGTCCTCCACCGGCTCGTAGGCGAAACTCCGGCCCGCCGGGCTGCGGCGCAGCGTGCCCTTCTCGTAGAGGCGGGACAGGATCGTGGCCGTGGTCGTCCTGGCCAGCCCCTTGTCGAGCAGCTCGTTGACCTGGTGCGCGGTCAACGGCTTGCCTGCCTCCCACAGCACCGCGAGCACGTCCGCGACGAGCTCACCGTGCGGACGTCTGTCGTCCCGACCCTTGCCCGACATGTCTCTCCCGCGATGGCGTGAATGCTTCTTAGGCTTGCCTAATCTACCGTTCGCGGTGGTCGGGCGCGGGCCGCGGCGACGGGTCGCACTCGATGCCCGGCGCGGGGAGGCAGCGGAGAGGCGGGAGGCCCGGCCTAGGGCGGCGTGTCTTCCGCGTCGTTCTGTCCGATGGGCAGGAGGAGCATGAAGGTGGCCGGGCTGCTGTGCGTCATGGAGAGCCGTCCGCCGAGGGAGACCGCCAGATCACGGGCGAGCGCCAGACCGATGCCCGTTCCCGGGCCGCCCCCGGAGTGCCCCCAGTCGAAGAGCAGGGCCGGATCCCCTTCGACACGGCCCTCGTCGGTCACGTCGAAGGCCAGAGCGCTCCCCAGATCACGTACCCGGACCTGGACGGTGCCGCGCCCGTGCACCCTGGCGTTGTCGAGCAGAATGCCGAGCACCTCGGACACGGGACCGCCCGGGATCCGTACATCCGCGGGCACGTCGTCGGCAGCGCTCACCAGACGACGGCCCTCGCGGGCGAAGAGCCCGTGCCACCGGGCCGTCGTCTCCTCGATCAACCGGAGGGCCGGCACGTACGTCGCGGCCGGACAGGCCCGGCCCCGCGAGCGCGACAGGCGCAGAAGTTCCTCCACCGTGTGGTGCAGGCGCTCCGTCGTGGCCAGGGCCTCGGCGACGACCGGCCGCAGCCTCGTCTCGTCGTCCTGGCCGAGCCCTTCCTCCAGCGCCAGTTGCAGTCCGGCCAGCGGCGTGCGGAGCTGATGGGACGCGTTGCCGGTGAAGTCCCGCTCGCGGCGCAGGAGTTCGGACAGGCTGTCGAGCATCTCGTTGTGCGTGCGGGCGACCTGGTCGATCTCGGCGATGGTGCTGGAGGCGGCCCGTCGGGACAGATCGCCCTCGGTGACGGCCTCGCAATGCCGGGAGAGATCCTCCAGCGGGGCGGCAAGCACACGCGCCTGACGACGAGCGACGAGCACCGCGATCAAGACCGCCAGCACCGCCACCCCCAGCAGCACCGCCCACGCCGCGAGGACTCGGCCCCGCACGGAGCCGGCCGGCGAGGACGCCCGGACCACGCCGATCACCCGCTCCGCGTGGGAGACCGGCACCGTGACGACGATCTGACCCCCTGCCCCACTGCGGACCAGTCCTCCGCCCAGAGCACGGCGCACCGGAGCATCACCGAGCGTCGGACCGCTGCCGGCCCGCAGTCGCGCCCGCGGGTCGTACAGGCCAAGGCTCCCGCCCGCCGGGCGGCGGGGGAGTTCCACCGGGTCGCCGGTGACGTAGTCCGGGCTCACGTGGACCGCAGCGGCCAGGGCCGCCCGCTCCAGGGCGTCGCGCTGTGCCGTGTAGAGCGAGGACCGGATGACCAGGGCCAGCGGGACGGCAAGCAGGACCACGGCGAGCAGCGCGGCGGTCAGGGCCACTCGCACCACACGCTGTCTCATGCCTTCATCATGCGGGCCCGCGACCTGGCCGGATGCGACGCGGCGCCGCTTTTGCCTTCGTCTAACCCTCGCCGGGCGGAACGCTAACCCGCCGCGCCCTAGCGTCGCTGCCATGACCATCCGGCTCGGGAGCCACTTGGAAGGGCAGTGACCATGGGACGATACAAGCAGGCGTTCGTGGCCGTCGGGCTGACGATCGCGGTGACGGCGGTCGTCGGCTGCTCGACCTCCGGATCGCACGCCTCCGCACCGCCCGGGTCCTCGGCCGCGAGCCGGGGGCAGGAGCGACCGGCGCCCACCGAATCCAATCCGCCCGGCGACATCCCCGACAACCAGGCCTATGTCGCCTACCGGCCGACCGGCGGCACCTTCACCGGTTTCACCGTCAAGGTCCCCGAAGGCTGGGCCCGCACCGCTCAGGGCGGCACCACGGTGTTCACGGACAAGCTGAACACCATCACCATCACGGCGGCACCGGCCTCGTCCGCCCCCACGACCGCCTCCGTCAGCCGCACCGTCGTGCCTGAACTCCGCACGCAGACCCCGAAGTTCGCCTCCCCGAAGGTCTCCGAGGTGACCCGGCACGCGGGCCCCGTCGTCCTGCTGACCTACCAGGGCGACTCGGCCAAGGACCCGGTCACCGGCAAGGTGGTGCGCGACGCCTTCGAGCGGTACGCCTACTACCGCTCGGGCCACGAGGTGAACTTGACCCTGTCCGGCCCGGTGAACGCCGACAACGTCGACCCGTGGCGCATCGTCAGTGACTCCGTCGCATGGCGGTGAGGACAGTGACGACGCCCCCGCCCGGCATCACCGGTGTTCCTCCCCTCGACGAGGACGTCCTGACGGCACGTGAGCTGTACCGCTTCTACCGGGCCGGCGAGGAGGAGACGCTCGCCCTGCGCGGGGTGTCCCTGACGGTGCGGCGCGGTGAGACGGTCGCGGTCGTAGGACCCTCGGGGGCGGGCAAGTCCACCCTGCTGGCCTGTCTGGCAGGGCTCGACGAACCCTCCGGAGGAGAGGTCCGCGTGAGCGGCGTCCGCGTCAGCCACCGGCCCGAGGCGGAACGGGCCCGGCTGCGGGCCCGTCACATCGGCGTCCTGCTGCAGACCCGCAACCTGCTGCCGCACCTGAGCGTGCGCGACAACATCCGGCTGCCTCAGCGGGCCATGGGCCGCGGGCCCGCCGTCCCGGCCGACGACCTCCTCGCGCAGGCGGGGATCAGCGATCGCGCCCACGCCCTGCCGCGCGAGCTGTCCGGCGGTCAACTCGCGCGAGCCGGGCTGGCGGTCGCCCTGGCGAACTCACCCGCCGCCCTCCTCGCGGACGAACCCACCGGCGAACTCGACGGCGAGACGGAGCAGCTCGTCCTCACGATGCTGAGGCAGCGAGCGGCCGAGGGCTGCGCCGTCCTGATCGTGACCCACAGCGCGGAGGCCGTCAGGATCGCCGACCGGGTCATCACGCTGGACGACGGAAAGGCCACCGACAAGCCGTCCCTCACACCCCGCGGCGCTCCGGAGGAGTCTCACGATGACGCCCGCTGACACACTCGTGACCTGTACGGACGCGGCCCTCACCTTCGGCCGGGACACCCGGGCGGTGGTGGCCGTGCACGGGGCGAACCTGACGATCCGGCCCGGAGAACGGCTCGCGGTCGTCGGAGCCTCCGGCTCGGGCAAGAGCTCCCTGCTGCACCTGATCGCGGGACTCGAACGGGCCACCAGCGGAACCGTCACCCGAGCCGCCGCCCTGGAACCGAGCGACATCGGGCTGGTCTTCCAGAACGACAGCCTCATCCCCGCCCTGAACGTCACCGAGAACGTCGCCCTCCCGCTGATCCTCGCCGACCGTCCGGAGAGCGAGGCACGCCGGACCGCTCTCGCGGCACTCGCCCACGTCGGCGTCCAGGGCCTGGCCGACCGGCTGCCGGAAGAGATCTCCGGAGGCCAGGCCCAACGAGTGGCCGTCGCCCGGGTGCTGGCCCAGGCCCCGCGCCTGATCCTCGCCGACGAGCCCACCGGGCGCCTCGACCACGCCAGCGGCACCCGCGTCCTGGACGCCCTGCTGGCCGCCGCGGAGCAGACGCGGGCCGCCCTCGTCGTCACGACCCACGACCCGTCCGTGGCCGCCCGCCTCGAACAGCGCCGCACCATGCGCTGCGGACGGCTGCTCGCACCCGAGGAGACACCGTGATCACCACCTGGGTGAAGGGCCTGGCCCGCCACCGCACCGGACGCCTGCTGGCCGCCCTGGCCGGCGTCGCGCTCGCCGTCTCCCTGATCGCCGCACTCGGCTCCTTCCTCACCGCGTCGAAGGCGACCATGACGGAGCGCGCGCTGCGCTCGGTCGCCGTCGACTGGCAGGTCCAGGTGCAGCCCGGCGCCGACCCGAACAAGGTCCTGTCCCTCGTCCGCGGGACACCCGGCACCCAGGCCGCGCTCCCCGTCGGCTACGCGCACACCACCGGTTTCAGCGCCCACGCCCAGGGCAGCACCCAGACCACCGGCCCCGGCATCGCGCTCGGTCTGCCCGACGGCTACCGGAGCCGGTTCCCCGACGAGATCCGCACCCTCGCCGGCTCCCCGAACGGCGTCCTGCTCGCCCAGCAGACCGCGTCCAACCTCCACGCCGCCCCCGGAGACTCCATCGACGTCACCCTCCCCGGCGTCGGCCGGCGCCAGGTCGTCGTGAGCGGGGTGGTCGACCTGCCCCAGGCGGACTCCCTCTTCCAGACCGTCGGCGCTCCGAGCCGGTCCCAGCCCACCGCGCCGCCGGACAACGTCGTGCTCCTGCCCGCCGCGCGGTTCGCCGCGCTCACCCACGGCAGCACCGGCGCCACGACGCAGATCCACGTCGCCCGTGACCACACCCGGCTGCCCGCGGACCCGGCCGCGGCCTTCACCACGGTCACCGGCGCCGCCCACCACCTGGAAGCCCGCTCCACGGGAACCGCGCTCGTCGGCGACAACGTCGGCGCCGCCCTGGACTCCGCCCGTCAGGACGCCCTGTACGCCCAGGTCCTCTTCCTCTTCCTCGGTGTCCCCGGCGCCGTCCTCGCCGCCGCCCTGACCGCCGCGGTCGCCTCGGCCGGTGGCGACCGCCGCCGCCAGGAACAGGGGCTGCTGCGTCTGCGCGGGCTGCGCCCCGGCCAGATCACCGGGCTCGCGGCCCTGGAAGCGGCGTTGATCGGCCTGCTCGGCGGGGTCCTCGGACTCGGTACGGCCGCCCTGATCGGGCAGTTCGCGTTCGGCGCCGCGTCCTTCGGCGGCGGAGGGACCACCTGGCCGTTCTGGTACGGCCTCGCGTTCGTCCTCGGCGCCGCGGTGGCCACCGGGGCCGTCCTCGTACCCGCCCTGCGCGACCTGCGCACGGTGACCGTCGCCGACACCCGCAAGGAGAACACCCGTCGCACCCGCAGCCCCTGGTGGATGCGCTACGGCCTGGACATCGTCCTGCTGATCGGATCGTGGCTCGTCTTCCGCGCCTCCTCGGGCAACCAGTACGCCCTCGTCCTCGCGCCCGAGGGAGTGCCCACCATCTCCGTGTCGTACTGGGCCTTCCTCGGCCCCGTTCTGCTGTGGATCGGTGCCGGCCTGCTCGTCTGGCGCCTCACCCTGCTGACCCTCACCCACGGCCGCCGCGCCCTGACCCGGCTGGCCCGCCCGCTCACCGGGAACCTGGCCGGTACCACCGCGGCCACCTTCTCCCGCCGCAGCCGCACGCTCGCACGATCCGTCGTCCTGCTCGCCCTGGCCGTCTCGTTCGCCGTGTCCACCGCGGTCTTCAACGCCACCTACCGGCAACAGGCCGAAGTGGACGCCCGGTTGACCAACGGCGCCGACGTCACCGTCACCGAACCCCCGGGCGCCCACGTTCCGCCCGGTGCGGCGGCCGGCCTCCAGGTCCCCGGCGCACGGCACGTCGAGCCCCTTCAGCACCGCTTCGCCTATGTCGGCTCCGACCTCCAGGACCTGTACGGCGTCCGCCCGGACACCGTCGCCCGAGCCACCTCGCTGCAGGACGCGTACTTCGCCGGCGGCACCGCGGACCAGCTCATGCAGCGCCTGGCCCAGCGCCCGGACAGCCTGCTGGTCAGCGAGGAGACCGTGCACGACTTCCAGCTCGCGCCCGGCGACACGGTCAACCTCCGTATCCGGGACGCCCGTACGAACGTCCTGCGCACCATCCCCTTCCACTACGCCGGAGTCGTCAAGGAGTTCCCGACCGCGCCCAAGGACAGCTTCTTCGTCGCCAACGCCTCCTACATCGCCCGCACCACCGGCAGCGACGCGGTGGGCGCCTTCCTGATCGACACGGGCGGCAGCCGGCAGAAGCAGGTCGCCACGCACCTGCGCGGGCAGTTGGGCAGCAGCGCCACCGTCACCGACCTGACCCGGACCCGCGGCACGATCGGCACCAGCCTGACCTCCGTCGACCTGGCCGGCCTCACCCGCATCGAACTCGCCTTCGCCGTCCTGCTCGCCGCCGGAGCCGGCGGGCTCGTCCTCGCTCTCGGCCTCGCCGAGCGCCGCCGCACCTTCGCCATCGCCACGGTCCTCGGCGCCACCAGGCGTCAACTGCGCGGAATGGTCCTCAGCGAAGCGCTGCTCCTGGCCGTGAGCGGCCTGGCGACGGGCGCCCTCATCGGCTGGGCCCTTGCCCAGATGCTCGTCAAGGTCCTCACCGGCGTCTTCGACCCCCCGCCCGCGGGCCTGGCGGTCCCCGGCGCCTACCTCGCCCTCACCGGGCTCGCCGCCCTGACCGCCGTACTGGCCGCGGCCCTCAACGGCATCCGCAGCGCCCGGCGACCCGCGGTGGAGGAACTGCGCGACATGTGAACCCCCTCCGCGGGCCGGAAAGATCGCCGAACTCACGAGGAGGCCTACGCTGTCCACCATGGGCACGAGCACGCCACCGGACCGAAGCCGTCTGCGCGTACTCGTCGTCGAGGACGACGAAACCATCGGCCGCCATCTGGAGACCGGCCTGCGGGGCAACGGCTATGCCGCGACCTGGATCCGTACCGGCGTCGCGGCCCTCACCGAAGCGGGTGCCGGCGCCTACGACGCCGTCCTCCTGGACCTGGGACTGCCCGACATCGACGGACTGGACGTCGCACGGGACCTGCGTGGGCGCTCCCCGGACCTGCTGATCGTCATCCTCACCGCACGCACCGACGACATCGACATCATCGCCGGCCTCGAGGCCGGCGCCGACGACTACCTCGTCAAGCCCTTCTCCCTGACCGTGCTCCTCGCCCGCCTGCGCGCCCATCTGCGCCGACGGGTCGTCACGCCCGGCGAACAGCCACCGGTACGGCTGGACGACCTCGTCATCGACACCACGGCCCGCCGGTGCACCCTCCACGGCGAGGAGATCACCCTGCGCCCCAAGGAGTTCGAACTGCTCGCCACCCTGGCCCGGCACCCCGGGGCGGCCGTCGCGCGCGAGACCCTCATGGCCGAGGTGTGGGACGAGAACTGGTTCGGCCCCACCAAGACCCTGGACGTCACCATGGCGAGCCTGCGCCGCCGGCTCGCGCAGGCGGCGGACGCCTCCGGCCGCCCCTGTCGCCTGCCCCGCATCGTCACCCTGCGGGGACACGGCTACCGACTGGAGACCGACGCCTCCAGTACCGCGTGAACGAGTGACGTCGAGGGCCACTCGCCGGGACTCCCGGCTTCAGGCAGGGAGGGACGGTCGACGCTCATGGTCGCTCCCGGAGGTGAGGTGGACGGTGGGTTTGAGCCTCCGTCCCAGAATGCGTCTCTCCTCGCCAGGGCCTCGGCATGTTCCTGCACAAGCTGGCGAGTGTTCCGGTGATCACCATCGCCAAGGTCCGCGGGCGCGCCCGCGGCGGCGGCAACGAACTCGCCCTGGCCTGCGACATGATCTTCGCCTCGCGCGAGAAGGCGGTCTTCGGACAGTTCGAGTCCGGCACCGGCGCCCTGCCCGGCGCGGGTGGCGTCCAGCATCTGGCCCGGCGGCTCGGCCGGACCCGCGCCATCGAGGCCATCGTCGGCGCGGACGACTTCGACGCCGACACCGCCGAGCGCTACGGCTGGATCAACCGCGCGCTGCCCGACACCGAGCTGGACGGGTTCGTCGAGCGGCTGGCGAAACGCGTCGCGGGCTTCCCGCCCGAAGGAGTGCGGGCGGCCAAGCGTGCCGTCAACGCCCTCACGCTGGCGTCCCCCGCGCACATCCGCTCCGACGCCGCGACCTTCCAGAGCCTGATCGCCCGGCCCGACAGCCGCGAGCGCCTGGACCACCTCGCCGGGCGGGGCCTCCAGACGCCCGGTGAGCTCGAACGCGACCTCGGCGAAGCGGTCGGGGACTTCCCCGCGGGCCGTGGGGCGGGCTGAAGGCCGAACATCGCTGACCCGCTTCGAGGGCGCGGCCGCCCCCGACAACCCCGGCACCGACAGGCGACGGACGGACGAGCCACTGATCGCCCATTGGCCCGCGACCCGGGCACGGAACGCCTGACAAGCTGCACCTTCCGTGCCGACAGTGCCGTGCCTTGAGGAGACGCCATGCAGGTAGCCGTGGTCACCTTCGACGGATTCAACGAACTCGACAGCTTCATCGCCTCCGCACTGATCAACCGGTGCCGAAAAAGCGGACTGGAAGCCTTCATCACGACACCGACACCGGTGGTCACGTCGATGAACGGGGTCGAGGTGACCGGACAGCGCCCGATGGAGTTCGTGACCGAGGCCGACGTCGTGCTGATCGGCAGCGGTGTGAAGGCGCGAGACGTGGTCGCCGACGACCGGTTGCTCGCCAGGCTGCCGCTCGCCCCCGCGCGACAGCTCATCGGTGCTCAGTGCTCCGGCGCGCTGGTGCTGGCCCGGCTCGGGCTGCTGGACGGCATGCCCGCCTGCACCGACATGAAGACCCGGCCCTTCGTCGAAGCCGACGGCATCACCGTGCTCGACACGCCGTTCCACGCCGAGGGCAACATCGCCACCGCGGGCGGCTGCCTGGCGTCCCAGTACCTCGCCACGTGGGTGATCACCCGCACGCTCGGGGAGGACGCCGCGCGCGACGTCATGGACTACGTGGCCCCGGTCGGCGAGAACCAGGAGACCGTCGAGCGCGCCCTGCGGGCCGTCCGCACCGGCGAGGCCGCACTGCGCTGACGCCGCGCGCACCCCGACCGCCCGGCCCGGACCGTCGCGTCGACGGTCCGGGCCGGACGGCAGGGGTGAGGATCCGGTCGTGTCAGCGGCGCCGCTGGTCCGCCCGCAGTTCGAAGTCGCCGTAGCTGTTGTCGGCGGGGTTGACCGTGACGCCGGGGGCCACGATCTCGTCGATGCGGTCGAGCACGTCGGCCGTGAGCGTGACGTCGGCTGCCGGGAGGAACGCCTCGAGCTGTTCCATGGTGCGCGGCCCGATGATCGCCGAGGTGACGCCGGGATGGTTGATCACGAAGGCGACGGCCAGCTCGATCAGCGACAGGCCCGCCTTCTCCGCGAGGAGCGCGAGCTGTTCGACGGCGTCGAGCTTGCGCCGGTTGGCCGGGCTGCTCATGTCGAAGCGGGCCTGCGGTCGCGCCGCGGAGGCCGGGCCGGAGGAGGACTCCTTGCGGTAGCGGCCCGAGAGCCACCCGCCGGCCAGCGGGCTGTAGGTCAGGGTGCCCATGCCGTGGCGGCGCACGGTGGGGAGCACGTCCTCCTCGATGCCGCGGACCAGGATCGAGTACGGCGGCTGCTCGGTCACGAACCGCTCCAGACGGCGCTCGCGCGAGACCCACTGGGCCTCGACGATCTGGGAGCCGGAGTACGACGAGGAGCCGATGTACCGGATCTTGCCCTGGTGCACGAGGTCGGAGAGGGCGCCGAGGGTTTCGGCGACGTCGGTGTCAGGGCTGGGACGGTGGACCTGGTAGAGGTCGATGTAGTCGGTGCCCAGGCGGCGCAGGGAGTTCTCGACCTCGCGGATGATCCAGCGCCGCGAGCCTCCCCGGGCGTTGGGATCATCCTGGCTCATCGGCATGAAGAACTTGGTCGCCAGGACCACGTCCTCGCGCCGGTCCTTGAGCGCCTTGCCGACGATCTCCTCCGAGACCCCGGCGGAGTACACGTCCGCGGTGTCGACGAAGTTGATGCCGGCGTCGAGGGCCCGGTGGATGATCCGTACCGAGTCGGCCTCGTCCTCGTTGCCCCAGGGGCCGAACATCATCGCGCCCAGGCACAGCGGGCTGACCTGGACGCCTGTGCGGCCCAGCGGTCGGTGGTGCACGGGTGTCTCTCCTCGTGTCGTCGTCAGTCGTTCGTTGCCGGAACGACCGTGCCGGTGCCCGCCCAGCTCGCGAGCAGGCCCAGGGCCTGTCGCTCCGGGGAGTCCGGTTCGGGTGTGTAGAAGTTCAGGCGCAGGCCGGGATCGGCGGGCAGCTCCATCGCCTCGTAGGGCAGCGCGAGCTCACCGACCAGGGGGTGGCGCAGGCGCTTGAGGCCCGAGCGGTGGAACTTCACGTCGTGGCGTGCCCACCGGCGCGCGAACTCCTCGCTCTTGGTCGTGAGCTCGCCGATCAGGTCGGTCAGCGCCTTGTCGTGGAAGGCGCGGCCCGCCTCCGTGCGCAGGAAGGCGACAGAGTCGTCGGCCACCTTGTCCCAGTCGACCCAGAAGTTCCGCGCGGCGGGGTCCAGGAACAGGAAACGGGCGGTGTTGACGGGCCCGCGCTGGGCGAAGAGGGGCGAGTCGAGGACCGGCGCGTACAGGGCCCGCCCCAGCGCGTTGGCGGCCAGCACGTCGAAGCGGCGGTTGCGCACGTAGGCGGGCACGCCGGTCATCGAGTCGAGAATCCGCACGATCGTCGGCCGAACCTGGGTCGTCGTCGCGGCGGGCCGCCGTCCCGGGACGCCGGAGGCGCGGGCCAGGTCGTACAGGTGGGTGCGCTCGGCCTCGTCGAGCTGCAGCGCGTGGGCCAGGGCCTCGAGGACCGAGTCGGAGGCTCCGCCGAGGTTGCCGCGTTCGAGGCGGACGTAGTAGTCGACGCTCATGCCCGCGAGCAGGGCGACCTCCTCGCGGCGCAGCCCCGGGACGCGGCGCTGTCCGCCGTAGACCGGCAGCCCGGCCTGCCGCGGGGTGATCCGGGCCCTTCGTGTGCTGAGGAACTCGCGCACCTCGGCGGCCAGGTTCCTCTTCTCCGAGGCGTCCATGGTCACAGCCCCGCCTGTGCCGCGTGCCCGCCGCCGGGGCCGAGCCCGCTCGGCGTGCCCGCGGCGCGGGACGCGATGGGTGTGCGGGACACGGGCTGCTCCTTCGGCTCGGTGCGCGACCGGCTCGGTGCGCGACGGGATCGCTGTGCGACGGGCGGGACGGGGGTTCCTTCACAGTAGGTCGGCTTCCGGACGGCTGCGAGGTACTGCCAGTACCCGGAAGAGCCGTGACTCCCACCCGCGGGCGAGAACAGCGTTCCATGGAGAGGACCGAATGGATTCCATGGAGCGGGAACCCCATGGAGAAGGCCGAAGGAACCGGCCGGACCGCCCGTCCGGCCGTCGCCACCCTCGACGTGCCCCCACGGGCCGCTCGCGAAGAAAGGTGCCTGTGATGCAGACCCTCACCCTCAACAACGGTGTCGAGATGCCCGCCCTCGGACTGGGTGTCTTCCAGACCCCGCCCCCGGAGACGCGGGCCGCGGTCACCGCCGCCATCGAGCTGGGGTACCGGCACATCGACACGGCCGCCGCCTACGGCAACGAACGCGAGGTCGGCGAGGCCCTCCGCGACTCCGGCGTACCCCGCGACGAACTCTTCGTCGAGACGAAGATCTGGATCAGCGACTACGGCTACGACGAGACGCTGCACGCCTTCGACAAGAGCGCCGCCAAACTGGGCGTCGACCGGATCGACCTGCTGATCCTGCACCAGGCGCTGCCCTCGGACTTCGCCCGGACCCTGGCCGCCTACCAGGCCCTGGAGAAGCTGCTGGCCGACGGGAAGGTCCGCGCCATCGGCGTCAGCAACTTCATGACCGATCACCTGACAGCGCTCCTGGACGCCACCTCCGTGGTACCCGCGGTCAACCAGCTCGAGATCCATCCCTACTTCCAGCAGCGCGCCGTCCTCGACTTCGACGACCGGCACCACATCCTCAACCAGGCGTGGTCCCCGATCGGGGGCATCACCTTCTACCCCGGGTACGGCGAGCACCGCACCAGCGTCCTCGAGGACCCGGCCGTCACCGCCGTCGCCAAGGCCCACGGCAGGAGTCCGGCCCAGGTGCTGCTGCGCTGGGGACTCCAGCAGGGCCGCTCGGTCATCCCCAAGTCCACCAGGCGCGAGCGGATCGCCGAGAACCTCGACGTCTTCGACTTCGACCTCTCCACCGACGAACTCACCGCCCTCGACGCCCTGGAGACCGGCCGGCGCGGCGGCCCCGAGCCCGAGGCGATCACCCTCGCCGACCACGGCCGCGCCATCCCCGAGGCCTGACAGAGACCGCGGCGAACCCGCCGACCAGGCGGCCGGCACGTTCCACCGCCGCCTAGACCGAACCCTGCCCACCCCCTTTGAGGAGCCGCGCCGATGCAAGCCACCCTGCTGTACGGGGCCGACGACGTCCGAGTCGAGGACGTCGCCGACCCGAAGATCCAGAACCCCACCGACGCGGTCGTGCGGATCGTCCTGTCCTGCGTCTGCGGCAGCGACCTGTGGCCCTACAAGTCGCTGCCGCCCACCGACGACCCCCGCCACATGGGCCACGAATTCCTCGGCGTGGTAGAGGAGACCGGCTCGGCGGTCACCGGCCTGAAGCCCGGCGACGTGGTGGTGGCCCCGTTCGTCTACAGCGACAACACCTGCGCCTACTGCCGTGAGGGCCTGCACACCTCCTGCCGGCACGGCGGCCAGTGGGGCGTGCGCGGCGTCGACGGCGGCCAGGGCCAGGCCGCCCGTGTCCCGCAGGCCGACGGCACCCTGGTGCGACTGCCGGTCGGCGAGGACTCCGGTCTGCTGCCGGACCTGCTGACCCTGTCCGACGTCCTGTGCACCGGCTACCACGCGGCGCGCACCGCCGGCGTCACCCGAGGGGACAGCGTCACCGTGGTCGGCGACGGTGCCGTCGGCCTGGCCGCCGTCATCAGCGCGAAGCTGCTCGGGGCCGAACGCATCGTTCTCATGGGCCGCCACCGCGTACGCACCGACCTGGGCCGCGCGTTCGGCGCCACCGACGTGGTCGCCGAACGCGGGGACGAGGGCGTCGCCCGGGTACGCGACCTGACCGGTGGCGAGGGCACCCGCAAGGTCCTCGAATGCGTCGGGCTCAAGGACGCCCTCGCCCAGAGCTTCGGCGTGGTCCGCGACGGCGGCACGATCAGCCGGGTCGGCGCACCCCAGTACCCCGAAGTCCCCTTCGGCTTCGGCGACTTCCTGCGCAACATCACCCTCACCGGCGGAGTCGCACCCGCCCGCGCCTACATCGAGGAACTCATGCCGCACATCCTCGACGGCTCCATCCGCCCCGGCCGCGTCTTCGACCGCACCGTCGACCTGGAGAACATCGCCGACGGCTACCGAGCCATGAACGAACGCGAGGCACTGAAGGTCCTCGTCACGCCCTGACCTCCGAGCGGGGGGGGGGCACGTCCGCGGCCAAAGCGGTGGGCCGGAGCGTCCTCGCGCTGTGATACTGCTCCGATGATCGACGTTCCCCCAGCCGCGCTGGATTCGTTGCAGGGGCTCGCCTTCGGCGACGCCTTCGGTGACCGCTGGTTCCGCATCCTGCGCCAGGACGGTACGGCGGCCCTGGAGGCGCGGACGCCACCCCCGGAGTCGCTGTGGCAGTGGAGCGACGACACGGCCCAGGCGATCGTCCTCGTACGCGAACTCGCCGCGGGAGACGGCACGTTGGACCAGGACCGCCTCGCCCTGAGCCTCGCGGAGGCCTACGCCGAGGACACGCACCGCGGCTACGGAGCCTCGATGCACGACGTGCTCCGCCGGATCGGCGCGGGCGAGCCCTGGAGGGACGTGGTCGCCGGGCAGTTCGGCGGCCAGGGCTCCTGGGGCAACGGCGCGGCCATGCGCGCCGCCCCGCTCGGCGCGTGGCACGCCGTCGACCTCGACGTCGTCGCCGAGCAGGCCGCCCGGCAGAGCGAGGTCTCGCACCACCACCCGGAGGCGATCACCGCGGGAGTGGCGGTCGCCCTCGCCGCGGCGCTGGCGACACGCAGCCGCGGTGGCCCCGCCCCGGCACGTCCGGACTTCCTGCGGGCCGTCGCCGAACGACTCCCCGACAGCGACGTCCGGTCGGGGGTGCGGATCGCGGCCCGGATGCCGGAGCACACCTCGGTCCGGCACGCCGCGGAGGTCCTGGGCTCCGGCTACCGGATGTCCGGGCCCGACACCGTCCCGTACGCCCTGTGGTGCGCGGCGGGCCACCTCGACGACCTGCACGAGGGCCTGTGGCTCACGGTCGCCGGACGCGGCGACATCGACACGACCTGCGCCGTCGCGGGCGGGGTGATCGCCGCTCGTACGGGCGTCGCCGCCCTCCCCGCCGCCTGGCACGCGGCCCGGGAACCGCTGCCACCGGTGGCGCCGGATCAAGGGCCTCGGCCGGCTTCGGCGTGTCGCACATCACTGTTTTAGGACAAGGTCCGCAGGTCACTCAGATGACCTAAGGTTCCGAACAGGCCGCCTGGCCTCCTGCGAAGAAGGATGTGCTCCGTGGCTGGTGAAGGCGTATCGAATCGTTTGGTCGGTCTGCTCACGGTCCGAGGTGAGGATCTCGGCGCCGAATGGGCGGACAAGGTCACCGGTTCCCTCGGCGGGCGGGTGAGCCGCGCCGAGGTCCAGCGGGAACTGCAGGAGATCTACACGGCATTGGTGGCCGCGCTCGCCGACGGCAGCCTGGACGGGCGGGGGGAGGCATTCGGCGAGGTCCGGGCGCTCCTGACCGAACTGTCGCGCAACCGCGCGCACCAGGGCTTCACCCCCACCGAGACCGCGGTGAGCGTGTTCGCGCTCAAGGAGGTCCTGGAGCCGTCCCCGTCCGGCGACGACAGCGACCTGCAGGCGTACCTGAAGTTCTCCGCGCTGCTGGACACCCTGGGCCTGTTCACGATCGAGGTCTACACGCGTACGCGCGAGGAACTGATATCGGCGCAGGCCGAGCAGTTGCTGGAGCTGTCCACGCCGGTCGTGAAGCTGTGGGACGGGGTGATCGGCGTTCCGCTGGTCGGGACCCTGGACTCGGCGCGCACGATGGTCGTGATGGAGAAGATGCTCCAGGCCCTGATCGACACGGGTGCCGAGCAGGCCATCATCGACATCACCGGTGTGCCGGCGGTGGACACCGAGGTCGCCCAGCACCTGCTGAAGACCGTCGTGGCGGCCCGGCTGATGGGCGCCGAGTGCACGATCTCCGGCATCCGTCCGCAGATCGCGCAGACGATCGTGGCGCTGGGGATCAACTTCGGTGACATCGTCACCAAGGCCACCCTGGCCGATGCCCTGCGGCACGCGCTGCGCCGCTCCGGTGTCACGCTCTCGCGCACGGCACCCCCGGCCGGTGCTCGGTGACCGAGCGCGTTCCGGTCCTGCAGATCGGACAGGTCCTGCTGGTGTCGATCCAGACGGACCTCGACGACCAGTCGGTGATGCTCCTTCAGGACGACCTGGCCGCCAAGGTCGTCGAGACGAGCGCCCACGGTGTGGTCATCGACATCACCGCGGTGGACATCGTCGACTCCTTCGTGGGCCGGATGCTGGCGACCATCGCCTCCATCTCGCGTCTGCTGGACGCGCAGACCGTCGTGGTGGGGATGCGCCCGGCCGTCGCCATCACCCTGGTCGAACTCGGCCTGTCCCTGGGCGGCGTACGGACCGCCCTGACCCTGGACAAGGGGCTGCGCCTGCTGCGACAGGCCCGCGCCCAGTCCCTCGAGGAGTCCGATCCCGACGTCGCGGCCGGTCCCGGATCCGACGGCATCGTGCCGGATGCCGCGGCAGGCCTGTGAACGGGGCCTCCAGCGCCTCGGAGACGCTGGAGATCACCGCCAACGCCGGCGTGGTGCAGGCCCGCCAGCGGGTGCGCGCCCTGGCGCAGGAATGCCGTTTCTCCCTGGTCGAGCAGACGAAGCTGATCACCGCCGCGAGTGAGCTGGCCCGCAACACCCTCATCCACGGAGGCGGCGGCACGATGACCGCCGGCCTGGTGGAGGAACGCGGCCGGCGCGGCGTGCGCCTGGTCTTCAGCGACCAGGGGCCCGGCATCCCCGACGTGGACCTGGCCCTGACCGACGGCTGGACCTCCGGCGCCGGCATGGGCCTGGGGCTGTCCGGTTCCAAACGACTGGTCGACGACTTCGTCCTGGAGACCGTCGCCGGACAGGGGACCACGGTGACCGTCACCAAGTGGGCGCGGTGACGGCCGTGGACGTCGCGCGGTTGCTCGACTGCGAGGACGTGGCCTGGTTCCGCGACCAGCCGGAGGCCGCCCGAGGTGCGGCCGCCGCCCTGGGCCGACGTATCGGCCTGGGGGAGCAGCGCAGTTCCCAGCTCGTGCTGGCGGTGGCCGAACTGGCGGGCAACATCGCCAAGCACGCCGTCGACGGCTCCCTGCTGCTGCGCGTCGTACGCAACGAGGACATCGCCGGGGTGGAGGTGCTGGCGGTGGACGGCGGCCCGGGAATCGCCGACGTGCCGGCGGCCCTGCAGGACGGCATGTCGACGACCGGCACCCTCGGCATCGGCCTCGGCGCGGTCCGGCGCCTCGCCGACTCCTTCCACATCCACTCCCAGCCCGGCGTGGGCACCGTACAACTCGCCCGTTTCTGGCCGCGTCCCGCACACCCTTCGGTGGCCGGAGAACCCGCGGTGGGAGGCGTCACCCGGCCCATCGGCGGCGAGCAGGTCTGCGGCGACGCCTGGACCGCCCGCACGGACACCGGCGAGCAGCTCTTCGTCCCGCCCACCGAGAAGGTGGCGGGTCCGCCCGCGTCCGGCGCCGTCGGCTGGTCGGCCCTGACCGGTGTCCGCCCGGCCACCCCTCACCCGCGGACAGCGACGACCCGGGGCTCCTTCGCGGGCCCCGGCCGCTCAGGTCGTCCGACGGCGGTGCGCGCCGCCGTCGCCGGGCCCGGCACCGGCGTACTGATCATGTCCTGCGACGGGCTGGGCCACGGACCGATGGCCGCCGTGGCCGCCCAGGCGGCCGTCCACGCCTTCAGGACGGGAACCGCCCGCACCCCGGAAGGGGCCATGGAGCAGGTGCACCGCGCTCTGCGCGGAACACGCGGCGCGGCGGTGGCCATCGCGCGCCTGGAGCCGGACGGCCGCCTGCTGTTCTGCGGCGTCGGGAACATCACCGCCGCCCTGGTCACCAGCACCAGCCGCAGCACGTTGCTCTCCCACCCGGGCATCACCGGTCACCAGATGCACCAACTGCGCACGTACGAGCACCACTTGCCTCGACACGGGATCCTGGTGATGCACTCCGACGGCCTCAGTGAACGCTGGACCCACAACGACCTGGCGGGCCTGCTCCACCACCCGCCCGCGTTGATCGCCGCCGCGCTGATGCGCCAGGCCGGAACGCGCCGCGACGACGCCAGCGCGGTGATCGCCAAGGCCGCCCGGTGAACGTACCCGCCCCACGCGCCCACCAGTACACGGCGGGCGCCAGTGCCCTGCTGGTGACGCCGCTCAGCACCGAGCACGACATCTTCGCCCTGCGCCGCCACGCCAAGACCATCGCCTCGGCCGTCGGCCTGGACGACCGCGACCAGGTGCGCCTGGCCACGGCGGTGAGCGAGCTGGGACGCGATCTGCTGCGCCCCGCCGCGATGACCGCCGTGTTCAGCCTGCAGCAGGAGCCCGCCGCGCTCCGCACACTCCTGCAGTGGCGCGACGACCGCGCGCCCAGCGGCGAATCGCTGACCGCCGTCACCCGGCTGCTGCCGCAGACCCGTCACGAGCCGGCCCCCGGACCCCCGGACCACTCGGGCGGCGGCCGGATAGAGATCGTCTGCCACATCCCCGAGCTCGCCGCCCGGGACCTGAAGGTGGAACAGGTCCTCTCCCTCCTGGAGTCGGACGGCCCCGCCAGCGCGATCGACGACCTGCAGGCACAGTCCCGCGACCTGATCAACGCACTTCAGGAAGCCCACGCCCAACGCGACGAACTGGAACGCCTCAACGAGGAACTGACCGAGACCAACGCCGGGGTGATGGCCCTCTACGCGGAGCTGACCGTCGAGCACAAGGACGTCGTGGAGCGCTTCGGACAGGAGCACGAACTCGCCCTGGCCCTCCAGCGCACCTTCCTTCCCGCGAGCCTGCCCCAGAGCCCCGGGGCGGAACTCGCGGTGCGCTATCTCCCCGCCGCCGCCACGACGGAGATCGGCGGCGACTTCTACGAGGCGGTCGCCACCCCGCAGGGTCTGCTCCTCGCCGTCGGGGACGTCGTCGGCCACTCACTCCAGGCCGCCATGGTCATGGGCGAGATCCGCCACGCCCTGCGCGCCTACGCGGCCCAGAACCTGCCCCCGCACGTCCTGCTGCAGCACCTGGACCATCTGCTGGGTCTGCACCAGCCCGGTTGGACCGCCACCGTGTGCATCGTCCTGGTCGACGCCGACCACGCGCGCCTGCACGTCGCCAACGCCGGTCACCTGCCACCCCTGCTCCTGGGGCCCGGTGGGACGCCCCGCTATCTGAGGGAACACGGCCCGCTCCTGGGCCTGGGCCTGCCGCAGCCCGTGGCCGTCAGCCATCCCGTCGAACCGGGCAGCAGGCTCGTCATGATCACCGACGGGCTCGTCGAGACCCGCGACACCGATCTCAACGAACGCCTCGATCTGCTGAGCGCTGTCGTGGCGGAAGGGCCCCGGGAGCCCGAGGCGTTGTGCGCGCACCTGGTGGACACCTTCGGGGAGGACCCCGACGACGACATCATCGTCTTCGCCGCCCGCCTCCGTCCACCCGATCCCCCGGCGTCCGGAGCCGACTGACCGGCGGGCTCGCCGTACGCGAAGTGGCGGCATGCGAAGGGGCGTTACGCGAAACGGCTTTGTGCGAAACGGCTTTGTGTGAAACAGCGTTATGCGAAACGGCGTTATGCGAACGGGTGTTATGCGAGAAGGCGGGTGGCGAACAGAGGAAGTCCGTTCACCACCCGCCCCTCGCGCGCCGATGCCGTGAGGTCAGATCATGCGCAGGTTCGTGTAGTAGCCGCCGACCCGCTCGTGATAGTCGGCGTCGCCGATGTGCTTGTCCTGGACGAACTCGGGAGAGTTCTTGACCTGGTCCTTGGTGAGCGCGACGTAGATCTTCCGCTCGTCCTGGTCGACGGACTGCACCGTGCCCGCCGGAAGCAGGACATGCTTGCCGAAGATCCATACGCCGGTGTCGACGACGAGGTAGGAGGAGTCGACCTCGTCCGAGTGCTTGTCGACCTTCCCGATGCTGCCGTCGGTGGCCTCGACCTTGTATCCGATCAGGTCGGTGCCCGCGATGTGGCCGGTGGTCGGCTGGTAGCCCCAGATGCCGTCACTCATGAAGAAAGACTCCCTCATCGAAATTCGTTGAATCCGCGGTCGAACCACGGATCTGTCGAGGTGTCATCGAATGCGGTGACGTTTCCTCGTGAGGCCGGGTTCCCAGCGTTCGGAGCCCGACACATTCCGACGCGTGGAGATGCCCGGATGGCTGGAAGTGCCGGTGTCGTCAGTGGAGGATGCTGACGGCGCGAGCGATGACGAGGAGAGATGTCAGGAGGGCCGCGATGCTCTCGACGCTCATCAGCAGCTTCGCGCGCGTCGTCAGGGGCATCGTGTCGGTCGGGCTGAAGGCCGTGGAATTCGTGACGGAGATGTACAGGTAGTCCACGAGCGTGGGGACCCAGTCTGAGGTGCCGCTGGAGCCGTCGGCGACCTCCTCGACCGCGTCGTCGTTCTCGTCCTGCGAGAACCGGAAGTCGGCCAGGGGGAGTTCGCCGCGCGGGGCCTGTGTGCGTACCACGGGGCCGCCGCGGTCCAGCTCCCAGTAGGTGAGGCCGAAGGCGATGATGTTGGTGAGCCACACCTGCAGAGCGGCCACCAACAGGGATCGGCCGTCCTTCACATCGGCGTGCACCAACTCATGGATGAGGATGCCGAGCGCGGTGAGGTTGCTGGCCACGATGAGCAGGACGAGCGCCAGCGAGAGGAACCGGAAGGTGGCCGTCTGGCGGGTGAGCCTCTTGGGATTGATCGCGATGAGCGGCACCAGGAGAAGCAGCTCCAGAGCGGGCAGCACATAGCGTGGCGCGACCAGGAGTTGCTGCGGCAGGCCCACGTACAGGGCGATGGCGACGAGGGTGGCGACCACTCCCGGCAGCCGGGCCTCGCCGCGGCGCTCGTGCCTGGGATGCCGGGTCCGGGCATCGGCTCGGCTCGTCACCATGGGCGGTCTCCTCCCGTACAGCTTGTGGATGCGCCGGCACACGCCGCTCCCGGACGGGGCGTTCCGTGATCGACTACCCTCCCATGGCCGGTGTGAGCCGACAGGTATGTGTGGACAGGCGGTTCGCGGGCGGTGGCACCTGGTGGCCTGCCGGTGACGGTGTCCGTCAGAGTGCCCCGTGGACCAGGTGGGTCCAGTGTTCGGCGAGGGCCGGGATGGGCTGGGGGACGGGGCCGAGGTCGCCGTTGTGCGGGGTGTGCAGGCCGTCGACGGCGTCCTTGAGGGTGTGTTCGCGGACGTCGGGGCCGGGAGGCGGCAGTGTGTACGTGATGGAGGGGGTCGCCGAGGCCGCACGGCGGTGAAGGTCGGCGTGATGGGGGACGGGTGTGTACGTGTTCCAGCCGAGGCTGTTGAGGCGGTGGATCTGGCCGGCCCAGTGGGTGGCGTCACGCATGTCGCCGTGCCGGAGATGGGTGAGGTAGAGGCACAACGCCGCCGTCACGTTGCCGGCGCCCGCCGCGAAGTGCCACCAGAACTGCGCTCCTTCCTCCTGGTCGGCGAGATAGAGCAGACTCGCGAAGGTGAGAGCGCCGTCGGGATCGCGGCTCATGTCGAAGGCCGTGATGCGGGCGGCGGCGCCGCGGTGACGGACCGTGCCACGGCACAGCAGGCGCAGGTCGTACGCGGCCCGTTCGTGCAGGGCGGCCGGGAGCGGTCGGGCCCGCCGGCCGCCGTGCGGGACGGCGCTCAGGAACTGCACCCAGCGCAGCTCGTGGAGGTGCCGGGCAAGACGGTGCCGGGCGGTGTCGAGGTCGGCGCCGGTGTACTCGCCCTTGAAGACGCGGGCGCGGCGCAGAGCCTCGTCGATGCTGCGCGGGGTGCGGTTCACAGGCCGCTCACTCCTTGTCCGTCTCGCGGGTGTCGTCGGTGCGGTATCCCATGGCGGCGGCGAGCCGTGCCCTGGCCGTGCGATGCGTCGAGCGCACGGTGGCTTCGCTGATGCCCATGATCAGGGCGGTGTCCGCGGTGCTGAAGCCGAGCGCGTTGCGCAGGACGACGACGTCGAACTGGCGCTCGCTCAGACGCGCCATGTGCCGGTAGAGACCCAGTCCTTCCTCCAGTTCGGCGATCTCGTCCGCGTGCTCGGCGTGGAAGGAGTCCCGGAAGGAGGCCAGGAGGGGTTCGGTGGCCGCGCGCATGGCCCGGGCGAAGGCCAGG
This sequence comes from Streptomyces sp. NPDC028298, assembly GCF_055565895.1. Lineage (NCBI taxonomy): Bacteria > Bacillati > Actinomycetota > Actinomycetes > Kitasatosporales > Streptomycetaceae > Streptomyces > Streptomyces sp. NPDC028298. The sequence goes on from NZ_JBVHTL010000003.1 coordinate 536,902, forward strand.
GTCTCGGTGGTGGCGGGGCTGCGGCCCAGGGCCGCGAGCTCGCCGTGCACGCGTTGTTTGAACAGGGCCCAGGCGTACGACCCGCGGTCCGGCATGGACTGGAGCCGGGGCCAGATGGTGGACAGGTAGAGGAACGTGGCGTCGACCAGCCGGCGGGCGGTCGCCGCGTCGCCGAGGTGGATGCGGCTGTATTCCAGGCAGGCTCGGTCGTAGCGGGCGTGGAAGTCCCAGAAGTCGGCCGGCATCTGAGGGGTGCGACTGTCGATCGTGTGTCCTGCCGGATCGGGCTGCTGGATGGTCACCGGCGGCCTCCCTCGTCCAGGGAGGCCGTGTCGGGCTGGGCTGCAGGGGAGGGAGGCTGCTGTTCGACCAGGGCCTGTGCGCCGAGGCGTACACCGGCGCCCAGGAGGCGCCGCACTAAGAACCACACGTCGGGCGCGAAAGACCGCGCCGCGGCGGCGAAGGCCAGCGAGAAGCCGGCTACGTCGTAGTCCACAGTGAATGTCTTCCTTCGTTTCAGGCGGTGGCGTGACCGCACCGTCCCCCGTCGGGCGGGCAGGCACCTGAAGCATCGTTGCTCTGGAAAACAGATAAGCCCACCAGAGCCGGTAAACGTGCAGGCCTCCGAGCAGATCGTTCCGACACCGGGCGGCTTTCCGCCCACCTGGACGGGGAGGCGCGCTTTGCTGCAGCGCAACGCCACACCGCGCCACCTCGCGCGCCTGGCGCGCCACCCGCGACGAGCTGCCTTTTTGACAGAAAAGAAGGAATTCCAACCCGCTTTGCGCGAACGTGAAATTGCACGCTCAATTTCACCGTGTGGTTCAGATCACATCTTGCCGACTCCGGCGGGAACGCTTCGATGCACCCGGTGCCGCGAGCGCCGCCCGGCACGCCGCCTTGACGCGGCGACGGTGCGCCGCCCACGCGGCCTGGCGGCTCCGGCGCCCGGCCTGCCACCGGCCGCCCATGACGTCGCGATCCGCCTGAGCCACCGGAGTGACATCGGCGGTCGAAGGGACCCGGCCGCGCGCGTCGGGCAGCCGCTCACGGGGCCGATGCATTTTGCTGGCCACCGAATTCTGGCGTCTTCCGCGAGGCCTTCCCGCCGGCCGGTGGGGGCGGGTGCGGGTGGGAATCGAGCGAGGAGGATCCTGGTGGCAGGAAGTGTCGTAGAAAGCGGTACGCCGTTGGTCGCACGGCTTCTGCGAGGGCAGAAGGCCCTGGTGACGGGCGCGAACTCGGGTATCGGCAAGGCGACCGCCATCGCCCTGGGCCGGGCCGGGGCGGACGTCGTGGTCAACTACGTCGTCGGAGCCGACGAGGCCGAGAAGGTCGTCGAGGAGATCAAGGGCTTCGGGGTCAACGCCTACGCCCATGAGGCCGACGTGTCCGACGAGGACCAGGTCGTCGAGATGGTCGCCCGGATCGTGCGGGAGTTCGGGACCATCGACATCATGGTGGCCAACGCCGGGCTCCAGCGGGACTCCTCGCTCGTGGACATGACGCTGGCCCAGTGGCAGAAGGTCATCGACGTCAACCTGACCGGGCAGTTCCTTTGCGCGCGGGAGGCCGTCAAGGAGTTCATGCGGCGCGGTGTCGTCCCGGAGGTGTCCCGTGCGGCGGGCAAGATCGTCTGCATGAGCTCGGTCCACCAGATCGTCCCGTGGTCGGGCCACGTGAACTACGCCTCCTCCAAGGGCGGCGTCGGCATGATGATGCAGACCCTGGCCCAGGAGCTCGCCCCGCACCACATCCGCGTGAACGCGGTCGCGCCGGGTGCCATCCGCACCCCGATCAACACCGCCGCCTGGGACACCCCCGAGGCCGAGGCCGAACTCCTCAAGCTCATCCCGTACCGCCGGGTCGGCGACCCCGAGGACATCGCCGACGCCGTCGTCGCGATGGTGTCCGACCTGCTCGACTACGTCGTCGGCACGACCTTGTACGTCGACGGCGGGATGACCCTCTTCCCCGGCTTCGCCACCGGCGGCTGAGGCCTCGTGGAAGACCATGTGACGCCCCGCCGGGTGGTGATCATCGGGGGCGGGTTCGCCGGGCTGTTCGCCGCGCGGGCCCTGCGCCGGTCACCGGTCGCGGTGACACTGATCGACCGCCGGGCGCATCACCTCTTCCAGCCGCTGCTGTACCAGTGCGCGGCCGGGATCCTGTCGGAGGGCCAGATCGCGCAACCGTTGCGGGCGGTCCTGCGCCGTCACGCGAACGTGCGCTGCCTGCTCGCCGACGCGACCGACGTGGACGTCAAGGGGCGCGCCGTCCACGCCCGGCGGCCGGAGGGCGGCAGCCTCGTCGTCCCGTACGACGACCTGATCGTCGCGGTGGGCATGCGCCAGTCCTACTTCGGGCACGACGAGTTCGCGGCGCACGCCCCGGGCATGAAGACGCTGGAGGACGCCCTGGAGGTGCGCCGCAGGATCTACCGCGCCTTCGAGATGGCCGAGTCGGCCACCGACGCGCGGGACCGGCGGCACTGGCTCACCTTCGCCCTGGTCGGCGGCGGGCCGACCGGCGTGGAACTGGCGGGCCAGATCCGGGAGATCGCCGGCCACACCCTGGACCGGGAGTTCCGGACCATCGATCCCCTCCAGGCCCGGGTGCTGCTCTTCGAGGGGTCCGACCAGGTGCTGGCACCCTTCGGGGACCGTCTGGCGGGGCGGGCGGCCCGCGCCCTCGGCGATCTGGGCGTGGAACTCCATCTGGGCACGCGGGTCACCGACCTCGACGAGCAGGGCCTGACGGTGAAGGAGCGGGACGGCACGACCACACGGCACCCCGCGCGGACCGTGCTGTGGACGGCCGGCGTCGAGGCCCCGCCCATCGTCGCCGCCCTGGCGCGGGCCACGGGCGCGGAGCAGGACCGGGCCGGCCGTATCGCCGTCGAACCCGATCTGACCCTTCCCGGCCATCCGGAGATCCGCGTGGTCGGCGACGTGATGGCCCTCGACCACCTGCCCGGTCTGGCCGAGGTCGCCATGCAGTCCGGTGCCTACGCGGGACGGGCCGTGCGTCACGCGGTGGAGGGCCGGACGAAGGAGCCGAAGCCCTTCCGGTACAGGGACCTGGGCAGCGCGGCCTACATCTCGCGCGGACGGGCCGTCGTCAAGGCCGGGCCCGTGCACCTGTCGGGCGTCGGCGGCTGGCTGGCGTGGCTGTTCATCCACATCGCCTTCCTGACGGGGTTCCGCAGCAGGCTGGGCGCGGTCCTGAGCTGGTCCGTGGTCTTCGCCTCCGGTGCGCGACGGGAGCGGGCCTTCACCGTGCCCGGCACCGGGCCCGCCGAGCCGCCCGGCGTCACCGCGGCGCTGCGCGGGCCCTGACCGGGCCGGGGGTCCGCGCCGTCATCGTCCTGTCCCTGCGTTCCCCGCCGAGGCGGGTGAGGATCACCGAGGCACCTATGCTCAGCACCGCAGCGCACCTGGCCGCCGGTACACCGGCCCAGCTCCTGCCCTCACGTGAGTTGATGGCCTTCACCCTGGCCTCGCACATCCTGCTCGTCCCCTTCGGGGTGGCCCTGCCCTTCATCACGCTGGTCATGCACTACCGGGGCCTGCGCCGCGACGATCCGGTGGCGATGCAGCTCGCCCGGCGCTGGTCGGCGGTGATGGCGGTGCAGTTCGCCATCGGTGTCGTCACGGGCACCGTGCTGTCCTTCGAGTTCGGCCTGCTGTGGCCGGGCATGATGGGGCGCTGGGGTGACGTGTTCGGTCTGGGCTTCGGCGTGGAGGCCTGGGCGTTCTTCCTCGAAGCCATCATGATCGCCATCTACCTCTACGGCTGGCGCCGCCTCAAGCCGTGGACCCACTTCTGGCTGGCCGTACCGCTGCCGCTGGCCGCCATGATGGGGGCCTTCGGGATCATCGCCGCCAACTCGTGGATGAACACCCCGCAGGGGTTCAGCCTCGACGCCCAGGGCAACCCGACGGACGTCGACGTGCGGAAGGCCGTCTTCACCCCGATCTTCGGCACCGAGTACTGGCACTTCGTGGTGGCGATGTTCCTGACGGCCGGTTACGTGGTCGCGAGTGTGTACGCGGTCGGCTGGCTGCGGGGCCGCCGCGACCGGTACCACAAGCTGGGCTTCATGGTGCCGTTCACCATCGCCGCGATCCTGACGCCGATCCAGTTCTTCCTCGGGGACTCCGCCGCCCGTTCGGTGTTCCAGAAGCAGCCGGTGAAGTTCGCGGCCATGGAGATCGTCTGGAAGACCGACACGCACGTGCCCGAGTACATCTTCGGCCGGCTGCACTCCGACGGGTCCATCTCCGGCGGCATCAAGATCCCCCAACTGGACTCGATCCTGGCCGGGTTCAGACCCGACACCAAGGTGACCGGACTGACCTCGGTACTGCCGGCGGACCGGCCGACCGCGGCCCAGGCGACCCTCGTCCACTTCTGCTTCGACATCATGGCGCTCATCGGCAGCGTGCTGATCCTGCTGGCCCTGTGGTACGCGTGGCTGTGGTGGCGCCGCCGGGACATGCCCGACAACCGCTGGTTCCTGCGCTGCGCCGCGGTGGCGGGCGTGGCCTGCCTGGTGACCGTCGAATGCGGCTGGATCGCCACGGAGGTCGGCCGCCAGCCCTGGATCGTCTACAACCACATGCGGGTGTCCGAGGCCGTCACCCACACCGCGGCCGGGGGGATCTGGGCCGTGCTCGGGGTCGTCATCGTGGTGTACGTCGCGGCCTTCGGCTCGTTCCTGGCGGTCCTGCTCAAGATGCGCGACCGCTGGCGCGTGGCCGACGAGGCCGCGACCTCCTCGGCCTCGGTGCTGGAGCCCGAGGCCGACACCCCGTACGGGCCCAGACACCCGGCCGACGCCGCGACCGCCGGGGCTCCCTCCGGCGGCGGGCCGGGCAAGGGACCGTCCGACGGGTCCACGGGGGGTGAGCGATGATCGCCGATGCCATCGCCTGGGTACTGGTCGTGGTGATCGCCGCCTACGCGTGCGGTGGGGGCACCGACTACGGAGCGGGGTTCTGGGATCTGTTGGCGGGCGGTGCCGACCGGGGCAAGCGGCCACGCTGGCTGATCGACCACGCCATGGCGCCCGTGTGGGAGGTCAACAACGTCTGGCTGATCTTCGTGCTCGTCCTGATGTGGACCGGCTTCCCGACGATGTTCCAGGCCGTGTTCACCGCTCTGTGGCTGCCGTTGGCCCTCGCGGCTGTCGGCACGGTGCTGCGCGGTGCGGGCTTCGCCCTGCGCAAGCCGAGCAGGCGCCTGGCCCGACGGCGCGTCTACGGGGCGGTGTTCGCCGTCGCCTCCCTCCTCACGCCGTACTTCCTCGGCTCGGTCCTCGGCGGTGTCGCCTCGGGCCGGGTCGCGGTGGGCACGCCCGCCACCGCGCACGTCTGGGCCAACCCGACGTCGATCCTCGCGGGTCTGCTCGCCGTCGCGGCCACCGCCTTCCTCGGCGCCGTCTTCCTGGTCGCGGACGCGCGCCGGTTCGGCGCGGACGACCTCGTCGACTATTTCCGGCTGCGGGCCCTGCTCGCGTTCGGCGCGGTGGTGGTGCTGGCCGCGATCGCCCTGCCGGTCACCCACCACGACGCCTCGTACGTCTGGCACGGGATGACGCGGGGTCTTGGCCTGCTCATGGTGATCCTGGCGGCCTGTGCCGGCGTGGCGACGGTGGCGCTCCTGCTGGTCCGTTCCCACCGCTGGTCACGGCACACCGCGGTCGCCACCGTGGCCCTGGCCATTGTGGCCTGGGGCTTCGCCCAGCGCCCCTATCTGCTGCCGACCACGCTGACGGTGGCCGACGGGGCCGGGGCCGCGCACACACTGCGCTGGCTGGCCATCGTGGCGATCATTGCGGTCGTGCTGATCGGCCCCGCGCTGGTGCTGGTCTACCGGCTCGACACACAAGGCGAGTTGGAGCCGCTGACCGACGCCGACACCCGCGCCGCGGGGCTTCCCGGGGACAACGTGTGACGCGGGCCGGCCGGCGCGGCGGAGCATCGACGCTCCGCCGCGCGGGCCGGCCGCTCGCCCTCAGCCCAGCCGTTCGATCAAGTGGTCGCCGACGCGCTGGGCGTTGGCGATGGCGGTCAGCGACGGGTTGACCGCGCCGATGCTGGGGAAGAACGACGTGTCCACGACGTAGAGGTTGTCCAGGTCGTGGGCCTTGCAGTCGACGTCCAGGGCCGAGCTCGCCGGATCGGTCCCGAAGCGCACGGTGCCGGCCTGGTGGGCCGTCGCCCCGATCGGCATCCCCTTGTGCAGATAGATGCTGTGGGACAGCAGACGGTGCGGATGCATCCCCAAGTGCCCCAGCATTCCCTGCAACTTGTGCTGAAGCCGCTTGAGGCCCGCGATGTTGTTCTTCTCGTCCAGGGCGAGGTGGATGCCGCCGTCCTTGTCCAGGGTGACCCGGCTCTCCGGCAGCGGCAGGTCCTCCCCGCACAGCCAGAAGTCGACCGCGTGGTGCGCGAGGACCTCGAACGGCATGTCGGGGGAGACCTTGCCGGCCCAGCGCGGCGCCTCGCCGTGGATCTGGTCGGCGTCCGACTTGCCGAGCATCTGGATGCCGCCGAGCGGGAACTCCCAGTCGTCCGCGCCGAAGTACCAGTCGTTGAGGGCCAGGGTCTTCTGGAACCTGGTGGGGTTCGGTTCCTTCGACACGGCCATCAGCGCCAGGTTGTTGTGGCGCATGTAGTGCCGGCCCACGACGCCGGAGCTGTTGGCCAGGCCCGCCGGATGCCGGTCGTTGGCCGAACGCAGCAGCAGGACCGCGGAGTTCACCGCACCGCAGGCGACGACCACGATGTCCGCGGTGAACGTCTCCGTGGTCCCGTCCCCGAGGTCCGCGACCACGCCGGTGACCGTCTGCCCGGACGCGTCGGTCTCCAGCCGGCGGACGTCGGCATGGGTCACCATCGTGACGTTGGGGTGTCCGAGCGCGGGGTCGACGCAGATCACCTGCGCGTCGGACTTCGCGCCCAGCAGACACGGGAACCCGTCGACCCGGTCGCAGCGGATGCAGGCACTGGCGTGCGTGGCCCGGCCCTGCCCGTCCTGGGTGAGGTCGACCCCGATCGGCAGGTGGAAGGGGTGCAGCCCCTGCTTCTCCAGGTCGTCGCTGAGCTGTTGGATCCGCGGTTCGTGTTCGACGGGCGGGTAGGGGTACTGCTCGCCGGCCGGGCCCGCGGTCATGTCCTCTCCGTGGCGCCCGTGCACGCGGTAGAGGTGCTCGGCCTGTGTGTAGTACGGCTCCAGGTCCTCGTAGCCGATCGGCCAGGCCGGGGACAGCCCGTCGTGGTGGCGCACCTCGCCGAAGTCGCCGGGGCGCAGCCGGAAGAGCGCGGCGCCGTAGAACTTGGTGTTGCCGCCGACGTAGTAGTTGACCTCCGGCGGGAACTCGTTGCCGTGCTTGTCGTACCAGAACTCCGGTGCGCGGTACTTGCCTTGGACGAAGACCGCTGTGGAGTCCCAGTTGTCCCGCTCCCTGGGCAGGTAGCCGCCGCGTTCGAGGATCAGCACGCGTTTGCCGCTGGGTGCCAGGCGATGCGCGAGAGTGCCGCCGCCCGCTCCGGTGCCGATGACGATGACGTCGTAGTGCTGGTCGCCGGTCATGAACCGCCCCGTCCGTGGAGTCGTTGGCCTTCTCTGTCCGGATCTCGGCCCCCCACGGCTGGAATCGCCCAAAAGCCCCTATTGGATGTGATCGGATACGCATCCGATTTTATCGGGCGCTTCCACCCCCAGCACCCCGGCGCTTCCACCTCCCCGGCTCCTTGGCACCTCCACCCCCGGCCCCTGGCGAACAGGCGTCGGGAAGCGGGCTCACCCGGGCTCTCGCCGGCACGGTCCCCCCGCCCATCCGACCCGGTGCAGAGCGGCCTCCGCCTGGTCGACGATCCACTGACGGGAGTTCTCGGCGTCGACGGTCAGGCCCGGTTCGTCCGGGCGCAGCGGCTCCAACTCCGCGTACTGGGAGTCCACCAGGGCGGCGGGCATGAAGTGTCCGCTGCGCCGCGCGACCCTCCGGAGGGCCGTCGCCTCGTCGAGTGCGAGATGCAGCAGCCATACGCGGGTCCCCGCCCTGCGGAACATCTGCCGGTACCGGTACCTGAGCGCCGAGCAGGCCACGACCCCACCCGTGCGGGAGGCCGTCGCCTCCTCGATCCACTCGTCGACGGCCGTCAGCCAGGGGCGGCGGTCCTCGTCGGTGAGCGGCCGGCCGGCGGCCATCTTGGCGCGGTTCGCCGCCGGGTGCAGATCGTCCGCCTCCAGGAAGGGCACCCCGAGCCGCTCGGCCAGCAGGATCCCCGTCGAGGACTTCCCGCACCCCGACACCCCCATGACCACGACGATCGCGGGTTCCTGACCGGGGTTGCCCATACGGCGCCCTCACAGAACGGCGATCGGGTTGACGGGGGAGCCGGTGGCGGCGGGAAGCCGCAGCGGGGCCACGACGCAGAGGAACGACCAGCGCCCCTCGGCCGCGCAGACCGGCACCAGATCCTCGAACTGCAGATAGTCGAGGAGGTGGACGCCCATCGCGTGCATCGCCAGCACGTGCACGGGGAAGTCCACGCCGTCCACCGCACTCGGGGCGGTGTCGTTGTTGCCGTCGCTGCCCAGGACCGCGACCCGCCGCTCGGCCAGGAACTCCAGAGCGTTTGGGTGCAGGCCCGCCCTGGCCTCCGCCGTGTGCCAGGGACCGGCCTCGGCGCGGCGTTTGCGGTGACCCACCCGTACGAACAGCAGGTCGCCCTCCCCGACCCGGGTGTCCTGGGACCGCTCGGCGGCGGCGAGGTCGTCGGCGCTCACGTGCTCGCCGGGTTCCAGCCAGGGCACGCCCCGCAGCCGTGGGATGTCCAGCAGCACGCCACGGCCCACGATCCCGTCCGCGAGCGCCCCGACCGTCAGCGCCGTCGCGCCGTCCGCCGTGACACTGCTCGCGTCCACACCCCCGTGCAGGGTGCCGCGGTAGATCACGTGACACAGGGCGTCGAGGTGGCTGTCGGTGTCCCCGTGCACGTTCATCGCGAAGCTGTCCCGCGCGAAGTGCAGCCCCTGGTCGTCGGACGCGTCGGACCAGGCGCGCATGGTGTGCCGGGCGGGATCCGGGCTGTCGGGTCCCGTCGACGTCTCCACCGGGGCCGCCAGGGTGACGGTCCTCCCGGTCCGTATCTCCCGTGCCGCCGACGTCACCCGATCCGGCGTCAGGGCGGCGAGCGCACCCCGCGCGCCGGCCGCCCACGAGGCGCCGGACGCCAGCCGCCGGTACAGGGCGTCGAACTCGGCCGTGGTCAGCCGGGGCGCCTCCACGCGGGAATCACGGGCGGCCACGCCTCAGCGCCCGTGCTCTGCGTCGAGGGCGTCGTCGAGCGTGCTCGCCGCCATGATGAGCGCGAGGTGGGTGAACGCCTGCGGGAAGTTGCCCAGTTGCTCTCCGCTGGGGCCGATCTCCTCGGAGAACAGGCCCACATGGTTCGCGTACGTCTGCATCTTCTCGAAGGTGTACCGGGCTTGCTCCAGCCGACCCGCACGCGCCAGGGCGTCGACGTACAGGAAGGTGCACAGGCTGAAGGTGCCTTCCGAACCGCGCAGGCCGTCGGGGGAGGCGGCGGGGTCGTAGCGGTAGACGAGGCTGTCGGAGACCAGCGTACGGTCCATGGCGTCCAGCGTGGACAGCCACCGCGGATCCCTGGAGCCCAGGAAGCCGACCCTCGGCATCAGCAGCAGCGAGGCGTCCAGCACGTCACCGTCGTAGTGCTGGATGAACGCGCGTTCCTTGTCGCTCCAGCCGCGGTCCATGACCTGCTTGAAGACGGCGTCGCGGGCGGCGCGCCACTTGTCGATGTCGGCCGGTCTGCGCCAGTGGTCGGCCAGGGCCAGGCCGTGGTCGAAGGCCGCCCAGCACATCACCCGGCTGTACGTGAAGTCCTGGCGGCCGCCGCGGGTCTCCCAGATCCCCTCGTCCGGCCGGTCCCAGTGATCCGCCAGCCAGTCCAGTGTCTTGGCGAAGGTCTCCCACCCCTCGTACGACGACTGCGCCTCGATCTCGCGCCCCTGGGACAGGGCGTAGACCGCCTCGCCGTAGATGTCGAGCTGGAGCTGGTCGGCGGCGCCGTTGCCGATGCGCACGGGCGCGGATCCGCGGTAACCCTCGAAGTGTTCGAGGCTCTCCTCGGGGAGGTCGGGGCTGCCGTCGATGCGGTACATCGTCTGCAGCGGTTCGTCCTCCTTGCCCTCGCGCTCGCGCAGCCGCTCGACCAGCCAGTGCACGAAGGCCGTGGCCTCCTCGACGAAGCCGAGGTCGAGCATGGCCCGCACGGACAGCGAACCGTCGCGGATCCAGGTGAAGCGGTAGTCCCAGTTGCGCTCCCCGCCCACCTGCTCGGGCAGGCCCATGGTGGCGGCCGCCACCAGCGCGCCGGTCGGCGCGTACGTCAGCAGCTTCAGGGTGATCACCGAGCGGTGCACCAGCTCCGGCCAGCGGCCCCGGTAGCGGGACTGGCGCAGCCAGGCGTGCCAGAACCGGGTGACCTCGGTGAGCCGCTCGTGGACGGCACCGATGGTGAGGGGGTCGGGTGGGCTGCCGCCCGGGGCGCAGACCGTGAACACCGCCCCGGCGCTCTGCCCCGCGTCGAGACGGACGGTGCCGCGCACGTCCTGGCCGTCCGCCTCCAGGGGGAACGTCGCCTGGAGGAACGCCTCCGTGCCCGGCGCGTGGAACCGGGCACCGCTCCCGTCGACGTCGAGCCGGTGCTCGGCGCGGCCGTAGTCGAAGCGCGGCCGGCACTCCAGGGAGAACTCGACCGTTCCCCGGACCGCCCGTACCAGACGGATGAGCTGGTGCCGGTCGGTCGGTGTACGGGTCCGGTCGGGAGGCATGAAGTCGACGACCTCACCCACGCCGTCCGGCGACATGAACCGCGTGACCAGGATCGCGGTGTCCGGATAGTAGAGCTGCTTGCAGGCGAGATCGGGATGCTCGGGAGCGATACGGAAGTGCCCGCCGCCGTCGTGGTCGAGCAGGGCGGCGAAGATGCTGGGCGAATCGAAGCGTGGTGCCGCGAACCAGTCGACCACGCCCTGGGAGGAAACGAGCGCGGCGGTCTGCAGATCGCCGACGAGGCCGTGATCGGCGATGGGCGGATAGCGGTCCATCCGGTCACTCCACTGTCTCCCCGAGCAACCCCCTTGTACGTCCGCTTCCACTATCCGTCCCTGGTCGCGGCATCGCCACACGCCGCCGAAGCGGTGAATCACCGACCATCGCTGCTACTTTTTGTCCCGATCCGTCACTGAAAGTGCATGCCGGCCCTGGTCCACAGCACCCGGCCCCACCGTCGGCAGAGCTGGGAGACTGGCCTTGGACCTGATCCACGTTCGACTGGTGAGCCCGCCCGACCTCACGCCCCGGACCGTCGAGCTCCTCTCCGACGACCGCTGTGTGTTCAACCTCGTGCTCTCCGGCGAGGCCCGCAACCCGGCGGGCGACGCCATCCAGTGCGACGTGCTGGCCGGAGACGCGAGCACCGTGCTGCGCGGCCTGCGCGCCCTGGAGATCGACTCCCGCGGATCCATCGTCATCGAACCCGTCGACACGGCGTTCTCCGACAAGGCCGCCGAGGCCGAGCAGCGCCGGCTGGGGCCGCTGGCGCACACGCCGGTGTGGGAAGAGGTCGAGGCGCGCATCCGCGCGGAGGGCACGTACGGCCCCAGCTTCTACCTCTACCTCGTGATCGCCGGGGTGATCGGGGCGGTCGGCATCCTGACCAACTCGCAGATCCTGATCGTCGCGGCGATGGTCGTGGGGCCCGAGTACGGCGCCGTCGCCAGCGTCGCGCTGGGCATCGACCGCCGCAACGGTGCCAGGGTCCGCCAGGGACTGCTCGCCCTGACCAGGGGATTCGCGCTGGCCGTCCTGGCGACGTTCCTGTTCTCCTGGGCGGTCAGGGGCCTGGGCCTCACACCGAGACTGTTCGGGCTGGGCGTCAGACCGGTCACCACCCTGATCGACACTCCGGGCTTCTTCTCCGCGGCCGTCGCCGTACTGGCCGGAATCGTCGGGATCGTCTCGCTGACGCAGGCCAGGACGACCGCCCTGCTCGGCGTCTTCATCTCGGTCACCACCATCCCCGCCGCCGCCGACATGGGGGTCGCCCTCGCGTACTCCAGTTGGAGCGAGGCCCGCGGTTCGTTCCTCCAACTGCTGCTCAACATCCTGCTGCTGATCGTCGTCGGCGTCGTGACGCTCACGTTCCAGCGAGCCCTGTGGCGGCGGATCGGCCTGCGCGGCCGGGCGTCGACCACCTGACGCGCCACCGCTCCCGCGGCTTCCCGAGAGAAGGACTGTTCGTGACGACGGATGACGTGCTCACCGGCGTGGCCCTGATCATGGTCTTCGCCGTCGGATCACAGTTGCTGGCCAGCGTCCTGCGCATCCCCTCGCTGATCGTCATGCTCCCGGTCGGGTTCGCGGCCGGAGCGCTGATCGACGACGTCAACCCCCAGCAACTGCTCGGCCCGGCCTTCTCCCCGCTGGTGACCCTGGGCGTCGCCGTGATCCTCTACGACGCCGGCCTCGGCCTGGACCTGAACAGGTTCAGGGGCCACAACCGCACGGTCGTCACCCGCCTGATCTGGCTCGGCGTCCCCGCCACCTGCCTGCTCGGCGCCGCGCTCGCCATTCCGCTGCTGAGCATGTCCCACCAGGCGGCCATCACGCTGGGCGCCGTCCTGGTGGTCTCGGGCCCCACCGTCGTGGGGCCGCTGCTCGGCATCGTCCGCCCCAAGGACCGCCTTCTGCACATCCTCGTGTGGGAGGGCTCCCTCATCGACCCCGTCGGCGGCATCCTCGGCGCCGTCGTCTTCCACGCCGTCGACGCCAGCACCCAGCCCACCGCGTCCGGCGGGATCGCGCACTTCGCGGCCAGCGTGGGCACGGGCGTGGCCGGAGGCGTGGTCGGGGCGGCCGCGCTGTGGGCACTGTTCCGCGTGGTGCGGCCCGGAGAGGTGCTCGGCACCGCGGCCCAACTCGCCGCCGTGATCGGTGTGGCGGCCGGCTGCGACATCCTGCGCGACGACTCGGGACTCATCGCCGCCGTGCTGATGGGCCTGTCGGTGGCCAACATCTCCCGCATCGACATCCCCGTCCGCCGCCAGTTCTTCGAGACACTGGTCAGCCTCATCATCGGGCTGCTCTTCACGTCGATCTCGGCCACCGTCACCCCCGCCTCGCTCGACCATGTGGGCCTGCCCGCACTCGGGTTGGCGGCCTTCCTGGTCGTCGTCGTCCGGCCCCTCGTCGTCGCGATGTGCACCTTCGGCACCGACCTGTCCCGGGGCGAGCGGTGTTTCATCGGATGGATGGCGCCACGCGGGATCGTGGCGGCCGCCACCGCCTCCACCTTCACCTCGGCGCTCGTGGCCGATCACATCGACGGCGCGGCCAAGATCCTTCCGGCGACCTTCGTCGTCATCGTCGCCACCGTCACCCTCTACGGACTCACGGCGGCCCCCGTGGCCCGGCTGCTGCGGGTGAAACGCCCGTCCCGTTCACGCCCGCTCCTGGTCGGCGGCGACCCATGGGTCCTCGACCTCGGCGCGACCCTGAGATCCACCGGGATGGAGGTGCTGATGTGGGCCGGCCGCGACGAGCAGCGCGACCGCATCCGGCGAGCCGGACTCGAGATCGCGCCGGGCGCCATGCTGGGCAACGCCACCGGCTCCGGCGCGGAGCTGGAAGGAATCACCGGCGTGTTCCTCCTCACCGGCGAGGACGACTTCAACGCCCTGGCGACGGCGGTGCTGCACGGCGGTGTCGAGGGACCGGTCCTGCGCGTGGGCGCGGCGCAGGGCAGCCATGGCGCGGTGGATCCCTACCGCGGCGGCGAGATTCTGTTCGGGCCGCATCTGACGGGTCCCGCCCTCGCCCGCAGGCACCAGGAGGGCAGCACCATCGTGGCGGTCCCCGCCGAGGACGGCGTCCCCGCCGACAGCGACCTGCTGTTCGTGGTGCGCCCGGGCCACCGGCTGGAGCCCGTCACCGAGGACAACGCCCCGCGGCCCGACCGGGGGGACACCCTGGTCCTGCTGGCCCCGGCCGCCGAAGGCCGGGCGGTACGGGCGACCGTTCCGTGAACTCCGCCTGCATGGCGTTCACTCTCCGCCCGCCCGCCTGCCGATCGTCTCCTCATACCTGTGCGCGGGCGCGGACGCGCACCACGGCGTTCCCCTTGGCGTAGCCGCTTCATCCGTCGGAGCCCTCCGAGTTGCCGCACGATCGAGCCCGTGTGGTGATTGCCGGGGGAAGGAGACCCGGACCGCCGAGCGCGTCCGGGCCGCGAATGCTGACGGAGGAGCGCGATGGCGAGGCGACCGGCCCAGGCGGCTCCCGCCGCGCAGGGGCGCGGCGGCGTCCTGAAGATCGTCGTCCCGTTGGCCGTGGTGCTTGTCGCCCAGGCCTTGCTGGCCTTGTGCCTCGTCAGCGCCCAACAGCTCCTGGTGCCGCGGAACATGCCCTTCGGCGTCTCCGGACCGCCCTCTCCCGTGGTCGCCGAGGTGGCCTCCCGAGCCGGACTCGACCTGACCTCCTATCCGAACGAGTCGGCGGTCATGGAGGCGGCGCGTCGGGGCGAGCTGTACGGCGCGTACCTCAGCACGAGTGCGTCCGACACCCTGGTCGTGGTCCCGGCCAAGAGCTTCTTCGCCCAGACCGAGCTGGAGCCGGCGTTCGTGGCCGCCGCGCACAAACTGCACCGGCCCGTCACCGTGCAGCAGGTCGCGCCCCTCGCCTCCAGCGACCCGATCGGCGCGGTGACGTCCCTGCTGCTGCTGCCCCTGCTGATCGGCGGTTATCTGGCCGCCGTGTTCGTCTTCAAGGCGGCCCACGGCGTGGCCGCGGCGCCGTGGCGGGCGGCCATCCTGATCGGGTACGCCCTGGTGGGTGCGCTGCTGACCGATCTGATCGCCGGCCTGGGGATCGGCGCGTACTCCAGCAGCCACTTCTGGCCGCTGCTGCCGTGCTTCTGGCTCATCACCTCGGCGGTGGCGCTGGCGGCCGCCGCGATGCAGGCGCTGGCGGGCAAATGGGGCACGCTCCTGGTGGCGGTGCTGTTCATCGCCGTCGGCGGTCCGCCCGCAGGGGGACTGGGCACGTACCTGCTGCCTGTCTACTGGCGCAACATCGGCGTGGTCCTGCCGCCGCAGAGCGCGGTCACCCTGGTCAACCGCGTGCTGTACTTCGGCGGGAACGACATCTCGACCCCGCTGGTCGTGCTGTTCCTGTACGCCGCCGCCGGAACGGCCGTCATCGCCTGGTTCGGCCGCATCCGCCCCGCCAGGTCGGCCTCCGCGGCAGGCGGTACGGAGACCTCGTCGGCCCCCGGTGCCGCGGCGAGCGCGCCCAGCCGCCGCCGTGCCGTGATCGGGATGGTCGTGGCACTCGGCATCTGCGCAGTCATGCAGTGCCTGTTCGCCACCACCTACATGAGCGCCGGACACGCCCCCAAGGCCTCCGACATGCCGTTCGGGGCGGTCGGCTCGTCGCCCGTGCTGACCGAGGCCCAGAAGAAGATCTCCCTGAAGGTCACCCGGTACCCGGACGAGGCCGCGGCGAAGTCCGCCATGGACGAGGCCCGCGTCTTCGGCGCGCTGGTCTCGTCGGGCGGGACGAACACCTTGATCGTGGTGCCGTCCATGAGCGACCTGGCGCCCCTCGACCTCGCGGTCCGGTTCGAGGAGGCGGCCCGTGGCACCGGGCAGAAACTGAAGGTCGAGCAGTACGCGCCGCTTCCGCTGGTGCCCAAGGACCCGTTCGGCCTGGTCCAGGCACTCATGCTCGTTCCGCTGCTCATCGGCGGATACATGTCCTCCACCCTGCTCATGGCCGCCACCGGAAGGGCGGCCGGCCGCTGGCGGGCCGCCCAGCTCGCCGGGTTCGCCGTGATCAGCGGTCTGGTCATCGACCTGATCGTCTGTTACTGGCTCCAGGGATTTCCCAGCAGCAAGTTCTGGATCACCTGGCCCATCGCCTCACTGATCGTCGCCGTGGTGGCCTTCGTCGCCGCGGTCCTGCAGAAGTTGCTGGGACCCATCGGCACCCTCGTGACGGTCATCGTGATCATCCTGCTGGGCAACCCGTCCTCCGGTGGCGCGAGCGGGGTGCCGTACCTGCCCGCCTTCTGGCGTGACCTCGGGCCGTATCTGCCGCCGCGCAACGGGTACATCCTGTTGCACCGCACCATCTACTTCGACGGCCACGGAACCAGCCAGGCACTGATCAACCTGCTGATCTATCTCGTCGTCGCCGCGGCGGTCCTCATCGTGCTCGACCTGCGTCACTCCGAGGCGAAGGTGCCCGCCGACGCCATGGAGGGCGCGGCCATGTCGGTGCCGGTCGGAGCAGTGCCGTAGGCGCTCCGGAGAGCCGGGTCGACGTGCGCCGAGGAAAGCATCTCGACCCACGCCGTGCGCAGAAGCAGATCCTCGGGCTCCGTGCTGAGGTGTCATTCCACGGTGGCGCGCAGTCGGTCCGCGCCCGTCCGGTCGCCCACGGAACAGCCTGTGATACAACGGGCGTCGACCGGCGGGAACCCCGCTAAGCACGCCAGGAGTTCCTCGACGCCGCCCTCGCCGCGGGAGTACCCGACGCGGCCCTCGCCGCCGACGTCCTGTCGCTGCTGACCCGCGGCTACCACGTCTCCTCCATGGAGGAGCCCGCCTACTGGACGGCCGAGCGGGCCGCCCGCGTCGCCAAGGCCGTGGTGGACGCCCTCGTCGAGGACTGAGGCGCGGCGCGCACCGACCCTGTCCGCTTCCAACTCGGAGACGAGCCAGCGGGTTTGGCGCGAGAACGGACCAGGAGTGAGGACAGACGATGGCGAACTCGACGTCCGGGGAGACGGTGGCCGAGCGGATCGTCCGCGTCCTGGAGACGTTCGACACGGACCGTACGGTGCAGACCTCGGCGGAGATCGCGCGGCGCGCGAGGCTGCCCTCGTCCACCGCGTACCGCATCGTCTCCGAACTGGTCGAGTGCGGGCTCCTGGAGAAGGACGCGGAGCATCGGGTGAGGCTGGGCATGCGGCTGTGGGAACTGGCCTTGCGCGGCTCCCGTGCCCTGCGGCTGCGGCAGACGGCCCTGCCGTACATGGAGCGGGTCCAGTCCCGGATCGGGGAGCACACCCAACTGGCGGTACTGGAGCACGACGAGGCCCTGTTCGTCGAGCGGCTGTCCCATCCGCGCGCCGGTGCGAACATCACCCGGATCGCGGGCCGACTGCCCCTGCACGCCTCGTCGTCGGGCCTCGTCCTGCTCGCGTTCGGTCCCGAGGAGCTGCGCCAGCGGGTCCTCCGGGGCCCGTTGGAGGCGGTTTCGCGGGACACCGTGACGGATCCGAAGCGGTTGGGCGCCGTCCTGGCCGGCATCAGGCGGGACGGGTTCGTGGTGGCACCGGGATCCGTGGAGACGGTCTCCACAGGCGTCGCGGTGCCGGTGCGCGAAGGGCGCGGGCCGGTGATCGCCGCACTGTCGGCCGTACTCCCGCGGGACACACCGCCCCGGCCCGCGGTCGAAGAGCTGCGGGCCGCGGCGGCCGGCATCTCGGCGGCGCTGGGCGCGCACCGGTCCTAGAGCGGGTCCGCGAGGTCGCGTCGTCCGCCCGCCGGGCGGGACTTCGCGGCACGCCCTGGCGCGCGACCGGGGCGGGACGACGTGCGCCGCCGCGGCAGGACGACCTCAAGTGCCTTGTGCCGCCGGTCGACGAAGGTCTGACGAAAATCCGCTTCCCGTTGAACGGGAATCGGCGTCGAAAGGCCGGGGCCGCCGACGACAGACTCCGTGCATCCCGACACGCGTCGAAGGAGACGACATGTCCGAACGCACCCGCGTCGCCATCATCGGCGCAGGCCCCGCCGGTCTGCTGCTGTCCCACCTGCTCGACCGACACGGGATCGAGTCGGTCGTCCTGGACTCCCGCAGCCGGGCGCAGATCGAGACCACGATCCGGGCCGGGATCCTGGAGCAGGGCACGGTGGAGATCCTCAGCGAGACGGGCGCGTCGGACCGCGTGCTCACGGTCGGTCAGAAGCACGAGGGGATCGAGCTGCGCTTCGGCGGCGAGCGCCACCGCGTCGACTTCGCCGCCACGGTCGGCCGCGGGGTGTGGCTGTATCCGCAGCACGAGGTGCTGAAGGACCTGGTCGCGGCGCGTCTGGCCGCCGGCCAGGACCTTCGCTTCGGGGTGACCGCGGAGCGGGTGGAGGACGCCGGGACAGCCCGGCCGCGGGTCGTCGCCAAGGACAGCGACGGCAACTCGGTCGAGATCGAGGCCGACGTGGTGGTCGGCGCCGACGGCTCCCGCGGTGTGGCCCGGGAAGCAGTCACCGGGGCTCTCGGCGGCTACTTCCGGGAGTACCCGTTCGCCTGGTTCGGCATCCTGTGCGAGGCGCCGCCGAGCGCCGAGGAGCTGATCTACAGCAACTCCCCGAACGGTTTCGCGCTGGTCAGCCGGCGCAGCCCCGAGGTGCAGCGGATGTACTTCCAGTGCGATCCGCGGACCGACCCCGAGGCGTACTCGGAGGAGCGGCTGTGGGAGCTCCTGCGGGCGCGGGTCCCCGGCGCGGCACTCCGCGAGGGCCGGATCTTCCAGCGGGACGTACTGCGGTTCCGCAGCTTCGTCGCCCACGAGATGCGTCGCGGCCGGGTCGTGCTGGTGGGGGACGCGGCGCACACCGTGCCGCCCACGGGAGCCAAGGGCATGAACCTCGCGGTCGCGGACGTCGTCCTGCTGACCGAGGCACTGCGCGCCCTGCTGCTGGACCGGGACGAGACGCTGCTCGACGCGTTCCCCGAGGCGGCCCAGGACCGCATCTGGAAGGCGCAGCACTTCTCCTGGTGGATGACGAGCATGCTGCACCTCCGGCCCGAGGCCGACGCCTTCGAGCGCCGGCGTCAACTCGGCGAGCTGCGCACGGTGGTGGAGTCGGAGGCCGGGCGGACCTACCTCGCCGAGGCCTACACGGGCTGGCCGCTGCCGGGGCGCGACGCGATCCTCGGCTGAAGCGTCACGTCGTGCTGGTGCGCCGCTCGGTCCCGGCCCGGTACGGCAGTGGCGGCTCCCGTCAGTCCTCCGCCGGGATCAGCCCGACCCGGTAGGCGAGGACCACCGCCTGGACCCGGTCGCGCAGGCCGAGTTTGGCCAGGATCCGCGAGACGTACGTCTTGACCGTCTCGGGGGTGATGAACAGCGCCGCGGCGATCTCCGCGTTCGACAGCCCCTCCGCGATCTGCCCGAGCACGTCCAGCTCGCGGGGGGTCAGCGCGCGCACGAGGTCGTCCCTGGCCGCCGACCGGGAGGTCTCGGCCGGACGCAGGTGTTCGGCGAAGTGACCGATGAGGTGGCGGGTGACGGCGGGCGCCAGCAGGGCCTCGCCCCGGGCGACCGTACGGATCCCGTTCACCAGCTCCGCGGGAGGCGCGTCCTTGAGGAGGAAGCCGCTGGCTCCGGCCCGCAGCGCGTCGTAGACGTAGGCGTCGACGTTGAACGTGGTGACGACCAGCACCTTCGGCGGGACCCCGGCATCGGGACCGGCCAGTTGCCGGGTCGCCTGGATGCCGTCGAGCAGGGGCATCCGGATGTCCATCACCACCACGTCGGGCCGCAGCCGCCGCGCGGCCTCCACCGCCGCGTGCCCGTTCTCGGCCTCCCCGACGACCTCGATGTCGGGCTGCGCGGAGAAGATGGTGACGTAGCCGGTCCGCACCAATGCCTGGTCGTCGCACACGAGTACACGGATGGGCTGCGGCGCGTCGCTCACGGGGTCACTCCTGAACGGGCTTCGACGGAATCGTTGCACGGACCTCGAACCCGCCCTCGGGCCGGGGTCCGGCCTCCAGTTCACCATCGAGCATCGACACCCGTGCACGCAGCCCGGCCAGACCGCGTCCGCCCGCCGGACCGGGCACGCTCGGGATCGGTTCGGTCGCCGGGGAGGCGGCGGGTGCGTCGGTCGTCACCTCGATCTCGACGTGCTCCTCGCGGTGCCGGACCAGGACGTGGGTCATCTGCTCGGACGCGTGCTTCATCGCGTTGGTGAGCGCCTCCTGCACCACGCGGTACGCGGCCAGCTCCACGTCCACCGACCGCGTCCGCCGCTCGCCGTGCTCACTGAACTCGACCCGCTGACCCGACCTGCGGGCCTGTTCGACCAGGTCCACCACCCGTCCCAGGGCCGGGGCCCGGTCAGCGTGCGCCGACCCGGCGACCGCTGACTCACCGGTCGCCTCCAGCACGCCGAGCAGGTACCGCAGTTCCGTCAGGGCCCGGCGGCCGGTGTCGCTGACGGCCGCCATTCCCTCCGCGGCCCGTTCCGGCGCGGACGTGAGCAGGAACTGCGCCGCGTCGGACTGGACCACCATGGCCGTCACGTGGTGGGTGACCACGTCGTGCAGTTCGCGGGCGATGCGTGCCCGCTCGGCGGCCGTGGCCACCTCGGCGGCCAGCCGCCGCCGCTCCGCCTCTTCTCCCCGCCGCGTCCGCACGGCACTTCCCACCAGCCAGATCGCGGCCAGCGTCAGATAGAAGGCGAGGTAGTCCGGGATCCGCTGCGGTGAGCCGAGCTGGTGCAGGACGACGGCCAGTACGGCGTAGGCCGCACTCGCCGCGACGGTCACGGCGCGGCGGAGGCCGACCTGATGGGCCCCGGTGGAATACAGGGCGAGATACAGCCCCACACTCCCGAACGTCGTGGCGAAGCCCAGCGCCTGGTGCAGGGCGAACGCGCCGGCGACGACGGCCAGACAGGCCGCAGGCCACCGGCGGCGGGCCGCCGGCGGCAGGGTCTGAGCCAGGGTCAGTCCGATGCCCAGGGCGCTCGCCGGCCGCTCGGGCAGATCGCCTATCTGCCCGCCGATGTTCGACAAGGTCGGCACGAAGGCCAGCAGAGTGAGCGTCAGCGCAAGGACGCCGTCCTTGACCGAGGCGTCGCGCGCACTCCACCAGCCGAGTGGAGTCCGGAGCAGCGGGGGACCCCAGGGTGCCTGACGGGACATCATCTCCTCTTCCTCCGACCGGACTTGCTCACCGCTGAGACTGACGTCGCGACAGCGGACCGCCGTTCCGGCGGGCGAGGACGATCATCCGGACGGTGATCAGCACGCTGAGGACGACGGGCACGATCGACGTCTCCAAGCCGAAGCCGCCGCCGTTCAGCAGGGCGGAGCCATGGACGTGGACGGTGAAGAGACCCTCGGGCGTGTGTCCGGAGACCGGGATGCCGAGCAGTTGCTCGGCGGTGTTCCAGGCGAAGTGCAGGCCCGCGACGAACCAGATGCTACGTCGCCACAGGAACGCGGCACCGAGCATCACGCCCGCCTCCAGAGCTATCGCCACCGCACTCCACGCGTTGGCTCCCGGAGCCCCCAGATGGGCGACGCCGAAGAACAGCCCGGTGATCGCGATGGCCGCGCGGCTGCCCCACAACCGCTCCAGAGCCTGCAAGGCGAGGCCGCGGAACAGCAGTTCCTCGGTGACCGCGGCGCCGATCTGCACCATGACCGCGGACCACACGACCGACACGAGGCCGTTGCCCGCCCAGGAGAACGAGTAGCCCCCGAAAACCGTGATCAGCAGTGTGGACACGAGGATGAAGCCCAGACCGACCCCGCCGCCGAGCAAGGCCTCCCGGCCGGCCCCGCTCCGGGCGATCTCCGGCGTGGACCGTCGTGCGACGAAGCGCATGACCGCCCAGTACACGGCCACCGCGGCGGCCGCTCCCAGCGCCGGCACCGGACCGGGGCCCGTCGCGGTCAGGCCCGAGACCAGGCCGACCCCGACGATGCCCGTCAGCATCCAGCCGAGCGGAGACCGGACGATCCGGCCGAGACGGCCGCCCCGGTCGTCGCCCTCCTCGTACGGGCCGGAGCCCGTGTCGTGCGGTGCGGTGGACCTCGTGCCCATCGTGGCCTCCCCTTGTGGTGGTGGTCGCAAGGTGGCGACCTGACGACCACGCTAGGGACGCGTCGACGTCCGCGAGTCACCCCCGGATGGACAGTCCCTGTAGCTCTCAAGGGGGATGGGCCCTCGCGGTCCGGCGAACGCCTGACCGTCGACCGAGCCGCGGCTCACGGTGCGAGGGGGGAGAGCAGCGCGTAGTGGCGAGCGACCGTGAACACCTTCGGCTCGGGGAGTTCCAGTGCCGCCATGGCGGCCGAAGCCGCCTCGTGGCGCTCCCCGTTGACCCGGATCTCGGCCTGCATCGCACCCGGCCGGCCGCCGTAGAAGACCTTGACCCCGTTGAAGTACGGCGATTCCAGCTCCGCCGTGAAGCTGTCCGCGATGCGGTGGAGCACGTTCGCGTCGAGCAGAGCGGTCTGCAGACGCCGGTTCTCGGCGCCGTCGAGCCCGAAGGCGATCGTGCCGGAGACGATCGAGTGCCAGCCCGGAACGCCGCGCTCGTCATCGGGTTCCAGGTGATCGGCGAAGCGTGAGCGGGGGTCGAGGAGTTCGAGCAGGCACGCGCCCGCCGTCTGCACCCAGACGTCTGCCGCCTTGCGGGCGTCGCCGGACACCGCCACGACACAGTCCATGAAGCAGGGGACATCCGGCTGGAGGCTCACGTCGGGCATCGCGACGAGGTCGTAGTGGCGGCCACCGCCGTGGTGGGGCGGCGCCACGCCCACCGCCCAACCGCTCGGGCTGCTCAGCGAATTGCCCTTGAGCTCGGCGTCCTGTGTGACACCGGGCGCGTACTCCTCCAGGCTCGCCTTGACGAGGGCGAGGAACTCGAGGTCGGACAGGCGCTCTTCGGACGGGCGATCCTTGCGCGCACGACGACGTATCCAGGGCATGTGGCGGATATTAACCGGTGCTTGATCGCGGAGGCTTCGGTTTTCCTCGCGGGATACGGACTCGATGTCAGGTCCGGCCCGTGGCACGGGGGAGCCGCGGCTGCACGGCAGTTCCCGCGCGACGGCCTCCCGCTCGGTTTCCGCCCCGCCCGGGGAATCCGGGCGGGAATCCGGGCGGGGCGATGAACCTGGCAACGGTGTCCGGAGGGTCGGTGTCGTCGGCGTGCCGGCGACTCAGGCGAGGACGGGATCCAGGAACGTGAGGACGCCCGCGTCGGCGTCGAGACGGGCCCGGGTGCCGATGGGGAAGGTCTGCTGGGGCACGCCGTGGCCGATGTCCGCGCGGGCCAGGACCGGGATGCCGAGGTCGCCGAGGCGGTCGTGGAGGAGTTCCTCGACGCGCTCGCGTGTACCGCAGTCGGTGAACGTGCCGCAGACGATGCCGGCCGCGCCGTCGAAGTATCCCGCGCGGCGGAGCTGGGTGAGGAACCGGTCGAGCCGGAAGGTCTCCTCGTCCACGTCCTCCAGCAGGACGATGCCGCCGCGCGCGGGCAGCGAGGTGTCGGTGCCCAACGAGCAGGCGAGCAGGGTGACCGTGCCGCCCAGGGTGACGCCTTCCGCGGTGCCGCCGACCAGGGGGCGGGAGTCGGGGAAGCGCAGTTCCTTGACGGAGGCCGGGTCGGTGAGCAGTGCGGCGAGCCCGTCGAAGTCGGCGCGGCCGGGGTGGAAGCCGCGGATGGCGGGCATCGGCCCGAACAGGCCCGCCCAGCCCAGCTTCACCGCCACCGCCTCCAGCAGCGCCGTGACGTCGGAGAATCCGATGACGGTACGCGGGGTGGGCGTGCCGATGGCGTCCCAGTCGACCAGTTCCAGGGTGCGCTGGGCGCCGTAGCCGCCGTTGGCGCAGAAGACGGCCGTGAACGCGGGGTCGGTGAGGGCGGCGGTCAGGTCGCGGGCGCGCAGCGCGTCGTCTCCGGCGAGATATTCGCCGGTCGCCCGCGCGGAGGCGAACACCTCGGGCTGGAGGCCGAGCCCGCGCAGCGACTCCAGGCCGGTCTCCAGGTTCTCCTGGTCGGTCGGTCCGCTGGCGGCGATGACCGCGACGCGGTCACCGGGCTTGGGTGCGGCGGGGCGGACGAGACCCTCGGAGGGCAGGGTGGGCATGGGGATCCTTGGGGAGAGTGGGTGGTGAACGGCTGAGGCAGGGTCAGTGGCTCTGCAGGTACGTGGCTATGAGCGCCGCCCGCTCCAACAGGGAGGCCAGCGAGGCGTGTTCGTCCTCACCATGGGCGCCGGCGCCCGCAGGGCCGAGGCCGTCGACCGTCGGGATGCCGAGTGAGCCGGTGAGGTTGGTGTCGCCCGCGCCGCCGGAGGAGCCGAGGGGCAGGTCGAGGCCCAGGCCGGCGGCGAGCGTGGTCAGTTCGGCCGCCAGGGGGTTGGCCGGGTCCATCGCCCAGGCCGGGCGGTGGGACAGCGTCTCGGCGGACAGGACGGCCCGCCGCCGTACCGGGGTCGGCTCCGACAGGGCCGACAGCAGGGCGCGTTCGGTCTCGGCGGTGGCGTAGCGCAGGCCGATCTCCGCCTCGGCGTGGTCGGCGACCACGTTGGCACGGGTACCGCCGGTGATCGTGCCGACGTTCAGCGCGGCGTCGGGCAGGGCGGCGGCCGTCGCCCGCAACCCGGCGAGCTGGTCGACGAGTTCGTCGATCGCGGAGACGCCGAGGGCGGCGTCGAGGCCGGCGTGGGCGCTCACTCCGCGCACGCTGAGCCGCACCCGGGCCACCCCGCGTCGGCCGATTTTCAACGCGCCGCCGGGCAGGGGCGGTTCGAGGCCGAGCACCGCGTGGGCGCCCTCGGCGTGCTCGGCCACAAGGCGGCTTCCGTCGGGGCTGCCGATCTCCTCGTCGTTGACCACCACGAGGCGTACCGGACGCCTGGGCGTGGCCCCCGTACGGGCCAGCAGGTCCATGGCCAGTTCCACGGCGACCAGGGAGCCCTTCATGTCGAAGACCCCGGGGCCGGTCACCGTGTCGCCGTCCTCGGCGAGCCTGAAGGGGCGCCGGGCGACCGTCCCGGCGGGGAAGACGGTGTCGCTGTGGGCCACCAGGAGGGTGTGGCCGTTGCCTGGATCGTGGTCCCGGGACGGCGTCCCGCGGCCGTCCCAGTACGCCACCAAGTGGTCGCCGCCCGGTCCCGGCGGCCGTTCGACGCGGTCGGCGGTGGCGGCGAGGCCCGCGGCCAGTTCTGTGCCGAACACGGCGGCGCGGTCCGCGTCGCCGGACGGAGTCTCCAACGCGACCAGGCGTTCCCAGCGTTCGAGCACCGGGTCGCCGAACGTGCGGGCCAGGGCGAGGAGTTCGGCGGGCTCAGCCATAGCAGTTCTCCACGGCCGAGGTGACCACCCGGGTCAGTGCGCGGAAGCAGCGGATCGCCTCGTACATCGTCGGCAGCGTGAACCGTACGGTCAGCGGGTCGGTCTGGACGACGCCGGGGATGTAGCTGGCGGCGGGTGCCAGGTGGGCGGCGTCGAAGGACACCTCGTAGGTGTAGCCGTCGGCGGGCGGGGCGAGCGGGCCGGTGGGCGCGGGCAGCGAGGTGAGACCCTCACGGGCGGCCTCGGTGATCCGGGCGGCGCTCACCTCGGGCGGCAGGCAGATCGCGGAGTAGCGGTCCACGCAGGTCTTGACCACGGCGTGGGCGGCGTGCGGCGCCCAGTCGCGGGCGTCCTCGCAGCACAGGTCGTCGCCGGTGACCAGGATTACGGGGACGCCGTACTCGTCGGCGAGCAGCGCGTTCATCCGGCCCTCGGAGGCAGGCTCGCCGTTGATCCGCACCGCGGTGATGGTGTTGGGCAGATAGGTGTGGGCGAGCACGCCGGGCTGGCCGGCGCCGGTGTGGTAGCCGACGAAGGCGACCGCGTCGGGGGAGCGGTCGACGCCCTCCATCATGCCGAGCGGCTTGTGCGTGCCGATCAGCAGCGTGGCCCGTGTGTCGAGCCGGTCGAGGAGCAGGTTGCGCTGGTCGGAGTGGGCCTCGTTGACGAGGATCTCGGTGGCGCCGGCCGCGGCGAATCCGGCGATCGCGGCGTTGACGTCGGCGGTGAGGAACTGCCGGTTGTACTCCCAGCGGGCGTGGCCGGGCTCGCAGTCGTCGGGGAAGGTGACGCCGGTGACGCCCTCCATGTCGGCGGAGATCAGGACCTTCATGCTGCTTTCCCCTCAGGGGTGGTGAGTTGGGCGCGGGGACGGATGGTCCAGGTGCGGACGGTGTGCCGGCCCAGTTGGCCGAGGTCCACGTCGAGGCCGATGCCGGGCCGGGAGCGGGGCACGGCGACCATGCCGTCCACGGCGCGGATCGGCGGCGTGACGATGTCCCGCCGGTAGTACTTGTCGGAGCCGGAGACGTCCGAGGGCAGGGTGAAGCCGGGCAGCCCGGCGAGGGCCAGGTTGGCGGCCCGGCCGATGCCGAACTCGTGCATGCCACCGCACCACACCGGCACTCCGGCGTCCAGGCACAGGTCGTGCACCGTCTTCGACGGGCCGAGCCCGCCGAGCCGGGACACCTTGATGTTGACGACGTCGGCCGCGCCCAGGTGCAGCGCGGTGCGCAGCACGTCCGGGGTGGTGACCGACTCGTCCAGGCACACCGGGGTGTCCAGGCGGGCGGCGAGCCGGGCGTGGGAGAGCAGGTCGGAGGCGGCGTACGGCTGCTCGATCATCAGCAGGCCGCGGCCGTCCAACTCCGCCAGTACGGCCTCCTGTTCGGGCCGGTAGGCGGTGTTGGCGTCCACCTGGAGGGCGACGCCGGGGAAGGCGGCCTGGACGGCGCGGACCGGTTCGAGGTCCCAGCCGGGACGGATCTTCAGCTTGACGCGGCGGTAGCCGTCGGCGACGTGCCGGGAGACCTGCGCGAGCAGCGCGTCGATCGTCGGCTCGATGCCGAGGCTGACCCCGGCGGGCACCGCGTCGGCGCCGGCGCCGAGCACGTCGGCCAGGGGCTCGCCGCGTTGCTGCCCGTACAGGTCCCAGCAGGCCATGTCGAGGCCGGCGCGGGCGAAGTGGTTGCCGCTCACCTTGGCGGTGAGCCGGGCCGCGTCGTCGGGGTGGTCCCAGGGCCGGCCGAGCAGCATCGGGGCGAGGTACTGGCCCAGCACCTGCCAGCAGCTCCAGGTGGACTCGTCGCAGTAGTACGGGTCGGTCGGCGAGGCGCACTCGCCCCAGCCGACGCTGCCGTCCTCGGCGGTCGCGCGGACGACGATGTGCTCCAGGTACGACTTGCGGTGCGAGCTGGTCTCGAAGGAGTGGACGAGATCGAGCCGGACCAGCGCCAGCTCGATCTCGGCAAGGGTGACGGTCATGTGGGGTCGTCCTACCGTGCGGGGCCCCGGTCAGGGGCGAGGGGCCGTGCCGGGTGCGGCGGCACGGGGGATGAAGCGGTACGCGGCGAGCCCGCCCGGCAGCCGTACGCAGGAGACGGCCGTGCGGTCGGCGAGCAGCCGGGTGAAGGTGGGCGTGAGGCGGCCGCGCAGCCGGGCGGCGTGCTCGGGGCCGGCCTCGGCGCGCAGCCGGTGCCAGTCGTCGGGCAGGACCACGATCCGGTCGTCGCCCTCGTCGTACACCTGGCCGACGCTCCAGCCGCCGGGCGGCGGACCGGGAGCGGGCGCGGCGGGCCGTGCCGGGGCGTCCAGGTGCCAGGAGACGATGAAGCGGTCGGTGGACTCGCCGGTGGCGGCGCCGAAGCCGGAGGCGCCGTACATCGCGGGCTTGAACGCGTCCACCACCGTGCCGAGCACGTCCAGGTTGAAGTGGGCGTTGCGGGTCTGCATCGGGTCGTACGCCCAGCGGATCAGCGTCGTCCCCTCCGCCAGGCAGCGGTCGCGCTGGCCGAGCTTGAGCAGCCGTCCGATGCCGAGGCCCTGGCGTTCGTGCGCCACCACGGCGAGCTGCGAGTACTGGTACAGGCGTGGGCCCCGCCCGTCGGTGCCCCGCTCGCGGGCGAGGAAGCTGTAGGTGAATCCCACCAGCGCCTCGCCGAGATAGGCGCCGACGACCATGCCGCTGTTGTCCTGCAGGGCGGTCAGCAGGCGCGGGTTGAGGCTGCCGTCGCCGGGGCGCAGACCCATGACCCGCTCGTACAGCGCGACGCAGTCGCCCATCTCCAGCGGGCCGTCCACGTCACGTACGACCAGCGGCGGAGCCGTCCGGGCACCGGCCGCGCACCTCGGTGTCGCCGTCGCGTTCACGAGGCGCTCGCGAGGTGACACGCGGCCCGGCCGCCCGCCGGCGCCTGTGCCGGAAGGACCGGCAGGGTCCGCCGGTCGCAGCCCGCCTCCGCACGGCCCGCCGCGTCGAGGCCCGCCCACGCGGGGCAGCGCGGATGGAACCGGCAGCCCTCGGGCACGTCGGTCGGGTCCGGCGGCTCGCCCTGGAGCAGTTGGGGCCGCCGCTCACCGCGGCCGCCCTCCGCGGACACCACCGACAGCAGCGCCTTGGTGTACGGGTGCTTCGGCGCGAGGAGGACCTCCTCCACGGTGCCCACCTCGACGATCCGGCCCAGGTACATCACCGCCACCCGGTCGGCGATGTTCCAGGCCAGGCCCAGGTCGTGACTGACCACCAGGGAGGACAGGCCGAGGTCGCGGCGCAGGTCGAGGACGAGCTTGAGGATCTCGCCGCGCACGGAGGCGTCCAGCGAGGCCACCGGTTCGTCGGCCACGATCACCGAGGGCTCCAGCGCCAACGCGCCCGCGATCACCACGCGTTGCTGCTGCCCGCCGGACATCTCGTGCGGGAAGCGGGACAGGAACTGCTCCGGTGGGCGCAGCCCGGCCTTGGACAGGGCGGTGTGCACGCGCTGTTCGAGGCCGTCCTTCATCCGGTGCAGCCGGGGACCCTCGGCGACCGCGTCGAACACGTTCTGCCGCGGGTTCAGGGCGCCGCCGGGGTCCTGCAGGACGAACTGGACCTTGCGGCGGTGCGCCTTGAGCGCGGCGCTCGTGTAGCGCAGCGGCACGCCGTCGCTCAGCACCTCGCCCGACGTGGGCTTGACCAGCCCGGTCAGGGCGCGGGCCAGGGTGGACTTGCCGCAGCCGGACTCGCCGATCAGGGCGAGGATCTCGCCGCGGCCGAGCTGGAGGTCGACGCCGTCCACCGCGCGGGCGGGGCCGCGGCCCGCCCGGGGCGGGTAGGTGATGTGCAGGTCGCGGACCTCCAGCGCCGGCGCCGTGGCCGCGTCGGGTCCGGTGAGCGTGCCCGTGGTGGTGACGGTCATGAGCGGGCTCCTTCCGCTGACGGTTCGGGCACGGGCGGGGCCGTGGCGAGGTTCGGGAAACCGGGCAGCACCCGCAGGCACGCCGACTGCCGTCCGGGACCGGCCGGCCACAGCTCCACGGGGGTGCCGTGGCAGACCGCGTGGACGTCCGGGCAGCGCGCCGCGAACGGGCAGCCGGGGCCGAGCGCGGCCGGGTCGGGAGGGTCGCCGGGCAGGCCGGCCGGCGCCCTGCGGGAGGCCGGGTCGCCGATGGTGGGGAAGGCGCGGGACAGCGCCCGGGTGTAGGGGTGCAACGGGTCGTCCAGGAGCTGCCGGGACGGGCCGGACTCGACCAGTTCGCCGGCGTACATCACCGCCAGCCGGTCGCACATCTGGCCGAGGACGGACAGGTCGTGGCTGATCATGATGACGCCGATGCCCTCGTCGCGTACGAGGTCCGACAGTAGGTCCAGGATCTGGGCCTGCACCATCACGTCCAGGGCCGTCGTCGGCTCGTCCGCGATGATCAGGTTCGGGCGGCAGGCGAGCGCCATCGCGATCATGACGCGCTGGCGCTGCCCGCCGGAGAACTCGTGCGGATAGCTGCGCATACGCCGGGCCGGGACGCCCACCGACTCCAGCAGTTCGGCCGCGCGGGCGCGGGCCTGCTTGTCGGTGATCCGGCCGCCCTCCTCGCCGGCCCTGCGGCCGTGCAGCAGGATCGGTTCGACGAGCTGGTCGCCGATGGTGTGCACCGGGTTGAGGGCGGTCATCGCGCCCTGGAAGACCACCGAGGCCTCCGCCCAGCGCACCGCGCGCATCCGGCTCCAGTTCGCCGTGAGCAGGTCCTCGCCCTGGTACAGGACCTGGCCGGTGACCTCGGCGGCGGCCGGCAGCAGCCGCAGCAGGCTCATCGCCAGGGTGGACTTGCCCGAGCCGGACTCGCCGGCCAGCCCGAGCGTCTGTCCGGCGTCCAGGGTGAGGTCCACCCCGCGCACGGCGGGCACCGTGCGCCCGCCACTGCGATACGTGACCTTGAGGTCCCTGACCTCCAGCATCGCGTTCAACGTGTCTTCACCGACCTCGGGTTGAGAAGGGTCTCCACGGCGCGGCCGGTCAGGGTGAAGCCGAGGACGACGATCAGGATGGCGATGCCCGGCGGGTACAGGTACCACCAGGCGCCGGAGGTGACGGCGCCGCCGCTGAGCGCCGAGTTGAGCATCGCGCCCCAGGAGATGCCCGTCGGGTCGCCCAGACCGAGGAAGGTCAGGGTCGCCTCGGACAGGATCGCCGAGGCCACCGTCAGGGTGGAGGAGACGAGGATCAGCGGGGTGACGTTCGGCAGGACGTGCCGCAGCATCACCTGCGGCCCGCCCGCGCCCAGCGCTCTGGCCCGCTCGATGAACGGCTTGGCCTCCACCGCGAGGGTCTGCGCCCGTGCCAGCCGCGCCGTGGAGGACCAACTGGTCACCGCGATGGCGATGGTGATGGACGCGGTGCCCTGGCCGATCACCGCCGACAGCGAGATGGCCAGCGGCAGGCTGGGCAGCGCGATGAACCAGTCGGTGAGGTGCATCAGCGCCTTGCCGATCCAGCCGCCGTAATGACCGGCGACCAGGCCGACCGCGCTGCCGAGCACCACCGTCAGGACCGTGGCCATCAGACCGATGGACAGCGAGGAGCGTGCCCCCCAGATGACCAGCAGCAGGATGGAGCGACCCTCCTGGTCGGTGCCGAGCGGATACCCGTCGGTGGGGGAGTGCAGCGAGGGGCCGTCCACCTTGATGACGTCGAGGTCGTCGGCCGAGATGAACAGCGGCGCGCACAGGGCCAGCAGGCCGAACACGACCAGGATGGTGAGGCCGGCCACGCCGGAGCGGATGCGGACGAAGGAGCGTACGAAACCGGCGAATCCGTCGCGGCGCGGCGTCGGCGCGGCCGGTACGGCCGGCGGCGTGGGGTCGGCCCCCGCCCGGGGCGGGGAGACGGCCTCGGTGAGGGGTTCGTGGTGGGTCACTGGGCACGCACCCGGGGGTCGAGGAAGCGGTAGATCACGTCGGCGAGGAGGTTCATGAGGATCACCGACGCGCTGAAGACGATGAACGTGCCCTGGAGCAGCGGCAGATCGGGCACCTTCAGGGCCTGGTAGCTGAGCTGTCCGAGGCCCGGCCAGGAGTAGACGGTCTCCACGGTGATGGCACCGCCGAGCACGGTGCCCAGGTGCATGAAGATCATGGTGACCGAGGGCAGCAGCGCGTTGGGGACGGCGTGCCTGCGGCGTACGTCGTCGTCACGCAGCCCCTTGGCCCGCGCGGTGAGCAGGTACGGGCTGCCCAGCTCGTCGATGATCGACGAGCGCATGACGGCCACGTACTGGGCGAAGATCACCAGGACCATGGTCAGACAGGGCAGGACCAGGTGCTCGGCCACGTCGAGGACGTGGTCCAGGCCGCCGGTGATCGCCGGGTCGCTCATCCCGCCCGCGGGCAGGAAGCCGGGGATCGGGCCGATGCCGACGCTGAAGGTGATCAGCAGGATCATGCCCAGCCAGAAGGTCGGCACCGACCACAGCGTCAGGGAGACGCCGGTGGCGATGCGGTCCAGCCAACTCCCGTGCCGCCAGCCGGACCTGATGCCCAGCCAGAGACCGAGCACCACCGAGATGACGGTGGCCGTGCCCATCAGCAGCAGGGTCGGCCACAGCCGGTCGCCGATGAGGGAGCTGACCGGCTGCTGGAACTCCCAGGATTCCCCGAGGTGACCGGTCAGGGTCTCGGTGGCGAAGTGGAGGAAGCGTTCGGGCACCGACTGGTCCAGGCCGAGCTGGTGGCGCAACTGCGCCATCTGCGCGTCGCTGGTCGGCCGGCCGCGGGTGATGGACTGCACCGGGTCCGCCGGCATCAGGCTGAACAGGACGAACCCGATGACGAGGGTGGCCAGGAAGCTGACGGCCGCGGCCACCAGCTTCGTGGCCAGGTAGCGTGCGAATCCCGAGCCGGGCCGGGGCCCGCCGCGCGGGGCGGCGGGCTCGGCCGTGACGGCGCCGGTGGCGTCGATGGTGTCGGCCACGGTCTACTCGCGGTCGTCGGAGGAGGAGCGGCGGCGGGCCATGAACACGCCGCCCGCGGCCAGGACGACCACCGCGGCCGCCGAAGCGCCGATCAGCGTGCCGGAGTTGCCGCCCGAGGAGGAGGACGAGGCCTTGGCCGGGGTCGCGTTCAGGTACTGGTGGAAGGAGTCCTGCGCGGGGTAGGCGCCGGCGGAGTTCGCCCTGCCGTCCACGATGCCGCTCACCCGGTCGGTGCGGTACGCGGCGAGGCCACTGGCGTTGTAGATCATGATGTTCTCGTTGGCCTTGTACAGGATGGCCTGCATCTGCCGCAGCAGATCCGCGCGCTCCTTGTCGTCGAAGGCGCTCTGCTGACGCAGGAACAGGTCGTCGTAGTTCTTGTCGCAGAAGAACGAGTCGGTGCTGCCGCCCTCGCCCTTGCTGTCGGGCAGCGCCGAGCAGGTCTGGATGCCCAGCAGGTACGTCGGGTCGGGACCGGTCGACCAGGAGTCCATCAGGATGTCCCAGTCGCCCTTGGCCAGGTCGGCGTTGAGCTTGGCGGAACTCATCGACTGGATGTCGACCTTGACACCGATCTCCTTGAACCAGCCCGCGAGGTACGTGGACACCTTGGCGTCACCGTCGTCGTCGGAGTGGATGCCCAGGCGGAACTCCAGCTTGCGCTTCGACTTCGGGTCGACCCGGATGCCGTCCGAGCCCTTCTTGTAACCCGCCTCGTCCAGCACGGAGTTGGCCTTGGCCGGGTCGTAGCCGAACTTCTCCGGGTCGGAGGGCTGCCACGAGTACTGCGGCAGGGACTGCGGCAGATAGCTGCCACCGACCTCCGCCAGGCCGTTGCGGACCTTCTTCACGATGGTCGCCCGGTCGATGGCGCGTGCCAGCGCCTCGCGCACTTTGACGTCGCCGAGCGCCGGGTGACCGGTGCCGATCTTCTTGCCGTCGCGGGTCCGGGCGCCGCCGTTGACCTCGATGCCGCTCCAGCGGTTGCCGACCTGCTCGTAGGCCTTGATGCCGGACTGGCCCTTGAGCGCCTGGTACTGGGTGGGGTTGAGACCGCTGACGTAGTCCAACTGCCCCGAACGCAGGGCCGCCACCGCGGCGTCCGTGTTCTTGAAGGACTGCTCGATCATGTGGCCGTACTTGGGCGCGCCGAGTACGAAGTCCTTGTTCGCGTCGAACTTGGCGTACTGCTCCGGCTTGTAGTCCGTCAGCGTCCACGGGCCGTAGCCGACGATCGGGAAGCTGTCGTTCTTGTAGCTCTTCAGGTCCTTCACGTGGGATTCCCAGATGTGCTTCGGCACGATCGGGATGCCCGACACCGGGATGCTGACCGACAGCATGGTGGCCTGCGGCTTCTTGGTCTTCACGATCAGAGTGGTGTCGTCCGGCGCGGTGACCGACGCGAAGTTGCTCACCAGCGAGCCGTTGGCGGTGGCCGCCGTGGAGTTCTTCATGATCAGGTTGAACGTCCAGGCGGCGTCCTCGGCCGTGATCGGCTTGCCGTCGCTCCACTTCAGGCCCTTGTGGATCTTGAAGGTCCAGGTGAGCTTGTCGCCGGAGGTCGTCCAGGAGTCCGCCAGGTACGGCTTGACGGTGCCGTCCTGCTCCACCGTGTCCAGCGCCGGGTAGATGCCGGCGAACACGTCCAGGCTGCCCGCGAAGTAGGCCAGGAACGGGTTCAGGGAGTCGATGCCGATGCCGGTGATCGGCATGCGGAGGGTGCTGCCGCCGTCGTCGGCCGTGGCGGCCGGGGCGAAGGCGAGGCCCGCGCCGGTACCGAGCAGCAGTGACGTGGCCAGCGCGGCGGCCTTGCGGCCGATTCTGTGCACAGGGGCGGACGTGGTCATCGTGGACTTCTCCTGAGGTGGCGGCGGCACGGGGCCGCGAAGGGACGGGAGACGGGACGGGGCGGCCGCTGCACCGGCGACCCGGGGTGGGTCGCACGGCGCGACGATAAATGCACGTTGCACCTATTGGTCTATGCATTGGTACGTGCATTGGTTTATGCATTGGTGCATGCATGTATATGCGGGTGCACGCTGGGACGGGGGAGGGGGAGGGGGACGGTGGGGCTCTGGTGGGGACGGGCTCTGGTGTGGACGGGGGAGGGGCCGGTGCGGGGTGGGTCCGGTGCGGAGCGGGTCCGGTACGGAGCTCCGCGGCTCCGTGGCGGGCCCGTGCGGGGTCAGCCGGGGTACGGGGCGGTCATGACTCCGCCTTCCGGGGCCCGGTGCCGGTGCCGGTGCGCAGGAAGTCCTCCAGCACCCGTACGCCGAACTCCAGACTGCTGACGAGGACCTGCTCGTCGACGCCGTGCACATACCGCCACGCGTCGAAGCCGGGCGGGGTCAGACCGGGACCGAACCCGTAGCACTGGATGCCCAGTCGGGCGAACGCCTTGGCGTCGGTGCCGCCCGACATGATGAACGGCAGCACCAGCGCCCCGGGATCGGCGCGGCGCAGCGCCGCCGCCATCTCCTCGAACTCGGCCGAGGTGTGATCGGCGGAGACCGGCGCGGCGAAACTGTGGAAGGACCGCGAGACCTTCTCGCCGAGCAGGGCGTCCACCGTCGCGAAGAAGTCCTCCTCCGCGCCCGGCAGGATCCGGCCGTCCACGCCGGCCGTCGCCTCGCTCGGAATGACGTTGTGCTTGTAACCCGCCTTCATCATGGTCGGGTTGAGCGTGTTGGCGACGGTGGCCTCGATCAGTTTGGCCGCCTCGCCCAACTGCGCGAGGGACGCGGGGTCCGCGGGGTCGACCGTCACGCCCAGACGGGCGGAGAGCCCCTCCAGGAGCGCGGCCACCGGAGGCACGATCCGCACCGGCCAGCGGTGCGCGGCCAGCGCGGCGAGGGTGGCCGCCAGGGTGGCGACGGCGTTGTCCGTGTTGGGCCGGGAGCCGTGGCCCGCCGCTCCGCGTGCCGTGAGGTCCATCCAGGCGCTGCCGCGCTCGCCGACGGCGATCGGGTAGAGTCGGGAGGCGTCCGGCAGATGGACCGAGTAGCCGCCGGACTCGCCGATCGCGGTGGTGACGCCCTCGAAGAGGTCCGCGTGCCGGTCGACGAGGAAGCCCGCCCCCAGCTCGCCGGTGTCCTCCTCGTCCGCGACGAACGCCATCACGATGTCGCGTGCCGGCCTCACCCCGCGCCGCGCCCAGGACCGGGCGGCCGCGAGCATCATCGCGTCCATGTCCTTCATGTCCAGCGCACCGCGACCGAGGATCGCGCCGTCGCGTATCTCCCCGCAGAACGGGTCGAAGCTCCAGTCGGCGGGCTCGGCCGGAACCACGTCAAGGTGGCCGTGGACCAGCAGGGCCGGGGCCTCGCGGTCCTCGCCGGGGATGCGGACCACGGTGCTGGCCCGGCCGGGCGCCGATTCCAGCACGACCGGCTCGTAGCCGGACTCGGCGAGCAGTCCGGCGGTCCACTCGGCCGCCTCCCGCTCACCTCGGGAGTCGCCACCGCCGTAATTGCTGGTGTCGAAACGGATCAACCGGGCGCACAGCTCGGTGACTTCGGAGATCAGTGCGGAGTCCTCGGCGGGGGAGAGAGCGCCGCCGTCCTGGTAGAGGGTGGGGTCGTTCATGAAGAGGTACCACTTGCTTTCCCGGCGGCAGGGCGCGAGGACGGGGCCTCTGCCGTCGATGGCTCAGCGAGACGGACTCGCGGAAACGGGGAACAGGCGGGACGAGGGAGGGAGGAGGGCGGTCACCGCGCGGGCGGGGGCTCGTCCTCGGGAGCGGTGGGTAAGCCGGACGGGTTCGTGGCGGGGGTGCCGGGCAGTCCGGTGCCTGGAAGACCGGTGGCGGGAAGGTCTGCGGCGGGCAGTCCGGTGCCGGGAAGGTCCGCGGGGGGAAGTCCGGTGCCGGGAAGGTCAGCGGCGGGAAGGTGTGCGGCGGGTCCCTGGAGATCCGGCGCGCCCTCCGCTTCCTCGGCGGCCGTGACGGACGGTGTCCGGCCCAGGCCGTAGCTGCCCAGGGAGCGGAAGAGCTCCGCCCGGCGCCGGTTGCGCCGGGCCGCCCCCTTGGCGCCCGCGGCGGCCAGCGCCGCCAGCACATGGGCCGCCGCCGCCACCGCCGTCGGCGAGTGGTGCGGCGACTCGCTGCGGGTGTCCACCGCCAGGACGTGTGTGGCGAAGGAACACACCGGACTGGTGTAACTGTCGGTCAACGCGATCACCGAGGCACCCAGCGCGTGGAACTCCCGGGCCACGTCCACCGTCAGCCCGCTGTAGTTGCGGAAGCTGAACACGACCAGGACGTCCTCCGTGTGCGCGTCGCTGATCGCGTTGACGGCCGCGCCCGTCGCAGGCGGTACGAGGAACACGTCCCGCATGCTGCTGGTGAGGTCGCTGGTCAGCAGAGACGCGTACCCGGCCGACTTCAGGTCGCCGAGCACCCACCGCCGCCGCGCCCGCAACAGGGCCGCGGCCGCCAACTCCAGGGCGCCGTTGGCCTGGAGATCGGCCAGCGTGCGACGGAGGTTGCCCTCCTCCGCGGTGATCATCCGGCGCAGCGCCGACCGCTCGCGCGGCTCGGACTCCGGATCGCGGCTGGTGAACCGCAGATCCGGCTCGGCAAGGCGCAGGCCGCTCTCCCGGGCCGCCAGTTGACGCAGGTCGTCGGTGGAGGCGACTCCCGCCGCCGCCAGCAGTCCGTCGAGGTCCGCGGCGCTGGCGTCGGCCGCCCGCAGCAGTTGACCGGGGCGGCGCTCCAGCGAGGCCGGGTAGTCCTCCGCCAGCACCTCGAACAGGCGCTGCGCGGCGGGACCGCAGAGCTCGGCCGCGGCACGCAGCAGTTCGAGGGTCGGCGTAGGCGCCAGAGGACCGGTCACTGCTCACCCCTCCCACTCAGGGCAGCCCACACCCGGGAAACCGGGTGCTGAACTGCATCTCTGCTGACAGTTAAACGGCGGTGTCAGATTGCTTGATCTAAGCGATGCGTGAGTCTTACTGTCGCCGCATGACCTCGTCAAGAGCCACCGGCGCGGAAAACTCTTCGGCCGATCCGCCCTCCTCGCGGCAGAACTCGCGTCGCGCCGCCGACGATTCCGTACAGCCCGACGACGAATCGGGGAGCGGGGCGGGAGGGACCGCCTCCGCGGACGCGGGCCGGGGAGGGCAGTCCGACCGTGCGGATACGGGTCGGGGTGCGTCGTCGGTCTCCGCGGAGGCCCGTCAGGGCGTGCCGCCCGACAGCGCCGACGCGGAGCGGGGTGCGTCGCCCGAACGGGCGGACACCGGAGACGTGCTCGCCGCCTCCGTCGCCCGCGTCCGCCGGGCCGCCGGGCTCACACTGAGCGCGGTGGCGACCCGGGCCGGCGTCTCACCGGCCTACGTCTCGCAGATGGAGTCCGGCGCCGCCAACCCCACGGTCCGGACCCTCGCCCAGATCGCCGACGCCCTCGGCGCCACCCCCGCCGAACTCCTCGGCGGCACCACACCGGTCGCCGCCGCGGCCGCCCCGGCCTTCCCGCCGCGCTTCGCCCCGGCACCGCTGCTCGCCCAGGCCGACGGGCACCACGGCATCTGGGACCTCACGGCCCCCGGCGCCAGCCGAATCGGCGCCCGGCTGCTGCACGCCGACCTCGGCGACCACGACCACCCGACAGCCCACCCCGGCGAGGAGTTCGCGCTCGTCCTGGCCGGCTCCTGCCGGGTCTCGGTGGGCGGTGTCGTACGGCTCCTGCGCCGCGCCGACAGTTGCCACTTCGCCGCCACCGACGAACACCACTTCACCGACCCCAGCGACGACCTGCTGATGCTGGTCGTCCTCACCGAGGAGTAGCCCCGTGTCCACCGCTCCCTCCCTGCCCGCACCCCGGGCGGGGACCCCGCTGCCCGACGGACTGGCCGAGGCCGCCTCACCCGAGACGGCCCCCGAGGTGTGGCCGCTGACCGCCCGCACCGTCGAGGGCCGGCTGCACGTGGGCGGCGTCGCCCTGGACGACCTGGCCGACGCCTGCGGCACCGCGCTGTACGTGGTGGACGAGGCCGACTTCCGCCACCGGGCCCGGCTGTGGCGCGAGTCCGGCGCGGACCGGGTGCACTACGCCTCCAAGGCGTTCCTGTGCGCCGAGATGGTCCGCTGGGTCGACTCCGAGGGGCTGCACCTCGACGTGTGCAGCGGCGGCGAACTCCGGCTCGCCGTGGACACCGGCTTCGACGCCGCCCGGATCGTCTTCCACGGCAACAACAAGTCCGTGCCCGAACTGGAGGCCGCCGTCGCCCACGGCGTCGGTGTGGTGGTCGTCGACTGCCTGGAGGAGATCGACCGGCTCGCACGCGCCGCCGCGACGGCCGGCCGGGTCCAGGACGTCTACGTCCGGATCGCCCCCGGCGTCGCCGCCGAGACCCACGACTACATGGCCACCGGCGGCGACGACGTCAAGTTCGGCTTCCCGGTGCGCGGCGGCCACGCCGAGCGGGCCGTGCTGGCCGTCGCGGCACACCCCTCGCTGCGGCTGGCCGGCGTCCACTCCCACATCGGCTCACAGATCACCGCGACCGAGGGACTGACCCTCGCCGCCGAGCGGGTCGGCGCCTTCGTCGCAGCGCTCGCCGAGCGCCACGGCATCACCGTGGACGAGATCGACCTCGGCGGCGGCGCGGGCATCCCCTACCTGCCGGGCCAACCCCGCCTGGACCCGGCCGCGTTCACGGCCGCCCTGCGCGCCGGTCTGGAACGGGTCCTGCCCGGCTCGGCGGTACGGCTCGCCGTCGAGCCCGGCCGGTCGATGATCGGTACCGCCGGGGTGACGCTCTACCGCGTAGGCGCCGTCAAGGACGGGCTGCGCCGTCGGTTCGTCGCCGTCGACGGCGGCATGAGCGACGCCCTGCGCCCCTCCCTCTACCTCGCCCGTTACACCGCGTGGACCGCCAACCGTCCCGCCGAGGGCGATCCGGTGCACGCCGTGGTCGTGGGCCGCCACTGCGAGAGCGGGGACGTGGTCGTGCCCGACATCGCCCTGCCGGAGGACATCGCCGCCGGCGACCTCCTCGCGGTCCCCGCCACCGGGGCCTACCACCACGCCATGGCCAGCAACTACAACGCCCAGCCCCGGCCCGCCGTCGTCGCCGTACGCGACGGCAGCGCCCGTCTCATGGTCCGCCGGGAGACCCCGGAGGACCTGCGCCGCCGCGACGGGCACGGCGAGCCGGTGCGACTGACCGCCGGGTGACCTCGGCGGGGCACCGGTTCCCCTGGTCCCGAGCGCGCCTTCGGCGGGGCTCCGGTTCGCTTGACTCCGGGCGCGTCTCCGGCTGGATCCGGGCACACGTTTCGCTCATGCGGCATGTGTGCGCGGCTTACGGCGGGCAATGCCGGGTCGGCGCAACGGGCACCGGGACCACCTCCTACGAGACCGTCCTCCATGGGGCTTTCCCCAGGGGCCGGTGACCGCACCCACCCACAGCCCCGCCCTCAGCAACCCAACGGCAGTCCACCGCAGCCCATGGCAATGCTCGGCAATCCACCCCAGCCCAGGCGGTGGACCGCCCGCGCCACTTCCCCCCAACTCCCCCTCCCGTACTCGGAGTCACCCATGTCCACCGCGCCCCACCTGTCCTACGGCACTTGGCCGTCCCCGATCACCGCCGAAGCGGTCGCCGCCGCCTCCGGATCCACCTCGTGGCCCTCGGGGGCCGGCGAGGAGAACTGGTGGTGCGCCAACGACCCGGCCACCGCGACCGTACGGCTGCTGCGCAACGCCCCCGGCCACGAGGAGCCGGTCCCGGTGCTCGCCCCCGGCGTCTCCGTGCGCAACCGCTCCCTCGGATACGGCGGCAAGCCGTACTGGGTACGCGCGGCGGACCCGGCCACGGGCAGCCACCTGCTGGTCTTCACCGACCACCGCGACCAGCGCCTGTACCGAGCCGAGGTGCCCCGCCTCGGAGCCGCCGACGACAAGACGTTCCCCGTGCCCGTGCCGCTCACCCCGGCCGACCCGTCCGACCGGGAGACCTGCTGGGCCGACCCGGTGGCCGGCCCGGACGGGACCGAGGTGTGGTGCGTGCGGGAGACCACCCGCGCCGCCACCGGACCGCACGACGCCGACCCGGCACTCCGTACCGTGCGCGAGATCGTCGCCGTACCGCTGTCCGGTGCCGCCGCCGACGACCCCGGCGCGCTGCGCGTGGTGGCTCGCTCCCACCACTTCCTCTGCGGACACCGGATCTCCCCGGACGGCGGGCGACTCGCCTGGATCGGCTGGGACCACCCCCATATGCCCTGGGACAGCTCGGAGTTGATGGTCGCCGAGCTGCACGACGGCGTCGCGGGTGAGCCCGTCTGGCTGCTCGGCGGCAGCCACGACGGCACCGAGGTCTCCGTGTCCCAGGCCGCGTGGGCGGGTCCCGACACTCTCTACGCCATGGCGGACCCGGACGGCTGGTGGAACCTCCACCGCGTCGACCTGGACCCCGACCGGCCGACACCCACCGCGATCACCAACACCAACGTCCTTCCCCTCCAGGAGGATTGCGCGGGCCCCGTCTGGCGCGTCGGCGCGAGCTGGTTCGCCGTGACGCCGTACGGAGTGGTGCTGCCGCACGGCAACGGCCCGCAGCGGCTGTCCCGTTGGGCGCCCGAGAGCGGCGAACTGACCGAACTCGCCGACGGCTGGAGCAGCTTCCAGGGCGACCTCTGGTCGGACGGCGAACGGATCCTGGTCCGCGCCGCCGACCCGGCCCTCGGCTCCGCCCTGCTGTCGGTGCCGCTGGCCCCGGGTTCCGGCCCGGCCCGGCGTACCCGGCCCAAGTCCGAGGACCCGCTGGCCCCTTGGCAGCCCCGGCCCGAACGCCGTACCGTCCACGACGCGCAGGGCCGACCCGTCCACTTCGTGCTGCACCGGCCCACCCACCCCACCGCGACCGGACCCGAGGGCGAACTGCCGCCCCTGCTGGTGCAGGTCCACGGCGGTCCGACGAATTCCACCGGTGTCACCGCCGACCTGGAGTACTCCTTCTTCACCAGTCGCGGCTTCACCGTCGCGGACGTCGACTACGGCGGCTCCACCGGCTACGGCAGGGCCTACCGCGACCGGCTGCGCGGCCAGTGGGGAGTGGTGGACGTCGACGACTGCGTCACCGTCGCCCGCGCCCTGGCCGCCGAGGGGCTGGCGGATCCGGCCCGTACGGCCGTGCGCGGCGGTTCGGCCGGCGGCTGGACGACCCTGGCGTGCCTGGTCCACACCGACGTCTTCTGCGCGGGCACGGTCCTCTACCCGATCAGCGACCCGGCACGCTGGCGGGCCGAGCAGACCCACGACTTCGAGTCCCGTTACGTGGACACGCTTGTCGGCGTCCTCCCGCAGGACCGGGCCCTCTTCGACAAGATCTCACCCGCGGCGAACGCCGACCGCATCACCGCGCCGCTGGTGATGCTCCAGGGCGCGGACGATTTCATCTGCCGCCCCGACCAGGCCACGTGCATCGTGGACAATCTGGCCGAACGCGGAGTGTGGCACCGCTTCCTGCTGTTCGAGGGCGAGGGCCACGGCTTCCGCCGAGCCGACAGCGTCCGCCGCTCCCTGCTGACCGAAGTAGCCCTCTACCGCGAGGTCCTCGGCCCCCACATCGCCCCCGACGTCCCCGTGGACGCCGACACCTTGTGATCCGTGACGGCCGGGCGACGCCGTGTGCGTCCCCGGCCGGGTGGCCGGCCCCCGCAACCATGGTCAGCCGGGCGGCGTGTGATCCGGTGGGGCGGCTTTCGGCTGTTCCCGACCGGAGGGCGGGGGACCCGATGACACAGGAGCGGACCGGGGACACGACGGCGCGGACGACGCCGGGCACGAGGCGGACCAGGACCGTGCGAGGGCGCGTACTGCGCTGGGCGTTCCGCCTGGTCATGGCCGCCCTGATCCTGCTGCTCGCCCTGCGCACCTACGAGGAGACGGGCGTCGCGCACGCACAGTCGAACGGAACGCTGCACACAACCGGGGCCACCATCACGGGGCTGACGTCCCACACGGTGAGTGGGAGAGACGGCGGGGGCCAGGACGGCGGCAGCGGCGAATGGAACGTCAGCACCACGTACACGATCGGCCTGCGCATCGGTGACGGGACCAAGACGGTGAACGGCGTCCCGGACGATTCCGTGAACGACCTCCGGGAGGGGCAGCGGGTCCAGGCGGGCCTGTGGCACGGGCGGGTCGTGGAGATCGACGGGCGTGACGTGTGGCGCGGCTGGCACCCCGGAGGGTGGGACATGGCGCTGTTCATGCTCTACCCGCTGATCGCGGGCCATCTGATCGCCCTCGCCCTGGCCGCGGCCGCGAACCTGGCCGGCCGCGACGGCCGGGCACGGCTGGAGCGGAAGGAACGAGGCGCACCCTGGGTGTTCGGGTTCCTCGTCGCGATGACGGCGAGCTTCGCGCTCATCGGGTGTGCGGCTTTCGGGAACACCACCGTGTACTGGCCCCTTGTTCCGCTCGCAGCAGGAACCGCCGCCGGGCTCGCGGCGCTGAGGCGAGTCCACCGGCGGCCTCGTGCCCCACGTCCCGAGGACGCACCCGGCGGCAGCGCGCCGGCCCAGGCCTGACGGTCGGATCCCGGCGGCCCGGGAGGCCCGTTTTCGATACCCGAGGGGCTCGAGGGAACTCGCCGGGGGCGAGCGGTGAAGGAGGGATGAAAGCCCAACCCTTCGAAGCACGTTCCCCAAGACGAGAGGAGCCCCGATGACCGTCGAACCAGGCGTCCGCACGGGGGCGGAGAGCGATGCCTCGGTGATTGCACGGTCCCGGGATGAGCCCGAAGCATTCGCCGCACTTTTCGACCGGTACGCGGATGACGTCCATCGCTACCTGGCCCGCAGGCTCGGCGGCGAGCCCGCCGACGACCTCGTGGCGGAGACCTTCACCACCGCCTTCCAGCAACGGCACCGGTACGACCCTTCGCGCGCCACGGGCGACGGCGCCCGCCCCTGGCTGTTCGGCATAGCGACCAATCTGGTCGCCCGGCACCGGCGTGCCGAGGGTCGTCGCTTCAAAGCCATGGCCCGGGTCCCGGCTCCGGCCGATCACGAGGAGCCACTGGCCGACCGTGCCGCGGCCCGGGTGGGGGCACAAGCCGTGGGCCGCGAACTGGCGGAGGCACTGGCCTCGCTGCCCGCACGGCACCGGGACGTGCTGCTGCTGGTGGCGTGGGGCGGTCTCGGCTACGAGGAGGTGGCCCAGGCCCTCGGCGTCCCCATCGGCACGGTCAGATCACGACTGCACCGGGCCCGCAACAAGGTGCGCGACGCGTTGGGCGGATCCGATCCGACGACACTGCGAGAGGTACCCGGCCATGACTGACGAACTCGAACTCCTGCGGGACTGGGACGCGGACACCGTCCCGCTCGCCGACCCGGTCCGGGCGAAGGCCCGCCACCAACTGCTCAACACGATCGCGCGTGCGCAGCAGCACCCCGGTCCGGCCCCCAGCCGACGGCACGCGCTCCGCCTCGCGACA
The DNA here is from genome assembly GCF_055565895.1 of Streptomyces sp. NPDC028298. Lineage (NCBI taxonomy): Bacteria > Bacillati > Actinomycetota > Actinomycetes > Kitasatosporales > Streptomycetaceae > Streptomyces > Streptomyces sp. NPDC028298. The sequence continues at coordinate 580,506 of NZ_JBVHTL010000003.1, forward strand.
GCCGCGGTGGTCGCGGTGGCGGTCACGGGAACAGCGGTGGTGATCACCGAACGCGGCGCGGACGACGCCGACCGCTCCGGCCGGACCGGCCGCGCCTCGGGCACAGCGAGCCCGAGGATGGAGAACGTCAATGCCGTGATCGTGCTGAACGGGGCGGCGGCGCAGACGGGCAGGGACGAGAGGCCTGTCGCTCCGCGCGACGACCAGTTCATCTACTCGAAGCGGATCATCAAGGAGACGGAACGCGGGACGGGCGCTGTCAAGACCTACGTGGACGTCAACTGGGACTCGGTGGACGGTTCCAAGCGCTCCTTGACCATGGAACTCGGCCGCGTGATCTGGGAGGAGCCCTTGAAGAACGGCGAGAGCGTGTGGCCGCCTCGGGAATGGAGCAAGCTGAAGAAGCTGCCCACCGACCCGGAGAAACTCATTCCGGCCATCGCCGGCAGCGGACGTTCCGACAGGTCGACGAGCGACTTCACCGAACAGGACTGGTTCGACGCCTACTTCATGCTCGGTGAGCTACTGAAGTGGCCGGTCCTGCCCCAGGGACTGCGTCCCGCCGCGTACAAGGCACTGGCCCTCGTGCCCGGTGTCGAGGCGATTCCCGGAGTGAAGGATTCCGCCGGGCGCACCGGTGTGGGGATTTCCTGCCCCAAGAGTCCCTTCGCGAAGGGCAAGTACCTCATCTTCGACCCGAAGTCCTATGCATTCCTGGGCTTCCGCGACGAACGGACCTCGGCGTCCGGCGACAAGACGTACATCCAACTGTCACACGTGGTGGAGTGGGCCGTCGTCGACCGGCTGAAGCAGCGGCCATAGCCGCACTGTCGCGTGCGAGCGCGGCCGTTGCCGATACGAAAGCGTGAAGGTGCCTTTCCGACCCCGGACTTCCAGGCCGGAAAGGCACTTTCCACTCCGCCACCTGACTGGAGGAACACCGCGCTCGTGTCCATGATGGCCATGCTCATGAGGTCGGCCTTGATGGGCCACGTCACCTCCCGGATGCTGTAACTGCGCAGGTGGCGGGTCTGTTCTCGGTGCCGTGCCGTCCAGCCGGCATACCCTCTGGACGAGCCTAGGCAGAACAGGCGTCGTACAGAGCCGCCGTTGTGCGCCCAGTCGAGTACCGCCTGGAAGTAGTCCGAGAAGGCCGCGGACGAAGCGCTGAAGTCGGCTGGGGTTTCAAGCCGCATGTACCAGGCGTCCATGTGGCTGGGGCAGCGGTTGACGAGGTAGTCGACCTCCGCTTTGTAGAAGGCCGCCGCGTCCGGATAGTGCTCTATACGTGACGAGTTCACCTGGTCGAAGTCCCGCCGCAGCAGTTGGACTTCAGCGGAGCAGAGCACGAACACTGAGGTCGCCTTGCTCGCCCCGGCGTCAAGCTCGGGGCCCGATGAAACGTCTGAGCGTGGCCAGGGCCATTTTGTCCGTCACGGTGCTTCGGGCGGACAGGCGGTGGACGAGGATCCAGCCCTGCGGTGAGGCTCCCGCGAAGACGGACGCGCTGCCTGTCGCGCCGTTGTGCCACAGAAGGCTTCCCGCCTTCTGCCAGGCCGGTGCCGGTTCACCCAGTTTGCGGTCGACCAGCAGGTCGGTGAGGAGACGGGCGGCGGCCCGGGGAGTGGCCCACAGGCCGCCGGCGGGGAGAATCGCGCCGTCCATGGTCCAGTCCCGGCGAGGTCGGCCGAACAGCCCCGTGCGGCACAGTCGTCTGCCGGACGGCGGATCGGTGGCGACATCGGCGATGCCGAGGGGGTCGAGGAGGTGGCGGTGCAGCAGTTCCTCGTACGGGGTGCTGGTGGCCGCGACCAGAGCCGCGCCCAGGAGCGCGTATCCGAGGTTGGAATACTCCTCGACCGTCCCCGCGGGAGCGGCGACCAGGGTGTCGAGGTTCCGTACGACCGAGTCCAGTGCTCCGGCGTCGAACGCCACGTAGGGATCGCGCCCGCCGACGCCGGGAGGCAGGCGCGGAAGGCCCGAGGTGTGCTCGGCGAGTTGGCGCAGGGTGATTCCGGTGCCGCTCGGCGTCGGCAGGAACAGCTCCAGCGGGTCGTCGAGGCTCAGGACGCCGTCGTCGGCCAAGGCGGTCAGGACGGTCGCGGTGAGCGCCTTGGTCAACGAACCGATCTGCACGAACAGATCGGGGTCGTGGCCGTGGGAGACCTGAGGTGCCTGAAAGCTGCTGAGTACGCAGGTGGGAACTCGGATCATGATGAGCGCATCATCGCGAGGGCCCGCACGTTGCGACCGGCGGCTGTCAGGCGGTCTGCTTCCCTCTCGTCCGCAACCGAGTGTCGACTCCACAGAGAATCGTTCATCTGGGTATTCAACCGCCCGGCCCAGCCAGCGATGACACCACCCCGCGCGGCAAGCCGGCAGGGCCACTCCCCAACACCCCTACTGGCGAGGCCGTTCGGAACGCCGGCCCGAGCCGTGCCGGGTCGTCATCCATCCCCTGCCGGTGCCAGGAGTCCGTCCGCTGCTCGCCCTGCGACGGAGGAGGCGGAGTCCGAAGCCGCCCATCGCGGCGCCCGTGTCGCCGGGACGACTGCCACCGTGATGGCAGCCGAACCCGTGACCTGGTCCGTCCGTCAGTGGTCTCCTTCAGTGGCCAGTTCGTCGAGCGGGAACGGCGGGGACGGGTGCCATTCGCGGTCGGACGACGGGCCCGGGTGCGGGACCACGAAGTGGTGCCTGCCGCATTCGATCTCCTGGGGTTCGAGGCCCGGCAGGACGACCATCGCCACCGACCCGGTCGGCACGGTGACGTCGACGCGGAGCTCACCCTCGGCTCGCTCCCACGCCACCTCGGCCAAGCCGTAGGGGGTGCGGTGCGCCGTGCGTGCCCACGCGATCCGTCCCCCGGGGCGGGGCTCGATCCGCAGGGACCGGTAGCCCGGCGCGTCGGGCGCGAGCCCGGCGACCACGCGATGCATCCAGTCGGCCACCGCGCCCAGGGCGTAGTGGTTGAACGACGTCATCTCCCCGGGGTTGACCGAACCGTCGGGGAGCATGGAGTCCCAGCGTTCCCAGATCGTGGTGGCCCCCATCGTCACCGGATACAGCCAGGAGGGGCACTCGGTCTGGAGCAGCATCTGGTACGCGTCGTCGATCGCTCCCGCGGAGGTGAGGGCGTCGCAGATCAGCGGGGTACCGAGGAAGCCCGTGGCCACCTTGTGGCCCTTCTCCCGCACCAGCCGGACCAGTTGCCGCGCCGCCCGCGCGCGTTGTCCGGCGTCGGGCAGCAGGGCGAACTCGAGTGCCAGGGCATAGCCGGTCTGCCCGGAGCCGGCGATCCGGCCGCCCTGGGTCACGTACTCGTCGTGGAACGCCTGCCGGACCCCGTTGGCGAGTTCGCCGTACTTGGCCGCGTCCGCTTCCTCGCCGATCACCGCCGCGATCCGTGACAGCAGGCCGGCGACGTGCGCGCGGTAGGCGGTGGCCACCAGGTGCGCGTCGGTCTCGGCCTGCCAGGGCGCGTCCGGAGGTGCCGCCGGGTCGAGCCAGTCGCCGAGCTGCAACGCCGGCTTGTCGAACAGGCCGGCCGGCCCCAGCGACGCGGTCAGGCCGTCGACCCAGGCCCGCATGCTCGGGTACTGGTGACGGAGCAGCCCCGCATCGCCGAACCGCTGGTGGAGCACCCAGGGGACGATCACCGCGGCGTCGCTCCAGCCGGCCGTCGCGGCCGGTTCCGCGAACGGGCCCGGGAAGTCGATCCGCGGCACGAACAGCGGGACGACGCCCTCCGGCGTCTGGTCCGCGGCGAGATCGGCCAGCCAGGAGGTGAGCAGGCCGGCGCAGTCGAAGAGGTAGGCGGCGGTGGGCGCGAAGACCTGCGTGTCGCCGGTCCAGCCCAGGCGCTCGTCACGTTGCGGACAGTCGGTGGGGACGTCGACGAAGTTGCCGCGCATCCCCCACACGACGTTCTCGTGCAGACGGTTGAGCAAGGGGTCGGAGCACTCGAACCAGCCGGTCCGGCGCATGTCGGAGTGGTAGACGACCGCCGTCGCCTCCAGTGCGTCGTGGTCACCGCTCACCTCGGCGTAGCGAAAGCCGTGAAAGGTGAAGGAGGGCTCCCAGCTCTCGCCGCCGACGTCCCCGGCGAGCACGTACCGGTCCGTGGCCGTGGCCGTGCGCAGCGGTCGCACTCCGAGTTCGCCGCTCTCGAGGACCTCGGCATGGCGCAGGGTGACGGTCGCGCCGCGACGGCCGCGCACCCGGATGCGGAGTCGACCCACCAGGTTCTGGCCGAAGTCGAGGACCGTACGGCCGGACGGAGTGGTGATCGTGTCGACCGGCACGCGCTCCTCGACGGCCCGGACGGGCGGCCCCGAGGGAGCCACCAGGGTGGCGGGGTCGCGTTCGGCGCGGTGCACACCGTCCCACTCGACGTCGTCGAATCCGGGGGACGACCAGCCGGGGCGCGCCATCGTGGCGTCGTAGGTCTCGCCCTCGTAGAGATCCGCGGACCGGATCGGCCCGGTGGAGGAGCGCCAGCTCTCGTCGGTGGGGATGATCCGACGCCGGCCGTCGGCGTAGTCGATCTCGAGTTGGGCGAGCAGCCCCAGTGAACTGCCGTAGGTGTCGCGCCACTCGGGCACGAACCCGACCCGGCCTCGCCACCAGCCGTCGGCGACCTGCACCCCGATCGCGTTCTCACCGGCGCGCACCTGCCCGGTGACGTCGTAGGTCTGGTAGCGCAACCGATGGTGGTAGCTGGTCCACCCCGGGGCGAGGGCGTCGTCGCCGACCCGCTCGCCGTTGAGTTCGGCCACGTAGAGCCCGTGCGCCGTGATGTAGAGGCGGGCGCGGGCGATCTCGCCGTCGGTGACGAAGGAGCGTCGCAGGAGCGATGCCGGCCCTCGCTCGTCCCCGGCCGGCTCGATGAGCGTGGCCGTCCAGTCGGCGGCGTCGAGACCGCGTTCCACGCTGACCGCGTCGCTCCAGTCGGAGACCTCGCCGTCGGTGCCGACGACACGGACCCGGACCTCGCGCGCCTCGCGGGACGCCAGCGGCCTCGCGGGCCACGGCACCAGCACGGAGTCGGCCGAATCCACGTGGAAGAACTCGTCGCCGACGGTCAGTTCGTAGGCGGCCTGTCGGCGTCCCCGCTGCCGACTCGCGACCTGCCAGGAGAGCCGCGGGCGGTCTTCCCCGATGCCGAGCGGATCGTCGCGATGTTCGAAGCGGACGGCGGACACCTCATCCACGGCGCAGCTCCGCGACCAGGTCGCCGTAGCGGCCCGCGCTCGGTTTCGGTGTGCGCTCGAAGGTGACGGGGTCGACGCTGTGCAGCCCGAACTTGGGCCCGAAGCCGAAGATCCACTCGAAGTTGTCCATGAGCGTCCAGTGGAAGTAGCCGAGCACGGGGACGCCGCGGTCCATCGCCTGCTGGAGACCTGCCAGCGACGGCTCGATGAAACCGGCGCGCTTCGAGTCGTCGTCCGCCTGCATGCCGTGCTCGGTGACCAGGACCGGCACGCCGCTCACCGCGTGGGCGTATTCCGCGCAGCTCCCGAGCGACGCCGGGTCGGTGCGGTTCATCACCCCGCCCTCGGCGGGTGTGCCGTCGGGGTTCACCGCACGCTTCGCATCGTAGTAATGCCGCTCGTAGTTCTGGACGCCGATGAAGTCGTCCTCGCGAGCGAGCTCGAGCCAGGGCTGATAAACCTCGGCGCGCTTGCGGTCCCGCAGGGCGGGATCCGGGCCGTGGACGAGGTCGTCGACGATCGCGATCGACAGGCCGACGGGAAGATCCGCGCGACGCGCCTTGATCGCCGCGCGAGCCGCACGGTGCCCGGCCGCCTGGCCCGCGAGCAGGGCGCCGGCCTCCTCGGCGAGCGTGATGTTGGTGAGCCGGTAGCGCTCGACGCCGGCCGCCCGGGTGCAGGCCTCCAGTGTCGAGCGCTCCAGGTCCCGGACGAAGTCGGGCAGCCCGGCCCAGGCGAGCATCGGCGGAAGGTTGGGTTCGTTCATCGTCACCGCCACCGCGATCCGGTCACCGAAGGCCGTCATGATCCGATCGCAGAAGCGCGCGAACCGCTCCGGGGCTTCGGCGTCGAGCCATCCGCCGCGCGCGGCGAACCAGTGCGGGGCGACGAAGTGGTGGAACGTGACGACCGGTGCCAGACCCCGCGCGACGCAGTGGTCGACGATCGCCTCGTAGTGGGCCAGCGCGGCGGCGGAGAACTCGCCTTCGACGGGTTCGACGCGCGCCCATTCGACGGAGAAGCGGTAGGCGTTGAGGTTCAGGGCGGCGGCCAGGTCGACATCCTCGCGCCAGCGTTCCCAGCCGTCGCACGCCTTGCCCGACCGCTCCTTGAAGACGGTCGGTGTCACGTTCTCGGCGAACCAGCAGTCACTGGAGACGTTGTCGCCCTCGGTCTGGTGGCCGGCACTGGCCACTCCCCAGAGGAAGCCGGTGGGGAACTGGTGCATGGGATCTCCGTAAGGGGTGCGAGGGTCAGTGGGTGGCACGGAGCGCGGCGACCTCGTCGAGGCGATGGCAGGCCGCGGAGGTGTCACCGGTGCCGGTGAGAGGCGGCCGTTCGGTGTGGCAGAGGTCCCCCGCGAGCGGGCACCGGTGCACGAACGGACAGTCCGTCGGTGCGGCCGCCGCCGTCCCGGCCGCGCCGATGCCCAGCGCTTCGCGCGCGGCGCGGCGGTGCGCCTGCTCGGCCGGATGGGGCACGGGAGCCGCCGCGGTCAGCGCGACGGTGTAGGGGTGGCGCGGGTCCTGCGTCACCGACTCGACATCTCCCTGCTCCATCACCTGGCCGCGGTAGAGCACGACGACCCGCTGGGAGAGGAACCGGACGACACCCAAGTCGTGCGCGATGAAGAGCAGGGCCAGTTGCCGTCGGTCACGCAGATCGGCCAGCAGGTTCAGCACCTGCGCCTGGGTCGAGAGATCGAGCGCGCTGACCGGCTCGTCGAGCACGATCACCTTCGGGTCGCAGACCAGGGCACGGGCGATCGCCACGCGCTGACGCTGACCGCCGGAGAGCTGCGACGGAGAGCGGTCGATCGCGTCGCCCGGCAGACCGACCGCCTCGAGCGCCTCCCGGGCCCGCTGCCACTGCTCCGGCTTCGGGACACGCAGCACCCGGAGCGGCTCGACCAGGGTCCGGCCGATGCTCTGGGCCGGGTTGAGCGAGGAGTAGGGGTCCTGGAAGACCACCCGCAGGTCGATCGCGCTGACCCGCCGCTGTCGCAGCGAGGCCGTGGTGATGTCCGTCCCGTTCAGCGTGATCGACCCGGAACTCGCCGCCTGGAGTCCCAGGATCGCCTTGCCGATGGTCGACTTGCCGGAGCCGGACTCACCGACGAGACCGAGGGTCTCGCCCGGCGCGATGTCGAAGCTGACCCCGTCGACGGCGGGGGGCGTCCCGCGACGACGTCCGTAGTGGACGACGAGATCCCGCACGCGGAGGGCTGACTGGTTCATCGGACGACTCCGGATTCGTTCGGCGTGGCCGTGCTCGGCGCCAGGGTCAGCGGATGGATGCAGCGCGCGGTACCCGCGCCGTGCGCCGGCGCCGCCGCGATCGGCTCGTGACACGCGGGGGTGACCAGGGGACACCGGCTCGCGAACCGGCAGCCGGCGGGCCAGTCCTTCGGCGCCGGCACCGTGCCGCGGATCGAGGGCAGCCGGTCCGGGACCGCCTCGCCCCGCGGGATGTGGGGGTTCGCGCTCAGCAACGCGCTCGTGTAGGGATGCGCGGCCCGGTCCAGGACCGCGGTCACGGTCCCGGACTCGACCACTTGACCGGCGTACATGACGGCGACGTCGTCGCACAGGTCGGCCACCACACCGAGGTCGTGACTGACCAGAACGACCGACAGGCCGGTGCTGCGCACGAGCGAGCGCAGCAGGCTGAGTATCTCCGCCTGCACGGTCACGTCCAGGGCGGTGGTCGGCTCGTCGGCGATCAGGAGCTTCGGCGAGCCGGTGAGCGCGAGGGCGATGCAGACGCGCTGGGCCATGCCGCCCGACAGCGTGTGAGGGTGGCTGCGCAGGACGCGCTCGGGGTCGACGATGCCGACCTGGGCGAGCAGGTCCAGTGCGACGCGGCGGGCCTCGTCGCGGCCGACCTGGCGCAAGCGGCGGATGGGCCGGGTGAGTTGATGGCCGATGGAGAACATCGGGTCGAGCGCGACCATCGGCTCCTGTGAGATGAGCGCGATGTCCCGCCCGCGGACGGCCTCGTACTGCTTGTCGGAGAGCCCGACCAGATCCCGGCCCTCGAAGAGGATGGAGCCGGCGCCGACCTCGACGCCGTCGGGCAGCAGTCCGATCAGCGACCGCGCGGTCATCGTCTTGCCGCACCCGGACTCGCCGACCAGGCCGAGCACGGTGCCGGGCCGGACCGCCACCGAGACACCGGTGACCAGTTCCGTGCCCTCCACGACCTTGACGTGCAGATCGCGCACCTCGAGCAGGGCTCCGTCGGTCCGAGGAGATGCCTCGTCCGCGGCCGAGGCCGCTGCCACGGACCGACCCGTTCGTCGCACAGGGCGGTGGGCGGGGGCGGTCCGCTTCCGCTCACCGGCCAGGGCGTCGGCGATCTGGTTGGCCGCGACCACGGTCAGTGCGAGCACGACGCCGGTGGGAACCATCATCCAGGCGTCGTCGTAGATGTGCTGCTGAGCGTCGCCGATGAGACCGCCCCAGCTCGGCGCCGGTATGGCCGGTCCGTAGCCCATGAAGGCCAGGCCGGCCTCGATCAGGATGCCGAGCGCGAAGAGCTGCGCCGCCTGGACGGCGATCGTGGTCGCCATGCCGGGCAGCACGTGACGCACGTTCACCAGGAGGGAGCCGACGCCGTTCACCTTCGCCGCGTCGACGTAGAGGCGGGTGCGCAGCGACTGGGCGAGGGCGAGCAGGATCCGGTACACCGGCGCCGCGAGCAGAAGGCCGAGCACGGCCATGATGGCCCAGACATGGACCCCCACCGCGCCGACGAAGGCGAGCAGGATCACGGTGGTCGGCAGTGCCAGGAGCAACTCGGCGACGCGGCTGAAGGTCCCCTCGATCCTGCGATCGTGCTCGGCCGCGAGCAACGCCATCGGCACGCCGACACAGAAGGCGACCGCCACGGCCAGCAGCGCCGGGCCGATCGAGATCCAGCCACCGGTGACGATCCGGGAGAAGATGTCGCGGCCCAGTTCGTCGGTGCCGAGCCAGTGCCTGCCGGAAGGACCCGTCAGGGCGTGGGCGGGGTCTTGCGCGCCGACGGGGAACGGCACCCACCAGCGCGCGGTCGCCGAGGCGATCACGATCGCGGCCAGCCACGCGCTCGCGAGCACGGTGACGGGGCGGCGCAGGGGGGCCGGCAGTCGGCGCCGGCCGGACGCCGGTTCGGACGCCGCGGGCACCTGGACGGTTTCGGTGAAGGCGTTCACGCGGCACGAACCTTCGGGTCGAGGGCGGCGAGGACGAGGTCGAGGACCAGATTGGTGAGGACCACGACCACGGTGGCGATGACGACGACGCCCTGGACGGCGGGGAAGTCGTGGGTGTTGATCGCGCCCTGGGCGGCCTGGCCGAGACCGGGCAGCGCGAAGAGCTGCTCGATGATGACCGAGCCGCCGAAGAGGGCGATGAACTGGATGCCGATCACCGACACCACCGGCGCACCGGCGAAGCGGAGGGCGTGCAGGTAGCGGATCCGCCAGACCGGCGTGCCGAGGGCCCGCAGGGTGCGGATGTGCTCCTGCTGCAGTGCGTCGGCCATGCCGGCCCTGGTCGTGCGGGCGATGATCGCCGCTCCGGTCAGCCCCAGCGCGAGCACCGGGAGAACCAGGCTCCGGACGTACTGCGCCGGCGAGGCCGTGAACCCGACGTAGCCGGTGGCGGGCAGCAGATGGGCCTTCACCGAGAGCACGTACACCAGCAGGATGCCGAGCCAGAACTGCGGCAGGGAGAGCATGATTCCGCTGGTCACGGTGATCAGGCGATCGATTCTGCCCCGGCGCACCGCCGCCACGACTCCGGCCAGGATTCCCAGGACCGCACTGAACAGGGTCGCGAGGACCGCCGTCGAAGCGGTGACCGGTACGCGCTGCATCAGGTCCGGCCAGATGTCGTGACCGTCGATCAGCGAGACCCCGAGGTCGCTGCGGACCGCGTGTCCGAGCCAGCTCGCGTACTGGGCGACGAGCGGGCGGTCCCAGCCGAGCCGGGCGTTCTCCGCCGCGATCTGGGCCCTGGTCGCCCCCTCCCCGGCGGTGATGGCTCCTGGGCTGCCGCCGGAGGCGTGCACCAGGAGGAAGCTCAGGGCGGACGCCACCAGGACGGTGACGACACCGAGCCCGATACGACGGGCGACATAGGTGAACATGACATGGGGTCCTTTCCGGGATCACGGCACCGGGCACGCCGTCCCGTCGGCCGGCCGACGGTCATGAGGACCTCCGGCCGACCGCGGGGGAACGGTCAGGCGGCCGGCTTGAAGGAGCTCAGCAGCGGGTAGCCGTCGGTGCCGGGGTAGTTCGGCGCCTTGAGCGCCTTGGCGTCGTAGCCGACGTACGCGTACTGCTCGGCGACCGGGATCAGCCAGCCCTCGTCGATCAGCGCGCCGTTCAGCTTCTTCAGCGCGGCGGGGTGGTCCGCGCCGGAGGCGTTCGACGCCGCCCCGAGCGCGGCCCCGATCACCGGGTCCTGAGCCTTGTGCGGGTTGGCGAAGCCGCCCACGAGAACCCCTGCGGTGACGCCGATCTCGTTGCTCATCGTCAGCGGGAGGAAGCCGAGCGGCTGGGTGTTGACCGCGGCGAAGAGCTGTCCGGTCGAGGTGGTGACGTCGATCTTCATGTCGACGCCGATCGCCTTGAACTGGTTCTGCAGGAACTCCAGCGCGGCCTGATTCGTCGGGCTGGCGGTGATCTTGAACGAGAACCCGTTCGGGTAACCGGCCTTCGCCAGGGTCCGCTTCGCCTCGGCGACGTCGTGGGCGTACCGCGTGTTCAGCGCGGGGTCGTAGCCGGGCGAGGACTTGGGGAAGGCGTTGACCGTCGGCTCGGCGCCCTTGGCCACGGTCTTGACGAAGGCGTCCCGGTCGATCGCGTAGCTCAGTGCGCGGCGGACGTCCTTGTCGGCGAACGGCTTCGAGCTGACCCCGGTCTTGTCGAAGACCAGCAGGTCCAGCATCGTGCCGCCGTTCCTGGCCAGCGCGACGCCGTTGGACGCCGCCGTCTGCTTCGTGGACGTGTCGAGGAGCGACGCGTCGCTCTGGCCGGAGATCTGCGCGTTCAGACGGGCGTTCTTGTCCAGGTAGGGCTTGTAGATGATCGTCTGGAACGGGTAGGTGGCCTTGTCCGTGCCGGGCTGGCGGCTCATCGTGTAGCTGCTGCCCTTGACCGCGGTGCGCATCTTGTACGGCCCCGAGCCGTCCGGGCCCCGGTTGAGCAGGCTGGGGTCGCTGATCGCCTTCGCTCCGACGATCGCCCCGGGGACGCCCGCGAGGTTCGTCTGGAACGACCCCTGCGCGGTGGGGAAGGTGAGCACCACGGTGTCCGCGCTCGCGGCCTTGACGTCCTTGATCTCCGTCGAGCCGCCCTTGGCGAAGCCGGAGTAGGCCTGGAGCTTGGAGTTGCCGCGACGGTCGAGGTTCGCCTTGACGAGCTGGGCGGTGAGCTTGGAGCCGTCGGTGAAGGTGACACCGGACTTGAGCTTCAGCGTCATCTGCGTCTTGGCCTTGTTGTAGCTGAAGCTCGAGACGAGTTCGGGGACGGGCTGACCGTCGGCGCCCTCCGCGAAGAGCGACTGGTAGGCCGACTCGTAGAAGAGTCGCTGGCCACCGCCGTAGAGCAGGGGGTCGTAGCCCTGCGGTGCCGGGTCGGAGTCGTAGCCGATGGTGAGTGTGGTGCCCGAAGAGCGATCAGCGCTGTTCGTCGAAGAGCCGCACGCCGCCAGAGAGACGGTGGCTACCGCCAGAGCCAGCGTGCTGACTCCCAGACGCTTGAAGGTGAAGCCGGTCATCGAAGCCTCTCGGTTGTCCGGGTCGGGGCCTTGGCCCGACTTGGGGAGAACAATGAGTGGCGCCAGTCACACAAGTCAGCAATGATTGCCATTGATTGAAACGCGCGCTTAACCGGAAGGTGCTATTTGTGAGCGAAACGGCCGCCGCCCCGACCCGACGCCGGGGCAAGCGCCCACCGCAGGGGGAACCCGTCATCGACCGGGCGCTGTCGCTGCTCGACGCGTTCGACGCGACACGGCGGCATCTGACGTTGCGTGAGCTGAGCGTGCGTACCTCCATTCCGGTCAGCACGACGTTGCGGCTGGCCGGCCGGCTGCTCGACTGGGGCGCTCTCGAACGCGACGAAGCCGGCCGGTACTCGATCGGCCTGCGGCTGCTGGAGGTCGCCTCGCTCGCCCCGCGCGGACACGGTCTGCGCCAGACGGCTCTGCCCTTCATGAGCGACCTGGGAGCGGTCACCCATCAGCACGTGCAGCTCGCGGTCCGCGACGGTCTCGAGGCGACCCTGGTCGAGCGTCTCTCGGCGCACAGAGCGGTCGAGGTCCGGTATCGGGTCGGCGGCAAGATGCCCCTCCACGCGACCGGCATGGGGCTGGCGCTCCTCGCCTTCGCACCGGCCGAGGTGCAGGACGAACTCCTCGCACGGCCGCTGCACAGCGAGCCGGACAAGGTGCTCATTCCCGCCGCGGCGATGCGGCGCACGCTCGCCGAAGTGCGCAGGGAGCGGGTGGCCATCTTCCGTCGCACCGAGCTGGAGACGCTGGTGGCGGTGGCGGCACCGGTCTTCGACGAACGCGACGAGGCGGTCGCCGCGATCGGCGTGCTGCTCCCCGAACGCGAGGCGCAGCCACGCCGGCTCACCTACGCGGTGAGGATCGCCGCGCAGGGCATCTCGCGCGCCCTCGGCGCCCCCAGCGCGGCCTTGCCGCCGGCCGCTCTCAAGACGTGAAGGTGTGCCGGCCGGGTCCGACCACCTCCCCTCCGCCGCTCGGCATGACGACCTCGGCGGTCGTGCCCGGGGGCACGACGACCTCGAGAAGCAGCCGGTCGCCTCTGAGCCGCCACGCCGACTCGATGCGTCCATGGGGCGACTCGAGCGCCGCGCAGGCCGCGGTGAGACCGCCGCCGGGAAGCGGGGCCACCCGGAAGCGGCGGTAGGCCGGATCGACGGGCCGCAGCCCCGCGGTGTGACGGTGGAGGAAGCTGATCACCGCCCCCTTCGAGTAGTGGTTGAGCGACTCGTGGGGCGTGCCGTCGTCCGCGATCCCGTTCCAGCGCTCCCAGATCGTGGTCGCACCCCGATCGATCATGTGCAGCCAGGACGGCGGACCGTCCTGGAACAGGAGCTCGTAGGCGAGTTCCGCCTCGCCGTGTTCGGCCAGCACCGGCAGGAGGAAGGGCGTCGCCAGGAAGCCGGTGCCGACACGGGTGCCCGCGGCCCGGACGAGGCCGACGAGCTGCGCCACGGCGTTCGGCACGGCCTCCCGCGGGATGAGCCCGAAGGTCAGCGCCCGCGCGAGGGTGGCCTGTGTGGCCGGGCGCACCGTGCCGTCGGCGGCGAGGAATTCGGTGCGCCAGGCGGCGGTGACGCGGTCGGCGAGCTCGGCGTACCGCGCCGACTCCTCCGGCTTGTCGAGCACCCCGGCGATACGGGCCATCAGCCCCGCCGAATGCGCGAAGTACGCCGTCGCGACGTCGCTCTTGTCGGCGGCGACGAAAGCGCCGAAGTCGTCGACCTCGTCGCCCGGCTCCAGCCACTCACCCCAGTGGAAGCCCGTGTCCCACAGATGGCGCTCGTGCGCCGCGACCGGGCCGGTGCGGCCGGGGTGCCGGCCTTCGGCGGCCATCCGCTCGGCACGGCCGACCCAGCGCACCATGTTCGGCCACAGATCGGCCAGGATCCGCTCGTCGCCGTACGCGCGGTAGAGCTCCCAGGGCACGATGACGACGGCGTCACCCCACCCGGCCGAACCCTGCAAGGACGCGGTGGGACCGTGCGGGCCCTCCGCCGGGCCGTGCGGCGAGATGTTGGCGATCGTGCCGTCGGGCCATTGCTCGATCGCGACGTCGCCCAGCCATTTGGCCGAGAATCCGGCGACGTCGTACAGGAAAGCGGCCGTCGGCGCGTAGACCTGCCAGTCGCCGGTCCACCCCGCCCGCTCCCGGTGGGGGCAGTCGGTGGGGATGTCGCAGGCGTTGTCGCGGAAGCTCCACACGGCGGCCTCGTGGAGCCGGTTGATCCGCTCGTCGCTGCACGAGAACCATCCCGTGCGGCGCAGATCGCTGTGCACCACGACACCGGTGACGTCCTCCGGCGTCAGATCGTCGGGATGCCCCTCGACGGTGACGTACCGGAAGCCGTGGGTCGTGTGCCGCGGCTCGAACACGTCACCGGACCGGCCGGCGGAGAAGACGCGGTCCACCTGCCCGGCGGGAAGCGGCGCGGGCAGGAACGGCACCGCGGGTCTGAGGTGCTCGGTGGTGAGATCGCCGTTCGGATCGAGCGCCTCACCGTGTACGAGCGTCACCTCGCCGCCCGCCGGGCCGAGGTCGCTCAGCCGGACCCAGCCGTTGATGTTCTGGCCCAGGTCGACCAGTTGACGGTCGTCGCCGCGTCGTACCACCGACCTCGGACGTAGCTCCTCGATGCGACGCGTCGGTGGCGCCGGCGACCAGAACAGCGTGTCGAACCCGAGTCCGGCCGGCTCCACCGGGCGCCATCCCGCCGCGTCGGTGGCACGCCGGTCGTCGGACACACCGTCGATCAGGTCGGCGCGGACGAGGCTCGACCGCCGGGACTCCCAGCCCGCGTCGGTGCCGAACACCTCGGTGGTGCCGTCGGCGTACTCCACGTGCAACTGCGCGAGGAACGCGGTGCGTTCGCCCCACTGGTCGACCGCGCGGAAGATCCCGACCTGGCCGCGGAACCAGCCGTCGCTGAGCAGCGCCGTCCAGGAGACCGACCCCGGCCGGAGCAGCGGAGCGACGTCGTAGACCTGAACCGGTACCCGCGCGGAGTAGTGCGTGTACCCAGGGGTCAGCTCCAGATCGCCGACCCGGACCCCGTCGAGGAACGTCTCGTAGAGACCGTGCGCCGTCGCGTAGAGCCGGGCGCGGCGTACGGGCTGCCGGACGGCCAGGGGACCGCGCAGTTCGTACGCGGGGCGCGGGGCCTGCGGGAGCGGGTCCGGTTCGACCGGCCGGATCCACGCAGCGGTCCAGTCCCCGGTGTCGAGCAGGCCCGTCTCGAAGCTTGCCGCGGCCGACCACCCGGACTCCCCTCGATCGGTCCGCACCCGCACCCGCCAGCTCACCGGCTGCGCCGACCCGAGCGGCTCGAACGGCCATGCCTCCAGGACGGTGTCGGTGGACTCGACCCAGTCCGAGTCGTGTGCCACGCCACCGAACTCCGCTCGGATCCGGTACGCGGTCTGGGTGCGCGTGCCCTCCGGGAGCCGCCACGACAGCCGGGGCGCGGGTTCGCCGAGCCCGAGCGGGGAACCGAGATGCTCGACGGCCAGGGCGGTCGGCGCGCTCATGCGCCGGGCTGCACGGGCCGGCCGACCGTGCCCGCGATCAGGTCCAGCGCGGCTGCGGTCGGCCCCAAGGTGGCCGGGAGATTGAGGTAGCCGTGCATCATCGACCGCACCATCACCTGCCGCACGTCCACGCCGGCGGCCGCGAGCGCGGCCGTGAAGGCCTCGCCGGAGACCCTCAGGTCGTCGTACTCGGCGTTGAGCACCAGCGTCGGGCACATCCCCCGCAGGTCGGCCAGGATCGGGAACGCGTATCCGTCGGCCTTGCTGAGCGGACCACCGAGATAGTTGTGATTGAAGAAGCCGTGCGTCTCCGGTGGGAAGTGGAGCACTTCGGGCACGTGGCTCATCAGCTCGGTGTGTTCGGGACTCAGCGGCGGGAGCACCGCGTGGGCGACGCCGTAGGCGAAGATCAGGTGGGCGGGGGGCTGTTGGTCCTCGTCGCGCACCTTCAAGGCGGCTCCCGCGGCGAGGTTGGCACCGGCGCTGGCCCCGCCGACCGAGATCCACGCGGGGTCGACACCCAGCTCGGCCGCGTTCTCGCGGACCCAGCGCACCGCGGCCACGACGTCGTCGTGGGGCACCGGGTAGTGCACGCCGTTTTGGCACAGCCTGTAGTCGACCGAGACCACGACCGCGTCGGCACGTCGCGCCACTTCCCGCGAGGTCCAGTCCGCCTCGGGCATGTCCAGGTCGCCCATCATGAAGGCGCCGCCGTGCATCCACACCAGAGCGGGCCGTTCGGCCGCTCCCGGGCGCTCGCCGTAGATCCGTACCGGTACCGGGCCGTGCGGTCCGGGCGCCTGGGCCGTGCGAACCGCGACGTCGGGGACTTCGTAATCGGGCCAGGACTCGAACGCGACCCGCCGCTCGGCGTACTGGGGGTCCTCGAAGAAGGCCTGCATGCTGGGAACGCCCTCGATGTGCGCGAAGCGCCGGAGGGTCTCGGGATGAATCGGCATGCGTCGCAGCGTCGCGGTCGCGCTGATCCACGTCACCCGGCCGCTCCATTGAATGGAACCTCAAGCCCGACTGCGCAGGGAACCTCAGGACCGACCGTGAAGGGAACCTGAGGACCGGCTGATGTGATCGTCAGGACCGGCCCGAGTACCGGAGCCGGCGGACCCGGACCGCGCCCTCGGTCGCGAACGGCCCGACGACCCGGCCCGTGAACGCCTTGGCGGTCTCGAAGCACCAGTGCCGGCCGTCCAGTTCGACGAGCGTCACGTCGTCGTCGCCCACCCGGGCCGTCAGCCGGATCCGGTCGCCCCCGACCGCACCGGCGGCGAAGTCGGCCGGAGGTGGTTCCGTCGCGATGGTCAGCTCGACGTCTCCGCACGGCAGGGTGGCGTGCCAGGTCCGGTCGAATCCCGCCACCACGACCCGCGCCTCGACCTCGACCCCGGTTCCGGCGGCTCGGGCCTCAAGCGCGACCAGGTTGTCCTCCGCGTTGCGGAACGCGAGGCCCCCGCGACCTTCCCGGACGTCGAACACCGCGCTCACCACGGCGCCCAGATGCCGCTGCCGACGCCCGACGAAGGCCGGTCGTGGGCCGTCCAGCTCGGTCTGGCCGGAGGTGCGACGGATGAGGAGGCCGTCCGGTGTGGGAGCGGCGACCGCTGCCGGCAACTGGCGTACGGCGATCCAGACCGGGTCGCTCAGCGCGTCCGGCGCGCCGAGGTCGTACGTCACGTCCTCGTCCGGTGCCGGAGGCAGCTCGGTCAGCCGCGCGCTCGGCCAGTCGTCGGCCCAGTCGACGTCGGCCAGGAAGGTCTCGCGGCCGAGGGGAGAGAACGACTGCGCCAGCCCGACCGGCCGGACTCCTAGGCAGACGAGCGCCGTCCCCGAGTCGGTCTCGACCAGGTCGGCGTGGCCGAGGTTCTGCTCCGGCCGGCCGGTCCCGGCGGCGGAGAGGACCGGGTTCCCCGGGCAGCTCTCGAACGGTCCGTCCGGTCTTCGAGCCCGGGCCACCGTGACGGCGTGGCCTCGGTCCGTGCCGCCTTCGGCCACCACCAGGTACCACCACGCGCCACGGCGGTAGAGGTGCGGGCCCTCGGGGGAGTAGCCGCCGCTGCCGGCCCAGACCGCCCGGGGCGTGTCGATGGCCCGGCCGGTCGTCAGGTCGACGCGGACCTGCTGAATCGGGTCGGGATGGCGGGCGAACGTGACGATCGCGGTGCCGTCGTCGTCCCAGGCGAGGTCGGGGTCGATCCCGTCGACGGCGGGGATGCTCACGCCGTCGCTCCACGGGCCGGCCGGGTCGGTCGCCGTGAAGACGACGCAGCCCCGGCCGCCGAGGAAGACGGTGACGATGAGGTGGAAGAGGCCGTCGCGGTGGCGCAGCGTCGGGGCCCAGACTCCGCCGGGCGTCGGAATCCGTTCGAGCTCGACCTGCTCCGGCCGGGTCGCGACGTGGCCTATCTGACGCCAGTGCCGCAGATCGGTGCTGTGGTGGACGGGCAGTCCCGGCAGGTATTCGAACGACGAGGTGACGAGGTAGTAGTCGTCACCGACCCGCACCACGCTGGGGTCCGGGTTGAATCCCGGGATCACCGGACGGGTCATGGCGTGACGAGCGTCCGCAGGAAGGCGAGCGACCGCTGGTGCAGGGCGGTCACGTCCTCGGCGCCCTCCCAGAAGTGACTCGCGCCGGGCACGAGCACCAACTGCGCGGACCCTCCCGCCGCGGTCAGGGCCGCGGCGAAGTCGACGCTCTGCGCGGTCGGCACCATCGTGTCGCTGTCGCCGTGCATGACGAGGACGGGCGGCGCGTCGGCGCGCACGTGGCTGATCGGACTGGCCTCGCGGGCGAGGTCCGGGACCTTCGCGGCGGGCGCCCCCAGGAAGAGCGCCTCCCGCGTCTGTGGATCGGCGGGGTCGGGCATGGCGGTCAGGTCGGTGACCGGGAACCACGCGACCACTCCGGCCACGGCGGAGCCGGTCAGCGCGGCCAGCAGGGCGAGGTGCGCGCCGGCGGAGTCGCCCCAGAGGAACACCGGCCCCGCGTCGACCCCGTGGGGCGCCATGACCTCGGCGACGGCCGCGACCGCGGCGCGGACGTCGTCGGCCGCGGCCGGGTACGTCGCCTCGCCACTGAGGCGGTAGTCGATCGCCGCCACGGCGAAGCCCGCGCTCACCATCGCGGGGTAGAAGTCCTCACTCAGGCGCGGGAGCGGATGGCGACGGGAACCGCGTCGCCATCCACCGCCGTGCACGTGGACGATGACCGGCACCTCGACCGTGCCCGGCGCGGATACCGCGTCGGGCAGGTACAGGTCGACTTCGAGCGGACGGAAGCCCGGGATCACGGCGTACTCGACGCCGTCGACCCGCCTCACGCCGTACCGCGCGTGAGCTGCTCGGCGCCCTTGTGGAACCGGCCGCCCTGCACGATGGCGACGAGGTTCCCGGCGTCCTGCAACACGGTCACGTCCTGCGTAGGGTCCCCGTCCACCACGAGGATGTCGGCCAGGTATTCCGGCGCCAGCAGGCCGACCGGGAACTCCAGGACCTGACCTCCGTGGAAGGTGGCCGCCTTGAGTGCCTCGAGCGGGCTGTAACCGAAGAGGTCGACGAAGAGTTCGAGGTCGCGGGCGTTGCGGCCGATCGGGTTGTTGGGGAAGCCGTAGTCGCCGCCCGGCAGCACGCGCAGGCCGCGCCTGCGGAGCTCGGGGTAGAGCTTCGTCATCGCCTCGAGCGACTTCACCGAGCCCATCGTCCGGGCCATCGCGGTGTCGATGCCGAACTCCTCGCCCTCGTGGACGTTGGCCCACATGATGCCGACAGCAGGCGAGAGGAAGATCGAGTCCTTCGCCTCGTCGAGGAGGTCGATCGCCTCCTCGTCGGCGTAGGAGCAGTGATAGATCGAGCGGAAACCGCTGGTGACCGCCAGCTTGATCGACTCGGGATTCTGGGCATGGCAGTTGAGCCAGACACCGGACTCGCGCGCCTGCTCGCCGGCGGCCCGTGCCTCTTCGGCGCTGTACTGCGTCACCATCGACCCGCCCTCGAAGAAGACGTCGTCGTTGCTCATCAGCAGCTTGACGCTGTCGAAGCCGATCGAGGCCTGCTCGCGGATGAACGCGCGCACCGCGTCCGGCCCCGTCTTCTGCTCGCGCGGGCCGTCGGGGCCCATCTGCACCGGGTTGTTGTCGCGCTCGAACGACGCGGCACGCATCCGCGGTCCCACCGCGGCACCGGCCTCGATCTGATCGCGGAGGATCACCTCGGTCGGTACGGGGGTCAGCGAGCCGGCCGAGTAGGCGCTGGTGAAGCCCTGGTCGAGCAGGATGCGCGCGTTGCGCTTCGCGATCTCCAGGTGCTCGTCCGGCGTCGGCATGTGGTGGAAGAAGCTGACGTCCAGCGGCGGGTTGAAGGAGGTGTCGATGTGACCGACGGCCGAGGGGAAGGTCAGGTGACAGTGCGACTCGACCATGCCCGGCATGACCGTCCTGCCGGTGCAGTCGACGACCTGGTCGCCCGGCCGCGCCTGTACGCCACCGCCGACGACGACCGCCTCGATCGTCTCGCCGCGGACGACCACATCGGCGCGGACGGCCGGGGTGCCCGAGCCGTCGAAGACGTCGCCGCCGACGAAGAGGATGCGCTGATCGGACATGTCAGGCTCCGATCATGTTGTAGCCACCGTCAGCGACGAAGTAGCTGCCGGTGATGTGCTGGGCGTCCGCGGTCGCGAGGAGGAGCGCCGTGCCGGCGATCTCCTCGGGCTTCGGGATGTGGTGCATCGGTGTCATCTCCCGCAGCTTCTCACCGCGTCCGTTCTTGTAGTCCTCACGGTTGAGCATGCGCTCGGTCTCCATGAAACCGGGTGCGAACGTGTTCACCCGCACCTTGGGCGCGAACGCCTGGGCGTAGGACTTGGTGATGCCGAGAATGCCGTACTTCGCGGCCGCGTACTGCGGAGCCCGTGCGCTGCCGCGGACCACGACCGTGGAACCCACGTTGACGATCGAGCCGCCGCCGGGCTGCTCGAGCATCCGGGAGCCGAACTCGTGGGTGCACACCAACGTGCCCTTGATGTCGACGGCGAGCGTGTGGTCGATCGACTCCTCGGTGATCTCCCGCCACGACATCTGGTCGCCGGCCATGTCGCCCACGTTGTTGATCGCCACGTCGACCCGGCCGAAGCGGCCCCACACCTCGTCCGCCATGCGCGTGATCTGCGCCCATTCGACGATGTCGGCCTGGACGAGGAAGGCCTTGCGCCCCTCGGCCTCGACTCGGTCGGCCGTACGGCGTGCGCCCGCCTGCGAGCTGCGGTAGTGGATCGCCACGTCGGCACCCTCCTGTGCCGCCCGTACGGCGATCTCGGCGCCGAGGCCGGTGCCGGCACCGGTGACCAGGACGACCTTGTCGGTGAAGCGCTGCGGAAGATTCATGGTTTGCCTTTCAGACGAGGGTGCGACCGCCGTCGACGTACATGACGTGGCCCGTCACGAACGCGGACTGCGTGGAGCAGAGGAAGAGCAGGGGGGCGACGACGTCGTCGGCTGTGCCGAGCCGGCCGGCCGGAACGAGGCCGACCATGTCCTCGCGCACGCCGGGCTTGTCGAGGTAGGCGCGTGTCAGGTCGGTCTCGGTGTAACCGGGCGCGACGGCGTTGACCGTGACGCCGTGCGGCGCCCATTCGCGAGCCATGACGCGGCAGAGCTGGTTGACCCCGCCCTTCGTGGCGGCGTACGGAGCGTGGTCGGCGTGCGCCAGGAGTCCGGAGACCGAGGACAGCAGGACGATCCGGCCGTAGCCGCCCGACACCATCAGGGCGCCGGCCGCCTGAGCGCTCCACACGGCGCTCTTGAGGTTGACGTCGATGATCCGCTCCCAGACGTCGTCGGGAGTCTCGAGCACCGGGCGCCGGTCGTTGATACCGACCGCGTGCACGAAGACGTCGAGGCCGCCCATCGCCCCGGCGCTCTCGGCGACCGCGGAACGAGCGCTCAGCGGGTCGGTGAGGTCGGCCGCGCGGGTCGCGATCGAGAGTCCCGCCGCCACCGCCTGCTCGGCGAGCGCGGCAAGTCGCTCCTCGTCGACGTCCGTGACGGTCACGCGGGCGCCGTGTCGGGCAAGGCCGAGGGCCGCGGCCGCACCGATGCCGCCGGCACCGGCCACCAGGGCCGCGCGCTGTTCGAGTCCGAGCCAGTCATCCATGCGAGGGATGAAAGGCGATGGCGTGTGATCCGTACTACGTTCGTTTCAATCATTGGCACGTGCGGATGTACGGAAGTGCCATGCCATTGCTCGGCACGGCCCTGCGTGTACTCCGGCGCGCGCACGACACTCGACACCATGACTCGGTTGCCCCGCCTCACCCCAGGTGAACTCGCCCTCGACCAACGCCCCCTCTACGACGCGATCACCGGAGGGCCACGCGCCGGCGGTCCCCAGCTCTTCGCCCTCACCGACGCACAGGGAAGACTCAACGGCCCCTTCAACGCGATGCTGTTCGCACCAAGGGTCGGGGCGGCTCTCCAGGAACTGGGCTCGGCGATCCGCTACCGGACCTCGCTCAGTGATCGAATCCGCGAACTCGCCGTCCTGACGGTCGCGGCCCGGTGGGACTCGGCCTTCGAGCGCTACGCCCACGAGCCGATCGGCCGGGCAGCGGGCCTGACCGACGCGGAGATCGCCGCGGTGAACGCCGGCACGGCCCCTGAGCTCTCGGACCCGGCCGAAGCCGCCGCCCTCGAACTGGTGCGGGTCCTGGTCGCGAGGGGCGACGCCGACGACGCCGTCTTCGACCGGGCCGTTTCATTGAACGGCATCGAGGCGGTGGTGGAGCTCACCACCCTGGTGGGCTACTACGCGACGCTCGCGCTGCAGTTGCGCGTCTTCCGCGTCGGACCGCCAGGAGACTCCGCATGAAACTCGTGACCTTCGACGACGGCCGGGTCGGCCACATCGACGGCGAGACCGTCATCGAGCTCGACGTCCCGTCGATGCGCGCCTACTTCGAACAGGAAGGGAAGGTCGGGGAGACCGGGCGGCGATTCCCCCTCGGAGAGGTCACCCTGCAGGCGCCGATCGTGCCCAAGAAGTTCTTCCACACCGCCGGAAACTTCACCGACCACCACGACGAACTGACCGCCGTCGACTGGTCGCACCCGGTGCACAAGGGGATCGTCTTCTTCCAGAACGTCGACGCGATCATCGGTCCCGACCAGCCGATCGTGTACCCCGAGGGGCTCACCAAGGAACTCGACTACGAACTCGAGCTGGCCGTCGTGATCGGCAAGAGCGGCAAGTTCTTCGGCCCGGAGGAGGCCGAGGACTACATCGCCGGGTACACCGTCTTCAACGACATCACCGCGCGGGACATCCAGCGCCGCGAGATGCAGTCGGGCGTCTTCTCCTTCTCGAAGGGGATCGACACCTTCTGCCCCATCGGCCCCTGGATCGTCACGAAGGACGAGGTTCCCCAGCCGCACGCGCTCGCGATGGAGCTGCGGGTCAACGGCGAGCGACGGCAGACGGGCAACACCGAGAAGATGATCATCTCGATCCCGCACCTGGTCGCCTACCACTCGGCCCAGGGCTACACGGCCGGCGACATCATCACGACCGGCACCATCTCGGGCGTCGCCGCCGTGCAGCCGAATCCCTTCGACTTCTACCTTCGGCCGGGCGACCGCATCGAGGCGGAGATCGAGGGCATCGGCACGCTGCGGAACCACGTGGTCGGCTGGAAGGACGCGCACGACACCGAGCCGTTCTCCAGCGATCTCTACGGCCCGGCGAACTGAGGCGGAGCAGATGCGACTGGCCACGCTCTCCGACCGAGCCGTCCTGCTCACCGATGACGGCGCCGTCGACATCGCCGACGTCTCGTCGGGCCGCTTCGGCCCGGACCCCATGGACGTTCTGAACGACTGGACCGCGTTCCGGACCTGGGCCGCGAGCGCCGAACTGCCCGCGGCGAGCCCGTACCGGACCGCCGATCTGGACGCACCGGTCCCGCGGCCGCGCCAGGTCTTCGCGGTGGCGCTGAACTACCGCCCGCACGCCACCGAAGCCGGCTACGTCCCGCCCGAGGTCCCGCTGCTCTTCACCAAGTTCCCGAGCTGCATCACCGGCCCGACCGCGCAGGTCGAACTCCCCAGGGGCAATGTCGACTGGGAGCTCGAGATGGTCGCCGTCATCGGCGCGCCCTGCCATCGGGTGCCCGCGAGCGAGGGCTGGGAGGTCGTGGCCGGGCTCACCGTGGGGCAGGACCTCTCCGAGCGCGTCCTCCAACTCACGGGCAAACCACCGCAGTTCTCGCTGGGCAAGTCGTACCCGGGCTTCGGGCCGACCGGTCCGGCGCTGGTGACCCCCGACGAGCTGCCGGACCGGGACGACATCGCGATCGAGTGCCTGCTGAACGGCGAGAGTGTCCAGGCGGCACGCACCAGCGAGATGATCTTCTCCGTGCCTCGGTTGGTGGAGTTCATCAGCGCGGTGTGCCCGCTCCACCCCGGCGACCTGATCTTCACCGGGACCCCGGCCGGGGTGGGCAACCGTCGCGTTCCGCAGCGGTTCCTCGGCCCCGACGACGTCCTGGTCAGCCGGATCGAGGGCCTCGGCGAGATGCGCCAGACCTTCCGCTGAACGCGGCCTGCGCCGGCCGCCACCCGGGAGGTCGGCGCAGGTTCTGTGGGCGGATGCCGCCGGGTGTGGCCCGGGCCAGCCGGCCGAACGACTCGCACTGATCGAAGGCGATCGTGACCGCGCCGGCGCAAGCAGCTGTACTGACCGTCCCGAGGTCGTTTACGACACGGAAAGGATTCCATAAAACTTACGGCGTATGTACACTGTTTCCTCAAGTCAGGATTACGGAATAAGTCGTGTCAGGGTGGGAGGTCGTCGATGAAAGCCCGGCACGGGCGGCTCGGCCCGACGCAGGACAGGTCAACGAGGCCGCGGCGGCCATCGACCGGGACGGTCCGGACTTCTTCTCTGTGCGGAAACTCGTGGTGACTGGGCGTCGAGGGGACCTGGCAGGAGCGTGTGAGGGCGCAGGCCGTGGCTTTCGGGGTCACGGTCGTGCGGTATCCCAAGGCCTCCGCCCTGGTTCGTCCCGCCCGGCCCGCACAGTCGCCGGCGGCCATGGAGAACGCCCGTTGCGCCTTGGCCGGCTTCCCCGAACCCGGGCTCCCGCCCCAGGAACCCGTCCCAGCGTTGCGGAGCTTCGCCGGTTCACAGTCGGCGTGATCATGTGGGAACTGGGCTAGGCCATCACCGTGGGCACGGTCGAACCGGACCAGGTCGGGCGGAGGGTCGACGAGATGGTCGCCCTGGGTGTTCCGCGCCCGTCCGCCGCCGCGTCCTGTCTCGCGGTGAGCGACCATCAGGCCGGGTTTCAGCACGGCATCGAAACTGCTGATCTTCGGCCCGGCGGCGCGGGTGGGGGTGGCGTACGACGGGGCCGGCAAGGGGAGTGCGCATGAATCCGCAGGCAGAGGCCAGGAGGCGACAGTGGCGCGGTCTGCGCCGTGCCGAGCAGATCCTGGACGCGGCAGAGGAACTCGTCGCGGCGGTCGGTGTCGAAACCGTCGGCATGAACGCCGTCGCCCGGCACGCAGGTGTATCCCCCGGCACCCTCTACCAGTATTTTCCGCACAAGCAGGCCGTCGTGGAGGGGCTGTTGCAGCGGTTCGCGGAACACCTCCGCGCGGAGACCGCGGTCGCGCCCCGAATCCTGGACGAGAGGACCGGCCCGGCGAACGCATTCGCCGTCTCGGCCATGGACGAAGTGCTTCGTGCGGTCCTGGTTCTGGCGGAGGGGCGTCCAGCCCTGCTGCCTCTGCTGTGCGATCCGGGCCCGGTCGGCGAACCCAACGCACTCTTCGGGGCGCTCGCGGCTCGTCTGACCCTCGTCCTGGTTCCCGAGTCGGCGCCACGTCCTGTCGACTGCGCCATCGGTGAGCTTGCGACCCGTTTCCTGGTCCAAGGCGTCGCGGTCGCCCTCCGGTGCGAGGCCCCCGAGGCTCGGAACGCCGTACTCGCGCAGACACGGGCGGCGACCCTCGGTGCCTTGCGGGGCTCTTCGTACGGGGACTCCTCGTAACGCTTGAAACTTATGAGATAAGTTGATACAAGGCGCAGGGGCGCGCCGCTGATCGGAGGGATGGGCGATGGCGCAGAGGATGACTCGCCGGGGGCCGCTGACCAGGCAGGAAATCGTGCGTCAGGCGCTGGTGTTGGCCGAGACGGAGGGCATGGAGAAGCTGTCGCTGCACAAGATTGCCGCGGCGGTGGGAGTACGGACCATGTCGCTGTACAACCACGTCGATGACAAGGCCGACGTGCTCGACGCCATGGCGGACGTGATCCTCCAGGGCATCGCCGTTCCCGACGCCGAAGAGTTGCCGTGGGAGGACGGACTGCGCGCCATCGCCCGTTCCTTCCGGGCCGCAGCCCTGGAACACCCCCGTTCCGCGTCCCTGGTGCTGACCCGGCGGCTGAACGCGCCCGCCGTCATGCCCGTCGTCGAGGCCGCGCTGCGTTTCCTGAACCGTGCCGGCTTGGAAGGCGCTGAAGCCGTACACGTTCTGCGGGCGTTCATCGCATTCCTGGTCGGGACGCTCTCGCGTGAGGTGGGGATGGCCCCGACGTATGCCGGCGCCATCCCGGGGGTGACCGCAACGAGCGAGCAGGAACTCGTCGACAGCGGGCTGCCGGCGGTGGCCGCCGCGGCGGGCGAACTGGCCGTGATCGACCACGAGGCGGAGATGGAGTTCGGCCTTGAGCTCCTCCTCGACACCGTCCGCCGCCGGGCAGTGGCTCCTTCCTGACACCGGCGTGCTCGGGAGGCACGTCACCCGACCCGACTCGTCCCTCTCCGCGAGCCGCACCGTACGGCGAGGGCGTCGATCAGGACGCCCACGGCGAGCGCGAAGCCGATGGACTTGAGCGCGTGCGCGGGCGGTGAGAGAGGGGCCGCGTCAAAACCCTGCCGCCGGGCTGTTCGCCCGCCTGGAGTGCGACCCGGTCGCCACACTCCCAGCCGTCCACGTCGGGGCCGAACGCCGCAATGGTGCCGGCCACCTTCGTTGCTCAGGACCAACGACTCGGTGCGCCTACCAAGCATCCCGCCGAGCTCGCCCGAGATCAGTGCCCGTCGGACAGGGGGGGCGCCGGCCGCCTCGACCTCGACCAGGACTCCAGCCCTGCCCGGGGCGGGCTGGAGAACCTTCTCCACCCTCAACTCACGCTCGGGAAATGCACACACGCACGGTCGTCTTTCCTTTACTCCTCGGCTACGCACTCGCCCGTGCCTTCTCGTACAGCACGGGATCGTGGGCGTTGACGATCATGAGGCCCGGGTCGGCCTGCCGGTGCAGGTCGGCGAGGCGGGCGTGGTTGTCGCGGACCTTCCTTCCGTCGTACGCGACGACGGCCTCCATGCCGCGCAGCGAAGGCGGGACGGGGGAATGACCGTCCAGGGTGCCGTGGTGGTAGAAGGCGTCACCGGCGTGCAGGATCCAGCGCGCACCGGCGTCGACCGCCACGGCGGCGTGCCCGCGGGTGTGGCCAGGCAGGGCGATCAGGACGATGCCGGGAGCGATCATGTCGAGCTCCCTCGCCGCCGCGAATCCGCGCCACTTCTCGCCGTCGGGACGGTGTTCGACGAGCTTCGGGCCATGATCCCATTGGGGTTTCCGGTAGCGGATCCGCTCGCGCCACGAGGGCGAGTGGACGGCCCCGCGGGCCTCGTCCGCCGTCAGGTGGACCTGGGCGTCGGGGAAGTCGGAGAGGCCACCGATGTGGTCGGCGTCGAAGTGGGTCAACACGATGTGGCGGACGTCGTCCGGGCGGAACCCCAGCCTCTCGACCTGCCGGACCGCCGTCTCGTCCGGGTCGAACGCCGGCCGCACGAAACGGCGCGCCGGTCCGACACGCCGCTTGGGGGCGGCGATGTCACCGAGACCGTAGCCGGAGTCGACGAGGGCCAGGCCGTTCGCGGTCTCGACCAGCAGGACGTGGCAGACGAGAGGGGCCCCCGGCGGACGCATGGTGCCGCAGTTCAGGTGGTGGACTTTCATGGCAGATGTCCTTGAAGAAAGTAAGGGTGGGTGGACGCTGACGCACGTACGGCGTACATCTATCCCGTTTCCCCGTGAACTTACAGCATAAGTTTCTTCGAACGTGCGCCACCTTGCCCGACGGCGAATCACCGGTCAGGACGGCCACGGGTCGGCCCGCCGGCCCACCACGGGCAGCGTCAGTGCGACTCCCGTGCGTTCGGCCTTGCGGGTCAGGAAGCTCATGGTGGCCGTGAAGTCGTCGAAGAAGGCGGGGAAGGGCCGCAGTGGCCGATCGAGCGGGCGAGTGAAGTCGTCCCAGTGAATGGGTACGACACGTCGGGCACCCGTACCCGTGACCAGCAGGTCCCAGTACTCCTCCCGGAACGCCTCGTCCTGCTTGCCGAGCGCGCCGATCCCCAGGTACACGGTGTCGGCACGGTGACCGTCGAGAGCGCCGGGCAGGCTGTGGGCGCTGGCGTGGACGAGGAGTTGGCGTTCGCCGTGGCGGACGTGGAGGGTGTAGCAGTCGCCGGTCCGGTAGTCCGTCGCGCGGGCCGGCGGACTCAGAGGGCGATCGATCCGGCCGGGAGCCAGGTCGCCCGGGCTGTGCCGGGCGGGCAGGGCGGTGAGGGTGAAGCGCCCGATCATGAACGGCTCGCCGGTGACGGCCGGTTGGAAGCGGTCGACGGGGAAGCCGTGCCCGGCGGCGATGTTGCGGGTGGAGGCGGAGCCGATGAGACGGGCGCCGGTGGCCGCGGCCACCTCGGGAGCGTCCAGGGCGTGGTCGTAGTGCGAATGGACGACGAACACGGCGTCGAGTCGATCGATACCGGCCCGGCGCAAGGCTGCGGTGATGCGTGTGCGGTCCGGTCGAACCCGGCCGAACCGCACACGCAACAGGCCAGGACGGCTGAAGAACCCGTCGGTGAGGATCGCCGTGTCACCGTCGTCCAGCAGAATCGTGGACACGCCGAGGAACAGGGTGCGGGGCGCCCCCGGCCGAAGCGGTGCCGGCGGCTCGTACAGATGCGTCCAGGGGGCGAGGCTGGGCGCCCGGAGGCCCCGCAGTATGGCTGCCACACCCGGGCCACGGCGTTCGACGCCGACATCCATGCCTCACTCCTCGCTCAAGTGGATAACTGAACAAAACACATGACGAACCGTCAGTAATCATCACGACCGATGATCTGCTCGATCGCCTCCGTGAGCTGCTTCCCGGCGGCCGTCGCCGCATCGGCCGACCGCCAGCCGACGTATCCGTCCGGCCGGATGACGACGGCCCCGTTGGAACCGATTCCGTAGCGGCGCAGGAACAGGCCGCCGAGGTCGGTCAGTCCGGGAGAGCCGACGGTGTAGCCCGCCACCGGGAGCCGCAGCCGGTGTGCGGCGACCGCGGCCGCCTCCCGCCAGGCGGTGCCGTCCGGGCCGGTGAGCACGGTGAAGCCGGGGCCGAACAGGTCGAGGGTGGACAGCGTGTCGTCGGAGCCGAGGCGGACGTGTGGTGCCCGGCAGCCCGGCGTGGCGCTGGGCGCGTAGTCGGAGTAGTCGTCCTCGACGGGCGGCGGGCGGGTGCCGTCCGGGACGATTGCGGCGGAGTCGTAGACGGTGCCGAACTCGACGCCGAGATGGTTGCCGTAACGGCGGGTCTCCCGAAGGATCGTGTCCGGATCCAGATCGTCGCCCAGACCGTAGGCCGCGGCGCCCATGCGGGAGACGTTGCGGTAGTTCTCGTACGACTGGTCGGCCGTCCGGCGGGCCGGAGGCCGGCGCTCGGTGTCGTACGTGTCGAGCAGCGACCAGTCGGCGAGGCCCTGCACGCACAGGGCGAGCTTCCACATGGCGTTGTGCATGCCCTGCAGACCGGTGTTGACGCCGAGTCCGCCGGTGGGCGGGAACTGGTGGGCCGCGTCCCCGCACAGCACGACCCGTCCGAGCACGAGCCGTTCGGCCACGGTCACGTTCATCCGCCACACGCCCACACTCCGGACGTCCACCTCCAGTCCGGGCACGCCGACAGCGGCGCGGACCCAGTGGCGCACCCTGTCGTCCGTCCACGTCTCGCTGTTCCACTGCTCCGGCGGGACGGAGATCTGGCACAGCCAGCGGCCGTTCGCGTCCAGGGGCTGGAGCACGCCGAGCGCATCGGAGCCGGCGACGTACAGGAGCACTCCGGTCCGCTCGCCGACGTACTGCTCCACGGGCGAGTGGAAGTAGCAGTTGACGAAGTGATGAATGCCCTGTTCGCCTTCGAGCCGCACGCCGAGCGTCTGCCGTACGAAGCTGTCGACGCCGTCGGCCGCCACCAGGGCGGCGCCGGACAGCGCGTACGACTCACCGGTGCTCTCGTCCAGGACCCGGACTACCGCCTCGGCATCCAAGTCGCCGGCGCCGGAGGTGACTTCGGTGACCCGGTGGCCGAACCGGAACTCCACCAGGCCGGTCGCTGCAGCCGCGTCCCGCAGGATCTCTGTGAGCAGGTCCTGCGACGACATCACAGGGAGTGCCGGGCTGACCTCGGGGCCCGGCCCCTCGAAGCCCTTGGAGTCGATGTGGCCGAACTCCTTGCCGACGACGGTGTCGAAGAAGCGGATGGGACTCTTCCAGCCCTCCGGGGTGTCGATGCCGCGAAGCCGCCCGTAGACCGCCGGGCCCCAGCCCCTGGCGATCTCCATCGTGCGGGTGTTGAAGTTGCGGGTCTTCGGGTGCCGTGACGGCGCCATCCGCCTCTCCAGTACCACGCTCGGAACGCCGAAGCGCGCGAGTTCCAGCGCGGCTCCGAGTCCGACGGGGCCGCAGCCCACGATGATCACAGTCCCAGAGGTCATGACAGGGGCTCCGTCCCAAAGCCGATGACTTATGCCGTAA
Source organism: Streptomyces sp. NPDC028298 (assembly GCF_055565895.1). Taxonomy (NCBI): domain Bacteria; kingdom Bacillati; phylum Actinomycetota; class Actinomycetes; order Kitasatosporales; family Streptomycetaceae; genus Streptomyces; species Streptomyces sp. NPDC028298. Next base: position 610,914 of record NZ_JBVHTL010000003.1, read on the forward strand.
GGCTGACTGCAGTAGAATGCTTATGCTGTAAGTCTGTCAAGGGATGCGAGGTCGGAGCGATGTCCTCGAAAGGGTCAACTCGCGGAGGGTCGTCGGCGGGACGTCCCGCGGCGTGGGGCGTTGCGCAGGTTGTCGCGGACTCGGGTGAGGATGTCCGCCATCGCCGTGACGTCCTGCTCGCTCAAGGGGCCGAAGAGTTCTCGCGCGACGAGGTCGATATGCCCAGGGAGTACGCGCGTCAGGACCTCCCGGCCGGCCTCGGTGATCGCCACGGTCACCGAGCGTTCGTCGTCGGGTGACGGGGTGCGGACGATCAGGCCGTTCTGTTCCAGGCGGTCGGCCTGGTAGGTGAGTCCGCTGCGGCTGTAGACGACGCCGTCGGCGAGATCGGTCATGCGCACGCTCCGGTCGGGAGCCTCCTCGAGCTGCGCCAGCACGCGGAACTGGATGTAGCTGAGGTTGCCCTCGTCGCGCAGCTGCTTCTCGACCAGTTGTTGCAGTAGGGCTCCGGCCTCCATGAGGGCGAAGTAGGCCGCGACGTGTCGGGGGGTCGGCTCCATGGTCCACCGTCCTTGCTTCGAGTTCGAAGTATGCTACCGTTTTCAAGTGCTTCGAATTCGAAGCACTTCGCCCCTTTGCTTCGAATTCGAAGTAAATGGTCCAAGAGGGTCCGAGTGGACCCTGGAGGAGGAGAATCATGAAGATCGTCGTACTGGGTGCCACCGGCAACATCGGTTCACACGTCGTGAAGGAGGCGTTGTCCCAGGGGCACGAGGTCGTCGCGTATGTCCGGAACCCCGACGCCGTACAGCGGCAGACAGGGCTGACCGTCGTGCGGGGCCCCCTCGATGACCGTGCCGCACTGGCCAAGGCCTTCGCCGGCGGCGACGCCGTGATCTCCGCCATCGGCGTGGCCCTGCGCGCGAAGAAGCCCATCGACCTGATGCAGCGCACCCTGCCGGTCATCACCGCCGCCGTGCAGGACGCCGGTGTCGAGCGGTTCGTGCTCGTCTCCGCTTTCGGTGTCGGGGACACGGCCGCGAAGGCATCGTTCCTCGGGCGGCTGGTCTACAAGACGGTCGTCGCCGCGATCTTCAAGGACAAGGCGCTCTCGGAGCAGAACCTGCCGGTAACTGGTCTGAACTGGACGATCGTCAACCCGGTCAACCTCAAGGAGGCCCCTGCCGTCCCCGCAGCCACGGTCAAGCCTCTCGACCAGGTCGGCAGGGTCCCCGGCCTGCCCACCCTCCCCTTCGCGAACGTCGCCCGCGCCCTGGTCGAGATCGCAGCCGACCGGGGCCTCGCCGGGCAGCGCGTGCTGGTCACGACCGAGAAGGGATGGAAGCCTCAGAAGCACGCGGCGGCTTGAGATCGGGCCGCGGCAGGGGCGGGCGGTGGTCGGCCCGTCGTCGGGGGCGGTTTCGTCGGTGGGCGTGGCGGCGGTTTCGCGGCGACGGCTCACGGCCCGTAGGGCCGCATCGATCGCGCGTTGCGGCGCCGCAGGCGCTCTGTCGGCGTGCCGGGCGGTGGGTGTGTACTGGGTGCTTTCCGCATCGAGGGGGACGTATGCCGCGAACGCCGGATCCGGGAGTGCCCGAGTCGGAGCAGGAGGAGGAGCCCTGGCTGGACAGTCGCGAGGTCGCCGCGCTGTGGCCGGTGCGTGACGAGTGGCTGCCGGGTGCGGCTGGGCGTATGGATGTCCGCGTCCGCCGGTACGGCGGGGAGAGCCGGGGCACGTACGGGGCGGCGCCGACCTTCTACTCGTACCACCCCCGGGATGTACGACGGGCCGCGACGGCAATCGCCGAAGGGCGCGTCGACATCCCCTCGGTCTGGCGTACCGATACGGCCGACGGTCGGCGGGCGGAGTACTGGAGCAGGTTCCGGTTCCGTCTCACCTGCGGTGTCCTCCTGGCCTTCGCCCTCTGCATCCTGGGGTTGGCGGTCTACGCCCTGGTGACCTGATTCTGGAGCCGACGGGCAGCGGGTCTCTACGGGACTCGCGCCTGGCCCGACAGCGCCAGGTGGCGGGTCTCTACGGGACTCGCGCCTGACTCGACAGCGCCAGGTGGCAGGTCCAGAGGGCTATGCCTCCAGCGTCACCCACGCCCCCGACCCCGCCGAGCGGGCCATCGCGTCCAGCGCCGTCGCGCTGCTGACCGCGTCGGCCGGCGTGGCCCCGTACGGCTTGTCGTCGGCGATGGAGCGCAGGAAGGCGTGCGCCTCGATGACCTTGAGGTCGTCGTAGCCCATGCTGTTCGCCGCGCCCGGTTGGAAGGACGCGTAGTCCCCGGCGCCCGGACCGACGTACACGGTGCTGACCGGCTGGTCCTGGTACGTCGTGCCCCGGCTGACGCCGAGTTCGCCCATGCGGCGGAAGTCCCAGAAGACCGCGCCCTTGGTGCCGTGGATCTCGAACCCGTAGGCGTTCTGTTCGCCCACCGAGACACGGCACGCCTCCAGGACGCCGCGCGCGCCGCAGGCGAAGCGCAGCAGGCAGTTGACGTAGTCCTCGTTCTCCACGGGGGCCGGCTCGCCGCCCGCCGCGCGCGTGTGGCCCGCGGTCGCGCCGGCCGGCCGGGGCCGCAGCGGTACGAAGACGGCGGTGTCCGCCGCCAGCGCCTCGATCTCGCCCACCAGGAAACGCGCCAGGTCCACGCCGTGCGAGGCCAGGTCGCCGAGGACGCCGCTGCCGCCCCGCTCCCGCTCGTAGCGCCACGTCAGCGCGCCCTCGGGATGGGCCGCGTAGTCGCTGAAGAGGCGGACGCGTACGTGCGTCACCTCGCCGATGTCCCCGGAGGCGATCAGCTCGCGCGCCGCCACGACTGCCGGTGCGCCCCGGTAGTTGAAACCGACGGTGCCCCGCACCCCGGCCTCGGTCATCGCCTCCGACACCGCCCGGGCGTCGTCGGCGGTCAGTCCCACCGGCTTCTCGATCCAGATGTGCTTGCCGGCCGCGGCCATGGCCACACCGATGTCACGGTGCAGGAAGTTCGGCGCGGTGATGCTCACGGCCTCGACGCGCGGATCGGTGGCGATCTCCCGCCAGTCCCGGACAGCGCTCGCGAAGCCGTACCGTGCGGCGGCCTCCTCGGCGCGGCCGGGCGCCTCGTCGGCGACGACGATCGGTTCGGGGCGCAGGGCGAGTTCGGGGAAGTGGTGGAGAACGCGCGCGTACGCCTGTGTGTGCACCCGCCCCATCCAGCCGAACCCCACGACAGCGACACCGAGCGCACGCACCACGATCGCCCTCCTCAGCACCGGACCGAACGCGAACGGACCAGACCAGGCTCACATGAAACCGGCTCGAAGTGATGTGAAGGGACAGGAACCGCTACGAACCGTGATCGACTTGGGTCAAGACCAGGTTGGTGCGAACAGGGCGCCTTCAGCGGGCCCGCGTCGCCCGCTGTTCCAGGATCCTCAGCGCCCGCTCCGCCCAGTCGATGATCGCCTGCTCGAAGGCGCGCCCTCCCAGGAGTGTGAGATACGGGCCCACGCGCTCCGCCTCGGCCAGGTACGCGTCCTCGGTGCGCCCGTCGAGCAGGCGGGCGCCGATCCGTTCGTAGTGCGCCAGTTTGGCGCGCGACCACTCCAGCCGTTCGGCGATCGCCGCGCGGACGGCGTCGGCGTCCCCCATGTCGAGGGCGTACACCTTGACCATCAGCTCGTCGCGGATCGCGGTCGGCTTCGCGGGTGCCGAGGTGAAGGAAGCGAGCGCTTCGAGGCCGGTCGTGGTCAGCGAGAAGAGCCGCTTGTTGGGCCGGCGCTCCTGCTGGACGACCCGGGCCTCGATCAGCCCCTCGGACTCCATCCGGTCGAGTTCCCGGTAGAGCTGCTGCGGGGTCGCCATCCAGAAGTTGGCCACCGAGGCGTCGAAGCCCTTGGCCAGGTCGTACCCCGACGCCTCACCCTCCAGGAGCGAGGCCAGTACCGCGTTGCGCAATGCCATCCGGCAAGGCTAGACGCCCCGCACTCACAGGACTAATCTTATCCACACCTAATCAACTAATTGAGTATGAGAGGCGGGCGCAATGAACTCCTTCCGCAAGGCCGTGGAGGCCGGAGACCTCGACGCGGTCGAGGAGCTGCTGGCCGACGACGTCGTGTTCACCAGCCCCGTCGCCTTCAAGCCGTACCCGGGCAAGCCGATCACCGCCGCCATCCTGCGGGGCGTCTGGCGTGTCTTCAGCGACTTCCGCTACGTCCGTGAGATCGCCGGTGCCGACGGCCGCGACCACGCGCTCGTCTTCACGGCCAAGGTGGGCGACAAGGAGATCAACGGCTGCGACTTCCTGCACTTCGACGAGGAGGGCCGCATCGACGAATTCACCGTGATGGTCCGCCCGTTGTCGGCGGCGCAGGCTCTCTCCGAGGCCATGGGGGCTCAGTTCGAGCAGATCTCCCGGGAGGCGGCCGGCGCCTGAGCGCGTGGCCTCGCGCTGTTTGAACCGACTCCCTCCGGCTACCCGCCTGTTGTGACGACGACGCCATCACAGCAGGAGCTCTTCCGGTACCTGGAGGACCGCTTCGAGTGCGCCCGGGCCTGCGCCGAATGCGCCAGGACCTCCACGCTGCGCGCGAGCCTCATGGATCCCGACGGGCCCAAGCAGCAGGAGGCCGCGCGGCGGTCGGGCATCCTGTGCGCGGAGGTCTGCGAGGCGACCTGCCATGTGCTGTCCCGTCATCCGGGGCTCAGCGACCGGGAGCTCCGCGCCCGGCTGGAGTGGTGCCGGGACGTCTGCCTGGAGTGCGCCGAAGCCTTCGACGCGTGTCCGGGGTCGGAGGCCGCCGCGCGGAAATGCCGCGAATGCGCGCGCTCCTGCACGGACTTCATCGCCACGTTACGGTGAGGCCTCGCGGGCCCACGTCGGGCGGCCCCGGATCGTCGCCCGGAGCAGCGCAGACCCGGCCCACCCGGATCAGGCAGGCCCGACGAGCGGGCGTCCGGCGCGGAGGTTCCAGCGTCCGGCGCGCCCGCTCAACTCCGTCACGGTGAGCGGCGGCACGTCCACACGCCAGAACGCATGCTCCGGCGCCCCCAACACCCGTACCACCAGCGCCCGTACGACCTCGGGCTCCACCACGGCGACGGTGCGGCCGTCGAAACCGGCCGCCGTGTCCAGGCGTTCCGTCACCCGGTCGCAGAACGCCACCACAGACTCGCCGTCGTGCGGCGCCGCCGTCGGATCGGCGAGCCAGCGTGCCACCGCCTCCGGCTCCTTCGCGCTCACCTCGGTCAGCGTCGCCCCGCGCCAGCGGCCCACGTCGAGCGGGGCCAACTCCGGTGTCTCGGCGGCGCCTTCGAGTCCGAGTGCCTCGGCGGTCTGCCGGCATCGCGCGGTGGGGGAGACCCACAGGCGTCCGCCCGCCGGAACGGCGCCCGCGTCGGCGGCCGCGCGTGCCGCCCGCAGGCCCGAGGCGTCCACCGGACTCCCGTCGTCGAAGCGGGCCTCGCGCAGCGCCTCGCTGATCGCCGCGGAGATCAAGATCACTCGGCTGGTCATGCCTTCACTCTCATGTGTCGCGGGCTCGGACCGTGTGCCATGGTCCAGCCCGCTCCGTCCGTCGTGTGGTGCGGATCGTGCGGCGTACCCGTGGACAGAGGCGGAATCCCCGGGCCCATCAGGCACGTTACTGTCCCACCGTCATGCTCCACGAACCGCAGGGCGCACGGAGCGCCGGGGTGTGCGCCCTTGGCCGGGCCGACTGCTTCGCGGTACGGTCACATGGATATTGACGACGGTTCGACGGAAGCCCGGTGGAAATCCGGCACGGTCGCGCCACTGTAAGCCCGGCACATGTCACTCCGGCCAGGGGTGACAGACGCGGGCAAGTCAGACCCGTGGCTGTCGTCCTGTGCACCACCGAGACGGGACGCGAGTTCCCCAGGAGGTTCTGCCCATGGCGCAGTCCGTCGTCCAGCCGACCGCCACGCCCACCGCCGTTCCCGCCAAGCTGCCGATCGGCGCGATCGTCCCCTGGGCGGCGTTCTTCGGCATCCTCATGCTGGTCCTGCTCTACTTCGTCGGTGCCGAACAGGGCGCCACCTCCCTCGTCTCCGGCGAGAACGTCCACGAGTGGGTCCACGACGCCCGGCACCTGCTCGGGTTCCCCTGCCACTGACGGCGACAGGGGACGTACGAGCCACGCTGTTGCGCGAGGGCCGGGAAACCGGCCCGCACGAGGGGGCGGTGCCCGGGAGACCGGACACCGCCCCCTCGTGCGCACCCCGCAGCCACACCCGCATCCCACGCCTCGCCCCGACGCCTGCACCCCACACCCTCGGCAGGTCATCTCCCCGTAGCCGTCCGCGTCATCGGCATTCCCAATTTCTGGAACACGTTCTACGGTGTGCGCCGTCAGGTCGGGCTCGGGGAGCAGGAGGCGCCGTGCATCTCGAATACACGCCGGAGCAGCAGCGGTTGCGGACCGAACTTCGTCTCTACTTCGCCGAGTTGGTGCCGGACAACGCCTACGCCCGCTACGGCGATCCCGCGGCGCAGAAGCGCTTCTACCGCGAGACGATCCGACGCCTCGGCACCGACGGCTGGCTCGGGGTCGGCTGGCCCAAGGAGTACGGCGGGCGGGGCCTGAGCCCGATGGAGCAGTTCATCTTCTTCGACGAGGCCGCCCAGGCCGGGGTGCCGTTGCCACTGATGGCGCTCAACACGGTGGGGCCGACGATCATGCGGTTCGGAACGGAGGAGCAGAAGTCGTACTTCCTGCCGAAGATCCTGGCCGGTGAGATCGACTTCGCGATCGGCTACAGCGAGCCCGGTGCCGGGACCGACCTGGCCGCGCTCCGGACCCGGGCCGTGCGGGAGGGCGACGAGGAGAGCGGCCACTACACGGTCGACGGCCAGAAGATCTGGACGACCAACGGCGACACGGCCGACTGGGTGTGGCTCGCGGTCCGCACCGACCCGGACGCCCCGCCGCACAAGGGCATCACCATGCTCCTCGTCCCGACCTCCGACCCCGGCTACTCCTGCACCCTGATCAACACGCTCGCCTCGCACGACACCACGGCCAGCTACTACGAGAACATCCGCGTCCCCGCCACGCGCCGGGTCGGCGAGGAGAACAAGGGCTGGCGGCTGATCACCAACCAGCTCAACCACGAGCGCGTCACCCTCGCGGCACACGGCACCATGGCCATCCGCGCCCTGCACGACGTCCAGCGCTGGGCGATGGAGACCAAGCTCGCCGACGGCCGCCGCGTCGTCGACCTCCCGTGGGTGCGCCGCCTCCTCGCGCGCACGCACACCCGGCTGGACGCCATGAAACTCCTCAACTGGCGCATGGTGAACGCCGTCCAGGAGGGCACGCTCACCCCGCAGGACGCCTCCGCCGTCAAGGTGTACGGCTCCGAGGCGCGCCGGGACGCGTACGCCTGGCTGATGGAGATCGTGGCGGCTCCCGGTGTCCTCAAGGAGGGCTCGGCCGGCGCCGTCCTGCACGGCGAACTCGAACGCGGCTACCGCTCGGCCGTGATCTTCACCTTCGGCGGCGGCAACAACGAGATCCAGCGGGAGATCATCTCGTGGATCGGGCTGGGGATGCCCCGCGTGCGGCGCTGACGCGATGTGACGAAGCTTTTCAGTTGGCACAAAAGCGGGATAGTTGGCACCGTACACAGGGCGCGGACCTGAGGGTAGCGGGCCCGGCTTGCAGCCTGTCCGAGGCGGCTGACCTGTTGCTTCCTCAGGGCTGTTGAGCTTCCGGCGTGCTGCGCGTTCGTGTCAACTACTCAATGATTGTGCGTACGGAGACGCGGAGGTGCAGATTCTGGTCGCAGGGAGTCCCGAACCGTGTCGAGTCTCAGGTGTCCCTCGCCGTTCGCCCCGGGGCGTCGGCGGATGACCTGCCACCGAACCCTGGTGTGCCCCGTTTCTATGGAGATTGGGCCTTGCGCAGGTGCGCCTCGAGGTCGCCTGTCTGCACCGAGGCAACGGGCCGGTCGCAGGCGGTGGCGAGGACGTCGGAGCAGCGCCGTTCTGTCCTTCACCGCAGCGACCAACGAATTGATACGGAGCCGGCACGACTGGTGGCACCGTCAGGACGAGGAACGTGACGGTCCGGCGCACGTGGCGGCCAGAACGGAAGCTTTGCGGATCCGTGGTCAGGCCTTCCAAGCTGTTCACCGACTGCGCCTGCTCGTACCCGATGACGACCTGCATGCACAGGCGGAGCAGACCATCGGGATGATCGGCGCGCTTCACCGCGCAACAGAGCGCGAAGAACTGCGGACGAGGTCGGCTGAGGCGCGGACATTCCTCAACACTTCGTCGCGCACGCCTCGGCCCGGATCAGGTAGACGGCCGACGCCTCTCGCACCAGTGACACCCAACGTGGTCGCTGCAGGTCGGCGACGCGACGGCGACCGGCTTCCCTGTCAATGGACAGCTCCTGCCCGGCACGGTTTGCGCCGAAGTGGGTTACCGGTTCGGGAAACGCGGAACCTGCGGGGACTCAGATCGCTCCTGGTAGGTGAATTTCGTGTCCAACGTGAGGGCGCGGCGGGCTTGTTCTGTCCTTTGCCACGTCGGTCCGGCGCCGTCTCCTGCCTGCTCCGTCGTGTGCCCGTTCCGCCTTGGCCGCAAGAGGGGGCAGATAACGCACCGTTCTTCAACGCTCGAGCCGGTGTCGGCCTCAACCTCCTCCAGACTGCGTCTTGTCCGGGTTCAGGCAGTCGCGGTCAGCGAGGGCCGGCCTGAGCCGGCGTGACGACCACCGACCACCGATTGCCGGGCAGTTGCTCCCGCTCGTCCTGTCCTCCACATGAGAAGGCTCACCAGTGATCCATGAGAAAACGCCCGTGTTGGTCGACGAGTCAGGGGAGGGGGTGAATGGCCGGCCGGCCTCCTGGGAGCGGCGGCTGCGGGACTTCGGGCACGTCGGGCGTCCGTCTGTGTCCGTGCGCGAGCGCCTGGTCGTGCCGTTTCCCGAACCCGGGTCATGGCTTTGGCGCACGCTCGGGTTCTCCCCGGCAGCGGGGCGCCGGCTGGCGCGCTGGTCGCAGTGGGGCGGGCCGCTGCTGGTGGCGCTCCTGGCCGGGCTGCCGCGTTTTTGGCGCCTGGGCAGCCCGCGGGCGGTCATGTTCGACGAGACGTATTACGCCAAGGACGCCTGGTCGATGCTGCGGTTCGGCTACGAGGGCACCTGGCCCAGCAGCAAGATCTCCGACCCGCAGATCCTCGCCGGTCCGCAGGTGATCCCGCTCTCCGACACCGGGTCCTTCGTCGCGCACCCGCCGACGGGCAAATGGGTCATCGCCCTCGGCGAGTGGATCTTCGGCCTCACCCCCTTCGGCTGGCGTTTCATGACGGCGCTCCTTGGCACGCTGTCGGTGCTGATGCTGTGCCGAATAGGACGCCGCCTGTTCCGTTCGACCCTGATGGGCTGCCTGGCCGGAGCGCTGATGGCCGTGGACGGTCTGCACTACGTGATGAGCCGCACCGCGCTGCTGGACCTCGTCGTCATGTTCTTCGTACTGGCCGCGTTCGGCTGCCTGCTCATCGACCGCGACAGCTCGCGGGCCCGGCTCGCGGCAGCTCTGCCGGTCGACGAGGACGGCCGGGTGCGCCCGGACGGACACACCGGCGACCGTGCCGGGACGGGAGCGCGACCCTGGCGGCTTGCCGCAGGCCTGTGCCTGGGCCTGGCGGCCTCGACCAAATGGAACGGCCTGTACTTCCTCGCCTTCTTCGTGATCCTCACCCTGCTGTGGGATGTCGGCGCTCGCCGCGTGGCAGGAGCGCACCGCCCCTACCGCGCGGCGCTGCGTAAGGACCTCGGCTGGTCGGTGCTGTCCCTCGCCCCGGTCGCTGTCCTGACGTACCTGACGGCATGGACCGGCTGGTTCCTGTCCGACAACGGCTACGCACGCCACTGGGCGGACGCCCGGGGTGGCACCTGGTCGTGGATCCCGGCACCGTTGCGCAGCCTGTGGCACTACGAGCACGCCGTCTACCAGTTCAATGTGGGACTGAGTACTCCCCACAAGTACCAGTCGAACCCCTGGAGTTGGCCGGTCCTCGGTCGCCCTGTGCTGTTCCACTACCAGTCGCCGGCACCCGGGCAGGACGGCTGCCACGCGACGGCCGGCTGCGCACAGGCAATCCTCGCCCTGGGAACACCGCTCCTGTGGTGGTTGGCGTGCTGCGCACTCGTGTACCTGCTCTACCGATGGGCGCTGCGCCGTGACTGGCGCTCCGGCGCGATCCTCTGTGCGGTAGGTGCCGGCTATCTGCCCTGGTTCCTCTACCAGGACCGCACGATCTTCTCCTTCTACGCGGTCGTCTTCGTGCCCTACCTGTGCCTGGCCGTGACGATGATGCTGGGAGCCCTGTTGGGTCCTGCGGGAGCGACTCAGGGGCGCCGCATACGAGGCGCGGTGGCCGCGGGCCTGCTGGTCCTGCTCATCGCCTGGAACTTCATCTACTTCTTCCCGGTCTACACCGGACAGACGATCCCGTACGCCGACTGGCACACCAGAATGTGGCTCGACACCTGGATCTGAGCCCAGCCACCCGCCACCCAGTACGCGGCGCTGCGCGCGTCCTCTACCTGACGGGAGCCGATCCGGCGTCCGTCACCGGGGCTGCGAACGATGCGAACGCTCACGCCATTCCGCACTGCCGGGGGACCGGGCGGCGGCCCCCCGGGCAGTCCGTTCGCGTCCAGAGGACGCGCGCTGTGGATACGGCCTCGGGAGGCACCGTCGAACCGCCTTACGGGTGGGCATCGTGGAGCGATTGCTCCAGCATTGGCCGGCCGAGCCAGCGCAGGACCTGCCCACCGTGCTCCATCGGGGAGAAACACGGCAGGAAACGGATGGCCACCCTGGGAGCCGTCTGCAATGCCGAACCCGCGCCACGCACAGCCGACGCCTTCGCCACCTGGTTGCGGCATTGAGTCAACCGACGCTCGCCCACCGGCTGAACAGCCTCATCACCTCTGATCAGGCCGTACCCGATCTCCGACGCTATTTCGGCATCGGCCTGCTCGATGAGGCAGTGCCGTTCACGGGTAGTCGCTTCGAGCATCTGGCCGGCGGAGGGGACCGTCAGGCGGTCGCGAACGTAGTGACCGCCGACGACCTGATTGCCGTGCAGACTCTCTCGGTCAGGATTCCTGCGCAGGTCGCCGTCGATCTACTCGAAGGCGACCTTGGAATCCGGTTGTCCGAGCTGCTGAGCAGCGTTCGCTTCGACATCGACATGGTCGAGGCCGAGGCTGCCGACCTGGCCGAAGGGGCTCCGGCCCACACTGCCTGGCGCGTTCTCTGCGACCAGCCCGGATTCGGGTGGGTGACGGCAGGCAAGCTCCTTGCCCGAAAGCGCCCGCGGCTGCTGCCGGTCTACGACCAAGTCGTTCGGTGCGTTCTCGGCCGGCCGAAGTCGTTCTGGCTCGACCTGCATGGCGCATGGCGTGCCGACGACCATGCGCTGCATCGCGATCTGACCGCCCTACGGCATTCCGCCGATCTCCCAGTAACCGTCAGCACGTTGCGAGTCTGCGACGTGGTGCTCTGGATGCATCACCGTGCGGATCATCAGCAGAGAAGCTGCGTCGGGACCTGATGTCCGTCGGCCGCACCTGAGCGGGCCCTTCGCCCGGAGTGCGGATGGCCCCCAGTGCCCTCCGCGAAACACCCCGTGACCTGCGGTGTACCGAAATGCCAACTATCTTGCTGATTCCGTGTCTCCAGTTGCTGGAGCTACTTGGCATCGGTGCAGGTCGCGAACGTTGTCCAGTGCCAACCACCGAGCCTGGTCACACGACGATGTCACCAAGGCAGGCCTGTCGTCACTTCGCCGGCGGTCACAGGGCGGTGGCGGCGCGGACCAGCCCCGCGACCGCCGTCGAGCGGCTGTGCGGGGGCCAGGCGATGACCGTGGTGACGTGGGGGGCGTCGCGGACCGGTACGGCGGTGAGGTCCTCGCGCAGGCCGGTGCGGCCCGACTCCGGCACGACCGCGCAGGCGCGGCCGAGGGCGATGAGCTGGGTGAGTTGCGTGTGGTCGCGCACCTGCGGTCCGGGGCCGTCCGGGAACGTGCCGTCAGGGTGGGGCCAGCGGGGCAGGGGCAGGTCGGGAAGGTCGGTGACCTCGGCGAGCCGCACGTGGGGGCGGGCGCCGAGAGGGTGGCCCGCCGGGAGGATCGCCACCTGACCCTCGGAGTGCAGCTCCTCGGTGTCGAAGCCGGCCGTGTCGTCGAACGGCCGATGCAGCAGGGCCACGTCGGCCCGGCCGTCGTGCAGCAACCGCGTCTGCTCACCCGGCCCGCACAGCACGACGTCCACCGCGACGGCGCCGGGCTCGGCGGCGTAGGCGTTGAGGAGTTTCGCCAGCAGTTCACCGGAAGCGCCCGCCTTCGCGGCCAGGACCACGGCGGGGCTGCCGGTCGCCGCGAGCGCGGCCCGGCGGGTGCGCCGTTCGGCGGCCTCGACGGCGTCCAGCGCCGCCCGCGCCTCCCGCAGCAGCACCGCCCCCGCCCCGGTCAGGGAGACACCCCGGCTGCCGCGCTCCAGCAGGAGCGTGCCCAGGCGCCGTTCGAGTCCGCCGATCGCCCGTGACAGCGGGGGCTGGGCGATCCCGAGCCGCCGCGCGGCCCGGCCGAAGTGCAGCTCCTCGGCGACCGCGACGAAGTACCGCAGCTCACGTGTCTCCACCCCGCCAGCCTAACCGGGAGGGCCAGGAGCGATACCCGGGCGGTATCGCCGTCCACCCAGTCGGTCTTGGACGCCCTGTCCGGCAGGGGAGAAGTATCGGTGTCATGAGTGAGACGAACACCGTGAACCACCACAAGGTCGCGCTGGTGACCGGGGCCAACAAGGGCATCGGGTACGAGATCGCCGCCGGGCTCGGCGCCCTCGGCTGGTCCGTCGGAGTCGGCGCGCGGAACGAGGAGCGGCGCGAGACCGCCGTGGACAAGTTGCGAGCCGCCGGAGCCGACGCGTTCGGCGTGCCGCTGGACGTGACCGACGACGCCGGCGTCACCGCGGCGGCTCGGCTGATGGAGGAGCGGGCCGGACGGCTCGACGCGCTCGTCAACAACGCGGCGATCACCGGCGGCGGACCGCAGGAGCCCACCACGGTCGACGTGAACCGGGTACGGTCGGCCGTGGAGACCAACGTGATCGGCGTCATCCGTGTCACCAACGCCCTGCTCCCGCTGCTGCGCCGCTCGCCGTCGCCGCGGATCGTGAACGTCTCCAGCAGCGTCGGCTCCCTCACACTCCAGACCACGCCCGGCACCGAGACCGGCCCCATCTCCATCGCCTACGCTCCGTCGAAGACGTTCCTCAACGCCGTCACCGTGCAGTACGCCAAGGAACTGGCCGGCACCAACATCCTGATCAACGCCGTCTGCCCCGGTTTCACGGCGACCGACCTCAACGGCTTCACGGGAGTGCGCACTCCCCAGCAGGGCGCGGCCGCCGCGATCCGGCTGGCCACCGTGTCGGACGACGGGCCGACGGGACGCTTCTTCAACGACGAGGGAGAGGTGCCCTGGTGACGTGCTCTCGGTTCGCGCCACCCTGGGCAGACGGAGCATGCGGGCCCTCGTGACCGGCGCCGTCTCGGGGACGGGCGGGGTGGACCCGGCTGGTTCGCTCCGGGCTGACGGCTGATAGAACGTTGCAGGTCAGGCTGGAAAACCCCGGGGCGTCCGGTTGCCCGGTCGGTCCGGGGTGTTCACCGAAGGATCGAGCATCGTGTCTTCTCGTCGAGTCGTCGTCATCGGTGGCGGGGTCATGGGCTCGTCCGCCGCATGGCGGCTCGCAGCCCAGGGTGACCGCGTCACCCTGCTGGAGCGGTTCCCGCCCGGCCACGACCGGGGCAGCTCGCACGGCACCTCGCGGATCTTCCGGCTCGCCTACCCGGACCCCTTCTACGTCGGGCTCGCCGCGCGGTCGCTGCCGCTGTGGCGGCGGCTGGAACAGGAGACGGGACGGCAGGTGCTCACCCTCACCGGAGCCCTCGACCACGGCCCGGCCGCCACGACCGAGGCACTGTACGAGACGCTGACCGCCGCCGGACACCCCGCCGAGCGGCTGGCCCCGGAGGAGGTCGCCGAGCGCTGGCCGGGGCTGCGCGCCGACACCGGCGCGGTGTTCCACCCGGAGGCCGGACGCCTGCACGCCGACGAAGCGGTCACCGCCTTCCAGCAGGCGGCGCGGGCACACGGCGCGGAGGTCCGGCACGGCGTCCGGGTGACCGGGCTGTCGGTGCACGGCGACGCCGAGGTCCGGGTGGTCACGGACACGGAGGAGGAACTGCGCGCCGACGCGGTCGTGGTCGCGGTCGGCGGCTGGGCGCCCGGAATGCTGGGCGGCGGTACCGCTCCGCCGGTCGGCGGCGTACCGGTGCTGCGTGTCACCCAGGAGCAGCCCGCGCACTTCCCCGCGGCGGACGCGCTCACCTGGCCCAGCTACATCCACCACCCGGGCGCCGCGCTGCCCGTGGACGGCCTCACCGCGGACGGGGTGTACGGACTCGGCAGCGTCGACGGCGTGAAGGCGGGCTTCCACGGCGTCGGCCCGGTCGTCGACCCCGACCGGCGCGACCGCACCCCGGACCCCGCGATCCTGCGAGAACTGGCGGCGTACGCCGAGCGCTGGCTCCCCGGCGTGGACCACACCGCGCCCGAGGCCGTGACCTGCCTGTACACCACCACCCCCGACCATGACTTCGTGATCGACCGGCAGGGCCCGGTCACCGTGCTGGGAGGGTTCTCCGGGCACGGCTTCAAGTTCGCCTCGGTCATCGGCGAGTTGGCGGCCGCGCTGGTACGCGGAGAGCCCGGACCGAGCCGGTTCGCGCTCGGCCGCCCGCGTCCCACGAGTCACTGAGCCGTCCCCGCAGTAGGAACACCCCCAACCCATCAATCGCTTCACGCTGTCGACGGACATCGGCCGGTCGGCGCCGGGCCGCCGCTCAGCCGGAGAGTCCCGACGCCCTGAGCACGGCACGCACCGTCTCGTCGTCGATCCGGTGTCCCAGACGGTCGAGGAGCTCGGCTCCCTGGCGCAGGGTGCCGCGCTCGACGGAGCGGCGCACGCCGGTGTCGAGTTCGTGCCAGATCAGCGGGTTCGCGGTCAGGACACGGGGGTCGAGCTCCAACCGGTGCCCGCTCGCGTCGCGCAGTACGAGGTGGGAGGAGACACCGTCGTACTGCCGCACGCTCGTCAACGCGTCCGTGCGGACGACCCGTCGGCGCCACGGCGTGCGGACCGCCAGCCAGCCGGGACCGGCGCTCACCCGGGGCGGCAGCAGGACGACGCCCACCGCCGCGGACACCGCGAGCCACAGCAGGGCGCGCAGGGACGTGACGCTCCCCGCGTCCCAGTCGACGAGCAGGGCCAGGCCACAGAACAGCAGGGCGCAGGTCACCGCGAGCCGCACGCTGCCACGCCAGTTCCGGTCACCGATCGAGCCGACGGGTCCGTTTCCTTCCACGCGACCGACGCTATGCGGCCCTGCCGGGTCCGGCCATCGTCGCTGACGGACCTCTGACGCCGGAGAAGCGGATGCTGACGCGTCTCATACGCGTGTACCGGCGCGACTCGCGTCGTGGCAGGCAGGCCGAACCAGGCCGGTGATCCCAGGGCCTGGCCCGGATCTCCGCCCTCCTTCCCGTCAAGGTCCCGTCAAGGCAGGCCGATCGGGCGCGAAGAAGGCGCAAGGAACGGCCGCCGATCCGGGTTCCGGACTGAACCTGGGTGCACCCGCGCGCCCGTCGGCCGTCGTGCGGGGCTGAGGAACGAAGGAGCACGCACCCATGTCCGTCCTGACCCCCACCGAGCGACCGGACGCCGTCCCCTCCGGTGAGGAGCCCCCCGATACGGGCGAGCGGCATCGGCTGACCGCCGTCACCGGGCTCGCGGCCCTGTCACTGGACGCGATGGCGTCGGTGGCGTACGGCCCGGAGGCGATCGTCCTCGTCCTCGCCGCCGCCGGCGCCCACGGACTGGGCTTCACGATGCCGGTGACACTGGCCATCGCCGGCCTGCTGGCCGTTCTGGTGGCCTCCTATCGGCAGGTCATCGCGGCCTTCCCGGACGGCGGTGGCTCCTACGCCGTGGCCAAGAGGCACCTGGGCCCGCGCACCAGCCTGGTGGCCGCGGCCTCGCTGCTGCTGGACTACGTCCTCAACGTCGCGGTCGCCGTGACGGCCGGCGTCGCGGCCCTGACCTCTGCCTTCCCGGCCCTGTACGAAGACCGGCTGTGGCTGTGCCTGGCGGTGCTGGCCTTGATCACGGGCGTCAACCTGCGCGGGATCGTGGAGTCGGCGAGAGCGTTCATCGTGCCGACGGTCGTCTTCGTCGGCTCGATCCTCGTACTGATCATCGTCGGGCTCTTCCGGTCCCACCCCGTGAGCACGGTGACCGCGGACGGGCACGCCTCCGTTCTCGCGGACAACGCCTCGACCGTGGGCGCGCTGCTCCTGCTGAAGGCGTTCGCCTCCGGTTGTGCCGCGCTGACGGGTGTGGAGGCCATCGCGAACGCCGTCCCGTCCTTCCGGGTGCCGCGGGTGCGCCGAGCACAGCACGCCGAGGTGGCCCTGGGCGCCGTACTCGGACTGATGCTGGTCGGTCTGTCGGTGCTGATCGGCCGCTTCCATCTCCAGCCGGTCGAGGGCGTCACCGTCCTCGCCCAGCTCGCGGACGCCTCCCTCGGCCACAACTGGGCCTTCTACGTCATCCAGTTCGCCACGATGATCCTGCTGGCGCTCTCCGCGAACACCTCCTTCGGCGGGCTCCCCGTCCTGATGAAACTGCTCGCCCGCGACAACTACGCCCCGCACGTCTTCGCCCTGAAGGCCGACCGGCAGGTCCACCGGCACGGCGTCCTGGCGCTGGCCGTCGTCTCGGCCGCGCTGCTCGTCTTCTCCGGCGGGGACACGAACACCCTCGTGCCCCTGTTCGCCATCGGCGTCTTCGTCGGCTTCACGATCGCTCAGGTGGGCATGGTCAAACACTGGCTGACGGACAGGCCGCGCGGCCGGCGAGGGAAGGCACTGCTCAACGGCTTCGGCGCACTCCTCACCGGTGTCGCCGCGGTCGTCGTCACCGCGAGCAAGTTCACGGACGGCGCCTGGCTGATCGTGCTCGCACTCCCGGCACTGGTGGTGGGCTTCGAGGCGGTGCACCGCGCCTATGGCCGGATCGGCGAGCGGCTCGGACTCGGCCGCGTCCCCGAGGCTCCCCGTCGCGAGCGCTCTCTGGTCGTCGTGCCGGTCTCCTCGCTCTCCCGGCTCACGTCGGAGGCGTTGACCGCGGCGGCCTCGCTCGGCGACGAGGTCCGCGCGGTGACCGTCTGCTACGCGGATCCCGAGGACCAGGCGGCGACGCTCGCCTTCGAGCGTGCGTGGGCGCGGTGGGACCCGGGGGTGGAGCTGGTGCGGCTCGCGTGCGAACGGCGCGGCCTGGGGCGTCCCATAGCCGCGTACGTCCGCGAGGTGGCCGCCGCCGCACCCGGCACCCGGGTGACCGTGCTGATCCCGGAGACCGAACCGGAGCGGCTGTGGCAGCGCCTCCTCCAGAACCAGCGGGGAGCGGTGGTCGCCCACGCGGTGAGGCGGGAGACCGACGCCGTGATCTGCCGACTCCGGTTCCGCCTTCCCTGACGCGGAGACCCGTAGGCCAAGGTGGCCCGCTCATCGCCGGGGGAGGCGGGCGCCGACGACTTCCTCGCGAAGGCGGGCCGCCCGGCCGACGGGCTCGGCTCGGACAGGAGCCACACCTGGCCGACGTGAACCATGGATCCTTTCCCGCATGCCAGGTGGAAAGCCGGGCTCGCGGAGAAGATGATGGCGTCCCCCCCTCGGCGCAGTGGGTGATCGGCCGACGCCCGGGGAACGTGACGGACTCCTGGACCGACCCCGCCTACATCAAGGGCCTCGTATGCGCATGCTCGTGAAGGCTGCACGGAGCAGGACTTCCGTGCCCCGCGCGGGACGCCGGAGCGGCCGATGACCGGCACTCCCGACCCCCGGCCGGCCCCGGCACGGCAGATGTGGCCGTTGTACGCGGCCGGGTTCACGACCGCGTTCGGCGCGCACGGCATCGCCGCGAACCTCGGCGGCCACGGGAGCGGTGCGGTCACGTCGCTGATGGTGCTCGGCGGGCTGCTCGCCCTGTACGACGGCGCTGAGGTGTTGCTCAAGCCGGTCTTCGGCACGCTCGCGGACCGTGTCGGGGCCCGTCCGGTCCTGCTCGGCGGGCTCGTCGCGTTCGCCGCCGCCTCCGCCGTGTACGCGGTGGCGGACAGGCCAGGACTGCTGTGGGCGGCGCGCCTGGGCCAGGGCGCCGCCGCGTCCGCCTTCTCGCCCTCGGCCTCCGCGCTGGTCGCCCGGCTCAACCCGGCGGCGAAGCGCGGCAGGGCTTTCGGCAGCTACGGCTTCTACAAGTCCGTCGGCTACACGCTCGGCCCGCTGCTCGGCGGAGTGCTCGTGTGGGCGGGCGGGCTGCGGCTGCTGTTCACGGTCCTCGCGGTGCTCGGCGCGGCCGTCGCCTGCTGGGCGGCGCTCGCCGTTCCCGTGGTGCCGCCGCTGCCGAAGGTCCGTCAGACGGTGCTTGACCTGGCCAGACGGCTCACACATCCGGACTTCCTCCGCCCGACCGCGGCGCTGGCCGCGGCGACCGCCGCCCTGTCCGTCGGCGTGGGCTTCCTGCCCGTCACCGGCCGGGCGGACGGCCTGGACACGGTCGCCACGGGCGCGGCCGTGTCGGTGCTCGCCGCCTGCGCCGCCGTCGTCCAGCCCTGGGCAGGACGCGCCCTGGACGCCGGGCGCCTGACCGCACGGGGCGGGATCACGTCGGGGCTGCTGCTCGCCGCCGCCGGTCTGGGCTGCGCGACCCTGCCGGGCGTTCCGGGGCTGCTCTCCGGCGCGGCCCTGATCGGCACCGGAACGGGCCTGATCACCCCGCTCGGCTTCGCCGCCCTGGCCGCGTCGACCCCCGCCGAACGGCTCGGCCAGACGATGGGCGCCGCCGAGCTCGGCCGTGAACTCGGCGACGCGGGCGGCCCGTTGCTCGTCGCCGTCGTCGCCACGCTCACCACCCTCGATCACGGCTACGCGACCTTGGCGGTCCTCCTGGCCGCCGCACCCGCGGTCGCCCTCGTACGGTCGGCCGCAGGGTCGCGCACCTCTCGTTGACCGACTCAGCACGGCACGTCGAGGGTGACCACGGCTCCCCTGACCCCTCCGGTCCCGACAGAGCTCGCTCGCGAGCTGGTCGCGGCCTCCGGCGCCTACGCGACAAACGGCGGGCCCGCTTCCTGCTACACGTCGATCTGAGAACCCATGATGACCGTGCGGTCCCGGGGGAGGCCGAAGTACTCGGCGGCGTCCGCGGTGATGTACGAGGTCGCGATGAACAGTCGCTTGCGCCAGGGGGCCATCGTCGGTGCCTTGCCCCGGCGGAGCTCGATCGTCGACAGGAAGTAGGACGCCCGGTCGAGCCGCAACGGTCCTTCGGTCCGGGCCGGATCGAGCATGGCCAGGGTGCTGGGTACGTCCGGGGCCCTCGTCGCCGTGGCGCGCGAGGCCGGCGTCCGCGACGCGCTCGACGTGCTGCTGCGCTCCTTCCTGCGCGAGCGCGACTCATAGCGGCGGGCTATGAGCGCATAGCGAGGTTCGCTTTGACCGGCGCGAATGACCCCGAGGATCGTGAACGGCACCTTCCCGCAAAGCCAGTTGAGGAGCCGAGACATGGCCAAGGTGCTCTGCGTCCTGTACGACGACCCCTCCGACGGATACCCGACGACGTACGCCCGCGACGACCTCCCCGCCATCGACCACTACCCTGGCGGCCAGACCACCCCGGCCCCCGAGGCGATCGACTTCACGCCGGGCCATCTGCTCGGCAGCGTCTCGGGCGAACTCGGCCTGCGCGCCTACCTGGAGAAGGCGGGGCACACCCTCGTCGTCACCTCCGACAAGGACGGCGACGGCTCGGTCTTCGAGCGGGAGCTGCCGGACGCGGACGTGGTGATCTCCCAGCCGTTCTGGCCGGCCTACCTGACAGCGGAGCGGATCGCCGCCGCGAAGAACCTGAAACTGGCCGTCACCGCGGGCATCGGCTCCGACCATGTCGACCTCGACGCCGCGATCGCGCACGGGGTGACGGTCGCCGAAGTGACGTACTGCAACAGCATCAGCGTCGCCGAACACGTCGTGATGACGACGCTCTCCCTGGTCCGCAACTACCTGGCGTCCCACCAGGTCGTCCTCGACGGCGGCTGGAACATCGCCGACTGCGTGGCCCGTTCGTACGACCTGGAGGGCATGCACGTCGGGACGGTCGCCGCCGGACGCATCGGCCTCGCGGTCCTGCGCCGTCTCGCCCCGTTCGACGTGAAGCTGCACTACACCGACCGGCACCGGCTCCCGGAGAAGACCGAACGCGAACTGGGGCTCGTCTTCCACGCCTCGGCCGCAGAGATGGTCCCGCACTGTGACGTCGTCACGATCAACGCCCCCCTGCACCCCGAGACCGAAGGCCTCTTCGGTGACGACCTGCTGGCGACGATGAAGCGCGGCGCGTACCTCATCAACACCGCCCGGGCGAAGATCGTCGACCGGGACGCCGTGGACCGCGCGCTGCGCAGCGGGCGGTTGGCGGGCTACGCGGGCGACGTCTGGTACCCGCAGCCGGCCCCCGCCGACCACCCCTGGCGGACCATGCCGCACCACGGCATGACCCCGCACATCTCGGGCTCGTCGCTGTCCGCGCAGGCCCGGTACGCCGCGGGCACCCGCGAGATCCTGGAGTCCTGGTTCGTGGGCCGCCCGATCCGCGACGAGTACCTGATCGCCGACGGCGGCGGGCTGGCCGGAACCGGCGCGCACTCCTACTCCGTCACGAACTGATCCTCGGAGCCGCCCTGGTCCAGGCGGAACGGCGGGTAGGCGTCCGTCATCAGGGTGACGTAGGCGGTGACCCGCAGGACCCACCGGTTGAGGCCGATGATCAGGGCGAACAGGTCCCTCGGGTATTTCTCGGTGAAGGCCAGGATCACGGCCGCGATGATCGTCAGCACGCCGATCAGCCCGCCGGACCACCATCCGAACTGGGCGCCGCCGAGGAAGAAGCCGATGATCACGTACTGCGGGATGGCCAGGAGCCACCACTTGACGAGGACCAGGCCGCGGGAGAGCCGCTCGGGGTAGGCGATGTCCAGCCGTGCCGGGTAGTCCGGTTCCTCGCCCAGGCTGAACGGCGGGTACCGGTCGGTGCCCAGGGCGTCGTACGAGTAGTACGAGACCCGCCAACTCCAGCGCAGCACACCCAGGTTGAAGTCGAACAAGCCGCGGGGGTAGCGCTCGGTGAACAGGATGGCGAAGAACGCGATCACGGTCACCACGGTGAAGGCGATCCAGAGGAAGAACAGCACCACGTAGTGCGGAATGGCGAGGATCCACTTCACGAGCCACAGCCATCGGGACAGTGGCGAGTCGACACGCGCGTTCACCCGGACCGGGCGCTGCGGGAATCCCGCCAGGTTCGTCATGGTGATCAGCTCCTTCACCTCGGCGAGGAGTGGCCGAGGGGGCTCATGACCAGCCTGGACGCTGCCGCCCGATGTCGCGAGGGCAGCGGGGGGCGGCAGGGTCGCCTGACCTACGACGCGGTCGGCGGTTCGGGGCGCAGTCACCCGGACAGGCGGCGGAGCATAAGCGGGCCGCCTGCCATGACCGGCTCACCCGGGCGGTCCGCCCGGGTGCAGTCCTCAGATCCAGCATTGGGCGGCCGGCCCTGGTGAGCAAGCGCTGGCCGGGGGTTTGTGGTGCGCGAGGGGCTCGGAACGGCTGCGCAGTGCGTCGGTCACGACGATGTGTCGCGGGCGTGCAGGGCGCGGGCGGCGAGGCGTTGCCCGTCGCTGTCGGCGACGACGACATTCCAGGCGGTTCCGTCACCGTCGTCGCCGTCCCACCAGCGCGCGAAGTCACGGGCCAGGCCGTGCACGCCCGGTCCCTCGGCTCCGGCGGTGTACGTGGTGGTGAGCTCGACGTCGTAGGCGTCGCCGTCGAGGTGGACCAGCGTGACCTCGGTGAGGTGGTGGGCGGAGTCCGCGGCCTCGTTCTGCCGCGCCCAGCTCCCGAAGCGGTGGAGCAGGTCCGGGTCGGGTTCACGCCGGGTCACGGGACCGCTCGGGGGGTGGGGGACGCTGTTCGCGCTGCCCTGTTTGCAGCCCAGAACCCATGCTCCCCGGTCGAGGTCCACCACGGCCGTGGGCTTCGCGGTGAGGGAGCGCCGGACACACCCACCGTTCACCTCCCGTACCGCGGAGCCCTTGCCGCCGTCCGTGAACAGCCGCTCGCCCCTGGCGAATCCGGCGTCGTACGCCTGCTGGTAGCCGGGCGCGGACGGCCGGCCGGGCCCGCCGGACGGCGCCGCGGACGGCCGGGCGGAGCCGCCCGTGAAACCGCACGCGCTCGCCGCCAGGCATGCCCCTACGACGAGACCGATCGCGCGGGCCCGCCCGGTCGAGCCGGTGGAGGGGTCAGGTGTCGTCGCCATATCGGGTCAGATGGCATTTCTGGAGCCCCCGTTGCCCGGCGGCGCAGGATGGCGCCGTCAGGCGGGAAGGCGTTCCAGCACCCCCGCGAAATCCGTGCCCGGGGGCAGGGTGCCGAAGGCCAGGCCCCGGTCGCCGGCCAGGCGGGAGGCGCAGAAGGCGTCGGACACCGCGGGTGGTGCGTGGCGGATGAGCAGGGAGGCCTGGAGGACGAGGGCGGCGCGTTCGGCGACCCGGCGGGCGCGCAGGGGCGCGTCCTCCGTCAGGACGAGCTCGCCCCGCAACTCCCGCCAGGCGGCGTCGAACCGGGGGTCGGTGCCGGTCGCCTGCTCGATCTCCGCGTGGAACGCCTCCAGCGAGTCGGGCTCACGCGTGAGGGCGCGCAGCATGTCGAGGGCGCTGACGTTGCCCGAGCCCTCCCAGATGCTGTTGAGCGGGGCCTCGCGGTACAGCCGGGGCATGCCGGACGCCTCGTCGTAGCCGTTGCCGCCCAGGCATTCGAGGGCTTCGGCGACCGCGGCGGGCTGGCGCTTGCACACCCAGTACTTGCCGACGGCCGTGGCCAGGCGCAGGAAGGCGCGCTCCCCGGCGTCCCCGCGCTGGGCCCGGTCCGCGGCGCCGGCCAGCCGCAGGGCGAGCGTGGTGGCCGCCTCCGACTCCAGTGCCAGATCGGCGAGGACGTTGCGCATGAGCGGCTGGTCGATCAGCTTCGCGCCGAACGCGGAGCGGTGACGCGCGTGATGGGCGGCCTGGGCGAGGGCCGCGCGGGTACCGGCGGCGGAGCCGAGCACACAGTCCAGGCGCGTCATGGTCACCATCTCGATGATGGTGCGCACGCCCTTGCCCTCGGGGCCGACGAGCCAGGCCACGGTGTCGTCGAACTCGGGCTCGCTGCTGGCGTTGGAACGGTTGCCGAGCTTGTCCTTGAGCCGCTGGACACGGAAGGTGTTGCGGCTGCCGTCGGGCAGCACGCGCGGGACGAGGAAGCAGGAGAGCCCGCCGGGCGCCTGCGCCAGGACGAGGAACAGGTCGTTCATCGGGGCGCTGGTGAACCACTTGTGGCCGCGCAGCCGCCAGGTGCCGTCACTCCGCTCGGTCGCGGTGGTGGTGTTGGCGCGTACGTCACTGCCGCCCTGCTTCTCGGTCATGCCCATCCCGGCGAGCAGGCCGGGCTTCTCGGCCGGGGTGCGCAGTCCGGCCTCGTAGACACGGCTGGTCAGCAGGGGCTCGTAGACCTTGGCGAGTTCGGGGGAGTGACGCAGGGCGGGGACCACCGCGTACGTCATGGAGACGGGGCACAGATGGCCCGGCTCCAGCATCGTGGCCAGCATGAAGCCCGCCGCCCGCGCGACATGGGCGCCGGGGCGGTCGTCCGCCCAGGCGGCGCCCGCGAGGCCCGCGCTCACCGAGGCGTCCATGAGCGCGTGGTAGGCGGGGTGGAAGTCGACCTCGTCCACGCGATGGCCGTAGCGGTCGTGGGTACGCAGTTCCGGCTCGTGACGGTTGGCCTGGTCCGCCCAGGTCTGCGCCTCCGCGCTGCCCACGTACCGGCCGAACCGGTGGAGCTCGTCGAGGTGCCAGGAAGCGCCCTCGCGGTTCACGCCTTCGAGCAGCACGGGGTCGGCCGCGGCGTCGTGACCCGTCAACGGCGGTGCCTGGTTGGTGACTTCGTGGGTCACGGCGGTGGGGTGACTGTGCGCCGTGGTGGTCGCGGTCATGCGGGAACCTCCGGTGTGCGGTCGGCGGGGAGGGGCGGGGATGAGCAGGGAGCGGCGCCCGCGCACCGCAGGGCCATCTCGGTGATTTCCGCGAGGAGTTCGTCCGG
This sequence comes from Streptomyces sp. NPDC028298, assembly GCF_055565895.1. Classification (NCBI taxonomy): domain Bacteria; kingdom Bacillati; phylum Actinomycetota; class Actinomycetes; order Kitasatosporales; family Streptomycetaceae; genus Streptomyces; species Streptomyces sp. NPDC028298. Next base: position 635,276 of record NZ_JBVHTL010000003.1, read on the forward strand.
TGCTTGCTCCGCCGGGGCGCCGAGCGGGTCCACCAGCACCTCCCCGATCGCGCCGGTGAGCGCCGCGGCGGTGATCTCGCCGTTCTGCGCGGGCAGCAGGCCGGCCGCCATGCCCTGGCGCACCACCTCGGCGAACAACGCGCGGTAGCGGCGCCGGAATGCGAGGCGCTCGGCGCCCACCGCGGCCTCGGCCGGGGCGGCGAGCAGGGCGTAGGCCAAGCCGCGGTTCTCCAAGGCCCGGCGCGCGAACACCTCGATCCCCCGGGCGAGCCGTTCGACGGGGTCGCCCTCGCCGTCCAGGACCTCGCCGAGCACCTCCACCTCACGGCCCGCGGCGCGCCGGAACACCTCCACGGCGAGAGCCGCCTTGGACGGGAAGTGCTGGTACACCGAGCCGGCCGAGATGCCCGCCGAGTCGGCCACCGCGGTCACCGACGTCTGGGCCCAGCCCACCTCGGCCACGACCGCGGTGGCGCAGGCGATCAGGTTCTCTCGGGCCGCTTCCAGCCGGCGGATCTCGGAAGGGGTCTTGCGGTACGCCATGAAAGAAGTGAACCACCATTCAGAGCTTCACGCCAGAGCCCGCCCGGCCCCCGAGGGGCGCAGGGGGAATCGGTCCGGGCACGTCGACTAGGGTCGCGGCATGGCGGAACAGCGGGTGGAGGGCGCACGGCGGGGGCCGGGACGGCCGCGGCAGGAGCACGTCACCGCGGCGGTGCTGGACGCCGTCGTGGAGCTGGTCACGGAGAGCGGCATGGGCGCGCTGACCATGGACGCCGTCGCGGCCCGGGCCGGGGTCAGCAAGCCGGCGATGTACCGGCGCTGGCCCACCAAGCAGGACCTCGTCATCGCCGCCGCCGAGTCGCGGATCGGGTCGCTGAGCGTTCCGGACATGGGTGACTTCCGTGCCGAGCTGCGGGCCGTTCTGACGGCGCGCATGGAGGCGTACCGGCAGCCCGGTGTCGCGCGCCTGCTCGCCGGGGTGATCGGCGCCTCCGCCGAGGCGGGTGCCGAGCCCGCCGCCTACCGCGCCTACACGGCACGGGTCATGAGCCAGACCCGGAACCTGCTGGAGCGCGGTGTCGCCCGCGGCGAGGTGCGTCCCGACGTCGACCTGACGGACGCCTCGACCCTGGTCGCGGCCTCGCTGGTCTTCCGGATGATCGGGGAACTGCGGCTGCCGGACCAGGCGCTCGTCGACTCGATGGTGGACATGATCGCCCGAGCGGTGGCCGTCCGGCCCTGACGTCGGACGCCTGACCTCCGCTTCTCCGGAGCGCCGCAGCCGACCCGCCGGTACGTGACCGGCCACCGGTCCGTGTACAGACCCGCTACCGGTCCTGTGCAGACCCGCTACCGATCCGTGTGCCGACCGGCCACCGGGTCATGCGGCGACCGGCTCGCCCGTACGTGACGGGCTCCGCCCGTACGCGGCTCGGCTGCCGGCCCGTACCTCGCCCCGGTGAAATCCACCCGCCGTACCCCCTTGCCCCGCCGTCGCTCAATATCGATACTGCCGGTTACGTATTTGGTTCGCCGTTGGGAGGAACCCCCGTGCACCCTGTCGTGACCAGTGCCGTCGAGCGCCCGAAGCCCGTCCTGGACAAGCCGCTCATGCACTACGGAAGCCGCGTCCTGGAACGGCTCGCCCCCGGTGCCGCGCCCGCCGCCTATCAGCGCCTGGAGATCGCCCCGCTCACCCCGCACTTCGGTGCCGTGCTCGGCGGAGTCGACCTGACCCGCCCGATCGACGACGAGCTCGCCGAGGAGCTGCGGCAGGCGCTGCTGGAGTGGAAGGTGATCTTCTTCCGCGACCAGACCGGCTTCACCGCCGAACACCAGCTCGCGCTCTCCGCCGTCTGGGGCTCCCCGGAGCCCAACCCCTTCTTCCCGAAGACCGAGACCGCCGGTGTCTCCCGCCTCGCCAAGGACGCGAAGGCCGCCGGCAACAAGAACATCTGGCACAGCGACCACTCCTTCATGGCCAACCCGGCACTCGGCTCCGTGCTGCGCGCCGTCGAGGTCCCCGCCGCGGGCGGCGACACCCTGTGGGCGGACATGGCCGCCGCCTACGACAACCTGCCCGACGACTTGAAGGAGCGCATCGAGCACCTCACCGCCGTCCACGACTGGGAACCCAGTTGGGGCGCGCTCATGAACGACGAGCAGAAGGCCGCCTTCCGCGCACTGTCGCCGCGCGCCGAGCACCCCGTGGCGGTGCGCCACCCGCGCAGCGGCCGCCGGACCCTGTACGTCAACGAGCCCTTCACCACCCGCATCCAGGGCCTGACGGACGCGGAGAGCCGCGAACTCCTCGACATCCTGGTGCTCCAGGCGCGCATCCCCGAGTACCAGGTCCGCTTCCACTGGGAGCCCGACTCGATCGCCGTCTGGGACAACATCGCCACCCAGCACTACGCGATCAACGACTACTACCCGCGGCGTCGCGTCATGGAGCGCATCGCCATCGCGGGCGTCCCGCTGTCCTGAACCCGGCCCGGCCCGGCCCGGCTCGGCCCGATCCGGGCCGGGCCGATCCGATTCGGTCCGGCCCGCACCACTCCGACGGGCCTGCCGCGCAAGGCCGTCGTCCCTCTCCGACAGGAGCAACCATGACCGCGGTACCCACCGTGCACCGGCCGTCGGCCGGGACCTCCCCGGCCACCGGCGGCGGCACCCGCGCCTGGACGGTGACCGCGCTGCTCGTCGTCTTCATGATGGTCAACTTCGCGGACAAGTCCGTACTGGGCCTGGCCGCCGACGAGATCCGCGCCGACCTCGACCTGAGCGCCACTCAGTTCGGGCTCGCCAACAGCGCGTTCTTCCTGCTCTTCTCCGTGGCCGCCGTGGTCGTCGGACTCGCTGCCGACCGGCTGTCCACCAAGACGCTCATCCTCGTGATGGCCGTCCTGTGGTCGGTGGCCCAGGTGCCGGCCGCGTTCGGGGGCGGCCTCGCCGTCCTCGTCGCCTCGCGGATGTTCCTCGGCGCGGCGGAAGGGCCCGCGTTCCCCGTGGCGCAAAAGGCCACTCTGTCGTGGTTCCCCGACGAGCGGCGCAACCTCCCTGGCGCGCTGGTCACCCTGGGCGTCACCCTCGGCGTGATCGTCTCCGCGCCCGGACTGTCCTGGGTGATCCAGCACCACGGATGGCGGGCCGCCCTGTGGGTGCTCGCCGCCGCGGGACTGGTGTGGGCCGTGGCCTGGGCCGCACTCGGCGCCGATGGCGGACACTCCGTCGGCAAGGAATCCGGTACGGAGGCCGGTATGGACGCCGGTGCGGGCGCCGGCACGGAAGCCGGTACGGAAGCGGCAGTCGTCCGGCCGGTGAAGACGCGGGCGGACGTTCCGTACCGGAAGATCTTCGCCAGCCGTACCTGGATCGGCATCACCCTCGCCTACTTCACGAGCTACTGGTGCGTGGCCCTGATGCTCGTCTGGCTGCCCTCCTATCTGCGCAACGCCCTCGGATACTCGGCGGATGCTGCGGGCACCGTCGTGATCGCCCCCTGGCTCGTCGGGGCGCTCGCGCTGCTGGGCCAGGCGGCCGTCACCGGGTGGCTGATGCGGCGCGGGATCGGCAGCCGCCGCGCCCGTGGATGGGTGGGCGGCGGGCTGCTCGCCCTCGGTGCCGCCTGCTGTCTCGCCCTGCCGCTCGCCGACGGCAGGACGGCCACGACCGTCCTGCTCGCCCTCGGCTTCGGCCTCGGCGGTTCGTACCCGACGATCGCCGCGACCACCGTCGCCGAACTCGCCCCGCCGTCCCGCGGGGGCGGCGCCCTGGGCACGATGAACGCCGTGGTCACCGCGGCCGGACTCGCCGCGCCCGCCGTCGTCGGAGCCCTGGTCGACGCCCGGGGCGTCGGCGGATACCAAAGCGCCGTCCTGGTCTCCGGGCTGCTGCTCACCCTCGGTGCCGCCGCCTCCTTCCTGATGGTCGACCCGCAGCGGGACATCGCCCGGCTGGACACCTGACCTCGAAGCCGAGGCCTCACCGGCCCCACCACCGGTCCCCCGCCGGCCCCACCCCCGGCCCTGCGCCATCCGCACCCCCGGTCCCAGGCGCCCCCCACTCCCAACCACGCCCCACACCCCAGGAGTTGCCCCTTGACCACCGCCCCGGCCCTCGACACCGTCTCCCTCGACCGCGCGCTCGCCGACCTGCGCGCCAACGCCGGGAGCTGGACCGCCACCCCGCTGGCGCAGCGGATCGGCCTGCTGGAGCGCATGCTTCCGCGGATCGACGCCGCAGCATCCGCCATGGTCGCCGACGCGGCCCGCGCCAAGGGCTATGACGCGACGGCGGGTTGGGCCGCCGAGGACTGGGTGTCCGCGCCCTGGGCGCTCGCCCAGACCGTGGGCGCCCACCTCCACGTCCTGCGCAGGATCGCGGCCGGCAAGGAACCGCTTCCCGCCCGGGCCGTCCGTGACCGGGACGGCCGGACCGTGGTCGACGTGTTCCCGGCCACCGCCGGGGACCGTCTCCTGCTCAACGGCTTCTCGGCACAGGTGTGGACCCGGCCGGGGACGACGCCCGAGCAGGTACGGGAGCGTGCCGCCGGGCCGTACCGGGGAGCCGCGCCCGGCCCGGCCGTCGGGCTGGTGCTCGGCGCGGGGAACGTATCGGCGATCACGCCGCTCGACGTCCTGCACAAGCTGTATGCGGAAGGGCAGGTCGTCCTCGCCAAGATGAACCCGGTCAACGGCTACCTCCGGCCCCACTTCGAGAAGGTCTTCGAGGAGTTCGTGGACCGCGGCTGGGTCAGGTTCGTCGACGGGGGAGCGGAGGCGGGCGCCTACCTCACCGCCCACGACCACGTCGACGCCATCCACGTCACCGGCAGCGAACGCACCCACGACGCCATCGTCTGGGGCACGGACGAACAGGCCGACGAGCGCCGCAGGGAGAACGCGCCCCGGATCGACAAGCCCCTCACGAGCGAACTGGGCGGTGTGAGCCCCTGCATCGTCGTGCCGGGGCCGTGGAGCGCGGCCGACCTCCGCTACCAGGCCGAACACATCGTGACCAGCAAGATGAACAACTCCGGTCACAACTGCGTCGCCACCCAGATCCTTCTCGTGCCGCGCGACTGGGACGGCACCGAACGGCTGCTCGCCGAGATCCGCCGACTGCTGCGCGCCCTGCCGTCCCGCAGCGACTACTATCCCGGCGCGGCCGACCGCCTGGACGCGGTGGCCCGGGCCCATGGGGAGGCCGAGGCGCTCGGCGACGGAGCCTGCCGCCTCCTCGTGCCCGACATCACCGACCCGGACGACCCGATGCTCACCGACGAGGTGTTCGCCAGCGCCCTGGGCGTGGTCCGGCTGCCCGGCGAGGACCCGGCCGCATTCCTGCGGGCGGCCGTGGAGTTCGCCGACACCCGGCTTCCGGGCACGCTCGGCGCGACCGTGCTGGTCCATCCCCGCACGGAACACGCACACCGGACCGCCGTGAACGAGGCGCTCTCCGCGCTGCGTTACGGCACGATCGGCGTCAACTGCTGGTCGGCGTTCGGGTTTCTGCTCGGCTACACGCCCTGGGGCGCGTTCCCGGGGCACACGCGGCAGGACATCGGCAGCGGCATCGGATTCGTGCACAACGCCTTCATGCTGGAGGACGTGGAGAAGACCGTCCTGCGGGCACCCTTCGCGCCCGCGCCACGCGGCCTGTTCACCGGGTCGCCCTCCCTCTCGCCCCGGCCGCCGTACTACGTCACCAACCGCACGGGCCGCACGACGATGCGCAGGCTCACCGCCTACGCCGCGAGGCGCAGGATGTCCGCCCTGCCCGGCATCTTCCTGTCGGCCCTGCGGGGCTGAGCGTCCGGCCCCGCGGAACCCCGGCCTCACCCGGCGCGTACGCCCTCAGGGGGGCGTGCGCGCCGGTTCCGCGCGCCCTGTCCTGTCGTCGTACGCCCACGCGCCGCGCGGCAGCCCCGCACCGGGCGCCCGTCGCCGTGAGCCGACGCCGGGTGTCATGGGCACCACGGCGCGCTGTGTTCCCGTACGGCCGCGTCGGCAACGTACGGCCGGAGACATTCTCCCGACCGTGTCACGGCTCGGCCCCGGCTCGCCTTCGACGCCGTACAAAGTCGGCTGACCGCTCGTCATACTGGACGAGGCCAGGGGTGGGCTCGGGGCCGAGCATGACGGGGGCGATCACCGGAGATGGCGGAGAGCAGGCTGATCCAGGGCCGGTACCGGCTCCTCGATCCGATCGGGCGCGGCGGAATGGGCGAGGTATGGCGGGCGCGGGACGAATCCCTGGGCCGCCAGGTGGCCGTCAAGTGCCTCAAGCCGCTCGGCCCGCACCACGATCCGTCCTTCGCCCGTGTCCTGCGCGAACGGTTCCGGCGCGAGGCCAGGGTCGCCGCGTCCCTCCAGCACCGCGGAGTGACCGTCGTCCACGACTTCGGAGAGTCCGACGGGGTGCTCTACCTGGTGATGGAACTGCTGGAGGGGCACAACCTCGGCCAGCTCCTCGAGGACAACCGGCCCCACCCGCTCGCGGTCGACGACATCGTCGACATCGCCGACCAGGTGACCGCCGCGCTCGCGTACACCCACCAGCAGAGCATCGTGCACCGCGACCTGAAGCCGGCGAACATCATGCGGCTGACCGACGGCACGGTGAAGATCTGCGACTTCGGCATCGCCCGCCTCGGCCACGACATCGGGTTCACCTCACGGCTCACCGGCACCGGCGTCGCGATGGGCACCCCGCACTACATGTCGCCGGAACAGATCAGCGGAGCGGAGGTCGACCAGCGCAGCGACCTCTACTCCTTCGGCTGCGTGCTCTACGAGATCGCCACCGGAGCCCCGCCGTTCGACCTCGGCGACGCCTGGGCCATCCTCGTCGGCCACCGCGACACCGTGCCCGAGCCGCCGCGCGGCCACCGCTCCGACCTCCCCGAGTACCTGGAGCGGATCATCCTCGACCTGCTCGCGAAACGGCCCGAACAGCGCCCGCAGGACGCAAGTGAACTGGCCCGCCGCATCACCGCCGGGCGCACCGCGCCCCTGTACGTGCCGACCGTGGTCGCCCCGGCCCCGCCGCACCCCGGAGGCGAACGGAACTCCGCCACACCGCGGTTCCCGGCCCGGCCCGAGCTGCCGCCCTCCCGCGCACCCCGGCTGCCGTCCTGGACCCAGGGCATGACGACCGGCCACAAGGCCACCGGCGCGGGATGGCGCGCCACCCCGCCCGACGCGTCCGCCGGTCTCACCGGAGCCTGGACCACCCGCCCCTCCGCCGCGGTCCCGCCCCTCGGAAGCGGCGAAGGACCGGCACCCGCGGCGGAGGCGATCACCGCCCTGGTCGGGCGGCACAACGCGGGCCTGAGCCTCGGCCGGCTCGGCCGGTGGGCCGAGGCGGGCGAGATCCACCGGTCGGTCGCCGCCGAACGGGAGCGACTGCTCGGGCCCGACCACCCGGACACGCTCGCCAGCCGGTACGAGGTCGGCTTCACCCTCAGCCGCACCGGGCGCCCCGGTGAGGCACTCGGCGAGTACGCGCGTGTCGCCCAGGCCAGAGAGCGGGTGCTCGGCGTCGACCACCCCGACACCCTGGCCGCGCGACAGGAGATGGCCTACGTCCTTGGCCAGTTGGGGCGTCACTTCGAGGCCCACCAGGCCTACACGTCGGTCCTCGCCGCCCGGCAGCGCGCGATGGGCCCCGACCACCCGGACACCCTGCGCTGCCGCCACAACCTCGCCTTCAACCTCAGCAGACTCGGACGCCTGGAGGACTCGTACCGCATGGCGGCCGAAGTCGCCGTGGCCCGCGCCCGGGTGCTCGGCCCCGCCCACCCCGACACCCTGGTCACCCGCTACGAAGTTGCCTACGCACTCGGTCAGTTGGGACGCTGGCCGGAGGCGCTGCACACCTACCAGGAGGTGGCCGCGGCCCGCGCGCGGGCGCTCGGCCCCGACCATCCGGACACCCTCGCCGCCCGCTACGAGGTGGGCATCTGCCTGGGCAGACTCGGCCACAGCGCCCAGGCGCTGGAGCTGTACCGCTCGCTCGTCGGCGACCGCACCCGGGCGCAGGGCCCCACCCACCCCGAGACCCTGCGCGCCCGGCACGGGCTCGGTGTGAACCTCGGCCGCCTCGGCCGCTGGGAGGAGGCCCTCGCCGAGTCCCGTGACGTGTGCGTCATCCGCGAGCGCGCCCTCGGCCCCGACCATCCCGACACCCTGGTCAGCCGGCGCGAGGTCGCCGTCGGGCTCGGCTGGCTCGGGCGCTGGGCCGACGCGCTCACCGAGTACCGGCGTGTCGCGGCCGCCCGCGAGCGGGTGCTCGGCGCCGACCACCCCGACACCCTCGCGAGCCGCACCGACGAGGCGCACTGCCTGGAGCAGCTCGGGCACGGACGGGAAGCGGCGGAGCTGTACCGCAGGGTCGCCGCGCTGCGGCAGCGGCGCGCGGCCCAGGGGCGCTGACCGCCGGACCGGGCGCTGCGAGGACAGCCCGTCCGGGCGCCGCGGAGACCGCCGGTGGACGCGCCGATCGACGCAGCCGGTGTTGAAGTGGCCCGCCGGATGGTGCGCTGACCTGCGCTTCTCCACCGATCGCCGTGCGCGAGAAAAAATCTTGGCCGGTGATGTCGAGAACCCGTGGCCCGCTCCGTCCCAGCAGTGAAGGCGACCACAATGGGTCGCACCCGTACCGAGGAGATCACGATGGCCAAGTACCTGCTTCTCAAGCACTACCGGGGCGCCCCGGCCGCGGTCAACGACGTACCCATGGACCAGTGGAAGCCGGAGGAGATCACCGCCCACATCCAGTACATGAACGACTTCGCGGCCCGGCTGGAGAAGACCGGCGAGTTCGTCGACGGCCAGGCGCTCGCCCCCGAGGGCCAGTGGGTCCGGTACGACGGCGAGGGCCGCCCGCCGGTCACCGACGGTCCGTTCGCCGAGACGAAGGACCTCATCGCCGGCTGGATGGTGATCGACGTCGACAGCCACGAGCGTGCCGTCGAGCTGGCCGGGGAGCTGTCGGCCGCCCCGGGCGCGGGCGGCGAGCCGATTCACGAGTGGCTCGAGGTGCGCCCGTTCCTGACCGCCCACCACACGGTCACGGAGTGACCTCACCCATGGACGAGGCTCTGCTCCGGAGCCTCACGCCGAGCGTCCTCGCCGTCCTCGTCCGCCGCGGAGCCGACTTCGCGGCGGCCGAGGACGCCGTCCAGGACGCGCTCGTCGAGGCCGTGCGCGTCTGGCCGGCCGACCGGCCGCGGGACCCCAAGGGCTGGCTGGTCACCGTGGCCTGGCGCCGGTTCCTCGACGCGACCCGGGCGGACGCCGCCCGGCGCCGGCGCGAGGACCTCGTCGAAGAGGAACCGGCGGCCGGACCCGCGACCTCGGTGGACGACACGCTCCAGCTCTACTTCCTGTGCGCCCATCCCTCGCTGACACCGTCGTCCGCGGTCGCGCTCACCCTCAGGGCCGTCGGCGGGCTCACCACCCGCCAGATCGCCCAGGCCTACCTGGTGCCCGAGGCGACCATGGCGCAGCGCATCAGCCGCGCCAAGCGCACGGTGTCAGGCGTGCGGCTCGACCGGCACGGCGACGTCGCCACCGTGCTGCGCGTCCTGTACCTGGTCTTCAACGAGGGCTACTCCGGCGACGTCGACCTCGTCGCCGAGGCCATCCGGCTCACCCGGCAGCTCGCGGCCCAGGTCGACCACCCCGAGGTGGCCGGCCTGCTCGCGCTCATGCTGCTCCACCACGCCCGGCGCGCCGCCCGGACCGCGCCCGACGGCAGCCTGGTGCCGCTGGCCGAGCAGGACCGCGGGCTGTGGGACACCACGGCCATCGCCGAGGGCGTCGCGATCCTCCAGGCGGCCCTCGCCCGCGACCGGCTGGGCGAGTTCCAGGCCCAGGCCGCCATCGCCGCCCTGCACGCCGACGCCCCCACCGCCGAGGAGACCGACTGGGTCCAGATCGTCGAGTGGTACGACGAACTCGCGGGTCTGACCGACAGTCCCGTCGTCCGGCTCAACCGCGCGGTCGCCGTCGGCGAGGCCGACGGACCGCGCGCGGGCCTCGCCGCCCTCGCGGAGCTCGACGACTCGCTGCCCCGCCACACCGCGGTGGCCGCCTACCTCCACGAGCGCGACGGGGACCTGGCGAAGGCGGCACGGCTGTACGCGGAGGCCGCGCGCAAGGCGCCCGACCTGGCCGAACGCGACCATCTGACCCGCCAGGCCGCCCGCCTGAACACCCGTGGGAGACGCTGAGGGACCGATCCGTACGGGTGCCGCCGCTTGCCGCGCACCCCTGGCCGCCGTAGATCATCACGTGCTACGAAGAGGCATGCCTGTACACGAGGGACATGACGTCGTGATCGTCGGCGGAGGCCACAACGGACTGGTCGCCGCCGCTTATCTGGCACGCGCCGGACGGTCCGTGCTGGTGCTGGAGCGCCTGGGGAACACCGGGGGAGCGGCCGTCTCCACCCGGCCGTTCGCCGGGGTCGACGCCCGGCTGTCGCGCTACTCGTACCTGGTGAGCCTGCTGCCCCGGAAGATCGTGCGGGACCTGGGCCTCGACTTCCGGGTCCGGGGCCGGACCGTCTCCTCGTACACCCCCGTGGAACGCGACGGACGGCCCACCGGGCTGCTCGTCGGGGGCGGAGAGCGGCGCACCCGCGAGGCGTTCGCCAGACTGACCGGGTCCGAGCGCGAGTACGAGGCGTGGCAGCGCTTCTACGGGATGACCGGCCGCGTCGCCCGGCGGGTGTTCCCGACGCTCACCGAACCGCTGCCCACCCGCGAGGAGTTGAGGGCGCGCGTGGACGACGAGGACGCCTGGAGGATCCTCTTCGAGGAACCGGTCGGCACGGCCGTCGAGGAGTACTTCGCCGACGACCTCGTGCGCGGTGTCGTGCTCACCGACGCGCTCATCGGCACGTTCGCCGACGCCCACGACCCCTCGCTGCGGCAGAACCGCTGCTTCCTCTACCACGTGATCGGCGGCGGCACCGGCGCCTGGGACGTGCCCGTCGGGGGAATGGGCGCCCTCACCGACGCGATCACCGGCGCGGCGCGCGCGGCGGGCGCGGTGATCGAGACCGGCCACGAGGTGCTGCGGATCGAGACGGACGGGAAGTCCGCCGAGATCACCTACCGGACGGCCGAGGGCGAAGGCGTCGTCGCGGCCCGGCACGTCCTGGTGAACGCCTCGCCGCAGGAGCTCGCCCACCTCACGGGAGACGAGCCGCCGGCCCCGGCGGAGGGCGCGCAGCTCAAGGTGAACATGCTGCTCAAGCGGCTGCCGAGGCTCCGCGACACCTCCGTCGACCCGCGCGAGGCGTTCTCCGGGACCTTCCACATCGCGGAGGGGTACGAGCAACTGGCGGCCGCCCACGCGCAGGCCGCGGCCGGTGAGCTGCCCGCCGCCCCGCCCTCGGAGATCTACTGCCACTCGCTCACCGACCCCAGCATCCTCGGCCGGGACCTCGTCGAGCGGGGCTACCAGACCCTCACGCTCTTCGGCCTCCACACGCCCGCCCGGCTCTTCGAGCGGGACAACGACGCCGTACGCGACGAACTGCTGAAGTCGACCCTGGCGCAGCTCGACGCTCACCTCGCCGAACCGCTCACCGACTGCCTGGCCACCGACGCCGACGGCCGGCCCTGCATCGAGGCGAAGACCCCGCTGGACCTGGAGCGGGACCTGCGGCTGCCGGGCGGCAACATCTTCCACCGCGACCTCGCCTTCCCCTACGCCCAGGAGGACACGGGCCGCTGGGGCGTGGAGACCCGGCACGCCAACGTGATGCTGTGCGGGGCGGGCGCGGTGCGCGGCGGCGGGGTGAGCGGAGTGCCGGGCCACAACGCGGCCAAGGCCGTACTGGAGTCCCTGGGCCAGGGGGGCTAGGCCCAAGGCCCGTCGCCGGGAGGGGCGCACCGCCGTACGGTGTGGGTGCGCCCCGTCCTGCCGTCAGTCCCGTCAGTCCTCGGACGGCACCCATCCCGCCGCCGTGATCCGTCCGGCGTCCGCCGGGCGGGACGCGTCGAAGAGGGTGTGGTCGCCGCACTCGACGCGCAGTTCGCCGACGTACGCGCCGCGGCCGACGTACAGCCGGTCGGTCGTGTACCGCCAGCGCAGGGTGAGCGCCGGTGCGCTCGGCAGGTCGGCGTCGAGCCGGTGCCAGGCGCGGCCCGACCAGCCGGTGGCGGCGCCCGCCGGATGGTCCTGCGGGTCCTCGGTCCGCCGCCGGGTGGTGAAGGGGACCGGTTGCCAGGTCGAGCCGCCGTCGGTGGAGGCTTCCAGGAACAGCGCGTCAGAGCCGGGTTCGGTGTCCCACCACAGCGCGCAGCGAAGACGGGCGGGAGCGGCGGTGGTGTCGAGCGCGGGAAGGGCGAGGGTCGCCGTGGTCGCGCTCGCCATCCCGGAGAACCAGGAGGTACGGCCGTGCGCCGGACGCACCGCGACGGCGCGGGCGAGGTTGTCGCCGGCGGCGACCCGGGGAGCGGATCCGGATCGCCATGTGCGCACGGGGTGGACCGAGTTGCCGAGGACGATCAGGAAGGAGTCGGTCGTCGGGTCCAGGACGAGCGAGGTGCCGGTGAAACCGGTGTGCCCCGCGGTGCGCGGTGTCGCCATGGCGCCCATGTACCAGTGCTGGTAGAGCTCGAACCCGAGGCCGTGCTCGTCGCCGGGGAACGCGGTGTTGTAGTCGGTGAACATCAGGTCCACCGACTCCGGGCGCAGGATGCGCGCCTTGCCGTACGCGCCGCCGTTCAGGAGGGTGCGCCCGAGGACCGCCAGGTCCCAGGCGCTGGAGAAGACCCCGGCGTGACCGGCGACCCCGCCCAGGGAGTACGCGTTCTCGTCGTGGACCTCGCCCCACACGAGCCCGCGGTCCAGTCCCGACCACGGGAGCCGAGCGTCCTCGGTGGCGGCGATCCCCGGCTTCCAGGAGGCGGGCGGGTTGTAGCGGGTGCGGTCCATGCCGAGGGGGCCGGTGATCTCCTCGCGCAGCAGGGTGTCGAGGGTCCGGCCGGTGATCCTCTCCAGGACGAGCTGGAGCGAGATCAGGTTCAGGTCGGAGTACAGGTACGCGGTGCCGGGCGCGGTGGCGGGCTTCTCGTCCCAGATGAGCTGGAGCTTGCCCTCGCGCGTCGGTGCCTTGTACAGCGGGATCCAGGAGCGGAACCCGGAGGTGTGCGTGAGCAGTTGACGGATGGTCACGTCCTGCTTGCCGCCGCCCGCGAACTCCGGGAGGTACGAGGCGACGGGGGCCTCCAGTTCCAGCGTGTCGCGCTCCAGTTGCTGCACCGCGAGGATGGAGGTGAACAGCTTGGACACGGAGGCCAGGTCGTAGACCGTGTCCGCGGACACCGGGATCTGCTGTTCGGCGGGGAACTCGACGCCGGTGTCGGTCTTCTCGTCGTACGCCGCGTAGCGCACGGCCATGCCGATCGGCTCGTGCAGGGCGACGGTGCCGCCCCGGCCCGCGAGCAGGACGGCGCCCGCGTACCACGGGTGTCGGGGTGAGGGGCCGAGGAACGCCTGGGCGTCCGCCACGAGTTGGCGCAGATGGCCGGCGAGCAGTCCGGCCTGCCCAGGAGTGCCGTGCCTCAGTGTGCGGTGGCCCGCCCCCGCCGAGGCCGCCGCCGGTCCCGCGGGGAAGGGGGCGAGTGCCAGTGCCCCGCCCACCGCCAGTACGCCTCTGCCCCACTGACGGCGGGTCAGCCCGCCGCCTGCTCTGTCCTGCCCGCCGTTCGCCGGGCCCTGGACGCCTTCGGTCATCGGGTAGCCTCTCGCTCGCGTCGCCTGAAAGTATCTTTCCGGGTCTGCCGTGCCGAGTGAAACTTTCCCGTCACGGGCGGGCGTGTCAACCCTCCCGGATGGGCGTCCGGATATCTGACGGAGTATCAGAAAAGGCCTTCCCTCGTCCGGACGTCTGCGGCATCCTGCGCCCATGCAGACGGAGCTGAGCAAGGAACTGGGAGTCGAGCACGCCATTTTCGGCTTCACGCCGTTTCCCGCCGTCGCCGCGGCCATCAGCCGTGCGGGCGGGTTCGGTGTGCTCGGCGCGGTCCGCTACACCGCCCCCACCGACCTGGAACGCGACCTCGACTGGATCGAGGCGAACGTCGACGGCCGTCCCTACGGCCTGGACGTCGTCATGCCCGCCAGGAAGGTCGAGGGCGTCAGCGAGGCCGACGTCGAGGCGATGATCCCGGAAGGGCACCGCCGGTTCGTCGCGGACACCCTCGCCAAGTACGGCGTCCCCGAACTCGCCGAGGGCGAGGCCTCCGGCTGGCGCATCACCGGCTGGATGGAACAGGTCGCCCGCGGCCAGCTCGACGTCGCCTTCGACTACCCGATCAGACTCCTGGCCAACGCGCTGGGCTCACCGCCCGCCGACGTCGTCCGGCGCGCCCACGACCGGGGCGTGCTCGTCGCGGCCCTCGCGGGCAGCGCCCGGCACGCGCGCAAGCACGCCGAGGCCGGCATCGACATCGTCGTCGCCCAGGGCTACGAGGCGGGCGGGCACACCGGGGAGATCGCCTCGATGGTCCTCACCCCCGAAGTCGTCGACGCCGTGGGCCCGTTGCCCGTCCTGGCGGCGGGCGGCATCGGCAGCGGAGAGCAGGTGGCCGCCGCACTCAGTCTCGGCGCCCAGGGCGTGTGGCTCGGCTCGGTCTGGCTGACCGTGACGGAGGCCGACATGCACTCCCCGGCCGTCACCCGGAAACTGCTCGCGGCCGGCTCCGGCGACACCGTCCGCTCCCGCGCCCTGACCGGCAAGCCCGCCCGCCAGTTGCGCACCGAGTGGACCGACGCCTGGGACGACCCGGACGGGCCCGGCACGCTCCCCATGCCGCTCCAGGGGCTCCTGGTCGCCGACGCCGTCTCCCGCATCCAGAAGTACGAGGTGGAGCCGCTGCTCGGCACGCCGGTCGGGCAGATCGTGGGCCGGATGAACAGCGAACGCTCCGTCCAGGAGGTCTTCGACGACCTGACCCGGGGCTTCGAGCGAGCCGTCGACCGCATCAACCGCATCGCGGGCAGGGGAGAAGGAGCATGACCACAGCACCCAACGGCTTCTGGGCCCAGGCCGCCGCCGACCCCGGACGCGTCGTCCTGATCACCCCCGCCGGCGAGGAGTGGACCGCCGGGCGGCTGCACGAGGCGGCCAACCGCCTCGTCCACGGACTGCGCGCCGCCGGCCTCGGACGCGGCGACTCCTTCGCGGTCGTCCTGCCCAACGGCGTCGAGTTCCTCGTCGCCTACCTCGCCGCCTCGCAGGCGGGCCTGTACCTCGTCCCGGTCAACCACCATCTCGTCGGCCCGGAGATCGCCTGGATCGTCTCCGACTCCGGGGCCAAGGTCCTCATCGCCCACGAACGGTTCGCCGACGCCGCCCGGGGCGCCGCCGACGAGGCGAAGCTCCCCCCGGAGCGGCGGTACGCCGTGGGCGAGATCGAGGGCTTCCGGCCGTACACCGAACTCCTCGACGGACAGCCCGGCTCCGCACCCGCCGACCGCACCCTCGGCTGGGTCATGAACTACACCTCGGGCACCACCGGCCGCCCGCGCGGCATCCGGCGCCCGCTGCCCGGCAAGCTCCCCGAGGAGTCGTATCTCGGCGGCTTCCTCGCCATCTTCGGCATCCGGCCCTTCGACGGCAACGTGCACCTCGTCTGCTCGCCGCTCTACCACACCGCGGTCCTCCAGTTCGCGGGCGCGTCCCTGCACATCGGCCACCGGCTGGTGCTCATGGACAAGTGGACGCCCGAGGAGATGCTGCGCGTCATCGACGCGCACGGGTGCACCCACACCCACATGGTGCCGACCCAGTTCCACCGGCTGCTGGCCCTCCCCGACGAGGTCAGGGCCCGCTACGACGTCACCTCCATGCGGCACGCCATCCACGGCGCGGCCCCGTGCCCCGACCATGTGAAACGGGCCATGATCGCCTGGTGGGGGGAGTGCGTCGAGGAGTACTACGCGGCCAGCGAGGGCGGCGGCGCGTTCGCGACCGCCCAGGACTGGCTGAAGAAGCCCGGCACCGTCGGCAAGGCCTGGCCCATCAGCGAACTGGCCGTCTTCGACGACGACGGCAACCGGCTGCCGCCCGGTGAACTCGGCACCGTCTACATGAAGATGAGCACCGGCGGATTCTCGTACCACAAGGACGAGACCAAGACCCGCAAGAACCGCATCGGCGACTTCTTCACCGTCGGCGACCTCGGCCTGCTCGACGAGGACGGCTACCTCTTCCTCCGCGACCGCAAGATCGACATGATCATCTCGGGCGGCGTCAACATCTACCCGGCCGAGATCGAGGCCGCGCTGCTCTCCCACCCCGCCGTCGCCGACGCGGCCGCCTTCGGCATCCCGCACGACGACTGGGGCGAGGAGGTCAAGGCCGTGGTCGAGGCCGCGCCCGGACACGAGGCCGGAGCGGCGCTGGCCGCCGACATCCTCGCCCACTGCGAGCGACGGCTCGCCGGCTACAAACGGCCCAAGAGCGTCGACTTCATCGCCGCCATGCCCCGCGACCCCAACGGAAAGCTGTACAAGCGACGGCTCCGCGACCCCTACTGGGAGGGCCGCGACCGCACGATGTGACCCGGCCGCGCGCGGTGCCCGGATCCGCTCCGGGCACCGCGCGTGCCGTCACCTTCCGCCCGGGTTCAGCGCTGGTCGCTCACCCGGACCACCCGGAGCCCCGGCGACGAAAGGATGTCCTTCTCGCAGAACCGGGAGGTCACCCACCGCCCACCCGAGAACAGCCGCGTCTGATCGCTGAAGTGCGGCGAGTTCGGGTTCGAGGACTGGGAGTACGTCAGCAGGGTGCGGGCGACCGGGCAGCGGCCGCCGTCCCAGCCGACGGCCTGGATGTACGAGGACCCCGTGGTGACCTCCGTGTAGCCGCCGGCCGCCGGATTCCACGGCATCTCCACCTTGTTCCACACGCCCAGGGACTCCGTGCCGCCCGGCACCGGGATGCGCCGGCCGTCCCGTACGACGAACTGGCCGGAATCCAGCCGCGCGTCGAGGGCGATGCCCGCCGCCCCGAGCTCCGTCACCGTGTCGGCCAGCGCCGTCGCGAAGCCCGGTACGGAGGTGTCGAGGGTGTTCGGGGTGCGGACCGGATCGGCAGCCGAGAACGGCACCTTCCACAGCCGTGCCGCCGGCACCGTGGCCGTCAGCTTCCGCCAGAAACGGTCGAAGAACAGCGCGCCCCGGCTTCCGGTGTCCATCGAACGGTCCCAGGCCCCCAGCACACCGCACGCCGGACCCACGTCGACGGCCCTGCCGTCGGAGCCCGTCGCCGTGCCGCCCGGCAGCGCGGCACAGGCCCGCGCCGCGTCGGCCGCGACGAGATCACCCGCGGGCACCCGGTTCGCGAACTGCTGCGCCTGGAGATCCCGTACGGTCAGCCGACCCCGCGCGGCCATCGCGGCCACGTCCTCGACGGCGCCGCGCGTGCGCATCGAGCGTTGCGTGCCGATCGTGCCGAACACCCGCTCGTAGCCGGTCAGCGGCCGGTCGGCGTTCGCCAGCCAGGCACTGTCGTTGGAGTTCTCCGCGTACGCGGCGTCCTTCAGCACCGGCATTCTCGCCGGACCGAAGATGCCCGGCTGCACGGCGTCGGGATCGCTGCCGAGCGCGCAGTCGCCGCGCGACCCGTCCAGCACGGCGACCCCGGACGACGGGTACAGGGCCCGGCCCAGCGGCGTCGAGCAGCGCTGGACCAGCTCGTCGGTGATGCGCGGGAGCACCTGCGACTGGGTGAAGAGGGTGTGGCCGCCGGAGTCGGCGGCGATCGTGTTCACCCAGGGCAGGCCCTGGGTCCGGGTGAGCGCCGCGAGGACGCCCGCCGTGTCGCGGGCCCTGCTGAAGCCCAGCGCGGTGTCCGGGGCGCGGAGGTTGGCCGCGTTCGGGTCGTTGAGCGCGTACGCCGTCGTGGCCGTCCACGGCAGCGGCACCTGGGCGCCGAGCGAGGTGACGACGGGGCCGTACCGGGTCCACCACTGGGTGCGCGTCACCGGCGTGCCGTCCCGCACGTCGATGGTGACGCCGCGCCGGGTCATCCGCTCCGGCCTGCCGTCGACGAGATACGTCGTCGGATCGGCGGGATCGAGCGTGAGCTGATGGAGGTCGAGCGTGACGCCCGTCGCGACGGTGTGGCTCCAGGCGATCCGGGCGGTGTGACCGATGGACACCGTCGCCGTGCCGAGCAGGGCGCCGCCCTGGACGTTCAGCTCGCCGGGGATCGTCTGCTGCACCTGCCAGAAGCGGCGTCCGCCCTGCCAGGGATAGTGCGGATTGCCGAGCAGCAGACCGCGGCCGTTCGCGGTCGAGGCACCGCTGAAGGCCACCGCGTTCGATCCCATGTCGGCGGTGTCGAACAACTCGCGTGCGGCGGCGGCGGTGCGCTTCGCGTCGGGCCCGGCGACGCCCGCCGCCGTCGCCGGTCCGGTCGTCGCCCCCGTAGGTGGCTGCGCGGCCGTGATGCCGTCGGCCGCGCGCCCCTGGCCGCCGAGCACGGCCAGCGCGAACCCGCGTGCGGCGACGTCCACCTGGGTCACCGGGCGCACCCAGGCGGCTCCCCGGCATGCCGGATCGGTGACGCGGTTCCGTGCCAGCCACGCGTTGTAGCCGGCCGCCCAGCCCCGCATCAGGTCCTTGACATCGCGGCTGGGGCCGCGCGGCGCGGGCTCGGCGAGCAGGTGCTCGACCGTGCCGGCCTCGCGCACACCGCGGTAGTAGAGGTCGCTGGAGAGATTCGTGGACGCCGAGGAGAGCGAACCGTCCGGTGCCGCGGCGGACCCGAACCAGCGGGACCGCTCGCCGCGCAGGGTCACGAACCCGTCGGCCAGGGTGCACACCTGGTCGGCGGCCTGGGCCCAGCCGGTGCCGAAGCCGAGGTTCGCGTAGTCCTTCGCGACGATGTGCGGAATGCCGTACTCGGTGTAGCGGATCACGGCCGACAGGCCGCCGTGCGAGGGATGTTCCTGTGCGGAGTGCCGCTCGGCGGCGGCCGCGGGCAGCGTGGTCGCGGCCGTCAACAGAGCGACGGCCGCGACGAGTAACCGTCTTGCACGGGTGCGCATCGTGCCTCCCAACATCATTGAGGGAAGGGGCGGTTGAGGGTACCAACGGGTAGTGCGCCGCCGGAGTGTCCGCCGGGCTCGCGCCCGGCCTCCGTCCGGCTTCCGTCCGGCTCGCGTGCGGTGACTTGACCTCCCCCTCCCGTGGACCGAGGATCACGTGACATGACGCCTGGACACGGCAGTACGGTTGACGGGGTGCTGCGGCGCAGTGCCCGGCGCACACCGGCGCGGCGCGCCGTCGACTACCGGGAGCGCTCCTGGACGTACGCGGAACTCGACGAGGCCGTCTCCCGCGCGGCGACCGTCCTCCTCGACGCGGGGCTGAACCCCGGGGACCGCGTCGGCGCCTACGGCCACAACTCGGACGCCTACCTGATCGGCTTCCTCGCCTGCTCCCGCGCGGGACTCGTCCATGTCCCCGTGAACCAGAACCTGACCGGTGACGACCTCGCCTACATCGTCGGCCAGTCGGGATGCGCCCTGGTCCTGACCGACCCCGACCTCGCCGGCCGGCTCCCGGAGGGCGTACGGACCCTGCCGCTGCGCGACGCCGACGACTCGCTCCTCGTACGACTGGAGGCGGCACGCCCGTACGACGGTGACGAGCCCCGCGGCGACACGCTCGTGCAGCTTCTGTACACCTCGGGCACCACCGCGCTGCCCAAGGGCGCGATGATGACGCACCGCGCCCTGGTGCACGAGTACCTGAGCGCGATCACCGCCCTCGATCTGAGCGCCGGGGACCTGCCGGTGCACTCGCTGCCGCTCTACCACTCGGCGCAGATGCACGTGTTCCTGCTGCCCTACCTCGCGGTCGGCGCCTCGAACACGATCCTCGACGCGCCGGACGGCGGACAGATCTTCGACCTGATCGAGGCGGGCCGCGCGGACAGCCTGTTCGCCCCGCCCACGGTGTGGATCGGGCTGTCGAACCGTCCCGACTTCGCCGAGCGCGACCTGAGCGGCCTGCGCAAGGCCTACTACGGCGCGTCGATCATGCCGGTCCCCGTCCTGGAACGGCTGCGCGAACGGCTGCCGAAGCTCGCCTTCTACAACTGCTTCGGGCAGAGCGAGATCGGCCCCCTCGCCACCGTCCTCGGCCCCGACGAGCACAAGGGCCGCATGGACTCGTGCGGGACTCCGGTGCTCTTCGTGGACGCGCGGGTCGTCGACGAGGACGGCAAGGACGTGCCGGACGGGACACCGGGCGAAGTCGTCTACCGCTCACCGCAGTTGTGCGAGGGCTACTGGGACAAGCCCGAGGAGACCGCCGAGGCGTTCCGCGACGGCTGGTTCCACTCGGGCGACCTCGCGGTGCGCGACGCCCACGGGTACTTCACCGTGGTGGACCGGGTGAAGGACGTCATCAACTCCGGTGGGGTGCTGGTCGCTTCACGCCAGGTCGAGGACGCCCTGTACACCCACGAGCAGGTCGCCGAGGTCGCCGTCGTCGGGCTGCCCGACGAGCGCTGGATCGAGGCCGTCACCGCGGTCGTCGTCCCCCGGGGCGAGGTCGGCGAGGACGAACTGATCGCCCACGCACGCGAGAAGCTCGCCCACTTCAAGGCTCCCAAGCGGGTCCTGTTCGTGGACGAGCTGCCGCGCAACGCCAGCGGCAAGATCCTGAAGCGGGAGCTGCGGGACCGCTTCGGCAAGGCGTAGCGGACAGGGCCGCGGGGGTGTCAGGGGCCCCCGCGGCCCTGTCCGTGGCCGGTCAGGCGCGCGGACGCAGGTCCACGATCCGCTTCAGCTTGCCCACCGACCGCTCCAGGGACTCCGGCTCGACGATCTCCACCGTGACCGACACGCCGATCCCGTCCTTGACGCCCGCGGTGATCGCCCGCGCCGCCGCCTCGCGCGCCTCGGGTGTGGCACCCGGCCGGGCCTCCGCCCGCACGGTGAGCGCGTCCAGGCGGCCCTCGCGGGTCAGCCGGAGCTGGAAGTGCGGGGCGACGCCCGGTGTCCGCAGCACGATCTCCTCGACCTGCGTGGGGAAGAGATTCACCCCGCGCAGGATCACCATGTCGTCACTGCGTCCGGTGATCTTCTCCATCCGGCGGAAGACCCGCGCCGTACCGGGCAGCAGCCGCGTCAAGTCCCGTGTCCGGTAACGGATCACCGGCATGGCCTCCTTGGTGAGCGAGGTGAAGACCAGTTCGCCCTCCGCGCCGTCCGGCAGCACCTCGCCGGTGAAGGGGTCGACGACCTCGGGGTAGAAGTGGTCCTCCCAGATGTGCAGACCGTCCTTGGTCTCCACGCACTCCTGGGCGACGCCGGGGCCGATGACCTCCGAGAGGCCGTAGATGTCCACCGCGTCGATCGCGAACCGCTCCTCGATCTCGCGGCGCATCTCCTCGGTCCACGGCTCGGCCCCGAACACGCCGACCCGCAGGGAGGTGCCGCGCGGGTCCACGCCCTGGCGCTCGAACTCGTCGAGGAGGGTCAGCATGTACGAGGGCGTCACCATGATGATCTCGGGCTTCAGGTCCTGGATGAGCTGGACCTGACGTGCCGTCATGCCGCCGGACGCGGGGATCACCGTGCAGCCGAGCCGTTCCGCGCCGTAGTGGGCACCGAGTCCGCCCGTGAACAGCCCGTAGCCGTAGGCGATGTGGACCTTGTCGCCGGGCCGGCCGCCCGCCGCGCGGATCGACCGGGCCACCATGTCGGCCCACATGGACAGGTCGTTCTCCGTGTAGCCGACGACCGTGGGGCGGCCGGTCGTCCCGCTCGACGCGTGGATGCGCCGGATCCGCTCCTGCGGCACGGCGAACATCCCGTACGGGTAGTTCTCCCGCAGGTCCGCCTTCGTCGTGAACGGGAAGCGGGCCAGGTCGGCGAGCGAGCGGCAGTCGTCGGGGCGCAGCCCGGCCTTGTCGAAGGACTCCCGGTAGAAGGGCACGTTCTCGTAGGCGTGGCGCAGCGACGCGCGCAGCCGTTCGAGCTGGAGCGTCCGCAGCGCCTCCGCGTCCAGCCGCTCGCCCGCGTCGAGCAGGCCCTTCGAGTCCGTCGAGCCGCCCGCCATCGCGCCTTCTCCCTCGCCAACCATGCCATACCGGACGACCGATCATTCGGTCGTCCTGCTCCGGACAGTAATGAGGTGTCCGTGGCCGGTGCAAGGGGTCGGCGGCGCTTTTTGCGGCGGCCGGAGCCGGAGCGGGCCCGGCTCCGGGCGGTGGTCAGCGCACCAGGGCGGGTCGCTTGGGGTCGAACTCCCACCCGGGAACCAGGTGGCGCATGGCGACCGCGTCGTCCCGGGCGCCGAGGGCCTCCTTCAGGTACAGCTCGTGGGCCGCCAGCAGCCGGTCCATGTCCAGCTCGACGCCGAGGCCCGGTGCGTCCGGCACCGCGATCTCGCCGTCGACGATGCGCGGCGGCTCGACCGTGAGCCGCTCCAGGCCCTCCTGCCAGATCCAGTGGGTGTCGAGCGCGTTGTACGGGCCCGGCGCCGCGGCTCCGCAGTGGGTGACCATGGCGAGCGAGATGTCGAAGTGGTTGTTCGAGTGGCAGCCCCAGGTCAGGCCCATGGCGTTGCAGAGCTGGGCCACGCGCACCGAGCCCCGCATGGTCCAGAAGTGGGGGTCGGCGAGCGGGATCGAGACCGACTGGAGCGCCAGGGCGTGGGTGAGCTGCCGCCAGTCCGTGGCGATCATGTTGGTCGCCGTCGGCAGGCCCGTCGCCCGGCGGAACTCGGCCAGGATCTCGCGTCCCGAGTAGCCGTCCTCGGCGCCGCAGGGGTCCTCCGCGTAGGCGAGCGTGCCGACCAGGGGCCCGCACAGCTCGATCGCCTCGCGCAGCGACCAGGCGCCGTTGGGGTCGAGCGTGACGCGGGCCTCGGGGAAGCGGTCCTTGAGCGCGCGTACGGCCCTGACCTCCTCCGTGCCTTCCAGGACGCCGCCCTTGAGCTTGAAGTCGCGGAAGCCGTACAGCGCGTGGGCGGCCTCGGCCTGCCGGACGATCGCGGCGGGCGTCAGCGCCTCCTCGTGCCGCAGGCGGTACCAGTCCACGTCGGCGTCGGGCTCGCGGACGTACGGCAGATCCGTGCGGTCCGGGTCGCCGACGAAGAAGAGGTAGCCGAGCACCCGGACCCGGTCACGCTGCTGGCCGTCCCCGAGGAGGGCGGCGACGGGCACGTCCAGGTGCTGTCCGAGCAGGTCGAGAAGGGCCGACTCGACGGCGGTGACGGCGTGGACGGTGGTGCGCAGGTCGAAGGTCTGGGCACCGCGGCCGCCCGCGTCCCGGTCACCGAAGCGGTCCCCGATCTCGCGCAGGACGCGCTGGTGGTCGCCCACCTTCGAGCCGAGGACCAGCGGACCGGCGTCGCGCAGCGTCCGGGTGATCTTCTCCCCGCCCGGCACCTCACCGAGCCCGGTCCGCCCCTCGGAGTCCTTGAGGACCACGACGTTGCGCGTGAACCAGGGGCCGTGGGCGCCCGACAGGTTCAGCTCCATGCAGTCCCGTCCGGCGACGGGGTAGACGGAGAACTCGGTGATCGTCGGTTGCTGACGCTTCATCACATTCCTTGTGTACGAGGGGCGATGGCCGACCGGTGCCGGGGATTCCAGGATGACGGCGGCGGGCGTGGCCGAGGGCCGGTCCGCCCCGCGCCCTGCCGGGCCGTCCCCCGCGTGCCTCAGGAGGGCCGGCGCACGGCTCCGGCCAGGGCCAGCCCGGTGTCGAGGATCCGCTCCAGGGCCGCCAGATCGGCCGGTCCGGGGTCGGTGAGCGGCGCGCGCACCGGGCCGACGGGCAGGCCGCGCAGCCGGGCGGCGGCCTTGACCAGGGACACGGCGTAGCCGGGCACCGTGTCGCGCAGCTCGACGAGCGGGACGTAGAAGTCGCGCAGCAGCTTGGTCACCGTCGCCTCGTCATCGGCATGCAGCGCGGTGAAGAAGGCGCCGGCGATCTCGGGGGCGAAGGCGTGGACGGCCGACGAATAGGCGGGGACGCCGACGGTGGCGTACGCGCGGGCCTGGATCTCGGCGGTGGCGGCCCCGTTGAAGAACAGGAAGCCGTCGGGCGCGGCCAGCGTGAGGCGCTGGAGCCGGTCGAGGTCGCTGTGGCCGTCCTTGAGCCCGATGACGCCGGGGACGGCCGCCAGGGCCCGCAGCCCCGCGGGGGAGAACGTGACCGGTCCGCGCTGGTAGGCGATGAGCGGCAGCCGTGTGCCGGCGGCGATCCGGCGCACCTGCTCGACCAGGCCGGACTCCGGGGCCTCGACGAGATAGTGCGGCAGCACGAGGAGGGCGTCCGCGCCGGCCTCCTCGGCGATCCGCGCGAAGCGCAGCGCCTGCGCCCATCCGTAGCCGGTGCCCGCGACCACGGGCATGCGGCCGTCCGCGATCTCGACCGTGGCGGTGACGACCGCGCGGTACTCGTCCTCGTCCAACGCGCTGAACTCACCGGTCCCGCAGGCGGGGAACACCGCGCCCGGGGCCGTGGCGAGCTGTGCGGTGAGGTAGGCCCGATAGGACTCCAGGTCGAGACCGCCGTCCGCCGTGAAGCTCGTGAGCGGGAACGACAGAACCCCACCCGCCATGCCACCCCGCAACCGCTCGGCCACACTGTCCGGATCCACGCTGAACCCTGCCATGAGTCTCATCCCTGTATGCAGACGTCGTCTATGTATGAGAACACAGGTTAGATTCGTGAACCTCTTGGGTCAATGGGCGGGGCGATGGGGGCATGGAGTTGAGCCCAGCACTTCCGGCGGCAGCGGCACGGCGGTCACCTCGGCGGCCTCGGCGCGAAACCTGGATCGATCTCGATGGAGGAGCCCCCGTGAGCGCAGCGCTCACGGGGGCTCCAACGACGCGCGGGTCAGCCGCTGACTCGAGTGGTCACACCCGCAGTCGAGCTACTCGGCATCGGGCTTATCTGCTGTGGGGAAGCCCGACACCGACGCCAGGAACTGTGCCGACGTGAAGTAGGGATTGTTCGTACCGCCGAGCACCTCGATGAGGATCGCTTCCCCGTCGCACTCCATGACTCGGTACCGGTCACCTGCCCGGAGCGCGAGGCCTTTGCCGTCGTCGCCGTCGGACACGACGTCGAAGACCTGGCCCTTGGTCGAGCACGGAGCATTCCGCTTCTTGGCCGCAGCCTTGGCGGCCTTCCCGCCGGCTTCGACGCCCCGGCCGACGGCCCACCCGCTCAGGGCAGTGAAGGCGAGCAGCGCCGCGGGACCGCCCACCTTCTTCGCCAGCGTCGTCATCAGCTGGTATCCCCCCAGATTGCCCACCCGTGCCTCCTTGTCGGCCGCATCTCAGGGGCAAATCGTATGGAAGGCGGCCAGCTATATGTCCACCGACTGACGGGCCGCCTGCGCGCCGCACCACCGCCATCCTGCGCAACCGCGAGACCTGACCGAGAAGCCCGCCGGATAACGGATCCCGGGAACAGCGCAGCGGGCCCGCGGCCGGTGTGGCTGCGGGCCCGCTGGGTTCGGGCCCGCTGGGTTCGGGCCTGGGTGGTCCGGGGTGGACGGTGATGGGCCGGGGTGGTGGCCGGCCGGGGGTGTCAGGGGGACGTGGGCGAGGTCGCTGGGGTCGGGTTCGAGCCGTACGCGGTCATGAAGCGGTCGCGGAACTTGTTCATCGGCCATTCCGGCGCGTCGTCCGCGGGCTTGAGTCCGTCCGTCCAGCCCCAGTCGGCGATGCGGTCCAGCACCTTCGGGTCGCGGGCGACGACGGTGACGGGCACGTCCCGGTTGGAGGTGCCGCCCGTGACCGTCGGGACGGGCTGGTGGTCGCCGAGGAAGACGAGGACGGTGTTGTCGTCGCCGTAGCGCTGCATCCACTGGGTCAGGCTGTCCAGGGAGTACTGGATCGCCTTGCGGTACTCGGTCCGCACCCGCTTCGAGCTCTTCCAGACCTCCGTGGGGTTCGTCCCCTCCTTCTTGATCTTGTAGAAGATCTTGCCGTCCCCGAGGTCGTTCCAGTCGATCGTGTGGGCGATGGGGGACCAGGGGTTGTGGCTGGAGGCGAGGATGATCTCCGCCATGATCGGGTCGCGGTTCTTCTTGCCGTGCTCCAGTTTCTGGAAGGACTCCAGGCTGAACTGGTCCGGCACCGGCGTCCAGCTGAAGTACGGGCCCTGGTAGCCGAGGTGCGTCGAGTCGTAGATGTGGTCGAGGCCGAAGTACTTGCCCTCGGGCCAGGACTTGCGCACGCCGGGGACGATGCCGACCGTGCGCCAGGCGCCGGTCTTCTGGAAGTAGCTGGTGAGGGTGGCGCGGTCGCTGGTGGTCAGGGACCGGTACCGCTGCTGGTTCTTGACCCAGGTGCCGGACAGGAACGTCGAGTGCGCGAGCCAGCTTCCGGCGCCCGTCACCGGCGACTTGAGCCAGCCGCTGCGTGCCGAGAAGCCCGCCGCCTTGAGCCGCGCGCCGCCCTCCTTGAGCGTCGCGTCGACCTCCGGTCCCATCGTCGGATCGTCGATCGCCACACGGCCGTAGCTCTCGATGAACGTGAGCATCACGTCCTTGCCGCGCAGCCCGGTCAGCAACTGGTCGGACGGGGTCTTGGCGAAGGCGTCGACGGCCATCTGCTTCTTGTAGACGTCGGCGTCGCCGAGTCCGTCACGGACGTACTGCACCCGGTTGGAGAGGTACTGGGCGTAGCCCTTGGTGGCGATCGTGACGCCGCCGGTCTGCAGGCCCATGGTGAAGCAGACGACCCAGGCCACGCCGAGGACGAGCGTGCCGCGTACGGCCCCGGTGCGGTGCCGGGCCAGGACGTTCGCCAGCCGCATCGTGGCGAGCACGCTCAGGGCGAGCACGGCGATGACCAGGACGATCACGCCGACCACCGCCAGCACCTCGCCCGAGCGCCCGAACGAGTCCTTGACCCAGTCCGCCCCGTCGCTCAGCAGGACCCAGTCGAAGACCAGGTCGAACGGCCGGGCCAGGGTCTGGCGGAAGCCCATGTCGAGGCACTTCAGGATGCCGGACAGCCCGAGGAGCACCCCGAGGGCTCCGGCGGTGATCCGCCGCGCCCTCGCCGGCAGGACCAGCAGCACGGCCGCGAGGAAGACGGCCTCGACCGGGAGGCGGAGGAAGGCCCGGACGCTCATCCAGTCGAGGCGGTTGGGCACGATGAGGATCGTGACCACCAGCGCAGCGGCTAGGACGGTCGTGGCCACCCCCGCCGTACGGGCGGCCCGCGGGTAGCGGCGACGCCAGCCGAACCATCCCGGGCGGCCGGCGGAGGCCGCGTCCGCGGCGGGCCCGGCCGCGTCCGCGTCCGTGGGCGCGGGGTCGGCGGGCCGCGTGTCAGTGGGTTCGTCGGCGGGAGCCGACTGCGGTTCGGTGGCATCCGCGTCGTCGGGCCGCTCACCGGTGGGTTCGTTGGCGGTGCTCTTCACGGCCGTGGGTTCCTCCACGGCCACGGCGGGCTCCGGGACGGCGGGTTCCTCCACGGCCACGGCGGGCTCCGGGACGGCGGGTTCGCCTTCGGCCACGGCGGGCTGCGGGACCGTGGGTTCGTCCGTGGCCGCGCCGGGGTGCGGGACCGTCGGTTCGCCGTCGGCGGGGTGGGGGACGGTGGGCTCGGCCGCGGTCGCGCCGCGCGCCGCGCCGCCGGCCGGCTCCTCGGCCCGCTCGCCCGTCCCGGAACTCGCGTGCGTCCCGGTCCGGACGTCCGTACCGGACTCGTCGCGGGTTCCGTCCGTCGCCGTCGCGTCGGGGTCCGGACCCGCGTCGGCATCCGGCAGTTGACGTGGAGGCGTGTGGTGCGACACCCGAAGTCCTTCCGTGCGTAACCCGGTGCTGGTGCGACGGAGGCGATTCCGTCATCCCCCATACGGCTGTCGGCCACCTCCGGTTCAACGAGGCGGCCGGCCGCGCACAGAGTACGTCGCGAGGATCAGCCGGATGACACCGCAGGTCCTACCGGTCCGCGGCCACGGCCACCTCCCGGGCCCACCGGTAGTCGGCCTTGCCGCTCGGCGAGCGCTGGATGGAGTTCGTGATCACCAACTGGCGCGGGACCTTGTACCCGGCCAGCCGGGCACGGCAGTGCGTCTGGATGTCGTCGAGCGACAGCAGCGGCGCGCCCTCGCGGACCTGGACGACGGCCGCCACATGGCTGCCCCACCTCGGGTCGGGCACCCCGGCGACCAGGGCGTCGTACACGTCCGGATGCGACTTCAGGGCCTGTTCGACCTCCTCCGGGTACACCTTCTCGCCGCCGGTGTTGATGCACTGCGAGCCGCGGCCGAGGACGATGACGATGCCCTCCTCGTCCACCGTGGCCATGTCGCCGAGGAGCACCCAGCGTTCGTCGCCCTTGCGGAAGAACGTCTCGGCGGTCTTCTTCGGGTCGTTGTAGTAGCCGAGAGGCACATGTCCGCGCTGCGCGACCCGCCCCGGCTCACCCGCCGCGACCGGCTCGTACGTCACCGGGTCCACCACCTGCGTACGGGCGTTGACGCGGATGCGGAAGCCGCGCTCGGGACCGGAGTCGGCCGTCGCGGTGCCGTTGAAGCCGGACTCCGAGGAGCCGAAGTTGTTGAGCAGCATCACGTTCGGGACGAGCGCCTGGAACTGCTCCCGCACGGTGTCCGACATGATCGCGCCGGACGAGGAGACGCTGAACAGCGCGGAACAGTCCGTGCCCTTCAGCGGGCCGTTCAGCGCGTCGATCAGGGGCCGCAGCATCGCGTCGCCGACCAGCGACACGCTGGTCACCTTCTCCCTCTCGATCGTGCGCAGGACGTCCTCCGGCGAGAACTTGCGGTGCAGCACGACCCGTTGACCGAAGTTGAAGGCGATGAACGCGGTGAGCGTCGACGTCCCGTGCATCAGCGGGGGAGTGGGGAAGAAGGTGATCCCCGCGCCGCCGGCCGCGACGCGCTCGGCGAGCTCCTCCGGCCTCGTCACCGGATCGCCGGTGGGCGCGCCCCCGCCGAGCCCCGCGAAGAAGAGGTCCTCCTGCCGCCACATGACGCCCTTGGGCATTCCCGTCGTGCCGCCGGTGTAGATGATGAACTGGTCGTCCGCGGAGCGCGGCGGGAATCCGCGCAGAGGGGAACCGGAGGCTTCGGCGTCCCCGAAGTCCACGGCGTCCAAGGCGCTTTCGGCCCCCGCCGGGCCCTTCGCGTCCACCGTGCCCGCTCCGGGAGCGGCGGCCCCCACGCGGACGAGATGGCGCAGCCGCGGTGCGCGCGGCCGGGCGGCCGCCACCCGGTCGGCGAACTCCGCGTCGAAGACCAGGGCCGCCAGGTCGGCGTCCTGATAGAGGTAGGCCAGCTCTTCCTCGACGTAGCGGTAGTTGACGTTCACCGGCACGATCCGCGCCTTCAGGCAGGCCAGTACCGTCTGCAGGTACTCGACGCCGTTGTACAGGTGGAGGCCGAGGTGTTCGCCGGGGCGGATCCCGCTGTCGATCAGATGGTGCGCCACACGGTTCGCGGCCGCGTCCAGCTCGGCGTACGTCAGACGGCGCTCGGCGCCCGTGCCCGGGAGGTCGACGTGGACCAGCGCCTCGCGGTCCGGGACCGCGTCGACGACCGACTCGAACAGGTCGGCAAGGTTGTACTCCACCGCTCCTCCTGACCGTGCACGTCCGTGGCCGAGTGCCGCCAGGGCGCCTCGGCCCCGGCCCGACGGTCATCAGAGCAAAGCCCGACCCAAGTGGGAAGGGCCCCGGCACAAGAAATCTGACTGCCTGTCAGAAAACCCTTGTACTGGACGGACGCCTCCTGCAACCTGTTCTCGCATCCGAGACGGGAGGACGCCCATGGGTGGGACCGAACACCTCACCGTGCACCGCGAAGGCGCCACACTGGTGCTCACGCTCAACAGGCCCGAGGCCAGGAACGCGCTCTCGCTGCCGATGCTGGTCGGCCTGTACGACGGCTGGGTCGAGGCCGACGAGGACGACGCCGTCCGCTCGATCGTGGTCACCGGCGCCGGCGGCGCCTTCTGCGCCGGGATGGACCTCAAGGCCCTGGCCGGCCGGGGCATGGAGGGCGAGCAGTACCGGGACCGCCTCAAGGCCGACCCCGATCTGCACTGGAAGGCCATGCTGCGCCACCACCGGCCCCGCAAACCGGTGATCGCGGCCGTCGAGGGGTACTGCGTGGCGGGCGGCACCGAGATCCTCCAGGGCACCGACATCCGGGTCGCGGGCGCCTCCGCGACCTTCGGGCTGTTCGAGGTCAGACGCGGACTCTTCCC
The DNA here is from genome assembly GCF_055565895.1 of Streptomyces sp. NPDC028298. Lineage (NCBI taxonomy): Bacteria > Bacillati > Actinomycetota > Actinomycetes > Kitasatosporales > Streptomycetaceae > Streptomyces > Streptomyces sp. NPDC028298. The sequence continues at coordinate 665,542 of NZ_JBVHTL010000003.1, forward strand.
CATCGGGGGCTCGACGGTCCGGCTCCAGCGCCAGATCCCGCGCACCCACGCTCTCGAAATGCTGCTCACGGGACGCCCGTACACCGCGCAGGAGGCCGCGGCCATCGGGCTGATCGGTCATGTCGTGCCCGACGGCACGGCGCTGGACAAGGCGCTCGCCGTCGCCGAGCAGATCAACGCCTGCGGTCCGCTCGCCGTCGAGGCCGTCAAGGCGTCCGTGTACGAGACCGCCGAACTCACCGAGACCGACGGGCTCGCCGCCGAACTGCGGCGCGGCTGGCCGGTGTTCGACACCGCCGACGCCAAGGAGGGCTCCCGGGCCTTCGCCGAGAAGCGCCCGCCCGTCTACCGGCGGGCCTGACCCGCAAGCCCGGCCCCGGACGCGCCCGTCCGCCCCGCGGACACGGCCCGGCCGGCCGTTGGAAGGAGAGATCCGGGATGCCCGAAGTCCTCAAGGCCCCCCTCGTCGTCGAGTTCCCCTTCACCCGATCGCTCGGACCCGTGCAGAGCGCCTTCCTCACCGGCCTGCGCGAACAGGTCATCCTTGGTGTACGGACCGCCGACGGACGCACCCTCGTCCCGCCCGTCGAGTACGACCCCGTCACCGCCGAGGAACTGTCCGACCTCGTCGAGGTCGCCCCCACCGGCACCGTCACCACCTGGGCCTGGAACCACGAACCCCGCCGCGGCCAGCCCCTCGGCACCCCCTTCGCCTGGGTCCTGGTCAAGCTCGACGGTGCCGACACCGCGCTGCTGCACGCGCTCGACGCCCCAGGCCCCGACGCCGTGCGCACCGGCATGCGCGTCCGCGTCCGCTGGGCCGCCGAGCGCTCCGGCGCCATCACCGACATCGCCTGCTTCGAGCCCCACGACGGGGCACCCGACGAACCCGCGGGCCACGACGGCCGGTTCGAGGACATGGTGACCGGGATCGTCGCCCCCGCACGGCTCGACTACGTCTACTCACCGGGCCGCGCCCAGGCCGCGTACATCGCGGGCCTCGCCGAGCGGAAGACCCTCGGCGAACGCTGCCCCTCCTGCCGCAAGGTGTACGTCCCGCCCAAGGGTGCCTGTCCCACCTGCGGGGTGGCCACCTCCGAACAGGTCGAGGTCGGCCCGCGCGGCACCGTCACCACGTACTGCATCGTCAACATCAAGGCGAAGAACCTCGACATCGAAGTCCCTTACGTCTACGCGCACATCGCCCTCGACGGCGCCGGCCTCGCGCTGCACGGCCGGATCGGCGGCATCCCCTACGACGAGGTCCGGATGGGCCTGCGCGTGGAGCCCGTGTGGTCCGAGGACGGCCGCTACCCCGACCACTACCGGCCCACCGGGGAATCCGACGCGGACTACGAGACGTACAAGGAGATGCTGTAGATGGAGCCCATCAGGGACATCGCCGTCGTCGCCTTCGCGCAGAGCGACCACCGGCGCACCTCCGACGAGCACTCCGAGGTGGAGATGCTCCTGCCCGTCCTGCACGAGGTCCTCGACCGGACGGGCCTGCGGGCCGGCGACATCGGCTTCACCTGCTCCGGCTCCAGCGACTATCTCGCGGGCCGCGCCTTCTCCTTCACCATGGCGCTCGACGGCGTCGGCGCCTGGCCGCCGATCTCCGAGTCGCACGTCGAGATGGACGGCGCCTGGGCGCTGTACGAGGCCTGGACCAAACTGCTCACCGGCGACGCCGACACCGCGCTCGTCTACTCCTACGGCAAGTCCTCGCCCGGCTCCGTACGCGACGTCCTGACACGGCAGTTGGACCCGTACTACCTGGCCCCGCTGTGGCCCGACTCGGTCGCCCTCGCCGCCCTCCAGGCGCAGGCGCTCATCGACGCCGGCGAGACCGACGAGGCCGGACTCGCCTCCGTCGGCGCCCGCAGCCGGGCCTCAGCGAGCGCCAACTCCCACGCCCAGCTCCGTGGTTCGGTGCCCCAGGGCGACTACCTCGTACGACCCCTCCGCACCGGCGACTGCCCGCCCGTCGGCGACGGCGCCGCCGCCGTGATCCTCGCGGCGGGGGACCGGGCCCGCGAACTGTGCGAGCGGCCCGCCTGGATCCGGGGCATCGACCACCGCATCGAGCCCCACGCCCTCGGCGTACGCGACCTGACCGACTCGCCGTCCGCCCGGCTGGCCGCCGAACGCGCCGGAGCCTTCGAACGACCCGTCGACACGGCCGAGTTGCACGCCCCCTTCACCTCCCAGGAAGTCGTCCTGCGCAAGGCGCTGCGGCTCGACGACAGCGTGCGCGTCAATCCCTCGGGAGGCGCCCTCGCCGCCAACCCGATCATGGCGGCGGGCCTCATCCGCATCGGCGAGGCCGCGGCCCGCATCCACCGCGGGGAGTCCGACCGGGCGCTGGCCCACGCCACCTCCGGCCCCTGCCTCCAACAGAACCTGGTCGCCGTACTCGAAGGGGACGCCCGATGAGCAAGGAACCCGTGGCCGTCGTGGGCATCGGCCAGACCAAGCACGTGGCGGCACGCCGGGACGTGTCCATCGCCGGACTCGTCCGCGAGGCCGCCCAGCGCGCCCTGGCGGACGCCGAGCTGACGTGGGCCGACATCGACGCCGTCGTCATCGGCAAGGCGCCCGACTTCTTCGAGGGCGTCATGATGCCCGAGCTGTATCTCGCGGACGCGCTCGGTGCCACCGGCAAACCGATGCTCCGGGTGCACACGGCCGGTTCCGTCGGCGGATCGACGGCCCTCGTCGCGACCAACCTCGTCGCCGGCCGCGTCCACGGAACCGTGCTGACCCTCGCCTTCGAAAAACAGTCCGAATCCAACGCGATGTGGGGCCTGTCCCTGCCCATCCCCTTCCAGCAGCCCCTGCTCGCCGGCGCCGGCGGCTTCTTCGCCCCGCACGTACGCGCCTACATGCGGCGCACCGGCGCCCCCGACACCGTCGGCTCGCTCGTCGCCTACAAGGACCGCCGCAACGCGCTGAAGAACCCGTACGCGCACCTGCACGAGCACGACATCACCCTGGAGAAGGTCCAGGCCTCGCCCATGCTCTGGGACCCGATCCGCTACTCGGAGACCTGCCCCTCCTCCGACGGGGCCTGCGCGATGATCCTCACCGACCGCGCCGGCGCCGCCCGTTCACCGCGCCCGCCCGCCTGGATGCACGGCGGCGCGATGCGCAGCGAACCGACCCTCTTCGCCGGCAAGGACTTCGTCTCCCCGCAGGCCGGCAAGGACTGCGCGGCCGACGTGTACCGCCAGGCCGGGATCGCCGACCCCCGCCGCGACATCGACGCCGTCGAGATGTACGTGCCGTTCTCCTGGTACGAGCCCATGTGGCTGGAGAACCTCGGCTTCGCCGACGAGGGCGAGGGCTGGAAGCTCACCGAGTCCGGCGTGACCGAACTGGAGGGCGACCTGCCCGTCAACATGTCGGGCGGGGTCCTCTCCACCAATCCGATCGGCGCCTCCGGCATGATCCGCTTCGCCGAAGCCGCCCTCCAGGTGCGCGGCCAGGCCGGAGAACACCAGGTCGACGGGGCCCGCAGGGTGCTCGGCCACGCCTACGGAGGCGGCTCCCAGTTCTTCTCGATGTGGCTGGTCGGCACCGAGCCGCCCACCTCCTGAGACCGTCCCTCCCACATGGCCTGTGCGCGGCACCGGCCGATCGCTAGGCTGGCCGCGGACGACGAACCGGGAGGAGCACGGACGTGGCCGAGAGCACCATCGAGCAGCACCCGCTCGCGGGCTGGGACAAGCCGGAGCTGGACCTCAGCAACGCCGACTGGCAGTCCAGCAGCCGAGGGCGCGGAGATGTCCAGATCGCCTTCGTCGAGGGCTTCATCGCGATGCGCAACAGTGGCCGCCCCCAGAGCCCTTCCCTGATCTTCACGCCCGCGGAGTGGGGGGCGTTCGTATCGGGGGCCCGCGAAGGGGAGTTCGACCTGACCTGAACCGACGACCGCCGGAACCCGCTCCGCCGCCCCGACACCAGCCAGGGCGGCGGCCGGGGTCCCCGCGCCCCGGAGGCCGCCCGCCGTCCGGCCCTCCCACGGCCCCGCCGCCGCGCGAGAGGTTCTGACCTGGAGCGTCCGAACGGGCTGCCCCGTGGATGATCGGGGCGTACGCTGAGGTGCCTGTAGGTCACGGTGCGCATCCGCTCCCCGCGCGGACGCGCGATCGTGGCAGGGGGTGATCATGGGGCAACGAAGCCTTCGCAGCCGTCGGACGCTCTTCGAGCGCGAGAGTGAACTCTCCGCGGCCGACGAGGCGTTGAGCGACCTGGTCGGCCTGCGCCGGGAGCCCGGCGAGCCGCCGGGCCGCCCACGCGGCGCGCTCCTGGCCTTCGCCGGACGCGCCGGCATCGGGAAGACGACCCTGCTCGGCGAGGTCCGCAGGCGCTCCGCGGCCAAGGGCTGCACCGTGCTGAGCGCGCGCGGCGGGGAACAGGAACAGCGCGTCGCCTTCCACGTCGCCCGCCAGCTCCTGCAACCGCAGCTCGCCGGCTACTCCGAGGCCGAACTCCGCGCCTCCCTGGGGAGTTGGTACGCCATCGTCGGCCCCGCGCTCGGCCTGTGCGCGCCGTCCGAGGGCGCCCCACCCGACCAGCAGGGCCTGCGCGCCGGACTCGACTGGGTACTCACCCACCTCGCCGTGCAGCGCGCCCCCATGGTGCTCCTCCTGGACGACGCGCACTGGGCCGACGCCGAGTCGCTGAGCTGGCTCGCCGCCTTCGCACCCCGCGCCGAACAGCTCCCGCTGCTCCTCGTCGTCGCCTACCGCCCGGACGAACTGCCCGAACACGCCGAGGCGTTCAGGGGACTGCCCGGCCGCGCGGGACAGCGCCCCATCGGCCTCGAACCGCTCAGCGCCGCCGCCGTCGCCCGGCTCGTCCGGGAGGACCTCGGCACCCAGGCCGACGACGCGTTCTGCCGCGAGTGCTGGGCGGTCACCGCGGGCAACCCCTTCGAAGCCGTCGAACTGACCGCCAAGGTCCGCGACCGCGGGCTCACCCCGACCGAGGACGGAGCGCACCTCCTGCGCGACCTCGCCGCCGCCGTCAAGGGCAGCGGCATCGTCGCCCGCCTCGAACGCCTCGGCACCGCGACCGTCCGCTTCGCCTGGGCCTGCGCCGTGCTCGGCACCGAGATCCGCCCACCGCTCGCCGCCGCCGTCGCGGGACTCGGCTCCGAGGAGGCCGCCGACGCGGCGGACGCCCTGCGCACCGCCCGCATCCTGACCGGCGTCGACCCCCTCGAATTCGTCCACCCGCTGATCGCCACCGCCGTCTACCGCGACATCCCCGGAAGCGTCCGGGTCGCCCTGCACGGCCAGGCCGCCTGGTGCGTGATCGACGAAGGACTCGGCCCGGCCGCCGCCGCCCGCCACCTCATGGAGACCCACCCGGACGGCGACACCTGGATCGTCCAGCAACTGCGCGCCGCGGCCCGCGAGACCCAGCGCGCCGGAGCCCCCGACGCCGCCCGCCGCTACCTCGCCCGCGCTCTGCGCGAACCCCCGCCCTTCGAGGACCGCGCCGCCGTCCTGTACGAACTGGGCTGCGCGTCCCTGCTCACCGAGCCGGGCACCACGGTCAACCATCTGCGGGCCGCCCTAGAGGAACCGATCACCGACCCCGAGCTGCGCCACAACATCGTCTACCGCCTCTCCCAGGTGCTCGCCCACAGCGACCGCCTCGCCGAGGCCTCCGAGACCCTCGCCCGCGAGATCCCGGTCACCGGCGACGCCCGGGTACGCCTGCGCATGCAGTCCGAACAGTTCATGTGGGACGCCTTCCGCGCCGACGAACCCGACTCGCCCGCCCGCTCCCGGCGCCTGGCCCGCCTCGCCGACCGGCTCACCGGCCACGACCTCACCGAGCGCTATGTGATCGGGCTGCGCGCCTGGGACGCCACCCTGCGCGGCGAACCCGCACCCGTGGCCCTCCACCACGCCGAGCGCGCCCTGGCCGGCGGCCTCGGCTGGGCCGAGGCCGACCGCGGCTTCGAGGTCCCCGTCCTGGTCGCCATGACCTTCATGTACGCCGACCGGCCGGGCCGCACCGAGGAACTCTTCGCCACCGGCATCGCCGACTTCGAATCCCAGGGCTGGCACGGCGCCCACCTCTCGTTCGGCTACACGATCCTCGGATACGTCCGCTTCCGCCGCGGCCGTCTCGCCGAGGCCGAGGACTTCGTCCGCGCGGGCCTCCGGCTCGCCGAACGCGTCGGCCCCGGCACCCCCGTCCACTGGTACGCGGTGGGCACCCTCATCCAGGTCCTGCTCGCCCGGGGCCAGGTCGACGAGGCCGCGCGCACCGGCGAGGCCTACGCCTTCCACGCGCCCTTCCCGGCCGCCGTGACCTTCCCCGACGCCCAGACCGTGTACGGCGAACTGCTGCTAGCCCGCGGCCTCACCAAGGAAGCCGCCGCCGAGCTCGCGTCCGCCGGCCGCCGCCTGGACCCACGCGGCATGCGCAACCCCGCCTGGTGCCCCTGGCAGCTCCACCTCGCCCGCGCCGAGAGCCACGACGCCCCCGAGCGCGCCGTCGCCACGGCACTCGAAGCGGTGAACCGCGCCCGCCAGTACGGCGCCCCCTCCACGATCGGCCAGGCCCTGCGCGTGGCCGCCGAGGTCTCCCCGGGCCCGGACCGCGTCAAGCTCCTCGAGGAGTCCGTCGCCCACCTGGAGCGCTCCCCGGCCGCCTACGAACTGGCCTGCTCCCTGGTCGCCCTGGGCACCGAGCTGCGCCGCGCCGGACGCCCCAGGGAAGCCGCCGAGCACCTGTACCGCGGCCTCGACGCGGCGGTCCAGTGCGGCGCCGACGGACTGATCGAGGACGCCCGCGACGAGCTGGCCTCGGCCGGACTGCGACCGCGACGGCTGCACAGCACCGAGACGGACGCCCTCACCGCCCGCGAGCGCACCGCCGCCTCGCTCGCCGCGATGGACCGGACCCCGGCCCAGATCGCCGAGGAACTGCACGTCGACGAGCACGCCGTCGCCCGGCTCCTGTCCGCGGTCTACCGCAAGGTCGGCACCGACCGCCAGGGACTGGCGGCGGCACTGGGGGAGCAGGCCATCTCCTGACACCGGTGCGGGGCCGCCCTCCGGCCCCGCACCGACTGCGTCCGCGGGGGCCCACCCACAGAGTCCGCGGGGGCCGGTTCCCACGGCGCCCGTGGGGACCGCTACGCGCCCGTGCACGTACCATTGCGGCATGTCCTTCCTCCGCCGCCGCAGCGCCACGCCCGCCGGGCCCGACTTCGATGTTCTGGCCATGGATCCGGGCGACTGGCCCGGCAATCTCGGCGCGGGCCTGCTGCCCGCCCCCGACGGAAGCTGCCAGGGCGTCTTCCTGCGGTACGACCTGTTCGGCGGCCGCGGTCCCGCGATGATCATCGGCAATCTGCCCGAGGGCTCCCAGGCCCGGGACGTCGCCGAGAACGAGGTCCCCTTCGAGGTGGCCCAGCTCCTCATCGCGCTGGAGAACAACGAGGAGGTGACCGTCACCGGGACCGAGGACATGCCGGTGATGCAGGGCGACAACCTCATGATCGTGCGCCGGCTGAAGCTCTCCGAGACCCGTATCTCCTGCGTCCAGTTCGACCGCAGCGACAACGTCCTGGTGACCATCGCCGCCTGGGACCGTCCGATCACGGACGACCTGTACGCACTCCTGAAGCCGCTCCCGGCGGAGTTGTTCCAGCAGGGCTGAGGCCGAACACCCCACCCGGCGTCACAGTTTGAGGGTGAACCAGGTCGTCTTGCCCGCGTCGGTGGGCCGTACGCCCCAGTTGTCGGCCAGCGTGCGGACCAGGATCAGGCCCCGTCCCGACTCCTCGTCCTCGCCGGCCGTGCGGGGCTGCGGCAGATGCGGGCTGCGGTCGCTGATCTCCACGGTCAGGTCGGTCGCGCTGCGGCACAGATGCAGGCCGATGGGCCCCTGCGCGTGCTGCACGGCGTTGGTGAGGATCTCCGAGAGCAGCAGCCTGGCGTCGTCCGCGGCGGGAACGCAGTCCCAGGCGGTCAGCGCCTTGCTGAGGAAGGCGCGGCCCTCCGGGACCGACTCGGGAACCGCGGGCAGGTCGGTGTTGACGGTGGCCAGGGGCCCGTCGGGGAGCCGGGTGAGCAGCAGGGTGACGTCGTCGTTGTGCCCGTCGGCGTCCGGCAGCAGGGCCGACAGCACATGGTCGGCGGCCTCCTCCAGATCGGGCGCGGCGGTGAACAGGTCCGTGAGCGTGGAGGTCAGCTCGGTGAGCTGGTCCTCGATGTCGCTGCCGGGCGTCTCGATGAGGCCGTCGGTGTAGAGGACGAGGGTCGCCCCGGGAGGGATCACCGAGGTCGACTGTTCGTAGAGGATGCCGCCCACACCGAGCGGCGCGTTCACCGGCGCGGCGAGCTGCCGGGCACCGGCGCCGGGCGTGGCCACCAGGGTCGGCAGATGCCCGGCCGAGCAGACGGTCACCTCGCCGGCGTCGGCGGAGATGACCAGATAGCAGCAGGTCACGAGCTGGTCGGGCACGTCCAGATCGCCGACGACGGCCTCCAGGGCCTGCATCAACTGGCGCGGCTGCATACCGGTCTTGGCCAGGGCGTGGGCGGCGGACCGCAGTTGGCCCATCACCGCGGCGGCGTCCAGACCGCGGCCCATCACGTCGCCGATCAGCACACCGACCCGGCCGGCGCCGAGAGGGATCAGGTCGAACCAGTCCCCGCCCACGCCCGCTCCCTGCGTGGCGGGCCGGTAGCGGCTCGCGGTGGTCAGGCCCGGGATGGCGGGCGGCGTTCCCATGAGGCTGCGCTGGAGGGTCAGGGCGATGTGCCGCTGCTGCTCGTACAGGAAGGTCAGCTCCGCCTCGGCCCGCTTGCGGTCGCTGATGTCCCGGACGATCGCGCACGCGCCGATCACCGTGCCGTCCGCGTCCCGGGTGGGCCACAGGGTGATGTCCACGTCCAGCAGGGCGCCCGAGCGCGTCAGCCGCAGGGTCTCGAAGTGCTCGACCTTCTCACCGCTGCGCAGCCGGTCGAGGAGCATGTCGATCTCGCCCCGCCGCTCCGTCGTCGCGAGCAGGGACACGTGCTTGCCCATCACCTCGGCCCGCGAGTAGCCGTACAACCGCTGCGCCGCCGCGTTCCAGTACGTGATGTGACCGTCCAGGGTCTTGGCCAGGATCGCGTCCTGCGAGGACTCCACGAGGCCGGCGAGTTCGTTGATGCGTGCCTCGGCGCGCTTGCGCTCGCTGACGTCGCGGACGGCCGCGGAGACGAGGAGTCCGTCGGTGGTCTCCAGCGGGCTGAGGCTGATCTCGACGGGGAACTCGGTGCCGTTCTTGCGCAGGCCGTGCAGTTCGAGTCCCGCGCCCATCGGGCGGACCTGGCGGTTGTCGGTGTAGCCGTTGCGGTGCTGGTGGTGGTGGCCGCGGAAACGGCCGGGTACGAGGAGCTCCACGGGGTGCCCGAGCAGTTCCTCGCGGCGGTAGCCGAACAGGGCCTCGGTCTGGGCGTTGACGAGTCTGATGGTTCCGGTGTCGTCGACGATGACCATGGCATCGGGTGCCGCCTCCAGCAGACCCCGAAACCTTTCCTCTGCGGCCTTGCGGTCGCTGACGTCGCGGACGGCCGCGGAGACGAGGAGTCCGTCGGTGGTCTCCAGCGGGCTGAGGCTGATCTCGACGGGGAACTCGGTGCCGTTCTTGCGCAGGCCGTGCAGTTCGAGTTCGGCGCCCATCGGGCGGACCTGGCGGTTGTTGGCGTATCCGTCGCGGTGGAAGGTGTGGTGGGCGCGGAAGCGGCTCGGTACGAGGAGCTCCACGGGGCGGCCCAGAAGTTCGTCGCGGGTGTAGCCGAAGAGGACTTCGGTCTGGGCGTTGACGAGCTTGATGGTTCCGGTGTCGTCGACGATGACCATGGCATCGGGTGCCGCCTCCAGCAGACCCCGAAACCTTTCCTCGGCCCCCGCGGGCGCGTCGTTGCGGGGTTCGCCACCGCACTCGCAGCGCCGGGGGACCGCCGTACCGGACGGCCGCGTTGAAGTCTCTTTGACGAAGTTGCCCATGCCTGCCCCAGGGTGTGCCGTGTTCGTGAACGGCCCATCACAGCGTACGGAGAGCAGGCGTGCGGTTACATGTCGTTAACTGACCCGAGCGCGGTCGAACCTGTTCTGGACGTCACTTTCCCTGGTCGCTTGCCGGTGTCATTGTCTTCGGCGATCCGGACGCCGGGCCCGCCCCGCGCGGACCCGGCCCCGGAACGCCGGACGGACTACGGAACCAGGTCCACGTCCGCCGCCCGCACGAACTCCACCCGGTGCCCGAACTGGATCTCGTAGTACATGTCCGTACCGATCACCACCCGGTGCGGCGCGGTGTCGAAGGTCGGTGAGTAGAAGTACTCGCCGGGCACCTTGTCACCGGCCGCGTAGAGCTGGCCGGCGAGGATCTTGTACGGCAGCGGCGAGACGGCCTGGACGGGCACGCCCGCCGGGTACGCCTCCTTCTCCGGGTACGCCCTGCCGTACACGGGGATCTCCGCCAGGCCCTCCTTGGGGGTCACGGCCGGCCCCGACGCCCGCACCGCGGTCGGCTGCTTGCGCGGGTTCTTGAACCAGGCCTTCTGGCCCAGGTACCAGATCGCCGTCCAGTCGCCGTCCCGTCCGGCGAGCGCGTACCGCTGTCCCGTGGAGACACGCGAGCCGACGTCGTTCACGCCGGTCGTCGACGCGTCGCCCTTCGGGTACAGGCCGATGTCCTTGATCAGCGGCGAGGTCTCGTCCGGCTGGGAGTACAGGCGCACCTCGCTGGAACCGTGCGCGGCGCAGGGCTGGCCCTGGGTGACGCAGCCCGTGTACACCGGCTGGTTCGTGTCGAAGTCCGGCAGCACGGTCACCAGCTCGGCGCCCTTGCCGTACGCCGGGTGGAAGGGATGACCGAGGAGGGTGAAGTAGTGCTGCCAGTCCCAGTACGGGCCCGGGTCCGTGTGCATGCCCGGGATGGTGGAGGTCGTCGGACCGGGGACGTTGTCGTGCCCGAGGATGTGCTGCCGGTCCAGCGGGATGTCGTACGTGCGGGCGAGGTAGCGCACCAGGCGCGCGGAGGCCCGGTACATCTCCTCCGTGTACCAGGTGTCGGGCGCGGTCAGGAAGCCCTCGTGCTCCAGACCGATCGACTTCGCGTTGATGTACCAGTTGCCGGCGTGCCAGGCCACGTCCTTGGCCTTCACGTGCTGGGCGATGTGCCCGTCGGTCGAGCGCAGGGTGTAGTTCCACGACACATAGGTCGGGTCCTGGACCAGGTTCAGCACCCCGTCCCAGGTGCCTTCCGTGTCATGGATGACGATGTACCTGATGCTCTGGGAGGCGGGCCGGTCGCCCAGGTCGTGGTTGCCGTAGTCGCCCTCGCCGAACTCCTCGTACGGGGCCGGGATCCACTCGCAGGACACGCTCCGCGGGCACTCCGTGCCGTCGGCGGAGGCCGTCCGCAGTCCCGTCCGGCGCAGTTGCGCGGTGTCGGGGCTCAGCCCGGGCTGGGCGGCGAGCCGCACCTGCTGGCCGGTGTCCGTGGTGCGCGACTCGCCGGTGCGCATCACGTCGTACGCGTCGTCGGCGTAGGTCGCCGCCGTGCCGCTGTCGTCCGCTCCCGAGAAGCGTGCCACCGCGCCGTACCAGTCGGCGGGGTCGTCGCTCAGGGGCTCGCCGAGGTCCCGCTGCGCGGCGGCCAGGAGCGCGGCGCCGCCCGCGACGTTCGCCGCGGCGTCGGTGCGCAGCCGCTCCGCGGGCAGTCCGGTGAGGTCGGCGGCCTTCGTCAAGGTCTTCAGACGTGCGGGCAGTTGGGCGTTCGTGGGCACGGCCGTGTCGGGCCTGAGGGCGGCGCGCGAGCTGTCGCCGCGGGCGTCCTCCGTGCCGTCGCTGTGATGCGGGGCCGCGGCGATGGCCGTACGGGCGTCGGTCAGGTGCATGGGGCCGTAGCCGCCCGTGACGCTCGGGGCTCCGGCGTGCGTGTCCCAGCGGGACTGCAGATAGGAGACGGCGAGCAGCACGCTCGACGGAACGTGGTACTCGGCGGCAGCGGCGGTGAACGCGCCCTGCAGCCCGTTCGCGGGCGCCTCCTCGGCCGAGCTCGAAGGCGCCGCGCCGAGCAGCGGCAGCAGCAGCGCCGCCGAGGCGACGGCTCCCGCGGATCTGCGCACGCGTCTGCGCCTGGTGGTGCCGGTGTCCTTGGGGTCGGTGGCGGACCGATGCAAAGCAGCCTCCTGGGACGGTCGAGCGCGGTGGGGCGTGCGAGAGCCGAACGCGTCAGTGCTACCGGCTCTCCGACGATCCGTCAATCATGCGCAGCAGGAGGCGATTTCCCATGTCAGCGTGGGGTGAGCGGGGTTTCGTGGCGGCGGCCTCCCGGCCTGCGGGGCGTCAGTGGCCTGGACCAATGCCCCGAACGGCGGGTCGTGCAAGAGGAGGTCCGCGGTGCGCCCGTGTGCCGGCGTCACCGCGGACCTCCGTCCCCTTCAGCGAGTGCCGACCGCCGCACGCACGGCCCGGCGGGCCATCTGGCAGTCGTCGTGCAGCCGCCTCAGCAGCAGCCGCTGTTCCTCGCCGGACGGCGCGGCAGCCGGGTGGGTGGGGCCCGCTGCCGCCGGGGCCGCGTCGTGCAGGGAACGCTGCACGGCCATCTCGTACGTACGGATCTCGCGGGTCAGGACGATCATCAGGTTCACCAGGAAGGCGTCCCGTGCCGTCGGGCCCGCCGACTGCGCGAGCTGGCTGATCTGACGGCGGGCCACGGGGGCGTCGCCGAGGACCGCCCACAGGGTCGCCAGGTCGTAGCCCGGCAGATACCAGCCCGCGTGCTCCCAGTCCACCAGCACTGGACCGGCCGGTGAGAGAAGGATGTTCGACAGGAGGGCGTCGCCGTGGCAGAACTGACCCATGCCCTGGCGTCCGGAGGTCGTGGCGATACCGTGCACCAGCTTCTGCAGGTCGCCCATGTCCCGGTCGGTGAGCAGCCCCAGCTCGTGGAAGCGGGAGATCCGTTCCGCGTAGTCCAGCGGGGCGTTGAAGGTCCCTGCCGGCGGCCGCCAGGCGTTCAGCCGGCAGATGGCGCTCAGCGCGGCACGGATGTCCGCGCGGGGCGGTGCCTCGACCGGGTGCCGCTGGAGCGCGGCCACCCGGCCCGGCATGCGCTCGATCACCAGTGTGCAGTTGTCCGGATCCGCCGCGATCAGCCGGGGCACCCGAACAGGCGGGCGGTGCCGGACGAACAGACGGTATGCAGCTATTTCGTGCCGGATCCGCTCGGCCCAGACGGGGGATTGGTCCAGTAAGCACTTGGCGACGGCCGTGCTGCGCCCCGTCGTGCCGACGAGGAGCACGGAGCGTGCGCTGCGGCGCAGTACCTGCACCGGCGCGAACTCCGGACAGATCCGGTGCACCGACGCGATCGCCGTGCGGAGCTGGGCCCCCTGTGGGCCGGACAAGTCGAGTCTCCCGCTGAGCGGTTGGGTGCCGAGCCCCGGCACGCGCCGCGTCCGGCCGGCGCCGAGCACGGGGGCCGCCTGACGCGTGGGGTCGAGATAAGGGCCGCTGCCCACCGGGCGGGGGTGCAACGACCGGGGCGGAGCGGACACGGAGGACGATGCTGTGTACATGGGCGAAACAGATCCCTTCGTGTGCCTGCGAGTTGCCGCGCTGCCCGCCCCGGCCGCCTGGTTCATCCTGGGGAATGTCCCTGGCAACCGGGTCGGGGTGGCGCATTCCTACCTGACACCCGATGTCCACTGGCACACCATCTGGCGCACCCTGGCGAACCCTGGCGAATAGTCGCTCAGCAACTGACAGGCGGTTACTGTCGAAATCAGCCGAGAACCTGGGGGCTTGACGTGAACGGACAACCCAACACTCGTCTGTCGGACCTGTTCGGCCTGGCCGGCTGGTCCAAGGGTGAGCTCGCGAGGCTGGTCAACCGGCAGGCGGCGGCCATGGGCCATCCGCAGCTCGCGACCGACACCTCGCGGGTGCGGCGGTGGATCGACATGGGAGAGATCCCGCGCGATCCGGTGCCGCGGGTGCTGGCGGCCCTGTTCACCGAGCGTCTCGGCCGTGTCGTGACCATCGAAGACCTCGGTCTGGTCCGGCACGGGCGCGCGGGGAAACGGCAAGGCGCCGCCGGGAGTGTGGAACATCCCGACGGAATGCCGTGGGCGCCCGACCGGACTGCCGCGGTCCTCACCGAATTCACGGGAATGGACCTCATGCTCAACCGACGCGGCTTGGTGGGCGCGGGTGCCGCGCTCGCCGCGGGCTCCGCACTCAGCTCTGCCATGTACGACTGGCTTCACACCGATCCGGCCCTGACGGCCGACGCTCCGACGTTCGAAGACCCCCTGCACGCCGACCCCGCCGGGTTCGACCGCTACGAGGCCGCCCCCATCGGGTCGCAGGAGATCGAGGAACTGGAGCGTTCCGTCGAGGTGTTCCGGGCCTGGGACGCGTCCCGGGGCGGCGGGCTGCAACGCAAGGCCGTGGTGGGCCAGCTCAACGAAGTGGGAGGCATGCTCTCCTACCGGCACCCCGACCATCTCCAGCGGCGCCTGTGGGGCGTCGCCGCCAACCTCGCCGTCCTCGCGGGCTGGATGTCGCACGACGTCGGCCTGGAGCCCACGGCTCAGAAGTACTTCGTCATCGCCGCCCACGCGGCCCGTGAGGGCGGCGACCGGCCCCGTGCGGGGGAGGCGCTCTCCCGGGCGGCCCGCCAGATGGTGCACCTGGGCCGGCCCGACGACGCTCTCGACCTCATGAAGCTTGCCAAGTCCGGTTCGGGGGACGAGGTACTGCCCCGTACCCGGGCGATGCTGCACACCATCGAGGCGTGGGCGCAGGCGTCCATGGGCAAGGGCCAGGCCATGCGGCGCACCCTCGGTGTGGCGGAGGACCTGTTCGTCTCCGACCGCGGGGACGTCCCGCCGCCCAGTTGGATGCAGTTGTTCGACGAGGCCGACATGCACGGCATGCAGGCGCTCGCCTACCGCACGCTCGCCGAGCACGAGCCGGCCGCCGCGGCGATCGCGCAGCGGCACGCCAAGGAGGCTCTGAAACTGCGGGAGTCGGGGCGGGACCGGTCGAAGATCTTCGACCACATCTCGCTGGCGTCGGCCTGCTTCATCGCCGACGATCCCGAACAGGCCGATCGGTACGCGCGACTGGCCCTGACGTCGATGGGCTCGAACTCCTCCCATCGCACCTGGGACCGGCTGCGGGAGATGTACCGGCTCACCGGGCAGTACTCCAGCTATCCGAAGATCAGCGATCTGCGTGAGGAGATCAAACTCGCGCTGCCGAAGGGGTCGCTCAAGCCCCGGCGCGGCGACAGCACACGCGTTTAGGGCCCGGCGGCCCGGCTGACATCGGCGTCAGCCGCCGTGGGGGATGGATGCCGGTCCCGGCTTCCGTGCCGTCCCCGGTGTCTTCACGGTCCCGGCCGACTCCCGTGTCTCCACCGTCCGTCCGGATCCGGTGCCTTCGGACTCCGGTGTTCTCGGCGTTCCCGTCGGCCTCGTCGCGCCGGGCGTCCTCGGCGTGCCCTGCCTCAGGAGCCGATCCGGGCGATGAGCACGCAGGCGTCGTCCTCGCGCTCGGTCCCGCCGAACTCCTCGACAACCATCCGAATACAGTCCTGGGCCGTACGGGCCTCGCCGAAGCGTGGGGCCAGGTCGAGCAGCCTCTGGACGGCCCTCGCTCCTTCCTGACTCCCGGTCTCCTCCTGGTGCGGGGCCGCTGTTGGCCGGGGTACCAGTCCCTCGGTGTGCAGGAGCAGCAGGTCGCCCGCGCGGAGGCTTTCCTCGGCCTGCCCGTAGACGGCGCCGGAGGTCGCTCCCAGCAGGACGCCGTCCGGTGCGGACAGCGCGCGCCCCGTCCCGTCGCGGTACAGCAGCGGGGCGGGGTGTCCCGCCTGCGCCCAGCTCAGGGTGCGGGTCGCGGGGACGTAGCGGCAGCAGACGGCGCTGCCCAGCGCGGGCTGGACGGTGGAGTCGAGCAACTGGTTGAGCCAGGAGAGGAGTTGACCCGGCTGGGTGCCGGCGACCGCCATGCCGCGCAGGGCGCCGAGCAGCATCGCCATGCCCGATGTCACGGTGACCCCGTGGCCGGTGAGGTCGCCGACGCTCAACAGGGTCTCCCCGTCGGGGAGTTCGAGGGCGTCGTACCAGTTGCCGCCGATGAGGGCGCTGCTCGACGAGGGCAGATAGTGGGCCGCCACGTCCAGCGCCCGGGGTCCCCGGCGGGGGAGGCGCAGGGAGCCGCGCCAAGGCGGCAGGACGGCCTCCTGGAGTTCGACCGCGAGCCGGTGCTCGGTCCGGGCGAGGTGCCGCTGCCGCTGGAGGGACTCCCCGGTCTCGCCCACCGTCCGCTGGGTGCGGCGCAGTTCGCTGACGTCGCGCAGCACGGCCCACATCGAGGCGGTGCTGCCGTCGGCGTCCAGCACGGGTTCACCCATCATGTGCACGGTCCGCACGCCGCCGTCGGGCCGCACGATACGGAACTCGCCGTCGATGGGCTTGGCGTCGATGAGGCAGTCGGTGACCATCGCCGTCAGCATCGGCCGGTCCTCGTCCTGGACCAGTGAGGGCAGTTCGTCGAGGGTGAGCGGGGGAGCGGCGGCGTCGCGGCCCAGGATCTCGTAGAGCTCACCGGACCAACTGGCCTCGTCCGTCAGCAGGTTCCACTCGGCGCTGCCGACCCGGCTCAGCAGCGAGCCGGCCGGGGGCGCGGCCTGCGCGGTCCGCGCGGCGGCGGTGGCCTCGGGCGGGACGGGCAGCTCCGTCGGCCCGTCCCGGAGTTGGGCCAGGTGCGCGTCCAGGTCGTTGAGCTGATGCAGCGCCAGGTTGCACAGCGCGCGCTGCCAGCGCCCTTGGGCGTCCTCCTCGTCGGCGGGCGCCTCGCGCCGTACCGCGTCCACCTCGCCGCGCAGGGCGCGGGTCTGCGAGATGAGCGCGTCGACCGTGCCGCGGCTGGGCGGCTGGCCGGCGGGGCGGTCCGCAGAGAGATGGGGTGGCATGACGTACTCCGATGCGGGGACGGTACGACCTCGGTGACGGAAGGACCGCTACGACTGTCGCACAGCCCGCGACGCACTGTAAGTGGTTTGGCAACACCCGATACGGTCATGCTTCTGGCATATGCCGCAGTCCTCCCGGAGTGGGTGACCGGTCCCGATGCGGTAGTCGCCGTGTGATGTCAAGTCGTAGACACCGTACGCGACTTGGGGGGCGCGGGCAGTCCCCGGCGGGGCTTTCATTCTGCTGTTCGAAGGGCGTTTGTGCGAGTGTCCGGGGTTCGTTCAGAGCGATCGCGCGAAGTCCGTCAGCTCGGCCTCGTACAGATAGGACGGATCGATGCCCATCGACGCGAAGTTGCCCTCGATCTCCAGGGCGACCATGCCGTGCAGATGGGCCCATAGGAGGGTGGAGCGCGCGGCGACCGCCTCCGGCACGTCCTCGAAGCCGTGCCGCTCGCGCCACTCCAGGAATCCCGCCGCCGCGCCGTCCGGGGCCCGCGGATCCGGCTCGGCCAGGGCGCTCACCGCGTCGAGGAGCACGGCCATGGCCGGCTGCGAGGCCTCCACCAGGGTCGCGGCCTGGGCGTCGTAACCCTGGAGCGGGGCCCGGAAGAGCAGGCGGTAGCGGTGCGGCTCGGCCAGCGCCCAGGCCCGGTAGGCGTGCACCAGCCCGGCCAGCCGGGCGGCCGGGTCCGCCGGGCCGCTCTCGGCGGCCCGGGCGAGACTCGACGCGAGGTCCCCGTAGGCGTCGACGACGAGGTCGGTCAACAGGCTGTCGCGGTTGGCGAAGTAGCGGTAGAGCGCGGGCCCCGTCATGCCGAGCTGCTTGGCGATCGCGTTGAGGGACAGCGCTTCCGGACCGCCCTCGGCGAGCTGGCGCAGCGCCGCGGTCTTCACTTCCTGGCGCACCTGTGCGCGGAACCGGTCGCGCGGGCCGGTGCCGTTCCGGCTGTCTGCGGCCACGGGCGTCGCCTCTTCGTGTCGGGGTGCGGAACATCGGTCTGTTAGATCCTATCACGGATGCGATAGGCCATAACGGAGTCGCGGACTCGACTCGACCGGAACGCCCCCGACGGCGCGCCGGTCAGGCGTAGAGAGCCGGGCGCGCGACGAGTTCGACGGTCGTCCGGATGCCGCTCTCCAGCGCCCGGACTCCCGCCTCGGCGACGGCGGACGCCGCGTACCCGTCCCAGATCCCGGGGCCCGTGACCCGGCCGGCCCGGGTGGCGTCCACCCATGCCTGCACCTCGCGGTCGTAGGCGTCGGCGAAGCGCACGAGATAGTCCTGCGCCACCTCCTCGCTGCGGCCGCCCGCCGCGGTCACGGCCATGGAGCGTTCGTCCCCGATCCGCGCGCTCCCCGACTCGCACACGGCCTCGCACCCCACCTGGTAGCCGAATCCGCAGTTCACGAAGACCTCGACGTCGACCAGCGCGCCGCCGGCCGTCTCGAACAGGACGAACTGAGGGTCGATCAGCCCCTCGGGCGCGGTCGCCGACGACCGGGGGCGCACCACGGTCACCGCGGTGATCTCCTGCCCCAGCAGCCAGCGCGCCGCGTCGATCTCGTGCGAGACGGAACTGTTGACGAGCATCGCCGAGGTGAAGCCGGGCGGCGAGGAGACGTTGCGATGCGTGCAGTGCAGCATCAGCGGGCGGCCCAGCCGGCCGCCGTCCAGCAGGGACTTCAGGCGCTGGTACTCGGCGTCGTAGCGGCGCATGAACCCGACCTGCGCCAGCCGTCGCCCGAGCCGCACCTCCGCCTCCATCACCCGCAGCGCCCCGGCCGACTCCGGCGTCAGCGGCTTCTCGCACAGCACCGGAAGTCCCCGGGCGAACGCCGCGAGGAGGGCCTCCTCGTGCGCGGGGCCGGGGGAGGCGACGAGGACGGCCTCCACCCCGGGTGCGTCGAGCGCGGCCGCCGGCTCGGCGTGGACCGAGGCGCCGTCGATACCGGCGACCGCCTCCTCGGCGCGCCCGGTGTCAGGATCCGCCACGGCGGCCACCCTGGCGCCGCTCACCACCCGGTCCAGGCGGCGTACATGGTCGGCCCCCATATGTCCGGCACCCAGTACCGCCACACCCAACAGCTCGCTCACGCGGTGCGCACCTCTCCGACGACTGCCGAGACCGCTCCGGCCCGGTGATCCGATTGTCGGCCGCGGGCATCGGCGACGCAGCACCCGGGTGCCGGTCCTCGCCGCACATTCCGGGCAATTGGTTGTTAATGTCGCTCAGGTCGCCAGATGACGTTGCCGCATCGTGGTCGCGCACGACGATGCCCTCCCCGCAGGACAGCCATGACGCAGGTCGACACCGAATCCGAGGCGGCACCGGCCGCCAAGCTGACCCTGGTCACGCTCTCCATGATGGTCGTCGGCTCCATGGTCGGCGCCGGGGTGTTCTCCCTCCCGCGGCGGTTCGCCCAGGAGACGGGTGTCGCGGGCGCGCTGATCGCCTGGGCCGTCGCCGGCACCGGCATGCTGATGCTCGCCTTCGTCTTCCAGCGGCTCGCCGTCAGCAGGCCCGACCTCGACGCGGGTGTCTACGCCTACGCCAAGGCCGGCTTCGGCGAATACCTCGGCTTCTTCTCGGCCTTCGGCTACTGGGCCAGTGCCTGCGTGGGCAACGTGACCTACTGGGTGCTCATCATGTCGACCATCGGGGCCATCGCGCCCGCACTGGGCGACGGGGACACCGTCCTTGCCGTCGTCCTCTCCTCGGTCGGCCTGTGGGCCTTCTTCCTCCTGATCCGGCGAGGCGTCAAGGAAGCGGCCGCCATCAACCGGATCGTCACGGTCGCCAAGGTCGTGCCGATCCTCGTCTTCGTCGTCCTGGCGCTCTTCTATCTCAAACCCCATGTCTTCGCCGAGAACTGGGGCGGCGCCGCGTACGCGGGTTCACTCTTCGATCAGGTCAGGGGCACCATGCTGGCCACCGTCTTCGTGTTCCTCGGCGTCGAGGGGGCGAGCGTCTACTCGCGCCACGCCAAGCGCCGCGAGGACGTCGGCCGGGCCACCGTCCTCGGGTTCCTCAGCGTGTTCGCCGTCTTCGCCTCGGTCACGATCGTGTCGTACGGGCTGCTGCCCATGGCGGAGATCGCCGAGCTCAGACAGCCGTCGATGGCCGGGGTCCTGGAGAGCGCGGTCGGCACCTGGGGCGAGGTCTTCGTCAGCGTCGGCCTCATCGTCTCGGTGCTCGGCGCCTACCTCGCCTGGACGCTGATGGCCGCCGAAGTGCTGTTCGTCGCCGCCAAGGACGAGGACATGCCCCGCTTCCTGGCCCGCTCCACCCGGGCCGACGTGCCCGTGCCCGCGTTGCTGCTGACCACCCTGCTCACCCAGGTGGTCCTGGTCGTCACCCTCTTCTCGGACGACGCCTTCAACTTCGCGCTCGACCTGACCAGCGCCCTGACCCTGATCCCGTTCCTGCTGGCGGCGGCCTTCGCCCTGAAGATCGCCCGGCGACGCTTCGGCGGGGATCTCGTCGTCGCCGCCCTCGCCACCGTCTACACCGCCTTCCTGCTCTACGCGGCCGGACTCAAGTACCTCCTCGTCTCCTTCATCATCTACGCGCCCGCCACCGTGCTGTTCGTGATGGCGCGCCGCGAACAGGGCAGGACGCCGTTCTCGCCCCGTGAACTGGTCATCCTCGTCGTCTCGGTCGTCGGTGCCGTCACCGGGATCGTCGCCCTGGCGCTGGGCTGGATCAGTCTGTGAACCCGTCCGCCCCCCGCCCGGAGAGAGGCACACCGTGACCAGTGAAGACACCACGAGCCGTCCGCCGTACGGCGTCCACTCCGAGGTCGGCAGGCTGCGCAAGGTCCTGGTCTGCGCACCGGGCCTCGCCCACCGCAGGCTCACCCCGACCAACGCGGACGATCTGCTCTTCGACGACGTGATGTGGGTGGAGAACGCCCAGCGCGACCACGCCGACTTCGTCGACAAACTGCGCGGACGCGGGGTGGAGGTCGTGGAACTGCACGACCTGCTCGCCCAGACCATGGCCCTGCCCCCGGCGAAGGACTGGCTCCTCGACCGGAAGATCACCGCGAACGAGGTCGGACTCGGACTCGTCGACGGCACCCGGGCCTTCCTGGAGTCCCTCGAACCCGCCGCCCTCGCCGAGTTCCTGATCGGCGGACTCTCCACCGCCGACCTGCCCGACGAGTTCCGCACCGGCTACCTCTCCCTGGCCCGCGAATCGACCGGCGTGCGCGAATACCTCATGCCGCCGCTGCCCAACACCCTCTACACCCGCGACACCACGTGCTGGCTCTACGAGGGCCTGACCCTCAACCCGCTCTACTGGCCGGCCCGGCACGACGAGACGCTCCTGATGAAGGCCGTCTACTCCTTCCATCCGGACTTCACGGGCTCCACGGTGTGGTGGGGCGACCCCGAACTCTCCTGGGGCCAGGCCACCTTCGAGGGCGGCGACATCATGCCGGTCGGCAACGGCGTCGTCCTTATGGGCATGAGCGAACGCACCTCCCGGCAGGCCATCAGCCAGGTCGCGGCCGCCCTCTTCCAGGCCGGGGCCGCCGAGCGCGTCGTCGTCGCGGGCATGCCGAAACTGCGCTCCGCGATGCACCTCGACACCGTCTTCACCTTCGCCGACCGCGACCTCGTCACCCTGTATCCGGCCATCATGGACTCGGTGCACACGTTCTCCCTGCGGCCCAGCGACAAGGCGCCCGGCGTCGAGCTCACCGACGAGGGCTCACGCGCGTTCACCGACGTCGTCGCCGAGGCACTGGGACTGCCCGAACTGCGGATCGTCGAGACCGGCGGCGACGTGTACGCCTCCGAGCGCCAGCAGTGGGACAGCGGCAACAACGCCGTCGCCCTGGAGCCCGGTGTGGTGTTCACCTACGACCGCAACACCCAGACCAACGCCCTGCTGCGCAAGGCCGGGATCGAGGTCATCACCATCGTCGGCTCCGAACTGGGCCGGGGGCGCGGCGGCGGCCACTGCATGACCTGCCCCATCGTGCGGGACCCCGTGGACTTCTGACGCCCGTCCGTTCAGAAGGCGTCCGGATCGGCGGCGGCCCAGTCCGACGCCCAGTCCGGGGGCGGCTCGGCCAGCAGGACCCCGGGCGCCAGCCACTCGTAGAGCTCCGCGTACGACCTCACCGCCGTCGGACCGACGCGCCGCATGAGCAGGTCCGGGGTGAGCCCACCGGCATCCCGCACACCCATCGCGGCCATGATCCGGCTCGCGCCGAGCACGGTGGCCCGCTGGTAGCGCCGTACCCGCTCGGACTTGTCGGCCACGTCCAGGGCGCGGACCCGGCGCGGATCCTGGGTCGCCACCCCGGTCGGGCAGGTGTCCGTGTGGCAGCGCCCGGCCTGGACGCAGCCGAGGGCGAGCATCATCGCGCGGGCCGCGTTGGTGTAGTCGGCTCCCTGGAGCAGGCGTCTGACGATGTCCGGGCCGGTGGCGATGCCGCCGCTCGCGCCGATCCTGACCCGGTCCCGCAGCCCGGTGCCGACCAGCGCGTTGCGCACCGTCATCAGCCCCTCGGTCAGCGGCGTACCGACCGAGCCGGCGAACTCCCGGGGACCGGCGCCGGTGCCGCCCTCCGAGCCGTCCACGACGACGAAGTCGGGTGTCACCCCCTCGGCGAGCATCGCCTTGCAGACCGCCAGGAACTGGCGCCGCGAGCCGACACAGAGCTTGAAGCCCGTGGGCTTGCCGCCCGCCAGCTCCCGCATCCGCGCGATGAACAGCACCAGTTCCCTCGGCGTCGAGAACACCCGGTGACACGCGGGCGACACCACGGTCACGCCCTCGGGCACACCGCGCTCACGGGCGATCTCCGCGCTCACCTTCACCCCGGGCAACACACCCCCCACCCCCGGTCCCGCTCCCTGGGACAGCTTCAGCGATACGCACTTCACCTCGGGCAGCGCGGCCTTGTCCGCGAACTCCCGTGCCTCGAAGTCCCCTTCGGGGGTACGGCACCCGAAGTACCCCGTGCCGATCTCCCAGACGAGATCACCGCCGCCCCGCAGATGGTGGTCCGAGAGGCCGCCCTCGCCGGTGTCGTGCGCGAAACCCCCCAGCGCCGCGCCCCTGTTGAGCGCCAGGACGGCGTTCGACGACAGAGCCCCGAAGCTCATCGCGGAGACGTTCAGGAGAGCCATGTCGTAGGGCTGGGTGCAGTCGGGACCGCCCACCCGGACGACGGGCGGCTCGTCCGGCACCCCGACCGGGCGCAACGACGGCTCCAGGAACTCGTGGCCGTCCTCGTACACCGCACGCCCCGTGCCGGACGGCGCCTCGGCCTCGGCCCCCGCGGCACGCTCGTACACCAGCGCGCGGACGCTTTGGTCGTAGGGCCGCCCGTCGACGGCGCGCTCGACGACGTACCGCCGCCACGTCGGGCGCACGGCCGCCGGCAGGAACGGGACGCGGCCCAGCAGCGGATAGTTGCGCAGCACCGAGTCCCGGCGCTGGGCGAGGTCCCGGGCACCGAGCGCGGTCAGCGCGAGCAGCGGGCCCGCCGCGCACCACCACCACGCCGAGACGGCGCCCGCCAGGAGCAGCGCCCCGGCGGCACCGAGGGCGACGAGCAGCAGTGGGAGCATCCGGCGCACATCCCGAGTCAAACCCATGGGGACGAAAGCCGCCGATCGGGAGACCCGCGCGGGTTGTCACGCTCACTCGGTGGGGTGTCCGTCAGTAGCCGTCCGTGTTCTCCGGACCGCAGGAGCTGCCGCTGGCCGGCAGGGACCCGTACAGCAGGAAGTCGTCGACCTTGCGGTGCACGCACTTCGAGGACGCGTACCCGGTGTGCCCCTCGCCCTTGTTGTCGAGGACCACGGCGGAGGAGCCCAGACGCCTGGCGGTCTCCAGGGTCCAGCGGTACGGAGTCGCCGGGTCCCCGCGGGTGCCGACGAGCAGCATCTTGGAGGCGGGTACGTCGCGGACCTTCTCGCGTATGTAGTCGGTGCCCTTCGGACGGCCGTAGCACATCAGCACCTGCGCGAGCCGGTACTGCCCGAAGACCGGGGACGCCTCCTGATAGGAGGCGCGCAGGGCGGCGACCTGCCGTGCCACCTCGCCGGCGCTGGGCCGGTCGGGGTCGTCGGCGCAGTTGATGGCCATCAGGGCGGCGGGGAGGTTGTCGAGGGGGACGTCCTCCGCGTCGACGAGCCCGCCGTTGTGCGGCGGCCGCTGCCGGACGGGCGTGGCGGTGGCGGGCAGGGAGGCGCCGCCGTAGAGCTGGTCGAGTCCGTGGGTGTCGCCGTCCTGGATCAGCTGACCGAGGGCCTGTTCGAGGACCGGCCACATCTGCTTGCTGTAGAGCGCCTGGCTGATCGCCCCCACCAGGTCCTGCCCCGAGAACGCCGGGCCGAAGGCCGACGGCACCGGGTCCTCGTCGAGCGACTTGACGAGCTGGACCATCTGCTCGCCCGCGCTGCGCGGGTCCTGGCCGAACGGGCAGGCCAGGTTCTTCGCGCACCAGGTGATGAAGTCGTCGAGCGCGGTCTGCTGGCCCTCCGCGCCTATGCGGCCCTGTTCGGTGATCGGCTCGGTGAGGGTGTCGACCCCGTCGAGCACCATCCGCCCCGTCCGCTTGGGGAACTGCGCCGCGTAGACCGCGCCCAGCCGCGTCCCGTACGAGAAGCCGAGGTAGTTGAGCTTCTTGTCGCCGAGCGCCGCGCGGATCACGTCCAGGTCGCGGGCGGCGTCGACCGTGCCGATGTGCGGGAGGACGGCCCCCGAGTGCCGGGCGCAGGTGTCGGCGGCCTTCTTGACCGCCTTGAGCGCCGCCTGCACATCGGTGTCGGCCGCGGCGGCCCCGAATATCTCGTCCGCGCCGTCGCCGCAGCTCACCGGCGAGGAACGGCCCACTCCGCGAGGGTCGAAGGTCACCACGTCGTAGCCGTTCGTCAGGCCCATGAAGTCCTTGCCGCTCGCGGCCAGACCGGGAACGCCCGCCCCGCCCGGACCGCCGAAGTTCAGCACCAAGGAACCCCGCGAATGTCCGGTCGCCCGGTAGCGGGCCAGCGCCAGGTCGAGCGTGCCCCGGCCCGGCCGGGCGTAGTCCACGGGGACGGTGACCTTGCCGCACTGCAGGTCCTTGGGCATGCCCTCGCCCTTGCAGGCCGCCCACGTGACCTTCTGGTCCCGGAAGCGGGACAGGTCGGGCCCGTCGTCGGCGGTCGCCGCGGCGGGCAGACCCGCCGCCAGCAGGGTCAGCGTCGCGGTGGCGGCTCCCGCGACCGCGAAGCGTTGGTGCACGGACAGCATGCCTGCCTCCCGGGTCGCCTGCGGTGGACCGGCGATACCTCCCGGATCACGATAGACGCGGCTTTCGGGGCACGCCTCCGGGCGAGCGGCCCGGCCGCCGTCCCCGCCGGGGGGCCGCCGTGCCCCGTGGCCGTGGGCCGCCCCGCCGTACGGGATGCGGCGGCCGTTCGAAAGAGGTGACGCTCGAAGGGGTGAAAGGCCGACAAGCCATAACTCGGATGGTCCGCAGACGTTCTTGGCAATGTGGGCGAGCGCCCACGTCGTTGTCAGGAAGGCAGTGAACGAATGAAACGGGTGACCCGAAATGGTTTGATCGCCGCGGCCGCCGCCTCGGGCGCGCTGGCCGCGGCCATGCCGGCGCACGCCGACTCCGCGGCGGACGGCGCGGCGGCAGGCTCGCCCGGCCTGATCTCCGGCAACACCGTCCAGCTTCCCGTGCACGTGCCCGTGAACCTGTGCGGGAACACGGTGAACGTGGCCGGGCTGCTCAACCCCGCCGCGGGCAACCGCTGCGCCAACCAGGGCGGCGGCACCGCCGCGACCGGCGGCGTGCGGCACGGGGGAGCCGGAGCGCACGCCGGCACCACCGGCCGCGGCGGCACGGCCGGCCACAGCCGCGACGGCGGGGGTGCGGTCGCGCACGGCCGCGGAAAGGATTCGCCGGGTGTTCTCTCGGGCAACGGCCTGCAGCTCCCGGTGGATCTCCCGGTCAACGTCAGCGGCAACTCCGTGACGGTCGTCGGCCTCGGCAACCCGGCCGTCGGGAACGAGTCGGTCAACACCTCCGGTGCGAAGCCCGTGCGGGCCCACCACGGCGTGAAGCCCGCCCCGAGGCCGTCCACCCCGGCGGCGGTCCCCGCCACCGCGGGCCCGGAGCAGGCCACGGAGCGGGACGGAGCCGTGGCCACCCTCGCCCACACGGGCGCGGACGGCGCGATGCCGGCCATCGCGGCGAGCGCGGCGATGCTGCTGGGCGGCGCCGTCCTGTTCCGCCGGTTCCGGCCCGGCGCGGTGCGCTGACCCGCGGCGGTCACGAACGGGAGGCTCCATCGGACGGGTGACCGGTGGAGCCTCCTTCCGGTCCTTCCCCCGTTACGGGGTCCGGGGGCCCGGCCACGACGGGGTCGAAGGCGGGCGGGTGCGCGGAGGTGGCCGAATCCCTTCCGGCGCGCGGTGCCCGTCGCTGCGAGCGGCACGGAGATCGGCAAGGATGCTGCGCGACCGACCGGCCGGCGGACCGCGTGCCCGTACGCCGGCGCGCATCCGACCCGTACGCATTGGAGTGCCCCCATGACCTCTCCGGGACCCGACGGCCTCGTCGTCAGCCAGGCCACGCTCGACGACTGGAAGGTCGTCGGCGGCTGGGCCGCGGACGAGGGATGGAATCCCGGCCTGTCCGACAGCGCGAGCTTCTTCGTACAGGATCCCGGGGGCTTCTTCATCGGACGTGTCGACGGGGAGCCGGTCTCGGCCATCTCGGTGGTCAACCACAGCGACGACTACGCCTTCCTGGGCTTCTATCTCGTACGCCCCGATCTGCGCGGGAAGGGCTACGGCCTCGCCACGTGGGAGACGGCCCTGGCCCACGCGGGCGGCCGGACCGTCGGCCTCGACGGCGTGGTCGCGCAGCAGGACAACTACCGCAAGTCCGGTTTCGAACTCGCCTACCGCACCGCCCGGTTCACCGGCGCGGTGCCGGCCGAGGAGGAGCCGGCCGACGTGCGCGCGGCCGGGCCGGCGGACCACGCGGCGATCACCGCGTACGACAGCGCCTGCTACCCGGCCGACCGGCCGGTGTTCCTGGAGTCGTGGCTGACCGCCCCCGGACACCGCACCTTCGTCCGGCACACCGACGGCCGGCTGAGCGGGTACGCCGTGATCCGTCCGGCGCGTGACTCCCTGCGGGTCGGGCCGCTGTTCGCCGACACCGCCGACGACGCCCGCGCCCTCTTCTCCGCGCTCGCCGCCGCCGCGGACGGCGGGCCGCTCGCCGTCGATGTGCCCCTGATCAACACGGCGGCGGTCGCCCTGGTCGAGGAGCTCGGTCTGGCCCCCTCCTTCGAGACGGCCCGTATGTACACCGGCCCGGTCAGGGAGTTCGCGGGCGAACGCGTGTACGGGGTGACGTCACTGGAACTCGGCTGAGTCCGCGGCCGCGACCCCGGTGAGCAGGACCATGCCGGAGTCCCCGTAGTCCGGCAGGGTCGGGTCCGACGGGATCCGGCTGACCGTGAGCCGGTCGGTGAGCGGGGTGAACACCTCGGTGATCACGTCCGTGTCCACCGGGCAGCCGGGCCAGCGGGACTCCGCGCCGATCCGGTAGGTCGGCATGTTCTCCATGAAGGCGGCGACCAGGTGCCCGCCCGGTGCCGCGCACCGGACGAACCGGCGGCAGAAGTCCTTGAACTCCTCGAAGTCCTCGGTGGCCCCCTCGGCGACGAAGTGCATGGAGGCGAGGTCGTAGCCGCCCGGTTCGATGGACCTCAGGTCGCCGTGCACCAGACGTACCGGGGACAGGGCCGCCTCCAGGGTCTCGGGGACGTCCGGGTTGAGGCTGCGGCACAGGGCGTGGAACGGCAGCCAGCTCTCGTCCGGCGGCCCGCCCAACTGCCGTGACAGGTAGGCGGCGTTGGAGGCACCCGCCTCCACGGCGTCGATGTGACGGCTCGCGGCGGACGCGAGGATCAGCGGATAGAGGTTGGGGCCGGCACCGACCTCCACGGACCGGCGGATGCCGCCCGGCGCGAACGCGCGGTAGAACGCGCTGTGATGGGTGATGACCGCCGCGTCCGCGGGATGCAACTCGCGGTAGTTCTCGCTCAGATAGTCCTCGACGGGCCAACTGTCCCAGTTGACGTCGTCATTGAGAACCGCCATCGCTGACTCCGTCCCTCGGCCGCAGCCGGTAGCGTTCGGTGAGCCGGGTGAGTGTGTCGTTGAGCCGGTCGACGTCCTCGTCGGAGTTGAGGGCGGTGAGCTGGACCCGGAAACCGACCCGGTCGCGTGGTACGAGGGGATAGGCCGCCAGGGTCACGTAGATGCCGTTGTCCCACAGGAACCCGCCGACCCCGTCCAGGTCGTCGGCGTCGGCCAGGGGGATCTCGATGATCGGCAGACGGTCCGTGTTGAGCGTGCCCACCCCGAGCTCCTCCAGATGGTCGAGCACCCGCCCGGTCTTGCGGTACAGATCGGCCCGGATGTCGTCCCCGCGGCTGTCGTTGACGTCGAGCCCGGCCAGCGCCGTGGCCAGGGAGGCGGTGGGGGAGGGACCCGAGTAGAGGTAGGGGCCCGCCGCGGTCTTGAGGCGGTCCTTGAGCGAACTCGGCAGCGCCACGAACGCCAGCAGCGACGAGTACGCCTTGGAGAACCCGCCGACGAGCACGATCCCCTCGTACGACTCTCCCGTGTGCCGGACGATGCTGTTGCCGCGGTCCCCGTACGGACACGACTCGTTCGGGCCGCGCTCCCCGATGACGCCGAAGCCGTGCGCGTCGTCGATGTACAGCAGGGCGTTGCGCGGCCTGCACACCTCGGTGAGCTTCGGCAGGTCGGGGATGTTCCCGCTCATGCTGTTCACGCCGTCCAGGCAGACCAGACGGGGCGACTCGGCGGGCACGGCGTCCAGCATGGTGGCCAGTTCGTCCGGGCGTCCGGCGTGGAACCGGTGCAGCGTCGCGCCCTGTCCGCGGGCCCCCACGCAGCCGTCGAACACGGTCCGGTGCGCCGTGGCCTCGACGAAGACATGACCCTGACCCGCGAGGGCGGGGATCACCGAGGCGTGGATCAGGGTCAGCGTGGGCAGCAGCAGCGTGTCCGGGGCGCCGAGCAGGTCCGCCAGCCGCTCCTCGATGTCGGGGTACAGCCGCGGACTGCCGATCAGCCGGGACCAGCTCGGGTGGGTGCCCCAGCGGCGCACGGCCGGCTCGATCGCCTGGATGATCTCCGGATCGCAGTCGAAGCCGAGGTAGTTGCAGGAGGCGAAGTCGATCATCCAGTGGTCGCCGCTGCGGATGTGCCGGCCACGTACCTCGTCCAGCACGGCGTCGCTCATGGGGCTGGTCTGGCGCAGGTGTTCCAGATCGCGCCAGCGCCTGGAGCGGCGGGTGCTGTCCGACTGCGCGCCGTCCGACCGGGTGCCGTCGGTCCGCTCGCCTTCCGTCCGCCGGCTGTCGGTGCGTGGGCCGTCGCTCCGTGGGCCGTCCTTCTGCGGGTCGTACGGCCGCGGGCCCTCCAGCCGCGGCCCCTCCGACGGCGGACCTTCCGACGGCGGGTGGTCCGACCGCCCGGTGTCGCTCCGCGCCGCCCCGGGCAGGGCGGGCGGCCGTTCGCGCGGGCCGGCGGATTCCGGATCCGTCTGTCCCATGGAGTACCTCGTTTCCGCCGCCCTGTCGGCGGACCGTGCCGGGGTGCGAACCCCGTCGCGCTGCCGCAGCAGGAACTCGCTCTGCTGCACCGTCATCGGCCGGGCGAAAAGGAAACCCTGGCCGAACCGGCACCCCATTCCGGCCAGGAGATCCCGTTGCACCGGATCCTCGATCCCCTCGGCGATCACCTGGATGCCCAGGGTGTCCGCCAGACCGACGATGCCCTCGACGAGTGCGACCTGCCGGGTGTCCAGCGCGATGTCGTCGATGAACGTCTTGTCGATCTTCAAGACGTCCACGGGGAAATCGCGCAGGTACCGCAATGAGGAGTAGCCGCTGCCGAAGTCGTCCACGGCTATATGTACCCCGAGGTCCTTCAGCGAATACAGGACCGCCTGAATCTGCGCGTCCCGGCGCATGAGCACCGTCTCGGTCAGTTCGAGCTGGAGCGACCCCGGGGCGAGCCCCGGGGTCTCCAGCGCCCTGCGCACCTCGGCCAGGAACCCGCTGTCGCGGAACTGGCGGGGCGAGACGTTGACGCTGACGTAGGGCGGGTCCGCCCCGTCGGCCGTCCGCTGGAGTCCGGCGATGTCGGTGGTGGCGTTCGACAGGACCCACGCGCCCAGGGGGGTGATGTGCCCGGTCTCCTCGGCGAGGGCGATGAACTGGTCCGGCGGAACCGGCTCGTGGTGCGGGCGCGGCCAGCGGGCCAGCGCCTCGAAGCCGACGACCTCGCCCGCGCTGATGTCGACGACGGGCTGGTAGCGCAGGGTGAACTCGGACCGGGCGACGGCGCCGTCGAGGCGTGCCTGAAGGTCGTGCCGTTCCACCATCCGCACCCGCAGCCGGGGCAGGAACCTGCGCCACTGCCGCTTGCCCGCGGCCTTGGCCGCGTAGAGGGCCAGGTCCGCGTGACCGAGGAGTTCCTCGGCGTCCGTGCTGTCCCTGGCGGTGGCCACGCCGACGCTCGCGGACACGCTCACCGAGCCCTCGCGCAGACTGAACGGCCTGCTCAGCGCCTGGATCACCTGGGCCGCCAGGAGTTCGGCGTCCAGCGGTTTCTTCGCGTCCTCCATCAGCACCGCGAACTCGTCGCCCCCGAGGCGCGCCGCGGTGTCCGTGCGGCGCAGCGCCCCCGAGAGCCGCTCGCCGACGGCGGTCAGCAGATGGTCGCCGGTGGAGTGCCCCATCGTGTCGTTGACCATCTTGAAGTCGTCGAGGTCGATGAAGAGCAGACAGGTGAGCGTGGTCCCGCGGCGGCTGCGGAGCAGGGCGCGCTCGATCCGCTCCAGGAGCAGGGTCCGGTTGGGCAGACCGGTCAGCGGATCGTGGAACGCCCGCTCCGTCAGCTCGTGTTCCAGGCGCCGTTGCTCGGTCACGTCCCGCAGGGTGATGACCAGACCGGCGACCGTGGGGTCCTTGCGGAGATCGCTGCAGCGCACCTCGACCTCGATGCGGTTGCCGTCGCGCAGCACCCACCAGTGGTCGTGGGTCTCGGGGGCGCCGCCGTTCCGCAGGGCGGCGAGTCCCCTGACCACCCGGGTCCGGTCGCTGGAGTCCACCAGTTCGGGCAGCGGCACCCCGGTCAGCTCCACCTGGCCGAAGACGGCTCGCGCGGAGGGGCTCGCGTACCGGACGGAGTTGTCGTCCTCGACGATCAGGATGACGTCCGAGGCGTTGCGCACCAGCGTGCGGAAGTACGCCTCGCTCTCCTTGCGGATGATCTCCTGGCGCAGCGCGATGCGCTCGACGGCCAGACCTGCGTGCGAGGCCAGGATCTCCAGCGAGCTCTGGATCTCGCGGAGTTGCTGCTCGGGACCCGCCGCCATCAGCACGCCCGGCAGCTCTCCGGTCGGCTCGTCGGGCGGGATCATGGGGCACACCAGGGTGGTCGGCAGACCGTCGAGGCGGCCCGCGATGTCCGCCCCGAGTTCCGTGGTGGGCACGAGATGCGAGCGGCGAGTCGCCAGCCCGCTCGCGTATTCGGCCGGAAGGACGAGACTCCGGTGCAGGACCTTGGGCCCGAACAGCGTGCTGACGGTGGTGTCGCAGGCCCGCGCCACGTCCTGCGGTCTCGATGCCGAGACGAGGGCCGTGGCCGCCGTGCGCAGTGCCTGCTCGCGCGCGACGGCGTCGCGGTGGGCGACCACCATCCCGGAGAGCCGCAGGATCACCAGGAGGAAGAGCGCGGCGGAGAAGACCGCGATCACGGCGGCGTCCTGCGCGTTGCCGCGTCGGCCCTCGTACAGCAGAATCCCGGGTGCCACCAGGGTGGCCGCGGCGAGCAGGAGCAGCCGTCGGGGCGTGGGCCGCAGGGATTCCTGCCGCATCACGGGCCGGGTGAGTTCCACCATCGAGGGATGGAGCCCGGCGAGCCCCCAGGCGGTGTAGAACACGATCCAGCCGGAGTCCAGCAGGGTCCCGGTCTGCCACAGGTCGTTGAGCTGGAGGATCCCGTACGCGATGTCGAAGGTGAGCAGCGTCGCGGTGCCCAGCACGAGGAGCTGCAGTGAGCGGATGCGGCCGGAGCCGTGGCTGGCGGCCAGCAGGCGGGCCAGCATCGCGAGGACGAGGACGTCGCCGATCGGGTAGGCGATGCTGATGGCGCGCTGCTGCCAGGTCATGCCGGGCACATGGGTGAGCGGCTGTACGAGGAAGACCCAGACCGGCAGGGCGAGCCCCAGCGCGAAGATCAGCGCGTCGAGCAGGCTGGGGAGGTCGTGACCGGGCCAGCGGTAGCGGACGAGGCCGTAGAGGCCGCCGGCGAACAGCGGATACACGGCCAGGTAGCAGGCGTCCGCGGGGGAGGGGAACGGGTTGTTGAAGTGGAAGTACGACTCCATCACGTTGTACGACGTGTCGCCCGCGGAGAAGGCCAGCAGCCCGCCGGCCAGCAGGAGCCACGGCCAGCGGTGGGGCGGGCGGTTGACGCGGATTCCGGTGATCATGGCGGCGACGCCGCCGAGCCCGATGACGGCCCACAACGGGGTCCTGGTCGCGGGAACCGCCATGTAGACGACGGTGGTCGCCCCCACCAGGAGGGCGTAGACACCGAGACGCCGTGGCCGCAGGAGGCCGCCTGCGCGGTGATGTGCCCGCAGCAAGCCGAACCGCCTCCCTACGTCGGACGGCACTGGACCGTTCGCCGGGTTCCGGGGCATTGTTGATCGTAGGCACGGGGGGAGGACGGGTGCATCTTCAGTCCGGGGCGAAGCGGTCCAGGAGGGCGTCCAGGCCGGCGTCCAGTCCGTCCGGTCCGCCCCGCTCGGCGAGGGTCGCGGCGATCGCGCGGAGCCGGGGCAGTTCCTGGGGCGGCATCCGGTGCAGGCCCAGCCGGAAGGCGGGGTCCTCCTCGTCCGGGTTGTCCACCATCGCGCGCAGTTCCACGGACACGTAGCCGAGGACCCAGCCGGTGAAGGCGCGGAAGACGGCCGCCGAGCGGGCATCGCCGAGCCCCGCGTCGTGCAGCAGCGCGAGCACCCGTTCGTGTTCCTTGAGCACGGGGAGCGGTCTGCGGGCCAGCGGAACGGCGAGCATGCGGGTGGCGAGCAGCGGCACGGCCCGGGGATGGGAGAGGCAGACCTCGTACATCGCCCGCGCGATCCGGTGCAGTTCGTCGCGCCACGCAGCGGGGTCGGGCGCGGCGGAGCCCTCCGGGGCGGAACCGGCGGACAGGCGCTCGTCGAGTTCGAGGTAGAGGGCCTCGACCAGTCCGTCCAGCAGGGCGTCCTTGCCCTCCGCGTAGCGGTACAGGGCCATGGCCTCGACACCGAGCCGGCCGCCGAGCCGGCGCATGCTCAGGGCCGAGAGTCCTTCCTCGTCCACCAGGTCCAGGGCGGCGGCGAGCACGAGCTTGCGGCTCAGCCGGCCGTAATGGCCCCGGTCGCTGGCGCGCCGCGCCGGTGTGGCGGCCTCACCGCTCTTGTCCCGCGCCCGTTCCCTGGCCATCTCCGCCTCCGTAGGCCCCGCCCGAAGTCCCGCTGCTGTCGACTCTATTCGCCTATGAGACCTACGCGTACGTATACAGCGTATGTGGAGTGAATGTCCTGGATTGACCGGAACGGGTCGCGGGGTGATGATGTACGTATACGTCGTAAATATACGTATTTGCACAGTCGTCCATCGGTGGTGATCGTTGATGCTGTACGGGACTCCCGCCCCCCGCTCGGGGCGGCCGGGCGGCACGGTGGCCGACGGGACGGCGCCGCTCCCGAAGGTCGCGCCCGTCGAGGCACTGCCCCCGGCCCCGCTCCTGCCGCGGATCAAGGTCCTGTACGTCGTCACCCGCTTCGGGGCGGGCGCGGGCGACACCACCCTGCTGGCGGCCGAGGGCACGGACCCCGACCGCTACGAGGTGTGGGTCGCCGGAGCGCCGGGCGGTGACCTGTGGGAACCGGCGCGTGCCGCGGGCGTGCGCACCCTGGGGACACCGGGCTTCCGGCACGCGCTGGGCCCCGCCGACGTGCTCGTGCTGGGACGGCTCCTGCGGCTCATCCGCCGGGAGCGGTTCACCGTCGTGCACACCCATTCCCCGAAGGGCGGGTCCCTCGGCCGGGTGGCCGCACGGCTGTGCCGCGCCCCCGTCGTGGTGCACACCCTCCACGGACTGAGCTTCCACCCGTACACCGCCCGCCCCGGGCACCCGGCCCACCGCGCCCTGGAGCACGTGACACGGCGACTGGCCCACCGGTTCCCCGCTCTCGCCCCGCGCGTGCCGCGGGCGGCGGGGGCCGGGGAGCCTGTGGCGCCGTCGCACCGCGGGGAGGTCCCGCCCGCCGCCGTACGGCCGGGCGACACCCCCGTGACGTTCGACCCGGCGGCCCGCGAGCGGCTCGGCGTCCCGCGCGAGGCGGCACTCGTCGGGACGGTCGGCAGTGCCGGCACCCGGAACAACTCCCTGGCCTTCGTCCGTATGGCGGCCGCGGTCCGTGCGGAACACCCGGACACCGCGTTCGTCATGATCGGGGACGGCCCGCCGGCGGAAGAGATGCGACGGCTCGCCGCGGACCTCGGCGTCGAGGTGACGCTCACCGGACCGCGTCCGGACGCCGACCGGCTCGTGGCCGGACTGGACGTGTTCGTGACCACCTCCCTGTACGAAGGTCCCGGCCGGGCGCTCACCAGGGCCCTGGCCGCCGCCCGTCCCGTCGTCGCGACGGCCGTGAGCGGGGTGCCCGACCTGGTGGAGCACGGAGCCACGGGACTGCTCGTGACACCGGCCGACCCGGCCGCCACCGCACGCGCGGTGGGCTGGCTTCTCGACCATCCGCGCGAGGCGACCGAGATGGGCCGTCAGGGCGGCCGCCGGGTCCGCGGCCCCGTCGTGTCCGAGCCCGCCGTCACGTCCGAGGCCACGTCCGAGGCCCGCCCGGGTCCGGAGAGCCGCCTCGCGCCGGACGCCCCCGTGGCACCGGGGAGCCCCCTCGCGTCCGAGGCCCGCCCGGCGCACGAGACCTCCTTCGCCGACGAGAGTTCATCGGCACCCGACCCCGCCCGCACACCCGACACCGCCCGAGCGCCCGGCACCCCGCGCGGGGCCGTCCGCGCCCGCCGCCGCGGACGGACGGGCCTGCCCGGCGGCGGGCGCGTCCCGGAAGGTGCCGCCCGCCCCTGAATCCTTCGGTCCCACCGACACCACCAGCCCGGCGGCCACGAGCCGACCACACGCCGACCACGGAGAACGACATGCGTCTGACAGTCATCGGCACCGGATACGTCGGCGCGGTGCACGCCGCCTGCATGGCCGACATCGGACACGAGGTCCTCGGCGTCGACGTCGACGAGGACAGGATCGCCGCCCTGACCGCGGGCACGCCCCCGTTCTTCGAACCCGGCCTGTCCGAGACGCTCATGAGAGCCGTGGACACGGGCCGGCTGCGCTTCACCACCTCACCGGCCGAGGCCGCCCGCTTCGCCGACACGCACTTCGTCTGCGTCGGCACCCCCCAGCATCCCGAGACGGGCGCCGCGGACCTCCGCTATGTGGAGGCGGCCGTGGACGGGCTGGCGTCCGGGCTCCGCGACTGCGGTCACGAACGGGTCCTGGTGGTCGGCAAGTCCACCGTCCCGGTCGGCACCGCGGCCCGCCTCGCCGAACGGCTGCGCGCCACCGCTCCGGGAGCCGACGTGGCCTGGAACCCGGAATTCCTGCGCGAGGGCTGCGCCGTCCAGGACACCCTGCGGCCCGAACGCATCGTGGTCGGCACCCGGAAGGGCGCCGACTGGGCCGAGGCGCGGCTCCGCGAGATCTACGCGCCGCTGCTGGAGGCGGGCGCCCCGTTCATCGCCACCGACCCGGCCACCGCCGAACTGGTGAAGGTCGCCTCCAACTCCTTCCTCGCCACCAAGATCTCCTTCATCAACGCCATGGCCGAGATCTGCGAGGCCGCCGGGGCCGACGTGCTCACCCTGGCCGAGGCGATGGGCCGGGACTCCCGCATAGGACCCCGATTCCTCGCCCCCGGACTCGGATTCGGCGGGAGCTGCCTGCCCAAGGACATCCGGGCCTTCGCCACCCGCGCCGAGGAACTCGGACGCGGCGGCTCCGTCGCCTTCCTGCGCCAGGTCGACGAGATCAACACACGGCAGCGACTGCGCACCGTCGACCTCGCGGCGCGCCTTCTGGGAGGCTCCTTCACCGGCCGGAGCGTCGCGGTGCTCGGTGCCGCCTTCAAGCCCGGCAGCGACGACGTCCGGGACTCGCCCGCGCTCGTGGTCGCCGACGAGATACGCCGCCGCGGCGCACAGGTCCGCGTGCACGACTTCGAGGCGATCGACAACGCCCGAGTCGCGTACCCCGCGCTCCAGTTCGC
This sequence comes from Streptomyces sp. NPDC028298, assembly GCF_055565895.1. Taxonomy (NCBI): domain Bacteria; kingdom Bacillati; phylum Actinomycetota; class Actinomycetes; order Kitasatosporales; family Streptomycetaceae; genus Streptomyces; species Streptomyces sp. NPDC028298. Next base: position 701,999 of record NZ_JBVHTL010000003.1, read on the forward strand.
CCTGGACGTGACGAAGGCCTGCGAGCGGGCCGACGTCGTCCTGCACCTCACCGAGTGGCCCCAGTACCGGGACCTGGACCCCGCCGCGCTCGCGACGGTCGTGCGCTCCCCGGTGCTGGTGGACGCCCGGAACACCCTGGACCCGGAACGGTGGGGCTCGGCGGGATGGGCGCTGCACGCCCTGGGCCGTCCGGGACCCACCTGACCTGCGGGAGGAGAGACCATGCGTGTCGTCGTGTCCGGCGGAAGCGGCTTCCTGGGATCGCATCTGTGCGAGGCCCTGCTGAACCGAGGTGACAGCGTCTGCTGTCTGGACAACCTGTCCTCGGGCCGCCCCGCCAACATCGCACCGCTCCGGCACGATCCCCGGTTCGCCTTCGAGGCGTGGGACGTCACCGAGCCGTTCAGCGTCTCCGGGAACGTGGACGCCGTGGTGCACCTCGCGAGCCCCGCCTCGCCCGTCGACTACCAGCGCTTCCCGCTGGAGACCCTGGCCGCGGGCAGCAGGGGTACCGAGAACCTGCTGCGGCTCGCCGACCGGAACTCGGCCCGGTTCGTCCTGGCCTCCACCAGCGAGGTCTACGGCGATCCCAAGGTGCATCCGCAGGACGAGTCGTACTGGGGACACGTCAACCCGATCGGACCCCGCAGCGTCTACGACGAGGCCAAGCGCTACGCCGAGGCCCTGTCCATGGCGTACCGGCGGTCCCGCGCGGTCGACGTGGGGATCGTCCGCATCTTCAACACCTACGGCCCCCGCATGCGCTCCTACGACGGCCGGGTGGTCTCCAGTTTCATCCGCCAGGCCCTCGCCGGCGAGCCCCTGACCCTCTTCGGGGACGGCAGCCAGACCCGCAGCTTCTGTTACGTCGACGACCTCGTCCGGGGTCTGATGGCCATGGTCGACTCCCACCGGCCGGGCCCGTTCAACCTCGGGAACCCCAACGAGCGGACCGTGCGCGAGCTCGCGGAGCTCGTCGTGACGATCACCGGATCGCGCAGCGGGCTGCGCTTCCTGCCCCTGCCCGTCGACGACCCGGTCCGGCGGCGTCCCGTCGTCTCCCGCGCCCGGGAAGCGCTCGGGTGGTACCCGAGGGTGTCCCTGCAGGACGGTCTGCGGCACACCGTCGACTGGTTCGCGGCGCAGTCCCGGGGAACCACGCGGCCCTACGAGCCGTCCCCCGTGGGACGGTCTTCGTGACGGGGCCAGGAGGCGAACTCCCGTGGCGCGGACATATGCTCAAGGGGCTGCAATCTCCACGGCAGCGCGGCTTCGATCATGAACGCACCCATCGAGGACTACGCCCTCATCAGCGATCTGGAAACCGCTGCCATGGTCGGCAGAGACGGCTCCATCGACTGGCTGTGCCTGCCCCGGTTCGACTCCCCGGCCTGTCTGGCCGCGATGCTGGGCACGGAGGACAACGGATTCTGGCGGATCGCGCCGGCCTCCCGCGCGGTGCGCGCTCCCTGTACGGGCCGCGCCTACCGGCCGGACACGCTCGTCCTGGAGTCCCGCTGGGAGACGCCCACGGGCGCCGTCCGCGTCATCGACTTCATGCCGCCGCGCAGTCAACTGCCGTGCATCGTGCGCATGGTGGAGGGGCTGTCGGGCTCCGTGACGATGCGCAGCGAACTGCGGCTGCGCTTCCACCAGGGCAGGGTCGTGCCGTGGATCCAGGCCGGTGAGGCCTGTACGGTCGCGGTCGCCGGGCCGGACGCCGTGTGGCTGAACGCCGAGGGCATGGAGGCGCGGCCCGGTGGCGAGGCCTCCACCGTCCACGAGTTCACGGTCCTGGCCGGGCGCAGGACGACCCTGACGTTCGTCTGGGCACCCTCGTACGTCCCGGAGCCGCCCGCGCCGCTGTCGGTTCCGGCGGAGACGGTGCTCAAGGAGACCGGTGACTTCTGGCGGCGCTGGACCGCCCAGTGCCACTACCAGGGGCCCTGGCGCGACGCCGTCGTGCGGTCCCTGATCACCCTCAAGGCGCTCACGTACGCGCCGACCGGGGGCATCGTCGCGGCCCCGACGACCTCGCTGCCCGGCCGCATCGGCGGCGAGCGCAACTGGGACCACCGCTTCTGCTGGCTGCGTGATTCCGCGCTGACGCTGTCGTGCCTGCTGCGCGGCGGCTACCGCGAGGAGGCCACGGCCTGGCTGGGCTGGCTGCTACGGGCCGTCGCGGGGGACCCCGCCCACATCCAGACCGTGTACGGCGTCGGCGGACAGCGGCTGCTGCGGGAGACGGAGGCGCCGTGGCTGCCTGGCTACGAGGGCTCGCGGCCGGTCCGCTTCGGGAACTCGGCCATGAGCCAGTTCCAGCTCGACGTGTACGGCGACGTGCTCGACGCGCTGCTGCTGTCGCTGCGGGCGGGCATCCCCATGCCCCGTCAGGTGTGGAGCCTGGTGGAGGCCATGATGGGCCAGCTCCGTCTGCACTGGCGCGAGCCGGACCAGGGCCTGTGGCAGGTACGCGGCCCGGCACGGCAGTTCGTCCACTCCAAGGTGATGGCCTGGGTGGCGGCGGACCGCGCGCTGCGGATGGGCGAGCTGCTCGGCAAAAACGGGTCCTCGGACGTCTGGCGGGCGCTGCGGGACGAGGTGCACCGCGAGGTGTGCCGGGAGGGCTGGGACGCGGGACGTGGGTCCTTCGTCCAGTCCTACGGTTCGCCGGCGCTGGACGCCTCGGCGCTGCTGATCCCCCGGCTGGGCTTCCTGCCCGCGGAGGACGAGCGGGTGCGCGGCACCGTGCGGGCCATGCGGGAGCTGAGCGACGGAGGATTCGTGCGCCGGTACGCGCCGAACGGGCAGGGTGTGCACGGGGTGGACGGGATGCCCGGCGGCGAGGGCGCGTTCGTCGCGTGTTCCCTCTGGTACGCCGACGCGCTCGCCGCGAGCGGACACCGGGAGGAGGCGACGGAGGTGTTCGAGCGCGTCCTGGCGATCCGCAACGACCTCGGTCTGCTCTCGGAGCAGTGGGACCCGGAGGCCGGCCGCCAACTGGGCAACGCGCCGCAGGCGTTCAGTCACATCGCGCTGGTGGAGACGGCGTTCCTGCTGTCGGAGTGATCAAGCCACCCCTGTCGGCGTGACCGAGCCGCCCGTGATTGAGCCGTCACGTGACCGAGCCGTCCGTGATGGAGCTGTCAGGGGGTGAGGGCGGGTGTCGACGGGGGAGTTCGGGTGTCAGTCCTTGCCGGAGGAACGCCGGGCGGACCCGGCGTAGCCCTGCGGGTTGAGCTGGATGAACCGCCACGCGTCCCGGCACATGTCGGCGAGGTCCCGTGAGGGGTGCCAGCCCCAGGCGCGCGCCACGGCCGAGGCGTCCGCCACGAGTTCGGCGACATCGCCCGGACGGCGCCCGACCATCTCGTACGGCAGCGGTCTGCCGCATTCCGCGGAGAAGGTGGCGATCACGTCGAGGACCGAACTCCCCTTGCCTATGCCGAGGTTGTACACGTGCATGCCCCGCTCGTCGGCGAGGTGGTCGAGGGCGACGCGATGGGCCTCGACGGTGTCCATGACGTGCAGATAGTCGCGGATCGCCGTCCCGTCCGCCGTCGGGTAGTCGTCACCGAAGACGCGGAGGCGTTCCTGCCGCCCGATGGCCACCTGGGCCAGAGCCGGCAGCAGGTTCTCGGGGGAGTCGCCGGGGTCCTCGCCGAGGAGTCCACTGGGGTGGGCGCCCGCCGGGTTGAAGTACCGCAGGCACAGCACGGTGTACTCCGGGTGGCGGCGGCAGACGTCGGCGAGGATCTGCTCGCAGATGACCTTGGAGGCGGCGTACGGATTCGTCGGCCGGGCCGGGGTCGACTCGTCGAGGGGTCCGCGGCCGGCGTCGCCGTACACGGAGCAGGACGAGGAGAAGACGAGCTGGTGCACACCGTGCTCGTGCATGGTGTTCAGCAGCGCGGTCGTTCCGCCGACGTTGGTGTCGTAGTACTCGATGGGCATCCGCGTCGACGTGCCGACCGCCTTGTGTGCCGCGAAGTGCAGGACGGCGTCGACGGAGTGACGGTCGAAGACGGCCGAGAGCGCGCGGCGGTCACGGATGTCCAGCTCGTAGACGGTGCCGAGGAAGCGGCCCGCGATGCGTTCCACCCGGGCGAAGACCTGTGGGCTGCTGTTGGAATAGTCGTCGACCACGATCAGCTCGTAACCGTGGTCGAGCAGTTCGACGCAGGCGTGACTACCGATGAATCCTGCGCCGCCCGTGACGAGAATGGTCGAGGGGGCGCTCATGTGCCCGGCTCCTTCGTGTGCGCTCGGGCGGCGGTCGGGTGAAGCCAAAGATCAAACGACGTATGTTTACGACGTATATGTACAACTTTGCACCGTTCCGCCCCCTCCGTCAAGTGGCGGCGGGCCCCCGTGGCCGTCGGGCTGGCCGTCGGGCCGGACGGCCGGTCGGGCTCCCGCCGCCCGGCTCGGTCAGCCGGCCAGCTCCCGGGCACGCCGGGCCGCCTGGCCCACCGGAGCGCGGTGCACGGGCCCGTGTCCGGGCAGCAGCACGTCGGCCTCGAGGGTCTCGATCCGTTCGAGCGAGGCGAGCGCTCCGGCCCGCTCGGTGTCGAACATCCTGGGCAGGAGCTGGGGCCCCCGTATCCGCGAGGTGGGGTGCCCGCTCACCAGGGCGTCACCGGAGATCAGTACGCCGGCCTGCGGCAGGTGATAGACGCAGTGGCCGGGTGTGTGGCCCGGCGTGTGCACCGGGACGGGTCGCCCCGGCAGGTCGAGCGGGCCCGCGTGCGGGAAGGCCTCGGGCTTCGTCATGGCCACGTCCGCCGTGCCGCCGGAACGCAGGGCGTGCACCATCCAGGGCAGCACGCCGGGGCGCCACGCCTGCCGCACCACCTGTCCGACGCTCACCTGGTGGAGGAACTCACGGCGCGCGTGCGGCACCTCGGTCTCGTGGAGCTGGACCGGAGTGCCGTAGGTGGCGTTCAGGAACTCGGCGGAGCCGAGGTGATCGCTGTGGGCGTGGGTGATGAGCACGGCGGTCACCGCCTCGGGCGCGTGGCCGAGGGTCTTCAGTGACGCCAGGAGCCTCTCGCGGTCCCCGGGGTATCCCGTGTCGATCAGGGTGACGGAGTCGCCCTCGGACAGCACCACCCAGTTCGTGTTGCTGCCGTGCACCAGATGGACTCCGGGCGCTGCTTCGACGATCGTTTCCTCGCTCATGACCATCCTGACGTCGGACAACCGCTGCAAGCCCAAGGGGCTCTGACAGGGCGAAAGGTATCGCGAACGCGGGATGCGACCGGAGGCGGAGCCGGGACCGGGCCGGGTCCGGGCCGGTCCCGAGCGGGGACCGAGCGGGGACTGGGCCGGGAGGCGATCCGGGACCGCGCGCCGGCCCGTGGAATCGGCCGCCTCAAGTCCGGTGCCGAACTCCGGCCCGTCGGAAGGGAAAACCTCCGTGCCGAGCTCCGCCCGGCCGGACCGGTCGCGGAGACCCCGGTGCCGCGCCCCGGCCCGCCGGAAGGGGAAACCCCCGTGCCGAGCTCCGCCCCGCCGGGCCGGTCGCGGAAAGCCCGGTGCCGCGCCCCGGCCTGCCGGGCCGGTCGCGGAGACCCCGGTGCCGCGCCCCGCCCCGCCGGACCCGTCTCGGAAAACCCGGTGCCGAGCCCCGGCCCCGTTCCCTACACTCGCCACGGAATCGCACACCACCGCTCCCGGTGACGTGTGCGCCGTGACGAACGAGGGGAGCCGGGCCGTGCGTTACCGCACCGCTGTCGTCGTCCCCCCGTCACAGTACGAGGTGATCCTCGTGTCCTCGTGGGCCCGGTACCGGCTGCGCGGCCGGAACCGGACGCCCGCGACGACTCACTGACCTCCGCCCGCACGCCGGCGACCGCACACCCGGTCGCCGTGCGCCGTGCCCGCGGGAGGTCCGCCACCGCCTGATCCAGGCGTGTCGTCCGGGAATCGCGCCGACCCGTTTCCGGATCGTCCGAAAGGCCCTCGGCCGTGCGTACCGACCTGCACCGTCACCTCACCGACCCCGTCACCGGCCCCCTCGCCGTCGTCCGCAACCTGGGCATCCTCGCCCACGTCGACGCCGGGAAGACCACCGTGACCGAACGGATCCTCTATCTCACCGGCACCATCCACAAACGGGGCGAGGTCCATGACGGCACCACCGTCACCGACTTCGACCCGCAGGAGCGCGACCGCGGCATCACCATCTTCGCCGCGGCCGTCACCTGCGCCTGGGACGGCCACCGGATCAACCTGCTCGACACCCCGGGACACGTCGACTTCTCCGACGAGGTCGAGCGCTCGCTCCGCGTCCTCGACGGAGCCGTCGCGGTGTTCGACGCCGTGGCGGGCGTCGAGCCGCAGAGCGAGTCGGTGTGGCGGCGGGCCGACCGGCACGGCGTCCCGCGGATCGCCTTCGTGAACAAGCTGGACCGCGCGGGCGCCGACCTGGACGCCGCCGTCGACTCGATCCGCGAGCGGCTGCATCCGGCGCCCCTGGTCGTCCAGTTGCCCATCGGCACGGAGGACGCCTTCACCGGCGTGGTCGATCTGCTGCGGATGCGCGCGCTGGTGTGGGCCGACGGCGCCGAGTCCGCCGAGGAGATCCCGGTGCCGCGGGACCTGCTGGAGGAGGCCCGGCGCCGGCGCCGGCTCCTGGAGGAGGCGGTGGCGGAACTCCATCCGGCGGCCCTGGAGGAGTTCTGCGTCAGCTCCACCCTCTCGGCACGGACCCTGGCGTCCGCGCTGCGCGACCTGACCCGTACCGGTGAGGGCGTCGTGGTGCTGTGCGGCTCGGCCTACCGCAACCGCGGTGTCGAACCACTGCTGGACGCCATGGTGGCCTACCTGCCCTCGCCGCTCGACGTGCCCGCCGTCCGCGGCACGCACCAGGGCGCGGAACGGGAACGGGAGGCGGACCCGGCGGCACCGTTCGCGGGCCTGGTGTTCAAGGTGAACGCCACCGCGACCGGACGGATGACGTACCTGCGTGTCTACTCGGGCACGGTGGAGAAGGGACAGACGGTGCTGGACGTCGGCACGGGGCGCACCGAGCGGATCGCCCGCATCCTGCGCGTACGGGCCGACCGCCACGCGGAGCTGGAGCGCGCGGTGGCCGGTGACATCGTCGCCGTGATCGGGCCGAAGTCCGCCCGGGCCGGGGCGACCCTGTGCGCCCCCGGGGCGCCGCTGCTCCTCGAACCGCCGGTCGTCGCCGATCCGGTGGTGTCCGTCGCGGTCGAGGCGCGCACGAGCACCGAGACCGACCGCCTGGTGACGGCGCTGGCGCGGCTGGCCGAGGAGGATCCCTCCCTGGTCGTCCGCACCGACCCCGAGACCGGGCAGACGGTGCTGTCGGGCATGGGAGAACTGCATCTGGAGGTGGCGGTGGAGAAGATCCGGCGCGCCCACGGGCTCGACGCCGCCGTCGGGCGGCCGAGGGTGGCCTACCGCGAGACGGTCGCCCGCGGGGTGTCGGGACGGGTGTACCGGCATGTCAAACAGGACGGCGGCGCCGGGCAGTTCGCCCATGTCGTCCTCGACGTGGAACCGCTGGGGACGGACCCCGGCGGTACCGGGGAGGCGGCGACGGGCTTCGTCTTCGGTTCGACGGTCGTCGGCGGCCGGGTGCCGCAGGAGTACGTCCGTGCCGTGGAGGCGGGCTGCCGGGACGCGCTCGCCGAGGGTCCCCTCGGCGGTCACCCGGTGACCGGGCTGCGCGTCACCCTCACCGACGGGGCGACCCATGCGAAGGACTCCTCGGAGATGGCGTTCCGCGCGGCCGGCCGGTTCGGGCTGCGCGAGGCGCTGCGCGCCAGTGCGATGGTCCTGCTGGAGCCGGTGGCCGAGGTCACCGTCACCGTGCCCGAGGAAGCCGTGGGCGGAGTGCTCGGCGACCTCGCGGCCCGGCGCGGAAGGGTCTCGGGCTCGCTCACCCGCGGGAGCACGTCGGTGATCACCGCCACCGTGCCGCTGGCCGAACTCTTCGGCTACGCGACCCGGTTGCGCAGCCGGACCCAGGGCCGGGGCGTGTTCACGACCCGCCCCGCCGGCCTCGCCCCGGCCCCCGCCCAGGGAGCGCCCGCCCGGTGACCCCGAGCGGTCCCGTTCCCGAGGACGCCCGCTGAGGACGGCTGTTGAGGAAGCCCGTCGAGGACGGCTCCGCCCCGAGAAGGGCGGGGCCGTTCTCGCGTCAGCCCATCTGGTCCTCGTCCGAGAGGTGTTCGACCGTCTTCCCGGTCGCGGTGAACGTGCGGGTCACACGGCCCGAGGAGTAGACCCACAGGATGCGCAGCGGCCCGTCGCCGATGTTCCTGAAGAGATGGGGGACGGGGGAGGGGACGTACGTGGTGTCGAAGCGCCTCAGCTTCGTCACCTCACCGTCGACGACCACCTCCGCCTCGCCCTCCAGGATCGTCACGTGCTCGTCGCAGTTGTGGGAGTGCAGAGGGGCTCCGGAGCCGACCGGGTAGACGCTCATCCCGCTGGTGACGCGGTTCTCCCCGCCGGCCGAGCGGGTGGTGATGAGCGGCGTCGTCACGACGGCGCCGCCCCGGTCCAGCAGGGGCACGGACGCGGCTTCGATGATCGTGGTCATCCGGAGTTCCTCTTCGGTCGACGGTGATGCGTCGACCGACGTTAGGTCGCGCGTCCGTGAACGGGTGCCGTCCGGCGTGCAGTTTTACCTTGCATTCCAGGGAGGGTGAGCTTTCCGCGCCCGGCTGTACCGTCCACTGGCATCGCACGGCATACCCGTACGTGCCGGAAACACGCCGGAAAGAAAAGGCAGGTAGCAGCCACATGAGGCTCCCCGTTCTGACCGATGAGGACATGGAACCGCGCCAGCGGGAACTGGCCGCCCGCATCGCCGGCCGGCGCGGCGCCGTCCGCGGTCCCTTCCGGGTCTGGCTGCACAGCCCGGAGATGTGCGAGCGCGCCGAATCGCTCGGCGCCTTCGCCCGGTTCGACTGCGGTCTGCCCCGGCATCTGCGCGAACTGGCCCTGTTGATGGCCGCCCGGAACTGGGACGCCCAGTACTCCTGGAACGCGCACGTGGACCAGGCCGTCGAGGCGGGCGTCCCCGAGGCCGCGGTGAAGGCCGTCGCCGAGAGGCGGGAGGCGGTCTTCGACGACGAGGCCGACCAGGCCTTCTACCAGTTCTGCCGGGAGGTCCTCGAAGAGCACTTCGTCCGCGACGACACCTTCGCCCGGGCGCTCGGCCACTTCGGCCCCAGGGGCCTGGTGGACACCATCGGCGCGCTCGGCAACTTCACCATGCTCGGGATGTGCCTGAACACCTTCCAGGTGGACCTCCAGGCCGACCGCGAGCCCCCCTTCCCCGACATCCGCGGCCACGGGCGTCTGGGCCACGGCGACGGACCGCGGCCGTGACCACCCTCGCGGACCGGGACGCGCAAGGAGGCGCCGCCGTGACCCCAGGAACTCCGACCACGACGGCCGACGGCGCAGGGACCGCCCGTGGACCCGTCCTGCGCGTCCGCGGTGTCACCAAGAACTTCGGCGGCGCCGCCGCGCTCACGGACGTCGATCTCGACCTGTACCCCGGCGAGGTCCACGCGCTCATGGGCATGAACGGCGCCGGGAAGTCGACGCTGGTGCAGATCCTCTCCGGGGTGCACCAGGCCGACTCCGGCACCGTCGAGGTCGACGGACACACCCAGCACGCACTGACCGTGCGCAGGGCCCGACGGCTCGGCATCGCCTCGGTCCCCCAGCGCCGCGAACTGGCGATGGGCCTGAGCGTGGCGGAGAACGTCATGCTCGGCGACCTGCCCACCCGGCGCGGCGCGGTGCGCTGGAGGACGCTCAAGTCCGAGGCCGCGCGGGCCCTTTCGGGGCTCGGCATCGACATCGACGTGGACCGGACCGCGGGTTCGCTGAGCGTCGCCGAACAGACCATGGTCGAAGTGGCCCGCGAGGTGCGCCGCGGCGGCCGGATCCTCGTCCTCGACGAGCCGACCGCCTGCCTGAGCGCCGAAGCCGCCCGCCAGATCAGGGAGTTGGTGCGCACCCTGCGCGACGAGGGTGTCGCCGTCGTCTACATCTCGCACTACATCGACGAGGTGATGGCCGTCGCGGACCGCCTCACCGTGCTCCGCGACGGAGCCGTGGTGCGCAGCGCGCCGGCCGCCGAGCTCGACCCGGACGCGCTGGTGCGCGCCATGGTCGGCCGCGACGTCGTCTCGCGCCGCTCGGAGCGCCCCGCCCCCAAGGACGAGATCGGCCTCGCGGTCCGCGCGCTCAGCGACGGCCGGGCCGTGCGGGGCTTGGACGTCGAGGTGCGCAGGGGTGAGATCGTCGCGGTCCTCGGACCGGCCGGCGACGCGCAGTCCCGCCTCTTCGACCTGCTCTCCGGCCGCCGCCGCCCCGACTCCGGCGAACTCCTCGTCGACGGAGCCCCGGTGCCCTTCGGCCGGGTGCACGCCTCGCTCGCCGGCGGACTGCGCTGCGTCACGGGCGACCGACGGGCCCTCGGACTGGTGCCGGGCATGTCCCTGGACGAGAACCTGATGCTCGCCGGCGACCGCTTCGCCCGCAGACGACTGCACCGACGGGGCGAACTCGCCCGCCGCGCAAGGCCGTTGCGGCGCAGCTACGGAGTCGTGTCGCTCGCCGGAAACCCGCCGGTGAGCGCCCTGTCCGGCGGCAACCAGCAAAAGGTGCTGCTCGCCAAGTGGCTGCAGACGGAGCCGGTCGCCTGCTTCCTCGAAGACCCCACGAACGGCGTGGACATCGCCGCCATGGCCGACATCCACGCCCTGATCGACGACCTCGCCTCGCGGGGCGCGGCCGTGCTGCTCGCGTCCTCGTCCGCCGAGGAGGTCATGCGGCTCGCCGACCGCGTGATCGTCGTCAGCGCGGGCCGCCCGGTCGCCGAGCACGACATCACCGCCATCACCCGCGACGAACTCGTCGCCACCGCACTCGGAGGTCAGCCCCAGTGAGCGTCAAGACACGTCCCGCCGCGCCGGGGGTCGCGGACCCGCAGGGCCGGAGGCGGCCGGGGGACCGCCTCGGCGCGCTGCGCCGCGCCCCGCACACCGGCCTGACCGCCGTCCTGGCCGTCGTGGTGGTGGCCACCGTGCTGCGGACCGACGCGTTCGCCACCGACACGAACGTGATCAACATCCTGCGGCAGGTGAGCGTCACCGCCGTGATCGCGGCCGGCCTGACCCTGCTCATGACCGCGGGCGGCATGGACTTCTCCATGGGCAGCAACGTCTCCGTCACCACCGCCCTCGGCGCGCAGATGCTGTCGCACGGCCACTCCACCGTCCTCACCGTGGTGGCCACGATCGCCCTCGCCACGGCGATCGGCCTGGTGAACGGGCTCGTCGTGACGTTCACCAACGTCGCCCCGTTCGTCGTCACCCTGGCCACGGCCACCCTGCTCGACGGTGTCGCGCTGCTCGTGCTCGACAGCGTCAGCGTCTCCATCGGCACCCGGATGTTCCCGCTGGGCAACGACAAGATCCTCGGCATCCCCTACCTGCTCGTGCTCGCCGTCCTGGTCCTCGTGGCGACGGCCCTGGTCATGCGGTTCACCGTGTTCGGCCGGGACGCCTACGCCATCGGTGGCAACGAGCACGTGGCCCGGCTCAGCGGCATCGACGTCACCGCCCGCAAGCTCACGCTGTACGCCCTCACCGGCGCCCTGTCCGGTCTGGCCGGTCTGATGCTGCTGTCCCGGCTCGGCTCCAGCAGCCCCGGCACGGGCGGATTCTCCCTCCAGCTCACCGCGGTCGCCGCGGTGGTCATCGGCGGCACCTCGCTGGCCGGCGGCCACGGCACCGTGATCGGTACCGCGCTCGGTGTCGTGCTCCTCGGCGTCGTGGCCAACTCGCTGAACCTCCTTCAGGTCTCCAGCAATTACCAGCCGGTCTCCGTGGGCGGGGTCCTGCTCGTCGCGGCCGTGGCCAACGAGTTCCACAAGGCCCGTTCCGCACGGAACTGACGCCGCCCGCGTCACCTCACCCATTCCCGCCCCATCGCAGGCGATTTCCTTCTCCCGCATTCCGAAGGCGATCCCCCCTGCCCTTTTCCCGTCCTGAAAGGCGTACGACCATGAGACTTTCCGTCCGTTCCCGCCGCGCCCTGATCGCCGCGGCCGCCGGCACCACCCTGGTGCTGAGCGGCTGTGCCGAGAACGACGACACCGCCTCGGCCGGGGCGAGTTCCGGTTCCGTCACGCTCGGACTCGTCAACGGCGCCGACACCGCGTTCCACACGTGTCTCCAGAAGGCCGTCGAGCAGGCGGCGAAGTCGGAAGGAGCAAAGGTCTACACGGCCAATTCCCACCAGAACGCCGGGACCGAACTGTCCAACATCGAGGACATGATCTCCCGCGATGTCGACGCGCTGATCGTGCAGACCGTCAACGTCGACTCGCTCGACGGGGACATCGCCAAGGCCAAGGCCTCCGGCATTCCGATCTACCTGACCTCGGTCGCCCCCGCCCAGGCCAACGACATCCTCGGCGCGGCCGTCGTCGACCTCCAGAAGGTCGGTGCCCTGGACGCCGACTGGGTCGGAAAGGACGCGGACGGCGAGAACGTGAAGGTCGGCGTGGTCGCGGGCGCGCCCGGCGCGGCCTCCGACCTGCTCGTGGGCGGGTTCACCAACGAACTGCCGGCCAACGCGAAGGTCGTGGCGAACCAGCCCGGCATGTTCAACCCGGTCAAGGCCCAGGAGGTCGCCGAGAACATGATCCAGGCGCACCCGGACCTGGACTACGCCTTCGTCGCCAACGAGGAGATGGGTTTCGCCGTCCGCAAGGCGTTCGACGCAGCCGGGGCCAAGGACGTCAAGATCGTGACCGTCAACGGCACCGACGAGGGGCTGGCCGCCGTGAAGGACGGCCGGTTCTCCGCGACCGTGTCCAACTCGGCCATGGTCATCGGCCGGACGGCGGTGGAGAGCACCATCGGTCTGCTGGGCAAAGAAAAGGTTGACAAGATTGCCAACATTCCTCTTCTCTTGGTCACCAAGGACAACCTGACCAAGGCCCCGCAGTACTGCCCCACGTCGTAGCGCCCGCACGCCCGAACACCGGCACCGCCGCCGGGGCCCACCCCTGGCAGTCGTGGGCCTCCGGAGGGAACCATGGACCGCTTGCTCCTCATGCACAGCTTCGTCACCGTCGCACAGGTCGGCAGCTTCAACGGCGCCGCCAAGAAGCTGGGCTCCTCCGGCTCCCTGGTCTCACGCCACGTCGCCGAACTGGAACGGCAGGTGGGCGTCAGGCTGGTCAACCGCACGGCCCGTTCCGTCAGCCTCACCGAACCCGGCCGGCGCTACGCCGACTTCGCCGCGCGGATCCTGGAGGAGATCGAGGCCGAGGACGCGGGGATAGCCCAGCTCCACGACCGCGCCGAGGGCACGCTCAGCATCATCTGCCCCAAGTGGATCGGGAGCCTGGATCTCGGCGACGCGATAGCCGCGTTCTCCGCCTCCCACCCGAGGATCCAGGTCCGGTTCGAACTGGGCGGCATGTCCGACCGGACCTACGACTTCCTCGACAGCGGGTTCGACGTGGCCTTCCACACCCGGGACCTGAGGGACTCCAGCGTCCGCCTCAAGAAGATCGCCTCACTGCCGTTCGTCCTGTGCGCCTCCGAGACGTACCTCGAACGCGGCGGACCGCTCACCGAGCCGAACGGGATCGCCGCCCACGAGTGCCTCGTGCACGTCAACGACCCGGTCTGGCGCATCGGTCACGGCCACGCCTCCACCCTGCACAAGATCCGTAACGTCGCCTTCTCGTCGAACTCGTACATCGCGCTGCAGAAGGCCGCCGTGCACGGGCGCGGCATCGCCCTGCTGCCCCAGCGGTCGGCGTACGACGATCTCATCTCGGGCGCCCTCCAGGTCCTGCTGCCCGAACTCGCCGTCCCCGACCGCCCCTTGTACGCGATCTACGGCCCGGGACAGGGCACACCGCGCAAGGTCAGCGTCTTCCTGGATTTCCTCACCGCGTGGTTCTCCCAGAATCCCATTCCGGCCATCCGCTCCTGAAAACCATCCCGTGCGGAACATCCCGAACGGATCCGTCCGTACGGCATTCCCCGGCCGCAAGAAACGATTGCGCATTCCGTCGAACCCGGACCGTTGAGCCCGCCGGAGCCGGAAACCTACGCTCACCAGGCGACCCGCGAAACGAGGAACCCATGGGAATCCAGAGAATCGAATCGGTCACCTACAGCGTCGACGACCTGGACGAATGCGTCCGGTTCTTCGACGACTTCGGGCTCTTCGCGCTGGAACGGACCGACGAGCACGCCGTGTTCGAGACCCGCACCGGCCAGACCCTCCACCTCGACACCGCACCGGGCAGCCCGCTCCCGCCCCCGGTGGAGGACGGACCCACCCTGCGGGAAGTGGTCTGGGGCGTCGACACTCCCCGGGAGCTGGAGCGCCTGGCCGACGCGGCCGGCCGCGACCGCCCGGTCCGGCAGGACGCCGCGGGGGTGTTCCACACCGTGGACGAGACGGGCTTCGGCGCCGGTCTGACCCTCGCCCGCCCCCGGCCCGCCGACGTCACCCCACGGCCCGCCAACGCGCTGGGCAGTGTCACCCGCTGGAACACCGCGATGGAACCGATCACCCGCGTCCGCCCGCTGCGCATGTGCCATGTGGCGCTCAACATCCGCAAGGAGGGCCGCGAGGAAGCCGTCGCCTTCTACGTCGACCGCCTCGGCTTCCGGCCGACCGACGTCGTCGAACCCATGGGCGTCTTCATGCGGGCACCGGGCGACGACGACCAGCACACGATGCTGCTCTGCCACCGCCCCGACAAGGCCGGCGTCAACCACATCGCCTACGAGGTCCCCGGCTTCGACGACGTCGTCGAGGGCGGCAACCAAATGATCGACCGGGGCTGGCGCGAGGCCCGCAGACTCGGCCGCCACACCGTCGGCTCCAACGTCTTCCGTTTCGTGCACGCGCCCTGCGGCGGACGCGTCGAGTACGCCGCCGACATGGACCGGGTCGACGACTCGTACGAGACCCGCGTCCACACGGCCACCCCGCCGCACCACATCTGGGCCCTGCGCACCAACCGCGACCAGCAGGACGCCTCCGCCTCCTGACCGGACCCCGGCCCCCGCCCCACCCCCCGGCCTCCGCGCCGCGGGCTCCCACCGTCTCGTCCGCCGGCCTGAGAGGGCTCCCACCCATGACCACCGACCACGGCTATCCCGCCGTCCGCCTGCACATAGCGGGGCAATGGTGCCCGGGCGGCACCGGACGCACCGCCCCGATCGTCGACCCGGCCACCGAGGAGGTGATCGGAGAGGTCCCCCTCGCCACCACCGCCGACCTCGACCGCGCGCTCGACGCCGCCGCACGGGGATTCAGGACCTGGCGCGACACCCCCGTCGCCCGGCGCACCGCGATCCTGCACACCGCCGCCGACCTGCTCACCGAGCGGGCCGCCGACGTGGGCCGCGTCATGACCCTCGAACAGGGCAAGCCCCTCGCCGAGGCCACCGGGGAGGCCCGCCGCGTCGCCGACACCCTGCGCTGGCACGCCGACGACGCCCGCCGCGCCTACGGCCGCGTCATCCCCTCCGCCCCGGGGACCCTGCTGTCCGTACGCCGTGAACCGATCGGCCCCGTCGCCGCGTTCGTCCCCTGGAACTTCCCGGCCGGCGGACCGATGCGCAAGATCTCCTCGGCCCTCGCCGCGGGCTGCTCCATCGTCATCAAGGCCTCCGAGGAGACCCCGGCCACGGCCGCCGCCCTCGTCCGCTGCTTCGTGGACGCCGGACTGCCGGACGGCGTCCTCAACCTCGTCTTCGGCGAACCCGCCGAGGTGTCGGCCCACCTGATCGCCTCACCGGTCGTCCGTCTCGTCGCCTTCACCGGCTCGGTCCCCGTCGGCAAACTCCTGGCCGCCGCCGCGGGCGCGGTCATGAAGCCGTCCCTGATGGAACTGGGCGGCCACGCCCCGGTGATCGTCTGCGCGGACGCCGACCCCGCCCGCGCCGCCCGCCGCGCCGCCCAGGCCAAGTTCGCCAACGCCGGCCAGGTCTGCACCTCGCCGAGCCGCTTCCTCGTCCACGAGAGCCTGGTCGACGACTTCACCACCGAGTTCGTGAAGGCGGCCGAGGCGGTCGTCGTCGGCGACGGCCTGGCCGACGGCACCACCATGGGCCCCCTCGCCAACGAACGCCGGCTCCGGGCGATGGAACGCCTCACCGCCGACGCCGTGCGCCGGGGCGCCACCGTCCGCACCGGCGGCGAACGCCTGGACCGCGCCGGCTACTTCTTCGCGCCGACCGTCCTCACCGACGTGCCCCCGGAGGCGGACCTGATGCGCGAGGAACCCTTCGGGCCGCTCGCGCCCATCAGCTCCTTCGGCGACCTCGACGACGCGCTGCGCACCGCGAACGAACTGCCCTACGGACTCGCCGCCTACGCCTTCACCGAGTCCGCGGCCACCGCCGAACACCTGGTGCGCGAACTGGAGGCGGGCATCCTCTCGCTCAACCACTGCGGCGGCTCCGTCAGCGAGGCACCCTCGGGCGGCGTCAAGGAGAGCGGCTACGGCAGGGAGGGCGGACCCGAGGCCCTGGACGCCTACCTGATCACCAAGCGCGTCTCCCACCTGCTGGCGGGCTGACCGCCATGCGATACACCCGCGTGTCGGCCGGCGGACGGGCGGTGTGGGGCCGCGTGGGGGAGGAGGACGTCGAGCTGCTGTCCGGGTCCCCCCTGACGTCCAGGGAGCGGCGGACGTACGACGACGACCCCGGCCTCACCGTCATCGGCACCGTGCCCCGGGCCGAGGCCGTCTGGCTGCCGGCCGTCGTCCCGCCCGTGTTCTACGCCGTCGGCCTGAACTACCCACGCCACATCGCGCACTGCGGCGCCGAGGTCCCCACCCGCCCCGAAGTCGGCTACCGCGCCAACAACGCCCTGACCGGCCACGGATCGCCCATCGTCAAACCGGACGGTGTGTCCGGCCGGTTCGAGGCCGAACCCGAACTCGTCGCCGTCATCGGCAGAACGCTGCGGCATGCCACCTACGAGGAGGCCCGCGCCGCGGTCTTCGGCTGGACGATCGGCAACGACGTCAGCGCCCGCGACTGGCAGCACCGGGACCGCACGTTCTGGCGCAGCAAGAACAGCGACACCTTCAAGCCGATGGGTCCCTGGATCGAGACGGACGTCGACGCGCTCGCGCAGACGACCACGCTCCGGGTCAACGGCGAGGAACGGGCCGCGTTCCCGACCGGCGACATGGTCTTCGACCCCTTCGACCACATCGTCGAGATCACCCGGCACATCACCATGCGCCCCGGCGACGTGCTGTGGATGGGCGCCGAGTCGACCTGCCCGATCGAGCCCGGGGACACCGTCGACATCGAGATCAGCGGCATCGGCGTGCTCTCCAACCCCGTACATCCGGAAGGGAATCCCCCATGAGCAAGGCTCCGCTGTACATCCACCACGTCAACTTCCCCACCACCGACCCCGACCGCACCGCCGAGTGGTACACGAAGGTCTTCGGGATGAAGCGCATCATGCCCAGGTCCAACACCCGGGTCGTCCTGATGACCCGCGGCACCTTCGACCTCCATTTCACCCCGGTCGAGGAGATGGAGCGCATGGCGCCCTACCACTTCGCCGTCGAGGTCGAGGACTGGGACGAGTTCCTGGCCCACCTCAAGGAGCTGGGCATCCGGCACACCCGTCCGATCGAACGCCCCGAGAACCAGTCCAAGTTCTGCTACATCCACGACCCCGACCACACCATGATCGAGCTGGTCTTCCACGGCAGGCGCCCCCACTGAGCGCGCGCGGCCAGGATTCCCCACCCCCGTACCTCCAGGAGCCTTCTCCCATGCCCTTCGCCGACTCCGACGGCACCTCCCTCTACTACGAACGTCACGGCAGCGGACCGGTGATCCTCTTCGTGCACGGCAGCGGCGGCAACCACGCCGCCTGGTGGCAGCAAGTGGCCGCCCTGCGCGAGGAGTTCACCGTCGTCACCCTGGACCTGCGCGGTTTCGGCAAGTCCGACTCCTCCATGCCGGAATTCGACGGCCAGGACTTCCCGGGCGACGTGCTCGCCGTCCTGGAGGCCGAGGACCTCACCGACGTGATGCTCGTCGGCCAGTCCATCGGCTCGGTGGCCGCCCTGCGCGCCGGCCTGCTGCGCCCCGACCGGGTCGGGGCCGTCGTCCTCGGCCACTCCCTCGGCGGCATCAGCCACCCCGAACTGCGCGAACTGGCCGCCGCCGACCGCGCCGAGGCCGTGAAACTCCCCGTCGTCGACCGGCTGCTCACCCGGCGCTTCCAGCGGGAACACGCCGACCGCACGTTCCTCTTCCAGCAGATGGGCACCTTCAACGCCGCCAGGATGGCCGACCTGCGCAATCTCGACACCGACGGTCCCTCGCTGCGCGACATCGAGGAGTCGGGCGTCGCGATCGCCTTCCTCCTCGGCGAGAAGGACGCGGTGCTCAGCGTGAAGACCGTGACCCGCGCCCACGAACTGCTCCCCGCCTCCCGGCTGGAGATCGTCCCGGACGCCCCGCACTCCATGTACTGGGAGACGCCCGGCCCCTACAACCAGGCCGTCGCGCACCTGCGCCGCACCCTCGGACGGAAGGACGCCGCATGAGCAGCCTCACCCTCGACGCCGCCGAGGAGATCGTCACCGCAGCACTGGAGCGGGCCCAGGCGCTCGGCAAGGCGGTCAGCGTCGCCGTGGTGGACGCGGGCGGGTTCGTCGTCAGCGTCCGCCGCTGCGACGGCGCCCGCCCCCTCACCCCGGACATCGCCCGGGCCAAGGCGTACACCGCGGCCGTCATGCAGCGCCCCGGCAGGATGCTGAAGAAGTGGCAGGAGAGCCAGCCGGTGTTCTTCGCCCAGCTCTCCCAACTGCCCGGTGCCGCACTGCCCATCATGGCCGCCGAGGGCAGCGTCACCATCAAGAGGGACGGCGAGATCATCGGCGGACTCGGCATCGCGGGCGGCACCGCGGACGAGGATCAGCGGGTCGCCGACGAGGTCCTCGCGTCCCTCGGCTACGAACTGGAGTTCGCGGCCTGGGGCGTCGCGGGCCCGGCGGCCGGCGACCACGGGAAACCCCGGAGCACCGAGGACACCGGCACGGCAGGCGGCACCGAGGCCGCCGGTACGGCACGGAACGCCGAGGCCGCCGGTACGGCACGGAACACCGGCAGAGCCGAGACGGCACGGAACGCCGAGAACACCGAGAAAGGTGCCTGAGCCATGGCGGACACGTTCAACTACCGCATCGACCACCACGGCAGCCTGGTCCGCCCGGCCGGCCTCACGAACCCGGGCGACGACCCCGCGGCCCTGGACGACGCGGTCAGGGAGGCGGTCGCGCTCCAGCGCACGGTGCGCTCCACCGTCGTCACGGACGGCGGCTTCCCGTACGAGGACTTCCGCGGTGCCGTCCTCGGCGCCGTGTCCGGCTTCCGCCGTACGGGGGACACCGGGCCCGACGGCATGGCCCGCTGGGTGGCCGAGGCCCTGCCCAAGGCCGACGGCCCGCTGGCGGCCGACCGGGCGGCCCGGCTCACCGAGCTGACGGTGATCGCGCCCAAGGTGTCCCTGCCGTCCCCCGCTTACCTCGCCGCCACCACCTTCGATCCCGCCCTCGCGGCCTCCGGCGGCCCCGCCTCGGCCCGTGAACTCGGCGAGGCACTGGCGGAGATCGTCCGCGCGGAGATCGGACTCCTCGTCTCCCGCGGCGTCCGGCTGATCCAGCTCGACAACCCCCTCCTGCTGGGCCACTTGGCGGCCGACCCGGCCGCTCCCGGGGCGCTGACCTTCGAGGACGCACTCGCCGTGGAGTCCCTCGCGGTGCGCCTGGACGAGCGTCCCGAGGGCGTACGGATCGGAGTCTGCCCCGGCCGGCGGGCACCGGACGCGGTGGACCGGGCCAGGGCGGAGCGGCTGTACGGCGAGGTCCCCGCGGACCGCTGGATCCTCCCGTACGACCGGGGGACGACCGCCGAACTCGACCTGCTCAGGGCGCTGCCGGAGGACCGGGACGTGTGCCTCGGGGTCGTGGACGCCACCAGCCCCGAACCGGAGGAGATCGACACGGTGCTCGCCCGCATCGACGCCGGCGCCGAGATCAAGGACATCGAGGACATGGCCCTTTCGCCGTCCCGAGGCTTCGCCGACGTCGCGACACGACCGCTCCTGACCGCCGAGGACCAGCGCCGCAAACTGGTCCTCGTGGAGACCCTCGCCCGGTACTGCTGGGGCAACGAGTTCTGATCCGGCGACCGGGCCGGCCGGGAGCCACGGGGGGGGGGGTCTCGCGGCCGGCCGACCCGGGGGACCGGTGGCCCCCGGTCGCGGTCGCGCTCCATGACCGGCGGTTCAGAGCACCTCGGCGAACGTCACCGTGCGTTCCGTCAGCAGCGGCAGGACGACACCCACGACGAACGCCTCGAAGTGTTCCGTCGCCCGGTGCGCCTCGAAGCCCGCGCGGTCGGTGTAGCGCTCGTAGAGCACGAACGAGCCCGGCCGGTCCACCTCGGCGTGCACCTCGTAGGCGAGGTTCGCCGGTTCCGTGGGGGTGAGTTCGCGCATCTTCAGCAGCGCGGCGCGCACGGTGCCGGCGTCGGCGGGCGCGCAGCGGTAGTGGGCGACGACGGCGAAAGCCATGTGTTTCCTCCGGGGGGCGGGCTGTCGGGTCCGCCGATTCCAGCACGTATCCCCTGATGAGCGACCCGTGCGGCGCGCAAGCAATGTGTGCCGCCGCGGGTCTGGCCGACGGGGTCGCCCCTCGTGTGTCCTGCGGACGTCCCACCCGGTTGACCGCGGCCCGCACCGCGGCGGACGAGAGAAGTGATCCTGATGCGAACCCTGGAAACCCTGATCGGCGGGGAGTGGGTGGCGACCGGCGCGTGGATCGACGTCCACGACCCCGCCGATCTGCGCGCCCCGGTGGCCCGCGTTCCCGCGCTGAGCGCCGCCGACGTCACCGAGGCCTACGACCACGCCGAACAGGGCTTCGCGGTCTGGAAGCGCACCAGCCCCTTCGAGCGCGCCCGGATCATGACGGAGGCGGCCCGGCTGCTGCGCGAGCGTGTCGCCGAGGTCGCCGAGGACCTGAGCACCGAGATGGGCAAGACCCGCGCCGAGGCGACCGGAGAGACCCTCAAGGCCGCCGACTTCCTCGAGTACTACGCGGGCATCGCGCGCCAGGGCTACGGCACGCTCGTGCACGACGTACGCCCGGACACCCGCACCCACCACCAGCGCGAGCCCATCGGTGTCGTCCTCGCGATCACCCCCTGGAACGACCCGCTGATCACCCCGGCGCGCAAGCTCGCCCCCTGCCTCGCGGCGGGCGACGCGGCGATCCTCAAGCCGGCCACCGACACACCGCAGGCCGCCCTGCACCTGGCCCGCGCCCTGCACGACGCGGGTCTGCCCGCCGGTGTCCTGGGCGTGGTCACCGGACGCGGCGCGGAGATCTCCGACGCGCTGCTCGGCGACCCGCGCCTCACCGCCGTCACCTTCACCGGCAGCAACGAGGTCGGCGAGGGACTGCGGGCCGCGCTCGCCCACACGAACGTCCGCTTCCAGGGCGAACTCGGCGGCAAGAACGCCACGGTGGTCCTCGCCGACGCCGACCTGGGGGCCGCGGCCAGGGCGGTGGCCGCCGCGGGCTTCGCCCAGGCCGGACAGCGCTGCACGGCCACCAGCCGGGTGATCGTCGAGCGGCCGGTGTACGAGGAGTTCACCGCGCTGCTCCTGGCCGAGACCGCCGCCCTGCGCGTCGGCCCCGGACTCGCCGCGGGCACCACGATGGGACCGCTGGTCAGCGCCCGGCAGCGGGACGGTGTCCTCGCCGACGTCGAACGGGCCGTCAAGCAGGGCGCCGTCGTCCTCGCGGGCGGGGACCGGCCCACGGACGAGGCGCTGGGGCACGGCTGTTACGTCAACCCGACCGTCCTCGGCGAGGTGGCCCCGGACCTCGACATCTGGCGCGAGGAGGTGTTCGGACCGGTCGTCGCGCTGCGCGCGGTGGACTCCTTCGACGAGGCGGTCGAGGCGGTCAACGACTCGGTCTTCGGCCTCGCGGCCGCCGTGTTCACCCAGGACCTCGGCGCCGCCCACCGGTTCGTGGACGAGGTGGAGTGCGGCCAGATCGCGGTGAACACCACCACCTCCGGCTGGGACGTCCACCACCCGTTCGGGGGCTTCCGCGACTCCGGCTCGCCCTTCAAGGAGCAGGGCGAGGACGGGCTGCGCTTCTACACCCGGGTCAAGACCGTCGCCCTCCATTTCGGTGTCTGACACGGCCGTGGGCGAGGAGAGGAGGAGAGCGGATGGCTGACGAGACGATCGCCGTCGTCGGCGCCGGGATCGTGGGTCTGGCCACGGCACGCGAGATCGCGCTGCGCCGGCCCGGTACGCGTGTCGTGGTCCTGGACAAGGAACACGAGGTCGCCGTCCACCAGACCGGCCACAACTCGGGCGTGGTGCACGCCGGCATCTACTACCGGCCCGGAAGCCTCAAGGCCCGTCTGTGCGCCAGGGGCGGGGCGATGATCCGGGCGTACTGCCAGGACCGGGGTCTGCCCTACGACGAGTGCGGCAAGCTCGTCGTCGCCGTCACGGACGACGAGGTGCCACGTCTGGAGGCCCTGTACGCCACCTCCCTGGAGAACGGGGTGCCGGGCCTGCGCCGCGTCGGGGCGGGCGAGATCCACGAGATCGAGCCGTACGCCGTGGGCCGGGCGGCCCTGCACTCCCCGCGCACCGCCATCACGGACTACACGGCGATCGCCCGGTCGTTCGCCGAGGACGTCGTGGACTCCGGCGGCGAGGTGCGGCTCGGTTTCCCCGTCACCCGTGTCACCCGCCTCACCGGCGGCGGCGTCGAGGTCGCCTCCGGGGACGAGACCTTGCGGGCCGACCGTCTGGTGCTCTGCGCGGGACTCCACAGCGACCGCGTCGCCCGGCTCGCCGACGACGGTGACGAGCCGCGCATCGTCCCCTTCCGCGGCGAGTACATGACCGTGACACCGAGCCGGGCGCACATGGTCCGCGGCCTCGTCTACCCCGTGCCCGACCCGCGGTACCCCTTCCTCGGCGTGCACTTCACCCGCCGCGTGAACGGCGAGGTGGAGGTCGGCCCCAACGCCGTCCTGGCCCTGGCCCGCGAG
Organism: Streptomyces sp. NPDC028298; assembly: GCF_055565895.1. Lineage (NCBI taxonomy): Bacteria > Bacillati > Actinomycetota > Actinomycetes > Kitasatosporales > Streptomycetaceae > Streptomyces > Streptomyces sp. NPDC028298. Next base: position 725,174 of record NZ_JBVHTL010000003.1, read on the forward strand.
GGCTACCGCCGCTCCGACGTCGACCTCCGCGAACTCGCCCGCATCGCCCGCTTCCCCGGCATGTGGCGCCTGGCCAGGGAACACTGGCGCACCGGCGTCAAGGAGATCCGCGGCTCGCTGTCGGTGGAGGCCTACATGAAGGCCGCCAGGGCGTACGTCCCCGCCATCCACGCCACCGACGTGGTGCGCGGCGGAGCCGGCGTGCGGGCCCAGGCGCTCGGCAGGGACGGCTCGCTGGTGGACGACTTCGTCATCCGTCGCACCGGCGACGTCACCGCCGTACGCAACGCGCCCTCGCCCGCCGCGACCTCCTCCATGGCGATCGCGGAACACATCGCCGACACCGTCCTCGACGAGCCCCGCGCAACCTGAACATGCCCCGTGCGCAGGGCACTTCCGCGCAAGAACTGCTTGCGCTCCCAGCGCTCGGCAAAGACCCCCCGCCGACCTAGCGTTCCATCCGCACCACCCCGGCACCCCTCCGCAGAGAAACGGCAGATGACATGTTCGTTGTCGACACCCAGATCCACATCTGGAAGGAAGAGACCCCGGACCGCCCCTGGGTCCCGGGCGCACGGGAGCGCATCCGCCTCAACGGACACCGCGAGGACCCGTTCTCGTACGAGGAGGCCCTCGACCTGATGGACGAGGCGGGCGTCAACCGGGCGCTGATCCTGCCCCCGTCCTGGGAGGGCAACCGCATCGACTACGCCCTCGAAGCGTGCGAGGCCCACCCGGACCGCTTCGGCATCATGGCCCGCGTCCCCCAGGACGACCCCGTCGAGGGCACCGCGATGCTGAAGGACTTCGCGCGCAACCCGCACATCAAGGGGACCCGGCTCACCTTCCACCGCCCGCAGGACCGCAACTGGATGATCGACGGGACCAACGACTGGTACTGGCCGATCGCCGAGGAACTCGGCATCCCCACGATGGTCCACGCGCCGATCTGGAAGCGCGAGCTCGGCGAGATCGCCGCCAAGCACCCCGGCCTGAAGATCATCATCGACCACATGGGCATCATGGCCCGCTGTGTGGACGACGCGATCGGCTACTGGGTCCAGGAGACCGCGGACCTGGCCGTCCACCCGAACATCTACGTCAAGGTCTCGGCGCTGCCCGGCTATTCGACGCAGCCCTTCCCGAACAGGAACATCGAGAAATACGTGCGCGAGATGGTCGACAAGCTGGGCCCCCAGCGCTGCTTCTACGGCACCGACATCACCCGCCTGCTCGGCCACGGCATCACCTACACCGACACCATCGAACAGTTCACCCAGCACTGGGACTTCACGCCCGAGGAGCTGGAGTGGATCCTGGGCCGCGGCATCTCCGAGGTCCTCGACTGGCCGATCGAAGGCTGAGGGCGCACCGGAGATGACGGACACCGAGAACACACCGGGTGCCGGCGGCAGGGACGGCGGTGAGGCGCTCGTATCGGCCTTCGACGCCTTCGGCGCCGACTACGTCTTCTGCTCGTCGGGATCGGAATGGGCCCCGGTCTGGGAATCCCTGGCCCGGCGCCACCGCGACGGCCAGCAGGCCCCCGAGTACCTGGACCTCACCCACGAGACGGTCGCGGTCGGCATGGCCACCGGCTACGGCCTCCTCGCCCGCCGCCCGCAGGCCGTGCTCCTGCACGCGGCGCCCGGCCTGCTCCAGGGCTCCATGGCGGTCCACGGTGCCCTGCTCGCGGGCGTGCCCATGGTGGTCGCCTCCTCGGAGTCGACCACCTACGGCGACGGGCCCGGGCAGGACCCCGGCGGTCAGTGGTACCGCAACCTGTCCGTCGTCGGCGGACCGCACGGCATCGCGCGGCCTTTCACCAAGTGGTCCAACGAGGCCGCGGGGGTGCACACCCTGCCCGCCATGGTCACGCGGGCGGCCGAGCTGGCCTGGCGGGCACCGGCCGGACCGGCGTACCTCAACATCCCGCTGGAGATCCTGCTGGAGGAGTGGGACGGCCGGGAGGCCAAGCCGGTCGTCCCACCGGGTTCGACCCACAGCTCGCCCGAAGAGGTGGACCTCGTCGCCGAGTGGATCCGCGCGGCGGCCGCACCGGTGATCGTCACCGAGACGGCCGGCCGTGAGGCGGGCGGCTTCGAGGCCCTGGTCGCCTTCGCCGAGGCCTGGAACATCCCGGTCGTCGAACCCGACTCGGCCGTGTGCGGCAACTTCCCGCGCACGCACCCGCTCCACGCGGGCTCGGACATCGGCCCCTGGACGGACGAGGCCGACCTCATCCTCCTCGTCAACTGCCGCGCCCCCTTCTACCCTCCGTCGCGCCGCCCGGCCAAGGCGCGGATCGTGGTCGTCGACGAGGTCCCGCAACGCCCGCACGTCGTCTACCAAGTCCTCTTCGCCGACCGCTACCTGGAAGGAGACGTCGCCAACACCCTGCGCCAGCTGACCAAGCGGGCGGACACACGCCCCCTCGAACCCGGGGCCACCGCCGCCGTCACCGCGCGCCGGGCGGAGCACGAGGAGCGGCACGCGGACGAGCAGGCCGCCATCGCCGCCGCCGAGGCGAAGGCCGCCCAGGCCGAGGGCGTCGACCCCGTGCACGTCGCCGCCACCCTGCGCGGGCTCCTGGAGGGGCAGGACGCGATCGTCGTCGACGAGACGATCACCCACAGCCGCACGGTCAGACGCCACCTGCTGACGGCCGAACCCGACTCGTACTTCTACGTCCAGGGCGGACTCGGCCAGGGCATCGCCGTCGCGCTCGGCGTCAAACTCGCCGCCCGCGAGCGGCCCGTGGTGCTGACGATCGGCGACGGCGCCTTCACGTACAACCCGGTCATCCCGTCGTACGACGCCTCGAACGCGTACGGACTGCCGCTGCTGATCGTGGTGTTCAACAACCGTGTCTACAAATCCATGAACCTCAACCACCGCAGGTTCTACCCCGAGGGCGCGGCCGCCGAGACCGGCGAATGGCTCGGCACCGATCTGCGCCGGCTGCCCCGGCTCGCGCGGTTCGCCGAACCGTTCGGCATGCACACCGAGACCGTCGACCTGCCGGACGCGCTCGCCCCCGCCCTGGAGCGCGCCCTCAAGGCGGTCGCGGAGGGCACCACCGCCGTCGTCGACGTCCTCGTCACCCGCTGATCCAGGAGGCACCCGCCACCATGACCGACACCTCGACACCCCGGCCGGGCCAGGTGCTCGTCGCCGCCGACGCGCTCCGCGGCCTCGCCGCCGAACTCCTGGAGAAGGGCGGCCTCGGCCCCGAACACGCCCGCACCACCGCCGACGTGTTCGTCTGGGCCGCGCTCCGGGGCATCGACTCCCACGGCACCGCGCGCGTCCCCGCGTATCTGGAGCTGCTCGCCAAGGGGGTCGTCAACGCCCGTCCCGAGATCACGCTCGAGTCGGGCGGCACGGCCGTCGCCGTCCTCGACGCGGACCGCGCGCCCGGTCCGGTGGCCCTCACCGCGGCGGCCGAGGAGGCCGTCACCCGGGCCAGGGCGAGCGGTGCGGCGGCCGTCGGTGTACGACGCACCGTGCACACCGGGGCCATCGGCTACTACGTCTCGAAGATCGCCGAACAGGGCCTGATCGGCATCGCGTTCGTCGCCGGCATGCCCAACATGGGCTACACCGGGGTCAAGGGGGCGGCCGTCGCGACCAGTCCGCTCGCCGTCGCCGTCCCGGCGCGCAGCCACGCCCCGCTGGTCCTCGACATGGCCACCGCCACGATCGCCCTGGGCCGGATCCGGCAGGCCAGGGCGAACGGCACCGCGCTGCCCGAGGGCGCCGCCGCCACCGCGGACGGCACCCCCACCACCGATCCGCAGCAGGCGGTCATGCCGCTGCCGCTGGGCGGCGCCAAGGGGTCCGGCATGTCGCTCGCCTTCGAGCTGCTGACCGGCGTCCTCGTCGGCGCGCCCATCTTCACCGCCTTCCACTCCGAGGATCCCGCGGGCCGAGAGCACCGCCAGAACGCCCTGATCGTCGCCATCGACCCGGCGGCCTTCGGCGACGCCGCCGCCTTCACCGACGCCGTCGACGCCACGCTCGACACGCTCAAGGCGCTGACTCCGGCGGACGCGGCGGTGGGCGTGTTCTACCCGGGGGAGCGCAGCGCCGCGGTCGCGGCGACGCGCGCGGGGGAGGGGGTTCCGGTGGCGGCCAAGGTGTGGCGCGAACTGACCGGGAGCGCGGCCGCGTTCGGCGTCACCGTGCCCGAGGTCCTGGGGTAGCTCCCGGACGCGCGTATCCCCGGAGCGGGGGGGGGGGGGGGGGGGGGGGGGGGAGGGGGGGGAGGGAGGGGAGGGGGGGGGGGGGGGGTCCCCTGGTG
>NZ_JBVHTL010000003.1:729486-879272 GCF_055565895.1 Streptomyces sp. NPDC028298
TACCTCCTCCCACACCCCCCCACCCCCCCCCCCCCCCCCCCCCCCCCCCCCCCCCCCCCCCCCCCCCCCCCGCTCCGCTGTCGGCGGACCCGCGGGTTCCGCCGTGACACGGTCGGCAACATGCCGAACAAAATTGTTGACAATCTTGTTGGTCTAGATTTACGTTCGACAGGCACTCACTCAGGGAGGGCGCAATGCAGAAGGAAGCCCGTCCAGGCACCGGCGAGCAGGCCAAACAGCACGCGTTGGCGGAGCTGCGGCAGGCGATTCTGCGCGGAGAGATGGCACCGGCCCAGCGGCTGGTGGAGAACGAACTCGCCGAGCAGTTCGGTGTCACCCGGGCCAGCGCACGCGCGGCGCTGATCGAGCTGGAATCGGAGGGACTGGTCGAACGGATCCGCAACCGCGGATCGCGCGTCCGGGTGGTGACCGTGGAGGAAGCGGTCGCCATCACCGAGTGCCGTATGGCCCTCGAAGGGCTCTGCGCCGCCAAGGCGGCCGTCCTGGCGACCGACGACCAGCTCGCCGAGCTGGCCGATCTGGGCGCCGCGATGGTCAAGGCGGTCGGCGACGGGGAACCGGTCACCTATTCCGAGCTCAACCACGAAGTGCACGCCCGGATCAGGGAGTTCTCCGGCCAGCGGACGGCCGTCGAACTCCTGGAACGACTCAACGCCCAACTGGTGCGCCACCGCTTCCAGTTGGCGCTGCGCCCGGGCCGGGCCCAGCAGTCCCTGAGTGAACACCTGGCCATGATCGAGGCGATCGCGGCCCGGGACCCGCAGGCGGCCGAAGCGGCCGTCCGCGCTCACCTCGGCAGCGTGATCGAAGCGCTGCGCGACTGACGCACCGCGCGGCGACGCGCGGTGCGACGGACAGCCGAGGCGGGCGCCCACCTGTCCACCAAGGAGATTGCTCAATGACGCACGGCTACGCGCCCGCCGCCCCCGACCCGTCGGCCCCGCCCGGTGACGGGGAGCGCCCATCACGATCGACGCTGGTCGTCACCGCGCACGCCGGGGACTTCGTGTGGCGGGCGGGGGGCGCCATCGCCCTGGCCGCGTCCCGCGGGGAGAAGGTCACCATCGCGTGTCTGACGTTCGGCGAGCGCGGTGAGTCCGCGAAGGCCTGGCGCGAGGGCAAGAAGCTCGACGAGATCAAGGCGATACGCCGAGAGGAGGCGGAGAAGGCGGCCGCCACGCTCGGCGCCGCGGTCCGCTTCTTCGACGCCGGCGACTACCCGCTCACCGTCACGGCCGAGCTCACCGACCGGCTGGTGACGGTCTACCGCGAGACCCAGCCCGACGTCGTGCTCACCCACCCGGCCGAGGACCCGTACAACGGCGACCACCCCGCCGCCCACCGCATGGCGCTGGAGGCCCGCGTTCTCGCCCAGGCCATCGGCTACCCCGGCGAGGGGGAGATCATCGGCGCCCCGCCCGTCTTCTACTTCGAGCCCCACCAGCCCGAGATGAGCGGCTTCCGGCCCGAAGTCCTCCTCGACATCACCGAGGTGTGGGGGACCAAGCGCAAGGCGATGGAATGCCTCGGCGCCCAGCAGCACCTGTGGGACTACTACACCGACCTCGCCGTACGCCGCGGGGTCCAGCTCAAGCGCAACGCCGGCCCCAACCTGGGCCTGGCCCACAAGACCATGGCCGAGGCGTTCATGCGTCCCTACCCGCAGATCGCGAAGGAACTGGCATGAGCGGCGTGATCGTCACCGGCCCGCCGCGGGCGGACGCGAAGGACGTCGAGGCGATCGCCGGGTACGGCACCGCCACCGTGCACGAGGCGATGGGCCGCGCCGGACTCCTCGGCACCGGGCTGCGCCCGATCCAGCAGGGCGTCCGCGCCGCGGGCACCGCGGTCACCGTGCTGTCCTGGCCCGGCGACAACCTCATGATCCACGCCGCCGTCGAGCAGTGCGGCGAGGGCGACATCCTGGTCGTCACCACCACCTCCCCCTCCACCGACGGCATGTTCGGCGAACTGTTCGCCACCGCCCTCCACCGGCGCGGGGTGCGCGGTCTGGTCATCAACGCCGGCATCCGGGACACCGCCGAACTGCGCGAGATGGGCTTCGCCGCCTGGTCCGCCGCCGTCAGCCCGCAGGGAACCGTGAAGGCGACCGGCGGCTCCGTGAACGTGCCGGTGGCCATCGGCGGCCAGATCGTCCGGCCCGGCGACGTGATCCTCGCCGACGACGACGGCGTGGTGTGCGTGCCGCGCGAGGAAGCCCGTGCGGTCGCCGAGGCCTCCGCGGCCCGTGAGCGCAAGGAGGCGCTGGCCCGCGCCGCCTTCCTCGACGGCGAACTCGGCCTGGACCGCTACGGGTTGCGCGAGACGCTCGTACGCCTCGGCGTGACCTACACGTCGTACGAAGACCACGTACGGGACGGAGCCGCGCCGTGAGCGGGCCCCGCTTCCCGGACGGGGCCGTGCCGTGAGGGGCCCGGAGGAGGTGCGCTGCATGCTTCTGCGCGGGGGCACGTCCAAGGGTGCCTACTTCCTCGCCGGGGACCTGCCCGCGAACCCCGCCGAACGCGACGGCCTGCTGCTGCGCGTGATGGGCAGCCCCGACCCGCGCCAGATCGACGGCCTGGGCGGCGCCCACCCGCTGACCAGCAAGGTGGCGGTGGTCTCGGTCTCCGCCGACCCGGCCGCGGACATCGACTATCTGTTCCTCCAAGTCGCCGTGGACAGGACGGAGGTGTCGGACCGTCAGAACTGCGGCAACATCCTCGCCGGGATCGGCCCGTTCGCCGTCGAACGCGGACTGGTCGAGCCGGGGGAGGGGCGTACGTCGGTACGGATCCGCATGGTCAACTCTGGGGATCTCGCGGTCGCGACCTTCCCCACCGAGGACGGCCGCGTGGTCTACGACGGCGACGCCGAGATCTCCGGCGTGCCGGGGACCGCGGCGCCCGTGGTGATCGAATTCCCGCGGGGGAGCGCCCCGTTGCTGCCCACCGGCCATGCCCGGGACCTCCTCGCCGACACTCCCGTGACGTGTGTCGACAACGGCATGCCGACCGTGCTGATCGCCGCGTCCTCGCTGGGCGTCACCGGGTACGAGACGCCCGAGGACCTGGAGGGGGACCGGGTCCTGGCCGGCCGGCTCCGCGAGATCCGGCTGGAGGCGGGCAAAGCGATGGGGCTCGGTGACGTCGCGAACGCCACCGTGCCCAAGCTGACCCTGCTCGCGCCGCCCCGCGCGGGGGGAGCCGTCACGACCCGCACGTTCATCCCGGTGCGCTGCCACACCTCCATCGGCGTCCTCGGCGCGGCGAGCGTCGCCGCCGGGCTGCGCGTGGAGGGCGGCGTCGGACACGCCGTGGCGCGCCTGCCCGACCGGGGCGACCGGCTGCGTATCGAACATCCCACCGGATTCCTCGACATCGAGGCCGGGGTCGACCACGGCCCCGGCGGCGGCCCGCCCGTGGCCCGGCGCACCGCCGTCGTCCGCACCGCCCGCAAGATCTTCGACGGCACGGTCTTCCCCCGGCCGGCCGGAGCCGCACATCAACCCTGAGGAGCCCCCATGGCCCCGCCGCTCGGCGACATCGCCCACCTCGGGCACGTCGAACTGCTCACCCCCGACCTGGACGCCAGCGTCCGCTTCTTCACGGAGTACCTCGGCCTGACCGAGAACGGCAGCTCCGGAGACTCCGTCCACCTGCGGACCTGGGGCGACTACGAACACCACAGTCTGACCCTCACCGCCCACACGACCTCGGGCATCCGCCGCACCGCCCTGCGCGCTTCCAGCGAGGAGGCCCTCCAGCGCCGGGTCAAGGAGAGCGAGAGTGCCGGCCGCGAGGGCCGCTGGGTGAACGACGAACCCGGGATCGGCCCGCTCTACGTCACCACCGATCCCGACGGCCACGAACTCGCCCTGTACTGGGAGAGCGAGTGGTACCGGGCGCCGGAGCACCTGAGGCCGGGACTGAAGAACCAGCCGCAGGCCAAACCCGGCCACGGGGTCGGCGTACGGCGCCTGGACCACGTGAACTACCTCGCCTCCGACGTCGCCGCGAACGGGGACTTCGTCCGCGACGTCCTCGGAGCCCGGCCCACCGAGCAGATCCGGCTCGACAGCGGGCGGATCGCCGCCCAGTGGCTGACCTTCAGCAACAAGTCGTACGACGTCGTCTACACGGAGGACTGGACGGGGTCGAGCGGGCGCCTGCACCACATCGCGTTCGCCACGGACACCCGCGAGGACATCCTGCGCGCCGCCGATCTCGCCATCGACACCGGTGTGTTCATCGAGACGGGCCCGCACAAGCACGCCATCCAGCAGACGTTCTTCCTGTACGTCTACGAACCCGGCGGCAACCGTGTCGAGTTGTGCAACCCGCTCACCCGCCTCGTCCTCGCGCCCGACTGGCCGCTGATCACCTGGACCGAGGACGAGCGGAAGAAGGGCCAGGCCTGGGGTCTGAAGACCATCGAGTCCTTCCACACCCACGGCACACCGCCCGTCGGCTGACCGTCTCCGGGACGACCTGCCGGGATCGAACGGCCGAGCGAAGCATTCCAGCCGGTACCTGCGTGCGGGCGGCATCGATCGTGTGCCGCCCGTGCGTGCTTTCACCTGCCCGTCAGCCGCTCGGACGAAGGTCACCCGAGGTGGCCGGATCGTTTCCTGGATTGTTGACAAAAGCGTTGACACTCTCGGAGTTCACTCCTTAGCGTCTGTCGCATCACCGGGTCGGCCGCACGAGCCGCGTCGGCCCGCACCCACGACCCCCTTCCAGGGCCCCCACCTCCTGGACGAGAGGAAACAACGATGTCCTCCTCCCTCGCCCTGCCCGCTCGCGGCGGCAGCAGACTGGCCGCGCTGGTCGTCGGCCTCTGCTGGCTGGTCGTCCTCTTCGACGGCCTCGACATGTTCATCTACGGGTCCGTGCTGCCGCACATGCTGGAGACGAAGGCGCTCGGCATCGACCCCGGCAAGGCCGGCGACGTCGGCTCCTGGGCCACCTTCGGCATGCTGATCGGCGCCCTGTGCTCGGGCACCGTCAGCGACTGGGTCGGCCGCAAGAAGACGATCATCGCCTCGACCGCCGTGTTCTCGCTGGCCTCCGCGGTGTGCGCCTCCGCCGGGAGCCTGGGCGTGTTCAGCCTCGGCCGCTTCCTGGCCGGCCTCGGTCTGGGCGGCCTGCTGCCGAGCGCGATCACCATGGTCACCGAGTACGCGCCCCGCGGCCGCCGCGCCCTGATCGTGGGCTCGCTGATGACCGCTCACCAGGCGGGCGGCATCGTCGCCGGATTCGTGGCGCTCGGGACGGGCGACTGGCGGATCTCCTTCTGGATCTGCGTGATACCGCTGTTCATCGGCGTTCCGCTGGCGGCCGCGTACCTGCCCGAGTCGATGGCCTTCCTCCAGGCCAAGGGCCGCACCGACGAGGCCCGGGCGCTCGCCGACCGCTACGGTGTCGACCTCGCGGCCCGTGCCGAGGAGCGCCAGGCCGTCGCCGACCGCTTCGGCGCCGTCGCCGCCCTCTTCCGCGGCGGCCGGTGGCTCCAGACGCTGCTCTTCTGGATCGCCTCCTTCGGTGGACTCCTCCTCGTCTACGGCGTCTCGCAGTGGCTGCCCTCGCTGATGAAGGCCAACGGCTACAACCTCGGCTCCTCCATCGGCTTCGTCATCGTCATCAACCTCGGCGGCATCGTCGGCATGCTGATCGGCGGCCGCCTGACCGACCGGTTCGGCGGCTCGGTCATCTCGGCGATCTGGTTCGGCGCCACCGCCGTCGGCATCTACTCCCTCAGCGTCAAGATGCCGCTGCCCCTCACGTACACCGTCGTCTTCCTGACCGGCCTGTTCCTCTTCAGCGCCCAGGCGATGATCTACGCGACGGTGGCCCACCGCTCCGAGGACGACAACCGTGCCACGGCCGTCGGCTGGACCTCGGGCATGGGCCGCTTCGGCGCCGTCTTCGGCCCCTGGCTGGGCGGTCAGCTCCTCGCCACCGGCTCGACCACCGCGGGCTTCACCGCCTTCGCCCTCGCGGGCGTCTTCTCCCTGGTGTTCGTCAGCCTCACCGGTCTGAGCCGCGTCCGGACGGCATCACCGGACACCGTCCGCCCGCAGGAACTGACCGTCACCGGCTGACCGGAGCGGCACGCGGCCGGCGTCCGGGCGGGCCTGAGGAAGGGCCCGCCCGGACGCCCTCGCGTCCCGGCAGCGTGAGCCGACCGTGCCCGGCTCCGGACCGTGCCGGGTTCCGGACCGTCCCGGGTTCCGACCGGCCGGGGGAGAGGGCCGAACGGGGCCCGTCCGGTGGCCTTTGGACACTTATTCCCGTTGCCCCGTTCGTCCCGGGATGCTGGAGTGACCCCATGGATCACGCGGCGGTACTGGCGCTGTTCGACCGGGACATGCGGGAAGGCGCGCGGCCCGACGCGCCGGGCGCCCGGGTCGAGCGCGCCGGCAAGGTGGTGCGCCAGTTCGGCGCGGACAAGGGCTGGAACGGGGTGGTCTGGTCCGACCTCGACGCGGCGAGCGCCGACGCGGCCATCGCCGAACAGGTGCGCTTCTTCTCCGGCCTCGGGGGCGGCTTCGAGTGGAAGGTCTACGGGCACGACCGGCCGCTGGACCTGGGGCAGCGGCTGCGGGCGGCGGGTTTCACCGCCCAGCCCGAGGAGACGCTGATGGTCGCCGAGCTGAGCGATCTGGCCCTCGACGTGCAACCACCCGAGGGCGTACGGCTGTTGCCGGTCACCGACCGCGCGGGTGTGGCCCTCGTCGCCGACGTGCACGAACAGGCCTTCGGCGGCGACGCCACCCTGCTGCGCCACCAACTGCTCGCCCAGCTCACCGGTGACGCGAACACGGTCGTCGCCGTCGTGGCGCTCGTCGGCGACGTCCCGGTGAGCGCGGCCCGCATGGAACTCGTGCCGGGGGCCCGGTTCGCCGGGCTGTGGGGCGGTGGCACCGTCGAGGCCTGGCGGGGCCGGGGCATCTACCGCGCCCTCGTCTCCCACCGCGCCCGTGTCGCCGCCGAGCGCGGCTACCGCTACGTCCAGGTCGACGCCTCCAGCCGGAGCCGTCCGATCCTCACCCGCCTGGGCTTCCAGCCGCTGACCACGACCACCCCGTACGTGTACGCGGGCTGACGCGGGCCCGGTCCCGGCTCCTCAGAGGTCCAGCCGGTACTCCAGTTCCCGGTGGGTGGGCCGATAGCCCAGCGCGTCGTTGATGCCGATCATGTACGCGTTGCTGTCGGCGGTGTCCGTGAGCAGGCCGGAGAGTTCCGGGTACCGCAGCCGGGCCGCGCGGATCGACTCCGCCTTCATCCACAGCCCGAGGCCGTGGCCGCGGTGCTCCGGCAGGACTCCCGTGCCGTAGTGCTGGGCGTCGCCGCGTCCGTCGCCCGGGACGACGAGTTCGGAGAAACCGGCGACGGAGCCGTCCGAGCGGTCCACCACGGCCACCGTGTGCAGGGCCTCGCCCCGTGCGAGAACGGCCTCGGCGACGGCCACGACCCGTTCCACGTCCCAGACGTCGAAGCCGTGGTCGCTGTCCTCCATCGGCATGTCGTCCATGGCCCGCCGGGAGTCGGCGAAGGTGTGCGCCAGCTCGGCCGGCACGACGCCTTCCCAGCTCGTCAACGCGTAGCCGGGGTGCGGGCGTTCGGCGATCTCCGTCACCGCCGCGAGGTCGAGGTCCGGCAGCGCGAGGCGGGCGAACGTCAGGGCCAGCACCGGGCGGAACCCGTGGGCCGCGAGAAAGGGTTCGCCGGGCGAACCGGCCGTGACCCGGGCGACCAGCGACCGGCGTCCGTCCTCCCGCGCGGCCGCTAGAGCGGCGGTCAGCAGGGCGCCGCCCACTCCGGTGCGGCGCTCCGCGGGGTGCACCGCGATCTCCAGCTCGGCGCGATGGTCCCGGCCCTTGCCGCCGGACAGCCCGAGGAACGCCGAGCCCACCGGGACCCCTTCGGTGTCCGAGGCGAGCCAGGCCAGACGGCGGCCCGACGGGGAGGCGTCCGGATCGGTCAACGGTGTGATGCGTGGCGGCAAGGTGTCTCCGTGGCGTGGGGGCGCGGGCGGGCGCGGGCAGGCGAAGCCCGCAGACGGTAGCCGCGCGCGCGTCCGCCCCGCAACGCAATTCCCCGAGAGGCGCCCAGGGGGAGGCAGGGCGCCGCGACGCCCGGCCCGCGGCTGGCCGGCACCCCGCCCCGCCCGCCCCGCGTCCCCGCGAGCCGTTCGCTCAGCGGCGCGCCCTCGACCGGTCCAGGGCCGCGACACCGATCGCGGCGAGGCCTATCTGGATGAGCCACTCGATCCAGTCGACGCCCTTGGTGTCGGCGACGTCGAACGCGGCGGCGATCCCCGACCCGATGAACGCGGCCACGATGCCGACCACGATGGTCCACAGGATGCCGATGCGCTGGCGGCCGGGCACGACGAGCCGGCCCAGTACACCGATGACGATGCCGATGACGACGGCACTGATGACGCCAGAGATCTCCATCTGAGCCCCTCCTGGTCGGTCCCCCGCAGTTATGTTCTGCCCGCATCCGGCCCGGCCAGTCCGCGGCCGGGCCCGCGCCCGTGGAGAGGCCGCCGGAGGGCCCGCGGCGCACCCCGCCCGCCCCCTGGGCAACTCGCGTTTGGACATGTACCGTTCAATAGTCTGTTGAACGGGAGACAGTCAACTTCCGTTCTACGCGCGCAGACTTGGCGCCCGCACCGCCTCTCCCCCCTCATCACGGAGGTTCGTCGGATGCTCGGATTCAGGAAGTCCCGCCACAGACTCACCACCGCCCTGGGCCTGTTCGGACTGCTCGTCACGGGTGCCGCGCTCCAGGCGGCCACCGCTGTTCCCGCCCACGCGGCCACCCCCCACCGCGTCCTGTTCGACAACGGCCACGCCGAGACCGCGGGCAACGCCGACTGGATCATCTCCACCAGCCAGCCCGACCCGCTCGGCCAGAACTCCAGCCCCACCTCGGAGACGTCCTGGACCGGTGCCCTGTCCTCCTGGGGCGTGGCGCTGCAGAAGACCGGTAACTACAGCCTCAAGACGCTGCCTTCGGGCTCCAGCCTCACCTACGGCGGCACGGCCGCGACCGACCTGTCGAACTTCGACGAGCTGGTCCTGCCCGAGCCCAACACGCTGTTCACCACGGCCGAGAAGACCGCGATCATGACGTTCGTCAAGAACGGCGGCGGCCTCTTCATGATCTCCGACCACACCGGTGCCGACCGCAACAGCGACGGCTACGACGCGGTCGAGATCTTCAACGACCTGATGACCAACAACAGCGTCGACAGCACCGACCCGTTCGGCTTCTCGATCGACACGCTGGACGTCGGCTCCGACTACCCGACCGCCATCAGTGACAGCACCAACGCGGTCCTGCACGGCTCGTTCGGCACCGTCACCAAGAGCCTGATCGCGGACGGGACCACGGCCACGCTCAAGCCGGCGGACAACTCGGCCGTCAAGGGCCTGGTCTACCGCACCGGTTACTCCGGGAACACCGGCGCGTTCTTCGCGACCAGCACCTTCGGCAGCGGCAAGGTCGCCTTCTGGGGCGACAGTTCCCCCATCGACGACGGCACCGGCCAGTCCGGCAACACGCTGTACGACGGGTGGAACGACAGCGGCGCCACCAACGCGGCCCTCGCCCTGAACGCCACCGACTGGCTGGCCGGCACGACCAGCGGCGGTGGCGGCGGCGGTGGCGGCACCTGCACGGCCGCCCAACTGCTCGCCAACCCCGGCTTCGAGTCCGGCGCCACCTCCTGGACCGCCACCAGCGGCGTCATCACCAACAGCTCCGGCGAGGCGGCCCGCACCGGCTCGTACAAGGCGTGGCTCAACGGCTACGGCTCGGCCAACACCGACACGCTGTCCCAGTCCGTGACCATCCCCTCGGGCTGCACGGCCACCCTGAGCTTCTATCTGCACGTGGACACGGCCGAGACGACCACCACCACGGCGTACGACACCCTCAAGGCCCAGGTCGTGAACAGCAGCGGCACCGTGCTGTCGACCCTGGCCACGTACTCGAACCTGAACGCCGCGTCCGGGTACACGCAGCGCACGTTCAGCCTGGGCTCCACCTACGCCGGGCAGACGGTCACGATCAAGTTCAGCGGCGTCGAGGGCTCCACCCTCCAGACGTCGTTCGTCCTCGACGACACCGCGCTCAACGTGAGCTGAACCTCCGTCAAGACGAGGGGCGGGCCCAGGACCGGGTCCGCCCCTCGTGCGTCAGCGTTCGGGTGCCCGCCGGGTCAGGCGACGCGGCGCACCTTGACGCCGTCGGCCTCGAAGTCGTAGACGTACTGATTGATCCGCAGCCCGTCGACGGCACCGATCCACATGTGGTCGCGGCCCTTGCCCACGGCGGCTGAGTAGATGGTCGGCACCGCGCCGCCGTCGTTCAGGGAGGCCTTGAGCTGCGTGAAGGTGCATTGCGCGGCCTGGTCGCAGGCGGTCTCGCCGCCCGTGAGGAACCAGTAGCCGGTCGTGGTGGCGTCGATGTAGCCACTCCAGCGGTTCGTCACCGGGGCGGCGTCCGGTACCCACACGAGCGTGGAGTAGGTGTCGGTCGGGTGCGCGCTCACGTTCGGATTGATCTCGAACCTGATGTTCGGCATGTTCTTCGTGCCGCCGTAGTCGACGTTCTCGCCGGTCTGGAAGACGTGGAACCCGACTTTGTTCAGGCCCAGTACCGGATCGCCGAAGAAGTCGACCTCGTTGCCGAAGTCCACCTTCTCGGCAGGAGGGGTCAGCGAGGTGGAGCTGTCCGCCACCTCGATTCCGAGGCTGCCCTTCCCGTAGGGCGGCCTGGCGGAGGAGCCCGTCACGCCGAACGATCCGTAGGGCCCCGTCCGCAGGGCGGCGACGGGGGAGCCGATGGTATTTCGTGTGATCACGCCCCAATGCTCCGACTGTGCCCGGCTTCCGTCGGCGGCGGCGGGGACCGACGCCTGGACGGTCGATGTGAGGATCGCGGTCAGTGCGGTGACCGCGAGCACCTTTCCCCGGGGCATGCCAAAACGAAGTCTCACGCTCGCTCCTCGCGGGTGGTCGATGGGTCCGACGCGCGCCGGTCCCGTCCGGCGCGACGCCCGACACGCTATGTCACCCTCAGTGACCTACGCGTCAGCGACATGCTGTTGGCATATGCCTGAATCGGGCACAAGGTGCGAAACGCTCCACTCTGCTCCTACTCTCCGTGTCGACTCGCTCCAGTACCGGCCGCCGGAACGGTGGTCTCCGACGCGTTCCACCCCGTGACCCGCACGCGGGGTGCCGAGCCGTGCAGATCGGCCGTCCGGTACGTGGCGGTGAGTGTCGTGGACTCTCCGGGCCACAGGCTGACCTGGTTGTCGGACCATCGAACGGGCAGGACCGGCTTGCCGGTGGAGTCCACCAGGTGTGCGTCGGTCAGCAGCGACGGGGTCTTTCCGGCCCCGGTGTTCCGCAGCGTGACCGTCGTCGTGGAGATGCCGTTCGCGGCGGCCGAGGTCGCGGCCGTCGCCGAGACCGGTACCCGCGCCATCGAGTTGAGCCCCCTCAGGTCCGCGTAGCCCGTCGTCGGGGTGTGGTACCAGTCGGTGTTCGCCCAGTCGAGCGTGTCCGGCCGCGTCGACAGCCAGTACACGTTCCGGCCGATCTCCCGGCCCCCGGCGTCGCGCAGGACCAGGCGCGCCAGATAGGTCGTCGCGAGACCCCTCACCGAGGGAGGAACCGTCAGGGCCCTGACGTGCGCCCCGTCACCGTGCACGGTGAGACCGCTCGCCGTGCGGTCGTACCGCTGTGTGCCGTCCGGGTCGAAGAGCGTGACGCGCGCGCTGAGACCGGACACCGGCCTGTGCCGGTTGTTCACGACGACGACGGACCGGTCGTCGTACGAGTACTGCACGTGCAGGGCCTCGTCGGCCTTCTTCGCGCCGAAGTAGGCTCCGCCCTGGTCGAGATAACGGTCCATCAACTGCCAGTGCAGCGAGGTCCATCCACTGTTGAGCATCCAGTGCACGACCCCGGTCGAGGGCTTCGTCGCGTCGGTCGCGTTGCGTCCGTAGGCCTCGAACTGCGCCCGTACGGCCTCGTACTGGGCGAGCTGCGCCTTGCGCACATAGTCGGTGAGTCCGGTCGGGGCGCCGTAGCGGCCGGCCAGGGCGGCGTCGTAGATCTTGAGCGTGCCGAACACCGGGGACGGCGAGCGGTGGTACTGCCTGGCGTCCGGGTCCTTCCAGAGGGTGTCCAGTTCGGCGGGCGACATCATGCGGCGCAGGGTGTCGAGGGTGGGGATGTCGGGGCCGGCCCCGGTCTCGGAGTTGAATCCGGTGGCGCCGCCCTCGCGCTTGGCGTACCAGTAGCCCGGCGGGACCCAGTCGTAGGGCCCGGTCATCTTCATACCCGAACGGCCGGACACGGGGGAGGAGTTGTCGGACGCGGCGGCGACCACCGGGGTCGGCCAGTCGGCCGCCTTCAGCGCGTCGAGGTAGGTCTTCTCGATCCTGGCGTCCGGCGCGAAGTCGCTGCCGATGAGGAAGGAGACGACGCTCGGGTGGTCGCGCAGCCGGGCGGCCTCGGCGGCCATCGACGCCCGGGCGACGGGGTAGTCGGCGTCGGTCCACCTGTCGCCCCGCTCGTCGCCGTTGACCTGCCCCTCCCACTTGTCGCAGCACTCCCAGCCCGGCAGGGTGAGGATGCCGTAGCGGTCGGCGAGATCGAAGAACTCGTCGGGCTCGATGTGCCCTTCCAGGCGTACGGTGTTGAGGCCCAGGTCGAGCACGTACCTCAGCCGGTCCTCGACGTATCCGCGGTCCCAGCGCAGGAACTCGTCCGGCGACCAGCCGCCGCCCTTGATGAGCAGCCTCCGGCCGTTGACGCGGTACTGCCGGGCGCCGTCGGTGTTCAGGGGCGCCTTCACGTCGCGGACGCCGAAGGTCTCGTGGGCGGTGTCCGAGACGGTGCCCGCGACGGAGGCGGTCAGATCGAGCCCGTACAGCGGCTGGCCGCCCATGCCCGCGGGCCACCACACCTTCGGTGACCTCAGGCGCAGTCCGGGGACCTCGGACGGTGAGAAGGTGACGGCCCGGGTCTGGTGCGGCGCGAGCGGGACCGTCTTCGAGAAGGACACGGAGCCGACGCGGCCGGACACCGTGGCGGTCACGGCCGAGCCGGTCTCGTTGCGGGCCCGCGCCCTGACCGTGAGATCGGCGGTCCGGAGCGAGGGGACGTCGAGGCGGGTCAGTACATGCGCGTCGCGCAGCGCGACCGGGCCGCCGCGGCGGACGAGGACGTCCCGGACGATCCCCATGTTCTGGTCCGGCGGCGGCTGGAGCCAGTCGATCCAGCCCATCGTCAGGTTCTTGTCGGGGTCGTTGGGCCGGATGTAGAAGGCGACGGTGTTGGTGCCGCGGCGGACCAGGGAGGTGATGTCCAGTTCGTGGTGCGTGTAGGCACCCTTGACCCGGTCGGCGTCGGCCACCCGGTGGCCGTTGACGTAGACGTCCGCCGCCGAGACCACCCCGCTGAAGTCGAGCTGGGTGCGCCGGGACGTGTCGCTGACGGTGAAGTCCGAGCGGTACCACCAGGGAACGGTGAAGTCGGACTTCGGGATGTTCCGCAGGTTCGTCGAGTAGAACGGGTCCGCGTACCTTCCGTTCGCGAGCAGCGCCGCGAGGACCGTGGAACGCGGGCCCGCCGGGTACCAGCCGCTCGCCCGGTAGCCGGGACGGGAGACGGCCGACGCCGGATCCCGGACCTCGGCGCCGGACCGGATCGCGTATCCCGCCAGCGCCGTGGCGCTGCCCGGCGCGGAGGCCACCGCCGTGACCGGGAGGCGGGGCGTGGCGGCCGTCGCGGCGCCGGGGCCGTCGGCCGACGCGCTCCGGGAGAGGGTGCACAACAGGCCCAGGGCGACGGCGGCCGTGGCGAGGCGCGGCCGGGAGGCAGGGCGGTGGAACACGGTGATCTCCTTGGGGGGTGGGGGGAGCATCCGCGCTTCGGCACTGCAAGTTAGGAAACTTTACTAACTGGGTCCACAAGCTAGGCCGGTGAGCAATCCGTGTCAATCACCGGCCGGACCGGCGCGACCGGCCCGGTGTCCGCACGGGCGTCACGAACTGCACGGGTGTCACCGACTGCGTGGGCGTCACCGGCCGCACGAGTGGCAGCCTTCGCGCCGTCGTCACCCGTCGCGTCGTCGTCACCCGTCGCGCCGTCGTCGGCCTTCGCGCCGCCGTCACCGTCCGCGCGGGCCTCGCCGACCCGCACCGGCCCCGCGACGCACGGCCCGGCCGACGAGGTGCGGCGGACGCCCTCCCGGTTCAGGAGGCCGACCTGCGCTCGAACACCACATCGCGTGCCGTCCCCAGAGCCGTGGCCACCGCGCCGAGCAGGACCGCGTCCTCGCCCAGACGGCCGGGCGCGATCCTCGGGCGCAGCGGTGTGAGCGTCCGGAGCGTCTCGCGGACGGGCCGCAGCAGCAGGTCGACGCTGTGGCCGACCCCGCCGCCCAGGACGACCAGGTCGGGATCGAGCACCGCCGTCGCGGCGGCCACCGTGTGCGCGATCCGCTCGCCCTCCAGCCGGACCGCCTCGACCGCAGGGCCGTGCCCCTCGCGCGCCGCGTCGAAGACGGCCTTGGCGGTGAGCTGTCCGGTCATGCCGAAGTGCCGCGCGGCCTCCACGACCGCCTCGCCGGACACCGCGTCCTCCAGGGTCTCGGGCTTGTGCCGGCCCGGCCAGGGCAAGAAGCCGATCTCGCCGGCCCCGCCGTGCGCCCCCGTGAACAGCCGCCCCTCGCTGACGACGCCCATGCCGAGCCCGGTGCCGATCATGATGTACGCGAACAGCCGGCTGCCGGCGCCGACCCCGTAGGTGTACTCGCCGAGCGCCGCGAGGTTGGCGTCGTTGTGCACCTCCAGCGGGATGCCCAGCTCCTCGCGCATCCGGTCGAACAGACCCGCCCGGCCCCACCCGGGCAGATGCATCGCGTACCGCACCCGGCGCTGCTTCTCGTCGTACACGCCCGGGGTGCCCACCACCGCGTGCGCCACCTCGTGCGCGCCGACACCGGAGTTGGCCACGACCTGACGGGCCGTCGACACCACGAGGTCGGCCATGGCTCCCGAACTGCGGGCGCGGTTGCGCACGTCGGCGCGCGCGACCACCGCGCCGTCGAGATCGGCGACCGCCACGCGCAGCCAGCTCCGGCCGATGTCGATGCCGAGCGCGTACCCGGCGGCGGGATCGGGGGCGTACAGGACGGCGATCCGGCCGCGCTCGGGCGCCAGCGTGCCGGCCTCGCGGACGAGTCCCGCCTCCTCCAGCGCCGCGAGCGCGCTGGAGACCGTCGGCTTGGACAGCCCCGTCTCGCGGGCGAGCTGGGCGCGCGAGGCGGCACCGCCGGAGCGCAGCCGGTCGAGGAGCAGCCGCTCGTTCGTACTGCGCAGCCTGCGGCGGTTCCAGGGCTGTTCGGGGTGCTCTGCGGCGTCGCTGGCGGGCATCGCACCATTCTCACTCATGGGCCACGCCCCCTTGACGCGCTTAGTAAGGCTCCTTAACTTTATCGCCCAGTCGGCCCCGCCGGGCGAGCCGAGGGGAGTCCGGCGCCGTTCGCCCACCCGTCGCCCCCGATCCCGTCGGCCGCCTCCAGGCCGACCGTCACCCGCACGCCTCTCCGCGCCTCCCTCCCCGCACCTCCCCCCGTAGCCCTCTCCCCGCGTCCCGTCCTGAGGAGGATCCGTGTCCGGTACCCCGCCATCCCCCGGCGGTTTCGTACGCCGCGTCGGCATGTTCCAGGCCACCGCCATCAACATGAGCCAGATGTGCGGCATCGGGCCGTTCGTGACGATCCCGCTGATGGTCGCCGCGTTCGGCGGTCCGCAGGCCGTCATCGGATTCGTCGCGGGCGCCCTGCTGGCGCTCGCCGACGGGCTCGTGTGGGCCGAACTCGGCGCCGCCATGCCCGGTTCCGGCGGCAGTTACGTCTACCTGCGCCAGGCCTTCCAGTACCGCACCGGACGCCTGATGCCCTTCCTGTTCGTGTGGACGGCGATGCTCTTCATCCCGCTGATCATGTCCACCGGCGTGGTCGGCTTCGTCCAGTACCTCGGCTATCTGGCGCCCGACATGAGCCGGACCACCGGCGATCTCGTCGGACTGGGCATGGTCGCCCTCGTCGTCGTCCTGCTGTGGCGCGGGATCGAGCACATCGCGCGGATCACCGCCGTCATGTGGGGCGTGATGATCACCTCGGTCCTCCTCGTGATCGTCGCCGCCGCCACCGACTTCAGCGCCGCGCGCGCCTTCACCTACCCGGCGCACGCGTTCGCGCTGTCCACGAGCCACTTCTGGGTCGGCTTCGCGGCGGGCCTGACCATCGGCATCTACGACTACCTCGGCTACAACACCACGGCGTACATGGGCGCCGAGATCAAGGAGCCCGGCCGCACCCTGCCCCGCTCGATCATCTACTCGATCCTCGGCATCATGGCGATCTACCTGCTGCTCCAGATCGGCACGCTCGGTGTCATCGACTGGCAGCGGATGACGGACCCCGGCGACATCGCCTCCACCTCGGTGGCCTCGGCGGTCATGGAGGAGACCTGGGGCAAGGGCGCCGCCGACACCGTCACCGTCCTCATCCTGATCACGGCGTTCGCCTCGGTCTTCACCGGGCTGCTCGGCGGCTCGCGGGTGCCCTACGACGCCGCCCGCGAGCGGGTGTTCTTCCGCCCCTACGCCAAGTTGCACCCCAGGCACCGCTTCCCGATGCTGGGTCTGGCCACCATGGGCGTCATCACCGCGATCGGTTTCCTGATCGGCCGCCACACCGACCTCGCGACCCTCATCCAGCTCCTGACCACGGTCATGGTGATCGTCCAGGCGCTGGCCCAGATCGTCGCCCTGTCGGTGCTGCGCAAGAGGCAGCCGGGGCTGCGCCGCCCGTACCGGATGTGGCTCTATCCGCTGCCGAGCCTCCTCGCCCTCGTCGGGTGGCTCACCATCTACGGATACGCGGACAAGAACTCCCCGGGCCGCCATCCCATCGAGTGGTCGCTCGCCTGGCTCGCCCTCGGCCTGGTCGCGTTCGTCGTCTGGGCCCGGCTGGAGAAGGTGTGGCCGTTCGGCCCGAAGGAGGTCACCGAGGAGTACCTGACGGCACCGGCCGCGGAGGCGGAGCCGGCGGGGGCCTGACACTCGGCGCGACGGGGCGTCCGGCATCCGCGGTCGCCGGACGCCCGCGCCGTGCGGTCCCGGGGCAGTCGCGGTGCCCGGGACCCCCTGGAGCCGCCTCATCCGAGGTGCGGGCCGCTGTCCTCGACGTGGCTCCAGGTCCACAGGACGACGTTCCGCCCCTTCGTCGTACGGACCAGGGGCGGGTCGGCGGTGAGGACGAAACCCGTCGCCTCGGCGACCGCCTGGCTCGCGGTGTTCCCGCCTTCGATGCACAGCACGACGCGCCGGCCGCCGACGCGCCGGTGGGCGAAGTCCACGACGAGCCGGACCGCGCGGGTCGCGAGCCCTCTGCCCCGGTGGGCGGCGCCCACGCCGTAGGCCAGCTCGACGTCGCGGTCGTCGGCCGTACCGGGGAACAGCAGGATCTCGCCCCGGGGCCGCCGACCGTCCGTCGTGATGGCGAGCTGCATCCCCCGCCTCTCGGCCGCCTTCTGCTCGGCCGCCGCGAGGTAGGCGAGCGCCGCCTCGGTGTCGAAGGGGGAGGCGACCGGCGTCCACCGGTCGATCTCGGGATCGTCGTAGAGCGCGACGAGGTCCGCCGCGTCGTCGTCGGACCACTCGCGCAGATGCAGCCCCAGCCCGCCGATGCGCAGGGGGCGGGGAAAGTCGAACGTGGGTCGGCTGTCCATCCGACGATCGTGACGTGCCGGGCACGCGGAGGCCAAGGATGCCAGGACACGCACAAGGATCCGGACATCACCGTGCGTATCCGTAGGGGTTTCACCGGATGCGCCGGGGCCGGGGCAGGATAGAAAGGGGGCATCGTCCGATCTTCGGGAGGCCGTGATGATCGTCCCCTTCGGAGCACTTGATTTCCTGGACCGCGCCGTGACCGTGTACGGCGACAGACTCGGCGTCGTCGACGAACCCGACCAGCCCGCCGAGTCCTGGGAGGGGCTGACCTACCGGCGCGTCGGCGAGCTGGCCGCGGCCCAGGCCGCCGGGCTCGACGCGCTGGGCGTCCCGCACGGCGCGCGCGTGGCGGTCGTCTCGCCCAACAGCGCCCGGCTGCTCACGTCCTTCTTCGGCGTCAGCGGCCACGGCCGCGTCCTCGTACCGGTCAACTTCCGTCTGACGGCCGACGAGGTCGGCTACATCGTCGAGCACTCCGGCGCGAGCGTCCTGCTCGTCGACCCCGAACTGGCCGACCGCTTCGCCGGGGTCGCCTGCAAGCACCGCTTCACGCTCGGCGCCGCCGCGGACACGGAGCTGTACCGTTTCGGCACCGACCCCCGCCCCTGGGAGGCGGACGAGAACGCCACCGCGACGATCAACTACACCAGCGGCACGACGGCCCGGCCCAAGGGTGTGCAGATCACCCACCGCAACATCTGGGTCAACGCCACCACCTTCGCCCTGCACGCGGGCATCACCGACCGCGACGTGTATCTGCACACCCTGCCCATGTTCCACGCGAACGGCTGGGGGATGCCCTTCGCGATGGCGGGCCTCGGCGTCCGGCAGATCGCGCTGCGCAAGGTCGACGGCGCGGAGATCCTGCGCCGGGTCGCCGAGCACGGCGTGACGGTGATGTGCGCCGCCCCGGCCGTCGTCAACGCCGTGCTGGCCGCCGCCGAGTCCTGGGAGGGCGAGATCCCCGGCCGCGACCGGGTCCGTATCATCGTCGCCGGCGCGCCGCCGCCCACCAGGACCGTCGCCCGCGTCGAGTCCTCGCTGGGCTGGGAGTTCATCCAGATCTACGGCCTCACCGAGACCTCACCCCTGCTCACCGTCAACCGCACCCGCGCCGAATGGGACGACCTCGACCCGCAGGCCCGCGCCGAGAAACTGGTCCGCGCGGGCGCCCCCGCGCTCGGCGTGAGCCTGCGCACCGCCGCCGACGGCGAGATCCTCGCGCGCTCCAACGTCGTGCTGGCGGGCTACTGGGAGCAGCCCGCGGAGACCGAACGGGCCCTCGCCGACGGCTGGTTCCACACCGGCGACGGCGGAACCATCGGCGAGGACGGCTATCTGACGATCAGTGACCGCAAGAAGGACGTGATCATCACGGGCGGTGAGAACGTGTCCTCGATCGAGGTGGAGGACACCCTCTTCAGCCATCCGTCGGTCGCCGAGGTCGCGGTCATCGGCGTGCCGCACGAGAAGTGGGGCGAGACCGTCAAGGCCCTGGTGGTCCTCGCCCCGGACACCGAGGCCACGGAGGACGAGCTGATCCGGTACTGCAAGGAGCGCCTCGCCGGGTACAAGGCGCCGACCTCGGTCGAGTTCCGGGACGCCCTGGCCCGGACCGCCACCGGCAAGCTCCAGAAGTACAAGCTGCGCGAACCGTACTGGGAAGGACACGAACGGCACGTCAACTGACCGTCACTCCAGGTGACGAAGGGCGCCGCGGCGGGGACTCCTCGCACGCCGCGGTGACCCGGCACCGGACGCTCCCGTCGTTCCCCCGGCCGGTGCCGAAGAAGATCGCCCCCCGGCCAATCCGTTCGGCCCCCTGCTCCGGAATACCTCCGAGAGCTCCGATCGGCCGATCAGGAGCCGGGCGGGAGGAAACCGATGAGGGCGAGGCATGGGTCCGAGGACGCACGGGACGGCGGCGCCGGGCACCCCGGCGAGGAACGGCTGAGAGCACTCAGGCGTACGGCGGTGATCGGCGGGGGAGTGGCCGGGCTCACCGCCGCCTACGTGATCGGCCGCGAGCGGCCCGTCGCCCTCTACGAAGCGGACGACCGCCTCGGCGGGCACGCCCACACCCACGACCTGACCTCGTCCGACGGACGCCTGCACCGCGTCGACTCGGGCTTCATCGTGCACAACCACCGTACCTACCCCCATCTCCTGCGGCTGTTCGCCGAACTCGGCGTCGCCACCCAGGAGTCCGAGATGAGCATGTCGGTCCGGTGCGAGGGATGCGGCCTCCAGTACGCCGGCGCCCGCGGCCCCGCGGGACTCCTCGCCCGGCCGCGCAGCGCGCTGCACGGCCCCTACCTGCGAATGCTCACCGAAGTGCCGGCCTTCCACCGGGCCGCCCGCCGCCTGCTGGCCCAGGGCGGCGAAGACACCCTCACCCTGGGCGAGTTCATCACCCGGCAGGGCTTCTCCCCGTACTTCACCCGGCACTTCATGACCCCGCTCGTCTCCGCCGTGTGGTCCTGCGACGCCGCCACGGCCCGCCAGTACCCCGCCGTCTATCTGTTCCGGTTCATGGACCACCACGGCATGCTCTCGGTGGGCGGCTCGCCCCTGTGGCGCACGGTCACCGGAGGGTCGCGCTCCTACGTCGACCGGCTGGCCAAGGAACTCGACGCGGTGCACACCTCCACCCCCGTCCGGGCCGTACGCCGCCACGCCGACGGAGTGGACATCACCACCGAGGACGGCACCACCACCTCGTACGGATCCGTCGTGATCGCCGTGCATCCGGACCAGGCGCTGCGGCTGCTCGCCGACCCCACCCCGCTGGAGCGCGAGGTGCTCGGGGCGTTCCGCTACTCCCGCAACACCACTCTCCTGCACACCGACACCGCGCTCCTGCCCAGCGCCCGCGGGGCACGGGCCTCCTGGAACTACCTGATGCCCGACTGCGACACCGACGCGGACCGGGTCCGGGTCAGCTACGACATGAACCGGCTGCAACGGCTGGACGCGCCCGAGACGTTCGTCGTCACCCTCGGCGGCGAGGACCGGGTCGACCCGGCCCGGGTCCTGGCCCGCATGGAGTACGAACACCCCGTCTACACACCCGAGTCCGTCGCCGCCCAGCGCCGACTCCCGTCCCTCAACAGCCCGGTGACCGCGTACGCCGGCGCCTACCACGGCTGGGGCTTCCACGAGGACGGCTGCCGGTCCGGCGTCGAGGCGGCCGAGGCGCTGGGGGTGACCTGGTGACCCACACCCCCGCCCTCTACCCCTGCACGGTCGCGCACGTACGGACCGCACCCACCCGGTACACGCTCCGCCACCGCACGTACATGTGGCTCACCGACCCCGACCGGCCACCCGAACTGCCCTACCCGCTGCGCCCGTTGGCCCGCTTCGACCCCCGGGACCACTTCGACGGCGACCAGCCCAGCATCCGCGCGGGCCTCGACCGGTTCCTCGCCGCGCACGGCGTCGACCTGCGCGGCGGACCCGTGCTCATGCTCACCCACGCACGCGTCCTCGGCCATGTCTTCAACCCGCTGACCCTGTACTGGTGCCACGACCCCGACGGCACCGCCCGCTGCGTCGTCGCCGAGGTCCACAACACCTACGGCGAACGCCACTCCTACCTGCTGCGCCCCGACGACGGCGATACGGCCCGGACCCGCAAGGAGTTCTACGTCTCGCCGTTCTTCCCCGTCGACGGCGCCTACCGGATGCGGCTGCCCGAGCCCGGCGACAGGCTCGACCTGACCGTCCATCTGGAACGCGTGGGCACCCGGCCCTTCACCGCCACCGTACGCGGGACACGGCAGACCGCGAGTGCCGGCGCGCTGCTGCGCCAGGCACTGCGCCACCCCTGGTCCACCCTCGCCGTGTCCGCCGCCATCCGCCTGCACGGCATCCGCCTGTATCTGCGCGGACTGCCCGTCCAGCCCCGCACCCCGCAACGAGCCCAGGAGAACGTGAAATGAGGACAGCCGAGTCCTGCCCCGTCGAGACGCCCCGACAGGACACCGACCCGCTGCGCTGGACGGACG
Organism: Streptomyces sp. NPDC028298; assembly: GCF_055565895.1. NCBI lineage: Bacteria > Bacillati > Actinomycetota > Actinomycetes > Kitasatosporales > Streptomycetaceae > Streptomyces > Streptomyces sp. NPDC028298. The sequence goes on from NZ_JBVHTL010000003.1 coordinate 751,357, forward strand.
TGGTGACCCGGCCGCCGTCGTCGCGGGCCCGCACGGCCGTCACCCGCGCCGTGGTGCGCCGTGCCCTCGAACGACTGCCGCTCCAGGCGCGGTTCGCCGACGGAACCCGGGCCGGCCTCGGCGGCCCGGTCGTCGAGATCCACGACCCCGACGCCTTCCACGCCCGCATCGGCACCCACGGCCTCGTCGGCTTCGGCGAGTCCTACATGGCGGGGGAGTGGGACGCGCCCGACCTGGTCGCCGCGCTCACCGTCCTCGCCGGGAACGCGGCCCGGCTGATCCCCGCCCCGCTCCAGCGACTGCGCGGCCTCTGGGCGCTGCGCCGGCCGGACGTCCAGCGCAACACCCCCACGGGCGCCCGCGACAACATCAGCCGCCACTACGACCTGTCCAACGACCTGTTCGCGCTGTTCCTGGACGACACCCTCAGCTACTCCTCGGCCCTCTTCCGCGGCTTCCCCGCCTCCTGGTCCCTGCTGGCCGACGCCCAGCACCGCAAGATCGACCGGCTCCTCGACCTCGTCGAGGCGGGACCCGGCACCAGGCTCCTGGAGATCGGCACCGGCTGGGGCGAGCTGGCGATCCGTGCCGCCGCGCGCGGTGCCCACGTCACCTCCCTCACCCTCTCCCGCGAACAACAGGCCCTGGCCCGTGAACGGGTGCGCGAGGCGGGAGCCGAGGACCGAGTGAGCATCGAGCTGTGCGACTACCGCGAGGCCACCGGCACGTACGACGCCGTGGTCAGCGTCGAGATGGTCGAGGCGGTCGGCGAGGAGTTCTGGCCGGTCTACTTCGCCACCCTCGACGAACGGCTCGCCCCCGGCGGCCGCGTCGCGCTCCAGGCGATCACCATGCCGCACGACCGCCTGCTCGCCTCCCGCGACACCTTCACCTGGATCCAGAAGTACGTCTTCCCCGGCGGGCTGCTGCCCTCCGTGGAGGCGGTGGACGAGGTGACCCGCGCCCACACCTCCCTGCGCACCACGCGCAGGGACGCCTTCGGCGCGCACTACGCCGAGACCCTGCGGCTGTGGCGCGAGCGGTTCACCGAGCGGGCCGACGAGGTCGCCGCGCTCGGGTTCGACGAGACCTTCCGCCGGATGTGGACCTTCTATCTCGCCTACTCCGAAGCAGGGTTCCGCTCCGGCTATCTGGACGTCCAGCAGTACCTGTTCACGAAGGGCACGCCGCAGGCCGCGGGCGCCCGGGACGCGAAGGAGGACACCGGGCCATGACGGGTTTCCCCTGGGCGGCGTTCGCCCAGAACCTCGCTTTGGCGGCCGGCGCGGCCCTCGCCGTCATGCTGGTCACCTTCGCCGTCGGCGTCCGCCGGGGCCTGCACCGGATCGTGGACGTGGCCTGGGGGATCGGCTTCACCGCGGTGGCCCTCGTCACCTTCCTGGCGTCCGCCGGTGAGGGTGACGAGGCCCGCCGTGTACTCGTCACCGTCCTCACCTCGGTGTGGGGACTGCGGCTGGCCGTTCACATCGCGCGGCGCGGACGGGGACACGGCGAGGATCCACGCTACGAAGCCATGCTCGCCAAGGCGCCCGGCAGCCGTGACCTCTACGCCCTGCGGATGGTGTACCTCCTGCAGGGCGCGCTGGTCTGGCTGGTGTCACTGCCCGTCCAGGCCGCGCAGTACATCCCGGGGCCGCTGACGGGCTTCGCCTGGGCCGGCACCGCGCTGTGGGCCGTCGGTCTGTTCTTCGAGTCGGTCGGCGACGCCCAGCTCGCCCGTTTCAAGGCCGACCCGGCGAACCGCGGCCGCCTCATGGACCGCGGCCTGTGGAGCTGGACCCGCCACCCCAACTACTTCGGTGACTTCTGCGTCTGGTGGGGCCTGTTCCTGCTGGCCTGCGACAGCCCGCAGTCGGCCGCCGTGGCCCTCGTGTCACCACTGGTGATGAGCTACCTGCTGATCAACGGCAGCGGGAAACCGATGCTGGAGCGCCACATGGCGCGCCGCCCGGGATTCGCCGAGTACGCGGCGCGCACCAGCGGCTTCTTCCCGCTGCCGCCACGCAACCGCCACTGACCGGTCCGGCGGCCGAGGTGCCGCCGGGCCGGTCAGGTGCCGGGTGTTCGTCCCCTCCCCCGAACCGAGGGGACGAACACTCAGACGGGCAGCCCCAGCAGGGCCACCGGCGCGGACGTCGGCCTGGCCGAGCCGCCGGCCGGTTCCACGGTGATCCCCATGCCGGACGCGCCGTCGACGGAGCCGTTCATCAGAACGGCCTCGCTGGTGCGGCCCGGGTCCATCAGCCCGGCGGACCGCATGGTGCCCGCGTCGTCGAACCAGAGCTGGTAGACCTTGCCGCCGGGCGGCTTCGCCATCTTCGAGGAGATGAACACGGCCCGGTCCCGGCTCCGGGACACGACGACCGTGCCGCTCGCCCCGTCCGCCAGCTTCGCCGTACGGGACGACGCGTCGGGGGCCGTGAGCACCGCGGCCACCTGGTCCGCCCGCCGTTCGGCCTGACGGGCCTGCTCCTGGGCGTCCTGCGCGCGCTCGTGCTGCCAGGCCGCCGTACCGCCCAGCGCCGCCACCGCGGCCAGTGCCGCGGCCAGTGCCCAGTGCCCGGGCCGGAACCGACGGATGCCGGCGGCCCGCGGAGCGGGGAGGGTGCGCGGCGGCTCCTGGCGGACCGTGGTGATCCGCCGCATGACCTGGTCCTTGAGGGCCGGACCCGGCGAATCGGTGACGGCCAGGCCCAGACGCGCGGCCGTGGCGGTCAGCTCACGGACCTCCTGCGCGCAGTCGGCGCAGTCCGCGGCGTGCCGCTCGAAACGCTCGCGTTCGTCGTCGGCCAGCGCGTGCAGAGCGTACGCGCCGGTCAGTGTGTGCAGGTCAGCCGTGCTCACGCCGTCACCCCCAGACAGTCACGCAGTCGGATCAGCCCGTCGCGCAGCCGGGTCTTGACCGTGCCGAGGGGAGTCGCCAGCAGCTCCGCCACCTCCCGGTAGGTCAGCCCGCGGTAGTAGGCCAGCGTCACCGACTGACGCTGGAGTTCGGTCAGCGTGCGCATGCAGCGCCGTACCTGCTCACGTTCCAGCCGCGCCTCGACCTGCTCGGTCACCTCGTCGAACTCGGGCGTCCGGTCGAGGAGGGCGGCCTTGTGCTCCCGCGCCGTCGAGGCCTCGACCGAGCGCACCCGGTCCACGGCCCGCTGATGGGTGAGGGTCAGGACCCAGTTCATCACCGAGCCCTTCTCGGGGCGGTAGCGGGCGGCGGTCCGCCACACCTCCACCAGCACCTCCTGGGCGACCTCCTCCGACTGCGCCCGGTCACGCAGGACCCGGCGCACGATGCCGAGGACGGGGCCCGCCACCACGTCGTAGAGCGAGGCGAACGCATCCTGGTCACCTCGGGCGACCCGGGCCATGAGATCCGGCAGGTCCGGCCCCGCGGACGGGTTGCGCCCGATCTCCACGGCTTCCTTCACAGTGTGGTCCTCCAAGACGCTTCGAACATTTCGGATGTGATCCGAAGCCGGTGGGTCGGCGGATTGGCCCGCGGGCCGGAAAACGACGACGGAGCGGAAAGGGCGACGGATCGGAGGGGGCGGCCGACCGTCCGTGCTCGGGCCGCGGCCACCGTGAGTCAGACCACGGGCACCGGGAGTCAGACCCCGGCCACCGGGCGGAGGCAGTCGCGGAGCTGGTGCATGCCGCGTCGGGAGTGGCTCTTGACGGTGCCCAGCGGCCAGCCGGTGCGCCGGGCGATCTGAGTCTGGGTGAGGTCCTCGTAGAACGCGAGGTGCAGGACCCGGCGCTGCGGCGTCGGGAGCTTGGCCAGCTCGTGCCGGACGACGACACGGTCGAGCGAGGCCTCGGGCCGGCTCCGGGAGTCGTCGGCGAGGGCCAGCAGGGCGCCGGCCGCCCCCACCAGTTCGGTGCGCCGGGTCCGCGCGGACAGCGCGTCGGCGATCTTGCGCCGGGTGATCCCCACGAGCCACGCCGCCACCGGGCCGCGCTCGGGCCGATACCCGCCGGCGCCCCGCCACACGGCGAGGAACACCTGCTGGGTGACGTCCTCGGCCTCGCGCGGGTCGCCCAGCGAACGCCGGGCGAGGGCCTGGACGAGGGGTGCCCAGCGCCGGTAGGCGGTGGCCAGGGAGGCCTCGTCCCCGTCGACGATCCCACGGGTCAGTTCCGCGTCCGTGATCGCGTCCCCGGGCTCGGCGGTCGGCTGCTCGGCGATCGGATCTGCGCTCATGGCCACGGCTCCTAGCTCCGGGAACTCCCTGTGTGGGGCCCCGTGAAACCGATTGTGTGAACCGTGGGACAGAGGCGACAACTCGCATCGTTTCTGCGTCGTATAGTCGCCGTATGGGTGATGGCCGGTCTGATCAGGGGCGGGAACCGGGCGCGGGATCCGCCGAAGCCGGTGTCACCACCGGTGCGCTGGCCCGCCGCCTGGGAGTGTCACCCACCACGCTGCGTTCCTGGGACCGCAGGTACGGAATGGGCCCCGCGGTCCGTTCCGGCGGCCGGCATCGCCGCTGGACACCCCAGGACGTCGCCATGCTCGAGGAGATGTGCCGGCTGACCTCGGCCGGAGTGCCGCCCGCCGAGGCCGCCAGGGCGGCGAAGGGCTGGTCCGATCCCCTGGAGCCCGAGGGCGTGAGCGTGGCCGAGGGGCCGGAACCCCCGGCGGGAGCGGCCGGAGCGGAGCCCCTGGGGGACCCCCGGCAGGAGTGCAAGGGTCTCGCGCGCGCCGCCGTGCGTCTCGACGCACCTTCCGTGGACGACCAGTTGACCGCCCTCGTGGAGCGGCACGGCGTGGTCGTCGGCTGGGAGGAGGTGATGGTGCCGACCCTGCACGCGGTGGGCCGCAAGTGGGAGTCCGCCGGGGACCGCTACGTGGAGGTCGAGCACCTGCTGTCGTGGCACATCTCCCGGGTGCTGCACCGGGCTTCGGGACCGGCGGAGCCCAGGACGCCGGTCACGGGCACGGGACCGATCGTGCTGGCCTGCGTGCCGGGCGAGCAACACTGCCTCCCGCTGGAGGCGTTGCACGCCGGGCTCGTCGAACAGGGCCTGCCCACGCGGATGTTCGGCCCCGCCGTACCTCCGGAGGCGCTGACCGCGGCGGTGCGACGGCTGGGACCGGTCGCCGTCGTGCTGTGGTCGCAGACCCGCTCCACCGCCGACCGCCCCCTGGCCCGGCACATCGCGTCCACCACCTGGGGGGTCAAGGGCGCCCGCGCTCAACCGGCCGTTCTCCTCGGCGGCCCCGGCTGGGCCGGACGCCCGGAACCGGGCATGCTCCGGCCGCCGGGACTCAGGGAGGCTCTCACCTCGCTGGTGAGCCTGGCCGAGGGCTGAGACCGCAAAAGCCGGCCGCCCTCGCGAATTCTCGCTCGGGCGGCCGCAGTTCACACGATCCTCGTCGTTCAGCCCACGGTCGGCGTCGGCGAGGGCAGCGCGGCCCCTCCGGCGGGAAGCGACGCCCCGCCCGCGGGCTGGGACGCCCCGCCCGCCGGCGGCGTCAGGACGACCTCCGGCTCGCCGGGCTGCGGCGGGGGAGGCGTCAGGTTCACCGCGGGCACCTTCGGGATGGTGGTCTCCTGGATGATCACCTGGTCGAAGTTGACCAGGCCGGTCTTCTCCATCACGGTGATGTGGTCCAGGACGGTGTCGTTGGCCTGGTCGGCGAGCTGCCGCACGAGCGTGTTCTCCGTCGTGGCGCGGATCTTCGCCACGGTCGAGAAGATCTGTCCGTGCGTGACGCGCAGGATGTTGGCGAAGTCGGTGTCGAACTTCGTGCCGGAGTCCCCGCTCAGGGTCGCCACGAACCCCTGCTGCTGCGGGGAGGGCTTGTTGGGCAGTGTGATGCCGAGTTCCTTGGCGACCTTGCGGCTCGTGGCGTCGAGGCCGGCGTGGCCCGAGATCAGGTGCTCACCCGCCGTGCGGACCGCCGGGGTCGTCCCCTTCTGCAGGGCCAGTTGCCCGACCGGGTACTCCCACAGTCCCGCCGCGCGCACCTTGACGACGAAGTCGCGGTCGGCCTCGGTCAGCGGCCCCGAGGACGGATTGGCGATGACGCGGACCGGCGCGGCGGACGTGGTCTGGATCCCGAGCATGGCCGGATAGGCGAGGGCGGCCAGGGTCAGCGTCAACGCACCGGTCACGAAGAGGGTTCCCACGTTCCGTGTAATGCGCATTGAACAGCCTCCTGGGGGCGGGTGCGGCGCTTCCGGGGCTGTCGGCTCCGGGGTGGCCGCGCGATGGATCCGGTGCGCACGGATCCGGTACGAGTGGTTCGGACGACCATCAGTACGGCGGCGCACCGATGAGGAATCTCTACAACAGGTAAAATCCTCGGCAGTTTATATTCGGATCCGCTCGTTCCCGCACCCGGCCCGGCGTTGCCGTCAGTCCAGGCCACGGGCCTTCTTGAAGCGGGCCAGCCCCTCGGACAGGTCGACGATCGGGTCCGGGTAGTCGCACGCGGCCCGGTCCAGCCCCTGGAGCTTCCACGGTTCGTGCACGGCATGCCCGGCGATCCCGTCCAACTCGGGCACCCAGCGCCGGACATATACCCCGTCCGGGTCGTAACGCCTGGCCTGGGTCAGCGGATTCAGGACGCGGTTGGGCCGGCTGTCGGTGCCCGTCCCCGCCATCCACTGCCAGTTGAGCTGGTTGTTGGCGACATCGCCGTCCACGAGCAGGTCCAGGAAGTGGCGGGCCCCGACCCGCCAGTCCACGTAGAGCGTCTTGACCAGGAAGCTCGCCGTGAGCAGGCGCCCCCGGTTGTGCATCCAGCCCTCGTGGCGCAGTTGCCGCATCGCCGCGTCCACCACCGGATAGCCGGTCCGGCCCTCCCGCCACGCCTCGATGTCGTCCCTCGCCTCGGCCTCCGAGCGCCAACGGTCGTGCCGGGAGCGGTAGTCGGCGGTGGACGCCTCGGGCCGCGCGGCCAGGACCTGGTGGTGGAAGTCGCGCCAGGCGACCTGCCGGACGAACGCCTCGGCACCCGGACCGCCCGCGCCGCGCGCCCGGTGCACCAGCTCGGCCGCCGACAGCGTGCCGAAGTGCAGATGGGGGGAGAGCCGGGAGGTCGCGTCGCCGGGCAGGTCGTCGTGGCGGTCCTCGTACGCCGCGATCCCGTCGCGCAGCCAGGCCGTCAGCAGCGTCCTCGCCTCCGTCTCGCCGCCCCGGGCCAGCCCCTCGGACACTCCGGAGAGGTCCGAGCCGGAGGGGACCGCCTCGGAACCGACGCCGTCCGGCACCCGGACGGTCCGGGGAGCCGGGAGCGGGTCCCGCAACGGCTGCCGCGCCCACTGCCGGTGGTACGGCGTGAAGACGGCGAAGTGGTCGGAGGCCGCCGGGGTCACGGCGCCAGGAGCGAGCGCGGTGACCACCGCGTCGTGGACGTGCAGACGGCGTCCGTCCGCCTCCAGCGCGGCGCGCAGCCGCTCCTCCCTGCGATGCGCGTACGCGCTGACCCCCGCCGCGATGTGCACCGCTTCGGCGTCGCTCTCGGCGGCCGCCTTGGCCACCTCGGCCGCCACGTCGCCGGAGCGCACCACCAGACGCCCGCCGCGGTCGCGGAGCCCGGCGTCCAGGTCCGTCAGGCAGTCGGCGAGGAACGCCATCCGGTTGGGGGCGGTGAACCCGGCGTCCGCGACGGCGTCGTCGCGGACGAAGAGGGGCACCACCGCGTCCGAACCGTCGAGGGCGGCCCGCAGCGGCGGATGGTCGTGCAGGCGCAGGTCGGAGGTGAACAGCACGATCGAGACGGTCATGGGGTGGCTCCGGGGTGGTGCTCGGCGGGGTGACGACGTCGTCTGCTTCGGCCCGGGGGACCGCCGCGGATGCGCTCCGCGCGGTTCCCGTGAAGCCGCGCCCACCCCTCCCGACGACGGGTCCGGCGACAGGCGCGGCCGCGTGGGTCAGGGGACGAGTGCCGGGGCGGCCGCGTCCTCGGGGGTGTCCCTGGCGGCCCGGGCGATGTTCCGGGCCATGCCGCCGAACACCACGGCGTGGAACGGCGACACGCTCCACCAGTACACGTGCCCCAGCAGCCCGTGCGGGTGGAACAGGGCCCGCTGCCGGTAGCGCGTGCGTCCGCCGTCCGTCGCGTCGGCGTACATCTCCAGCCAGGCGAGCCCGGGCAGTCTCATCTCGGCCCGAAGCCGCAGCAGCCGGCCCGGCTCGATCTCCTCCACCCGCCAGAAGTCCAGGGAGTCGCCCACCCGCAGCCGGCTGGCGTCCCGGCGCCCGCGCCGCAGCCCCACCCCGCCGACCATCCGGTCCATCCAGCCGCGCACCGCCCACGCCAGCGGGAAGGAGTACCAGCCGTTGTCGCCGCCGATGCCCTCGATCACCCGCCACAGGTTCTTCGGCGAGGCGTCCACGGTCAGTTCGCGTTCGTCCGTGTAGAGGCTGCCGCCCGCCCAGTCGGGGTCGGTGGGCAGCGGATCGCTGGCCGTCCCGGGATACGACGCGGACGACCACCGGGTCGTCACCTGGGCGTCGCGGACCCGCTGGAGCGCCAGGGTCACCGCGGCGTCGAAGCCGATCGGCCGCCCCGGGGGATCGGGAACGTACCGGGCGATGTCGTGCTCGCGGCACACGACCTCGTGGCGCAGCGACTCCGTGAGCGGGCGCGCGATCGACGCGGGCACCGGCGTGACCAGTCCGACCCAGTGGCTGGACAGCCGGGGCGTGAGGACCGGCACCGGGAAGATCAGCCTGCGCGGCAGCCCCGCGACGACCGCGTACCGCCGCATCATCTCCAGGTACGTGAGGACGTCGGGACCGCCGATGTCGAAGGCCCGGTTGACCTCCGCGGGCATCCCGGCACAGCCGACCAGGGTGCGCAGGACGTCGCGTACGCCCATCGGCTGGATGCGGGTGTGCACCCAGCTCGGTGTCACCATCACCGGCAGCCGCTCGGTGAGATAGCGCAGCATCTCGAAGGAGGCCGAGCCGGAGCCGATGATGACCGCGGCGCGCAGCACGGTGGTCGGCACGCCCGACGCCAGCAGGATGCGCCCCACCTCGGCCCGGGACCTCAGGTGCGGCGAAAGCTCCGCCTCCGGAACGCCCGCGGGCGTGAGGCCGCCCAGGTAGACGATGCGCCGGACGCCCGCCGCACGGGCCTGTTCGCCGAAGATCCGGGCCGCCCTGCGGTCCGTCTCCTCGAAGTCGTGGCCCGTACCGAGCGCGTGCACGAGGTAGTACGCGACCTCGCAGCCGCGCATCGCGTCGGCGACCGAGTCGGCGTCCGTGACGTCGCCGCGCACCACCTCCGCCTCGCCCGCCCAGGGATAGTCGCGCAGCTTGGCCGGTGAGCGGGCCAGACAGCGCACCCGGTACCCCTCGGCCAGCAGTTCGGGCACCAGCCGTCCGCCGATGTAGCCGGTGGCACCGGTCACCAGACACCTGGGGCCGGTGCCGGTCTCCTCGTCGCTCATGGGTCCTCCGTCGGTAGCCGCCCGGGCCCCCCTCGGGGACCGCCTCGCTCCCTGATCCCTTCCACGCGGGCACCGCCCGCGGATGCGCCGGACGGGGCGGCCGCCGGGTGCCGGACGCCCGAACGGGGGAGGCGTCGGGACTTCTATAGGCTGATCACGTGGCCAGACGAGACGACCGTGACGACCGGACGGACGATCCGGAACCCGACACGGGCCGGAGCCGGGCCGGGGCGACGGATCTTCACTCCTTCGCGGTCGAGCTGCGCCGGCTCAACGGCGAGATCAACCGGCTGGTCCACGGCTTCGCCGGTGAGCACGGTCTGCACGCGACGGACGTCCTGGCGCTCGCGGCGATCCTGGACGCCCCCGAGCCGCTCACCCCCGGCCGGCTGCGCGAGCACCTCGGACTCACCTCGGGTGCGGTCACCGCGTGTCTGGACCGGCTCGAACGCGCGGGTCACATCCGGCGCGTCCGGGAGAGCCCCGACCGCAGGGTGGTCCACCTTCACTACGATCCCGACGCCAGGTCCGCCGCACGCGCCCACTTCCGGCCGCTCGCCGACGTCACGGCGAGCGTGCGGTCCGGTTTCAGCGAGGACGAGCTGGCCGTGGTCCTCCGCTTCCTGGCGGCGATGAACGAACAGCTCTCGGCCGTACGCTCACCCGGCCGCTGAGGCCGCCTCCGGACGCACGCGTCCGGCGGCGATGCGCCGCATCCGAACGGCCCCCGGGGCCGGAAGCACGGGCATGGTCTACGATCTGGCCGCGAGATATCTCAATGATTGAGATTGTCATTCATCGAGACACCTGACGGCGAAATCTGGAGAGCGATGTCCCTCACCCCGCGACGAGCCCTGTGGCTGATCCCCGTCGTCCTGCTCGTCGCCTGGCTCGGCATCGGAGGCACCCTCGGCCCCTACGCCGGCCGGCTCGGCGAGGTCTCCACCAACGACCAGGCCGCGTTCCTGCCGCGCAGCGCCGAGTCCACGAAGGTGGTCGCGCAGCAGCGCGCCTTCCAGCGGGACGGGACGCTGCCCGCGATCGTCGTGTGGACCGTGGACGGCGACGCCGCCACGGCCACGGCCCGGCAGTCCGCCGCGACCCGCGCGCTCGCCGCCCTCGCCGGCACCCCCGGCGTGGTCGGCCGGCCGTCCCCGGCCCTGCCCTCGGACGACGGCAAGGCGCTGGAGGGTGTCGTCCAGCTCCGGCCCGACCTCGGCAAGCGGCTTCCCGACGCCGTCGACCGGATCCGTACCGCCGCCGACGGCGTCCCCGGTACGACCGCGTGGATCGCCGGACCCGCGGCCAGCCAGGCCGACCTCGGGGGAGCTTTCGCCGGGATCGACGGACTGCTCCTCGGGGTGGCCCTGGCGACCGTCCTAGTGATCCTGCTGCTCGTCTACCGCAGTGTGCTGCTGCCCTTCCTCATCATCCTCGGCTCGGTGTTCGCGCTCGGCCTGGCCTGCGCCGTCGTCTACGTCCTCGCCGACCACGACGTCGTACGCGTCGACGGCCAGGTGCAGGGCATCCTCTCGATCCTCGTGATCGGCGCCGCGACCGACTACGCGCTCCTGTTCAGTGCCCGCTTCCGTGAGGAACTGGCCCAGAGCGCGGACCGGTTCACCGCGGTCCGGGCGGCACTGCGGCAGTCCTGGGGCGCGATCGTCGCGAGCGCGGGAACCGTGGCCCTCGGGCTGCTGGCGCTGCTGCTCAGCGATCTGACGAACAACCGGTCGCTCGGTCCCGTGGGCGCCATCGGCGTGGCCTGCGCCGCGCTGAGTTCGCTCACCTTCCTGCCCGCCGTCCTGGTGCTCCTCGGCCGCGCCGCCTACTGGCCCGCCAAGCCCCGTCCGGCGGCCGGGGTGAGCACCGGCGACGGCATCTGGAACCGGGTCGCGGCGCTGGTCGACCGCGCGCCCCGCAAGGTCTGGGCGACGGCCCTGGCCGGGCTCCTGGTCTGCGCGGCCTTCGCTCCCACCCTCACCGCGAAGGGCATCCCGCTCGCCGAGACCTTCGTCAACGACGCGCCCTCGGTCGCCGCGCAGGCGACCCTCGGGCGGCACTTCCCCGGCGGTTCGGGCAACCCCGCCGTGATCATCGCGAACGCCGACCGCGTCGACCGGGTCACCTCCGCGGCGCGCGCGACGGACGGTGTCGCGTCGGCCGCCGCGGTGACGGAGTCCGGGCGGCCCGGCGGGGGAGCGCCCCGGATCGTCGACGGCCGGGTCCGTGTCGACGTCACGCTGCGGTCGGCCGCGGACAGCGACGCGGCCAAGGCCACGGTCGCCCGGCTGCGCACGGCGGTGCACGCCGTGCCGGGCGCCGACGCGCTCGTCGGGGGCTACGCGGCCCAGCAGTACGACACCCGGCAGACCGCCGAACGCGACCGCGCGCTCATCGTGCCGGTGGTCCTCGCGATCATCCTGGTGATACTGACCGTCCTGCTCCGCTCGCTGCTCATGCCGGTGCTCCTGGTGGCCACGGTGGCGCTCAACTTCGTCGCCACGCTGGGCATCTCGGCGCTGGTGTTCCGGCACGGGTTCGGCTTCACGGGCACCGACGCCTCCGTGCCGCTGTACGGCTTCGTGTTCCTGGTGGCCCTCGGCGTCGACTACAACATCTTCCTGATGTCCCGGGTCCGCGAGGAGTCGTTGCGCCACGGGGTGCGCCAGGGTGTGCTGCGCGGCCTCGTCGCCACCGGCGGGGTGATCACCTCGGCGGGCGTGGTGCTGGCCGCGACCTTCGCCGCGCTGTCGGTGATCCCGCTGGCCTTCCTGGTGCAGATCGCCTTCATCGTCGCGTTCGGCGTCCTGCTCGACACCTTGGTCGTCCGCTCCCTGCTGGTGCCCGCCCTGGTCCGCGACATCGGCCGCCGGGCATGGTGGCCCGGGGCGCTGAGCCGCGAGCCCGATGACGCTCCCGAGCCGACGCCCGCGCCCGGGGCCCGAGGGGACGAGCCCGTCGGGGTGTGAGGGACCGGGTGGGAACGGGCCGGGTCCGGCCCGACGGGCTGTGGCGGCCCGGCCGATTCCATCGGTTCAGCTTCGACGACGGTGCCCCCGCGCGGTTCGCGCGGGGGCACCGTCGGTCGTTGTCCAGCTCAGTCCTCGTCGCCGGCCGGCACGACCACGAGGAAGGCGTCCGAGGTCAGGTCCATCACGACCGTCGCCTTCAGACCCTCGGTCCGGCGTCGGGCGGCGTACTCCTCCGCGGTCCAGGACCCACGCGGAGCGCCGGCGGGAAATCGTTCCAGCACCTTTGTGCCCATGGCGGCAGACACCTCCAGCTCGGACGTCGGACCCGGAGCGACGAGTCCCGTGGAATCCGCTTGCCCGGCAAACACCGGTTCAAGCGTACGAAGGCGAGCGGGCCCTGCGGTCCCCGACGTGACGTCAGGCGGGTGTCCTCGGCCCGCCGATCCGGCTGCGTCCGCGGCAACTCCCGCTCACCGGAGGCTCGTTCACCCGGAAGGCATAGTCGGGGCAAAGCCTGCCGAGGGCTGTTGATCTCCGCCACCGCGAATCCGACACTGTGGTGGCCGCACGTCCGGACCGGGACGCGCGCGAACGGGGGGCTGACGGGACATGAACCGACCCATACCTGGCACGGTGGAAGTCGCGGTGCGCCACATCCTCAGCGACAGGACGACCGGGTTCCTCACCCGGACGCGCAGGATCACCTGGAAGGACAGCCTGTACCGGGTGCGCCGGCCGGCGTCCGGCAAACAGAGCGTGGAACTGATCTGCCCGGTCTGCGACGCCTCCCTGCTGGCCGAGGTCCGCACCGAGGCCCGTACGCGCCGGACCGGGGCCGTCCTGCTGGTCCTGGCCGCGCTGAGCGTCATCGTCCTCCTCGCGGCGGCGGGCTACGCCGTCCACGAGGGCGGCCGCACGCTCCCCGAGGGGCAGTCGCTCCCGACCTTGTTCCCCGTCAGCGTCGTCTCGGTCTTCGTCACGTTCGTCGCCGCTCCGGTGCTCTTCGCGCGGGGCCGCCGCTACAACGGCGTCACGATGCTGGACGCCCCCAAGCCGCGCCGGAGGCACGGGATCATGCCGGTACGCGGCTGAGAACCCGGAACGGCGAGGAGCGCACCGGCGAGCGCGGCTCACGCCCGCCGCCGGGGCGAGGGTGGCCCGGCCCATGTCCGGGGAGCGCCGGTGCACTTCACCGTCCGGGATACGAGACCGGACCGCCGTTCCTTGACTGCCCTCGCCCTGGGCTGCGACGATCTCCGCATGACGATGCGACTGGACCTCACGCGGCGACGCCACGTCGACCTCGCGCGTGTCTGCAGCGCTTTCTGTCGCCGCGAAGTCTGACGACCCCCGACTCCGGGTCTCCTTCGCGCGGGTCCGTCCGCCCACGGTGACTTCCTCCGGCCGTGGTCCGGTGTGTTCCCTCCTCCCCGGCTCCTGCTCCGGCGCCCGAACTCCCTCTGATCCGGGCTGAGTTCCCGAGCCTCGACGCGTCCCGAACCGCCGGGCCCCGCAGACCGCGCCGCGGTCCGTGCGGCGCCCGGAGGCCCGACCGACGCTCGGGGGCGGGAGTCCGTCAGGACTCAGGCGCCTTTCCAGCGGGCCGCGCGCGTGGAGTGCGAGCCTGGCCCGTCGTCCCCGTTCGCTCACCGCCGGCCGGCGGTCCGCCTGCCCCGGAACGCCGGTCACGCCCACTCACCCGGAACCCGGGACACGGAATCCACCCGCGAGCCCGCTCACGGCACCCACCCGGAACCCGTCCACCGGAACCCGTCCACGAAAGAGGACTCATGGCCACCGTCCTGTCCGTATCCGGCAGCCCCTCGGTCTCCTCCCGCACCGCCAAGCTCCTGCGTCACCTCGACACCCGGCTCGCCGCGCACGGCCACGAGGTGATCCCCCTCGACGTCCGCACGATCCCCGCGGAGGCGTTGCTCGGCGCGGACTTCCAGCACCCGGCCATAGTCGAGGCGACCGAACTGTTCGCCCGCGCCGACGGAGTGGTCATCGGCACCCCCGTCTACAAGGCCGCCTACTCCGGCGTCCTGAAGGCCCTGCTCGACCTGCTCCCGCAGTACGCCCTGACCGGGAAGACCGTGCTGCCCCTGGTGACCGGCGGCAGCACGGCCCATGTGCTCGCCCTGGACTACGCACTCCGCCCGGTCCTCAACTCCATGGGAGCGGCCCACATCGTGCAGGGCTGGTTCACCCTCGACAAGGACATCGTCACGGGCCAGGACGGCAGCGTCACCGTGGCGCCGGGCAGCGCCGAGGCACTGGCCCAGGTGGTGGACCAGTTCTCCGCAGCCCTCGGCCGCACGCCCCTGCTCGCCGCGACGGGCTGACGCCCCCGGCCGAGATCTCCCGGCGGCCGGCCCCGGCCGACGCCGGCCCCGCCCGGACCCCGCAGGTCCAAACGATCGGAGAACGCCGCCGTGTCCCTCACCTTCCACTGGTTCCTGCCCACCAACGGCGACAGCCGCGACGTCGTCGGCGGCGGGCACGGCACCCCCGCCACCGCGACGGGGCGGGACCGGCCGCCGACGGTCGCCTATCTGAGCCAGATCGCCCGCGCCGCCGAGGACCTGGGGTTCGTCGGTGCCCTCACCCCCACGGGCGCCTGGTGCGAGGACGCGTGGCTGACGACCGCGATGGTCAGCCAGCGTACGGAGCGGCTGAAGTTCCTCGTGGCCTTCCGGCCGGGCTTCGTCTCGCCCACGCTCGCCGCGCAGATGGCCTCCACCTTCCAGCGGCAGACCGGCGGACGGCTCCTGCTCAACGTGGTCACGGGCGGCGAGAGCCACGAGCAGCGCGCGTACGGCGACTTCCTCGACAAGGACGCCCGCTACCGCCGTACCGGCGAATTCCTGGAGATCGTCCGGGACTTGTGGGACGGCGGGACCGTCGACCTCTCCGGCGAGCACCTCCGGGTCGAGGACGCCCGGCTCGCCCGGGTCCCCGACCCGGTCCCCGAGATCTACTTCGGCGGCTCCTCACCCGTCGCGGGCGAGGTCGCCGCCCGCCACGCGGACGTCTACCTCACCTGGGGCGAACCGCCCGCCCAGGTCGCCGAGAAGATCGCCTGGATCCGCGGGCTCGCGGCGAAGGAGGGCCGGACCGTACGGTTCGGCATCCGCCTGCACGTCATCACCCGCGACACCGCCGAGCAGGCCTGGGCGGAGGCCCGCCGGCTCCTCGACGGCTTCGACCCGGCGACGGTCCGCTCCGTGCAGGAGGGGCTCGCCCGCAGCGAGTCCGAGGGCCAGCGGCGGATGCTCGCGCTGCACGGCGGCGGCCGGGACGGACTGGAGATCCACCCCAACCTGTGGGCCGGCATCGGACTGGTGCGCGGCGGAGCGGGCACCGCTCTGGTCGGCAGCCACGAGGAGGTCGCCGACCGGATCGGGGAGTATCACGCCCTCGGCATCGACGAGTTCGTGCTCTCCGGCTACCCGCACCTGGAGGAGGCCTACTGGTTCGGCGAAGGCGTCCTGCCCCGGCTCACCGCGCGCGGACTGTGGCGGCATCCGTTCGCGGCCCCGCCCGCACCGGTGGCGCAGGTGCCGTTCAGCGGCTGAGCGGACCGTTCCGCCCGGGCGAACCCAGCGACCCCAGGTGCGCGGCGCGCACCTGGGCCGTCTGCCCCTGCACGAGCAGGAACATCCCCTCACGCGCGAGCCGTTGGGCCGGGCTGCGCAGATCCATCGCCCGCCCGCCCCCGGCCACGACCGCCGCCGTCGTGGCCGCCCGCATCACGTCGTACGCCCGTGTCTTGCACTCCAGCCGCTCCTCGATCCGCTCCGTCGGCACCGGGTGGTCGGCGAGCTCGTACGCCCGCCGCCGGACCTCGTCGAGACGCGTCCGCAGCGCGGCCGCCGTGTCCTTCGCCGAGGGATCGTCCTCCAGCAGGCCGATCGCCGTCGCGGTGATCCCGAAGACGGCCGGTGAGGCATTGGTGTTCTTGGGCCGGTCGGTGACCGCCCAGGACTCGTACGGAGTGCGCAGCGCCACCGCGTCGTCGGGCAGCCACAGCCCGTCCAGCTCCAGCGAGACCGTCCGGGACGCGGTGAGCGCGGCGAGCCGCATCGGCGGGGAGGGACGCAGTCCCCGCTGTTCGCGCGCCTCGGTGAACGCGAACAGCGCCTCGTCGTCGGCGGTCACCCCGGCCAGCAGCATGACGTCGTTCAGCCCCCAGCCGGTGTACCACGGGACCGTCCCGTCGAAGCGCCAGCCGCCGCGCTCGCGGGTCACCCGCACCGGGACGCGCGGATAGGCCCGCAACTGGGCGTACGCCACCCCGGAGAGCAGCTCACCGCGCGCGAGCGGACCGAGCAGACGCTCCCGTACCGGAAGACCGCTCTTCGCCAGGGTCGCCACCGGCGTGTGGTGCTGGGTCTGCACGAACCACGTCGAGCAGCACGCCCCGGCCAGGATCTCCGCGCTCTCGCGGACCACCGGGGCGGGCGCCGCCGAGCCGCCGTCCGCGACGGGCGCGGCGATCCCGAGCAGCCCCGACCGCTTCACGGCCTCGATGCTGCTCGCGGGCACACCGTTCAGGTCCACCTCCTCGGCCAGCGGTGCCAGCACCCGGGACGCAAGGTCCCGGGCCGCGGCGACGAGCGGATGCGGTGGGACGGTCATCGAGGAAATCTCCCGCTGTCGGCGTGGCGTGTGTCGATCCGGCGCCCTCCCGTTCGTGTAGAGGGAAAGACACCGAGTGGGACCACCGAGGAGAACACATCATGAAGTACTACCTGCTGAGCGTGATGCAGCCGCAGGGCGAGCCGCCCGCGCCGGAGGTCCTGGAAGAGATCATGCACAAGCTGGAGGTGTTCCACACGGAGCTGCGCGAGGCCGGCGCCTGGGTGTTCGCCGGGGGACTGCACGGGCCGGACAGCGCCACCGTGCTGCGGGCCCGGGACGGTGACGTCCTGGTCACCGACGGGCCGTACGTGGAGAGCAAGGAGTATCTGGGCGGGATCTGCCTGATCAAGGCGCCCGACCTGGACGCGGCGCTGACATGGGGACGCAAGGCGACCCTGGCCACGACCCTGCCGATCGAGGTGCGCCCGTTCACGCACGAGACCGAGGACTGATGCCCGTCGGCGCCGACGACGTCGAGGCCGTCTTCCGCGCCGAGTACGGCCGGGCGGTCGCCGTCCTGATCCGCTTCCTCGGCGACATCGACCTCGCCGAGGAGGCGGTCCAGGACGCGTTCGCCACGGCCATGGCGAAGTGGCCGGAGACCGGCGTACCCCCGAGCCCGGCCGGCTGGATCATCACGACGGCCCGCAACCGCGCCGTCGACCGGCTGCGCCGCGAGTCCACCCGCGCCGCCCGGCAGGCCGAGGCCGCCCGGCTGCGGACCCCGGACGAACCCGTGGAGGAGGGCCCCGTGCGTGACGACCGGCTCCGTCTGATCTTCACCTGCTGCCATCCCGCGCTGGCCCCCCAGGCTCAGGTGGCCCTCACCCTGCGGCTGCTCGGCGGTCTGACCACCGCGCAGATCGCGCGGGCCTTCCTCGTCCCCGAACCCACCATGGCCCAGCGGATCGTCCGCGCCAAGGCCAAGATCCGGGACGCGGGCATCCCCTACCGCGTCCCGCGCGACGCGGACCTGCCCGACCGCGTCAGGGGCGTCCTGGCCGTCGTCTACCTCGTCTTCAACGAGGGGTACGGGGGCCGCGCGGACCTCTGCGCCGAGGCCCTGCGGCTCGGCCGCCTCCTCGTCGAACTCATGCCGGACGAACCCGAGGCGCTCGGCCTGCTCGCGCTGATGCTGCTCGTCGAGGCCCGGCGGCCCGCCCGCACGACGGCTGACGGTGACCTGGTCCTCCTGGCCGAACAGGACCGGAACCTGTGGGACCGGGACCTGATCACCGAGGGCCAGGCCCTCGTGCGCCGCTGTCTGCGCCGGGCCCGGCCGGGGCCGTACCAGATCCAGGCCGCGGTCAACGCCGTCCACAGCGACGCGCCGACCGCCGCCGCGACGGACTGGGGCCAGATCCTGACGCTGTACGACCAGCTCATGGCGCTCGCGCCCAGCCCGGTCGTGGCCCTCAACCGTGCCGTCGCCGTGGCCGAGACCGAGGGACCGGAGCGCGCCCTCGCCCTCGTGGAGGAGCTGGACCTGGAGGGGTACCACGCCTTCCACGCCGTACGGGCCGAGCTGCTGCGCCGGCTGGGACGCGACGCCGAGGCCCTGCGGGCGTACGACGCCGCCATCCGGCTCACCGGCAGCGCGCCGGAACGCGCCCGTCTCGAACGGACCAGGGCCGCGCTCGCGGAAGCCTGACGGCCCGGCGGATCGCCGCGCGGACCCGGGCGGACCCGGGCGGACCCGGGCGGATCGCCGCGCGGACGCCGGCCGACGGCCGCGAGGACCCCGATCGACGGCCGCCAGGACCCCGACCGGTCGTCGCGAGCACCCGGACCGACCCTCGCCGCCGGGACGGTGATCGATCGTCGCGCGGACGGTGATCGAGGCCGGGCGGCGGCCCGGCATCCTCGGTATCCTCGAAGGGATCGCCACACGGCCGTGCACGAGGTCTCCCACCGACGCACCCGGTGCCGCCCTCCGTCGCCGGACCGGGCGCCGACCGCACCGCCACGAGGGGCGTCGACCATCACCTCGTCCGGAGCGCGACCGCGCGGCCCGGGCCCGCATGGGCCGAACGGCCCGGATCGGGGACCTGCGGCCCCTGCCCCGTCCGATCCCTCGACACGACCCTGGAATCGGAGCCCCACCGGGCCCCCGATTCAGGAGGTGGACATCATGCCCCGCACCGTCACCGTGGGCCTCGACGGTTCTCCCGAGAGTCTCGCCGCAGCCGAATGGGCCGCCCGCGAAGCGCGACTGCGCGGCCTGCCGGTCCGACTGGTCAACGTCTGGGAAGCGGCCCCGGACCCCGTGGCCCAGGCTCCGCTGCTCGGAGCGGAGACCCACCAGCACTGGAGCGAGCGGATCCCGCGCGAAGCCGCCGAAGGGGTGCGGGCACGCCACCCGGGCGTCGAGGTCACCACGGAGCAGCTCACCGGCCGGCCCGCCGAGGCGCTGATGAAGGCCGTGGACGACGCCGAACTCCTGGTCCTCGGCACCCGCGGGCTCAGCGGCGCGGGCGGCTTCATGGTGGGCTCCGTCGGGCTGGCCGTCGCGGCCCACGCCGAACGGCCCGTGGTGTTCGTACGGGCCGGCGAACAGGCCGCCGACGAGCACGTGCAGGACCCGGCGGGCATCCCCTCCGCCGCCGCCCCCTTCCGGCCCGTCGTGCTCGGCCTCGACACCGGCGCCCCGGACGACGCGCTGATCGGCTTCGCCTTCGAGGCCGCGCTCGTGCGCGACACCGCGCTCAGGGTCGTGCACTCCTGGAACGAACCGCCCTACATCGCCTACGGGCTGCCGCCGGACCTGAAGATGAGCACCCGGCTGGCCGCCGAGGACGCGGCCTCCATGACGGTCGCCCTGCGGACCTGGCGCGAGAAGTACCCGGCCGTCGAGATCATCGAGGACTCCCTGTCGGGCAAGCCGGCCAACCACCTCGTGGACGCCTCCCGGGAGGCCTCGCTCGTCGTCGTGGGCCGCAGGATCCGCCATGCCGCGCTCGGCGCCCACATCGGGCCCGTCACGCACGCCGTGCTCCATCACTCCACCGCCCCCGTGGCCGTCGTGCCGCACCCGTGACCGGCACGGGCCGCACCCGGGCCCGCCGCCGCTCGCGGTCCGATCGCGCAAGGAGAGACACCTGATGAAAGCAGCAGTCGTACGAGCGTTCGGTGAGCCGCTGGTCATCGAGGAGCGCCCCGATCCCGAACCCGGACCCGGCCAGGTCCGGGTCCGGCTGGAGGCCTCCGGGCTCTGCCACACCGACATCCACGCGGCCAACGGCGACTGGCCGGTCAAGCCGAGCCCGCCGTTCGTCCCCGGCCACGAGGGCGTCGGCCTGGTCGAGGCGCTCGGCGACGGCGTCACCCATCTCACGGTGGGGCAGCGGGTGGCCGTGCCCTGGCTCGGCAAGGCGTGCGGACGCTGCGAGCACTGCCTCTCCGGCTGGGAGACCCTGTGCGAGCAGCAGCTCAACACCGGCTACGGATACGACGGCGGCTACGCCGAGAAGATGCTCGCCTGGGCCGACTTCGCCCAGCCCGTGCCCGAGGGCATCTCCCCGCTCGACGCCGCCCCGCTCACCTGCGCCGGCGTCACCACGTACAAGGCCCTGAAGGTCGCCGACGTCCGGCCCAGCCAGCTCGTCGCCATCTCCGGGGTGGGCGGACTGGGCCATCTGGCCCTGCAGTACGCGAAGATCGCCGGAGCGACCGTGGCGGCCGTCGACGTCACCGACGACAAGCTCGAACTCGCCGCGGAACTCGGCGCCGACATCGTCATCGACGCCCGCAAGGAGGACCCGGGCGAGGTGCTGCGGCGCAGCGGCGGAGCCCACGCCGCGCTCGCGCTCGCGGTCAACGAGGAGGCCTTCGCCGCGGTGTACACCGGACTGCGGCGCGGCGGGAAGCTCGTCATGGTGGCGATGCCGGCGCACGGCACGATCCAGGTCCCGATCTTCGAGACCGTGCTCAACGGCACCTCGGTGATCGGCTCCATCGTCGGCACCCGGCAGGACCTGGCCGAGGTGTTCGAACTGCACGCCGCGGGCCGGACCCGGGTCATCCGCGAATCCCGGCCCCTCGCGTCGGTCAACGAGTCCATGGACGAGGTCCTGCACGGCCGGGTCCAGGCCCGCATCGTGTTCGACTTCGGCGAAGCGGGCTGACCTCCTCGCCCGAACGTCTCAGAGGCTCGCCGCGTGGTCCGGGACGAACGTCTGCAGATCACGCGGCGGGCGCACGTAGCCCGTCGACGGAGGCCGCTCGGGCAGCTCCAGCACCGGCGGCGGGACCTCGCGATACGGGACGGTGGACAGCAGATGGGCGATCATGTTCAGCCGGGCGCGGCGCTTGTCGTCGCTCTCGACCACGAACCACGGCGCCTCGATGATGTCCGTGTGCACCAGCATCTCGTCCTTCGCCCGGGAGTACGCCTCCCAGCGCGTGATCGACTCCAGATCCATGGGGGACAGCTTCCAGCGCCGCGTGGGGTCCTTCAGCCGGCGCCGGAACCGCTTCTGCTGCTCCGCGTCGCTCACCGAGAACCAGTACTTGCGCAGCAGCACACCCGCCTCGACCAGCATCCGCTCGAAGATCGGGCACTGCCGCAGGAAGAGCTGATGCTCCTCCTTCGTGCAGAAACCCATGACGTGCTCGACCCCGGCGCGGTTGTACCAGCTCCGGTCGAACAGCACGATCTCCCCGGCGGCCGGCAGATGCTCCACGTACCGCTGGAAGTACCACTGGGTGCGCTCGCGCTCGGTCGGCTTGGGCAGCGCCGCGATCCGCGCGACACGCGGGTTCAGATGCTCCGCCACCCGCTTGATCGTGCCGCCCTTGCCCGCCGCGTCCCGGCCCTCGAAGACCACCACCACACGGGCACCCTCGGTCCGCACCCACTCCTGGAGCTTCACCAGCTCCGTCTGCAGACGCAGCAGCTCCCGCTCGTACGCCGCGAGCGGCACCTTCGCCGTCTTCCCGCCGGCCATGCCGCCTCCTCCGCCGGACGACGCCTCCCGTGAGGCGCCGCGATGACCCGCCTCGTCGCCCCACCCCGATGACCTACGGAGTCACCATGCCCAAGGCCGAACACCAGGACAGCACGGTACTGACCGACGACGAACTGCGCACGCTGGACGCCCACTGGCGGGCGGCCAACTACCTTGCCGTGGGCCAGATCTATCTGCTGGCCAACCCGCTGCTCACCGAGCCCCTGACTCCCGCGCACATCAAGCCCCGCCTGCTCGGCCACTGGGGCACCTCACCCGGCCTCAACCTGGTCCACACCCACCTCAACCGGGTGATCAAGGCACGCGGACTGGACGCGCTGTGCGTCTGGGGCCCCGGGCACGGCGGCCCCGCCGTGCTGGCGAACTCCTGGCTGGAGGGCACGTACAGCCAGACGTACCCCTCTGTGCCCCGGGACCTGGAGGGCATGGAGAAACTGTTCCGGCAGTTCTCCTTCCCCGGCGGAGTCCCCAGCCATGTCGCTCCCGAGACGCCCGGCTCCATCCACGAGGGCGGCGAACTCGGCTACTCCCTCGCCCACGCCTACGGAGCCGCCTTCGACAACCCCGGGCTGCTGGTCGCCTGCGTGATCGGCGACGGCGAGGCGGAGACGGGACCGCTCGCCGCGTCCTGGCACTCCAACAAGTTCCTCGACCCGGTCCACGACGGCGCCGTCCTGCCGATCCTGCACCTCAACGGCTACAAGATCGCCAACCCGACCGTGCTCTCCCGCCTCCCCGAGGCCGAACTCGACGAACTGCTGCGCGGATACGGCCACGAACCCGTCCACGTCACCGGCGACGACCCCGCCCAGGTGCACCGGGCCATGGCCGCCGCGATGGACGACGCCCTCGACCGCATCGCCGTCATGCAGCAGACCGCCCGCGAGCAGGGCGTCGGCGAGCGCGTCCACTGGCCGATGATCGTCCTGCGCACCCCCAAGGGCTGGACCGGCCCCGCGGAGGTCGACGGCGAGCCCGTCGAAGGAACCTGGCGCGCCCACCAGGTCCCCCTCGCCTCGGTCCGCGAGAACCGCGAACACCTGCGACAGTTGGAGACCTGGCTGCGCTCCTACCGCCCCGAGGAACTCTTCGACGCCCAGGGCCGGCCGGCCGCCGACGTACTGGCCTGCGTGCCCGAGGGCTCCCGGCGCCTCGGCGCCACCCCGCACGCCAACGGCGGCCTCCTGCTGCGCGATCTGCCGCTCCCGCCCCTGGACCGCTTCGCCGTCCCCGTCGACAAGCCCGGAGCCGCCCTGCACGAACCGACCCGGGTCCTCGGCGACCTCCTCGAACACGTCATGCGCCAGACCTCGGAGCGCCGCGACTTCAGGCTGGTAGGCCCCGACGAGACCGCCTCCAACCGCCTCGACGCCGTCTACGGCGCCAGCGGCAAGGCCTGGCAGGCGGCGACCCTGCCCGTCGACGAACACCTCGACCGGCACGGCCGGGTGCTGGAGATCCTCTCCGAGCACACCTGCCAGGGCTGGCTGGAGGGCTACCTCCTCACCGGCCGGCACGGGCTGTTCTCCTGCTACGAGGCGTTCGTGCACATCGTCGACTCCATGGTCAACCAGCACATCAAATGGCTGCGGACCTCGCGCGCACTGCCCTGGCGCGCCCCGATCGCCTCCCTCAACTACCTGCTCACCTCGCACGTCTGGCGCCAGGACCACAACGGCTTCTCGCACCAGGACCCCGGCTTCGTCGACCACGTCCTCAACAAGAGCCCCGAGGTCGTGCGCGTGTACCTCCCGCCGGACGCCAACACCCTGCTGTCCGTGATGGACCACGCCCTGCGCAGCCGCGACTACGTGAACGTCGTCGTCGCCGGCAAACAGCCCTGCTTCGACTGGCTGTCCATGGACCAGGCCCGCGCCCACTGCGCCCGCGGCGCCGGCATCTGGGACTGGGCGGGAACGGCCGACGGCGACCGGGAGCCCGACGTCGTCCTCGCCTGCGCGGGCGACGTCCCCACCCAGGAGATCCTGGCCGCCGCCGACCTGCTGCGCCGCCATCTGCCCGAGCTCGCCGTCCGGGTCGTCAACGTCGTCGACATGACCCGGCTGCTGCCGCGCGAGGAACACCCGCACGGCATGAGCGACTTCGAGTACGACGGACTGTTCACCACCGACAAGCCGGTGATCTTCGCGTACCACGGCTACCCCTGGCTCATCCACCGGCTCGCCTACCGCCGCACCGGCCACGCGAACCTCCACGTGCGCGGCTACAAGGAGATGGGCACCACCACGACCCCCTTCGACATGGTCGTCCGCAACGACATGGACCGCTACCGGCTCGTCATGGACGTCATCGACCGCGTCCCCGGCCTCGGCGTGCGCGCCGCCGCCCTGCGCCAGAGGATGGCCGACGCCCGCTCCCGCCACGACATCTGGATCCGCGAGCACGGCACCGATCTTCCCGAGGTCGCCGACTGGGCCTGGACCGGCTGAGGGGGCCGGGCCCGCGCCAGGAGCAGCGTGCCGCCGCCCGTGGGTACGCGGCGGCGGCCGACGGGCACGGCAGCGGCCCGCCGTCGCCGCGCGCGTGCCGCGAGGACGGCGGGCCGCCCGTACCGGAGGATGGGGGCATGGACGACCTCACCTGGGACTACGAGGGCTACCACCCGGCGCAGGAACGCCTGCGCGAATCGCTGTGCACCCTCGGCAACGGGTACTTCGCGACCCGGGGAGCGGCCCCCGAGTGCGCGGCCGACTCCGTCCACTACCCGGGCACGTACGCGGCGGGCTGCTACAACCGGCTGACCTCACAGGTGGCCGGGCAGCAGGTCGAGAACGAGGACATGGTCAACCTCCCCAACTGGCTTCCCCTGCGCGTACGGACCGCCACCGGGACCTGGCTCACCCCCGACACCCACCGCCTGCTCGACCACCGGCTGCGCCTCGACCTGGTCGCGGGCACCCTGGAGCGTGTCTCGCGCTACGAGGACGAGGAGGGCCGGCACCTCGCCGTGCGCCAGCTCCGCCTGGTCCACATGGGCGATCCCCACCTCGCCCTGCTGCGCACGGAGCTGACGGCCGAGGGCTGGTCCGGTCCCGTCGAGATCGAGTCGGCCCTCGACGGGACCGTCACCAACAGCGGGGTCGAGCGCTATCGCTCCCTCGCCTCCCGCCACCTGACGGACGTCGGCACCGGGACCGGGAAGCCGGACACGGTCTGGCTGCGCTGCCGCACCACCGCCTCGGAGACCGGCATCGGGCTGGCCGCCAGGACCGTCACCGACGCGCCCGCCGACACCACGGACGCGCACACCCCGGGACGCGCCGCCCAGTCGCTCAGGATCACGCTCACCGACGGCCGGACCGTGACCGTGGACAAGACCGTGGCCCTCCACACCTCCCACGACCTGGCGATCAAGGACCCGCTGAACGCGGCCGTGGACCGCGTCGGGCACGCCCCGGACTTCGAGACGCTCCTGGACACCCACCGCACCGCCTGGCAGCAACTGTGGCGCACCGCCGAACTCGACGTACGCGACAGCGTGGGCTCGATCCTGCGCCTGCACCAGTTCCACCTGCTCCAGACGCTCTCCCCGCACACCGGCGAGCTCGACGTCGGCGTCCCGGCGCGCGGCCTGCACGGCGAGGCCTACCGCGGGCACGTCTTCTGGGACGAACTGTTCGTGCTGCCGTATCTGAACCTCCACTTCCCCGAGGTCTCCCGCGCCCTGCTCACCTACCGCCACCGCCGCCTGGAGCGGGCCTGCCGCGCGGCCCAGGACGCCGGCCGCACCGGCGCGATGTACCCGTGGCAGAGCGGCAGCGACGGACGGGAGGAGACCCAGCGACTTCATCTGAACCCGCGTTCCGGGCGCTGGCTGCCGGACCACTCGCACCTCCAGCACCACGTCGGATCGGCGATCGCCTACAACGTGTGGCAGTACTGCGAGGCCAGCGGCGACGCCGAGTTCCTGCACACCAAGGGCATCGAGATGCTCGTGCAGATCTCCCGCTTCTGGGCCGGCTTCGCCGAGTACGACGGCGCCCTCGGGCGGTACCGGATCCGCGGTGTCGTGGGCCCCGACGAGTACCACGACGCCTACCCGGACGCCGCCCGGCCCGGGCTCGACGACAACGCGTACACCAACGTCACCGCCGCCTGGGTGCTCTGCCGCACGCTCGACGTGCTGGGCGAGCTGCCCGAGCTGCTGCGCCGGGACCTGGTCGAGCGGACCGGCCTCGACCCCGCCGAACTCGACCTGTGGCACGAGGTGGCGAACGGACTGCACGTGCCCTTCCACGCCGGGGTCGTCAGTCAGTTCGAGGGGTACGGGGACCTCGCGGAGCTCGACTGGGAGGGCTACCGGAAGCGGTACGGCGACATCCGGCGGCTCGACCGGATCCTGGAGGCCGAGGGCGACAGCGTCAACCGGTACCAGGCCTCGAAGCAGGCGGACGTGCTGATGCTGGGCTATCTCTTCTCGCCCGCCGAACTGGGCGCCCTGTTCCGAAGGCTCGGCCACGAGGTCGACGACGCCCTCTGGCGGCGCACCGTCGACCACTACCTGAGGCGTACGAGCCACGGCTCGACGCTGAGCAGCCTGGTGCACGGCTGGGTGCTGGGCCGGGCCCGGCGCGTCGAGGCATGGACCTACATCCACGAGGCGCTCCAGGGCGACATCGCCGACCTCCAGGGCGGCACCACGGCGGAGGGCATCCACCTGGGCGCGATGGCGGGCACCCTCGACCTCGTCCAGCGCGGGCTGACCGGCCTGGAGACCCGCGGCGGGGCGCTGCGGTTCGACCCGGTGCCGCTGGCCGAGCTGTCCGAGTACGGTCTGTCGATCCGCTACCGCGGTCACCGTGGAGTCCACCTGCGCCTGAGCGCGGGGCGGCTGAACGTCAGCGTGCCCGCGTCGGACGAGCCGCCGATCGACATCACCCTGGCGGACCGCACGGTCACGGTGGCACCGGGGGAGTCCTGCATGCTCACCCTGCCCGACCGGCGACCGTGACCGGCGCCGGGCACGCGCGGGGGTGAGCCGGGGCGGGACTCAGCGCCCCGAGTGGTGGCCGGCCGCTTCCGGGTGTTCGAGCTGGTTGGCGAGGACCGCGGCCTGGACGCGGCGCTGGACGCCGAGCTTGGCCAGCAGCCGGGAGATGTGGTTCTTCACCGTCTTCTCCGACAGATAGAGCTCCTTGCCGATCTCCCGGTTCGTGAGCCCGTCCCCGATCAGCGCCAGGATGTCCCGCTCGCGCGGGGAGAGGCCGGCGAGCTCCTGCGCGACGGGCGGCTCCTCGGCCGGGTCCGCCCGCAGCTTGCGCATCAGCCGGGCGGTCGTCGTGGGGTCCAGCATCGACTGGCCGGACGCGACGGTACGGACCGCCGAGATCAGGTCGGACCCCTTGATCTGCTTCAGCACGTAGCCCGACGCCCCGGCCATGATCGCGTCGAGCAGCGCCTCCTCGTCGTCGAACGACGTCAGCATCAGACAGGACAGCTCGGGCATCTGGCTGCGCAGCTCGCGGCAGACACTGATCCCGTCGCCGTCCGGCAGGCGTACGTCGAGGACGGCCACGTCGGGGCGCAGCGCGGGGCCGCGCACGAGGGCGTGCTCCACGCTGTCCGCGTCGCCGACCACCGAGATGTCCGGCTCGGCGTCCAGGAGGTCGGTCAGACCACGGCGCACCACCTCGTGGTCGTCGAGCAGGAAGACCCTGATCGGGTCGCGCTCGGAGAACGTACGCACCTCGGCCATGACGACCCCTCGTTCAGTGACGGACCACGGATCGCGAGTCCCCTCACGTCGATCATCACGCTTCCGGCCCGGCCGCACTAGGGCCGACCGGCCCTATCCGCGTCCGCTCGCGCTCCGCGTCGCGGACAGGTCCGGAGCCCGCCGCCCGTTCTCAGCGTGCGCTGCCGCTTCCGTAGGGGGCGTACAGGTCGAGCAGCCGGGTCCGGGCCGACTGGAGCCGGTGGGCGACGATCCCGCCGACCCACGCGGTCACGGCCATCCCCAGCTCGGAATCCTCGCGGCACAGCGCCCGGACGTCCTCGGCGTCGAACTCGTAGGCGCGCACGGGACTCGTCGTCTCGGCGCCCAGATGCCAGACGTGCGGGGCGAACAGCCAGGACCAGCCGACGAGTTCGTTGTGCCCGAGCATCTCGATGACGGCCGCGCGGCGGCCCGGGACCCGCAGGTCGAGGGCCACCGTGCCGGTCCGGACGATCCAGAACCGGTCCGCGTTGCGGCCCTCTTCGAAGAGCCGGGTGCCCTCGGGGAACGACACCTCGCGGGCCAGCCCCAGGAGGCGCTCCCGGTGATCGGCGGGCAGCGCCCGCAGCATGGTGGACGTGGTGGAAGTGCTCATGATCCTGCCTCTTCCTGGCGCGTGACCCTTCCCTCTCGAATCTCCGCCCGCAGTCCGTCCGCCGCCATGGGCCGTCCGGCCCCGATGGCGGTCCGCATGGCACGGGCGCGGACCGTGGGCGGAGCCGGTCACCCGGTCCCGCGCCGGGCGTGCGGCGCGGCAGGGACCTTCGGCCCGTCGCCAGGGACTCGCGGCCCCTCCGAACTCCCTTGCGGCCGCGGGACATTGAAGGCGCAACGGAGGCGATCACAGCGGAGCCCGAGACCGGGCCCGACCTCGAACACCCCTGGGAGGGATCAGCATCATGGCAGTCCACGAGCAACCTCACCGGCACACAGGGTTCCACCTTCTGTCGCGCGGGATCCGGTCGGCACAGGCGTCGGGAGAGGCCGCGAACACCTCGGCCACGACGATCCGTTCGTACGCCCTCGCGGGTCTGCGCCTCCTGACGGGCTTCGTCTTCCTGTGGGCCTTCCTCGACAAGGCCTTCGGGTTCGGCTACGCCACCCCGTCCGGCAAGGGCTGGATCGACGGCGGCTCACCCACCAGGGGATTCCTCGGCGGAGTGGCCGCCGGACCGATGGAGTCGACGTTCCACTCCTGGGCCGGTGCCGCCTGGGTGGACTGGCTGTTCATGGCGGGCCTGCTCGGCATCGGCGTCGCCCTCGTCGCCGGTGTCGCCCTGCGGCTCGCCGCGGTCGCCGGCACGGTGATGATGGCGTTCATGTGGCTCGCCGAATGGCCGTCGGCCCGCCACCTGTCCGACGGCTCGCCGAGCATGTCGCCCAACCCCTTCGTCGACTACCACGTGATCTACGCGGTCGTCCTCGTGGCGCTCGCCGTCGCGGGCGCCGGCGCCACCTGGGGTCTGGGCCGCCTGTGGGAGCGGCTTCCCGTGGTGAGCCGGAGCCCCTGGCTGCGGTGACCGCGACCGCACCCTCGCGGCACCCTCGCGGCGACGTGAGGGCGCCGCGGTCGGACGCGTCGTCGCACGGGGGACATGAAGTCCCTGCCCGGAAGCATGAAGTCCCTTCTCACATGGGCCGGTTGGCCCCCGCCGAGGACCAGCGGCCCCTCCTCCGGGCCCGCGCGCGACGCGAGACTCGTCCTGCATCCCCAAGGAGGTCCCCAGATGTCCCGCACCATCGTCGTCGGTCTCGACGGCTCGCCCGAAAGCCTCGCCGCAACCGAGTGGGCGGCCGGTGAAGCCCGGCGCACGGACGCCCGGCTGCACCTCGTGCACGCCTGGCTGTGGCATCCCTACGTGTACGGCCTCCCGGCGGGCGTCGCGGTTCCGCCGCCCTCGGAGGACCCGCAGCGGGAGTGGGCCGAACGTCTCCCGCACGAGACCGCGGCCAAGCTCGCCGCGGACCACCCCGGTCTGTCCGTCACCGCGGAGCGCGTCGCCGAGCAGCCCGTCCCCGCGCTCCTGGCCGCCGCCGAGGGCGCCGAACTGCTGGTGCTCGGGTCCAGGGGCCTCGGCGGCGTCACCGGCTTCCTGACCGGGTCCGTGGCACAGGCCGTGGTGGCCCGGAGCCGGACACCGGTCGTTCTCGTACGAGCCGACGCGCCGCCGGCCGCCGAGGACGCCCCCGGGCGCGAGGAGGTCGTGCTCGGCCTCGACCTGGAGCACCCGGACGCCGCCGTGATCGGGTTCGCCTTCCGCTCGGCGGCCCACAGGGCGACCGGCCTGCACGTCATCCACGGCTGGAGCCCGCCGCCGTACTACGGCTACGGCGGCGCCTTCGACGCGGACGTCAACGCGGACCTGCTCACCGAGGCGCAGCGCCGGCTCACCGAGACACTGGCCCCCTGGCGGGAGAAGTTCCCGGCGGTCGAGGTGCGCCGGCAGGCCGTGATCGGCGGCGCGGGGCCGCATCTCGTGGAGGCCTCGCGCGACGCCGCGCTGGTCGTGGTCGGCCGCCGGAACCGGCAGTCCCCGGTGGGCGGTCACATCGGTCCGGTGACCCAGGCGGTGCTGCACCACTCCACGGCACCGGTGGCGGTCGTCCCGCACGACTGACCGCCCGGAACGGCGGACGGCTCGGTGTCCCGCGGTACGGACCGCGGGACACCTGGCGTCAGGGCGTCTTGTGCCCCCACTGCGGGCCGAGCCGTTCCCACTCGCGCTCCCAGCGGTTGTAGCGCCCCTGGTCGAGCCGCCACCGGGCGAGTCCGCCGGCGCCGAAGACCAGACCGCACAGGGCCACGGCGGCGCCGATGCCCAGCAGGGTGGACTCGGTGGCCGCGGCGCTCGTGGTGGGCGGTGCCGTGGTGGGCCGGCCCCGCTCGTCCAGCCAGATCACCACGTGCGATCCGGCCTTGTGCCCGGATTCCACCAGGGCACTGCCGACGCGCGGCGCCCCGTTCGCGGCGGTCCATCTGACCGTCGCCCGGACATGGTCGTAGACCGCGCTCTCCCCGGCGGGAACCGCCGATCCCGTACCGGCGACCAGGACGGCCGGGACGGCGTGCCGGTCGTGGCGCAGCCGCGTGAAGGATTCGTCGGCGGCGTGGGCCGTCACCAGTCCGGCGAGGATGCCGCCCAGCACCATCACCGTCCAGACGATCAGCACGATCCACGCCTCGAAGACGTCGTCACGGCGACGCAGCGGATTCCTCCGCCAGCGCCAGCACCACTGCCTCGCACTCTGTGCTCCGCGCATGGCACCGCACCTCCTCGTTACACCCCAACAGTGCAAGGGGATCGCTGCGCGCGCGAGCGGTGGCAGAGGTCTTCCGGTCCCGAGATGGGGCCCGATCGGCCCATGCGCGCGGCATCTTCCCCGGTCAGGGTGGATGTACGAGTTCTATTCGCGTCCTGGACGAGCCGTTGGCGAGGCGATGCCCGTCCTGGCCGCCGGGACGTTCCACTCGTCGGGACACTCCGCTCGTGGAGGCCTCCACCCGCGCTCGTGGAGCCCTTCACCGCCGGGGAGGCCCCGCCGGAAGGGTAGTGATGGTGATGTCCGAGCAGACACGAAGCGTCACGATGGATGACACGCGACCGGCGACCGGAGCGGGAGACGTCGGGCGGCGCATCGCCGCGCGGCGTGAGGAACTCGGCCTGACCCGGCAGGACACGGCCGTCCGCGCGGGCGTCGCGGCGGGCTACCTCCGGTATCTGGAGCAGCAGCCCAACGCGACTCCCGGGACGAGCGCCCTGATCCGGATCGCGGACGCCCTCGACACCAGCGTCGCGGCTCTGCACGGCGCCGGGACCGGCCGGCCGCCGGGCCCCGGCCGGGCCGCCGCTCACTCCGAGCTGATCGAACTCGACCCCGCGGAGTGCCGGGCACGGCTGTCGACGCACGGCGTCGGAAGGATCGCCGCCCACACGACCGACGGACTGGTCGTCCTTCCGGTCAACTACAGCGTCGTCGACGGGGCGGTCGCCTTCAGGACGGCGCCCGGTTCGGTGCTCGCCGCGGCGGTCGGGGCGCACGTCGCCTTCGAGGTGGATCACATCGACGAGGCCCTCAGCCAGGGCTGGAGCGTGCTCGTCCAGGGACGCGCCCGTGCCGTGACCGGCGCCGACGTGGTCCGGCGGTTCGACGCCCTCGCCCACAGCCGTCCCTGGGCGGGCGGCGCGGAACGCGACCTGTGGGTGCGCGTCGACGAGGACAGGATCTCGGGCCGCCGGATCGTCGTCCACTGACGCGGGCCCCGACGCATGAGAGGTGGCTCCGCTGATGCATCCCGAAGACGGCTTCCGTGAACTCGGCCGGCAGGAGTGCCTGGACCGGCTCGGCCGCGCGCCGATCGGCAGGGTCGTCCACACGCGGGACGCCCTGCCCGCCGTCCTGCCGGTCAATTTCAGTCTCGACCCGGGGTCCGCCGTCGTGCTGCGGACGTCGGCCGACTCGGAACTGGCCCGCTCCATCGACGGCGTGGTCGTGGCGTTCGAGGCCGACGCGGTGGACGCGGCCGCGCACTCCGGCTGGAGCGTGGTCGTCACGGGCCGCGCCCAGGTGGTGAGCGACCCCGCCGAACACGACCGCCTCACCCGGACCGGACCCCACTCCTGGGTGGCCTCGCCCCACGACGTCTTCATCCGGATCACGTCCGAACTGGTCACCGGACGCGAGCTCGTGGGAGGGCGCACGCTGTACGGGGTCGATCTGCCCACCTGACCCCCGGGGCCGAACGGCCCGGTCGCAAGGCCCTTCGGCGACCGCGCCGGTACCCTCCGGCCCTCGCCGGGCCCACCGTGCAGGACAACCATCGAAGGTGCGGAGAGCGCGGAAGGCGCCGACCGTCCGACGTGCGAGGGAGACCGGCGATGACGACAACGATGACGGCCGAGGGCCGGACGGCCCCTGCATGGCAGGGCTTCGCGGGAACGTCGTGGCGCGAGCGGATCGACGTACGCGACTTCATCCAGGCCAACTACACGCCGTACGAAGGAGACGCGTCCTTCCTGACCGGACCGACGGACCGCACCCGGGCCGTCTGGGGCACGGTCGGCGCGCTCTTCCCCGAGGAGCGCGCGAGGGGAATCCTCGAAGTCGACACCGCGACCCCGTCCACGATCACCTCACACGCCCCCGGATACATCGACCGCGAGCGGGAGCTGATCGTCGGCCTCCAGACCGACGCGCCGCTGAAGCGCGCCATCATGCCCAACGGCGGTCTGCGCATGGTCGAGAACGGACTGAAGGCGTACGGCTACGAACCGGACCCGTTCGTCACCAAGGTCTTCGGGACCTACCGCAAGACCCACAACGACGGCGTCTTCGACGCGTACACCCCCGCGATGCGCGCCGCCCGCAAGGCCGGCATCATCACCGGCCTGCCCGACGCGTACGGCCGGGGCCGCATCATCGGCGACTACCGGCGCGTGGCGCTGTACGGCACGGACCGGCTCATCGCCGCGAAGCGCGCCGAACGCGCCGGTCTGGACGCCGCGCCGTCCACCGAGCACATCATCCGCGACCGCGAGGAACTCGCCGAGCAGATCAAGGCGCTGGGCGAACTGACCCGGATGGCCGCCACCTACGGCTGCGACGTCGCACGACCCGCCGCCACCGCCCACGAGGCCGTGCAGTGGCTCTACCTCGGCTATCTCGCCGCCGTGAAGGAACAGAACGGCGCGGCCATGTCCCTGGGCCGCACCTCCACGTTCCTGGACGTCTACCTCCAACGCGACCTGGACACCGGAGTCCTGGACGAGACCCGTGCCCAGGAACTGATCGACGACTTCGTGATCAAGCTGCGCATCGTACGGTTCCTGCGCACACCCGAGTACGACGCGCTGTTCTCCGGAGACCCGACCTGGGTCACGGAGTCCATCGGCGGCATCGGCGAGGACGGCCGCACGCTCGTCACCCGCACCTCGTTCCGCTTCCTGCAGACCCTGTACAACCTGGGACCGGCCCCCGAGCCCAACCTTACCGTCCTCTGGTCGCCCCGACTCCCCTCCGGCTTCAAGGAGTTCTGCGCCAGGGCCTCCATCGACACCAGTGCCGTCCAGTACGAGTCCGACGACCTGATGCGGCCCCGCACCGGCGACGACACCGCGATCGCCTGCTGCGTCTCCGCGATGGCGGTCGGCCGGCAGATGCAGTTCTTCGGAGCCCGCGTCAACCTCGCCAAGGCGCTGCTGTACGCCGTCAACGGCGGCCGGGACGAGATCACCGGCGAGCGAATCGCCCCCGAGACCCCGCCCCTGTCGGGGGAGTACCTGGACTACGAGGAGCTGACGCGGGCGTACGACGTCATGCTGGACTGGCTGGCGGAGACCTATGTCAACGCCCTCAACGTCATTCACTACATGCACGACAAGTACGCCTACGAACGCGTCGAGATGGCGCTCCACGACCATCCCGTGCACCGCTTCATGGCCTGCGGCATCGCCGGACTGTCCGTGGCCGTCGACAGCCTCTCTGCCGTCAAGTACGCCCGGGTCAGGGTGATCCGCGACGCGAGCGGTCTGGCCGTCGACTACGAGACCGAGGGCGTGTACCCGGCGTACGGCAACAACGACGACCGCGCCGACGCCATCGCCGTCGGCCTCGTGGACTCCTTCATGACGAAGGTGCGCGAACACCCCACCTACCGGGACGCCGAACACACGCAGTCCGTGCTGACGATCACCTCGAACGTCGTCTACGGCAAGCACACCGGCAACACGCCGGACGGCCGTCGCGCGGGTGCGCCCTTCGCGCCCGGCGCGAACCCGATGAACGGCCGCGACCGGCACGGGGTGGCCGCCTTCGCCCTCTCCGTCGCCAAGCTGCCCTACGAGCACGCCCGCGACGGCATCTCGCTGACGACGACGATCACCCCGGAGGGCCTGGGACACGTGCCCGCCGAGCGCCCCGGCCATCTGGTCGGCATTCTGGACGGCTACATGGCCTCCGGCGGCTTCCACATGAACGTCAACGTCCTGGACCGGGCGACCCTGGAGGACGCGATGGAGCACCCGGACAAGTACCCGGAGCTGACCATCCGGGTCTCCGGCTACGCCGTCAACTTCGTCCGCCTGACCCGTGAACAGCAGCTCGACGTCATCAGCCGCACCTTCCACGGAACGCTGTGAGGACGGCCACGACGGGCCGGATCCACTCCTGGGACCTGTCCACCGGCGTGGACGGTCCCGGGACCCGGTTCGTCCTCTTCGTCAGCGGCTGCCCGCTGCGCTGTCTCTACTGCGCGAACCCCGACACCTGGCACATGCGCGACGGCCGGGAGGCCACCGTCGACGAGGTGATGGCCGAGATCGAGAAGTACCGGCCGTTCGTCACCGCCGCCGGGGGAGGGGTGACCGTGACGGGCGGCGAGCCCCTCCTCCAGCCCGCCTTCACCGCGGCGGTGCTGCGCCGCTGCAGGGAGGCCGGACTGCACACGGCCCTGGACACCTCCGGGTTCCTCGGCGCCCGCGCCACCGACCGGCTCCTCGCGGACACCGATCTGGTGCTCCTCGACATCAAGTCCTTCGACGCCGACGCCTACCGCAAGCTCACCGGCGGCGAACTCGCCCCCACACTCGACTTCGCCACACGACTCGATCGCCTCGGCATCCCCGTGTGGATCCGCTACGTCCTCGTCCCCGGCCACACCGACGCGCCCGAGCCCATCGAGGGACTCGCCCGGTTCCTCTCCGGGCTCGGCAACGTCGACCGCGTGGACGTCCTCCCCTTCCACAAGCTGGGCGCCGCCAAGTACGAAGCCCTGGGCATCCCCTTCCCGCTGCGGGACAACCCCGTGCCCGGACCCGACCTGACCGAACGCGTCCGGGGCCAGTTCAGGTCCCAGGGACTGGCCGCGCACTGACCTCCGCGCGGGGGAAAATCCCGGGCCGCTCCACCGCGACCCGGGGCAGGATGACCCTGTGAACCACGTCCTGAGCGGTCTCGCCGCCAATCCGGCCCTGCCCTCCGAACTGGTCGACCGGCTGATCGCGGTCGCGGACGGGGACCTCGCCCGAGACCTCGCCGGCCGGGAGGACCTCAGCCACGCACAGGCGGTCGCCCTCTTCGCGCGCGACCCGGACTGCGGCGTGCCGCTCGCCCACGCCGGGAGGCTGACGGCCGCCGACGTCGATCCCGTCACCCGGCCGGACACCGCCCTCGCCCTGCTCGACGAGGGGTCCGGCAACCCCGACTGGGCGCGCCTTTTCGCGGGCGACCCGATGACGGAGCGCCGGGAGAGGCTGGCGGCCTGTCCGGGCCTCCCGGCCGACGTGGTGGACAGGCTCGCCGCGGACCCGGATCCCGGCGTCGTCGCGGAACTCGCGCTGTGGACCACACCGGAGACGGCCGCGCGGCTCGCGGAGCATCCGCACGCCCTGGTCCGCTGCGCGGTGGTGTGCAACGAGGCGACACCCCCGGACGTACTGGCCGCGCTCCTCACCGGAGAAGGACTGCCGCCCGCGCGGCACTGCCGCGTCTGCGACCGCGAGGCGACCCCCTTCACCCACGATCCGGAATGCCCCCGGACGGACTGCGACCTGGGTCCGGGTGACTCCTGCGACGGTTCCCACGAGTCGGCCGTCCACGGGATGCGGATCGCGGCACTCGGCAACCCGGCCACGCCCACGGAAGCGGCCGCCGGCTTCGCGGACCACCCTTCGGTGCTGCTGCGCCTGACGCTCGCCGCCCGCGAGGACCTGCCCCCGCAGGTGTGCGCCCGGCTCGCCACGGACCCCGTGCCCGGCGTCCGTGGCGACCTCGCCGAGAACCCCGCGATCGGCGAGGACGTCATCCGCGTACTGGCGCGGGACGGCGACGTATCGGTACGACGGGGCCTCGCGCGGCATCCCCGCGTCCCGCTCGACGTGCTCACCGAACTGGCCCGGACCGCCAAGGTCGGGGCCACGCTCGCTCCCCGTGTCGCCGCCGCGACGCCCGCCGAGCTCGCGGACCTGGCCCGGTCGCCGGACCCGGCGGCCCGCATGCTCGCGGCCCAACACCGTGACCTGCCGCCCGGGATACGCGACGCGCTGGCAAGTGACGCCGACGCGAAGGTGGTCAAGGCCGTCGCGCCACACCCCGGCCTCTCCGAAGGACAGTTGAGGGCGATGGTCGACCGGCACGGAGTCCGGGTGCTCGCCAGGGTGGCGGCCAACCCCGGTGCGAGTCCGGGTCTGTTGGAACACCTGACCCGTCAGGCGCCACCGGTGCCGAAGGCCCTCCGGGAGGTCGCCCGGCACCCGAACGCGACGGGCGAAGCCCTGCTCTCCTGCCTCGCGGACGACCGGGCGAGGCCCGTGGCCGCCGCGCACCCGGCCCTGCCGCCGGCGGTGATCGTGGACCTGCTCGCCGACCCCGACCGGCAGGTGGCGGAAGCGGCGGCAGCCAACCCGTCCCTGCCGCCCGCCGTGATGGCGCGACTCGTGACCGCGGCCGACGAGACCCGCGCGAGCGCCGGTCGAGACGTCCGGCGGTCATGACGGCCGGGGCCGGACCTCCGTCACGACGGGGCGGGGCGGTCCATCCGTCACGACCGGGCGGGCCGTGCGTCCGTCGCAACGGATGCACGGCCCGCCCCGCGCTCAGTCATCTCCCGACCGGATTCACAGCATCTCGGTCTCGCCGCGGGACGCCTCGCCCCACAGCGTGTGGAAGCTGCCCTGGCGGTCGGTGCGCCGGTAGGTGTGGGCACCGAAGAAGTCGCGCTGGCCCTGGG
Source organism: Streptomyces sp. NPDC028298 (assembly GCF_055565895.1). NCBI lineage: Bacteria > Bacillati > Actinomycetota > Actinomycetes > Kitasatosporales > Streptomycetaceae > Streptomyces > Streptomyces sp. NPDC028298. Next base: position 788,832 of record NZ_JBVHTL010000003.1, read on the forward strand.
TGAGGGCGGCCGGCAGGCGGTCGGCGCGCAGCGTGTCGTAGTAGGACAGCGCCGCCGAGAACGCGGGCACCGGGACGCCCCTGCGGGTGGCGATGGAGACGACCTCGCGCCACGGGACCTGGGCGTCCTTGATCTCGGTGGCGAACCCCGCGTCGGACAGCAGGCTCACCAGGCCCGGGTCGACGGCGTACGCGGCGCGGATGCGGTCGAGGAACGCCGCGCGGATGATGCAGCCGCCGCGCCAGATCTTCGCCACCTCACCGAGGTCGATGTCCCAGCCGTACTCGGCGGCGGCGTCCAGGATCATCTTCCAGCCCTGGTCGTAGGCGATCAGCTTCGAGGCGTACAGGGCGTGTTCGACCTGGCTGGTGAAGCGCTCGGCCTCGGTCCCGGACAGGTCCCAGTGGGTGCCGCCGGGCAGACCGCGGTAGGCGGAGCGCAGCGCGTCCTGGCTGGAGGCGGCGCGGGCGAAGGTGGCCTGCGCGATGGCGGTGACCGGGGAGCCGAGGTCCAGGGCGGTCTGCACGGTCCAGCGGCCGGTGCCCTTCTGCCCCGCGGCGTCCACCACGATGTCGACGAAGGGTTCCCCGGTGGCGGCGTCCGTGTGCGCGAGCACCTCGGCGGTGATCTCGATGAGGTACGAGTCGAGACGGCCCTTGTTCCAGCGCCGGAAGATCTCCGCTATCTGCGGCGGCGTGTAGCCCCCGACGCGGCGGAGCAGGTCGTAGGCCTCGCCGATCAACTGCATGTCGGCGTACTCGATGCCGTTGTGCACCATCTTGACGAAGTGACCGGCGCCGTCGGTGCCGATGTGCGTGGCACAGGGCTCGCCGTCCACCTTGGCGCTGATCGACTCGAACATCGGGCCCAGCGAGGCGTACGACTCGGGGGAGCCGCCGGGCATGATGCTCGGCCCGTTGAGGGCGCCCTCCTCGCCGCCGGACACGCCCGCGCCGACGAAGTGGATGCCGCGCTCGCGCAGCGACTGCTCACGCCGGCGGGTGTCGGAGAAGTGGGCGTTGCCCCCGTCGATGATCATGTCGCCGGTCTCGAGCAGCGGCGCGAACTCCTCGATGACGGCGTCGGTGGCCGCACCCGCCTGCACCATGATCATGAGGCGGCGCGGGCGCTCCAGCGCCGCCACGAAATCCTCGGCCGACTCGGCCGCGACGAAGGCGCCCTCGTGTCCGAACTCCTCGACCAGTGCCTTGGTGCGCGCGGGTGTGCGGTTGTGGACGGCGACGGTGTAGCCGTTCCGGGCGAAGTTGCGGGCCAGATTGCGGCCCATCACGGCGAGCCCTGTGACGCCGATCTGTGCGGTCGCCTTCATGGTGTGCTCCTTGGATCCGGATCTGCCTGTCCGCGTACCTGACGGGCGAGCAGACGACTGTCGCTGTGCCGATCAGTACGCCGCCAGGAGCCCAGGTGTTCACCTTTCGGCACAGGAGCTGTGGGGGGGACGGCGGAACGGGTGCCGGCCGCCGGGTGCCGGGGCGCGCCGAGGTCAGCCGTCCCGGCGCAGCCGCCATCCGTGGTCCACCGGTCCGATGCCGGCGCCGAGCGCGAAACCGGCCTCGATCGCGGCGGTCACGTAGGCCTTGGCCCGCCGTACCGCCTCCGGCACGTCGAGGCCCTCGGCCAGTCCCACCGCGACGGCCGAGGCGAGCGTGCAGCCCGTGCCGTGCGTGTGCCGGTTGTCGTGGCGGGGCGCGCGCAGCCAGTGCTCGGCGGTTCCGTCGGTGAGCAGGTCGACGGCCTGGCCCGGCAGATGACCGCCCTTCACCAGCACCCAGCGGGGACCGAACGCGAGCAGCAGGTCGGCGGCCCGGCGCATGTCCGGCTCGCCGTCCACCTTCACGCCGGTGAGCTGGGCGACCTCGTCGAGATTCGGGGTGGCCACGGTCGCGCGCGGCAGCAGCCGGGTCCGTACGGCGTCCAGGGCGTCGTCGGCCAGCAGCCGGTCACCGTGCTTGGAGACGCTCACCGGGTCCACGACGACCGGGGCGCCCACGTCGGACAGCAACTCGGCGACGGTGGTGACGAGTTCGGGCGAGGAGAGCATCCCCGTCTTCACCGCCTGGACGCCGATGTCGTCGACGACACTGCGGTACTGGGCCCGTACCGCCTCCTCGGACAGCTCCCAGGCCCCCTGTACGCCCACGGAGTTCTGCGCGGTCACCGCGGTGAGCACGCTCATCCCGTGGGCGCCCAGCGCGAGCATGGTCTTGAGGTCGGCCTGGATTCCGGCGCCTCCGCCGGAGTCGGATCCGGCGATCGTCAGGACGCGGGGAGGGGTGGTCATGGGGTGTTCCTCTCGGAAACGGCTTCGGGCACGGGGGCCCTGACCGGCTGAGCGACGGGCGGCCCTCAGACGCGGCGGCGCAGCCGCAGCGGGGCGTAGAGGGCGAGGGCGACGAGGAACGCCACGTAGTAGGAGAGATCGGCGCCGTGCAGCGCGTCGGCCACCGGACCGACGTACAGACTCGTGTCCATGAACGGCACGGCCGCGCCGAACGCCGCGACGAAGGCCACCAGCGAGGGCCACGCCGGGCGCGGACGGGACAGCTCGGCGGCGACGTCCACCGGGGCGCCTCCGCGCTCCCGCTTCCGGGCGATCCAGTCGACGACGACGATCGCGACGAACCCGGGAATCCAACAGCCCACGAACAGCAGCACGTTCTGGAAACGCGCCGTCGTGTCGGCGGCGTGCATCCACAGCACCAGCGGGAAGCCGAGCGCCGCGGCCAGGGCCGCCGCGACCGGTCGCGGGATCCGCACCCCCAGGGTCTGGAGGGCCAGCGAACCGCTGTAGTCGTTCATCGCGTTGCTGCACACGGCGGCCAGCGCCACGGCCAGCAGCCCGAACGCGCCCGCGGCGCCGCCGCCGAGCAGCGCGTCCACGCCCGCCGCCGTCTGGTCGGTCAGCACCGAGGCGCCCCACAGTCCGAGGACCTGCACGGCGACGAAGGAGGCGACGAGTCCGAGCAGGGTGCACCAGAACATGCGCGGGCGGGACGTCGTCCGCGGCAGATAGCGGCTGAAGTCACCGGCGTACGGCGCCCAGGACAGCGACAGGCTCAGCGCGATGGTGCTGGTGAGGACGAACGCGCCGGCACGGTCGGCGCCGGTGGCGGACCCGGTCGTCGCGGGGTGGACCCCGTCGAGCATCCGCCAGGCGATCACCGCGAAGGCCACGGCGAGCACGAACGTCATGACGATCTGGAGGCGGTGGATCGCCTCGTAGCCGAGGACACCGAGCGCCCCCTGCGCGGCCATCATGACCAGGACGCCGAGCCAGAACGGCCAGCCGCACAGCCGCGCCAGCGCGTCCCCGCCGAACAGGCCGATCAACGCGTCCCAGGCGACCGAGGACAGCCACTGGAGCGTGCCGGGAAGCACCACGGACCGGCCGAACGCCAGCCGCGCGAGGGGGAGTTGGCCCGTACCCGTGAGGCCGCCCCAGGTGCTGAGGTAGGCGGTGGGCAGCGCGCCGAGCACGGTCCCGAGGACGACCGCGGCGAGCGCGGTGGTGAAGTCGAGGCCGAGCGCGATCCCGATCGTGCCGGTGAACACGCCCGTCATCGTCAGGTTCGGAGCGAACCAGACGGTGAAGAGGCGTCCCGCCCCGCCGTACCGGTTGCTTTCGGGCACCGGTTCGATGCCGTGGCCCTCCACGCGGAGGTCGCCGGGTGCGGCCGGCATCCGTCCGTCGAAGACGGCAGGCCGGCTGTCGGCGGGCAGCCCGCCGGGAACATGCGCCAATGGCATGAAGACATCCCTCCGCCAGTATGAACTGGTTCAGGTTCGACGGGTGTGATCTCAGCCCTCGGACGGGGCACCCCGTGTCCGGTACGACGGACACCCTAACCGTTCCCCGCGACGCGGCGGCAGGGGGTCCTCACTCGCCCGGACCGGCGTACGCCCGCGCGTGCTCCGGTTCATTCGAACGGCGCGGGCGGGCCCGTTCACAGCGCGGCGCGTGCCGCCCCTCGGTAGTGTCGGAAGTGATCGCCGCTCGCTCTGCGCTCCCGGGTTCCGGGCCCCGGTGGCAGGGCCGAAGGAGGCAGGGTGCCGTGACCGTGATCTCCCTGAAGTCCGCGCAGGTGCGGGAAGGTCTCGTCCTCCCGTACGCCGAGGCCGGCTACCCCAGTGGTACGCCGGTCGTGTTCGTGCACGGTCTGGCCGACTCCTGGTGGTCCTTCGAACCCCTCCTCAGGCGCCTTCCGGCGTCCCTGCACGGATACGCGCCCACACAGCGCGGGCACGGCGACGCCGGCCGGCCACCGGAGGGCTACACCCCCGACGACTTCGCCGCGGACCTGGTGGCCTTCCTGGACGCGGTCGACATCCCCCGGGCCGTCCTGGTCGGGGCGTCCAGCGGCGGTGTACCGGCCCGACTCGTCGCCGGCAGCCACCCCGACCGCATCGCGGGTCTGGTGCTGCTCGGTGTCCCCGGCACTCTCGCGGACAAGCCGGCGGTGACCGGCCTGGTGGCGGCCATGGAGGACCTGGCCGATCCGGTGCCCCGCGTCTTCGTCGAGGACTTCCTGGCCGACACGGTGGCCCGACCGATCGCCCGGGGGTTCGTCGAGACCATGGTCGAGGAGAACCTGAAGCTTCCCGCGCACGTCTGGAAGGACACCGCCCGCGGGCTCCTCGACGCCGATCTCCGCGCGACCCTCGGCGGCATCCTCGTGCCCACACTCGTCATCTGGGGTGAACAGGACGAATTCCTGCCGCGCGAGGACCAGCAGACCATCCTGGACGCCGTCCACGGCGCCGACTTCCTCGCCTACCCGGAGACCGGGCACTCCGTGCACTGGGAACAGCCCGAGCGCGTGGTCGCCGACCTCACCGCCTTCGTCTCGCGGATCGAGCACCCCGGCACGCGAACCGGCGGCGGCTGACCGCACCCTGCGGGTGCGCCGGACTCGCCGGTGCCGCGAGGGAACCCGTCCGGTCCGGGCCGCGCTCCCTGACGTGATCCGTACCGTCGTCACCCCGCCGACAGGTCTCTGCATGGCATGCTCATGCTCCCCACAGGAAGGGATCACGTGCCATGAGACCGAGCCGACGCTCCCTGCTCGCCGCCACCGTCGTACTGGGATCCGTTGTCGCCGCCCCCGCGCCCGCGGGAGCCGCCGAAGTGCCCACATCGGGCGCCTTCTACGTACAGAGTGCCGTCACCGGACTGAACGCCGCCGACAGCGCGGGCGCGGTCGTCCAGCACAACCCCAAGGGCAACGAGGACCACCAGCAGTGGACGCTGCGCCAGAACGGCTCCTCCTTCGTGCTCGAAAGCGCCGACGCGGCGGGCAGTTGCCTGGGCCGCTCGGGCGGCCAGGCCCGGACCGTCGCGTGTACGAGCGCGGATGCCGCCTGGGAGGTGACGCCGAACGGCACCGACCAGTACGCCCTCAAAGCCCCCGGGACGAACGGCTACTTGACCGTGACCGACAAGTCGGCGGGCGCCAACTACCCGGCTCAGCTTGCGATCGGCGCGCCGGGCGCCCTCGCGTCCTGGTACCTCACCCCGGTCGCGCCCACGACCCGGCCGATGCCGCCCCAGGACCAACGCACCCTCGACCAGGTCACGTTCCTCACCGCCCACAACGCCTACGCGAACGGGGTGGACGGCGGCTTCGCCCCGCCCTTCGTGAACCTCGTACCGAACCAGAAGCGCGGCATCGATCAGCAACTCGCCGACGGTGTGCGTGGTTTCATGCTCGACCTGCACCAGACCCCCGACGGGGCCATCCTCTGCCACAACAGTTGCACCCTGGTCAGCAGGCCCGTCGCGCTCTGGGTCGACCTCCAGCGCATGGTCGACTTCCTCAAGCAGCACCCCGATCAGTTCGTCACCGTGTTCCTCGAGGACTACGTCGACCCGGGCGTCCTGCGCGCCGAACTCGCGCGGGTGAACGGCCTGTCCGACGTGCTCTACCGGCCGGATCGGACGGGTGTGCGCGAGCACGGCTGGCCCAGGCTCGCCGACCTGACCGCCGCCGGGCAGCGCCTGCTGGTTTTCACCGACCACAGCCGTGCCTCCGACGAGTCGGCCGGACTGACCCGGGACAGCTTCGGTGTCATGTACCAGCGTGAGTGGACCGTCGAGAACTACTGGTCCATGGGCTCGGGCCTCGGTTCCTCCGACTGGTCCTGCTACAGCCGCTGGTACGGCGCGGACACGAACGTACCGCTCACCCGCACCGAGTCGGGGTTCCGTCCGCTCTTCGTCATGAACCACTTCCGTGACGTCACCCTCTCGGGGACCGCGGGCACGGACAACACCAAACTCGCCGACCGGGCGCGCCGCTTCTGCGAGCCGGCCGCCCGCAAGAAGCCCAACTACCTCGCCGTCGACCGCTACGACCTGGGCGACCCGGCCTCGGCGGTGAACACGCTGAACACGTACGTGTATCCGTAGCCGGACGCGCGCCCGCGCCCCGCGAGCCGCGTGGAGGCCTCGCCCGAGGGGGAGTCGCCGAGGCGGGGCTCGTGGGCACGCGGGGCGCGACGGGGCCGGGGGAGGGGTGGCGCTGCCCGATGGTTGATGTCAGTGCCGTGCGGCAGGATCCACCCCCAGACGTGAGAGGGGATCGCCATGGGCATGGGTTACAAGACGTCCTGGCTCGCCGTGCCCGGCACCGACACCGGAGCGGTCGCCGACGCGCTCGGACTGGTCGGGCGCGTGGCGATGGACTGGGAGACGGGGACCGAAGCGGCGTACAGGCGGGGCGTGTTCGTGGCGTCCCCCGTGGACGGCTGGACGCTCGCCCACGGCCGGATCCACCTCGACCACCGGCGCGGCACCGACGGCCCCGCCATCCTGGACTGGCTCGGGTCGCTCGGCCGGAGCCTGGGCGACTTCCAGTACTTCCGGACGGATCGCATCGGCGAGGATCACGCCTGGGCGAGAGTGGAGGCCGGCCGAGTGGTCCGGGCCTACTGCTACGACGGCTGCACCGGCGACGTGCCCCTGCGGTTCGGCGAGCCCACCGAGATCGAGCGCCGACTCGGCGTCGGACAGAGGGGGCTGGAGGAGGTCCGGGAGGACTGGAGCGACGCCGACTGGGACGACTGGCACGCCGGCATGCCCGACGAGCAGCACGTCATGGCCATCGCCCGGAACTGGGGCATCCTGCCTCTGGAGATCCCGGACGGGGCACCGGTGGAGGACGGCATCCACGGTCTGCCCCCGGACGCCGCATGACGTCGACGCGCCCGCCTGCGGCCCTGACCCGTGCCGTTCAGTGCTCGCGCAGGCCGCATTCGGCAGGGTAGAGAACGGAGCCCGGAGGGAGCTCGGCGGGTGTCGCCCTCAGCTGAACCGCGGCGGCGCCCGAAGTGTCCACGGTCAGGGCGTCGACCCACACGTTCGCGTCGGACAACCCCCCTTCCGGTGTGTGCACTTCGGCCTCGGCCGGTGTGGTGAAGGGCGCGCCGTCGAGGAGGGCGAGGGCGGTCCGGCCGCCGTCGGGCCGGCACTCCGCCTCCTCGACGGTCAGTCGCCAGTGCGGCTCCGTCTCACCAAGGAGCCGCTTGCCGCCGCGCCCGTGGGCGAGCAGGACGTCGCGGCGGTCGCGGATGCGTTGCGCGATGGCACAGCAGAGAGGGATGCCGGCGCCGTAGTCGGTGTCCACGCGGTTGTGGCCGGCCGGTGGATCGCAGCCCAGCGCGTCGGACAGCAGCCCGACCGCCACGTCCTTGATGCGCGGCCGCCGACCGCTCGCGACGAGGTCCAGCAGGATCGGGGTGGCCGCGTGGGCCGCGGGGAACACCATGGCGGCGTGGCCCCAGACGAAGCCGCGGCCGGCGAGGCTCGCCGCGGCGTCCCCCGTCTCGTTGGCCGTCGTGGACACCGCCAGCCGTCGCAGCGCGTCGGCGACGCCCCGCGGATCGTCCCAGTGGTCCCCCGTCGGATTGGGCAGCGCCGACCAGTCGACGGCATCGATGGCGTCCAGAGTGGGCTCCTCGTCCCGCGGGATGTTCATCGCCAGGCTCCGTGGACCCGCTCGATCTCACCGAGATACTGCGCCAGATGGAAGCGGACCTCCTCGACGACCCCGAGTTCGAGGTCCGGGTACATCAGCTCGGACCAGACGACCGTCTCACCCTGGAGCCGCACGGTGATGGTGAGTCCGCCGGGGTCGGCGTCGGCGTGTCCATGGTCGGCCACCTTCACGACGCGCGGCGTGTCCGAGGGGTAGAGAGGCCCGCCGGGGCGAAGGAGCCGCCGGGGGTGCAGGCCCAGCGCGCCCCCGTAGCTCCGCGTCACCAGGTCGAGCCCGTCGACAAAGAGATACGTGTGCACATCGGCACACGCCGGCGCCCCCGGACACGTACCGACCACCAGGGAACTCACCCCGGCACGGCCACCCCGCCCGGACCCCCCACCACGAAGCCGACCCGGGGCCCTACGCGGCATGGGCCTCATATGACGTCATGGGGTGATGATAGCGACCGCCCCGCACCCGCCCAGGAGCACCGGACGCGTCCTTTCGCACTACGGCTATTCGCACTACGGCTACAGGTCTTCGAAGGCTTCCTCGCCCGGCCGCCAGACCATCCAGCGCTGATCGGCGAAGCCGCTGAGCATGGCGATCTCCGGACCGACGAGTTCGCTCTCAGCCGGGTGCAGTTGGAGGGAGCCGGTCGCGAAGTCGACCTTGATCCCGATCCCCGTGCACTCGTGGGTGCCGGTCACGTCCTGGGCGATCAGTCCGAGCAGCGCGTCGGCCCAGCCGGTCTCCGTCGGGGAGAACCGCCGCCCGGACAGCGTGACGGCGGGCAGCACGTCGCAGGTGAGCAAAGGCGCGTCGTCGGTCGGTCCGTCAAAGTGCAGTTGGACGTAGTCCATCACGAACTGCACCGAGTACAGCCGGAAGCCGACGAGACGACCGAGCAGGGAGTTCAGCTCGTATGCCATGGAAGGAAGCTTAGGTGCCGGGCCGGCCGGGCTTGGGAGGCGGGCGAGGGGGCGGCCGTGAGCCGACAACGCGGGCCGCTGCCCGGCGGTATCAGGTCGAGACGTTCGCCGGGGTGGCGCCACGCCCCCTCGCTCGTACACTCCGGAAGGTGAAATGGCGGCGTTCAAGCGGTGTCATCGTTCTCGCGCTTCTGTTGAGTGCTTGTGGCGCGGAGTTCGATCCGCTGTTCGTCGAGAGCGGGAGTTCCGGTCCGGTGATCGGCTGGCGTGAGTGCCCGGGAGCCGGGCCCGACGGCATCACCGAGGTAGCCCTGTACCGCTGGGATCGCGACGGGACCGTCGACGATCCGGGCCGACTGCTCTGGCACATCAAGGCTTCCGCCGGGACCCCGCTGCACCGCGTCCAGCTCGGGACCGCCCCCCAAGGCTTCACCACACAGCTCCCCCTGACCGTCGAGCTGGACCCCACGGTCACCTACGCGCTGCGCGCCAACATGACGTCGGACGATCTCGTCTCGGGCTTCCTCACCTTCGAGCCGCGCCAACTGGCCACGGGCCGCGTCGTCTTCAGCGAGGGCCAGGAGGAGTCGCGCAGGTCGTACGAGAACCGGAACGACGAGGACTTCGGCTGCTTCCGCGACTGACGGCGACGTGGCAGGTCACGCGTCCGCGCGATCGCAAGGTCTCAACCGGCTTTGTCGGCGCTTCCACTTGCCCGGCCCGTCGACCGGGCGCGAAGATCCCTGAGCCGCCGCCGTGTCACCGCGACAGGCGGCAGGGTCCGCGGGGGTGGGGGGCGGTCGTGGCGCGACGACGTATGAACTTGCTCGGAGAACCAGGGGTGGGACTGACGAGGGGTCCGGGCGGAACCGCCCTGAGGCGCGTGGACGTGCGCGGGGCTCGCGTGCGGTTGCTGGTCGAGGTCATGGTGCTGGTCTTCTTCGTCGTGGTCGTGCCGCTGAAGCACGGGCACCAGTGGGGGGACGTCTTCACCGAAGCCCGTGGCCCCTTTCCGGCCGCGTTCGCCTCGGGTGCCCCGGTCGCGCCCGCCCACGTCGTACGCGGGACCACGGTCCAACGGGCGCTCGTGCACGGGCTGTCCGTCCGGGAGACGGATTCCGGTGTCAGGGCGGTGAACCTGCGGACCGGTGAGGAGTACTGGCACTACGAGCGCCGGGATCCGGAGGGCCTCGTGAATGCCGTATCGGTGTCGGAACGGACCGTGGTCGTCGGCGAGAGTGACGGCAGGCTCGTCGGCATCGATGTGCGTACGGGCAAGCTGCTGTGGCGCGTGGACGTCCGGGAAGAAGGCTGGCGGCGCGTGGTGCTCGCCGCTGGCCAGGTCGTCACCGGGGCACCCGGCGCCGTGCGAGCCTTCGACGAGCGCGACGGCCGGAGCCTGTGGACGGTGAGGACGCCCACGTCGTGTCCCCAGGTGCTCGTCGTTCACGTGCACGCCCTGCCGGAGGGTCTGAGCGCCGTCCAGGTGATGTGCAACGTGGTGAAACCCGAGTGGGACACGTACCACCTTCTGCTCGGCGTCGACCATCGCACGGGCCGGGTCCTTTGGCGACAGCGCACCGAGGAATCCGTCGAGGAGGCCTGGAGCGGGCACACCCGCGTCACCGAGGACCCGGAGCTCGAGCGGAACGTCCAGGTGTCGGACGTGGACCGGCAAGGTGTCTCCCGCCGCGGCACTCTGCCCTTCGTGAGCTGGGACGAGGTCGCCGCCGACGACGGCACGGTACTGGTCGGCACCGACGCGAAGGACCGCCCCGGGGATCACGGCACCCTGCTGGCGGCCTACGACACCCGGGACGGCCACCGCGCCTGGCAGATGCGGGCACCCGCCGGCCAGGAGTACGGGGCCCCCGAGATCGCCGACGGCCGGGTGTACGTCGTACGCCGGCCGTTCCTCACGGAGGCCGACAAGGGCCGCCGGATCCACGCCGAGCTGCTCGTCCTCGACGCGGACACCGGCCGTCCGCTCCACACCCTGAAGCTGCCGTCCATGAAGGCGCCGGACGCCTCTGACGACGACGAGGAGCTCGACATCCTCGACATCGCCGACGGCGCGCTGAGCATCGGCTGGAGGGGCGGCGGGGGAGGCCTGCTGATCGCCTTCGACTGATCGCCGGGGCGCTCGTCGGCCGTGAGCGCGGCAGTGGCGTCGGCTGACCGGCGGCGGATCACCAGGTGAACCAACCGGGAGTCGCCGAGTAGACCTGCGGCGTGTAGTCGCACTGCCCCTCATGGAAACCCTGGGCCGCGAGACGCGCCGCCCGCCGTTCGCCCGCGGCGTCCACCGTGTCCGCTGCCACGACACAGGCGAGCGCGGCCACCATGCAGGCGATGAGGAACACCGGGTTGGGCCGCGAAGCATCGATCATGATCGCCGTCACCCCGCCGACCACCCCTGCCACGAGCGCCCCGCCGGCCAGGGCGAGCGCCACGATCGTGAGGTGATCCACCGCCGACGAAGCGTGGCACAGGACGTACTGCCGACCCGATCGGAAGCCTCGGACCCGCTCGAACAGAGCGGCCGCCCCCAGCACGGACCCGACCGCGAACGCGTGCCACGGCCGCACGGTCACGTGGCGATCATCCTCGACGCCGGTCCTTCCGCGCACGCCGTTCATGCCCTTCACGCCGGTCTTCGCACGCACGCTTCAGCCCCCTCCTCGCCGTGCCCACTGCCGCAGCTTCCTGACGGCGCGTTCCTTCCTCATGCGGGACGCCGAGGTTTCGCCGGCGCCCGTGACGAAGGCCGTCAACGGAGTCCACCGTGTGCGCCCATCGCGGGATGTCCACCGCACGGCTGGAAAGTCCGTGATCCCGGTGATGTCTTCCCGGTCGACGACCCGTGTGCGCAGGTAGCCCCGAACGGTGATCCGTGCGTGGTCATACGTCACGCCGAGCCGGTATCCACGTACGGCCAGCACGGAAAACCCGACCACACCCAGCACGGCGAGACCCCGCGGCACCCCACTCTCGGCCTTCACGACGTACGCGACCCCGACGACTCCCGGAACACCCCCGAGGCCGCTGTTCGCCAGGCGGTTACCGGAGCGATAGCTCCATGGCCTTCCTCAAGTGATCGGCGCGGGCGCAGCCTACAGCCCGAGACTTCGCGTGACGTCACGAGCATCCGTAGGCCGGATCGCCCTCTGGAATGGCCGGCACCAGGCGGGGAAGATCTGCGAGAACGACTTGCTCACGGCTCGATGACCGCACGGGGGTGGGGATGTTCCTGGATCAGTTGGCCACACTGCTGGCCGTGGGCGTCGGTGCCGCGGGCTCGTACGCGACCACGACGTTGACCGAGCGCAAACGCTGGCACCGGACACAGGCCGAGCGATGGCACGAGAAGAAGTTCGAGGTGTACGCGCGATACGGCAACGCCCTCAAAGAGCAGATATGGATCAGCCAGCGCATCGGAGCGGCGCTGGGCTACGCGAACGTCGTCGACCCCTTGGAGCCCGCGGCAGGCCTGCAACTGCTCGCCGAGGCGGAGGCGCGCAGGGCCTCGCTGTGGGAATCCGTGCTGCTGGTCGGCGATGTCGAGACCGTCGTGGCGGCGCGATCCTGGCACGAGGCGGTTTGGACCCTGGAACTGCACGTGCGAGAACAGGGGCGCGAGGCGGACAAGTGGACGCGCGACGCGCAACGAGTCAGTCAGAAGCGCGACGCGTTCTACGCCTGTGCACGCCGTGAACTCGGCGTCGCCGGCCCGCCGCCTCCCTCGGGGAACTGGCCTCGTGACTGGCGGCAGGACGAGGGCTGACGCGCGTTCCTGCGGGCCTTGACGCTCAGTCCGGGCTGCCGGGCGTGCACACCGATACTCCTCGATCGAACGGTCACCCAGGAGTGTGAGGGGGGACGTCGCCCCGCTCGCGCTGTTCCCGGGTTCCGTCATCGCGTCCGTCCGCCGTGGGCTCCCCGCGGGGCGTGGGCGCCGTCAGCGCGGCATAGGTTTCGGGGAGGAACCGCGTCACGCCGTACACCAGCGCGCTCAGCCAGCAGACGGCGAACAGCCAGCCGCCCAGGACGTCGGAGAACCAGTGGACGCCCAGGTAGACGCGGGACAGGCCGACCAGCACGGCCCAGCAGCCGATGAGCGGGACCAGCGTTCTCCTGGACTGTGGGGCGCGGGCCAGCACCGCGAGGATGAGGATGCCGCCCGCGACGGCCGAGGTCGTGGTGTGGCCGGAGGGGAACGACCAGCCCGAGGCGTGGGTGGCCCAGTTCGCCAGAGGGGGCCGGGGCCGGGCTATCAGTGACATCACCGCGAACCGAACGGCCTGCGCGGCGGCCAGGGCGCCCACGCACGCCGCGACGACCGCGACCCGTTGGCGCGTCGTACGCCCGGTCCGCCCGAGGACGAGGCCGGCCACGACGACCAGCGCGTACGGGACGGCGCCCGTGCCCGTGTACGTCACCCCGCGTGCCATGGCGAGCGCCACGTCCGGACGGTGCTCGAGCGACCACGAGGCGAGCCCGCTGTCGCCGAACAGGGGAGCACCCTCGTGCGTGGTGACGACCAGCGTCAGCAGCACGAACGCGGCCAGACTCCCCATCGCGGCCGACGCGGCGACGGCACGGACACCCTCGCGCTTCACGGCTTGGCCGGAACGGCGTCGGCCTCGCGCGCGGGTGCGGCGGACATGGGCGTGGCCCCTTTCCTCGGCGGGCACGCGCATGGCAGGACAGCCCGCCCCGCACCCGTCTCCCTCGCTGACTACGTCTACATAACTGTAGACGAACGACGGCCGGGATCGTTCCCGGGTCGCCCCGGTCGGACTACCTCGGTTGGATCACCACGCTCGGATCACCCCGGTCGGATCACTCGACTCGGATCACCCGACGCGGATCACCTCGCGAAGATCGGCACCCTTTCAGCCTGCGCCGCCGGGCGCCGCACCGCCCGGCGGCGGGCCCTGCCTGGCGCCCGACCGTGAATGTCGTACCCTACGTGTTACGTATAACCCTGGAGAGCTCCGAGGAGACAGATGAGACGCGTCGCCCTAGTCACCCTCGTCGTCGACGACTACGACGAGGCCATCCGCCACTACACCGAAGCCCTCGGATTCCGCCTCGTCGAGGACACCCCGCGCCCCGACGGCTCCCGCTGGGTCGTGGTCGAGCCGGGCGCGGACGGCGGCGGGACCGGGCTGCTGCTCGCCCGGGCCAAGGACGAGGCACAGCGCGGCCGCATCGGCGACCAGACCGGAGGACGGGTCGGCTTCTTCCTCCACACCGACGACTTCGCCCGCGACCACGCCAGGATGCGCGCCGCCGGCGTGACCTTCCTGGAGGAGCCGCGCCACGAGCCGTACGGCTCGGTCGTCGTCTTCCAGGACCTGTACGGCAACCGCTGGGACCTGCTCCAGCCCGCGGACTGACCCGGCCTCCCGCACGTCACGCGGGCTGCCGCCCCCACGCTCTTCCGCTCCCTCCCGCTCCGAACGACCTCCCGAGGAACACCGCACATGACCGCGCCCCGCATCGACATCGACACCATCCGCCGCCTGCCGAAGGCGGTCCTGCACGACCACCTCGACGGCGGCCTCCGCCCGGCCACCCTGGTCGAGCTCGCCGAGACCGTCGGGCACACCCTGCCCACGACGGACCCGCAGGAACTGGCCGCCTGGTACGTCGAGGCCGCCAACTCCGGCGACCTCGTCCGCTACATAGCCACCTTCGAGCACACCCTCGCCGTCATGCAGTCCCGCGAGGGCCTGCTGCGCACGGCCGAGGAGTACGTCCTCGACCTCGCCGAGGACGGCGTCGTCTACGGCGAGGTGCGCTACGCGCCCGAGCTCATGGTCAACGGCGGCCTGACCCTGCCCGAGGTCGTCGAGGCCGTGCAGGAAGGCCTCGCGGCCGGTATGGCCAAGGCCGCCGCGGCGGGCACCCCGGTGCGCGTCGGCACCCTGCTGTGCGGCATGCGGATGTTCGACCGGACCCGCGAGACCGCCGACCTCGCGGTGGCGTTCCGTGACGCCGGCGTCGTCGGCTTCGACATCGCGGGCGCCGAGGACGGCTTCCCGCCGGCCGACCACCTCGACGCCTTCGAGCACCTGCGCCGCGAGAGCGTCCCGTTCACCATCCACGCCGGCGAGGCCCACGGCCTGCCCAGCATCCACCAGGCGCTCCAGGTCTGCGGCGCCCAGCGCATCGGCCACGGCGTCCGCATCACCGAGGACATCGTGGACGGCAAGCTCGGCCGGCTCGCCGGCTGGGTGCGCGACCGCCGCGTCGCCCTGGAGATGTGCCCGACCTCCAACCTCCAGACCGGCGCGGCCAAGTCCATCGCCGAGCACCCCATCACCGCCCTGCGCGACCTGGGCTTCCGCGTCACCCTCAACACCGACAACCGCCTGGTGTCGGGCACGACGATGACCCGGGAGATGGCGCTGCTCGTCGACGAGGCGGGCTGGGGCGTGGAGGACCTGCGCACGGTGACGGTGAACGCCCTCAAGAGCGCGTTCATCCCCTTCGACGAGCGCAAGGCCCTGATCGAGGACGTCGTCCTTCCCGGTTACGACGTCTGAACCAGCCCGCGTACGTAGGCTGCCTGTCCGACGTGCTGGAGATCGTCGGACAGGACGCTGACCAGACGGACGCCGAGCGTGACCGGCGGGTCCCAGCGTTCGTCCACGACGCGTTCGAAGTCGTGGGCGGCCAGACCGCCGATGTAGTCGAGGGTCCGCTCGTGGACCGCGTCGTAGTAGCCGAGCAGCAGGTCGCCCGACTCCACCCGGACCCGGGCGACCTTCGCGGACGTGTGGCCGTACCCGGTGTCGCCCCGCGGCAGGTCGAGCCCGAAGCGCTTCGCCCAGTCGTCGGTGAGCCACACCTGTTCCGTCCCGGCCGCGTCGGCGACGTGGTCGTCCTGGACCCGGGTGAGGTGCCAGACCAGCCAGGAGATCGAGTTCGCCGTCTCGGCGGGGCGGGCGTTGAGGGCCTCCGGCGCGAGGTCGCCGACAGCGGCGTGGACTTCTTCCCGGATGCGGCCGAAGCCGTCGATGAGGATGTCCTTGGCAAGCATGGAACCACCATCGCGCATCGCGCCCGTCCCTGCGTCCGGAACCGCCCTTCCCGGCCTCCGCTCCCGGGAACCGGACCGGCGCCGGCTCAGGCCCCGTCCCCCGAGGCGTCGAGCAGCGTCATCAGGGCCCGTGCGGCCGGGCTCGTGGCCTCCTCCGGCGGCAGCATCGCGACCGTCTCGTACGACCCCTCCGAAGCGCCCTTGAAGGGCAGCGCGGTGAGATCGCGGGCCTCCGGCTTGTGACCGAAGTGGCGCGGTACGACGGCGACCCCGAGGCCCTCGTGGACGAGCTCCAGGAGGCTGTGGACGTCGTTGACCTCCAGGGCCACCGTCCGCTGCACCCCCGCCTCCGCGAACGCCGCGTCGGTGGTGCGCCGCGGGCCCCAGTCGGGGTGGAAGTCGACGAAGGCCTCCTCGCCCAGTTCCTCGGGCGTCACCACGGCCGCCGTGGCGAGCGGGTGCTCCGGGTGGCAGAGGACCGTCATCGGCTCACTGGCCAGCGGCACCGACCGCAGATGCTCGGAGTCGGCCCGGGTCCGCACCGCGAAGGCCAGGTCGAGACGGCCCGCCGCGACCTCCTCCGCCAGCGCCTCGGAACCCGCCTGGCGCAACCGGATCTCCACGTCCGGGTGGCGCCGCCGGAACGCCGCGAGGAGCCTGGCGCAGTGCACGCCCGCGATGCACTGTTCGGTGCCGAGGGACAACGTGCCGCGCAGCACCCCCTGCACGGCGGCCACGGCGTCGTGCGCAGAACGCACCTGCGCGAGGATCCGCTCCGCCTCGACGAACAGGGCGCGACCGGCCTCCGTGAGGGTGACACGGCGGGTCGTACGGACGAAGAGCGGCGCCTGGAGCTCCCGCTCCAGCGCCCTGATCGACGAGGAGAGGCCCGACTGCGACACCATCAGCCGCTCCGCCGCCCGGGTGAAGTGCCGGTCCTCGGCGACGGCGACGAAATGCTGAAGATGACGCAGTTCCATGAGAGGCAAGGGTAGGCGCGATCGGAGGGTGCCTCGACCGATTGAGAAGCCGGATCGCTCAATGCCATCCGATCCTCCCGTTGGACCGGTGCCCACCGGGCGCGCGAGAGTGGAAGCCTGTTTCCCCGGCCTCACAGGAGTACGCGTTGTACACCCCGCACCCCGATCGTTACGCGGACATGCCCTACCGGCGGACCGGCCGCAGCGGCCTGAAGCTCCCCGCGCTGTCGCTCGGCCTGTGGCACAACTTCGGCCCGGACCGGCCCGTGGACGTCCAGCGCGCGATCCTGCGCCGCGCCTTCGACCTCGGCGTCACCCACTTCGACCTGGCGAACAACTACGGCCCGCCGCCCGGCGCCGCCGAGTCCGCCCTCGGCGACGCCCTCAAGGCGGACTTCGCGCACCATCGCGACGAGCTGGTCGTCTCCACCAAGGCCGGCTATCTGATGTGGCCGGGCCCGTACGGCGAGTGGGGCTCGCGCAAGTACCTGCTGTCCTCGCTCGACCAGAGCCTGGGCCGGATGGGTCTGGACTACGTCGACATCTTCTACTCGCACCGTCCCGACCCGGAGACCCCGCTCGAGGAGACGATGGGCGCCCTGCACTCGGCGGTCCAGCAGGGCAAGGCGCTGTATGTCGGGGTCTCGAACTACTCGGCGGAGCAGACCCGTGAGGCCGCGAGGATCCTCGCCGAGCTGGGCACCCCGCTGCTCATCCACCAGCCCCGCTACTCGATGCTCGACCGTCGGCCTGAGGACGAGGGCCTGCTGGACACGCTCGACGAGCTCCAGGTCGGCTCCATCGCGTACTCGCCGCTGGAGCAGGGCCTGCTCACCGGCCGGTACCTGAACGGCATCCCGGAGGACTCGCGGGCCGCGAGCGACAGCCCGTTCCTGAGCACGGACACGGTCACCGAGGATCTCGTGGGCCGCCTGCGCACCCTCGACGAGATCGCCAAGTCGCGCGGCCAGTCGCTGGCCCAGCTCGCGCTGGCCTGGGTGCTGCGCGGCGGCCGGGTCACCTCGGCCCTGGTCGGCGCCAGCAGCCCGCGCCAGCTCGAGGACAGCGTCGCCACCATCGCCAACCTGGACTTCACCGACGACGAACTCGCCCGGATCGACGCGGTGATCAAGGCGTAGGACGTACGACGCCGGGCGCGGCCCCGGCGGCATTTCGAGGTCCCCGACGCACGGCCGCGTCGGGGACCTCGCCGCGTGTCAGGACGGGACGCGGTCCAGGAATCCGTGCACGCTCCGGATCCGGCCCTCGCCGTCCAGGACGATCACGTCGAAGCCCGCGACGGGCGCCGAGCCGTCCGTCTCGTCGACCAGTTCCCAGCCGAAGCGGGCGATGTCGTGGTGGCCGTCGACCGCGCCCAGCGGGCGGAAGACGAAACCGGGGAACCGCTCGTGCGCCGCGGCGATCATGGCCGCGATCTCCTCGTGCCCGCGGACGTCGGCGAGCGGGTCGGTGTACGTGCCGTCCGGTGCCCAGGCGGCGGCCACCGCCTTCGCGGAGGTGTCCGGCCCGCTCGCGTTCCAGGCCTCGAAGTAGCGGGTGACGGCGGTCTCGTGGCGCTCGGTGTTCGCGGACATGGTGAACCAGCCTCCAGCGGGGAACGTATTCATGGTCAAGGTCCGTGTCCCGGGCGGGTGTTCCGCCGCCGGGACGCGTTACGCCCACCCTGACGGGCGCCGCCCGAGGGGTCGATTACCTCGCGGGTCATGCCGGAGACCGGGCGCGTTCCGGGGCCGGGAAAGCTGTCGATGCCGTTTCGGCCAACCATCGCGGTGAATATGCCAAGAGACTGGCTGGATTCACATGGTGACAGTGTGTCAGTAGTGGCGATACTCAATCAGTAGGGCAATTCAACCAAGCCCGTGCAATTGCACGGAGCAACGCCCAAGAGCCGCAGGGAAAGTGAGGCCGGACCGGCGACGAGCGACGCCAATGGGGGAGATCGTGCACGACGAATTCCTGTGCCATGTCACCGCGTACGGCATGTGCGGCGGTCAGCGAGTCGGCGTACCCCTCGGCACCTATCGAGCGCCGACCCTGGCGCTGGCCCTGTGGTGGATGCGGGACCGAGCGGCCTGGATGGCCGAAAGGCTCGATCCGCAGCCCGAGGACCCCGCCTTTCCGCCCAACTCGATCGCGCCGGTGGGGGACAGTGTCCCCGACGTCCCCACGATGCTGCGGGCGTGGTGCGGCGACTCGGAGCAACAAGAGCTCGTCGCCGAGGAGTTGGCCGCGGGCAAACTCGTCCGTGTCTCCACCAGCGACGACACCACCGAGTACGAACTGCTCGCGGAATCGGTGGACGCGCTGCGCATGCACCGCACCGCCGCGGTGCTGGGGATCTCCGCCGCCTGAGCCTCCGGGCGCCCCGGCCGCCGAGCGCAGATCAGGCGCACAAGGGGGCGAATCGTTAGAATTCTGGCATGGCAGAGAGGCCTGTCGCGGCAACCGCACCCGAGCTCGTCCTCGAAACCGAGACGGGCTCGACGGTGATGAGTCCGAACCACGATTACCACGTCGGGCGCGATCCGCTGTGCGACGTCGTGATCGACGACGTCCGGGTCTCGTGGCACCACGCCGTGCTGCGGCCCCACGCCGATCACTGGACGCTCGAGGACGAGAACAGCACGAACGGCACGTACGCCGACGGCCGCCGCGTCCACGAATGGGGCGTGGGACCCGGCAGCGTGATCCGCTTCGGAAGTCCCGCCGACGGCCCGCGCGCCGTCCTCGTCAGCCGCCCGCCCCCCGTCGCGGAGCGCCCCTCGGCCGTCTCCATGCCGGCCGCCACCAGCACGTTCAAACAGCCGACCACCGTACGGCCGCTGCCCTCCCGCACCGTGCGCATCGGCCGCGGCCCCGACAACGACCTCGTCATCGACGACCTGATCGTCTCCCGGAACCACGCCGAACTGCGGGCCCGGCCCGACGGCACGTACGAGATCGTCGACCTGGGCAGCCACAACGGCACGTTCCTCAACGGACAGCCCGTCGCACAGGCCCTGGTCACACCGGGTGACATCGTCGGCATCGGGCACAGCGCGTTCTGCCTCGTCGGGGACCAGCTCCAGGAGTACGTCGACAGCGGCGAGGTCTCCCTCGACGTGCAGGACCTCGTCGTCGAGGTCGACCGGGGCCGCAAGACGCTCCTGGACCAGGTGTCCTTTCCCGTCGGCGAGAAATGTCTGCTCGCCGTCGTCGGTCCGAGCGGCGCGGGCAAGTCCACGCTCCTGAACGCGCTCACCGGGCAGCGCCCCGCCGACCACGGCACGGTGCTCTACGACGGCCGTGACCTGTACCGCGACTACGCCGAACTGCGCCAGCGCATCGGCCTCGTCCCGCAGGACGACATCCTGCACGCCCAGCTCACCGTGCGCCGGGCCCTGACCTACGCCGCCGAACTGCGCTTCCCGCAGGACACCGCGAAGGCCGAGCGCCTGGCGCGGGTGGACGAGGTGATCGGCGAGCTGGGCCTGGAGCAGCGCGTCGACCAGCCCATCCACAGTCTGTCGGGCGGCCAGCGCAAGCGCGTCAGCGTGGCCCTGGAACTGCTCACCAAGCCGTCCCTGCTCTTCCTGGACGAACCGACCTCCGGGCTCGACCCGGGCATGGACCGCTCGGTGATGCACATGCTGCGCGGCCTCGCCGACGACGGCCGTACCGTCATCGTGGTCACCCACAGCGTGCTCAGCCTGGACGTCTGCGACCGGCTCCTGGTCCTGGCGCCCGGCGGCAAGGTCGCCTACTACGGACCGCCCGACGACACCCTGGCCTTCTTCGGCTACCGGCAGTGGCCCGAGGCGTTCGAGGCCTTCGAGCGCGACACGGACCGTGACTGGGCGGGGGAGTACCAGGACTCGCCGTTCCATCGTCAGTACATCGACAAATCGACCTCGCAGCCGAGGATGCCGGACGCGGCCACCGGAGCGCTCGTCGGACCGCCCCCGAAGGCCCAGAGCTGGGGCTCCCAGCTCCGCACCCTGGTCCGCCGTTACGCGGCCGCGCTCGGGGCCGACCGGACCTTCCTCGCCATCATGATCGCCCTGCCGTTCGTGATGGGCGCGATGGCGCGGGCGCTGGCCGGCGGCAAGCTGACCCAGGAGACGGCGATGAACGCGCTGCTCATCCTGTGCGTCGGCGGCGTCCTGACCGGCGCGGCCAACGCCGTGCGCGAACTCGTCAAGGAACGGACGATCTACCAGCGAGAACGGGCCGTCGGTCTGTCCAGATCGGCGTACCTGATGTCCAAGGTCGTGGTCCTCGGCACCATCACCGTGCTCCAGGCCGTCGTGCTCACGCTCGTGGGCCTGTTCGGAGTCGATCTCAACGCCCCGGGCGGCGAAGGCGTCCTGATGCCGCCCCTGCTGGAGATCACGCTGGCCGTGGCCCTGCTGTCCTTCACCGCGATGATGCTCGGCCTCCTCGTCTCCGCCGTGGTGCGCAAGGAGGAGGTGACGATGCCGCTGCTGGTGTTGCTGGCCATCGTCCAGGTGGTGTTCTGCGGCGCCCTGCTGAAGCTGCACGGCGTGCCCGGCCTCGAACAGCTCTCCTGGCTCGTGCCCTCCCGCTGGGCCCTGGGCGCGATGGCCGGGACCATCGGCCTCGCCCGGATCGTGCCCGGCGAACTGACCGGCGACCCGATGTTCCGGCACACGACCAGCGCCTGGCTCCTCAACATGGGCATGCTCATCGTGCTCTCCGTCGTCTTCGGCTGGCTGGTCGCCCGGCTGCTGCGACGGCACGAGCCCGCGGTCATGCGGAAGTAGCCGCCGATGACGAGCCCCGGATTCCGCCCGACGCACGTCGTTCCGCAGGACGGGCTGCCCGCGTGGGAGTCGCCGGACCCGTCGCGGCCCACCGTGCCCCTGGACGCGCTGCTGCCGGTCGAACTCGTCGACCGGCTCGGTGACTGGGGGCGGGTCGTGTGCGCCAACGGCTGGTCGGCATGGGTGGACGGCCGTCTGCTCATCGCCGTACCGCAGGTACCGCCGGCGGCGACCCGCCCGCTCGCCCGCACGGCCGATCCGCGCCCGCTGCTGGCCCGCGTCGACCAGGCGCTCACCGAGTACCGGCGGGCGGCGGAGGAACTGGCGTCCGGGCGGCTGGAGGCCGAGAGCTTCCGCGCCCGGACGCAGGGCAACCGGATCGGTGTGATCGTCGACGGCGAGTCGATGTGGCTGTACGACGGCGAGCACGAGCGCTGGGTGTACTGCGACGGAACCCGGCTGAGCACGTTCGCGGCCGAGCGCACCCCGTCGAGCACGCGACGCGAGACGACGCACGAGCCCCGGGAGCAGGAACCGCCGCGGGAACAGGACCGGACGCCGGAGCGGGACCGGGTGGAGGACGTGGAGGACCGGGGGCGGGAGCAGGACGAGTCGCGGGTTCCGGACCGGACCAAGGTGCCGGGCGGCGCGCGGGGACCGGACCCGTCCGGTGGGCCGGGCGACACGAAGGTGCCGGACCGGACACAGGACCCGGACCGGGCGCAGGAGCCGGACCGGGCGCAGGAGCCGGACCGGGCGCAGCGGCCGGACCGGGCGAGGGAGCGCCAGGCGGAGCCGACGCGGATCGTGCGGGAATCCGCCCCCGGCGGACCTCCCGGAGGGCCACCGGGCGTACCCCCCGGCGGACACGAGCCCACCCGCCTGGTCACCTTCGACAGCGACGACAAGGGCGAGGACTGATGCGGGGCGCGCGGCACGAGCGGGGTGACCGCTGATGGACGAGACGTCCGGGCCGGGCACCAGTCCGTTCTCGGGGCGGCCCTCCGAGCTGATCGGGCGGCAGATCGCGGGCTACCGGATCGAGCGGGAGATCGGCCGCGGCGGGATGGCCGTCGTCTACCAGGCCAAGGACCTGCGGCTGGACCGCACGGTCGCGCTCAAACTGCTCGCCCCGGAACTCGCCCGCAACGACACCTTCCGCGGCCGCTTCACCCACGAGTCGCGGGTCGCCGCCGCGATCGACCACCCGCACATCGTGCCCGTCTTCGAGGCGGGCGAGACGGACGGCGTCCTCTACATCGCCATGCGGTACGTCGCCGGGCGCGACCTGCGTCATCTCCTCGACCGGGAGGGCCCGCTGACGGTCACCGTGGCCGGCCGGATCGGCATCCAGGTCGCCTCCGCGCTCGACGCGGCCCACGACCACGGCCTGGTGCACCGGGACGTGAAGCCCGGCAACATCCTGGTCGCCCAGGGCACCGACAGCGACCACCCCGAGCACGTCTATCTCACCGACTTCGGACTGACGAAGAAGTCCCTGTCCTTGACCGGGTTCACGAGCGTCGGACAGTTCGTCGGCACCCTCGACTACGTGGCGCCCGAACAGATCTCCGGCAAACCGGTGGACGGCCGCTGCGACGTCTACAGCCTCGGCTGTGTCGTCTACGAGACGATGGCCGGCCGTCCGCCCTTCCAGCGCGACGACGACATGGCGCTGCTGTGGGCCCACCAGTACGACCAGCCGCCGGCCCTGACCTCCGTGCGCCCCGACATCCCGGAGGCCGTCGACGCGGTCCTCGCGAAGGCGCTCTCCAAGAGCCCCGACGACCGGTACGACTCGTGCCTGGCCTTCGTCAGCGCGCTGCGGGTCGCCGCGCGCGGCGTCGCGACCGGGAGCGGCACCGCCTCGGCCACGGACGCCGAGGCCGTGCCCGGCGGGCCGGGACCCGTGCCGCAACCGCCGGTCTGGGCCCGCCCGGTGTTCCGCCGCTGAGCCGCCGACCGACGCTCGGCCGTGTGCGTCAGCCGGCCGGGCCGACCTCGCCCCTGCGCCGGACGCCCTTCGCCATCAGGGCGCCCAGGAACCCGGTGACCAGCCCCCACAGCAGGGCCAGACCGAGGGCACCCCACACCTGGGGCTTCAGGAAGAGCTCTCCCTTGAGGCCGCCGCCGATGTCGCCCAGACCGAGGATCGACAGGCCGTAGTTCGCCGAGACCCGGCCGAGCAGGCAGATCATGAGCACGGTCAGCGCCAGCGCGACCGCCATGCGGACGGCGTGCTGCCAGGCCCGCGTCCGGGCCGGTGAACGGGCCGCCATCAGGAACGCGGCCCCGAGCAGCAGGACGGCGTCGACGACCACCAGCCACCAGATCCTGCCGTCGTAGTCCGCGAGCGAGCCGAGGTTGAGCTCGGACACGTCCGGAGTGCGCAGCACCTCGTCGAGCACATGGGGCATCGGCAGCCCGAAGGGGCCGTCCACCCGTCCGTTCCAGGTGGCGCCGAGGCCGATCGTGAACGCGAGCCAGACGACGTTGGGAAGGCCCAGGAGCATCACGGCGAAGGTCTCGGCGGGATGCCCGCGGGTCGCCGCCACCACCAGTCCGATGACCACGCCGAGGCCGACGCACACGAGCAGCAGGACCACCATCGCGTACGCGGCCGGCCGCACCGACTCCTGGAAGCGCAGCAGCCGGGCGGGGAGCGGCGCGCCGCGCGAGACCAGCAGCGCGATCACGAACACGCCCGCGAGCCACAGCACCCCGAAGACCAGGGTCGGAGCCATGGACGCCTTGAAACCCACCTCGGGCGTTGCGCCGAACAGGTCGCCGATGGCGCCGATCGTGCCGTTCCCCAGGTCGATGGTGAAGTTCTGGCGGGCCGCGAGCGCCAGCCCGATCAGCACGAGCAGCCACAGGACCGCGAGCCGTCCGGCCCAGCCGGCCAGCTCCTTCGCCCCGGCGACGGCGCGATGGCGCAGCGGCCACAGGAAGCCCGCCCCCAGCACCAGCGCTCCGGTCAGCGTCACGGACAGGGGAGTCACCGTGAGACCCGCCTTCGTCTCCGCGATGGCTCCCGCGTCGCCGGTGAACTCGACGGTCCCGCCGACCGCGGTGACCAGGGTGGCCGCGACCACCCGGGGGAAGGCGTTGTCGGGAAGGCCGTTGGCGCCGGAGGCCCACAGGCCGAGAGCGGCGACCACGACCATGAGGACCAGACCGGCCAGAACGGCCACGAGGGCCTGGAGCCAGCCGTGACGGGCGGCCGGACGCGCACCGCTGCTGGGGGTCGGCTGGGCGGACGGTGTCGGGGGGCTCACGCTGCCACGCTAAGCAGCACCGACACCGTCCGCCCCTCGGGGAGAGCCGCCCGCGTCGGCTTGCGGGCAC
The DNA here is from genome assembly GCF_055565895.1 of Streptomyces sp. NPDC028298. Classification (NCBI taxonomy): domain Bacteria; kingdom Bacillati; phylum Actinomycetota; class Actinomycetes; order Kitasatosporales; family Streptomycetaceae; genus Streptomyces; species Streptomyces sp. NPDC028298. Next base: position 813,924 of record NZ_JBVHTL010000003.1, read on the forward strand.
CGGCGGACCGGGGCACACAATGGGTTCGTTGTGCAGGAAAGCAGTACATATGCCCCTCTGACGTCCCTGCATCCCTCCAACGGGAGAAGAGCTCGTGAGCGTCGAACAGCCGTCCTCCGGCCGCCCCACCGGCCCGCCCTCGGGCCCGCTGTCGGGCCCGGCGCAGCCGAGCCCGACCCAGCCCGTCAACGTCCCGCCCGCCGGACCGCCGAGCGGTGCGTCCGGCGAGGGAGGCGGACCCGGAGGACCGGGGGGCGGCGGTTCGGGAGGGGGCGGCGGAGGCTCGGGTCCCGAGGGGCCCGGCGGTGGCGCCGGCGGACCCGGTGGGCCGGGCGGAGGACCCGAGCGGCCGTGGTGGCGGTCGGCGCCGCGGGTCGCGCTGATCACCGGTGTCGTGGCGGCGGCGGTGATCCTCGGACTGGTCTTCACCAACAACGGCGGCGGGGCCAAGAACGCCAGCAGCGAGGTGTTCGCGCAGCCCGCGAGCAAGTCGGGGCCCGATTCGTTCACCGAGTCGACCGCCAACGACAGTTCCATCGAGTCGGCGACGCCCTCCGCCGCGGCCTCGTCGGCACCGGCCACCCAGGGCGGCACCTACAGCGGCAGCGCGCCGGGTCTCTACGGCGGCACCCGCAACGTGTCGAGCTGCGACGTCGAGAAGCAGATCACCGCGCTGAAGGCGGACCCCGCGAAGAACAAGGCCTTCGCCTCGGTCGAGGGCATCCAGCCGAACGCGGTCCCCGCCTATCTGCGTTCCCTGACCCCCGTACAACTGCGCCTGGACACCCGTGTCACCAACCACGGCTACCGCAACGGCGCCCCCACCAGCTATCAGGCGGTCCTCCAGGCAGGCACCGCCGTCCTCGTGGACTCCCGGGGTGTGCCCAGGGTGCGCTGCGCGTGCGGCAACCCGCTGCTCGAACCGGTACCGCAGAAGGGCACCATCAAGACGACCGGCGACCCGTGGCCGTCGTACCGTCCGCAGAACAGCGTGGCCGTCGTGCCGTCGAAGACGGTCATCGACGTGTTCGTCATCTACGACCCCGAGAGCAACGAGTGGATCAAGCGGCACCGGGGTGACGACGTGAAGAAGGACAAGAAGACGCACCCGCCGGTGAGCCCCTCGCCGTCGGTCAGTGACTCGGGCTCCAAGTCCCCGTCGACCTCGACCTCACCGTCGTCCGAGAGTTCCGCCCCGTCGTCGGCCTCCTCCGAACCGTCCTCCTCCGCGCCGTCCTCGGAGGAACCGCCCCCGTCCAGCGAGCCTCCGGCGTCCGAGTCGCAGGCACCGCCCCCGGATTCGGGTTCGGCCTCCGCCGACCTGACGTCGCAGTCGGCGGACGCCTCCGCGGGATCCTCCTGACCCCGCGAAGCCGTCACCGTGCCGGGAGCTTCGAGCGGGAGCGGCGCGGACCCTTCGGTGCGTGGCCGCTTCACCGAGAGCGGAACGCCGCTCCCTTCCCGTACGGCCCCGCGCTTCTAGGCTGAAGGGGTGAGCGACCACGTGACGAACGAAGCCCGCGTCATCCCCCTGCGTCCGGCGGCGTCGGAGCCCTCCCGGACACCGGCCGGGGCCGATGCCCCGGCCCGGGCGCACCGGCCACCGGTCCTCGTGCCGCGCCGGCCACCGGCGGCTCCCGCTCCCTCGGCCAGGGAGCCGTTGTGGCGTGACCTCGTCGGTGACGTCCTGCGGCGCGAGCGACTGGCCCAGGAACGCACGCTCAAGGACGTCGCCGAGGCCGCCAGGATCTCCATGCCGTACCTCTCCGAGGTGGAGCGCGGCCGCAAGGAGGCCTCCTCCGAGGTCCTCGCCGCGGCCGCGCGCGCCCTCGGTCTCGGCCTGTCCGAACTGCTGTCGCTGGCCCAGCGGGAACTGACCCGGCACACCCGGGCCGAGTCCGTCCGCGGCCGCCCGGCGTCGGCCCCGTCCTCGGGCCCGCGGTCCTCGGGCTCGCGGTACGACGGCATGTGCCTCGCCGCCTGACGCCGGCCCGCGCACCGCGCCCTCCCCGGGCGCGGGCCCCCGGGGCCCTGCTGCCCGGCAAGGGCCGGGTTCCGGGCGGGTCGGGGTCAGATCAGGGCGAGCCGGCGGCTCAGGATCTCGTCCGCGAGGCCGTACTCCACCGCTTCCCGCGCGGTGAAGATCTTGTCGCGGTCCATGTCCGCGCGCAGCGTGGCGACGTCGTGGTGGGTGTGCCGGGACAGCACCTCCTCGACCTGCGAGCGGATCCGCAGCATCTCCTTGGCCTGGAGACTGAGGTCCGACACCGTGCCCTGACGGCCGCCGCTGGCCGGCTGGCCGAGCAGCACGCGCGCGTGTTCCAGCACGAACCGCCGCCCGGGATCGCCCCCGGCGAGCAGCACCGCCGCCGTGGAGGCCGCCTGCCCGACGCAGAACGTCGAGATCGGCGCCTGGACGAAGGTCATCGTGTCGTAGATGGCCATCAGCGAAGTGAACGATCCCCCGGGTGAGTTGATGTAGATCGCGATCTCGCTCTCCGGGCTCGACGACTCCAGATGGAGGAGTTGCGCGATGACGACGTTGGCGACGCCGTCGTCGATCTCCGTGCCGAGGAAGATGATCCGCTCGGAGAGCAGCCGGCTGAAGACGTCGTACGACCGCTCGCCCTGCGGGGTCCGCTCGACGACGTTCGGGATCGTGTACGTACCCATGTCAGAGCCCCATCCGTCGCCGTGACGCGGCCGGGCGGACGTCGTCGAGCGACTCCACGACCCGGTCCACCATGCCGTACTCCCTGGCCTGTTCCGCGGTGAACCAGCGGTCCCGGTCACCGTCCCTGGAGATCGTCTCCTCGTTCTGGCCGGTGTGCTCCGCGGTGATCCGTTCGATGGCCCGTTTGGTGAACTCGTGGTTCTGCGCCTGGATCTCGATGTCGGCGGTGGTGCCGCCGATGCCCGCGGACGGCTGGTGCATCATGATCCGCGCGTTCGGCAGCGCGAAGCGCTTGCCGCGGGTGCCCACACTGAGCAGGAACTGCCCCATGCTCGCGGCGAACCCCATCGCGAGCGTGGAGACGTCGTTGGGGATCAGCCGCATGGTGTCGTAGATGGCGAGTCCGGCGGTCACCGAACCACCGGGGCTGTTGATGTAGAGGCTGATGTCGGTGCGCGCGTCCTCGGCGGAGAGCAGGAGCAGTTGGGCGCACACCCGGTTCGCGGAGACCTCGTCGACCTGGGTGCCCAGGAAGATGATCCGCTGGGCGAGCAACTGCGCGGCCAGATGGTCGTCGTAGCGGGTCGCCGGGGTGTCGCCCTCCTCGGCCCACTGGGTGCGGGCCGGATGCCGGCCGGTGATGAGCGGAGTCATGGTTCCTCGTTCCTCCTGGTCGTGACGCGGCGGGCGTCGCCGCTCACTCCACTCTCTGCCCGGCCCCAGCGCCGGAACGGATTTCTCGGCCCGTGGCAGATTCGCCGTCGGCAGAGCCGCGCCCCCGTGCCGTTCCTCAGCCGGCGGCGCGGAGTTGGCGGAAGAACGCCCGGATGTCCCCGACCAGCAGATCCGGCTCCTCCATCGCGGCGAAGTGGCCGCCCCGGTCGAACTCGGTCCAGCGGACGACGGTGTCGGTGCGCTCCGCGACATGGCGCAGCGCGACGAAGTTCTCCTCGGGGAAGACGGCGAGCGCCGTCGGAGCGGTCGACGGCTCGGACGGTGTGCCCCAGTAGGCGGCGTGGGCGCGCTCGTAGTAGATCCGGGCGGAGGAACCCGCCGTGCCGGTCAGCCAGTACAGCATCACGTTGGTCAGCAGGAGGTCCCGGTCGACGGCGTCCTCCGGGCACTCCCGCGAGTCCGTCCACCGCATGAACTTCTCCGCGATCCAGGCGAGTTGACCGACCGGTGAGTCCGTGAGGGCGTACGCGAGCGTCTGCGGCCGGGTGGCCTGGATCGCCGCGTACCCCGCTTCCTCGCGGTTCCACTCCTGGCCGCGACGCCAGGAGCGGAGGGTGCGCTCGCGCTCGTACGGGCTCAGCGCGGCCAGTTCCCCGGCGGTCGGCTCGGTGACGGCGGACGATCCGGGCAGCAGGTTGAGATGGACGCCGGTCACCCGGTCGGGGTGGGCCCGCCCGAGCTCGCGCGAGACGGCCCCGCCCCAGTCGCCGCCCTGCGCGCCGTAGCGCCGGTAGCCGAGGCGGTCCATCAGCGTGGCGAACGCGGCGGCCACCCGGGTGAACTCCCAGCCGGTGTCCCGTGTCGGTCCCGAGAGCCCGAAGCCAGGGATGCTCGGCACGACCAGGTGAAAGGCGTCCGCCGGATCGCCGCCGTGCGCGCGGGGATCGGTCAGCGGCCCCACGACATCGGTGAATTCGACGATGGACCCGGGCCAGCCGTGCGTCATGATCAGCGGGGTCGCCCCGGGCTCCGGCGAGCGGATGTGCGCGAAGTGCACGCGCGCGCCGTCGATCTCGATGGTGAACTGCGGCCATGTGTTGAGGCGCTTCTCGGCCGCACGCCAGTCGTAGGCGTGCCGCCAGTGGTGGACGAGATCCTGGAGGTAGGCCTTCGGGACTCCGTAGGCCCAGCCCACTCCGGGCAGTTCGTCGGGCCAGCGGGTGGCGTCGAGGCGACGGTGCAGGTCGTCGAGGTCGCGCTGCGGGAAGTCGACACGGAACGGATGGACGCCGGGGGATTCGGTGGGATTCATGTCCGCGGATGCTAACTCCGTGCCGGGCGCGCCGGGCACGGGTTTTCCGCGGGGCGGGGGCGCGTGCCGGGGCGGCTCCGGTCGGCCGGGGGTGGGGTCGTGCGCGCGCGGCCGATGAGTTTTCGGACGAGGATCGGTCGACAGAGGTGACGACGATTTCCCGCCCGAGGAGGTACACATGCCCGCCGACGGTTTCACCACCTGTCTGTGGTTCGACGGCCAGGCCGAGGAGGCCGCGCACTACTACGTCTCGACGTTCAAGCACTCCCGGCTCGGCAGGGTCGGCCGCTACACCGAGGCCGGGCCCGGGACGCCCGGTTCCGTGCTGGCCGTCGAGTTCGTGGCCAACGGCCAGAAGTTCGTCGCGGTCAACGGAGGCCCGCAGTTCACGTTCGACGAGGCGATCTCGTTCCAGGTCCACTGCTACGGCCAGGAGGAGGTGGACCACTACTGGAACAAGTTCGTCGAGGACGGCGGCGAGCCGGGTCCCTGCGGCTGGCTGAAGGACAAGTACGGGCTGTCCTGGCAGATCGTCCCGGACGGCCTGATCGAGTTGCTCGGCGACGCGGACACGGAGAAGGCCGCCCGTACGGCCCAGGCGATGTACAAGATGACCAAGCTGGACATGGCGGCCCTGGAACGGGCGCACGCGGGGGAGTGACACGACCGGCACCCTGGGGTGCCGCTGCCGCTGCGGCCGCCGCCCTCCGGCCGGGACAGGGAGCCTGTCCCGGCCGACCGGAGGCGTCAGGCCGGGCGGACGACCCGTGCAGGCGGCCGGGGTGTCTCAGCCCGGATGGCCGCGCGGGTGGATCCGGGCCGCCAGCACCGCCACGTCGTCCTCCGCGTGCCGGGCGTCGAGCGCGACCAGCACCTCGTCGAGCAGGTCGTCGACGCCGGCGCCCGGTGGCAGCCGCAGCGCGGCCAGCCGTGCCAGTGACGCGTCGATGTCCTCGTCGCGGCGCTCGACGAGCCCGTCGGTGAACATCACCAGGGTGTCGTCCGGGGCCAGCCTGCGGACCACCTGCTGGTAGCCACCCACCCCCGTGCCCAGCGGCGGCCCCACGGGCAGCGGCAGCAGTTCGCCCGAGCCGTCACCGGCGAACACCACCGGCGGCAGGTGCCCGGCACCCGCGATCACCGCGATCCCGCGCGCGGGATCGACCCGTACGAGCAGACAGGTGGCCGGGCGCCGGCTGCCGTCCTCGGCGACCGCGGTGTCCAGCCGGCGCAGCACCCGGTGGGGCGGAAGGTCCGTGGAGGCGACGTAGCGCAGCATCGCGCGGTACGCGTTCATGTCCACCGCGGCGTCCAGGCCGTGCCCCATCACGTCGCCGACGACCAGCAGGGTGCGCCCGAAGTGCAGCCGTACGGTCTCGAACCAGTCCCCGCCGACCAGGGAACCGCCGCCCGCGGGGAGATAGCGGGTGGCGAGATCGAGGTTCGGGTGCGGCCGGCCCGGTGCGGCGAGCAGCGCCCGCTGGAGGTCCAGGACCGTGCCGCGCAGGGACGCGTGCTCGCGGGAGTGGCCGAGGTGCACGGCCGCGAGCCGCGCCGCGTGGTGGGCCCCCGAGATGTCGGCACCGGTGAAGGGCGCGCCCTGCCGGACGGCGAGCAGCACCCCGTACAGACGTCCGTGCGCGAGGAGGGGGACGGCCATGACCTGGCGGGGCGTCCGGCCGGACAGGTCGATCGAGGCGGCGATCGGACGGCCCTCGTCGAGCGCCCGGACGGACAGCGGGCGCGGACCCTCCGACGGGGTGAGCAGCCGGGTGCGGCCGGCCTCGGCCACCCGGGTGAGCTCCGGGTCCGCGGTGCGGCGGCCGGCCGCCACGTCCTTGGGCAGCAGGTCCACCGCCGCGGTCTCGCAGAAGTGCCGGCACATGAACGCGACGAGTTCCTCGCAGGTCATGCCTTCGTCGAGCGTCGTGCCGATCGACTCGACGGCGTCCTCCGAGGCGTCGGACGGCGCCCCCGCGCCCGCCGTCCCGCCATCGCCCCGGCCCGCCATCGCACCTCCACCGCAGCACCCCCTGCTTCCATCCACGCACGCGGTCGTCGCGCCCGCACGCTCAGTCGCGCGGCGGGCCGTCGTTCACCAGCACCGCCGCGCCGTCGAAACGGCCCGCCTTGAGGTCCCGCAGCGCCCGCGGCGCTTCCGCCAGGGGATAGGCGTGCGTCGTCGCGCGGATGCCGTGGCGGGCCGCGAGTGCCAGGAACTCCCTGCCGTCCTCCCGCGTGTTGGCGGTGACGCTGCGCAGTTCCTTCTCCTGGAACAGGTCGCTCTCGTAGCGCAGCGGCGGGATGTCGCTCAGATGGATGCCGGCGACGGACAGGACGCCGCCCCGGTCGAGTGCCCGCAGGGCGACCGGCACCAGCTCACCGACCGGTGCGAAGAGGATCGCGCCGTCCAGGGGCTCGGGCGGCTCGTCGTACGCCCCGCCGGCCGACGCGGCCCCGAGGTCGAGCGCGAGCCGTCGGGCGGCCGGATCGCGCGTCAGTACGTGCACGGTGGCGCCCTCGGCGAGCGCGAGCTGCGCGCAGAGGTGGGCGCTGCCGCCGAAGCCGTACAGGCCGAGCCGCCCGCCCGGCGGCAGCGCGGCCCGGCGCAGGGCCCGGTAGCCGATGATGCCCGCGCACAGCAGCGGGGCCAGCGCGACGTCGTCCACGCCGTCGGGCAGCCGGTAGGCGAAGGCGGCCGGCACGGTCGTGTACTCCGCGTAACCGCCGTCGGCGTCCCAACCGGTGTACTCGGACGCCGGGCAGAGGTTCTCGGACCCGCGCAGGCAGTACCCGCAGGTGCCGTCCGTACGGCGCAGCCAGGCGACCCCGACCCGGTCGCCCGGGGCGAAGCCGCTCACCGCGCCGCCGGTCGCCGCCACCACGCCGACGACCTCGTGGCCCGGTGTCACTCCGGGGCGGTGCACGGGCAGGTCGCCCTCGGTGACGTGCAGGTCGGTGCGGCACACCCCGCAGGCGCGCACGTGGACCAGGAGCTCGTCGGGGCCGGGCACCGGCACCGGTCGCTCGGCCAGGCGCAGCGGCTCCCCCTCGACCGGCCCCGGCCGGACCACTTCCCACGCCCGCATCATCCCGTGCCCCGTCCTGTCGGCGGCCGGACCGGCCCGCCTCCAGTGTCGTGCAGGGCGCCTGCTTCGGCGCGCGGCCCCGGTGAAGGCTGGCTAGCGTGAACAGCGCAATCGTTCACCGAACAGGAGAAGGTCGGGTCATGGCCGTACAGCCTGAAGGAACGCCCTGCTGGGCGGACGCGATGTTCAGCGATGTCGAAGGGGCCAAGAGTTTCTACGGGGACGTGCTCGGCTGGACGTTCGGCGAGTCGTCCTCCGAGTACGGGAACTACACGCAGGCCTACTCCGGCGGCAAGGCGGTGGCCGCCGTCGTGCCGCCGATGCCGGGGCAGGAGGGCCAGTCCGCCTGGTGTCTGTACTTCGCCTCGCCCGACGCCACGGCGACCGCCGAGAAGATCAGGAGCGAGGGCGGCGAGGTGCTGATGGAGCCGATGCAGGTCGGCGAGTTCGGCACGATGGCGCTGGCCCGGGACCCCGGCGGGGCCGTGTTCGGCGTCTGGCAGGCGGGCGTCCACGAGGGCTTCGAGTCGATCGGCGAGCCCGGCTCGTACGCCTGGGCCGAGGTCTTCACCCGTGAGCCGGAGAAGTCCGACATGTTCTTCCCGGCCGTCTTCCCCTTCACCGCCCAGCAGGTTCAGGACGACGCCGTCGACTTCCGCGTCTTCAACATCGACGGGAAGCCGGTGCTGGGGCGGATGAAGATGACGGACGACTTCCCGCCCGAGGTCCCGTCGTACGTCAACGTCTACTTCGCCGTCGAGAACTGCGACGAGGCGGTGTCCAAGGCGACCGCGCGCGGTGCGGTCCTGCGCTTCGGGCCGATGGACAGCCCCTTCGGCCGGTTCGCCGCGCTGAGCGACCCCCAGGGCGCCTCGTTCTCCGTCATCGACATGAAGGCGGCCCAGGGCGAGATGCCCGGGATGACGGACGTGTCCTGACGCTCGTCCATGGCCCCCACCCCGCCGCTGACCGGCGGGGTGGTCGTGCCGCGCACCACTCCGTGCGCGGGGCGCTCGCCCGGGCGTGGCATGATCGGGGTCATGCCTGAACGCGTTGTTGCCGCCTGTGACGGGGCTTCGAAGGGAAACCCGGGACCCGCCGGATGGGCCTGGGTCGTCGCCGACGGGGACGAGACCCCGGCCCGCTGGGAGGCGGGACCGCTGGGCACGGCGACCAACAACGTCGCCGAACTGACCGCGCTGGAACGCCTGTTGACGGCCGTGGCCGCCGATGTGCCGCTGGAGATCCGGATGGACTCCCAGTACGCGATGAAGGCCGTCACGACCTGGCTGCCGGGCTGGAAGCGCAAGGGCTGGAAGACGGCCGCGGGCAAGCCCGTCGCCAACCAGGAACTCGTCGCCCGGATCGACGAACTGCTCACCGGCCGCTCGGTGGAGTTCCGTTACGTTCCCGCCCACCAGGTCGACGGCGACCGCCTGAACGACTTCGCCGACCGGGCCGCCAGCCAGGCCGCGGTGGTGCAGCAGCCCGCGGGCAGCGACCTCGGGTCTCCGGAGCCGCCCGCCTCCCCCGACACCCCGGCCGCCTCGGGCGCCGCCCGCCGCCGCCCCGCGGCCAAGGCGTCCCGGCCGGCCACGTCGAGCCGCACGATCAAGGCCAAGTTCAACGGCCGTTGCGTGTGCGGCCGTTCCTACGCGGCGGGCGAGCCCATCGCCAAGAACGCGCAGGGCTGGGGTCACCCGGAGTGCCGGAGCGAGGCGCAGGGCGGAGCCTGACCCGGCACCGTTTTCCGCGCCGCGACCGCGTCCACGCGCCCGCGCCGCGGCCGTACTCCATGGCCGAACGCCATCACGCGTCGTCACCGCTGTCGCTGATGCCGTCGTGCTCGAAGGACGAGGCCGCACACCCGGTCATCGAGCCGTGGTGGCTTCCTTGATCGTGCCGGTGCGGACCGGAAGGCCGAGCAGGCCGCGGGATCGCATCGAGGGCCTCCACCGCAGTTCGTCCGGCGGCACGTCGAGGGCCAGGTCGGGGAAGCGGTCGAGGAGCGCGGACAGCGCGATGCCGGTTTCCATGCGGGCCAGCGGAGCGCCGAGGCAGTAGTGGATGCCGTGGCCGAGGGCGAGGTGACCGGTGGCGTCGCGGCCGATGTCGAAGCGGTCGGGGTCGGTGAAGCGGTGCGGGTCCCGATGAGCGGCGGCGAGGGACAGCAGGATGGTCTCGCCCGCGGGAACGGTCACGCCGCCGATGGTGACGTCCTCGGTCGGGAACCGGCGGATCGCCAGAGGCATCGGGCCGTCGTACCGGGCCAGTTCCTCCACCGCCGCGCCGATGCGCGTGGGATTGGCCCGTAGCTCGGCGAGCTGGTCGGGGTGGCGGAGCAGGGTCAGGACCGCGTTCCCGATGAGGTGAACGGTGTTCTCGTACCCGGCGAACAGGATGAGGAAGGCCAAGGACATCAACTCGTCCTCGCTCAGCCGGTCCTCCTCGTCGCGTACGGCGATCAGCGCGGAGAGCAGGTCGTCGGTCGGAGCGGCTCGCTTGTCGGCGATGAGCCGGGTGAGGAACGACAGCATGCTGCCGACCGCTTCCTTGGCGAGGGACGGCCGTGTGGGATCGGGAGCGACGAGCGTGTCGGTCCATGAACGGAAGTCGAGCCGGTCGGCCGGGCCGATGCCGAGCAGGTCGCAGATCACGGTGATCGGCAGCGGCGCGGCGTACGAGGCGATCAGGTCCACGCGTTCCGCCGTGGCGACCGCGTCCAGCAACTGGTCGGCGGTGCGCCGGATCGGCTCGCGCAGCCGCTCGATCCGACGCGGGGTGAAGGCCCGGGTCACCAGGCGCCTGATGCGGGTGTGGTCCGGTGGGTCCATGTTGAGCAGGTTCGCGTCCAGCGCCGGGGGTAAGGCCATGCCTCGGTAGCCGCCGGGCGCGGCGTTGTGCTTGTCCAAGGACAGCCGCGGGTCGGCGAGAGCCTCGCGTACGTCGTCGTAGCGGGTCACCAGCCAGGCAGACAGCCCGTCCGTCCCGGTGATCCGGTGAACGGGCCCGGCCTGGCGGAGCCGTGCGTACACGGTGTACGGATCGCGGGCGAGTCCCGCGGGGTCGACGGGAGCGTGGGAAGCGGAGGTTGTATGGGTCATGTCCCGACCCTACTGATCGGTGCCCCGCGCCGAGCGGCGGCAACGGGCGCGCCCGTGCGAGCCGGCCCTCCAGGAGGTCCGGCGGTCACGGGCGCGGCCGGGATCAGACGGTGTCGAACGTGTAGAACGCGGAGTGGTCGAGCAGGTCGGCCGGCCGGGTGTCGTTCCACGGCTTCATGGTCTCGCCGAGGTCGACGACGTTCGGGGTGTCCTTGAGTGGGAGATAGCCGGAGCCGGGGTGCCGGCGCTGCCACTGGGCCCACAGCCTGTCTATGAAGGCGTGGTGGAGCCAGAACACCGGATCGTTGGGCGATACGCCGGTGCCCATCTGGCCGCCCACCCACACGTGCACCCGGTTGTGGAGGTTGACGCCCCGCCAGCCTTCGAGGTGGTTGCGGAAGCCGTCCGAGGCGCTGTTCCAGGGGGCCATGTCGTACGTCGTCATCGCGAGCACGGAGTCCACCTCGGCGCGGGTGGGCAGTTCCCGCACCCCGGCGCCCAGCGACCTGCGCAGGTAGGTGCGGGTGTCGACACGGACGTTGATCGGCCAGTTGCCCGCGGAGGCGGCGAACGGGCCGTCCATCACCCGGCCGTCCAGGCTGCGCCCGGTGCCGCCGAGGAAGTCCGGGGCCCACAGGGAGGCCCGCGTGGTGCGGTCGGTGCTCCAGTCCCAGTAGGGCAGCGCCACCGAGGGGTCGACGGCCTGCAGGGCCCGCTCGAACTCCAGCAGGAATCTGCGGTGCCAGGGCAGGAACGACGGTGAACGGTGGCCCGTCCGCTCGCCGTTGTCGGTGTCACCGAGGATGAAGGCGTTGTGCGTCGTGACGAAGGTGTCGTACGTGCCGCTGCGCTTGAGCTGCAGCAGCGCGTCGACGAATCGCCGCTTCTCGTCGGCGGTCAGGCTCGCCTGGTTCTTGCGTACGGTCATGTGCGGGACTCCACGATCTGCTTGCGGGGTGGTTCAGTTGGCGGCGAAGGGCACGAGCGGGGCGCCCTGCAGCTCCACTACGGCGGCGCGGGCCGCGTCGCGCGGGGTGGGTACGGGGTCGTAGTGGCTGACGACGCTGATCCAGCTCCCGTCGGCGTTGCTCATCACGTGCAGTTCCACGCCGTCGATGAACACACCGAAGCCGCCGCCGTGATGGTGTCCGCCCCCGGTGACCGGGCGGCCCTGTATGCGGCGTCCGCGGAAGACCTCGTCGAAGGGTTCCGGGCCGCCGTGGTGGTGCTCGCCCATGGACTCCCGTGCGGCGGCGGGGCCGTTCGGTGAGGCGGACGCCGAGGGTGCGGCGAGGGCTTGGGCGCCCGCGCCCGCGGCGAGTGCGGCGGCGGCGCCGAGGGCGCGGCGGCGAGTGAGCTCCGGCATGCGGAGACCTCCTGTGATGTGCGGTGTCGATGACCCGATATGCCTATCGGGTCGTCAAACAACGGGAGAAATCGCCGAATGTCGGTTGGCTGTGATCCGGACAATCGTGGATATGTCATACAGAGTTGAACAAAGATGATCTTGCTGTCCGGAGTGCCCGCGGCATACCCGCCGGCGGAAATCCTGCGGCGGAAGGGGCTCGCGTCGATGATCTTGCGGTCGCGGCCGTCCGCCCGTGGCGCGGCTCACGCCCGCGATCTGGCGCGAAGTGCGGGCGTCGCGCCCCTGCTACGCTTCGTGACCAATCGACCGCATTGTGCAACATAGGGGAGTGCGCGTGAAGATCGCGTGCGTCGGTGGCGGACCCGCAAGCCTGTACTTCTCGATCCTGATGAAGCTCCAGGACCCGTCCCATGACATCACCGTCCACGAGAAGAACCCGGCCGGATCGACGTACGGCTGGGGAGTGACCTACTGGGCGGGTCTGCTCGACAAACTGCGCGAGGGCGACCCGGCGTCCGCGCTCGCCGTCAGCGAGAACTCGGTGAGCTGGAGCGACGGCGTCGCCCATGTCGGCACCCGCACGACCGTGGCTCCGGGGGACGAGGGATTCGGCATCGGCCGCCGCCGGATGCTCGACCTGCTCGCGGAGCGGGCCCGCTCCCTGGGGGTCCGCGTCGAGTACGAGAGCGAGATCGCGCCCGACGAACTGCCCGAAGCCGATCTCGTCGTCGCCGGGGACGGGGTCAACAGCGCGCTGCGCGAGCGTCACGCCGGCCACTTCGGCAGCGAGATCAGCCACGGGCGCAACCACTACATCTGGCTCGGCACGACGAAGGTCTTCGACGCCTTCACCTTCTCCTTCGTGGAGAGTGACCACGGCTGGATCTGGTGCTACGCGTACCGCTTCGGCGACGACCGGAGCACCCTGGTCATCGAGTGCTCCCCGGAGACCTGGACCGGCCTCGGGCTCGACGGCGCCGGCGAGGCCGACGGTCTCGCGCTGCTGGAGAAGCTCTTCGCGGACCTGCTGGACGGGCACCGGCTGATGGGCCGCGAGCGGTCCGACGGCGCGGCCCGGTGGCTCACCTTCCGCACCCTGACCAACCGGACCTGGCACCGGGGCAATCTCGTCCTCCTCGGCGACGCCGCCCACACCACGCACTACTCGATCGGCGCCGGCACCACCCTCGCCCTGGAGGACGCCATCTCCCTGGCCCGAGCGCTGGGCGAGCACGCGGACCTCGAGACCGCCCTCACCCGCTACGGACGCGAGCGCAGGTCCGAACTCCTGTCCGTGCAGAGCGCGGCCCGCCACAGCGCACAGTGGTACGAGAACCTGCCGCGCTACATCGGCCTTCCTCCGGCGCAGATGTTCGCCCTGCTCGGGCAGCGGCACTCGCCGCTGCTCCCGTACGTCCCGCCCCAGCTCTACTACCGGATCGACCGCGCGGCCGGCCGCCTGGAGGCGCTGCGCCGCTTCAAGCGCTGGCTCGGACCCCGGGTCGCCCGCGGCGTGCAGGCCCGCGCGCAGCGCTAGGGCCTGTCGTCCAGAAGGGGATCCCACTTGGGGTGAATGACAATTCACCGGTAAGGTGAATTGTCATTCACCTCGCTTTTCCATGCCTACTTCTGGAGTGCCGATGGCGGCCCTGCGCGAGCGGCTCGCGATCCCTGTCCTGGCGTTCGGCGGGATCCTCATGGCCGTCATGCAGACGGTCGTCGTCCCGCTGCTGCCCGACCTGCCCCGGCTGACCGGCGCCTCGGCGGGAGCGGTCTCCTGGATGGTGACCGCGACCCTGCTCGCCGGAGCGGTGCTGACCCCGGTCCTCGGCCGCGCGGGCGACATGTACGGCAAGCGGCGCGTGCTGCTCATGGCCCTCGGGATGATGACGGTCGGCTCGCTGATGTGCGCGCTCACCTCGGACATCGGCGTCCTGATCGTGGCGCGGGCGCTGCAGGGCGCGGCCGCCGCCGTCGTGCCGCTGTCGATCAGCATCCTGCGCGACGAACTGCCGCCGGAGCGCACGGGCTCCGCCGTCGCGCTGATGAGCTCCACCGTCGGCATCGGCGCCGCCCTCGGCCTGCCGCTGGCCGCCCTCGTGGTGCAGTACGCCAACTGGCACGTCATGTTCTGGGCGACGACCGCGCTCGGCGCCTTCGGGACGGCGCTGGCCTGGTGGGCGGTGCGCGAGTCGCCCGTGCGCGAGCCGGGCCGCTTCGACACCGTGGGCGCCCTGGGCCTGGCCGCCGGGCTGGTGTGTCTGCTGCTCGCCGTGTCCCAGGGCGGCACCTGGGGCTGGACCAGCCCCAGGATCCTCGCCCTGTTCGCCGGCTGCGCGGCGATCCTCGCGCTGTGGTGGCGCCAGCAGCTCCGCGCCGAACGCCCCCTCGTCGACCTGAAGCTGGCCGCCCGGCCGCGCGTCGCGCTGCCGCACATCGCGGCCCTGCTGACCGGCTTCTCCTTCTACGGCAACTCGCTGGTCACGGCGCAGCTCGTGCAGGCGCCCACGGCCACCGGTTACGGACTCGGCCTCTCGATCGTGGCGACCGGTCTGTGTCTGCTGCCCGGCGGCGTGACGATGCTGTTCCTGTCGCCCGTCTCGGCGCGCATATCGGCGGCCCGCGGTCCCCGGATCACCCTGGCCCTCGGCACGGCGATCATCGCCTCCGGCTACGTCCTGCGGATCGCCGACAGCCGCGACCTGTGGGCGATCATCCTGGGCGCCACGGTCTGCTCGATCGGCACGACCTTCGCCTACTCCGCCCTGCCCACCCTGATCCTGCGCGCCGTGCCCGCCGGGCAGACCGCGTCCGCCAACGGCGTCAACGTCCTGATGCGCACCATCGGGCAGGCCGTGTGCAGTGCCGCCGTGGCCGCCGTGCTCGTCCACCACACGAGTCTCGTCGCGGGCGCCCCGGTGCCGACCCTGCACGGCTATCTGCTGGCCTTCGCCATGGCGGGTACCGTCGCACTGGTGGCCTGTGCCGCCGCGCTGTCGATACCCACCGACCCCGCCTCCCGCGAGACCCCGCGAACCGGCCGCCGTACCGGCGCGTCCCGCGACGAGGCACTCGAAGGAGCCTGAGCACCGTGACCACCCCGCACTCCGGTCTCACGGCGTCCCCGTCCGCCCCCGAGCCCGGGGAGCGGCCGGACGCCGCCCCCGCTCCCCGCCGTGACGCCGAGGCCAGCAAGGCGGCGATCCTGCGGGCGGCCCGGTATCTGCTGGCGCGGCACGCGCACGCGGACATCACGCTCAAGGCGGTCGCCGACCGGGCCGGGGTGAGCGCGCCGCTGATCCTCAAGTACTTCGGCAACAAGGACGCGCTGTTCGCCCGGGTCATGTCCTTCGAGTCCGACGCCGACGCCCTGCTGGACGCCCCGCTGGAGGAGCTGGGCCGGCACATGGTCCGTCATGTGCTGGAAGGCCAGACCCAGCGCGGCGCCGACCCCGTCCTGCGGATCGTCTTCGCCCCGCTCCAGGGGGAGCAGGGCGAGATACTCCGGGCCAACTTCCGCGCCCAGGTCAGCGAACGCCTCGCCGGGCGGCTGAGCGGGCGGGACGCGGGCCTGCGCGCCGAGCTCGCCGTGAGCACACTGCTCGGCCTCGGGGTGATGTACGGGATCGCGCGGGGCTCGCACCTGCGCGCCACCTCGGTCGACGCCATCGTCGACCGGTACGCGCCCGCCGTGCAGGCACAGCTCGCGCCGTGAGCCGGCGGGTCCGGCGGGAGGCGTGAGTCCTGCGGGTCCGGCGGTCTGGTGAGTTCGGCGGGTCCGGGTCCGGCAGGTTCGGTGGGCTCCGGCGGCTCCGGCGGTCTGGTGAGTTCGGCGGGCCTGGCAGGTTTGGCTGGTCCGGTGATTCCGGCGCGTCCGGTGGGACTGCGAGAAGGGCCGCCCGGCCCGGTTCACCCGCGGGGCGTGGCGGCGGCCGCGCCGCTCAGTTCACCCCGTCCGGGCGGAACTGCACGCTGATCCGGGGCCCCGCTGCGCGCGCCGTCTTGGGGATCGCGTGCTCCCAGGTGCGCTGGCAGGAGCCGCCCATCACGATGAGGTCGCCGTGGCCGAGCGGGCGCCGGACCGTCTCCCCACCGCCCCGCGGCCGCAGCAGGAGATCCCGCGGGGCGCCCACGGACACGATGGCGACCATCGTGTCCTCGCGGGCGCCCCGCCCGATCCTGTCCCCGTGCCAGGCCACGCTGTCGCGGCCGTCCCGGTAGTAGCAGAGGCCCGCCGTGGTGAACGCCTCGCCCAGTTCCCCGGCGTAGTGCGCCGAGAGCGCGTCCCGGGCCTCGTCCAGGACCGGGTGCGGCAGCGGATCGTCCGCGCGGAAGTACGCGAGCAGCCGGGGCACGTCCACCACCTGCTCGTACATCTGGCGCCGTTCGGCCCGCCAGGAGACCTCGGCGGCGAGGTGGCCGAAGAGCTCGTCGGCCCCGCTCAGCCAGCCGGGCAGCAGGTCGATCCAGGCCCCCGCGCCCAGCGTGGTGCGCCGCAGCCCGCCCAGCGGGCCGAGGCGGAGTTCGTCGGTCTGGTCGAAGAGCGAGCCCTGGAGATGCGTGGCCATGAGGCCAGCGTACTCCGTATTCGAATGGGTGTTCCATTGCCCGACTGGGTGTCCGTGGTCACCAGGGGACGGGGCCCGACGCGTCGAAGAAGCCGCCGGTCGGTCCGTCCGGGCCGATCAGCGCCATGCGCACGATGATCTCGGCGCCCTCCTCCACGGTCTGGAACCCCGTGTTGCCGTTGAGGTCGGTCGCGGTGAAGCCCGGCTCCACGGCGTTGACGCGGATCCCGGGGAATGCCTTCGCGCACTGCACGGTGATGGTGTTGACGGCCGTCTTGGACGCGGGATAGGCGACACCGGGGTAGGCGTGGGCCGGGCCCCCGGGGTCGGTGATCCGGGCCAGCGAGGCCAGGCCGCTGCTGAGATTGACGACGACCGGTGAGGCCGAACGCCCGAGCAGGGGCAGGAAGGCGTGGAGGACCCGCACGACACCGAAGACGTTCGTCTCGAACAGCTCGCGCATCATGCCGGCGGTCACCTCCGCCGCGCCGATCACGCTGTTCCCCGCGCCGCGCCCCTCGATGCCCGCGTTGTTGATCAGGACGTCCAGCCCGCCCTCGGCCTCGACGGTCTTGGCGGCGGCCGCCACGGACGCGTCGTCGGTGACGTCGATGACGACCGGGCGCGCCCCGAGCTCGGCGGCCGCGCGCCGTCCGCGTTCCGGGTCCCGGCTGCCCAGGTAGACGGTGTGGCCCTCCGCGACGAGCCGGCGGGCCGTCTCGTAGCCGAGGCCCTTGTTCGCTCCGGTGATGAGTGTTGTGGTCATGCGTCCACCCTCCGGCCGATCGGGGCCGACAGCCAGGAGTCCGGTCCTCCTGGGACCGGCGGTACCAGGCGCGTTCGGCCGGGTGGGTGCACAGTGGGTGGCATGGCGAACACGGAGTTCGGGCGTACGGTACGACGCTGGCGTGACCGCGTCACGCCGGAGGCCGTCGGCCTGCCCGGAGGCGGCAACCGGCGGGCGGCCGGCCTGCGTCGCGAGGAGCTGGCCCTGCTCGCCGGCATCTCGGTCGACTACGTCACGCGTCTCGAGCAGGGGCGGGCGGCTCATCCCTCGGAGCAGGTCGTCGAGGCGCTGGGCCGGGCGCTGCGCCTGTCCGGGGCCGAACGCGAGCACCTCTTCCAGGTGGCCGGACTGGTGCCGCCGGGACGAGGCATGGTGCCTGCCCACATCACCCCGGGCGTCCACCGGATGCTCGACCGGCTGAGCGGGACACCCGTGGCGGTGTACGACGCGGCCTGGACCCTGCTGCTGGCCAACCCGCTGTACGCGGCCCTCCTCGGTGACCCCTCCGGGTGGAGCGGCAACGAACGCAACGGTGTGTGGCGCAACTTCGTCGGGCCGGGCAGCCGGGTGCGGCACACCCCGCGGGAGCGGCGCGCCTTCGAGGCGACGCTCGTCGCCGACCTGCGCGCCACGGCGAGCCGGTACCCGACGGACCGGCGTCTGGGGCAGTTGATCGAGGAACTGTGCGAGAACAGCGTGCGCTTCGCGGAACTGTGGGAGTCCGGGGCCGTCGCCCGCCACGACGCGTCCCGCAAGACCGTCGACCACCCCCAGGTCGGCGCCGTGACGCTGGACTGCGATGTGCTGAGCGTCGCGGGCAGCGACCTGAGGATCATGGTCTACACCGCCGAGCCCGGGACGGAGGACGCCGAACGCGTCGCCCTCCTCGGCGTTCTCGGGACGCAGGCCCTCGTCGAGTGATCCGCCGATGCCCCGTGGCTACGACCCCCGGTGCTCGGCCAGTACTTCGCGGATCACGTGTGCGGCGTTGCCCGCGATCACCGGGTTCGTGTGGCGGTAGTACGGGAGTTGGGCGAGTGCCATGGACAGGGCCCAGCCACGGCCGCGCGCCCAGCCGGGGTCGTCGGCGCCGGCCGCGTCCCGGAAGGCGGGCCGCGCCGCGGCGGGCAGGAGGTTCCAGGCCGGGATGAAGTCGCAGGCCGGATCACCGGTGCCGAAGGTGCCGAAGTCGAGGACGGCGGCGAGGCGGCCCCCGCGGACCAGGAGGTTCATCGGCATCAGGTCCGAGTGCAGCCAGCGCGGCGGGCCCGTCCAGGCGGGTGCCGCCAGTGCCTCCTCCCAGGCCGCCGTCGCGGCCCCGGTGTCGATGTCGCCGTGGAGGTCGTCGATCGCCGAGCGTGTCTCGGCGTCCACCGCCGTCAGCGGGGTGCCCCGGTAGGCGCCCGGCCCGCCGGGCAGCTCGATCCCGCGCAGAGCGGTGACGAACGCCCCCAGATCGACGCCCAGTTGATGCGGGTCGGTCAGGGCGTCGGGTGCCGGGGCGTCGCCGTCGAGCCAGCGCAGCACGGACCAGTGCCACGGGTAGTCGGCGGTCGGGGTGCCGAGGCCGAGGATCTCGGGGACCGGGAACGGGAGCATCGGGGCGAGCCGCGGGAGCCAGGCGTGCTCCTTGACGGCGTCGTCGGCGCCGCCCGGCACGCGCGGGAGGCGCACGGCCATGTCGTCGCCGAGACGGTAGAGGGCGTTGACGGTGCCGGCCGACCGCACGGGTTTCAGGGGCAGTCGGGCCCACCGCGGGAACTGTCCGGCCAGCAGACGCCGTACGAGCGCGGCACCGATCCGGGTCTCGTCGGCGTGCATCGGCGCTGTGGGCAAAAGGGGCCTGCTTTCCTCGGAGAAGCGCTGCTCGTCGCCATCCTGTGAGCCCTCCGGACCGCCGTGCAACGCGTTTTGACGCCGCCAGGCAACCTTCCCGACGCGATCGCCGTCTTGATCGGCAACGGGCGCGTGGCAAGCGGTCCCTCCTGAAGGTCACTTCACGGGCGGAAACCGGCGCACTATACCCCTTGCGTATACATGCCGTGTATACGCCACGTGTATAGCTGGATCGCCGCACGTCACCGCCTTGGACGACTCGACAACAGCAGCGCCACCGGGCCGGGCCCGAGACGGGACGGACGGTGGCGGACGGAAAGGCACTCATGTACGGCAAAGCCTTCGCCCCGGAGTACCAGGGCGCCCTGACCACCCTGTCGGTGAACTCCTCGCTGACCGACGTCCTCGCGGCGGGCACCGAGCAACTGCGCGCCGCCGAACGGGCCGGCGCTCGCGCGGAGGCCGCCCGGTCGGGCCTCGCGGTCGCCGAGGCGCACCGCCGGCTCGGGCAGGTGGCGGACGCCGAGCGGGCGTGGAAGGCGAGTTACCGCACCGCGCGGGAGGCCGGGGACGGCGCCGCGATGGCGTGGGCGCTGTGGAGCGGTGGCACCCTGGCCCGCCAGCGCGGGGCGTTCCCGCTCGCGTGGCGGCTGCTGCGGCTGGCCGCGGAACTCGGCGGCCGGGCGGGGGACGTCGTGGTGCGCGGCTACTCGCTGGCCGGAATGGCGGAGACCGGCCGCATCCAGGGCGACTACGCGGCCGTGACCGAGCTGCACGAGCAGTTGCTGGCCGAGGCCCGCAAGCGCGGCGAGGCCCGGCACACCGTGTGGGCCCTGGAGGGCATCGCCCAGATCCACCGCAACACCGGCTCGTACGACACCGCTTACGCGATGTTCGAGGAGGCGGCCGCGATAGCCGCCGGAGCCGAGGACCGGCGGGGCCACGCCTGGGCGCTGCGGGGACTCGCGGACATCGTCTCCGTGCGGGACGGGGACACCGACCGCGCGCTCGGTCTGCTCGGCGAGGCCGAGGTCTCCTGCCGCGCGATGAAGCTGTCCGGTGCGCTCGCCTACAACCACAAGATGCGCGGCAACGTCCTCTACCGGGCCGGGCGTTACGAGCAGGCCCGCGACGTGTACGCGGGCGCGCTCGCGGAGTTCGAGACGATGGGCGAGCCGCGCGGCACCGCCCTGTCCCGCCTCGGGCTGGTCAAGTCCCTTGCCCGTCTCGGCCGCGACCGGGCCGAAACCGCAGCCGAAATCGACGAGTTGGGCGTGACCCTGGAGGGCATCGGGTTGCGGCACGCCCATCGGATGGTCGAACAAGCCCGGACAGAGCTCGGGTTGACGGCCGGGTCCGGCGAGACGGAGGCCGCGTGATGACGACCCCGGCCCTCCACCTGGTGCCCGCCCCGGCGCCGGCCGGCGCGCCCGCCCCGGCGGCCCCGCACCCCTCGTCGCCGCCCGCCGCCGCTCAGGTGCTGAGCCGCTGCCGTGAACTCGTCGCCCCCGCGCTGGGGGAGGCGATCGGCACCTTGCACCCCTGGGTGGCGGAGATGGCCCGGTACGCGCTGGGCCGCTGCGAGGTCGGCGGCGCCCCCGCCGACCACGACCAGGGAAAAGGGGTACGACAGGCGCTGGCCGTCCTCGGGGCGGAAACCGTCTCCGGACCGGCCGGCGCCGGTGTGCCCGCGGCCGTCGCGGTGGAGCTCGTGCACGTCTTCTCGCTGCTCCACGACGACATCATGGACGGTGACGCGCTGCGCCGTGGCCGCCCGGCCGTGTGGAAGGCGTACGGCACCGGCCCCGCCGTCCTCGCGGGTGACGCGCTGTTCGCCCTGGCCGTCGAGACCATGGCTCTCACTCCCCAAGCCGGTTTCGCCGTAAAGCAGTTGACCACCGCGCTCGGCGACCTGGTGCGTGGCCAGGCCGACGACCTGCTGTTCGCCGACCGGCCCTGGACCGGACCCGGGGCGGTCGGGGTGGGGGAGTACGAGGTGATGGCGGAGCGCAAGACCGGTGCCCTGCTCGGCTGCGCCCTGGCGCTCGGCGCCCGGCTGGCCGGAGCACCGGACGGGACCGTGACCGTCCTGGACCGCGCCGGACGCCATCTCGGCGTCGCGTTCCAGATCGCCGACGACGTCCTCGGCATCTGGGGTGATCCCTCGGTCACCGGCAAGCCGGTGCACAGCGATCTGCGGCAGGGGAAGAAGACGCTGCCCGTGCTCGCGGCGCTCGGCGGAGCCGGGTACGGCGAACTCGACGACCTCCTCTCGGCCCCGGACTCCCTGGACGCGTCCGGAGTCCGCCGTGCGACGGCCCTCGTCGAGCGGGCCGGGGGCCGCGCGGCCGCGGTGCGCGCGGCTCGCCGCCGGCTCGCCGCGGCGGGCACGCTCCTCGACGGACTGCCGCTCGCCCAGGGGCCCGCGGCGGAACTCCGCACCCTGCTGTCCGCGCTCGCCGACCGCAGAGTCTGAGCCGTCGCCGGCCCCGCCCCCGTCCCGACCGCCGCCCCCGTCCCGACCGCCGCCCCTGTCCCGACCGCCGGATCCGCCTGGCCCGTCGCTCCCACCGGGCCGTCGGTGCCACCGGGCCCTCGGTTCTGCCCGGCCCAGTGCTCCGCCCATCCCTCGGTGCCACCGGGCCGCCGATCCCACCGGGCCGTCGGCGCCACCGGGCCGTCGGTTCTGCCCGGCCACTGGTCCACCCGGCCGTCGGTTCAGCTCCGCCCTCGCTTCCACCCGGCCCGCTGGTCCGCCCTCGGGCTGCGGTTCCGCCCAGGGCATCGGTCCGACCTCGGATCCCGGTCCCGCCCGAGCCTGGGTCTCACCGCCCGGCCCCCGGCCGGGATTCGGCCCTCCCGTCCGCACGCCCGTTCCGTCCGCTCCGGGCCAGGACGCGTGCGACATCTGTCACATGCGGACGTTGATCGGCCCGCGCGGGCAACCCCCGCATTCCCCCGCACATCTGTCCGGTCGGGAGCGGGCAGCCCCCGCGGCGCGCAACGGCGCCGCGCCGTAGGGCGGTTGGTGTTCGGCCGCCCCTGTACGAAGGAACTCAGTGCGTAGACCCCACATACGCCGCGTGGCGATCGCCGTCGCCGTGACGACGGCCGCCACGCTCCCCGGTCCCGCCTTCGCCGCCGCGCCGAACGGGCCCGCCGTCGCGGCGGCTTCGGCCTCGTCGCCCGTGGCCACCGCCAGGGCGGCCGCGTTCGCGCACGCCTCGGCCACCGGTGTCACCCGCGGCGACACCCTTCAGGCCAAGGACGTGATGACCGACCCGGACGGAAAGCGGCACGTCCGCTTCGTCCGCACCCACCAGGGCCTTCCGCTGCTCGGCGGCGACCTGGTCGTCCACCTCGGCGCGCGGGGCGAGTACCTGGGCGTGACCCGGGCCGCCGACCACGTGGTGAAGCCGTCCACCGTCGAGGCGGAGCTGACGCCCGAGCAGGCGGCGCGGAAGGCCGAGGCCGTCGCGAAGGGCGACGCGGACACCGCCCATCTCGTCGTGGACGCCCGCGACGGCGCCGCCGCCCTCGCCTACCAGGTGATCGTCTCGGACAGCGACACGACGCAGACCGGCGGATCGAGCACGGTCGTCGTGGACGCCCGTACCGGCGAGATCCGCAGCAACACCCCGAACACGGACGAGTTCATCTCGCCCTCCCTGGCGGCCACGCTGCGCGAGCGCGGCGAGAGCGCGAGCCCGCAGACCGGTGTCGCGGCGGGTGCCACCGCCGGGCTGTCCGGCCTCACGGGCATCGCCGCGGCGGGCCACTACCCGGCCACGGCCACGGGGAGCGGTTCCTCCCTGTTCGCGGGCAAGGTCTCCCTGATCACCACCCGCACCGCGCGGACCAGCTACGTCCTGAAGGACCCGACCCGGTGGAACACCGAGACCCGGGACGCCAGGGGCCAGGAACTGGAGTCCTTCGCGCGGGGCAAGGCGTTCACCGACGGCGACAACAAGTGGGGCGACGGCACCACCTCGGCCCGGACCACCGTCGCCGTCGACGCCCAGTACGGCATCACCCAGACCCTGGACTTCTACAAGAAGACCTTCGGCCGCAAGGGCATCAAGAACAACAGCGCCGGCGCCCGGGGAATGGTCCACTACGGCAACAAGCTCGGCAACGCCTTCTGGGACTCGTACTGCGGCTGCATGGCGTACGGCGACGGCGACGGCCGCGTGTTCAAGAAGCCGCTCGTCGTCCTCGACGTGACCGGCCACGAGCTGAGCCACGGAGTCGTCGACGCGACCGCCGCCCTCGAACCCACCCGGGTCGACGACGACGGCAACCAGTACGGCGAGGCGGGCGCCCTCAACGAGTCGCTCGCCGACATCTTCGGCACGAACGTCGAGTTCTCGGCGAACAACCCTAAGAACCCCCCGAACTACCTGATGGGGGAGAAGCTGGGGCTCGCCCAGAAGTTCCTGCGCCGCCTCGACCACCCGTCCCTCGACGTCCTCGAGGAGTCGATCGACTACTGGTCGCCCGCCGTGTACGACACCGAGGTGCACGCCGGCTCCGGCGTCTCCTCGCACGCGTTCTACCTGCTCGCCGAGGGCAGCGGCCGCAAGACGATCAACGGCGTGACGTACGACTCGCCGACGTACGACGGTTCCCGGGTGACCGGGATCGGCCGCACCAAGGCCACCGCCGTCTTCTACCGCGCTCTCACCCGGTACATGGTCTCCACGACCGACTTCCACGACGCGCGCAAGGCCACGCTGAAGGCCGCCGCCGACATGTACGGCGCGAACAGCGCCGAGTACAAGGCGGTGGGCAAGGCCTGGGCCGCCGTCAACGTCACGGCCGCCAACACCCCGGCCGCCCGGCACTGACGACCGGCTCCGGCAGACGAACCGAGGGGCCCCGCCGACCGGCCGGCGGGGCCCCTCCTGCCGTGCGGCGCCTGCTCAGTGCTGCTGCGTCTTCTGCGGGGTGGCCTCACTGGGACGTACGACGACGTAGCCCTCGCCCTCCAGCTTGAGCTGCACCGCCTCGCCCGAACCGCCCCGGATCATCGAACCGATCGACTGCGAGCGGTGCAGCGAGGTCCGCAGGTGCGCGGTCCAGCCGACGACCGCGTCCGTGTCGACGAACACCGGCTGCTGCTGGGAGACGGGTATGACCAGCGGGTTGCCCTCGCAGATCAGCCCCAGGCTGCCGTGCCCGGTGAAGACGCTGTTGAACAGACCGCCGCCGGTGATGCCCGCGCCCTTGACGGTCTTGATCTCGTACGACAGCGACGCGTCGAAGCACAGGACGTTGCGGCCGTTGACCGTGAAGACGTCGCCGGGCTCGATGCCCACGATGAAACAGTTCTGCGCCTCGTGCGCGAACCAGGCCTCGCCCTGCCCGCGGACGGTCATGAGCGGAAGTCCCTCACCGGTGACCGCCCGCTTGAGCATCCCGCCCACGCCCTGGCCCTTGCGCTCGAACTGGAGGCTGCCCCGGTAGGCGACCATCGCGCCCTGACGCGCGAACATCTCGCCCTGGACGGCGTACTTGATGGACTTGGCGTTCTGGACGGTCATGCCCGCCGCGACGGCCGGCTGCACCATGTGGTCACTGGAAAAGAGATCGCTCTTCATACGGGCATCCTGTCGCGGAGGGTGGGGCTCCGCCAGGGTCGTGGCGATCTTGGGACGAACGGTGACCGAGTCACGACATGACGAGGGCCGGCCCGGGTCAACCGGACCGGCCCACAGGTGAGTTGTCAGGCAGCGGTGGGCGCCGAGACGTGGCCGTGCAGACGGTCCAGGACCTCGGAGAGCTGCGCCGCGACCTCGGCGTCGTCGGCGGGGTGCGTCTCGGCGAAGCGGACCACGGAGCCGGGGACGGAGAGCTTGACGTCCTCCAGCACGGTGCCGCCGGCGATGCCCACGGCCTTGCGGGCCTCGTCCTGCGCCCAGACGCCGCCGAACTGGCCGTACGCGGTGCCGACCACGACGACCGGCTTGCCGGTGAAGGCGCCCGCGCCGTACGGACGGGACAGCCAGTCGATGGCGTTCTTGAGGACCGCGGGGATGGTGCCGTTGTACTCCGGCGAGAACAGCAGGAAGGCGTCGGCCTCGCCGGCCGCGGCGCGCAGGCGCGCGGCGGCGGCGGGCACGCCGCCCTCGACGTCGACGTCCTCGTTGTAGAAGGGGATCTCGGCCAGGCCCTCGAAGAGCTCGACCTCGGCACCCTCCGGAGCGAGCTTGACGGCCGCCTCGGCGAGCTGGCGGTTGTGGGAACCGGCGCGCAGGCTGCCGACGAGGGCGAGGATGCGAACGGACATGGATATCTCCCGGGGGGATGGAAACGCTGAAACATTGCCGCAATAAAACGGACCGAAGTCCGCTTAAGGTCTACCACTGAAGCGGACCGCAGTCCAGTTGGCCCCGGATGCCGTTACGCTGGCTTCATGTCCCAGCCACTTCCGCCGTTCCCGAAGCGACCGGAAACGTCCGACGAGCCCGTCCTCATGCAGCTCAGCGCGCCCGAGGCCGCCCCGCTGCGCGCCGACGCGGCCCGCAACCGCGCCCGCCTGCTGGAGGCCGCGGCCCGGCTGGTCGAGGAGCAGGGCGTGGCCAAGCTCACGATGGAGGGCGTCGCCTGCGCGGCGGCGGTGGGCAAGGGGACCGTCTTCCGGCGCTTCGGCGACCGCACCGGCCTGCTCATGGCCCTGCTCGACCACACCGAGCAGCGCTTCCAGACCGCCTTCATCAGCGGCCCGGCCCCGCTCGGTCCCGGCGCCTCCCCGGTGGAGCGCCTGCACGCCTTCGGATGCCACGCCCTGCGCCAGACCTCCGAGCAGCTCGACCTGTACCTCGCCGCCGAACCCGAGGTCACCCGCCGCTTCACCTCGGCGCCCTACCGGGTCCGCTTCATGCATGTGTGCATGCTGCTGCGCCAGGCGAGCCCGGGACCGGAGACGGACGTCGAACTGGTCGCCCAGACGCTGATGGGCTACCTCGACCCCGCGCTGATCGGCCATCTGACCCGCCAGCGCGGCATGCCGCAGGAGCGGCTGGAGGCCGGCTGGCGCGATCTGGTGGACCGCAGCGTCGGCCCGCGCCCGGCCTGAGGTCCCGTCCGCGGGCGACCGGGGCCGTCTGGCGCTCCCGCCCCCGGCGGGCGGACCATGGATCCCATGGGACAACGCCTCGAAGACGTGAGCGCACCCGCCCGGATCGCCGGCCCGGACGAGGGCATCAGCGCCCAGGAACTGGCCCTCGCGACGCGGAACCACGGACTTCCGCTGGAAGCCCTGCGCTACGAGGTCACCCCTGCGGGACTGCACTACGTACTGACCCACTACGACATCCCCTACGCGGAAGAGGATTCCTGGCGCCTCGCCCTCGGCGGCCGGGTGCGGCGCCCGCTGCTGCTCGGCGTCGACGACCTCAAGGCGTACCCGTCGGTCACCCGGCGGGTGACCATGGAGTGCGCGGGCAACGGCCGGGCACTGCTGACACCCCGGCCGGTGAGCCAGCCGTGGCTCGTGGAGGCGGTCGGCACCGCCGAGTGGACGGGAGTGCCGCTGCGCCTCCTCCTCGCCGAGGCCGGGGCCGAACCGGACGCGGTGGACGTGGTGTTCACCGGCGCCGATCACGGAGTGGAACGCGGGGTCGAGCAGGACTACCAGCGCGCCCTTCCGCTGGACGTGGCGCGGGGCGAGGAGCCCGAGGTCCTGGTGGCCTACGCGATGAACGGCGCCCCGCTGCCGCCGCAGCACGGACATCCCGTACGGCTCGTGGTGCCGGGCTGGTACGGCATGGCGCACGTGAAGTGGCTCCGGGACATCACGGTGGCCGACGCGCCGTTCCGGGGATTCCAGCAGACCGTGGCCTACCGGCTGCGGCAGGAGGCCGCCGACGAGGGCGAGCCGGTCACCCGCATCGCGCCCCGTGCCCTGCTGGCCCCGCCGGGCTTCCCCGACTTCATGTCGCGGACGCGGGTGGTCCCGCCGGGCGCCGTCACCCTGACCGGACGGGCCTGGTCGGGCCGCGCACCCGTGACCGGCGTCGAGGTCAGCACGGACGCGGGGCACTCCTGGCGCCCGGCCCGGCTCGACCCGCCGAACGCCCACCCATGGGCCTGGCGCGCGTGGCGGTTCACCTGGACGGCGACCCCCGGCCGTCATCTCCTCAGCGCCCGGGCGACCGACGCCGAGGGCCACACCCAGCCGCTCGACCAGCCGTGGAACCGCGGCGGCTTCGTGAACAACCTCGTCCAACAGGTCCCCGTGCACTGCCTGGATCCCGGCGACGACGACCGATGAGGCCTCCGGCGCCGACCGCACCACGGGGGCCGCGGCGACGAGGTGCGGGCACGGGCGACGGCGCGGGGACGGACACGGGCAGGGGCACGGGCACGGGCACGGGGACGGTTCCCGTCCGGGACCCGCCCCCGCTCGCGCTCCCCGGCTTCGGTCAGCTGAACGGGTCCAGCGTGACGTACGCCTGCTGCGGATTGCCGTCGTTGACGAGGGACTCGTGGTTGCCGACGTCGTCGAACGCGAACGCGTAGGCCTTGCCGTCGGCCATCTGCGCGTGGATGGCGCGGGCGTACTGGTTGGTCACCGTGTCCGTGTAGAAGTTCGCGGACGAGGTGTCGGGCTGCTGGGGGTTGGTCAGCAGAGTCGTGCGGTTGAACCCCGCGCACAGGGTGCGTGAAATCGGCCCGCGCACCAGGTCGTTGGGCGCGTCGAGCCGCTTGTAGCAGCCGAAGACGCTGTCCGAGTCGGGCTTCTGGAAGCTGGTGACGACCGCTCCGGAGCTGTTGGTGAAGTTCATGACGCCACCGGAGACCCGGCCGAAGTACTTGGTGTTCGGCTGGTCGCCGAAGGGGGTCACCGTCAGCGTCGACGAAGCGTACTTCTGCCAGACGCGGTTGATGTAGTCGTCCATGACGCCGGCCGGAAGCGCGCCCGCCTCGATGCCGTGACCCGGGGCGAGCGCCCGCAGCACCGTGCCGTCGGACCGGGTCTGGATCAGGTTCGCCCAGCCGCCCGGACGGCTGCGCAGCGCGCTGAAGAACCCGTTGTAGCCGCCGGGCTTGAGGTGCCCGGTGCTCTTCGTGGTCCCGTCGGCGAGCTTGACCCCGACGGCGTACGGGGCGGAGAACATGTCGACCTGGGTGCTGTTGATCCACAGACCGGAGTCGTTGAGGGTGTACTCGGACCAGTTGAAGAGGATGTTGCGGTTCGGGTCGCTCGGATTCTGGACGGCGGGCTGAACGAGACCGCCGGTCGTCACCCGGAAGTCGAGCTTCTGCCCGAAGGAGAAGTAGAGCCGTCCGGAGAACTTGGGGAGCCGGATCGTCTTCGACTGGCCGTTGGCCGGTCCCGTGATCGACGCGTCGGGTGCGGGCGTCGGCGGGTTGCCGCCCACGGGCCACGCGTGGAAGGTGCCGTTCGCGTCGGCCCAGCCCTGCCGTCCGGTCGAGAGCTGGGTGCCGAGGTCGTAGATGAAGACCTGGTCGCCGCGGCCGGAGTTGTTGGTGAAGGTGAGGGGGATGGTCGCCGGGACCGCGGCTTCGGCGCGCGAGGGCGCGCCGAAGGTGAGCAGTGCCGCGGCGAGTGTGGCGCAGGCCAACGCCCAGGCAGGCCATCTGATGTGTACGCGCACTCTCTGCCTCCTTGATGTGGGGGTTCAGCGAGGTGGATGCACACGGACGTGACGCGTCCGTTTCCATTTGAGAGCGCTCTCAGAGTCCTGCGAGGTGGTGCGCCTGTCAACGAGTTGCGCAGGATTGGTCCGGTCCAACTCGGCCTGCGATGAACCGGGTTGTGAGCTCCAGGGGTTGACCCCCGCGGGCAGCCACTGGTTCAGTGGCTCATCCACTCAGCCACTGCCCGGAGGGGGAAACGTGGAGGCTCTGCCCCGCGAGACCATCGTGGACGTCCTGGAGGACCGGCTCCGCACCGACATACTCGACGGCCGCCATCCGGCGGGGAGTTACCTTCCCCCGGAGCGGCGGCTCGCCGACGGGTACGGCGTCACGCGCACCACCCTCAAGCACGCCTTCGGGCGGCTCGTCCAGGCCGGACTGCTGGAGACCCGGCACGGAGTGGGCACCCGGGTAAGGGACTACGCCCGGCTCGGTGGAGCGGACCTCCTGCCCATGCTCGTACGGCACGACGCCGGCTGGGTGCGCGAGGTGTTCGAAGTGCGGCGCGGCGTCGGCGCCCTGATCGCTGAACGCGCCGCCGAACGCGGCACCCGCTCGCAACGGGCCGAACTGGGCGCGCTCCTCGACGCCGTGCTGCGCGCCGAGGACGTCGACGCGGTCCAGCTCGCCGACGTGGAGGTGCACCGCGCACTGGCCCGCGCCACGGGCAACCGCGTGTACGTCCTCCTCACGAACACGCTCTTCAACGCCTACCTGCCGGTCCGTTCCCTGCTCAAGGGCCCCTTCACCGACCCGGCGGCCGCCCATCAGCGGCTGGCCCCCGTCGTGGCGGCCGTCACCGCCGGGGACGCGAGGCGGGCGCGCGAGGCGGCCGACACCTATCTGCGGGACACCGAGCGCATCATGCTGGACGGCCTCGCATGAGGGGCACGCGGTTCACCGAGACCATGCTCGGCACCGTCCGCCTCGACGGCGAACCGGGAGAGCGCCGCGTCCGGCTCGACCTGCGCGCCGCCGCCGACCGGGTCCTGCTCCCGCACCTGACCACCCAGGCCCGCCTGACCGGCCGGGTACGCATCGCCGGACACACCGACGACCCGCACGCCGAGGGCGAGTTGGAGGTGTCGCCGATCGCCCGGCGGCGCATCCGCTACCGCCTCACGTTCACCGCCGACGGGCGCCGCCTCACCCTGGACGGCTGGAAGTCGGTGACCCCGCGCCACCCCCTCGCGTCCATGACCACCCTGCCGTTCACCGTGTACGAGGGCGACACCCGGGCAGGCGAGGGCGTCCTGCGGTTCCCGGCCGCCACCGGCCTCGCCCCCTTCCTGCTCAGCTTCCGCTTCCCGCGCCACGAGGACCCCGCCGAACACATGGCCCCGCGCTGGAACGGCGCCCCGGGCCGCACCGAGGTCTGGTACACCACCCTGACCGACCCGGCCACCGGCACCGGGGTCTGGCTGCACCACGAACTCACCGCGCCCGCCGACGGATCGGAGCCGTTCGCCCACGGCTGGGCCGCCGTGTTCCCCCGCGAGGGCGACGTGCGCCACGCCCGCTTCGGACCCGTCCCCTGGACCGAGCCGGCCGACGGATTCACGGCCGACGACGTGACCTGCGTCGCCGGACACCTCACGGGCAGCGCGGGCGACTTCCACTGGAAACTGCTCGAACGCCCCCAGGGCCCGGCACTGTTCACCTTCCCCCGCTGGTCCTGGCGCCGCCCCCTGCTGCCCGCCGCCCAGATGCTGCCGGCCGCCCGGGCCACGTACGACGGCGAGATCTCTTACGGGCGAAGGACCTTGAACCTGAGCGCCGCACCCGGTGCCTCGGCCCGCATCTACGGGCACGGCAACGCGCAGCGGTGGACCTGGCTGCACGCCGACCTCGGCGACGGCGACGTCCTGGAGATCGTCGCCGCCGTCTCCACCCGGCCCGTACTGCGCCGGCTCCCCCCGCTCGTCTTCCTGCGCCTGCGCCGCGCCGGCCGCACCTGGCCACGGCGGGCCGAGCGCTCGGCGATCGGCCGGCTGGGACTCGGACGCTTCCGGGCCGACATCGGACTGCCCGAATGGACGGTCACCGGCCGGACGGCCCTGCGCCGCATCCGCGTCGAGGTCCGCCAGCCCCCGGAACGCACCCTCACCCTGGAGTACCGCGACCCGGACGGCGCCCGCGCGGTGTGCCGCAACAGCGAGTCCGCGGACGCCCGTGTCGTCCTGGAACGCTGGTGGGGCCGCTGGCGCCCGGAGGCCTCCTGGACCCTGGACGGCACCGCGCACGCAGAGACGGGAACACGATGACCGCCGACGGGCTCGTCGCCGCGCTCCTCGCCGACGACGGTGCCGCCGCCTGGCCCACCCGGGTGCCGCACCGCCTCGCCTCCGTCATCGCCGCACTGCCCGGCCCGGCCCGCGCCGGGGTGCGCACCGCCGTCGCCGCCGTCGAGACGTACGCCCTGCTGCGCACCGGCAGACGGCTGGCGGCCCTTCGCCCCGACGAACGCGAGGACGTGCTCCGCTCGCTGGCCGGGCGGCCCCGGCTCGCCCCCGTGCTGGACCTCCTGAAGGTTCCCGTGCTGCTGGCCGCGGGCACCGAACGGATCCCGATGGCTCCCGCCGCGCCCGCCCCCGCCGATCCGCCCCTCGACTGCACCCCGGCCGAGCACTGGCCGGCCCGCACCACCGCCGACGCGGTCGTCGTCGGCTCCGGCGCCGGCGGCGCCATGGCCGCGCGGACCCTCGCGCGCGCCGGACTGAGCGTGGTCGTCCTGGAGGAGGGCCGGCACCATCCGACGGCCTCCTTCGGCCGCCGGGCACCCCTCGACCGGTTCACCGAGCTGTACCGGGACGGCGGTGCCACCGTCGCCCTTGGCAGGCCGCCGGTCCTGCTGCCGGTCGGCCGTGCCGTCGGCGGCACCACCGTCGTCAACTCCGGCACCTGCTACCGCACACCGGACCACGTCCTGGAGCGCTGGCGCGGCGTCTTCGGGTTCGCTCTCGCCGACCGCTTCGGGCCCCTGCTCGACGAGGTCGAGCGAACCCTGCGCGTGGCACCCCAGCCCCTCGACGTCCTCGGCAACAACGGGCTGCTCGCGCTCACCGGCGCCGGACGGCTCGGCTGGCGGGCCGCCCCGCTGCGCCGCAACGCCCCCGGCTGCAAGGGCTCGTGCCAGTGCGTCGTCGGCTGCCCCACCGGAGCCAAGCAGAGCGTGCAGTTGTCCGTCCTGCCCGATGCCTGCGCCGCCGGCGCCCGGATCGTCACCGGGGCGCGGGTCCGGCGCATCCTGCTGGACCACGACGTCCCCGGCCCGCCACGGGCCGCCGGAGTCCTGGCGCGCCGCCCCGACGGCAGCGACATCGAGATCCTCAGCCCCCTCGTCGTGACGGCGGCGGGAGCGCTCCAGACACCGCCCCTGCTGCGCCGTTCGGGCCTCGGCGGACACCCCCGGCTGGGCCGCAACCTCAGCGTGCACCCGGCCACCAGCGTCGCCGGACGCTTCGCCGAGCCGGTGACGGCGTGGCGGGGCGTGCTCCAGAGCGTCGGAGTCGAGGAACTCCACGAGCGCGGGATCCTCCTCGAGGCGACCGCGAGCCCACCCGGCATGAGCAGTTTCGTCCTGCCCGGCCTCGGCCGGGAACTGCGGCGTGAACTGGAGGAGTCGGACCGGCTCGCGACCCTCGGCGCCATGATCGCCGACCGGCCCTCGGGGCGGGTGAGCGGCCGGGACCGGACCCTCGTCCGCTACGACCTCGACCCCCGCGACGGCGACCGTCTGATGACCGCCGTACGGGCGATGGGCCGCCTCCTCTTCGCCGCCGGGGCCACGGAGGTCCTCACCGGCATCCCCGCGGCGCCCCGCGCCGGTTCGCTCGACGCGCTCGACGCACTGCTCCGCTCGGCCGGCCCCCGTGATCTGCACGTGTCGGCCTTCCATCCGACCGGCACCGTGGCCGCCGGCGACGATCCGCTGCGGGCGCCCGCCGACCCCGAGGGAAGGCTCCGCGGCGTCCGGGGAGTCCTCGTCGCCGACGGTTCCGTCCTGCCGGGCTGCCCGGAGGTCAACCCGCAGCTCAGCATCATGGCGGCCGCCCTGGCGGTCTCGGAGGCATGGCTCGAAGGGGCCCGCCACGGGGGGTGACGCGTCGCGCGCCACCCCAATGGGCCCCCGTGGTTCGCCGCGGCCGGGCGGGACACGGAGCATGAGGGAGTCCGTACGGCAGGAAAGGCCGCGCCCCCGTGCCCCGTACGGCAGGAAGAGGCGAGCCCCCATGAGCAGACGTGTTCCCCACGGCCGGAGCGGATCACGGCGTGTCGCTGTCCTGTTGTCCGCGATCGCGTGCGGCTCCTTGCTCGTGTCGTGCAGCTCGGACGACGGCGGCAGCGGCAGCACGGCCTCCGTCACCCCGCCGAACCCGTCCAACTTCACGGGATCGGCGCCCTCCGCCATCGCGTCCGCGGCCTCCTCGATCATCGCCTCGGCCAGCGAACGGGCGTCGTCCGCCGCCGCCTCCGTGGAGGCCAGGGCCTCGGAGTTCGCGGCCTCGGTCTCCGCCGACACCGTCCGCGCCGCGGCCACCGCCGAGAAGGAACTGAAGAACGTCCAGGGCAGCGGCAACGCGACGTCCGACGTCAGCATGAAGGGCGTGCCCACCGCGGAGACCGGCGGGCTGCGGGCCGTACTCGTCACCATCACCAACAACACGGACAAGAAGGCCTCGTACGCCGTGCAGGTCGACTTCAAGAACCCCGACGGCAAGGTCGTGGAGACGAAGTTCGTCGGCAAGGAGAACCTGGAGCCGGGGAAGAAGGCGACGCCGATCGTGATCAGCAGGCAGCCCGCCGAGCCCCAGCTCACCGCCGTGCTGGTCAAGGCCCAGCGCTACTGACGCGTCCGTCCACGCGCGGACGCCGGTGCCGGTGGCGCCGTGGCCGCCCCGAAGAGCCCGCCCCCTTTCGGGAACGGGCTCCCCGGCGCGGCGTCGACGCGAGCCGCGCGGCCGCGGTGGTCAGGGGTACGAGACCACGGTGGACGGCACCGTGGACGTGCCCGAGGTGGGGCTGCCCGTGTCGTTGATGACGCGTTCGTACTGACCGTTGCCGCCGAGCGAGACGACCAGCAGGTCGTGGAACTTCACGCCCGGCCTGTTCGGCGCCGCGAATCCGTGGTGCTGGACGATCGTGGGATCGACGTTGTAGTAGCAGTAGCTGCCCAGGCCCCAGCCCTCGTGGGTGGTCACCGAGTCGCCGACCTTGTAGGCCGCGTACCCCTTGACGCTCCCGTTCTGGACGGCGGCCTGGTTCGGCGCGTCGTACGCCTTCTCGTTCTGGAAGAAGATGGTGCGGCCCCGCTGGCCGTACCACTGCACGTCGTACTTGTTGAAGTGCTCGACGAACAGGCCCGTGGCCAGGACGTCGTCGCCGTTGACGCGGATGCCGTAGTCGGCCCGGTTGGTCTCCCAGCCGACGCCGGTACCGTGGTCGGCCCGCCAGACCCAGGTGTGGTCGACGATCGTGTGCCGGCTGTTGACGACGATGCTGGTCGTCGCCTTGCCCGCGCCCGCGCCCCCGATGCGCACGAAGACGTCCTGCACGGTGGTCGGATTGGCCGAGTGGTCGGCGGACGCCCCGGCCGGGCCGATCTCCAGGAGGGTCGCGGAGTTGACGGGACCGGCGTCGATCAGGAAGCCGGCCAGCCGGACGCCGTCCACGTCGGCCGTCTTGAGCACGGTCACACCGTTGTCCGGGACGAGCGTGGCGCAACCGAGGCCGAGGACCACGGTCCCCGCGCGGTTCACCTGGATCGGCTGGTTCAGGTGGTAGATCCCCGGTGTCAGCAGCAGGTGGAGCCCCTGGGCGAGCGCCGCGTTCAAGGTGGCCGCGGTGACGCCGGGCTTGGCCACGTAGAACTGGGAGAGCGGGAGCGACGAGCCGCGCGGGGTGCCGTTCCCCCAGGTGGTGCCGCGCGCGTTCACGCGCTTCTCGGGCAGGAACACCCGGTATTCGCTGCCGCTGAGATACAGGAAGGGCTTCTCGCGGGACACCGGTGTCGTGTCGAGGGTGGTGTACGGCGGGTTCGGGAACGACTGCGCGGGCGCGCCCTGGACGCCCGAGAACACCATGTTCCAGACGGCGTTGACCCAGCCGCCCACCGAGCTGTCGCGGGTGTACCACTGCTGCTGCGAGTACGGTCCCACCGAGCCGTCGATCCGGCTGTCGGCGATGTAGCCGCCGCTGGCCCAGCCGTAGCCGGCGGGCGCGAGGTTGAGCCCGCCCTTGACGTGCATACGACGGAACGGGGCGGCCTGGGCCACCGCCCACCTGTTGGTGCCGCTGACCGGGCTGAGGGCGAGGTTCTCCGCCGAGCGCCAGAAGTTCTGGGTGGCGTTGCCGTTGAACCAGCCGGCGTCGACGGTCACGTCACCGTTGATCGTCGTGTCGTCGGGTGACAGGCCGAGGCCCGCGATCGAGGTGTAGAAGCCGAGCTGGGCGTTGAGCCCGTTGTACGTGCCCGGCTTGAACAGGAACGCGTAGCGGCCCGTGCCGAACTGCGCGGACTCCTGCTGCCGGAAGACCTGGTCGAGCCTGGCCTGGATTCCGGGGGTCGACGGGTCGAAGACGATGACGTTCGGGCCGAGATCGCCGCCGCCGGGAAGGGCGGACGGCTGCCGGGCGTTCCTGGTGACGGACCGGGCGGGGGAGGCGGACGCGGGTGAGGACAGCGCGAGCAGTCCGGGCGCGGCAGCGCCGGCCGCCACCGCTCCGAGGACGGTGCGCCGCGCGACGGTGGGGCGACCGGGTTCCGGGGCGTCTGTGGGGGTTGGAGGCATGGGGGGCGACTCTCCTGGTTCAGGAAGTGAACGGTGGGAGGTACGGGGGAGCGCTCTCTCGCCGATGCATGCTTCATCCAGGTGAACGACGCGTCAAGAGTTGTGACCGGAGTCCCGGATGTTGTTGCACGGCAACGGAGCAACGCCGCCTGCATTTGCGGTACTTGGCGGGAGAATGACGCGGTTCGGAGATCCGTGACGGGCTCGGGATTGTGTTCAAGAGGTGCGCACATCGCCGCTGCCGGATGATCCTTCGTCAACTCCCTTGACACTCGCGCGCGACCGCCACAACACTCCTCGGCGGGAGAGCGCTCTCCCATTTCCTCGGCACATGTGATGGACCGTCACGCGGAAGGCCGGGCGGTGGCGTGCTCGGCGCCCGCCCGGCCCTCCGGCCCCCACCGTCCCCATCGACGTGGCAGGAGGTCTCCATGGCACGGAGATCGAAGATCGTCTCAGGAATCCTGATGTCCAGCGCGCTGGTGCTGACCTCGCTCGGCCTGGCCGGAGTGGCGATGAGCGCCGACCCC
This sequence comes from Streptomyces sp. NPDC028298, assembly GCF_055565895.1. Classification (NCBI taxonomy): domain Bacteria; kingdom Bacillati; phylum Actinomycetota; class Actinomycetes; order Kitasatosporales; family Streptomycetaceae; genus Streptomyces; species Streptomyces sp. NPDC028298. The sequence goes on from NZ_JBVHTL010000003.1 coordinate 850,325, forward strand.
GCGTCCGGTCCGGCGGCGTCCGTGAACGGAGCGACGACCGTCCACGCGGCGCACGCGATGCCCGCGTCCACGCTCTCCTCACCCGAGGACCCGGACGGCGACGGCTACATCCCGGCGAATCCGCCGGTCACCGGCGTCGTCCCGTCCAAGGCGGAGCCGCCGCACCGCTACTTCCACGAGTTCCAGGCGAACTGTTCGGTGACCCGCACCAGGCCGGACGACCCGATCGTCTACCCGGGCCAGCCCGGCAAGTCCCACGACCACACCTTCATGGGCAACACCACGACCGACGCGGCCAGCACCACCGCCTCGCTCGACGCCGGTTCGACCTCCTGCAGGGCCCCCGGCGACAAGTCCGCGTACTGGATGCCGACCCTGCTCAAGGGCGGCACCCCCGTCCTGCCGGTGGGTCCGCAGGTCATCTACTACAAGGCCGGTGTAACCGACTACACCAGTGTGCGGCCCTTCCCGAAGGGGCTGCGCTTCGTGGTCGGCAGCCCCATGCAGTCCGCGGCCGACTTCCGCAACCACCGGGGGTTCGTCGAGGGATGGGAGTGCGGCAACAGCTACTTCAACACGGACTTCCCGCAGCAGTGCCCGACCAGCGCCGACGTCCAGCTCAACATCCGTTTCCAGGCGCCCAGCTGCTGGGACGGCAGGAACCTCGACACCCCCAACCACCAGAGTCACATGGCGTATCCGGTGGTCAACCCCGGCACGAACAACAACATCTGCCCGGACGACCACCCGGTCGCCCTGCCGATGATCGAGTTCAAGATGGCCTTCCCGGTCAACGGTGACATGTCGCAGGTGCGGCTTTCGAGCGGCGCCGGCTACTCCTTCCACTACGACTTCTTCAACGCGTGGGACCCGGCGACACAGAAGGCACTCGTCGACCACTGTGTCGTCGGCGGGCTCCAGTGCGACGCCCGCGGCTACGACCAGACCCACCCCGAGGCGGGCGCGGCCCTCGACGCGAACTACCGGCTTCCCTGACGGGGAGCGGACGCCTCCCGCCGGTCCGGCACACCCGGGTCGGCGGGACCGACCGCCCCTCCGTCATCCTGCGCACCGGCGCCTTCGTCACCCGCGCCCGCGCACTCCGCCGCGTCCCGCGCCACCCCCTCCCCACCTCCGCACGTCCCGCCTCCTCTCGGCATCCGCACCCTCCCCGCATCCCTCACCCGTACACCGGACGGACACTCATGACCGGATCCCGTACCACCCGGCGCCGCGTCGCCGCTCCCCTCACCGCGGGCCTGCTCGCCGCGGGCGCGCTCGTCCTGCCCGCGCAACAGGCCCAGGCGGCCGGCGGCGTCGTCAAGGTCACCGGCTCGCAGGGCAACTGGCGCCTGACCGTCGACGGAAGCCCGTACCAGATCAAGGGCCTCACCTGGGGGCCCGCCGTCGCCGACGCCGGCCGCTACATGCCCGACCTGAAGTCGATGGGCGTCAACACCGTCCGCACATGGGGCACCGACGCCTCGAGCAAGCCCCTCTTCGACGCCGCGGCCGCCCAGGGCATCAGGGTGATCGCCGGCTTCTGGCTGCAGCCCGGCGGCGGTCCCGGCAGCGGCGGCTGTGTGAACTACCTGACGGACACGGCCTACAAGAACCAGGTGCTCACCGAGTTCCCCCAGTGGGCCGCCACCTACAAGGACAACCCCGGCGTCCTGATGTGGGACGTGGGGAACGAGTCCGTGCTCGGACTCCAGAACTGCTACAGCGGCGCCGAGTTGGAACGGCAGCGCGACGCCTACACGACGCTCGTGAACGACATCGCGAAGAAGATCCACGCCGTCGACCCCAACCACCCCGTCACCTCGACCGACGCGTGGACCGGCGCCTGGCCCTACTACAAGCGGAACGCGCCCGACCTGGACCTGTACGCGGTCAACGCCTACAACGCCGTCTGTGACGTCAAGTCGGCCTGGCAGCAGGGTGGTTACACCAAGCCGTACATCATCACCGAAAGCGGTCCCGCGGGAGAGTGGGAGGTGCCGGACGACGCCAACGGCGTCCCCGCCGAACCCGCCGACCGGGCGAAGGCGGACGGCTACACCCGGGCCTGGAACTGCGTCACCGGACACCAGGGCGTCGCGCTCGGCGCCACGCTGTTCCACTACGGCACCGAGTACGACTTCGGCGGCATCTGGTTCAACCTGCTGCCCGCGGGCGAGAAGCGGCTGTCGTACTACGCCGTGAAGAAGGCGTACGGGGGCGACACCTCGCGTGACAACACCCCGCCGGTCGTCAGCTCCCTGACCGTCGAGGGCGACGCGGGCAAGGTGCCCGCCGGGCGCGACCTCACGCTGGCGGTCAAGGCCGCCGACCCCGACGGGGATCAGGTCACGTACGAAGTGCTGGACAACAGCATGTACATCGACCAGAGCAAGCAGCTCAACCCGCTGCCGTTCACCGACCTCGGCGGCGGCCGGCTCCGGGTCACCGCGCCGGACCGGCCCGGAGTGTGGAAGTTCTACGTCAAGGTCAAGGACGGCCGGGGCAACGTCGGTGTCGAGACCCTCTCCGCGCGGGTCGTCCCGCCCACGCCGAGCGGAACGGACATCGCGCTCGGGAAGCCGGCCACCGCCTCCTCGTCCCAGACCGGCGGCGGCGACTGCCCCTGCACCGCGGCCGGTGCCGTCGACGGGAACCTCGCCACGCGCTGGGCCAGCGACTGGAGCGACCCCCAGTGGCTGCGGGTCGACCTCGGCACCCGGAGCTCGTTCCGGCATGTGCAACTGGTCTGGGAGACCTCGTACGCCAAGGCCTACACCGTGCAGACCTCGGACGACGGGCAGAACTGGACCACCGTCCGGACGGTCACCGACGGCAACGGCGGTGTCGACGACCTCGACGTGTCCGGCACCGGCCGCTACGTCCGGGTCAACGGCACGGCCCGGGGCACCGGTTGGGGCTACTCGCTGTACGAGTTCGGGGTGTACAACTGAATCACGTCACCATCGGAGAGCGCTCTCCCAGGAATGAGGCGGCAAGCGTGAGCGGCACGGACGACGCGGCGGAGCGCGAGGCGCTCCTCGGCAAACTCACCCTCCGCGAGAAGGTCCGGCTGCTGACCGGCGCGACCACCTGGCGCACCCGGGCCGAACCGGCTCTGGGACTGCGGGAGATGGTCCTGTCGGACGGTCCCGCCGGGGTACGCGGACAGTCCTGGGACGAGCGCGATCCGGCCCTGCTGCTGCCCTCGGCGTCCGCGCTCGGGGCCCTGTGGGACGAGGGCATGGTGGAGCGTCTCGGCGGGCTGCTGGCCGCCGAGGCGCGCCGCAAGGGTGTCGACGTCGTCCTCGCGCCCACCCTCAACCTTCACCGGACACCGCTCGGCGGGCGGCACTTCGAGTGCTTCTCCGAGGACCCCTGGCTGACCGGCCGCACCGGCGCCGCGCTCGTCCGGGGCATCCAGGCGCACGGAGTGGCCGCCACCGCGAAGCACTACGTGGCCAACGACTCCGAGACCGACCGGCTGACCGTCGACGTACGGGTGTCCGAGCGGGTCCTGCGGGAGGTGTACCTGGCACCGTTCGAGGCGGCCGTCGAGGCCGGCGTCCGGGTCGTCATGGCCGGGTACAACGGCGTCGACGGAGCCACGATGACCGCCAGTCCGCTGCTCGCCGAGCCCCTCAAGGGGGAGTGGGGCTTCGAGGGCGTGGTCGTCTCCGACTGGGGCGCGGTACGGAACGGGGAGGAGTCCGCCCGCGCCGCCCTCGACCTCGCGATGCCCGGCCCCGAGAGCGCCTGGGGCGAGGCGCTGGAGCGGGCCGTGGAAGAGGGACGCGTCCCGCGGGAAGTCGTCGACGAGAAGTTACGGCGCCTGCTGGCCCTCGCGGCCGTGTGCGGGGCGCTGGGCGAACCGGGGGTCGCGCCGGGGGCGCCGTCGGCCGCTGAGCGGGAGCCGGAGCGGGAGCGGGAGCCGCAGCCAGAGCGGGAGCTGTGGCCGGAGCCGTTGCCGTTGCCGTTGCCGGAGCGGGAGCGGGAGCGGGAGACGGAGCCCGAGCCCGAGCCGTCGGGCGTGTCTGTTGCGCCGGTGTCGGTTTCGGATCTGCGGGCGCAGACCTCGCGGGTACGCACGGCCGCGGATCCGCGGCCGCATCCGCAACCGGAGTTGCCGTGCGTGCCGGTGATGTCGTCGTCGGATCCGCAGCCGCAGCCGCAGCCGCAGCCGCAGCCGCAGCCGCCAGGCGGGCCTGCGACGCGGGAGTCCCGCTCGGAGGCGCGCACGCAGGCGCCCTGTGGGCCTCCGATGCACGACGTGCCCGCGGCCGAGCGGCGAGCGGGCCCGCCGCGCGTGCCCGCGGCGGCGAAACCGGCCCCGGAGCGCGCCGGACGGGAAGAAGCACACGCCTTGCTGCGCGAGGCCGTCGCCGCGAGCACCGTCCTGCTGTGCAATCGCGGTGTCCTCCCGCTCGACCCTGCCCGGTTGCGCACCGTCGCCGTGATCGGCGAGCACGCCGTCCGGCCGCGCACCCAGGGCGGCGGCAGCGCGGGGGTCTTCCCCGAGCGGGTCGTCACTCCGCTGGACGGGATCAGGGACGCGCTCGGCGACGGCGTACGCGTCGTCCACGTGCCGGGCCCCTCGACCGGCGCGCCCGCGGCGCCCCTGGCGCCCGAGCTGTGCACCGACCCCGTCACGGGCGAGCCGGGCGTCCGGCTGCGTGTGCTCGACCCGGAGGGGCGTGAACTGCTCACCGAACACCGGCTCGGCGGACGTCAGTTGGAACCACCGCTGCCGCCCGGCGCGCACACCGTCGAGATCGCCGCCCTCCTGCTCCCGCGGACCTCGGGGCCGTGGACGCTGGGAGTCGGCGGGTTCGGCCGCCTGAGCGTCTCGGTCGACCAACGCGTCGTCCTGCAAGGCGAGTTCGACAAGCAGACCGACGATCCGGCGGTCGTCCACGTGAACCCGCCCGTCCACGATGCGACCGTCCACCTGACGGCGGGACGCGTGGTGAGCGTGGTGGCGCGCCGTGAACTGGCCCCGGGGACCGGCCGGGCCACCGTCGTCACCGCGGCCCCGCCCCACCCCGAAGACGGTCCGGCCCTGGCCGAGGCGGTCCGCGCGGCCCGCGACGCGGACGCGGCGATCGTGGTCGTCGGCACCACCGAGCGCGGCGAGTCCGAGGGATGCGACCGGACGGACCTTGGCCTCGGCGGACGCCAGGACGAGCTGGTCCACGCGGTGACCGCCGCCGCACCGCACACGGTCGTCGTCGTCAACAGCGGCGGACCGGTCGAACTGCCCTGGCGCGCGCGGGCCGGTGCCGTCCTGCTGACCTGGTTCCCGGGCCAGGAGGGCGGAGCGGGCCTGGCCGACGTCCTGTTCGGCCGGGCCGAACCCGGCGGGCGGCTGCCCACGACCTGGCCGGCGGCCCTCGCCGACGCCCCGGTCACCCGGACCCGGCCCGAGAACGGACACCTCGACTACGGCGAGGGCGTGCACATCGGCTACCGCGCCTGGGCGCGCCACGACCGCGAACCGGCCTACTGGTTCGGGCACGGACTCGGCTTCACCACCTGGGCGTACGACGGGTTGCGCGTCCCCGACGACATCGTGGCCGGCGAGTCCTTCACCGTGCGGGTCACCGTCCGCAATACAGGACCGCGACGCGGACGCGAGGTGGTCCAGGTCTATCTCGCCGGGCCCCCCGGCCCCCCGGACCGTCCGGAACGCTGGCTCGCGGGGTACGCCGCGGTCACCGTCGAACCGGGCGAGCGGGCGACCGTGGACGTGCGGATACCGGCGCGAGCGCTGCGCCACTGGGCCGAGGACGCACACGCCTGGCGCACGCGGCCCGGCTCCTACCGTGTGCTCGCCGGGAGCTCCGCGGGCGCCCTGCCGCTGACGGCCACCGCATCGGTGCGGGCCGCCCGCTGAACGCGGGGTGGACGGGGAGAGCGCTCTATCCCGGTGCGGTGCCGTGCGGTTAGGGTGCCGCCATGAGCAGACAGGCTCCCACGCTGGAGGATGTCGCGCGGGTGGCCGGAGTCTCGCGCGCGACCGTGTCCCGGGTCATCAACGGTGTCCGCAACGTCGACCCCGGGATCCAGGAGGTGGTGCGCCAGGCCATCGAGCGCACCGGATACGCGCCCAACCGCGCCGCGCGATCACTGGTGACCCGGCGCAGCCAGACGGTGGCGCTGATCGTCTCCGGCGCGGGCGACACCCCGGGGGAGGAGCAGAACGCCTTCGCCGCGCGGGTGTTCGCGGACCCCTTCTTCGGACGGGTCGTCAGCGGTGTCGTGGGGTACCTGCGGCCCCGCTCGATGCACCCGCTGCTGATGTTCGCCGAATCGGCGGAGACCAGGGCCCAGGTGCTGGCCGACCTCCGGCAGGGCAGCGCGGACGGCGCGCTCGTCGTCTCCACCCACGCCGACGACCCGCTGCCCGCCCTGCTCGCCGACGCGGGTCTGCCCGCCGTCCTCTTCGCCCGGCCCTCCCGCCCCGTGCCGCTCAGTTACGTCGACCTGGCCCACCGCGAGGGGGCGCGGCTGGCGGCCGAACACCTGCTGAACCGGGGGTGCCGGCGGATCGTCACCGTCACCGGGCCGCTGGGCGTGGCCGCGAGCCAGGACCGGCTCGCCGGGTTCCGCGACACGATGGCCCGCGGCGGGCACCCGTACGTGCCCGTCGCCGAGGGCGGGTTCACGCTGGACAGCGGTATGGCGGCGATGTCCGGGCTGCTCGCCGAACACCCTGATGTGGACGGGGTGTTCGCCGCCAACGACCTGATGGCGCAGGGCGTGTGCCAACTGCTGCGGGAGCGGGGCAGACAGGTGCCGGACGATGTCGCGGTCGTCGGCTTCGACGACTCCAGCGTGGCGGTGACCTGCCGCCCGCCGCTGACCACCGTGCGCCAGCCGGTCGAGGAGATGGCCGCGGCCATGGCCGCCCTGCTCGACGAACACATCCGAGGCGTCCGCACCGAACCCACGTCGCTGATCTTCGACCCGGAACTCGTGGTCCGCGCGTCGGCCTAGCCAATCACCTCGACTTGGGTGTCGCGGCGGGAGGGCCTTGTCAGTCGGGTCCGGCCCAGTCGAAGGTGATGTGCTTGCTGGAAAGGCCCTCGCGGCTCCAGAGGAAGCCGTGGGCGTCGGCGCGGTCCACCGTCGAGCGGCCCCAGGTCGCCACCTGGCCCGGTCCGGTCTCCGCGCCCGGCAGGTTGGTCGACTGGACGCGCGCGCCCTTTGGGGTCGTGGGTCCCGTGAGCGCCTCCGCGCTCGCCTCGACCCGGCCCGGCACCACGGCCCGCCAGCTCGCGAGGTCGTCGGCCACCTCGATCTCGATGGGGGCGAACTCCATGCCGCGCATGTCCGCGTCCATCATGCTCACCATCTGGGCGGGCCAACTGCCCGCCTGCCCACCGAAGATCATCTGAAGTGCCTGACGCTGGGGGTCGTCGGCGCGCTCGTCGACGAAGACCGCGGCGTACGTGTCGCTGTGCTCGCCCCAGATGTTCCCGACGAACGAGGCCACCATCAGCACGTTCAGACCGTCCAGGGACACGTCACCGTAGCGGCCGTCGCGGATGTGCCAGGCCAGGATGCCGTCGCAGTCGCCGTGGGTGGGCAACTGCGCGAACGAGCAGGGGCAGGGCACGTTGCACTTGCAGGTGTCGAACCAGTCGCCCGCCGCGTGCCACCGGGGAACGGTCGCCGTCGTCTCGGACATACTCCCTGCCTCCTCGTGACCGTGCCGGGACGTCGGTCTCGGGAGGACGGCGGAGCCCCCGGGAGCCATCACCGGCCCACGCCCGGGTCGTACGCGTATCACCCCGATTGTCTCACTGTCGGGAGCTTTGCAGGAGGTGGTTTCCGCTTACACGCGTTCCCGCGCGCACACGCGGGGCCGCCGTGATGTGCTGGAGGGGTGCGCCTCGACCGGAAGGCCCTCTCACCCCCTCTGCGTCCGGCGAACCTGCTGTCGGCCCGGCAACTCGCGTTCGCCTGGTCCGTGATGGCGGCGATCGCCCTCCTCGCCTGGGTGCTGGTGGTCGGCCAGGCCCGTGACATGGGGGTCGAGCCGGGGACGATGGGGATGGACGTCCCGCTGTTCCTGCTGCTGTGGCTGGTCATGATGATCGCCATGATGTTCCCGTCGGTGGCCCCGGTGGCCCTCACCTGGGCGCGGTCCATCGGGCGCCAGTCGCCCACGAGAGGTGTGCGGGTGGCTCGGACCGCCCAGTTCGTCGGCGGGTACCTGCTGGTCTGGACGGCCTTCGGCCTGATCGCCTACGGGCTCCTCGCCTGGACCGGGACCCTGGTGGACGAGCACCCGGGCGCCGGGCGCTGGATCGGCGCCGGGGCCTTCCTGGTCGCCGGGCTGTACCAGTTCGGCTCGTGGAAGGAGATCTGCCTGCGGCACTGCCGGAGCCCCATGGGCCAGCTCGTGCGCTACACGGGCTTCCGGCCCCGGGTCCGCGATCTGCGGGTCGGGGCGCATCACGGGGCGTACTGCGTGGGCTGCTGCTGGGGGCTGATGGTCGTGCTCGTCCCGCTGGGCGTCATGAACATCCTGGCGATGGCCGCCCTGGCCGTCGTGATCTTCGTGGAGAAGCTCTGGCGGCTGGGCCCCGTCTTCTCGCAGGTCGTCGGGGCCGCCTTCCTCGTCCTCGCGGTACTGAGCCTCTTCCAGCCCTGGCTGCTGCCGGGCCTGATCCCGCCCGAGTCGCCCATGACGGAGATGCTCACTCCCTAGGGGACCGGCCCCGAGTCCGCCATGGACGACGGTGGCGGACACTGGAGCGGTCAGGATGGATCGGCAACCGGCCGGACCGGCGGTCCGGCGACGGAAGGCAGGCGGATGACCCACCCGATCACCGTGGGCGTGGACGGATCTCCCGAGAGCAGGGCGGCGCTGGCCTGGGCCGCGCGCGAGGCCGTCCGCCGGGACGTGGCCGTGCGGGTGGTGTACGCCTGGCACTGGCCGCCGCACGACATGGTCGGCGGTGGTGACCGCGAGGACCAGGCACGCTGGGCCCACGGCATGATCGAGGACGCGGCCCGCACGGTCACCGGCCGGCACGACGGTCTGCATGTGACGGTCGACGTGATCGACTCCGCCGGAGGCGACGTCGTGGAGGCACTGCTGGGCGTCGCGGCCGACACGGGGACCCTGGTGCTCGGGTCGCGCGGCTACGGCGCGTTCGTCGGCTTCCTGCTCGGCTCCGTCGGCCAGCGGGTGATCGCCGAGGCGCCGTGCCCGGTGGTGCTGGTGCGCTCCGAGGACCGGCCCGAGGACGAGGCGGGCGGCCGGGAGATCGTCGTCGGGCATCAGGGCGGTCCCGAGGACGACGCCGGTCTCCGGTTCGCGTTCGAGACCGCGGCGGCCCGAGGCGCGGCGGTACGGGCCGTGCGGGCGTGGAGCCTGCCGCCGGTGTTCGCCTACAGTCCCGGTTCGCTGAAGATGCTCGACGAGGCCGGCGGCCTGGAGCCGTACGAGCGGAAGGCGCTGGCCGAGGCGCTCCAGCCGTGGCGCGAGCGGTTCCCCCAGGTGCCCGTCACCCAGCACATCGAGATGGGCAGCGCGGGCCAGGTGCTGCTGTCCCTCTCCGGCCGGGCCCAGTTGATGGTCGTCGGCCGCCGGGCCGACCGTTCCGCCGTGGGCGCCCGGATCGGTTCGGTGGCCCACGCGGTGATGCACCACGCGCCCTGCCCGGTGGCGGTCGTTCCGCACTCCTGACCCGGGACCGGGTCAGGAGATCCCCGGGCCGGCCACGGACTACGTGTTGTCGGCCCGGGACATCCGCAGGGCGAGGTCCTGGAGCAGATCGGCCGTCTTGACGTCGGTCCGCCCGGAGTCGTGCAGGTCGGCGAGTTCGGAGAAGAGGAACGCGAAGGCGCCCACCAGCGAGATGGCGGCGGGCAGATAGGCGTCCGCGACCGCCTGCCCCGCCTCCGCGGGCCCGGCGTCGCCGGGCACCTCGACCCGCGGGAACACCTCGGTGACGAGGGCGCCCAGGTTGTTCTCGGCCGACTCGACCCCGTCCTCCTCGTCCTGGGCGATCCTGCGCACCATGGCGTTGGTCTCGGTGAGCACGCCGATGGCGCGCAGGATGATCTCCGTCTGTTCCATGCGGTGAGCCTAAACGGGCGAAGCCCCGCTGTGACCGGGATCTTGGTCTCGGGATGGTAGACAAGGCCCATGAACGATACCTCCCGCGCCCGCCGGGCCCGCGCGCGATGACCGCCGGCATCGACACCCCCGACCGCAGGGGCCGCACCGGACTCGACCGGACGGGCCGTGATCTGACCGGCAACCCACGGGTCAGGATCCGCGACGTGCAACTCCTGTCCTGTCACTGGTACGTGGAGCGCACCACCACCTTCGACCTCCAGCTCGCCGACGGAACCTGGAGCACCCAGGAGCGCGAGACGCACGACCGCGGCAACGGGGCCACGCTCCTGCTGTACGACGCCGAGCGTGAAACCGTCCTGCTGACCAGGCAGTTCCGCTATCCCGCGTATGTCAACGGCCACCTTGACGGCATGCTGGTCGAGACGCCCGGCGGCCTCCTCGACGAGGACGACGAACACCCCGAGGACGCGGTGCGGCGCGAGGTCGTCGAGGAGACCGGGCACACCGTCGGGGAGGTCGAGCACGTCTTCGACGTCTACATGAGTCCGGGTTCGGTCACCGAACGGGTGAGTTTCTACGCCGCTTCGTACGGCCCCTCCACCCGTACCCACGAAGGCGGCGGACTCGACGAGGAGGGCGAGGACATCGAGACGGTCGAACTGCCCTTCCGCGAGGCCCTGTCGATGATCCGCAGCGGCGACATCGCGGACGCCAAGACGATCATGCTGTTGCAGTGGGCCGCGCTGGAAGGGCCCTTCGCCAAGGCTTGACCTCAAGAGCGCTCCAACAGCCAGACTCCCGTTCGGGCCCGGGGACTTCGGGCCCGAACGGGAGGGAACACCATGCGCTACCGCACCATCGGCACGGACCCGGCGACCCGCCGTGAGGTGAGCGTGTTCGCGCTCGGCGCGATGCTGTTCGGCTCGCTGACCGACGAGAAGACGTCGTTCGCGGTACTGGACCGCTATGTCGAGGCCGGCGGCAACTTCATCGACACGTCCGACAACTACGCGTACTGGACCGACGGCGGGCAGGGCGGCCAGAGCGAGGAACTGCTCGGACGCTGGCGGCGCAGCCGCGGCGTCGGCGACGAGATCGTCCTCGCGACCAAGCTCGGCGCCCGCCCGCTGGCCCCGGGCACCGGCTACGTCGACAACCCCGAGGGCCTGTCGGCCAAGGTGATCCGCGAGGCGGCCGACCGGAGCCGGGAACGCCTCGGCGTGGAGCGGATCGACCTTCTGTACGCGCACATAGAGGACCGCACCGTCGAACCGGGCGAGACCGTCCAGGCGTTCGCCGAACTCGTCGCGGGAGGCACCGTCGGACTCCTCGGCGTGAGCAACCACGCCGTCTGGCGCGTCGAGCGGGCCCGCGCCCTGGCCGCCCTCGCCGGACTGCCCGGCTACGAGGTCCTCCAGTACCACCACAGCCTGCTGCGCCCCCGCTCTGACGTACCGAGCGGGCTCTTCCCCGAGGGAAACCTCGGTGCCGCGACCGGAGAACTCCTCAGCTACCTGGGGGCGGAGCCCGGACTGACCCTGGTCGCCTACTCGCCGCTGCTGGGCGGCGCCTACGGACGGCGGGACAAGCCGCTGCCGTCCGACTACGACCACCCGGGGAGCGCGGCCCGGCTCGGCGTGCTCCGGGAGGTGGCGAAGGAGACGGGGGCGACCCTCAACCAGGTCGTGCTGGCCTGGCAGATCGGCGGCGAGCTGCCGGTGATCCCGCTGGCCGGCGCCTCCTCGGTCGCCCAGCTCGACGAGAACCTGGCCGCCCTGGACCTGGAACTCACCCCGGACCAGCGGGCCCGTCTGGACGCGGCCCACTGACACCCTCCGGCCCGCGTGTCCGCGCGCGGTTCCGGGCGCCCGCTAAGGGTGTTCGGTGCCGCGGGGCGGCCGGCGGGTGGTGAGCAGCAGCGCGATGTCGTCGGGGCGCTCCTCGGCCTGCCGTGCCTCCGCGGTGAGCAGATCGGCGGCGCGGGAGAGGGAGGGGGCGCGCGTCGTGCGGTGCCGCGGCGGGCCCGCGTCGGCCAGGGTCGCGCGAAGCGCCTCGATCCCGTCGTCGATGTCGGTGCCGGGCCGCTCGACCAGCCCGTCCGTGTAGAGGGCCAGGACGGCCTCGGGCTCCAGCACCAGGTCCGTCACGGGATAGTCGGCGTGCGGGTCGACGCCCAGGACCACGCCGCCCGGCAGGTCCAGGACCTCGGTGCGGCCGTCGGGGTGGCGCAGCAGCGGCTGCGGGTGACCGGCCCGCGCCGCCTGCGCGACACCGGTCACCGGGTCCACCCGGACGTAGCAGCAACTCGCGAACTGGCCCGGGTCGAGGTCGATGAGCAGCCGGTTGGTACCGCTCATGACCTCGTCCGGCGAGTGGTCCCCGAGGGCGAACGCCCGCACCGCGCTGCGCAGTTGGCCCATGGTGGCGGCGGCCTGGACCCCGTGTCCCTGGACGTCCCCGATGACGAGGGCGAGCCCGTCGCCGGCCTCGACGACGTCGTACCAGTCGCCGCCCACGTCCATGCCCACGGTGCCGGGCAGATAGCGGCCCGCCGTCTGGACGAGGGGGTGGGCCGACAGCCGGTGCGGGAGCAGCGCCTCCTGGAGCCCTCGGGCGAGCGCCGCCTCGTTGTCGTAGCGCCTGGCCCGTTCCAGGGACTGCGCGATCAGCCCGGCGAGCGCGGTGAGCACCGTCCGCTCCTCGGTGCTGAACCCGCGGGGTTTGTCGAACCCGAGGATGCACGAGCCGACCGGGCGTCCGGAGGCGATCAGCGGAAGGAAGGCACGGGCGCCGACGGTGGCGTCCAGGGAGATGCCCGGGTAGGCGGCGGCGAGCTGCTCCATCGACTCGAAGAACAGCGGCCTGCCGCTGGTGAGCGCCTCGACGCCGGGCAGTTTGGCGTCCAGACCTACACCGTCGAAGGGGGCGAGGAACCCCTGGGGGAAGCCGGTCTCCCAGGCCAGATACAGCCGGCGGTCCTGCAGCAGGTAGATGGCCAGGCGGCGGCTGCCGAAGGCGGGCAGCAGCTCCCGCATCACCACCTCGGACACCTGCCGCGCGGTCACCGCCTCGGTCAGCGCGATCGCCAGGACGATGGGCCGGTACTGCGGTGCCGTGCCCGGGACACCGGTGTCGGGCTCCTCGACCCCGGCCCGTATCGCCTGCGCCGCCTCGACGTCGAACGAGGTGTTCCCGGTGGCGTCCGAGGCCCGCCCCAGCGGTGTGATCTTGCAGGTCACGCCACGCGGTCCCGGATAGACCGAGACGCTGAGCCAGGTTCCGCTGAGGTGGCCCGGAGACGTCGCGGTGCCGCTTCCCAGCGGGCTGCGGGCCCGGAAGTGCACCGGGTCCGGTGAGAGCAGCGCGCTGCGCAGATGGTCCTCGTAGGCGGGGTGGTCCATCCAGGGCACCACGTCGAACAGCAGCCGTCCCAGCAGCTCGGCGCTCGGGCGGCCGAGCAGCTCGGCGGCGCGCGGGTTGGCGTAGGTGATCAGCCCGATCCGGTCGATCGCGAAGACGCCCTCCGGGAGCAGGTCGGCCGCGCCGTCCGCGGCCGGTCCCGGTCCCGGGTCGACGAGCGCGCCGCTGACCCGGTAGGGCGGGTCCTCCGTCCCACCCGCGGTCCACAGTTCGAGGAGCCGCAGTCCGCCGCCGCCGGTGCGTACCGGCAGCGGATGGGGCGGCGGCCGGCCGGCCGCGGTCTCGCGCAGGGCGGCGAGCAGCAGCCGGGGTTCGTCGTGGGCCAGCGCGTCCGCGAAGGCCTCGGGGGTTCCGGCGAAGTCCTCCTGCGGGATCCCGAGGAGGGCCCACAGGGCGTCGTCCGCGATCAGCGTGCCGTCGTCCGGATCCCAGGTGAAGCCGCCGACGCACCGGGTGGACGGGCCGTCGACCGGCGGCCGGGTCCCCAGGGGTTCGCCGTCCCACAGGACCGATGCCCCGGCCTTGTCCAGTCGCGCCAGGTCCGCTCCGAGCTCCGCCGCCACCGCCGTCATCCGGTCGCGGTCCGGCAGGACCTCGGTGGCGTCGGAGGCCGGCGGGCGCAGGACGAGCAGGACGCCGTACGAGGTGGAGTCGCCGACGACGGGCACGTAGAGCGAACCGAACTGGAACGGCAGTCCGGCCGCGAGCTGGGGGTAGCGGCGCATCGTCTCCGTCGGATCGGCGAGCAGCACCTCCACCCCGAGCCGATGGGCGTCCGCCACGGGGAACGGCCGGTCCACGTGCATGCGCGACCAGGGGCGGAAGAGGGGTCCCGGCAGGCCCGCGAGCACGGCGAGGCGCAGCAGTCCGGGAGTACCGGAGCGCAGATACACGCCCCCCGCGAAGCCGCGGGCGGCCCGGATCGCGTCCGTCACCGCGTCGGTGAGCAGGGAGGTCAGGCTGTCCGGCGCCCGGCCTTCACGCTCGGCGCTCCCTCTCATCTGTCTGCCTTCGTCCGCCCGCCACCTGGGGGGTAACACAGCAAGAATGCGCCTCTCGGGTCGCTCACCGCACCTCGGCGTCCTCGAGGGCGCCAAGCGGTGAGGCCAATCTTCCCGGCAGCGCCCGAATGTGCCCTGCGTGAACATACCGGCTCGGGGCCGGTTCGGGAGCTGTCGGGAAGCGAGTGATTCAGGGGCCCGGGCCGGGCCGGAGGGCCTCGGCCGCGGTGGCCGCCACCGCCTCGGCCACCGCCCCGAGCGCGGGGAAGTCGAGCTTCCACTGCTGCCAGAACAGCGGGACGTCGATGCCCCGGCCCGTCGTGAGGGGGACCAGCCGCCCGGCGCGCAGCAGCGGCCCCGCCTGGACCTCGGGCACCATGCCCCAGCCCATTCCGGCCGCCACGGCGTCCACGAACCCCTCGGACGTGGGCACGAAATGGCGCAGCGCGCTCGCTCCGGGACCGCCGGCGAGGGCGCGGACGAAGTCGTCCTGGATGTCGTCGGCGCGGTCGAAGGCCACCACTGGGGCGGAGCCGATCAGCTCGCGCAGGGGTGTGCCGCTCCCGGTGCCGAGCCATCGTTCGGCGCAGCCGGGGCTCGCCACCGGCAGATAGCGCATGGTCCCCAGGGCGCGTACGGAGCAGCCGGCCACCGGGTCGGGCGAGGAGGTGACCGCCGCCATCACCACGCCCTCGCGCAGCAGGGCGGCGGTGTGGTCCTCGTCCTCGCGGCGCAGTTCGAAGCAGAGCCCGAGTCCGTCCGGCACGCGGGCGAGGGCGGGCAGGAACCAGGTCGCCAGCGAGTCGGCGTTCACCGCGATCGACAGCCGGGTGGGCTCACCCGTGCCGGACATGCCGAGCTCGGCGTGCGCGTCCCGCTCCAGCAGGGCGAGCCGGCGCGCGAAACGCACGACGATCTCGCCGGACTCGGTCGGGCGCACCGGCTTGGTCCGCGTCAGCAGGACCCTGCCGGTGCGTTGTTCGAGTGCCTTGACCCGCTGGCTCACGGCGGAGGGCGTGACATGGAGGGCGGCGGCCGCCGCGTCGAAGGTGCCCTCGTCGACCACGGCGAGCAGGGTGCGCACCTGGTCGAGGGGGAGTTCCGCCATCACGAACGCTAAGGATACGTAAGAATCTTTAGCTGTACTCCTGGCGATCCGCTTTCTAGCGTCAATGCCATGACAGACGCTCTCGCCGCAGCGGCCGCCGGATTCGGCGCCGGACTCTCCCTCATCGTCGCCATCGGCGCGCAGAACGCGTTCGTCCTGCGCCAGGGCGTCCGCCGGGACGCGGTCCTCGCCGTCGTGGGCATCTGCGCGCTGTCCGACGCGGTGCTCATCGCGCTGGGAGTCGGCGGAGTCGGCGCGGTGGTGGTGGCCTGGCCCGGGGCGCTCACCGCGGTCGGCCTGATCGGCGGCTGTTTCCTCATCGGCTACGGGGCCCTCGCCGCCCGGCGGGTGCTGAAGCCGTCGTCCCTGCGGGCGGCCGGCGGATCCCCGGGTTCCTGGCGCCGCGCCGTCCTCACCTGCCTCGCCCTGACGTGGCTCAACCCGCACGTGTACCTCGACACCGTGTTCCTGCTCGGCTCGCTGGCGGCCGGCCGCGGATCACTGCGCTGGACGTTCGGGCTGGGCGCGGCGCTCGCGAGCCTGTGCTGGTTCGCCGCCCTCGGGTTCGGCGCGCGCCTCCTCGGCCGCCTCCTCGCCCGGCCCGGGTCCTGGCGCGTGCTCGACGGGCTGGTCGCCACGACCATGATCGCGATGGGCGCCACGCTGATCGCCGGCGCGTGAACGCCGTACGCACCCCAGCAGGCCCCCGGGCGCGCCCCGCCCGGTGACCGCACGCCCCGTGACCCGATCCGGTCCCCCGGGGAACACGAGCCGTCCACGCTCGGCCATAGTGATCCTCGAATCGAAAGATGTATCGAGCAACCAGGATGAGCGTGGACACGAGCCAGAGCAGTACGGACAACGGCGCCGCGGGGCCCGACGGGAGCCGCGGCGCCGAGGAGCCCGAGCGGAGCGCCGGCGCCGCGGGAGCCGAGCCGAGCGCGGAGGCCGAGCGGCCCGACCGCACCGGATGGCGTCGATGGGCCATGGACACCCGGCCGCTGCGCCGCCCCGCCTACCGCCGGCTCTGGACGTCCACCGCCGTCACGTCCGTGGGCAGCCAGCTCACCGCCGTCGCCGTGCCCAAGCAGATCTACGACATCACCGGATCCTCGGCCTGGGTCGGCTACGCCAGCCTCGCCGGACTGGTGCCGCTGGTCGTGTTCGCCCTGTGGGGCGGCGCGATCGCCGACAGCGTGGACCGCCGCAAACTGCTCCTCGTCACCAACACCGGCATAGCCGTCACCTCCCTGCTCTTCTGGGCACAGGCCGTCAGCGGGCTGGACTCGGTTCTCGTCCTGATGGTTCTGCTCGCCCTCCAGCAGGCGTTCTTCGGCCTCAACTCCCCGGCCCGCAGCGCCTCCATCGCCCGGCTCGTCCCGGCCGACGAACTGCCCGCCGCCAACGCGCTCGGCGCGACGGTCATGCAGACCGGCTCGGTGGCCGGACCCATGCTGGCCGGTGCGCTCATCCCCCTCATCGGGCTGCCCGAGCTCTACCTGATCGACGCCCTCGCCCTGACCGTCACCGTGTGGGCCGTCCTGCGGCTCCCCGCGCTGCCGCCCCTCGGCAGAGCCGCCGCCCAGCGCGCCGGCCTGCGCGAAGTCGTCGCCGGCTTCCGCTACATCGCCCTGCACAAGGTGCTGCTGCTGTCCTTCCTCGCCGACATCATCGCCATGGTCCTCGGCATGCCGCGCGCCCTGTTCCCGCAGCTCGCCGCCGAGACGTACGGCTCCTACGGCGAAGGACTCGCGCTCGGCCTGCTGTTCGCGGCGATCCCCGTCGGCGCCGTCGTGGGCGGACTGATGTCGGGCACCTTCTCCCGCGCCCGCCGGCACGGTCTGATGGTCATCGTCTCCGTCGCCGCCTGGGGCGCGGCCATCGCCGGGTTCGGTCTCAGCGGCAGCCTGTGGCTCGCCGTGGCGTTCCTGGCCCTGGCCGGCGTCGCCGACATGGTCTCCATGGTGTTCCGCGGCGCGATCCTGCTGTCCGCCGCCACCGACGAGATGCGCGGACGGCTCCAGGGCGTCTTCACCGTGGTCGTCGTGGGCGGTCCGCGCGTCGCCGATGTCCTGCACGGCACAGCCGGTTCGGCCTTCGGAGCACCCGCCGCGGTCGCCGGCGGAGGCCTGCTGGTGATCGTCGCGGTGCTTGTGCTCGCTTTTGTCACACCGGCCTTGAGGCGTTACACAATCTGAATCTGAAAAACGACCATGGTGGTTCTAGAGTGACCGCCATGGTGGACACGCGGCCTACGTCGGCCTTCCACGCGCAGAACATCAGCGCGGACAGCACCTCCCGTCTGGTGGGCGCTCTCGACGCCCAGGACGTCAACGACGGCGTGCAGCGCCTGCGTTCGTGGGCGCACGCGGCGCTGGCCGTACGGCCGGGGGAGCGGGCGCTCGACATCGGCGCGGGCACCGGATCGCAGACCCGTCGTCTCGCCGCGGCCGTCGGCCCCCGCGGCAGGGTGCTCGGCATCGAGCCCAACCCCGGACTGCGCGCCGTGGCCGAACAGCGCGGGACCGAGGAACGCAGTGCCGCGCGCTTCGCCGACGCCGACGCCCTCTCCCTGCCGCTGCCCGACGCCACCGTCGACGTCGTGTGGTGCGAGCGGGTCCTCCAGCACCTCGCGGAACCCGAGAAGGCCGTCTTCGAGATAGCGCGCGTGCTGCGGCCCGGTGGACGCGTCGCCCTGCTGGACACCGACTGGGCGACCACGATCCTGCACCCCGGTGACCCCGAGACGATCGCCGCGCTCACCACCGGCGCGCTGTCCGCCGCCGCCGACCCGTACTCCGGACGCAAGCTGGTGGGACGGCTGACGGCCGCCGGCCTCGTCGTCGACGACCGCGGATCGCAGGCCCTGCTCCAGGACCACAAGTCGGTCGCCTGGCCGCTCATCCGCATGCTCGGCGACTCGGCGCTCAACCGCGGCCTCATCGACGAGACGCGGCGCGACCGCCTGTACGAGGACCTCTCGGAAGCCGCGCGTCAGGGCGGTCTGCACATGTCGGTGACGATGTTCGGGGCTGTGGCGCACCGTCCGGAATGACCGGGCCCGGCCCAGGACGGACGGGGCTGTAGCTTGTCCAGATTCACGGCGTAGCGCCCGGATTGATCCGGAATACAATGGAATGGCCGTCGCTGACGGGCCAGTACGCAGATTTCCCCTGGTATTGGGGGTACGCGAACACCATGTACACCGCGAGCCAAGATCTGATCACAGCCAGCTCATCGCTGAACGCGGGCGCCGCCTTCATCGGCGGCCTCATCATCGCCGGTGCCCTCGTCTGGGCCGTCCGGATGGGCATCAGGGTCCGGAACCTGGAATCGCGCCCGCCCACTCCCGAGGAGCAGCCGAGGCTGCCGGACGGCGGGGCGGTGCACGAGGAGCGCGAGATGCGAGAACCCGACGAGGTCCCGCACGCCGTGGACGAGAGTGAGCGGCTGATGCCGTACAACATGCACTCCGCGGGCACGAAACACGCCGATGACCAGCACCGCAAGCGCTGGCAGCCCGGATCCAGCGGGTCCTTCGGCAGCGGCGGACCCGGCAGGACCTGAGCCGGGACCGAAGGAGCCGACCGCCGCGCGCGGCCGGCTCCTTCACGTCCGCGCACCCGGTCCCGGATTACGGGAGATCGGCCGCCGAGTCCTCGGGAGCGAGGTCGGGACGCAGTCGCAGCCAGGACGGCTGGCGGAGCAGTCCGGCACGCGTACGGGTGCTGTAGCGGACCTCGCCCACCAGCCGGGGGAGCACCCAGCGCGCCTCGGCCGCCCGCGGGACGGTGTCGAACGGACAGCGGCCCGTCTCCGCGGCCCGCAGCAGCCGGGCGAGTTCGGCCCGTTCGGCCGCGTTCCAGCCCGTGCCCACGCTCCCGACGTAGCGCAGCCCTCCCTCGGCGCGCTGGCCCACGAGCACGGCGCCGGGCAGTCCGGACAGGCGCCCTTTCCCGGGGACCCAGCCGCCGACGACGACGTCCGCGGTCCGCATGTTGCGGATCTTGATCCAGGACCGTGAGCGCACGCCGGGCTCGTACACCGAGTCGAGCCGTTTGCAGACCAGCCCCTCCAGACCGCTCGCCCGTGTCGCCCGCAGGGCCTCCTCGCCGTGCCCCACGAGTGCCGTCGGCGTCGACCAGAACGGGCCCTGCAGAGAGAGGTTCTCCAGCGTCTGCCGCCGTCGCGCGTAGGGCAGGCCCGTGAGATCGCCGTCCAGATGCATGACGTCGAACAGGACGAGATGAGCGGGCGCCTGCCCGGCGCGCCGGGCTGCCCGGTCCGGCGACCGGGCCAGACCCATACGGGACTGCAGGAGCTGGAAGTCGCCCCGGCCCTGGTCGTCCAGGACCAGCACCTCGCCGTCCAGGACCGCAGCCGTCGTGCCGAGCACACCGCCGAGGGCCCGCAGTTCCGGGTAGGCGGCGGTGATGTCCTCGCCGGAGCGGGCCCGCAGGGTCACGCTGCCGTCCCCGGGGAGATACACCACGGCCCGCTGACCGTCCTGCTTCGTCTCGTACGCCCACCGCATGTCCTGACCGGGGGCCGGCAGCGGTCCGGGTGTCGCGAGCATGGGCGCGATCAAGGTCAGCTTCACACCTCCTGTCTGGACCCGCCACCCCCCACCCACGCGTCCCCACCCCACGTTTCCCCTGAACGGCCCCACCGGCTCACCGCGGCCTGCCGTCCGCGGCCTTCAGCCCCAGCCGCCGGTGCAGTGCCTCCGGATCGGTGCGCCGCGCCGTGGCGTACGCGTCCTCGAAGAAGGGGAAGACCACACTGCCCCGCCTGGCGCGTTCGGCCCGGATGTACGGCTCCAGGACCTCCCACGTCCGCATCAGGCGGTAGTGCGTCAGGCTCGTCAGGATCTCCGAGTTGACGATGTCGAAGCGCATCATGATGGAGACCGCCTCGAAGACGAACGCGACGTTCCACGCGCGGTACTTGGCATCGCCCGGCAGGAGATCGATGCCGTCGTCGGGGCTGTGCTGCGAGGCGAGCTCGAACAGCACCCAGCGCTGGTCGCGCTGGAACTCGGGGTCGCGGATGTGCGTCAGCAGCACTTCGGTCGTCATGGCCAGGTCGCTGTCCGCCCGGGCCCGTCCGATCTGCCGGACGACCCCCCAGGTCGACGCCGCCAGAGCCATCACCGACATCACCAACGAGATGATGTTGAACACCTGAACCGTCCTCCCCCGGCAGACCGCACGCGCGTTCCTTCCTGATACCCGCGCGAGCGGTCCGTCGGAACCCGGGGGAGGCCCGGATCGGAGCCCTAGCCCTCCAGCGCCCGGGTGATCAGTGTCTGGAGGTACAGGCCGCGGTGGGCGTCGAGGGGGCCCGGCTGGTTCGTGCGGACGGCCGTCGCGAACTCGTGGCGCAGTACGGGCCAGGACTCCTCGTGGTCGAGGGCTCCGAAGTCCAGGGCCAGCTCGGGGTGGCGGCCGAACAGTTCGACGCGGGTGATCCCGCGCTCGACCTCGACCGAACCCGACAGGGAGGCCTGGCTCACGGCGCCGCTCTCGTGCTCGCAGGTGAGTTCGAGCCAACGGCGCGGGTCCCCGGCGCCGCGCACCCGGACGATCGGGCCCAGGGCCGCGTCCAGCAGATCGAGCAGATGCGGTCCGAGGTCGAGGAGCGCTCCGTGCTCCAGGCGCCACGGGGTCGCGAAGTCACCGCCCAGGAACGCGCCGCTGATACCGCAGGACCGCGCGCCCGAGACGTCCAGGGTCCGCGCCGTCGCGAGGAACCGCCGGGCCGCCGGGTGGTAGCGGTTCGTCAGGACGAGCTGGGACACCACGCCCGAGGCGTCGATCGCGTCCACGAGCCGCCGTGCCGCGGGCAGGTCGAGCGCGAGCGGCTTCTCCAGGAGCAGGGCCTTGCCCGCCTCGGCCGCCCGTACCGCCAGTTCGGCCTGGACCGAGGGCGGAACCGAGAAGGCCACCGCCTCGCAGCCGTCGAGCAGTTCCTCGAACGAGGCGGCGACCCCCGCGCCGTACGGAACCGCCGTCTCGCGAGCGGCCTCCGGCCGGCGGGCCCACACCGACGTCAGCACCGTCTCCGGTCCGGCGGCGAGCACCCGGGCGTGCACGGCCCGCGCCCAGGGCCCCGCGCCGACGAGCCCCACCCTCACGGGTGCGTGGTTCCAGGTGGGCGAGGTGGTGGTCACGGCATCTCCTCTGCGCTGTACGGGGTCTGACACGCCGTCGGCCGACCGCGTCGACGCGAGGGAACGACGGCTTGCGACGCCGGATCCTCGGACGTGTGGACCGACTTCATCACGGTGTTCCGGTGTTCGGCCAGCGGTCGGCGCCCAGGCGCGAAAGCCCGGCGCGCGATCCCGGAAAGCGCGCCTCTGTCGGTCCCCGCCGCCCGCGCGCCATCATGCCGGACATGGATCCCACACAGGACAAAGCAGGCTTCCGAGGCGGTACGGGCCTGCCCGCGCTGCCGGAGGACTGGGAGCGGTGTCTGGCCGTGGCCGCCCACCCGGACGACATCGAGTACGGCACGGCCTGTGCCGTCGCACGCTGGACGGCCCAGGGCAAACAGGTGAGCTATCTGCTGGCGACCAGGGGAGAGGCCGGCATCGACGGCCTGCACCCGGACCGCGCGGCGCCGCTGCGCGAGGCCGAGGAACGGGCCGGCGCACGGCGGGTCGGCGTCGAGACCGTCGAGTTCCTCGATCACCGCGACGGAGTCGTCGAGTACGGCACCCCGCTGCGCCGGGAGATCGTGCGCGCGATGCGCCGCCACCGGCCCGACGTCGTGGTGTCCGGCGCGTTCACGGTACGGATGATCGGCGGCATGACCAACCAGGCGGACCACCGGGCGGTGGGCCTGGCCGCACTCGACGCGGCCCGCGACGCGGGAAACCGCTGGATCTTCCCCGAACTCGCCGACGAGGGACTGGAACCCTGGAACGGCATCCGGATGGTGTGCCTCGCCGGAGCGGAACAGCCCACGCACGGCGTCGACGTCACCGGCGAACCCCTCGAACGCGGCATCGCCTCCCTTGAGGCACACGCCGAGTACACCAAGGGACTGGGCGCGGGCGCCTTCGAACCGCGCCCGTTCCTCACCTGGGCGGCCGGCATGGGCGGAGGCGCGCTCGGCGTCGAGTCCGCCGTCCTCTTCGACGTCCACCAGCTCGTCCCCGACGGTCCGCCGCCCTGGGTGTGAGCACGAGGGGCCCACCGGCCCCCGCGGGACGGCCACGACTTGACCTGATCGTGGGGGCCGAGGAGGGGACGGACTCATAGGCTGTGCGGGAGTGATCACCGTCGAACCGGAGGAGCGAACGTGACACCACGCCCGCACGAGGCCGCACGACGCACAACCGTCCTTCGCCGCGAGGCCGTCGTGGCGGCCGTCCCCGTGGCCCTCGCCGCCCTGCTCACCGCGGCGGGCCCCGCCACGGCGGCCGGGACCGTGGGCGCCGCCGGCGCGGGAGACCCGTACTTCCCCCTCTCGGGCAACGGCGGCTACGACGTCCACCACTACGACCTGACGCTCGGTTACGACCCGCACAGCCGCAACCTCGACGGCAAGGCGGTCATCACCGCCAGAGCCACCCAGCGCCTGAGCCGGTTCGACCTCGATCTCAGCGGGCTGAAGGTCACCGGCGTCACCGTCGACCACACCAAGGCCGCGTTCCGGCGCGAGGGCCGGGAGCTCGTCGTCACCCCGAAGGACACCCTGCGCAAGGGCCAGGAGTTCCGCGTCACCGTCACCTACTCCGGCACCCCGAAGCCGGTCACCGACCCCGACGGTTCCCCCGACGGGTGGATCCCCACGGACGACGGCGCGTTCGTGGCCGGCGAGCCCCAGGGCGCGATGACCTGGTTCCCCGCCAACAGCCACCCCACGGACAAGGCGTCGTACGACTTCACCCTGACCGTCCCGAAGGGGAGCACCGCCGTCGCCAACGGCGTCCTGCTCGGGCAGCGGACCGCGAACGGCCGGACCACCTTCCGCTGGCGCCAGTCCGAGCCGATGGCGGCCTACCTCGCCACGGCGACCGTCGGCACGTTCAAGGTCGAGCAGTACACGACCCGCGACGGCCTCAAGATCTACAACGCCGTCGACCCCCGCGAGGCGGCCGCCGCCGCACCGGTCGTCAAGAAGCTGCCGTCCGTCCTGGCCTGGGAGAGCAAGCTCTTCGGCCCCTACCCCTTCCGGGCGGCCGGAGCCATCGTCGACCGGGCCCCGCAGGTCGGCTACGCCCTGGAGACCCAGACCCGTCCCGTGTACGACTCCGCGCCCGACCTGGACACCCTGGTCCACGAGAGCGCCCACCAGTGGTTCGGCGACTCCGTCACCCTGACCCGGTGGAAGGACATCTGGCTCAACGAGGGCTTCGCGACCTACGCCGAGTGGCTGTACGCCGAACAGCACGGCGGCAAGAGCGCGCAGAAGGCCTTCGACACGCTGTACGCCACGCCCGCGGGCAAGGACCTCTGGGCCTTCCCGCCCGGCGACCCGGGCAGCGGCGAGCACATCTTCGAGACCCCGGTCTACGCCCGGGGCGCCATGGTCCTGCACAAGCTGCGCACGGCCGTCGGCGATCCCGCGTTCTTCCGCATCCTGCGCACCTGGGCCACCGTCCACCGCGGCGGGCACGGTACGACGGCCCAGTTCATCCGGCTCTCCGAGCGGGAGTCCGGCAAGGACCTCTCGGGTCTCTTCCACACCTGGCTGTTCACGGCCGGAAAGCCCGCCTCGGCCTGAGACGGGCTTCCCGGTGGCTGCGGTCCGGCTCAGGCCGGCCGCAGCCACACCGTCGCGAGCGGCGGCAGCGTCAGCTCGATGCTGGTCGGCCGGCCGTGCATGCCGATCGCCTCGGCCTTGACGGGCTCGGGGTGGACGACGTCGCTGCCGCCGTAGCGGAGGCTGTCCGTGTTGAGGACCTCCTGCCAGGCGGGGACGTCCTCGGGGACGCCGAGGCGGTAGCCGTGCCGGACGGCGGGGGAGAGGTGGGTGACGGCGAGGAGCGGGGTGCCGTCGGCCGCGTGGCGCAGGAACGCGAAGACGTTGTCGTCGGCGGCGTCGCCGACGACCCACGTGAAGCCGGACGGGTCCGTGTCGCGTTCCCACAGCGCGGGCTCACCGCGGTAGAGAGTGTTGAGGTCACGGACGAGATCCTGGACCCCGCGGTGGTCGGCCTCGGCGCAGTAGTCGGGGTCGAGCAGCCACCATTCGGGGCCCTCGGCCTCCTTCCATTCCCCGCCCTGCGCGAACTCCTGCCCCATGAAGAGGAGTTGCTTGCCGGGGTGGGCCCACATGAAGCCGAGGTAGGCGCGGGCGTTGGCGCGCCGCTGCCACCAGTCACCGGGCATCTTGGAGACGAGTGCCTGCTTGCCGTGCACGACCTCGTCGTGGGAGATCGGCAGGACGTAGTTCTCGCTGTAGGCGTACACCATCGAGAAGGTCATCTCGTTGTGGTGGTACTTGCGGTGGATCGGCTCGTGCTGCATGTACTCCAGCGAGTCGTGCATCCAGCCCATGTTCCACTTGAGCCCGAAGCCGAGCCCCCCGTCGGACGTCGGACGGGTCACGCCCTCCCAGGCCGTCGACTCCTCGGCGATCGTGACGACACCGGGGTTGCGGCGGTAGACGGTGGCGTTCATCTCCTGGAGGAAGGCCACCGCGTCGGGGTTGTCCCGCCCGCCGAACTCGTTGGGGGCCCACTGGCCCTCTTCGCGGGAGTAGTCGAGGTAGAGCATGGAGGCGACGGCGTCGACGCGCAGGCCGTCGATGTGGAACTCCTCGCACCAGTAGGTGGCGTTGGCGACGAGGAAGTTGCGGACCTCGCGGCGGCCGTAGTCGAATTCGAGGGTTCCCCAGTCGGGGTGGTCGGCGCGCCGGGGGTCGGCGTGTTCGTACAGCGGGCGGCCGTCGAACTGGGCGAGGGCCCAGTCGTCGCGGGGGAAGTGCGCGGGCACCCAGTCCATGAGGACGCCGACCCCGGCCCGGTGCAGGGCGTCGACGAGGTGCTTGAAGTCGTCGGGGGTTCCCAGGCGTGCGGTGGGCGCGTAGAACCCGGTGATCTGGTAGCCCCACGAGCCGCCGAAGGGGTGCTCGGCGACGGGCATGAGCTGGACGTGCGTGAAGCCGAGGTCGGTGACGTAGGCGGGGAGCTCGTCCGCCAGTTGACGGTAGGTCAGACCAGGACGCCATGACGGGAGATGCACCTCGTACACCGAGAACGGCGCCTCGTGCAGCGGGCGGCGCTTCGCCCGCTCCTTCATCCACTTCGAGTCCTGCCACGCGTACGACGACCGGGTCACCACCGACGAGGTCGCCGGGGGCACCTCGGTGCGGCGGGCCATCGGGTCCGCGCGCAGGGTGCGGGAGCCGTCGGGGCGCGTGATGTCGAACTTGTAGAGCGCCCCCTCACCCATGCCGGGCAGGAACACCTCCCACACACCGGACGATCCGAGCGAACGCATCGGGAACCCGGCGGCGCCGTCCCAGTGGCAGAAGTCCCCGCAGACCCGGACCCCCTGGGCGTTCGGCGCCCACACGGTGAAGCGCGTGCCCTCCACACCTTCGTGGGTCATCGGCTCGGCGCCCAGCGCCCGCCACAGCTCCTCGTGCCGGCCCTCGGCGATCAGATGCAGGTCGAACTCGCCGAGCGCGGGCAGGAACCGGTACGGGTCCTGCGTCTCGAACTCGCCGCTCTCGTACGTCACCACCAGGGTGTAGGCCGGAATCGCGTCGAACGGCAGGACCGAGCCGAAGAACCCGTCGCCCAGGTCGTCCAGCGCCGTGCGGTTCCCGTCCACGACCACCGCCACGCCCTGGGCGTACGGCCGCAGCGCCCGGAACACCACTCCGCCCGGCACCGGATGGGCCCCCAGCAGCGCGTGCGGATCGTGATGGGCGCCGGACAGCAGCCGCCCCCGATCCATGGGGTCCAACGCGGCTGGCTGCGCGGACGGGGCGGCGGGCTTGGCCCGTCGAACGCGGGAGGATGCGGTGCGGGTCACGGCTTGGGCCTCTCGAAGCTGGGAGTGTCGGATCGGTGGGCGGGAGTGCACAGACTGGTCGGTGGTCGGTGGTCGGTGACCGGTGGTCGGTTGAGGTCGGTCGGTGCCGGGTGGTCGCCGGCGGTGGGCGGTCAGGGGCTGTCGGCGAGCCGTCCGACGGCCGCCATGGGCACGGGCAGCCAGTCGGGCCGGTGCCGTGCCTCGTACAGCACCTCGTACACGGCCCGGTCCGTCTCGTACGCGCGCAGCAGTTCGGGTTCCTCGCGCGGGTCCCAGGCCGCCGCGGCGGCGTAGCCCGCGCAGAAGGCCTCACGGCAGCGCTCCGCCCACTCGGGACGCCAGGGCTGCCGGGAGCGGGCCGCGTAGTCGAAGGACCGCAGCATGCCCGCGACATCGCGTACAGGCGACTGGACACGCCGACGTTCGCTGATCGGGCGGGCGGGTTCACCCTCGAAGTCGATGACCGACCACCGCTGCCCGGCGCGCAGGACCTGGCCGAGGTGGAGATCGCCGTGGATGCGCTGGGCGGGACGGACCGCGGAGTCCAGGGCGGCGAGCGCGTCGAACGCCGACCGCAAGCCGGGCGCGTGCGGGCGCAGTTCGGGAACGGAACGGACGGCGGAGTCGAGACGCCCGTGCATCGCCTCCGCGAGCCGCTGGTTGCGGTACGGGCTCGGCGCGTCCACGGGGAAGGCCTCGGCCAGGGTCAGGTGCACCTCGGCGGTGGCCCGGCCCAGTTCGTACGCCTCACCGGTGAAGTCCTGCCGCGAGCCGAGGGACTCGAGGGCCAGCGCCCAGCCGTCGGCGGCGCCGCGCAGGTACGGCTGGAGGACACCGAGGGTCGCCTCCTGCGGCTCCGAGGTCCGGAACCACGCGGCCGGCGCGGGGACGCGGGTGCAGCCCTGCCGGGCCAGGGCGCGGGGCACCTCCAGGTCCGGGTTGATGCCGGGCTGGACGCGCCGGAAGACCTTCAGTATGAAGGCGTCCCCGTAGACCAGCGAGGTGTTGGACTGCTCGGCGTCGAGGAGTCGCGGTGCCAGACCGGACGGCACCGTCACCCGGGGGTCGCGTTCGAACCGCAGCGGTCCCGCCGTACCCGAACGGCGCAGCCGCTCCAGGAGCAGCCCCGCGGCCTTCGGGTCGTGGAAGGCGTCGTAGACGGTCAGGTCGGCCAGCGGGCCGGCGCTCGCCCGGCCGATGAAGGCGTGGGCCAGCCGGGGCGGCAGGACCTCCCGCACACCGAGCAGCAGTTGGTAGCAGTCCTCGGCGGCGGGAGTGCCGGCCGTGCCGTGGGCGGGCGGGCCGAGGTGTTCGGTTCGGACCAGCAGATGCAGACACCCCGGGTACAGCTCGGTGGTCGACAGCAGGGTCAGGTCCGTCACGGGCCTGCCCTTGCCCGCGAACCAGCGCTGCCGCGGCAGCCAGGCGCGCAGCAGCTCGGCCAGCGAGGTGAGCAGCGGAGCGGTGTCGAGGCCGCTCGGACGCTGCAGAGCGGTGTTCGCCATGACGGCACGTCCTTTCAGGGGCGGGCGGGCTGTCGAGGGGTACGCGTTCACGATCGCCTCGTGGTGCCGGGCCCGACCGCGGGGCGCAGCCGGAACCAGTAGAAGCCGTGGCCGGCGAGGGTCAGCAGGTAGGGCAGTTCGCCGATGGCGGGGAAGCGCACGCCGCCGATGAGTTCGACCGGGTGCCTGCCGTTGAAGGCGCGCAGGTCGAGCTCGGTGGGCTGGGCGAACCGGGAGAAATTGTGCACGCACAGCACCAGGTCGTCCTTGTATTCCCGCAGGAAGGCGAGGACGGCGGGGTTGGAGGAGGGGAGTTCGGTGTAGGAGCCGAGTCCGAATGCCTTGTTCTGTTTGCGGATCTCGATCATGCGGCGGGTCCAGTGGAGCAGCGAGGAGGGCGACGACATGGACGCCTCGACGTTGGTGACCTGGTAGCCGTAGACGGGGTCCATGATCGTGGGGAGGAAGAGGCGGCCGGGGTCGCTGGAGGAGAAGCCGGCGTTGCGGTCGGGCGTCCACTGCATGGGGGTACGCACCGCGTCGCGATCGCCGAGCCAGATGTTGTCGCCCATGCCGATCTCGTCGCCGTAGTAGAGGATCGGCGATCCGGGCAGGGAGAGCAGCAGGGCGGTGAAGAGTTCGATCTGGTTGCGGTCGTTGTCGAGGAGGGGGGCGAGGCGGCGGCGGATGCCGATGTTGGCGCGCATACGCGGGTCTTTCGCGTATTCCGCGTACATGTAGTCGCGTTCTTCGTCGGTGACCATTTCGAGGGTGAGCTCGTCGTGGTTGCGCAGGAAGATGCCCCATTGGCAGTTGCCGGGGAT
>NZ_JBVHTL010000004.1:0-827255 GCF_055565895.1 Streptomyces sp. NPDC028298
AAACGCCCGGTTACATTCCGAACCCGGAAGCTAAGCCTCACAGCGCCGATGGTACTGCAGGGGGGACCCTGTGGGAGAGTAGGACGCCGCCGAACAAATTGTGAGAAGACCCCCGGACCGGGGATACCGGTCCGGGGGTTTTCTGCGTTTAGGGTCTTTGTCATGCGCTACGACCTGATTATTTTCGACAATGACGGAGTCCTCGTCGACAGCGAGCCGATCTCCAATACCCACTTGGCCGCCTACCTCACCGAGTTGGGGCACCCCACCTCGTACGAGGACTCCTTGCGTGACTACATGGGCTCCGCGATGCACCGCATCCACGACCTGGTCCTGGAGCGCACCGGCCGGCGGCTGCCGGACGACTTCGACGACGTCTTCCACGCACGGGTCTTCGCGGCGTTCGAACGGGAGCTGAAGCCGGTTCCCGGGGCCGCCCAGGTCCTGGAGAAGCTGGCCGCCGATGGAGTGCCGTACTGCGTCGCCTCCTCCGGGAGTCACGAGCGGATCCGGGTCGGACACCGGACGACAGGGCTGGACCGCTGGTTCGACGAGGACCGGATCTTCAGCTCGCAGGACGTCGGGCGGGGCAAGCCGGCCCCCGATCTGTTCCTCCACGCCGCCGAGCGCATGGGCGTGCGGCCGGAGAAGTGCGCTGTCGTCGAGGACAGTCCCCTGGGGGTGCAGGCGGCCAACGCGGCCGGGATGGACGTGTACGGGTTCACCGCCATGACACCGGCCGACCGGCTCACCGGGGCCACCCAACTCTTCTCCGACATGGGGGAGTTGGCTGACCTGCTGGTATGACGGCTCCCATCGGCGGGCGCTGACATTTGTCATGCCGAGCTCCGGACGATCGTTTCTGTCGGAGGGCGGGGGCCGACCGCGAAGCTGAGTACATCGAAACGGGAC
The DNA here is from genome assembly GCF_055565895.1 of Streptomyces sp. NPDC028298. Taxonomy (NCBI): domain Bacteria; kingdom Bacillati; phylum Actinomycetota; class Actinomycetes; order Kitasatosporales; family Streptomycetaceae; genus Streptomyces; species Streptomyces sp. NPDC028298. The sequence continues at coordinate 913 of NZ_JBVHTL010000004.1, forward strand.
GTACACAGCTACGACGGAGGGACCCGATCATGAGCATCACGGCCACCGAGATCAGCACCGGAGAGACCACCGGCTTTGCCCGGGCGGAAGCGGCCACCACGCCGGAGACCGCCGGCCCCCGGCCGAGCTTCCTGCCGCTGATCGTGGACGTGGCGGTGCCCGTCGGGTCGTACTACCTGCTCAAGAACGGGTTCGGGATGAGCACGATGGCCGCCCTCGGCTGGAGCAGCGTCGTGCCGGCCGTGCGGACCGTGTGGAGCGTGGTGAAGGAGCGCAAGGCCAACGCCCTGGCCGCGCTGATCCTGCTCGTCAACGTGGTGGGGCTCGCGCTCAGCCTCGTCGCCGGTGACCCGCGGCTGATGCTCGCGAAGGACAGCGGGGTCAGCAGCGTGATCGGGATCGGTGTCCTCGTGTCCGTCAGGCTCGGCCGGCCGATGATGACGCAGGGGATGAAGCCGTTCCTCGTGAAGGGCGACGCGGCGCGGGCCGCGGCCTGGGACCGGCTGGCGGCGGGCTCGGAGGCGTTCCGGAAGGCCGAGCGGACGTTCTCGCTGGTGTGGGGCACGGTCCTGCTGAGCGAGTGCGTCGCGAAGGCCGTGGGCGCCTACACGCTGCCGATCGACACCATGGTCTGGCTCGGCACGGTCGTCACGATCGCATCGATGGTCCTCGCCTTCCTGCTCAGCGGCCGGTTCGCCGTCGTCCCGATGCAGAAGATGCTGGAGCACGAGCTCGCCGCCGAGGCCGGGCCGCGGCGCTGAACGGCCCCGCGCCGAGGACCCCGGACCCCGCACCGAGGACGGGGACGGGTCCGCCGCGAGGACCGCGGCAGTCCCTCTCCACCCCCACCCCCGAAGAGCTGAGCAAAATTCATCTTCGGCTTGATCTACCCACCGGTAAGCCGGGGCCCTACGCTCGCCGCCATGACAGATGTGCTGCGGCGCGGTAGGGCCTCTTTGGCGTTCAGCTTCTTCGCTCAGGGTGCCGCCTTCGCGCTGCTCGTGACGCGTATCCCGGCCATCCAGGACCGCTACGGGATCTCCGACGCGCTCCTGCCGGTGTTCCTGGCCGCCGTCCCGGTCCTCGCCGGGCTGGGCAGCGTCACCACCGAGCATCTCGTCAAGCGCATACGCCCCAGCCGGATCCTGCGGTGGTCGCAGCCGGTCGTGCTGCTGGCCCTGCTCGGAGTCGGCGCCGGCGACCAGCTCGTCGAGGTGGCCGTCGCCCTCGGCGCCTTCGGCCTCGCGGTCGGTGGTCTCGACGCCTCGATGAACATGCTCGGCGTGAGTCTCCAGCGGTCGTACGGGCGCAGCATCATGCTCGGCTTCCACGCCGCGTACAGCCTGGGCGGGATCGTGGGCGCCTCGCTCGCGTGGGCCGGGGCGCACTGGCACCTGTCGCTCTTCGTGTCGTATCTGCCGGCCGTACTGATGCTGCTGCCGCTCGCCCTGGTGGGGAGCCGGTGGTACGTCGACGGAGGCGCGGACGCGGGCGGGAAGGAGGACGCGCAGGCCGGTGCGGGCGCGGGTCCCCTCGTCTTCAAGCTCCTGCTGCCGCTGTGCCTGGTGATGACGTTCGCCTACATCGGGGACTCGACGGTCTCCAACTGGAGCGCGAAGTACCTCAAGGACGTGCTGGGCAGCTCGGAGCAGATGGCGACCGTTCCGTACAACGTCTACATGGTGATGACGCTGGTGGGGCGGGCTGTCGGAGACCTCGGGGTGCGGCGGTTCGGGGCCGTGGCGGTGGTGCGGCTGGGTGCCGTGGTGGCCGCGCTCGGGTTCGGGGTGGTGGCGGTCGCACCCGGCGCCGGGGTGGGCATGCTGGGGTTCACGCTGCTGGGGCTCGGGCTGTGCGTGATCGTGCCGCAGACCTTCGCGGCGGCGGGGAGGCTGTTCCCCGGGGCCTCGGACACGGCGATCGCGCGGCTGAACATCTTCAACTACGTCGGCTTCCTGATCGGGTCCCCGTTGGTGGGCGCGCTGGGTGACGCGTGGAACTACCGTGGGGCCATGCTCGTACCGATGGTGCTGGTCCTGGCGACGCTGGGGTACGCCCGGTCGTTCGAGGCTCAACCGGACCGATACGGTGACGTGCATGAGCGGCCGCGCACAGCTGATGTGGGACGAGGCAGTAACGGGGTATGACTTCGGTCCGGACCATCCGATGGATCCGGTCCGGCTCCGGCTGACGAGGGGGCTCGTCGACGCCTTCGGGCTCGACCGGGACGTCGCGGTGGTCGCGGCGAAGCCCGCCGGGGACTCGACGCTGCGGCTGGTGCACCGCGAGGACTACGTGGCGGCCGTGAAGGCCGCGTCAGCCGATCCCGCCTCGGCCGACCAGGCGTACGGCCTCGGAACGATGGACGATCCCGCGTTCGCCGGGATGCACGAGGTGTCCGCGATGATCGCCGGGCAGTCCGTGGGGGCCGCGGAGGCGGTGTGGCGCGGCGAGGCGCTGCACGCGGTGAACTTCGCCGGCGGGCTGCACCACGCGATGCCCGGCGCCGCCTCCGGGTTCTGCGTCTACAACGACGCCGCTCTGGCGATCGCCCGGCTGCTGGAACTGGGCGCCGAGCGGGTCGCGTACATCGATGTCGACGTGCATCACGGCGACGGTGTCCAGGCGGCCTTCTGGGAGGATCCGCGGGTCCTGACGATCTCGCTGCACGAGCATCCGCGGACGCTGTTCCCGCAGACCGGGTGGCCCGAGGAGACCGGGGCGGGCAGCGCGGAGGGCACGGCCGTGAATCTCGCGTTGCCGGCGGGCACCGGGGACGCGGGCTGGCTGCGGGCGTTCCACTCCGTGGTGCCCGAGCTGATCGCCGACTTCCGGCCGCAGGTGCTGGTCACCCAGCACGGCGCGGACACCCACTTCGAGGACCCGCTCGCGCACCTGGCGGTCTCGCTCGACGCGCAGCGGGCGGTGCAGGTGGCCTGTCACGACCTGGCGCACACGTACGCCGACGGGCGCTGGGTCGCGCTGGGAGGCGGCGGCTACGCGGTGGTGGAGGTCGTACCGCGTTCGTGGACGCACCTCGTGGCCGTGGCGGCGGGCCGTCCCGTGGAGCCGGAGACGGTCGTCCCGGAGAGCTGGCGGCAGGAGGTCTTCGCCCGCACACGGCAGTTGGCGCCGATGCGGATGACCGACGGGCGGTGGCCGGTGTCCTTCAAGGACTGGGAGTCGGGGTACGACCCGGCGGACCGTCTCGACCAGGCGATCGTGGCGACGCGCAAGGCCGTGTTCCCGCTGCGGGGGATGCTCCCGTAGGCCTGGTCCGCCTGGTCCGCCTGGTCCGCCTGGTCCGCCCGGTCCCCGCGGGCGCCGACAGGGGACGGTAGGGCACGGCAGGGGACGACACCGGACCCTTAGGCCAACTGTGGGGCATATTCCGCATTGTGGGCATAGGGCATCGGTGGATGCGCCAGCATCGCTGACGTGTTGAGCACCGGAGCTTTGCGCGCACATCTGCTGGCCGCCCGGCTCGCCGGACCCGTGGCCACGTCGCGCGAGGAGAGCCTGCGCAGCTACCGGCTCTTCGCCGCCCGCGACCCCCGTCTGCTGCTCGGACTCGATCCCGAATGGTCGTGGTGCCAGCGGGATCTGATCGAGTTGATGGCCGACAAATGCGGGGTCTCGGCCGATCCGTCACACACTTCGGGGCATGATGTGATCGACCCGGAGCGGACCCTCGCGGCCCTCGATGCCTTCGCCGAACGGCTCGGCGAAGCCGCCCGACGCCGTCACCCCGTGCTTCTCGGTACCGGTCACCCGCACCGTCTGATCGATTTCTACGCCGCGCTCGCGGACGCCCTGTCGGCGGCGGGGTGTACCGTCCTCACCCCCGCGCAGGGTAGCTCTATCGACATAACGACCCGGTTCGGTCTACGCACATACAACATCGACTACGTACGAGGTGTCGCGCTCGTGCGTGAACCGGAGCCCGAGGACGCCGGTCGTGCGACCGGCGCACACACCCATTCACCCCTCCCGGTCAGGACCGTTCTGGCGGCCGCCGCCGAGGCTGGAGGCCCCCTCCCGGAGCTGGTCGTCGGAGACCACGGATGGGTCTGCGGAGCAGGTCAACTGGGGTTCGAGGCCATCGGTCTCGCCGATACGGACGACCCCGCGCTGTTCGTCGGAGAGGCAGAGGGGCGCGTGTCCGTCGTCGTTCCGCTAGATGACGCTGTGCGGTCTGATTACTACCGACCGCTTACTCGCTATGTACTCAATCGAGCGTGTCTGTCACAGTAGGCGGCCGATGGCATCCCCTCTTCCCCACTCGCATCACACGCCCCTACATTGGGGAGTGAGTGCGCAGCGACGAAGAGTCACCGGAAGGGGAAGCCGGTGGCCGTCGAGTGCGGAAGGTGCAGGTGTGACATGGCTGCAGGCGAGAGGCCTCTGAACGAGGTTCAGTTCCTTACCGTGGCGGAAGTCGCCTCGGTGATGCGAGTGTCGAAGATGACCGTGTACCGCCTGGTGCACAGCGGTCATCTGCCGGCGATCCGGGTGGGGAGGTCCTTCCGGGTGCCGGAGCAAGCGGTTCACGAGTACCTCCGCGAGAGCTATGTGGGGGTGGAGACCGCCTGACGGCGTTCCGGGAGACCGTTCGCGATCTCCCGGAAAACACCTCGATTACGACCTCAGCCCTCGGGCGGGTAGGCTGGCCCCTCATAGGTCGTGTGGGCCCATGCAGCCCAGCACCGAGTAAAGAGAAGTGAGCGAGGGTAGTCGTGGGCTCTGTTATCAAGAAGCGGCGCAAGCGGATGGCGAAGAAGAAGCACCGCAAGCTGCTCAAGCGCACTCGCGTTCAGCGTCGCAACAAGAAGTAAGCGACGCGCGGAAACGCGTACTGTGGCCTCTCACCAGCGGGTGGGAGGCCACAGGCGTATCCGGTCGGGGAAAGCCGCACCTGCGTCGGCGGGGGCCCTGTGACGGCGACAGGGGACTTCCGGCGTGACGGGGCGACCCACCCACCTCCGGTGCGACGGCGGCCGAGCCGAATGCGGCCCGGCGGTGATCGGGCCGACCTCCACCCGGCGGTCATCGGGCCGACGTCCGGCCCGGCGGTGAACGTGCCGAATGCGGCCCGGCGGTGATCGAGCCGACTTCGGCCCGGGGCGGCCGTGCCGGAGGACCCCGAATGACCGCTCGACCGTCGAACGTCTTCGGCCACACCGGCCCCACGCGGCTGTGGGCCGAATGGCTGGGTCTGGTCGCACGTCCATGGCTGTCGTCACTTCGTGCATCGGGCGGTCATCACAGCGCAACATCAACCCGCTAAGTTGGCGCACACGGGGAACGCGGCAGGTACGAGCGGAGCTACGTCCAGTTCTGGAAGGAAGGCGCTGATCTTGGGGAAGGTCGTGCTCGTGACCGGGGTGGCCCGGCAGCTCGGGGGCCGGTTCGTCCGACGGATCCAGCGTGACCCGCAGGTGGACCGGGTGATCGCCGTGGACGCGGTGCCTCCCGAGCACCACATCGGCGGCGCCGACTTCGTGCAGGCCGACATCCGGCAGCCCACCATCGCCCGGGTGCTCGCCGAGTACTCCGTCGACACGGTCGTCCACATGGACGTGACGGGAACGGCGCTGGCCTCCGGCAGCCGGACCACGGTCAAGGAGACCAACGTCATCGGCACCATGCAGCTCCTCGGCGCCTGCCAGAAGTCCCCGACGGTCAAGCGGCTCGTCGTGAAGTCCAGCACCAACGTCTACGGCTCCGCGCCGCGCGACCCCGCCGTCTTCACCGAGACCACCTCGCCCAAGTCGCTGCCCAGCGGCGGCTTCGCGAAGGACACGGTCGAGGTCGAGGGCTACGTACGCGGCTTCGCGCGCCGGCGGCCCGATGTCGCGGTGTGCGTGCTGCGGTTCGCCAACATCCTCGGACCGAGCGCGGATTCACCGCTCGCCTCCTACTTCTCGCTGCCGGTGCTGCCGACGGTGTTCGGTTACGACCCGCGGCTCCAGTTCGTCCACGAGAGCGACGTCATCGAGGTGCTGCGGCTCGCCGCGCACGAGCCGCAGCGGGGCACGCTCAACAGCGGCACGTTCAACATCGCCGGGGACGGCGTCCTGTTGCTCTCGCAGTGCGCGCGACGGCTCGGCCGGCCCACCGTGCCCCTGCTGCTGCCGGCCCTGAGCTGGGCCGGCACGGCCGTGCGTACCCTGGGGGTGACGGACTTCTCGCCGGAGCAGCTACGGCTGCTCACGCACGGCAGGGTCGTCGCGACGGTCCAGATGCGCGAAACCCTGGGCTATCGGCCGAAGTACACGACGGCGGAGACCTTCGCGGACTTCGCCCAGAGCAGGGGTCCCGGACTCCTGCCCCCGGAGGCCCTTGCGGGGGCCGTGGACAAGATCGCCGCGCTGCCTGTTCTGGGCGGCGGCCACCCCCCGACGCAGAGCGCCAACTGAGGAGCGCATCAACGATGGCGGACGCCAAGGTCATTCCGTTCGACGACGACCGCTCGCGCGGGGCTGCGGTGCAGCGCCCGGCGAGGCGCCGGGCCGCGGGGAGCCGGCGCAAGGGCGATCCCGTGGTCGTACGCGAGGTCCAGCCCATGCCGGGACGTGCCCTTCCGCAGGATGATGTTCCGGTGACGCAGGAGGAACAGCCGCCCCGGCAGGGCGCTACGGGTACGAGCCTGGAGCAGCGCATCGCGGGAGGCCTGTCCTTCCTGCGCCGCAGGCTCACCGGCGACTACGAGATCGACGAGTTCGGCTACGACCAGGAGCTGACGGACCAGGTTCTGATGTCCCTGATCCGGCCGGTGTACGAGAAGTACTTCCGCGTCGAGGTGAAGGGTGTCGAGAACATCCCGTCGGACGGCGGCGCCCTGATCGTCGCCAACCACTCGGGCACCCTTCCGCTGGACGGCCTGATGATGCAGGTCGCCGTCCACGACAACCATCCCGCGAACCGTCATCTGCGGCTGCTCGCCGCCGACCTGGTGTTCATGCTGCCGGTCGTCAACGAGCTGGCCCGCAAGGCCGGTCACACCCTGGCCTGCTCGGAGGACGCCGAACGGCTGCTGGAGCGCGGGGAACTGGTCGGGGTGATGCCGGAGGGCTTCAAGGGCATCGGCAAGCCGTTCAGCGAGCGCTACAAGCTCCAGCGGTTCGGCCGGGGCGGCTTCGTCTCGACGGCGCTGCGCGCGGGCACCCCGATCATTCCGTGCTCGATCGTCGGGGCGGAGGAGATCTATCCGATGATCGGCAACGCGAAGACCCTCGCGCGGCTGCTGGGATTCCCGTACTTCCCGATCACGCCGACGTTCCCGTGGCTGGGCCCGCTCGGTGCGATCCCGCTGCCCACCAAGTGGACGATCCAGTTCGGCGAGCCGATCCGCACGGACGGCTATCCGCCGGAGGCGGCCGACGACCCGATGCTGATGTTCAACCTGACCGACCAGGTCAGGGAGCAGATCCAGCACACGCTGTACAAGCTGCTGGTGCAGCGCAGGTCCGTGTTCTTCTGATCATGCAAATACGATTCTGTTGATCATGTCCTGATATGCCGGTACGTCGATGGGGGCGCCCTCCCCGAGGAGGGCGCCCCCATCGACGTACCGCGGTGGCCTCGTCAGCCGCTGTCCTGCGTGTCGATCCCGAGCCCCGGCAGGAGACCGGGGAGCAGGGGCGGCAGGGTGACGTCGGGTTCGCTCGTGGCGCTGCCCTTGCTGCCGGCGCTGGACGACGGGGTGGAGCTGGTGTCGTCCTGCGGCGGGTCGAGCAGGCCGCCGGTGCCGCCGCCGAGCAGGCCCTCGCTGCTGCTGCCGGAACTGGACGGCCTGGGCTTGCCGCTGCTGTGGCTCTCGCCCGTGCTGCCCTTGCTGCTGGCGCTGGGCGCCGGGGTGTCCGTGCCCGGCGAGCCGGTGGCCTCCTCGCTCCTGCCCCGGTGACGGCCGGTGCCCTCGGGGGCGGGCGTCCTGGGCAGCAGCGAGCGCAGCGGGTCGACCTCTTCGTCTATGGCTTCGAAGACCGACGAGACCTGGTCGCTGACGTCACCGAGCTGCACGGGCAGCCGGTCGCGCAGGGCGCCCCAGGCCTCGCGGTGGGACTGGGAGAAGGCGGACAGAGTCTGGATGGGGCCCAGTGAGCCGTCCCTTTCGTAGGCCTCGTGCAGCAGGCGGTGCCCCTCGGAGGCGTCGTGCTGCATGCCGGACAGGGCTCGGCGGATCTCGCCCAGGGACTCGTGGTCGAGGTGTCCCGAGCGGCCCCGCTCCATCAGCCGGCGGGCTTCGCTCAGGCGGTTCGAGGCCTGGTCGAGATAGAGCTCGCCCCGGTCGCTGTCGCCGTGGGCCAGCCCCAGCTTGATGTCCTCCATGCCGCGCTTGAGCCCGTAGAGCGAGTCACCGGGCAGGGCGTCGGAGCTCGCGGCGGCGACACCGCCGAAGGCTCCGGCGGCCACGCCGACGGTGAGTCCGCCCGCGGCCAGCCCCTTGGACAGCCGGGACCGGGGGCGGAGCTTCCCCAGTCCGGTCGCCCGGTGCGCGCCCTTGGCCCGATGGGACCGCTGCTCGGGCAGCGCGCGGCCCGGCCCCTCGCCTCCGGCGGCCGTGCCCTCCTGGAGCATGGCCTCCATCGCGGCGACGAGCTGGGCTCGCTGCACGATCTTGACCTCGGGGTCCAGCTCCGGTTCGGGCAGCTCGCCGAGACCGGTGGCGAGGGCCAACAGCAGCCCTTGCTCGGTCTGTTCCGCAGCAGCCCGGGACGGTGCCGCCCCATCCGGCTGCTCGGCCGCCGTGCCCTGGTCGATCTCCTCCAGGGCCTGGGCGAAGGCGTTCGCCCGCCGGTGTGCCGATACGTTCGCGATCACTGGCGGCACCTCCTCTCGTCATGACGGTCGACTCCCCAGGGGGTCCTGAGGGTTGCACCCCCTGGCCGTGTGCACACGATCGGGTGATCGGCGCTGGCCAAGGCGTGACCACAGGGAGCCTGTATCCCGCACAACGAGCGTCACGGCACTTCGGTTACGGACGGCGGATGCACGGACCGCAAAGTCAACCGACTTTTACAGAAGGTGAGTTGGACGTCGCTGAGCGTGCGGGACCACTGTGGTCGAAAGCTTGCTCAGCGCACGTCTTCGGGCAGGAGCCGGGCCAGCGTGCGCACGGCCCGGTACTGGAGGGTCTTGATGGCACCCTCGTTCTTGCCCATCACCCGGGCGGTCTCGGCGACCGAGAGCCCCTGGAGGAAGCGGAGTGTCACGCACTCCTGCTGCTGCGGATTGAGCCGTCGCACGGCGTCAAGGAGCGCGGCGTTGGAAAGCGACTCCAGGACGGAGTCCTCGGGGGAGCGCTCGACCTCGTTGGCATCGAGCATCTCCCCGGTGGTCACTTCCAGCCGGAAGCGGCTGGACTTGAAATGGTCGGCCACCAGGTTCCGGGCGATGGTCACCAGCCAGGCGCCGAAGTCACGGCCCTGCCAGGTGAACGTGCCGATCCGGCGCAGCGCCCGCAGAAAGGTCTCACTCGTGAGGTCCTCGGCGGTCGCCTTGCCTCCGACCCGGTAGTAGATGTAGCGGTACACGGTGTCGCTGTACTGGTCGTAGAGCCGTCCGAAGGCATCGGCCTCGCCGGCCTGGGCGCGCTCCACGAGATCCATCATCCGGGCGCTGTCACTGTCGGCGGCCGGACGGCGTGCGGTGGTGGCCGAGCCTGAGCGGCCACGCCTGCCGACCGCCGCGTTGCCGTCGGCCAGGGCATAGCAAGGTCCGACGGGCGCGGGGAGGGCGAAGGCGGGGACGGCGTACGCGGTGGGGACGAAGCCGCGCAAACGGTCCAGGACCGTTGCGCGCAGCGTAGCCAGGCCCGAGGCGTCAACCCCGACGTGTGAGTACACGGGACTCCCAGAGGCAGAGCTTCCATCACGTGCAGTGCGGGACCTTTCACCCGTCGTGACGACGGAGGGGTACCGGTTTGCGTCTGAGGAGAATAACGCTTCGTACAGGCAGCACTACACCCAGTTGCTAAAATCATCGATTACGACGCTTTTCGCACGGATCGGTGCCCGTTCAAGTACCGGTCGGTGACCGCTTGTTGATCGCATCGGTTCGTGTTCCGTCTGAGTGCAGGGCGTGTTGTGCCCGCCTGCGGAGAGTGCGACTGAGTCGCCCAAGACGTGGGTAGGACCATGTGATTTGCCCCCGCGGCCGGGGCCCCGTCCCAGGTCCGGACAGGTTTTCGCCCCCTCCGCCCCTACTCGTCCCGTACCTGGGGCTCCGCCCCGGACCCCGCTCCTCAAACGCCGGAGGGGCTGAACTTTCGCCGGCCGGGGCTGGAAGGTGAACAGGCGTCGCCGACCGGGGTTGGTCTGTGGAATGTGGACCGCGCACCCGCAGCCGGGATCCGGCACGGCCCCGACCCACCGCCGGACCGGATCCGCGACCGAACGGACGAACTACCGGCGGCGCCGGTGCAGCGCGATCGCCGCGGCCGTGCCGCCGGCCACCGCTCCGACCCCGGCCGCGGCGGGAATCCCGACCTTCGCGGCCTTGCGCGCCGTGCGGTAGTCCCGCAGCCGCCAGTCGAAGTCCCGCGCGTGCTTGCGCAGTTTCGAGTCCGGGTTGATCGCGTAAGGGTGTCCGACCAGCGAGAGCATCGGAATGTCGTTGTGCGAGTCGCTGTACGCGGCGCAGCGCGACAGGTCCAGGTCCTCCGCGGACGCCAGCGCCCGCACGGCCTCCGCCTTCGCCGGCCCGTGCAACGGCTCACCGACCAGTTTGCCGGTGTAGATCCCGTCCACCGACTCCGCGACGGTACCGAGCGCACCCGTGAGGCCGAGCCGCCGCGCGATCACCGTGGCGATCTCCACCGGCGCCGCCGTGACGAGCCACACCTTCTGGCCGGCGTCCAGGTGCGCCTGGGCGAGCGCCCGGGTCCCGGGCCAGATCCGCTCGGCCATGTACTCGTCGTAGATCTCCTCGCCGATCGACATCAGCTCGGAGACCCGGTGGCCCTTCACGATGGACAGAGCGGAGTCGCGCGCCTCCTGCATGTGCTCGGGGTCCTCGACCCCGGCCAGCCTGAACCACGCCTGCTGCCAGGCGAACTTCGCGAGGTCGCGGGTCTCGAAGAACTTCCGCTTGTACAGCCCGCGTCCGAAGTGGAAGAGGGCGGCACCTTGCATCACGGTGTTGTCGAGATCGAAGAACGCGGCGGCCCTGTCGTCGCCGAGCACCGGGAAGTCGGGTTCCTCCACGGCGTCCGGTGGCGCCAGTTCTTCGAGTTCCTGCAGTTCCTGCGAGGACTTGCGCGCTGCCTCCGCAGAGGCCTCGCCTGCCAACACGCTCCGCGCGGTCGCGGAGCGCCTACGGGGAGTGAGCCATCCGAGAGCGGCCATGTCGTGAGCATAGCCAGTCTGTTCGGCGCTTCCGGAGTCGACAGGATTCGGTGCTGTGAACTCTCCGCGGCCACGCCGTTAAACGAGCGCTCCGAACACCCCGTACGGACACCGCCCCCGCACCGCACCCACGGCGCGGCGGACCGACGCGAGCCTCGCCACCGTGCGCGGACGCGGGGTGCCTCCGGGCCGTCCGGGGCGGGAGAATGGCGGGTATGAGTCCCATCTTCCGGCGCAGCGACCGCCGTACGCAGACGAAGGCGCCCGCGGAGCACCTGGTCACTCTGATCAGGAAGCCCGGGTGCCATCTGTGTGATGACGCACAGGAGGTGATCGAGAAGGTGTGCGCCGATCTCGGGGTCCCCTGGGAGGGCAAGGACATCACCGAGGACGAGGAGCTGCACCGCCAGTACTGGGAGCAGATCCCGGTCGTGCTGGTGGACGGCGCGCAGCACACCTTCTGGCGCGTGAACGAGGAACGCCTTCGCAAAGCCCTCACGGGGTGAGCCGTGCCCCGTGGGGCCGGGGGTGCCCGTGATGTATCCCGACTTGTGACCTGCCCGAGCAGTCCAAAGCGTCCGGAAAGTCGCCTAGGATCGACGGCGATTGGTCTCGGGGGCGGGATTCGTTGAGGAGAGTGTGCGGTTTTGCCCCCTTCGTGTGCGGAGCGGAGTCGTCCGCGCGCCGGTTGCATACCGGCGTGCCGGGCATGCGTGACCCCGGTCACGTTGGCCGGGCAAATCGGACACCATCTTTGTGCACGCGTTCACAAAGACATAGCCTGCATTCGACGGGGCGGTCTGGGGACGTGTGACCGCCTGCAGCCCCGCTCTACCCGCAGGAGCACCGTGGCAACTGGCCGAACTCACCGACCGGCGACCCGCAGCCGAGGAATTCCCGAGGCCACTGTCGCCCGGCTTCCGCTGTACCTCCGAGCCCTCACCGCTCTGTCGGAGCGCTCGGTGCCCACGGTCTCCTCCGAGGAGCTCGCGGCCGCCGCGGGGGTCAACTCCGCGAAGCTTCGCAAGGACTTCTCCTACCTCGGTTCCTACGGAACGCGTGGTGTGGGGTACGACGTCGAGTATCTCGTGTACCAGATCTCCCGCGAACTGGGCCTGACCCAGGACTGGCCGGTTGTGATCGTCGGTATCGGCAACCTCGGCGCGGCACTGGCCAACTACGGAGGGTTCGCCTCGCGCGGATTCCGTGTGGCCGCGCTCATCGACGCCGATCCCGCGATGGCCGGCAAGCCCGTCGCCGGGATCCCGGTGCAGCACACGGACGACCTGGAAAAGATCATCGACGAGAACGGTGTCTCGATCGGTGTCATCGCGACCCCGGCCGGCGCCGCCCAGCCCGTCTGCGACCGCCTGGTCGCCGCCGGTGTCACCTCCATCCTGAACTTCGCGCCGACCGTCCTGTCCGTCCCGGACGGCGTCGACGTGCGCAAGGTCGACCTCTCGATCGAGCTGCAGATCCTCGCGTTCCACGAGCAGCGCAAGGCCGGCGAGGAGGCCGAGGCCCAGGCCGGAGCCGCCGCCGCCCCGGCCGAGCGGGGGAACGACGGCAAGGGTCCCGACGGGGACCTCCCAGCGGTGATGCCGGCATGAGTCTCCTCGTCGTCGGGCTGAGCCACCGCAGCGCCCCGGTCAGCGTCCTCGAACGGGCCGCGCTGTCCGCGGACGCGCAGGTCAAGCTGCTCCAGGACACCCTCGCCGCCGAGCCCGCCACCGAAGGCGCGGTGCTCGCCACCTGCAACCGCATCGAGCTGTACGCCGACGTGGACAAGTTCCACGCGGGCGTCGCCGAGCTGTCCACGCTCCTCGCCCAGCACAGCGGCGTCGGCCTGGAGGAGCTCACCCCCCACCTGTACGTGCACTACGAGGACCGGGCCGTCCACCACCTCTTCTCGGTGGCCTGCGGCCTCGACTCGATGGTCGTCGGCGAGGGCCAGATCCTCGGCCAGATCAAGGACGCGCTGGCCACCGCGCAGGAACTGCACACTGCGGGCCGCCTCCTGAACGACCTGTTCCAGCAGGCTCTGCGGGTCGGCAAGCGCGCCCACTCCGAGACCGGCATCGACCGGGCCGGACAGTCCCTGGTCACCTTCGGCCTGGAGCAGCTCTCCGCCGGACGGGCCGTCGAGGCCTGGGCCAAGGACAAGAAGGCCCTCGTCATCGGCGCGGGCTCGATGTCCTCGCTGGCCGCCGCGACGCTCGCGCGCGCCGGCGTCGGCGAGATCGTGATCGCCAACCGCACCCCCGACCGCGCCGAGCGCCTCGCCGAGATCCTCACCGGCGGCGACGACACGGACGTGCTGGCCCGCGCGGTACCGATGGACTCGGTGCCGGTCGAGCTGACACGTGCCGACATCGCCGTCTCGTGCACCGGGGCCACCGGACTCGTCCTGACGGCCGACACCGTCGCGGCCGCCGTCGAAGGACGTACGGGAACGCCCGCGGCCCTGCGCGAGCGGGCGGCCGGCCCGTCCGGTCACCTCGCGCCCGCCGACGCCGCCGAGGACGCCTGCCCGCTGGACCTGTCCGCCGTGCAGGGCGCCACCGGCTTCTCCGTCATGGGCGAGGCCGCCGTCGCCGGCATGGACGCCGCCACCCTGGAGCAGCACGCGGCCTGGGTGGACAAGGGCACCGGAACCGTCGAGCGCCGTGACGGCCGTCGTACGCCCGCCGAGGACGCCGAGGCCGACGCCGAGCTCATCGCCGCGCTGGCCGCCACCGCGGCGACCGCCGGCCGCATCCCCGAGCGCCGCCGGCCCGAACCCGTCGCCGAGGCGCTCCGCCCCGCGCCGGTGCTCGCGCTGCTCGACCTCGCGATGCCCCGTGACATCGACGCGGCCGTGCACCGGCTGCTCGGTGTGCGGTTCGTCGACCTGGAGACGCTCGCCGAGGCCTCCGCGGACGCGCCGATGGCCGCCGACGTGGACCAGGTGCGCCGGATCGTCTCCGACGAGGTGGCAGCGTTCGGCGCCGCCCAGCGGGCCGCGCACATCACCCCGACCGTGGTCGCGCTGCGCGCCATGGCCGCCGACGTCGTCGCGAACGAGATCGCTCGCCTGGACGGACGGCTGCCCGACCTCGACGACAAGCAGCGCGGCGAGATCACCCAGACCGTGCGGCGCGTCGTGGACAAGCTGCTGCACGCGCCGACCGTACGGGTCAAGCAACTCGCCGCCGAGCCCGGCGGTGCCGGGTACGCGGACGCGCTGCGGACCCTGTTCGACCTGGACCCGGAGACGGTCGCCGCCGTCTCGCGGGCCGAGAACAACACCGAGAACGCCAAGAACCGAGGGCGAGCATGAGTGAGCAGGCTTTGAGGCTGGGGACCAGGCGAAGCAAACTCGCCATGGCCCAGTCCGGGCAGGTGGCGGATGCCGTGAGCCGGGTGACCGGACGGCCCGTCGAGCTCGTTGAGATCACGACGTACGGCGATGTTTCGCGCGAGAGCCTCGCGCAGATCGGCGGCACGGGCGTCTTCGTGACCGCGCTGCGGGAGGCACTGGTGCGCGGCGAGGTCGACTTCGCCGTGCACTCGCTCAAGGATCTGCCGACCACGCAGCCCGAGGAGCTCGCGCTGGCCGCCGTGCCGGTGCGCGAGGACGTCCGCGACGTGCTGGTCGCCCGCGACGGGCTGACCTTCGAGCGGCTTCCGGACGGCGCGCGCGTCGGCACCGGTTCGCCGCGTCGCATGGCCCAGCTCAACGCGTACGCCCGCAACCACGGCATGACGATCGAGACGGTCGCCATCCGCGGCAACGTAGACACCCGGATCGGGTACGTCCACGCCGGGGAGCTCGACGCCGTCGTGCTCGCCGCCGCCGGACTCAACCGGCTCGGCCGGATCGACGAGGTCACCGACTTTCTGTCGGTCGACACCGTCCTGCCCGCCCCCGGCCAGGGGGCACTGGCGATCGAGTGCGCCGCGGATCACGCGGACCTCGTCGCCGCGCTCGCCGAGCTCGACGACCCGTACACCCGGGCCGCCGTGACCGCCGAGCGATCCCTGCTTGCCGCCCTGGAGGCCGGCTGCAGCGCTCCCGTGGGCGCGTACGCCGACCTGCTGGCCGACGGGCAGATTGTCAAGGAGATGCGCCTGCGCGGCGTCGTCGGCACGACCGACGGCTCGACGCTGGTGCAGCTGTCCACCACCGGTCCCGTGCCCGAGACACACGACCAGGCGATGTCGCTCGGCCGTGAACTCGCCGCCGAGATGCTTGCCAAGGGCGCGGCCGGTCTGATGGGGGAGCGAGCACTGTGAGCCCCACCAACCTTCCCGCCGGTCCGGTCCACGGGCACGTCACCTTCCTGGGTGCCGGACCCGGAGATCCAGGGCTGCTGACACTGCGCGCCGTGGAGGCGCTGGCGAACGCGGACGTCCTCGTCGCCGAGCACGACGTGCTCGACGTGGTGCGCGTTCACGCCAGACAAGGCGTCGCTGTTCTGAACACGGATCCGGACACTTCGCCGGTTCCGTACCAGGGCACAGGCACGCCTCAGCTGACGGTTGTTGACAGCGCGTCAACAGCCGTTGGTGACCCCGCGTCGAGGGACGCTGCCAATCTTGTCATGACGGCCGCACGGGGCGGCAAGCGGGTCGTGCGTGCGGTGTCCGGGGACCCGGGACTTGATACGTACGCGGCCGAGGAAATGCTCGCCTGCGTCGCCGCGGGCGTTCCGTTCGAGGTCGTGCCCGGCATCGCGGCCGCCGTCGGTGTGCCCGCCTACGCGGGTGTGCCGCTGCGGGACGCGCAGGGCGCGGACGTACGGTTCGTCGACGCGCGGACCGCGTCCAACCGCTGCTGGACCGAGGTCGGCGCCTCCGACGGCACCGTCGTGGTGTCGGCGACGCTCGACTCCGTGGCCGCGGCCGCGGGTGAGCTGGTGGCCTCCGGCCGCAAGCCCGACACCCCGATGTCCGTGACGATCGCCGGCACGACGACCCGCCAGCGCACCTGGTCGGCCACCCTCGGCACGATCGCGCAGACGCTGAAGCAGGCGAAGGTGCTGCCGTCCCCGGACGGCGGACGCCCGGTCATAGCCGTGGTCGGTGAGCGTTCCGCAGCCGCCCAGCGCGACCAGTTGTCGTGGTTCGAGTCCAAGCCGCTGTTCGGCTGGAAGGTGCTCGTACCGCGCACGAAGGAGCAGGCGGCTTCGCTCTCCGACCAGCTTCGGTCGTACGGGGCCGTGCCCTACGAGGTGCCGACGATCGCCGTCGAGCCGCCGCGCACGCCCCAGCAGATGGAGCGCGCGGTCAAGGGCCTGGTGACCGGCCGCTACGAGTGGATCGCCTTCACCTCGGTCAACGCCGTCAAGGCGGTCCGGGAGAAGTTCGAGGAGTACGGCCTCGACGCGCGCGCCTTCGCGGGCATCAAGGTCGCCGCGGTCGGCGAGCAGACCGCGAACGCGCTCGTCGCCTTCGGCGTGAAGCCGGACCTGGTGCCGAGCGGCGAGCAGTCCGCCGCGGGCCTCCTCGAGGACTGGCCGCCCTACGACCCGGTCTTCGACCCGATCGACCGTGTCTTCCTGCCCCGGGCGGACATCGCCACGGAGACCCTCGTCGCCGGGCTCATCGAGCTGGGCTGGGAGGTCGACGACGTCACGGCGTACCGCACCGTGCGCGCGTCGCCGCCGCCGGCGGACACCCGCGAGGCGATCAAGGGCGGCGGCTTCGACGCCGTGCTCTTCACGTCGTCCTCCACGGTCCGCAACCTGGTCGGCATCGCGGGCAAGCCGCACAACGTGACGGTGATCGCCTGCATCGGTCCCGCCACGGCCAAGACGGCCGAGGAGCACGGGCTGCGGGTCGACGTCATGGCCCCCGAGCCGTCCGTGCACAAGCTGGCGGAGGCACTGGCCGAGTTCGGCCTGCGCCGCCGTGCCGCCGCGCTGGACGCCGGCGACCCGGTGACCCGCCCGAGCGAGCGCCGTCCGGGCTCGCGCAGGCGCCGCACCACCTGACCCGCGCAGAGGTGGGCACGCCCCGCGGTCTCCTACGGGAGACGGCGGGGCGTGCCGCGTTCCGTGGCCGTGCGGCCCGGCCGCCGCGCCGCCCGGGCTCCGACGAATCGTCGGTAAAGGTGCCTCTGTGACGGGCGTAGCGTAGACGTCATGACGAAGTACGGATCCTTTCCCGGTACGCGTCCGCGGCGGCTGCGCACCACGCCCGCCATGCGTCGGATGGTCGCCGAGACCCGGCTGGACCCCGCCGACTTCATCCTCCCCGCGTTCGTGCGCGAGGGTGTGAGCGAGCCGGTGCCGATCTCCTCGATGCCCGGGGTCGTGCAGCACACGCGGGACAGCCTGAAGAAGGCCGCCGTGGAGGCGCTCGAGGCCGGGGTCTCCGGGATCATGCTGTTCGGGGTTCCCGAGGACGAGAAGAAGGACGCCGTCGGGACGCCCGGCACCGACCCGGACGGGATCCTCCAGGTCGCCCTGCGCGACGTGCGCGCCGAGGTCGGCGACGACCTGCTCGTGATGTCCGACCTGTGCCTCGACGAGACCACGGACCACGGGCACTGCGGTGTGCTCGACGACCAGGGCCGGGTCGACAACGACGCGACCCTGGAGCGGTACGCCGAGATGGCCCAGGTGCAGGCCGACGCGGGCGCCCATGTCGTGGGCCCCAGCGGCATGATGGACGGCCAGATCGGTGTCATCCGGGACGCCCTCGACCAGATCGGCCGCGAGGACGTGGCGATCCTCGCCTACACCGTCAAGTACGCCTCCGCCTTCTACGGCCCCTTCCGCGAGGCCGTCGGCTCGTCCCTGAGGGGCGACCGCAAGACGTACCAGCAGGACCCGGCCAACGCGCGGGAGGCGCTGCGGGAGTTGGCGCTGGACCTGGAGGAGGGCGCCGACATGGTGATGGTGAAGCCCGCCGGCCCCTACCTCGACATCCTGGCCCGCGTCGCCGACGAGTCCGACGTGCCGGTCGTCGCCTACCAGATCTCCGGCGAGTACTCGATGGTCGAGGCCGCCGCCGAGAAGGGCTGGATCGACCGCGACCGGGCGATCCTGGAGTCCCTGACCGGGATCAAGCGCGCCGGCGCGCAGAACATCCTCACGTACTGGGCGACCGAGGTGGCCCGCAGCCTGCGCTAGTGCGGCGCCACCAGGGCCGGTCCGACGATGCCCGTCCGCCCGGCCCTAGTACGACAGCGCGGTGTCCAGGTCCTGCTGCCAGTACGTCACCGTGAGCTTGTCGTCGACGAAGACGCCCTTCGCGGGGAGGGCGGGACGCGCGGTCCCGCCCTGGCCGGTGAAGCCGACCTCCAGCGTCCTGGCCGTGTAGCCGTTGCCGCCGCTGCCGTCGGCCGCCGACAGCAGCACGCCCGCGTAGCCGGACTCGCCGGGAGTGAGGGTGACGACCGCCTGCGGGTGGGTCTCCTCCGCGACCGGCGGGACGGACTGGGCCTCACCGAAGCGGGCGATCGGGTAGCCCGTCAGGTCGCAGTTCCGGGAACCCGTGTTGGTGACGGTGAGCAGGATGTGGTTCAGCGGCCGGGAGACGGCCGTGGCGCTCATACGGGTGTTGGAGCTGTTGCACGCGACGTTCCTGGTGCCGGTGCCGGTGCCGGTGCCGGTCTTGCCCGTGGAGCCGCCCGCCGAGCCCTTGCCGCTCGTGCCGGCGGAGCCGGAACCCGTGCCGCCCGTGGTGGTGCCGGTGTTCTTCGAACCGTTCGCCGAGCCCGTGGTGGTGCCGGTGCCCGCGGGCTTCGCCGTCGTGCCCGCGCCGGCCGCCGGGCTGTCGGATCCCGCCGAGGGGCGGGCCGGGGCGGACGAGCCCTCGTCGCGGACGCCGTTCCCGCTGCCGCACGCCGTGAGCGAGAGCGCGGTGAGCGCGATCGCGGAGGCGGCGAGCAGACGGGTGCGGGTGGTGCGGGTGGTGTGTGCGGACATGAGTGATCCCCCTGTGGATGTTCGTGTGAGGTGGCCTGATGGAACGGCCGCCCGGCCGGTCGGTGAGGGCGGCGTGCTTGGATGGCCACAGCTTGGGCGGTGATCCGTCCCGGGCGCCACGCCCGGCGGGCAACGCGGGACGCTGGAACGCCGAAATGCCGTCTGACCTGGGGAAACAATGCTCCCCTGGAACGCGGTCCGGGACACGGGGGATGGGGGAACGGTGGCGGGGGACGAGTTCGCGGGACTGCTCCGGGAGCTGAAGGAGCGGTCCGGTCTCAGCTACGGGGCGCTCGCCAAACGGCTTCACGTGAGTACGTCCACACTGCACCGGTACGTCAACGGTGATGCCGTACCGGCGGACTACGCGCCCGTCGAACGGATGGCGCGGGTGTGCCGGGCCACCCCGCAGGAGCTGGTGGAGCTGCACCGGCGGTGGGTCCTCGCGGACGGGCTGCGCGCAAGGAAGGGCGCGGGCGCCGCTCCGGAGGGTGCCGGTCCGGAGGGTGCCGGTCCGGAGGCCGAGGCCGAGGGCAGCGGCTCCGGTGGTGCGCTGCCGGGCGCGGAGCCGGACCCGCGGGCGGAACGTCCGGCGGACGGTGGCCGGGGGACCGGGGAGACCGCGGACAGCGGGGCGGTCGACGCCGGGGAGACCGAGGAGGCCGGGGCGGTGGGCGCGGGCCGGCTGCGCGGACGGCGGACCATGGTCCTCGCCGCGGTCGGCGCCGTCGTCGCGACCGCCGTCGTGGCCGGCGCCCTGGGCGCGCGGATCGGGTCCGGCGGCGGTGACGACGACACCGGCGGCAAGGCGGTGGCCCTCGGCGTACCGAACGCCACCGGCCTGCCGAGGACCGGAGCGGCCACCGGCGCGAAGCACGGATCGCCCTCGCCGTCCGCCTCGCCCAAGGGCCGTCCCAAGGCGTCCGTCTCCTCCATCGGCGGCGCCGTCGACCCGGCCGGGGACGGCGGCGACGCGACGGCCGGCCAGGGAACGGCCGCCGACGGAGCGGGCGCTCCCACCGTCGTCACCGACCCGTACACGTACGAGGACCCGTGCAGCCAGCACTACCTGGTGAACCGGCCCGCACCCCAAGTGCCCCCGCCGCCCGGCGAGTCGGACGCGCGGGGCTGGGTCACCGCACTCGGCGGCGTCCCGGGCGGGGAGCAGATGATCGCGCTCACCGTGCAGGGCACCGGGAAGGCGACCGTCGTCCTGAAGGCGCTGCACGTGCGGGTGCTGGACAAGAGCGCGCCGCTCGCCTGGAACGACTACGCCATGGGCGTGGGCTGCGGCGGCGGGGTGCGGACGAAGTCGTTCACCGTCGACCTCGACGCGGGGCGCCCGGCGGTCGCGGTCAGGGGCGGGCAGCGGAACTTCCCCTACAAGGTCAGCGAGTCCGACCCCGAGGTCTTCTACGTCATCGCGGACGCGCAGGCGCACGACGTGAGCTGGTACCTCGAACTCGACTGGTCCAGCGGGGCGAAGAGCGGCACCGTACGCGTCGACGACCACGGACAGCCGTTCCGGACGAGCGGCAACGTCGGGCGGCCCGCCTACAACTACCCACTGGGCGGCAGCGAATGGCAGACGGCACCTCGCGGTGGCTGAAGCGCACCGCCAAGTCGGCCCTGGAGCTAGGGTGTTGACCGTCGATCGACACGACCCTCCAGGGAGATGCCCCATGTCCGGTGACGCCCTCGGTCAGGACCCCGCCGAGCTGAGAAGGAGGATCGACACCACCAAGGCGCACCCCGCCCGGGTCTACGACGTCTTCCTCGGCGGCAAGGACAACTACCCCGTCGACCGGAACGCGGCGGCCGCCGCACTCGCCGCGAACCCGCGCGGCTACCTCGACGTCCGGCACAACCGCGACTTCCTGCGCCGCGCCGTGACCGCGCTGGCGTCGGAGGGCGGCATCCGCCAGTTCCTGGACATCGGCACCGGCCTGCCCACCCAGGAGAACGTCCACCAGATCGCCCAGCGGATCACCCCGGACGCGCGCGTCGTGTACGTGGACAACGACCCGGTGGTCCTGGCCCACGCGCGCGCCCTGCTCACCAGCGGACCCGAGGGCCGTACGGACTACATCGACGCGGATCTCAAGGAGCCCAAGCAGATCCTCGAACAGGCCGCCGAGACCATCGACTTCGAGCAGCCCGTCGCCCTGGTCCTGGTCGCCATCCTGCACTTCGTCGAGGACGCGGAGGCGTACCCCATCGTGCGCGGGCTGATCGACGCGCTGCCGTCCGGGAGCCGGGTCGTCCTGAGCCACCTCACCGAGGACCTGAACGCCGAGAACATCCGCGCCGTCCAACGGACCTACACCGAACGCGGGTTCACCTTCGTGCTGCGCTCCAGGGCCGAGGTCGAGCGTTTCTTCACCGAGAACGGACTGGTGATCGACGAGCCCGGTGTCGTCCCCGCCCACCACTGGCGGCCCGACGGCGACGCCCCGGCCCCCGAGGCCGCCGACCCGGCCTTCCTGGCCACGCTCGACGCCATCGACAAGGTCCGCTACCTGGACATCAACGACGTCACGGACGCGGACATCAACGTCTACGTCGCCACAGGCGTCAAGCCCTAGGGCCGGTCCGCAGGGCGCCTGCGCCCGGTTGCGGTCCGTCCGCATCCCGGAATTGACGGGTGTAGAGGCCACGCATCGCCCTAGGGTGCGGGCAGGGCGGCCCCGGCACGACGGGGCCGCCCGCGAGCACGCCCTCGAAGGGTCCGCCGCCCGCAAGGACAAGGAGCCGCCACCGTGACCGTCGCCGAACCCGCCGCCGCCCAAGCCGCCCCCGTGCCCCCGCTCGCCGCCCGGGCCACCGCGATCGGCGGCTCGCCCGTACGGGACATCCTCGCCATCACCGCCCGCCCCGAAGTGATCAACTTCGCCGGCGGGCTGCCCGCCCCGGAACTGTTCGACACCGACGGCATCGCGGCCGCGTACCGCGACGTCCTCGCCGAGCAGCCCCGACGGGCCCTGCAGTACTCGACGACCGAAGGCGAGCCGTCGCTGCGCGCGGCCCTCGCGGACCGCATGAGCGCCCGCGGACTGCCCACCGGGCCCGACGACGTTTTGGTCACCACCGGCTCGCAACAGGCCCTGTCGCTGCTCGCCACCGCCCTGCTCGAACCCGGCGACACCGTCCTGGTCGAAAGTCCCTGCTATCTGGCGGCACTTCAGGCGTTCGCCTTCGCCGGAGCGCGCGTCCTGGCCGTCCCGGGCGACGACGACGGCCTCGACCCCGACGCCCTCGGCGACCTGGTGGCCCGCGAGCGCCCGAAGCTCCTCTACACCGTGCCGACCTTCCAGAACCCCACCGGCCGCACCCTGCCGGCCGGACGACGGGCCGCCGTCGCCCGCGCCGCCGCCGCGCACGGCCTGTGGATCGTCGAGGACGACCCGTACGGAGAGCTGCGCTTCGAGGGCGAGCGGGTCCCCTGGATCGCCTCCCACGACGGAGCCGAGGACCGCACGGTCCTCCTCGGCTCCTTCTCCAAGGTGATGGCACCCGGCATGCGGCTGGGCTGGCTGCGGGCACCCGCGGCCCTGCGGCGCGCCTGCACCGTCGCCAAGCAGGCCGCCGATCTGCACACCCCGACCGTCAACCAGCTCGCCGCCGCACGCTACTTGGCCGACCGCGACCTGGACTCCCACGTGGCCCAGGTCGCGGCCGTCTACCGCGAGCGGCGGGACGCCATGCTCGCGGGCATCGGTGCCGCCCTCCCGGCCGGATCCACCTGGACCCGCCCGGAAGGCGGCATGTTCCTCTGGGCCCGCCTGCCCGCGTCGTACGACACCACGGCCCTGCTCCGCCCGGTGGTGGAGCGGGGCGTGGCCTACGTCCCCGGCGCCCCGTTCCACGCCGGCACCCCGGACCCGTCGACCCTGCGCCTGTGCTTCGTCACCCAGACCCCGGAGGAGATCACCGAGGGTCTGCGCCGCTTGGCGACGGGGTTGCTGACGTAGCGGACGGGGACGCGGAGCCCGGGGACGGGGGCACGGAGGTCGGGGACGGGGACGGGCTCGTGGAGCCGGCGGACGTCGACGGGGACGGGGACGGGTCCGACGGCGACGGGGACGGGGTCGCGGAGGCCGAGGGAGTCGTCCCGGCCGTGCCCCGGCCGGTCGGCCGCCGGCCGATCCGGTCCACCACCCCTTGCGACACCACGGCTCTGACCTGCGAGAACCCGCCGTTCTTGTCCGAGTGTCCCCGCTCGAAGATGCCGAGGTAGGCATAGGTCTCCGGGTCGAAGACGAGACCGAACGCAATCCTGGGGTACGAGATCCCGATGCCGTGCCGGCCGAGCGCGTCCACCCGGTCGTGGTCGATCTTGACGGCGGGCAGCTTCGCGACGGCCTCGAACGCGGCGGCCTGCAACCCCGGCGGAAAGACCCGGGGGCCGCGCAGGAAGATGCAAGCCTGTATGTACGCGAACATGTCCGCCTCCGCGTCCTTGCCCGTCGTCCTGCCGTGTCCGAACAGCTTCAGGAGCTCATCGGGGTCGGTCGGCCACTTCTCGAGCTTCGCGTACTGGAGGGGCGGCCAGATCACCGAGTGCTTGTCCGGCACCTCGTCCTTGACCCTGCCGTTGTAGACGTACCGGGAGGTCTTCGAGCCGTCCACCGACAGCCAGTACTCGTCGACGAGCCGCAGCTTCCGCGCGCCCCTGTCGTAAATCCGATGGGTGACCTCCTTGGAGTACATGTACTGGTCGTCGCGCGGGATCGGCATACCGCCGGTGTCGGCGCGTGACCTGTCCGCGGCCCTGCGCAGCACCTGGGCGGCGTTGAGCGCCGGCAACCGCGGTCCCCCGCCGTCCTCGCCGCCGGCCACGAGCAGCGTCGTGCCCGCCACCGCCGCGGTGCCGGTGGCCGCGATCGCCGCCCGGAACACCAGCCGCCGGGACAGCGGACGCTGCCGCGCGAGCGCTCCGCCCGCGTCGCCGGTCTCCTCGCCGATGGCACTCCGCAGGCGGGCGAAGGCGACGGCGCGCGCCCGGTCGGTCGGTCCGGCCTGGTCGGCCGCGAGCTCGCGTACACGGGTGAGGTCATCCACGGCGGGGTTCCTCCTGTTCCTCTCGAAAGGCTGTGGGATCCGCCCCGCCCAGTGCTTCGCGCAGCTTCTTGCGGGCCCGGTGCAGCCGTGAGCGCACCGTGCCCACCGGTATGCCCAGGGCCTCGGCGGCCTCCGCGTACTCGAGATCTCCCCAGGCGACGACCAGCAGGACGTCCCGGTGGCGCGCGGGCAGCGTCGCCAGGGCAGCCGACAGGGCCCCGCGCGTGTTCTCGGCACTGATCCGGGCGGCCACCCGCTCCGCCAGCGGCTCGGCGCCGCCACCGTCGGCGGGATCCGCGGACGCGACCCGCGACAGCGCGCGCAGCCGCCGCGCCTCGGCCCGCCGGTGACCGCCGATCAGCCGCGTGACGATGCCGTACAGCCAGGGCCGCGCGTGCGGGCGTGACAGGTCGTACCGGCGGCGCCGCTGGAAGGCGATCACGAAGGTCTCGGCCATCAGATCGTCGGCCGCCTCGGTGCCCAGCCGCCGGGCCGCGTACCGGTGGATGTCGTCGGCGTAGCGGTGGAACAGCTCGGCGAACACGTCGGGTTCGGCCCAGGACCGCTCGATCACCGCGGCGTCGGAGTCGCCGTCCTCGCCCGCACCACCACCGGCACCGGTGTCCGGGCCGGTGCCGGTGGTGGTGGGCGGACGCTGGACTCCGACGCCCGGTGAGAGGGTCATCGGTCGCCTCTCAAGCTCATGGATCTCCTCGAAGACGGGGGCGGTTCACCCACTGTCCGCCGAAGCCCGCGATCGAGTTCCCGACCCGGACCACCGGGATTCCCGGTGGCCTCCGGACGGGCTCAGTCCCACCAGAAGGACCACACCCGCCCGTTCAGCACCTCCTGCTCGGCGTACGCGCGCAGGCTCTCGTGGTGGCCCTGGGTGATGTTGTCCGGGCAGAAGGCGAAGTGCTCCGCCGCGACCGCCTCGGCCTCGGCCGCGGTGGACGGCGGGGCCGCCACCGAGAGGACCAACTGGTCGAAGGTGAGGGCCACCACGCGTATGCCGAAGCGGTCTTCCCACGAGCGGAGCACGGCGCACAGACGCGCCACGTCGCTCTCGTGGTTCAACGGGCCGGGCCAGCCGATGGCCGCCGGGATGTCGGCGCTGCGGCGCGCCGGGACCAGGGCGAGCCGGGGCTCCTTCAGCCAGGAGCCGGACCGCGTCAGGGAGTCGGCGATCTCGGCGGCGCGGGCCTCCGGATCCGCCTGGAGCGGGGGCGCGGCGGCCCGGCCCGGCCAGACGGGCCCGTACGGCGCGATCGTCTCCTCGAAGGCCGGCTGCTCCCCGAAGACCTCGACGACCTTCTCCTTGCCGGGGTAGTCCTGGTCCGGGCCGGGCTCGTCGGCCGCGTAGTCCTCCCAGAACTCCGCCAGCACCTCCTCGGCGTCGTGATCCCCGGGATACGACATCTCGTCGGGCAGCAACTCCCAGTCCTCCGGGCCGTTCTGCGGGCCGCCCACGTCCAGCAGCACCGGCAGCAGCCCCACGGTCCGGGCCGCGGACAGGACCGCCCACCCGCCGGGAACCGCGCGGTCCCCGGCGTGCCACAGCAGGGGCTCGTGCCACGGGCCGTCGTGCGTCGCGTCGATCAGTCTCCCCGGCGGGAGATCGAGCCCGAGCGCGCGCCCGCTCGGGTCTGCCGTCAGCCGCGGCAGCGGATTGGGAAGGGTCGCCATGCCGGTGACTGTAGGACCAGGCACTGACAACGCGCCGCGGGCCCCGTCCTCACGAGGAGGACGGGGCCCGCGACAGGCGTGTCGGAGCGGCCGGAGCCGTCAGAGCCGCTCGGGCGTCCTGATGCCCAGCAGGGCCATGCCCTGGTGGAGGGTGCGGGCCGTCAGGTCGCACAGGAACAGGCGGTTCTCCGCGACCTCCTGCTCGGGGGCGGGCTTGATGACCGGGCACTGGTCGTAGAACGTCGTGTACAGCGAGGCCAGTTGGTACAGGTACGCCGCCAGCTTGTGCGGGGCGTACTCGGCCGCGACCTCCTCCAGCGTCTCGCCGAACCGGTCCAGGTGCAGGCCCAGCGCCCGCTCCGCCGGGGCCAGTTCGAGCTCCGGGTGGGCCAGCGGCGTCCGCTCGCCCGCCTTGCCGAAGATCGACCGGATACGGGCGTACGCGTACTGGAGGTACACGGACGTGTCACCGTTCAGCGAGACCATCTGGTCCAGGTCGAACTTGTAGTCCCGCACCGCCGAGGTCGACAGGTCCGCGTACTTCACGGCGCCGATGCCGACGTACCGGCCGTTCTCCTCGATCTCCCGCTCGCTCAGGCCCACCTTCTCGGCCTTCTCCCGCACGACCGTCGTCGCCCGGTCGATCGCCTCGTCGAGCAGGTCGACCAGCCGCACCGTCTCGCCCTCACGGGTCTTGAACGGCTTGCCGTCCTTGCCCAGCACCGTGCCGAACGCGAGCTGGTGGGCCTTCACGTCGTCGTTCAGCCAGCCGGCCCTGCGCGCGGTCTCGAAGACCATCTTGAAGTGCAGGGACTGCCGCGCGTCCACCACGTAGATCAGGCTGTCGGCCTTCAGGTTGACGACACGGTCGCGGATCGCCGACAGGTCGGTGGCCGCGTAGCCGTAGCCGCCGTCCGACTTCTTCACGATCAGCGGCACCGGGTTGCCGTCCGGGCCCTTCACGTCGTCGAAGAACACGCACAGCGCGCCGTCCGAACGGACCGCCACGCCCGACTCCTCCAGGAGGCGGCACGTCTCGTCCAGCATGTCGTTGTAGCCGGACTCGCCGACCACGTCCGGGTCCCGGATCTCCATGTCCAGCTTGTCGAAGACCGAGTAGAAGTAGATCTTCGACTCGTCCACGAACTTCTGCCACATGGCCAGCGTCTCGGGTTCACCCGCCTGGAGGTCCACCACCCGGCGCCGCGCCCGCGTCTTGAACCCCTCGTCGGAGTCGAAGACGGTCCGCGCCGCCTTGTAGAGCCGGTTCAGGTTCGACATGGCCTCCTCGCCGGAGACCTCGCCGCCCTTGTGGTCCAGCTCGTGCGGGTGCTCGATCAGGTACTGGATGAGCATGCCGAACTGCGTGCCCCAGTCCCCGATGTGGTGCCGGCGCACGACGGACTCGCCCGTGAACTCCAGGATCTGCACGACCGCGTCACCGATCACCGCGGACCGCAGATGCCCGACGTGCATCTCCTTGGCCACGTTCGGCTGCGCGTAGTCGATCACCGTCGTGCCCGGATTCGCCGCGAGGGGCACCCCGAGGCGCTCACCGTCCGCGTACCGCTCCGCCAGGTTCGACACGATCGCCCGGTCGGTGATCGTGATGTTCAGGAAGCCGGGCCCGGAGACCTCGATGTCCTTGATCACGTCACCCGACTCGACCGCGGCCACGACCTGCGTCGCCAGCTCGCGCGGGTTCGCCTTCGCCTTCTTGGCGAGGGCCAGGATCCCGTTGGCCTGGAAGTCGGCCCGGTCGCTTCGTCGCAGCAGCGGGTCGGCGGAACCGGCCTCCGGCAGAGCTGCCGAGAGGGCGTCCGCGAGGCGCTGATGGACGGAAGCGGTGAGGGACGTGACCGAGGCCATGAAGAGGCTGCCGTTTCTGCTCGGGTTCCGGAGACTCTGAGTACGGAGACTCCGAGTACAAGGAAAGCCAGTATCCCACGCGGTGAAAAGCCGTTTTCGCGGTTGAGGCCCGAGCTGGGAGAATGGTCGCGTCAGCCGTACTCGCGTTTGAGGAAGAAGGACGTGCCGATCGTGGCTCAGAGCACCGAGACCACCGACTGGGTCTCCCGTTTCGCGGATGAGGTCATCGAGGAGTCGGAGCGTCGGGCCCCGGGCAAACCGGTCGTCGTAGCGTCCGGACTCTCCCCGTCCGGCCCGATCCACCTCGGCAACCTCCGCGAGGTCATGACCCCGCACCTCGTCGCCGACGAGATCCGCCGCCGCGGACACACCGTGCGCCACCTGATCTCCTGGGACGACTACGACCGCTACCGCAAGGTCCCGAACGGCGTGGCGGGCATCGACGAGTCCTGGGCCGAGCACATCGGCAAGCCGCTGACCTCCGTCCCGGCCCCCGCCGGCTCCGCGTACCCGAACTGGGCCGAGCACTTCAAGGCCGCCATGACCGAGGCCCTGGCCGAGCTCGGCGTCGAGTACGACGGGATCAGCCAGACCGAGCAGTACACCGCGGGCACCTACCGCGAGCAGGTCCTGTTCGCGATGAAGCACCGCGGCGACATCGACGCGATCCTGGAGCAGTACCGCACCAAGAAGGCCCCCGCCAAGAAGCAGCAGGGCCAGAAGCCGGTCGACGAGGCCGAGCTGGAGGCCGCCGAGGGCTCCGGCGCCGCCGCCGAGGACGACGGCAGCTCCACCTCCGGGTACTACCCGTACAAGCCCTACTGCGGGCGGTGCGAGAAGGACCTGACCACCGTCACCTCGTACGACGACACGACCACCGAGCTGTCGTACACCTGCTCCGCCTGCGGCTTCGCCGAGACCGTCCTGCTCAGCGAGTTCAACCGCGGCAAGCTGGTCTGGAAGGTCGACTGGCCCATGCGCTGGGCCTACGAAGGCGTGATCTTCGAGCCCAGCGGCGTCGACCACTCCTCCCCGGGCTCCTCCTTCCAGGTCGGCGGCCAGATCGTCGGGATCTTCGGCGGCGAGCAGCCCATCGGCCCGATGTACGCCTTCGTCGGCATCTCCGGCATGGCCAAGATGTCCAGCAGCAAGGGCGGGGTCCCGACCGCGTCCGACGCGCTCCAGATCATGGAGCCGCAACTGCTGCGCTGGCTGTACGCCCGCCGCCGCCCCAACCAGTCGTTCAAGATCGCCTTCGACCAGGAGATCCAGCGGCTCTACGACGAGTGGGACAAGCTCGCCGGCAAGGTCGCCGACGGCTCGGTCCTGCCGGCCGACGCGGCCGCGTACAGCCGCGCCGTCGGCACCGCCGCCGGCGAGCTGCCCCGGACCCCCCGCCCGATGGCGTACCGCACCCTCGCCTCCGTCGCCGACATCACCGCCGGCGCCGAGGACCAGACCCTGCGCATCCTGAGCGAACTCGACCCCGAGAACCCGCTCGCGTCCCTGGACGAGGTCCGGCCCCGCCTCGACAAGGCCGAGACCTGGATCAACACCCAGGTCCCCGCCGAGGAGCGCACCGTCGTCCGCGACGAGCCCGACGCCGAGCTCCTGAAGTCCCTCGACGACCAGGGCCGCGAGTCGCTGCGCCTGCTCCTCGACGGACTGGAGGAGAACTGGTCCCTGGACGGCCTCACCCACCTCGTCTACGGCGTTCCCAAGGTCCAGGCGGGCTTCCCCGCCGACGCGACCGCCAAGGAACTCCCCGCCGAGATCAAGGTCGCCCAGCGCACGTTCTTCGCCCTGCTCTACCACCTGCTCGTCGGCCGCGACACCGGCCCGCGTCTGCCCACGCTGCTGCTGGCCGTGGGACAGGACCGGGTGCGCAAGCTGCTCGCGGCGTAGCGGCCCCGGCCGTACGAGGAAGGGGCGCCCGGTGATCACCGGGCGCCCCTTCCTCGTACACGCTGTCGCGCTCGTTCACCGACGCGCCTAGGCTATGTGGTCCTCCTGGAGCTCCGCCGTGTGGCGGTTGGTGAAGCGGTGGACCATGCGGTCGGCCTCACGCTGCGGGAGCGTGACGCGGTACGTCGCCTCCACATCACCCCTGAACTGGCCCGAGGTCGGGTAACTGCCGTCTATCGACTTCTTGAAGACCAGGTAGTAGTCCTCCTCGGTCGGCTCCGTGCTGCCGCCCGAACCCAGGTCACGGGTACGGCCCGGGCCGGACGGGATCGGGAAGGTACCGGTGTCCTCCGGGGCGGGGTCGGGGGCCGACGGTTCCTCGTACTGCTGCCGCTCGAACCTCTGCTGCTCCTCGAACCGTTGTTGTTCCTGGAGCTGCTGACTGGCCCAGAACTGCTGCTGCTCCTGGAACAGCTCGGCCTGCTGCTGCTCCGCGAACCACTGCTGGTACGCCGCGTCCGGGTCGTAGCCGCCCTGGTACTCGATGGACTCCGGGTTCCGCGCCTGGAGCCACGGATTCTGCGGCTCGGCGTAGCCCGGCGACTCGGGGCGTTCGCCGCCCTCGGGAGCGGGGCGCTGCTCGATGGGCTGGGGCTGGAGGGCGGCCGCGGGCTCGGGGGTGCGACCGCCCCCGGACGCGTCGGCCGGCGCCAGGGCCGGCGTGGGAGCGGGTGCCGGAGGCAGTACCGCCGGCTCGATGCCCGCCGCCGCCAGACCCGCCGGGGCGGTCTCCGCGAGGGGCACGCCGTAGCGGGCCAGCCGCAGCGGCATCAGCGACTCCACGGGGGCCTTGCGGCGCCAGGCGCGGCCGAAGCGGGAGTGCAGACGGGCCTGGTAGACCAGCCGGTCCTGCTCCAGCTTGATGACCTGCTCGTAGGAGCGCAGCTCCCACAGCTTCATGCGGCGCCACAACAGGAAGGTCGGGATGGGGGAGAGCAGCCAGCGGGTGAGGCGGACCCCCTCCATGTGCTTGTCGGCCGTGATGTCGGCTATGCGGCCGATCGCGTGGCGGGCCGCCTCGACCGAGACAACGAACAGCACCGGGATGACGGCGTGCATGCCCACGCCCAGCGGGTCCGGCCAGGCCGCCGCGCCGTTGAACGCGATCGTCGCCATCGTCAGCAGCCAGGCCGTCTGGCGCAGCATCGGGAACGGGATACGGATCCACGTCAGCAGCAGGTCGAGGGCGAGCAGGACGCCGATACCCGCGTCGATGCCGATCGGGAAGACGTAACTGAAGTTCCCGAAACCCTTCTGCAACGCCAGCTCACGGACCGCCGCGTACGAACCGGCGAAGCCGATGCCGGCGATGATGAGCGCACCGGCGACGACCACGCCGATGAGAATCTTGTGCATCCGTGTGAGCTGTATGGGCGCGGCCACCTGTACTCCCCTCCCCTTGCGTGTTGTTGCGCGCAACAGAGTGGCACATGTGTGTGGCGTACGGATGCGCGGTATGGAAGGAGCCCGGTTCCGGACGGAACCGGGCCCCGTGAACTGTCTGCCGGAGCCCCGGGTCGGGCCCCGTGTCCGGTCGAGACCGGGTCAGCTCTTCCCGGCCGCCGACTGCGACGGCGAGGCGCTCTTGGAGCCGGTCTTGGACGTGCCCCCGGAGGCGCTCCTGGACGGCGAGGCCGACGGCGCGGACGAGGTCTTCGACGACCCCTTCGAGGAGTCCTTCGACGAGGAGCCCGGGTCGGGCGAGCCCGAACCCGCCGCACCGCCGTCCCCGTTCGCGGCGGCCACCGCGGCCACCGCTTCCTTCGTGGCCTTCTCGGCGGCCTTCTGCAGCGTGGTCGCGTCCGGGGTCTTCTCACCCGCGAGCCCGGCGCCGTTGTAGTCGAGCGTCACGACCACGTTCTCGACGCGCGCGACGATCGTCTGCTGCTTGAAGGTGCCTTCCTTCTTCTTCAGGCCGTAGTGCACGGCCGTCGCCTCGTCGCCCGTACCGGAGACCGGCGCCGACTTGGCGTCCAGCGCGCCCTCCACCGTCTGCGCGGCCGAGACCTGCTTCTGGAAGTAGGCGTGGGCCTGTTCGTCGCCCGAGCCGCGCGCGTCCGAGTCGAAGCGGAGCAGCGCCACGTTCAGCCAGCGGAACTGAGAGCCCTTCACCCCGTTGTTGTCGAGACTCGTCCAGTTGCAGTTGCCGCGCTGCTTCGGCTCATCCAGCTTGCCGGACTTGCCCGACTTCGAGCCCTTCGGTATCAGTTCGCCCAGTGTCTTGTTCGACAGCACCGAGCACGCCTTGGGCAACGTCGTGTACGCGGCGGGCTGGACGGTGGGGGCCGCGCTGCTCGCGGACACCGTCGCTCCCGGGCCCGCGCTCGCGTCCTTCTGCGCGTCGTCACCGGAGCCGGAGTCCGAGGAACAGCCCGCGGCGACGAGCATCACCGGGACGGCGGCCGCGCTGACAAGGATGCGGGGGAGTCGCTGTGCTCGGCCTGCTCGTTGTACTGGTCGGTGCATGGTTCCTTCACTCGTGGCGCTCGTGGTACGGCCGCACATGGGGTGTGCGGCCGGTCGATTCCAAGGGGCCACGGTACGCGGTGGGGCGTGGGGGCGGTTCCCGTTCGGGTGGTTTGCGCCGGGGCGCCCCCATCGGCCGCGGGGCCGCTAGCCGTTGAGGCGGGAGGCCAGCTCCTGGGCCAGTTTCTGCACCCTGTCCTGCATTTCCTTGCTGTCGGGGGCGTCCGTGGAAGCCGTCGGCTGCTCGGAGTATTCGATCCTCACGATCACGTTGGACGTGCGGAACACCACAGTCACCGTGCGCTGCTGAGCCGTCGACGAGCCGGTGCTCAGCTTGTCGTCGAGGAACGCCTCGTCGCCGAGGTCGTCGAGGACGCGCGGCTGGAGATCGGCCGGGGTTCGCGAGGCGGAGGCGGAGGGAGCGGAGGGGGCGCCCGAGGGGTCGCCGGTCTCCGTGCCTGCGCCGTTGTCGCCGTCGGCCGTGGCGCCGGCGCCGGCGCCGGCGCTCGGGCTCGCGGTTGCTTCGTCGGACGCGGACGCGGCGGGCTCGGGGAGGTCGGCCGCGGTCTGCCTGGTGGCGTAGAGCTCCTCCGCCTTGGCCTCGTCGCTCACCGTGTTGTCGTACGAGACCACGCGCTCGAAGTCGAGGGAGAGGTGATCGGTGGCGGCGGCGGAGGCCACCTTCCAGTCGCAGCCGTCGCGCCGGTCCGTGTCGTACGTGAGCGTCGCCTCGCCCGCGTACGCCTTCTCCTGCTGGGCCTCGTCGGTCGTCTCCTGGATGCCGGGCAGCAGCGTGTCGAGCGTGTCGCGATCCGCGGCGCCGCACGCCTCCGGGAGGGTGCGGTATTTGCCCGGCTGGGCCGCCGCGGCCGTCGTGCCGGTGTCGCCGCCCTTGGAGTCGGGGGCCGGACCGCCCACACCGGAACCGCCCGTGCAGCCCGCCAGCACTGCCGCGAGGAGCACGGCGGCGCCAGATACGTACGCCTTCCGCTGCACGGTCAGGCTCCTCTCGACGGTTCCCGTCGGCGCTTCGGCCCGGGTGTCCTGTGGTTATTGGGTTGCCGCACGGGGGCGACCCCTGGAGACAATGTGTATCGCACGCACAGCCGTGGACGCCGGTCCGTTGTCCTATACGTCGACCTAGGCGCCGGTTTTGCGATTTAAGACTTCTGTTGGTTTTGTGGGGGAAGAGGACGATATGTCGTACGTAGAGATGCCGGGGGCGCAGGTTCCCATCCGCATGTGGGCCGACCCCGCCTCCGTCGAGGACGTCGCGCTCCGCCAGCTCCAGAACGTGGCGACCCTGCCCTGGATCAAGGGCCTCGCCGTCATGCCGGACGTCCACTACGGCAAGGGCGCGACGGTCGGCTCCGTCATCGCGATGCGGGACGCCGTGTGCCCGGCGGCGGTGGGCGTCGACATCGGCTGCGGAATGTCCGCCGTCAAGACCTCCCTCACCGCCAACGACCTCCCGGGCGACCTCTCGCGGCTCCGCTCGCAGATCGAGCAGGCGATCCCGGTCGGCCGCGGCATGCACGACTCCGCGGTCACCCCGGACGGCTTCCACGGCCTGGCCACCGCCGGCTGGGACGACTTCTGGGCGCGGTTCGACGGGGTGGCGGACGCGGTCAAGTTCCGTCAGGACCGGGCTGTGAAGCAGATGGCGACGCTCGGCGGGGGGAATCACTTCGTTGAGGTTTGTATCGATTCGGAGGGTTCTGTCTGGTTGATGCTGCACTCCGGTTCCCGGAACATCGGCAAGGAACTGGCCGAGCATCACATCGGGGTCGCGCAGAAGCTCCCGCACAACCAGGGTCTGGTCGACCGGGACCTCGCCGTCTTCGTCGCGGACACGCCCCAGATGGCGGCGTACCGCAACGACCTGTTCTGGGCCCAGGAGTACGCGAAGAACAACCGGACGCTCATGATGGCGCTCCTCAAGGACGTGATCCGCAAGGAGTTCAAGAAGGCGAAGCCCGCCTTCGAGCCGGAGATCTCCTGCCACCACAACTACGTGAACGTCGAGCACTACGACGGCATGGACCTGCTCGTCACGCGCAAGGGAGCCATCAGCGCGCGGGCGGGTGAGTTCGGCATCATCCCGGGCTCGATGGGGACCGGGTCGTACATCGTGAAGGGGCTCGGCAACGAGAAGTCCTTCAACTCGGCCTCGCACGGCGCGGGTCGGCGCATGAGCCGCAACGCGGCCAAGCGGCGCTTCTCGACGAAGGACCTGGAGGACCAGACGCAGGGCGTGGAGTGCCGCAAGGACTCCGGCGTCGTGGACGAGATCCCGGGTGCGTACAAGCCGATCGAGCAGGTCATCGAGCAGCAGCGTGACCTCGTGCAGGTCGTGGCGAAGCTGAAGCAGGTTGTCTGTGTGAAGGGGTGAGGTGCGTGGGCGGTCCGCCGTCCGCCGTCTGCCGCGTGGCGTCTGTAGTCCGACTGCCTTGAGGGCCCGAGCCGTTGACGGCTCGGGCCCTTCGCGTTCACTTCGTGCTCAGGACGGCCCAGATCATCACGAAGGCCACGATGTGGATGCCGAAGAGGAAGTACGCGAGGTAGTACCAGACGTACCGTTCGCGCTTCTTCTCCAGGGCCAGGCGGGCCTGTTCGCCGGTCGCGGGCGGCTGGGGCGTGGGTGTCCCGTCCGGTGTCACAGTTCGCGGTGGATCTTCGTGTTCGACGCCTGGGCCCGGGGGCGGACCACGAGGAGGTCGATGTTCACGTGGCTGGGGCGGGTGACCGCCCACGTGATCGTCTCGGCCACGTCGTCGGCGGTCAGGGGCTGGGCCACGCCCGCGTAGACCTTGGCGGCCTTCTCGGTGTCGCCGCCGAAGCGGGTGAGAGCGAACTCCTCCGTCTTGACCATGCCGGGGGCCACCTCGATGACCCGTACCGGCGTGCCGACGATCTCCAGGCGCAGCGTCTCGGCGAGCACGTGCTCGGCGTGCTTGGCGGCCACGTAGCCGCCGCCGCCCTCGTACGTGGCGTGGGCCGCCGTGGAGGACAGGACCACGACCGTGCCGTCGCCGCTGGCGGTGAGCGCGGGGAGGAGGGCCTGGGTGATGTTCAGGGTGCCGATGACGTTCGTCTCGTACATCTGGCGCCACTGGGCCGGGTCGCCCGTCGCGATCGGGTCGGCGCCGAGTGCGCCGCCGGCGTTGTTGACCAGCACGCCGACCGTCTTGAACGCCGTCGCGAACTCGTCGACCGCGGTGCGGTCCGTGACGTCCAGGGCGTACGCGGTGGCCTGGCCGCCCGCCGCGGTGATCTCCTCCGCCAGCGCCTCGATGCGGTCCTTGCGGCGGGCCGTGAGGACGACGCGGTAGCCCTCGGCCGCGAGCTGTCGGGCCGTCGCGGCGCCGATTCCGCTGCTTGCACCGGTGATGACGGCGATACGGGACGCGGCGGCGGGGGTCATACGGCTGCTCCTTGGCGGGTCTGCGGGTCTGCGGTCTCCGGCCAGGATAGGCGGGGGTCAGTTGCCCCCTCGGGGGGCGTACATGATCACGGCGGCTCCGGCCAGGCAGATCAGGGCGCCGGTGATGTCCCAGCGGTCGGGGCGGTAGCCGTCGGCGACGACGCCCCAGGCGAGGGAGCCGGCGACGAAGACTCCGCCGTACGCGGCGAGGACGCGGCCGAACTCGGCGTCCGGCTGGAGGGTGGCGACGAAGCCGTACAGGCCCAGGGTCATCACGCCGGCGCCGATCCAGAGGGCGCCCCGGTGTTCGCGTACGCCTTGCCAGACGAGCCAGGCGCCGCCGATCTCCAGGAGTGCGGCCAGGGCGAAGAGGAGCGCGGAGCGGGCGATCAGCATGGGGACACTGTTTCAGGGCGCGGTTCCCGTCCGGTGGTGGGTCGGGGCCGTGCCGGTGCATCAGCCCGTCGCCGTCGGGTGAGGAGTGACCGTCGGTGGCGACGGCCATTGATGTACCGCCACGTCCCCTCACGCCGGATCCCGACTGCGGGTGCGCGATCCACATTCCACATACCAACCCCGGTCGGCGGTGACAGTCCACATACCAACCCCGGCCAGCGACGGCTGTTCACCTTCCAACCCCGGCCGGCGAAATTTTCAGCCCCTCCGGCGATTGAGGAGCGGGGTCTGGGGCGGAGCCCCAGGTTCGGGTCGGGTAGGGGCGGAGGGGGCGAGGAAACGCTTGGGAGCGGTGCCTGACGAGCGGTGCCTGGGCAGCGGTGCCCGGGGAGCGGTCCTCGTTTCCGGGGTTCCGGGGCTTCCGGGTTTCCGGGGGTGAGGGTCGGGCGGCGTACGATTCTGGCTGGGCTGGTGGAAAGGGGCCGTATGGCCATCGGCGGGGATTCTCGCGAGCGGCTGCTGGGGGAGTTGGCGGTCGTCTCGCGGCGGTACATGGCCTCGTACGCCCTGTTCAACCAGGCCCTCGCCGACCACGTCGGCCTGCACCCGACGGACGTGCAGTGCGTGAACCTGCTCAGCCTGGAGGACGGGCCGGTGACCACCGGGCGGATCGCCGAGATGACGGGGCTGACCACCGGGTCCGCCACGCGTCTGGTGGACCGGCTGGAGAAGGCCGGTTACGTGGTGCGCGAGCGCGACGTGGTCGACCGGCGGAGGGTGCTGGTGGCCACCGTGCCCGAGAAGATCGCCGAGTTCGGGCGCATGTGGGAACGGCTGGGCGCCGGCTGGTACGGCCTGTTCGACGGGCTCGACGACGACGAGGTGGCCCTGATCATCGGGCACATGCGACGCACGGTCGACTTCAGCGCCGAGCAGGTCGCCCGGCTGCGGTCCGGCGACTTTCAGGAAACCTCGGACGAGGCGTCGTAGCGCTCGCGGGCCTCGACGACCTCCTCGATGTGATGCTCCGCCCAGTCCTTGACGGCGGTGAGCAGGCAGCTCAGGTTCGTGCCCAGCGGCGTGAGTTCGTAGTCGACGCGGACCGGTACGGACGGGGTGACCGTGCGGGACAGGATGCCGTCGCGCTCCAGCGAGCGCAGGGTCTGCGTCAGCATCTTGGGGCTGACTCCGGCGATCTTGCGGCCGAGGTCGCTGTAGCGCATCGGTCCGCCCGCTTGGGCGAGCGCGCTCACGATCAGGCTGACCCACTTGTCGCTGATGCGGTCCAGGAGCTGGTTGGTGGGGCAGCTCTTGAGGAACGCGTCGTACTCGACGCGGGCCTGGTGGCGCCGCTCGGCCGCCGTCGTGGTCGCCATGACTCACCTCCGGGTGACGTACGCACCTTCAGGTGCCTACTTACCAATGGATAGTAGCTCTTCCTAGGGTTGTTGTGGCGGGTGAGAGACCCGCGGATGACCTACAGATGGGGTGAGTCGGGATGCGTGCAGCGGTTGTGACGTCGTTCGGTGGTCCGGAAGCCGTCGAGATCGTCGAGGTCGCCCTGCCGGAGCCGGGGGCCCGCCAGGTGCGGATCAAGGTGGCGGCCGCCGGCGTCAATCCGGTGGACGCCGGGGTGCGCGCCGGTGTCTTCGGGGGCGCCGGGAAGCGGCTGGGGCTCGGCTGGGACGTCGCGGGTGTGGTGGAGGCGGTCGGGGTCGCCTCGGGGTGGAACGTGGGCGACGAGGTGGTGGCGCTGGCCTACGGGACCGCCAAGCACCTCGGTACGCACGCCGACCTTGTGGTCGTCGACGCGGACGCGGTGGCCGTGGCTCCCCGCTCGGTCGACGCGGCGCACGCGGCGAGTCTGCCGCTCAACGCGCTGACCGCGGCCCAGGCCCTGGACGGGCTGGGCCTGGAGCCGGGGCGGCGTCTGCTGGTCACCGGGGCCGCGGGCGCGGTCGGCGGATACGCCGTGCAGCTCGCCGCCCGGCTCGGGGTGAGCGTGACCGCTCTGGCCCGTGAGGGCGACGAGAAGCTCGTACGGTCCCTGGGGGCGGACGAGTTCGTGTCGGACGGGGTGGCCCCGCGGAGCGTGGACGCCGTGCTGGACGCGGCGATCCTGGGCGCGGACGCCCTGGAGTGGGTGCGGGACGGGGGTGCCTTCATGGGGGTCATC
The DNA here is from genome assembly GCF_055565895.1 of Streptomyces sp. NPDC028298. Classification (NCBI taxonomy): domain Bacteria; kingdom Bacillati; phylum Actinomycetota; class Actinomycetes; order Kitasatosporales; family Streptomycetaceae; genus Streptomyces; species Streptomyces sp. NPDC028298. Next base: position 39,220 of record NZ_JBVHTL010000004.1, read on the forward strand.
CCGGGGGCCCACCCGGCGTCCGTGCGCGGGGTGCGGACCGGTGCCGTGGAGGTCGCCGCCGACGGGGCCCGGCTCGCGGAGCTGGTGGCGCTCGTCGACGCGGGCGCGCTGACGACCCGGGTGGCCGGGACGTACGCCCTCGACGAGGCGGTCAAGGCCCACGCGCGGCTCGCCGAGGGCGGACTGCGCGGCCGGCTGGTGCTGGTGCCCTAGCCCCGGTGGAGTGTCAGTGGTGCTGCTCCGGGGCCTTGAGGGGGAGCAGGCGTACGAGGGGGCAGCACAGGAGGGTGACGGCGGCCACGACGGTGAGGCTCACGGTGGTGGCGTGGGTCCCGCCGCCGTCGGTCCGGAAGTAGACGGTGGTGACGGCGGCGGCTCCGAGGGCGTTGGCGAGCTGCTGGACCGCGCCGAGCGAGCCGCCCGCGCTGCCCGCCTCCGCGGGCTCGATGTCCCCGATGGTGACGTCGTAGAGCGAGCCGAAGCAGGCGCCCATGCCGAGTCCGATCACCAGCAGCGGGGGGACCAGGGCCCAGCCCGCGGTGTCCGTGCCGGAGACCGTGACCAGGGCGAGGAGGTGGGCCGTCCCGGCGAGGGTGACCAGGAAGCCGATGAGGACGAGGCGGCGGCCCAGGCGGGCGATCAGCCGGTAGCAGGCGATCGAGGCGATGACGATGCCCGCGGACAGGGGCGTGAGGGCGAGCGCGGCGGCCGCGGGGGAGCGGCCGAGGCCCTGCTGGAGGAAGAGGGAGACGACGTAGAGGAGGCCGGCGACCGCGGCGAAGAAGACGACACCGATGAGCAGTCCCGAGGTGAAGCCGCGGTTGTGCAGGAGGGAGGGCTTGAGCAGGGGGCTGGGCGCGGTGCGCTGGCGGTGGCAGAACCCCGCGAAGAGCCCGAGGCCGGCGAGCAGGAGCAGGCCGGGGAGTAGGCCCCAGCCGTGGGCCGAGCCTTCGATGAGGCCGGTGAGCAGGGCGAGCATGGTGGCGCCCAGGAGGGCGGAGCCGGGGATGTCGACGGTGGTCGCGCGGTCGCCGGTGTCGCGGGGGAGCAGGCGGGCGGCGGCGAGGAGCGCGGCGCCGCCGAGGACGAGGTTGACGAGGAACATCGGGCGCCAGCCGAGGCCGGCGAGGTCGGCGTCGATCAGGAGGCCGGCGAGGACCGGGCCGCCGACGGCCGAGAGGCCCATCACCGGTCCGAACAGGCTGTAGGCCTTGCCGATCTGGTCCCGGGGCCAGGTCGCGCCGAGGATGCCGAAGCCCTGCGGGATGACGAGCGCGCCGAACGCGCCCTGGACGAGACGGGCGGCGACGAGGGTTCCGGGCGTCGGCGCGAGGCCGCAGGCGAGTGAGGCGGCGGTGAAGCCCGCGAGTCCGGTCAGGAAGAGCCGGCGGCGGCCGTACTTGTCGCCGAGCCGCCCGCCGAGGACGAGCAGGACCCCGAGCGCGAGGGCGTACGAGGCGCCGAGCCACTGGATGAGGGCGGTGCCGCCGCCGAGGTCGTGGGCGATGGTCGGGGCGGCGATGTTGGTGATGGTGCCGTCGAGGAGGTCCAGGACGTCGGCGGCGAGGACGACGCCGAGGATCGCCCAGCGGATGCGGGAGGGAGGGTGTCCTGAGGATTGTCCGGAGGGCCGACCGGGGGGTTGTCCGGAGGATTCATTTGTGTCATGCAGTATCTGTGTCACGCAGATAAATGTGGGGCATGGGTCGCGGTGCGGTCAAGTGGATAGTGGGCGGCGGTCCGTCGGATGTGAGAGGGGTGGCGGAATACCTGGGGAGGGGTGGTGGTTCGTGGGTATAGTTGAACAATCAACAAGATGGAGGGTGAGCCACCATGCAGTTCGGGATCTTCAGCGTCGGCGATGTGACACCGGACCCCACCACGGGCCGGGAGCCGAGCGAGCGCGAGCGGATCAAGGCCATGGTCGCCATCGCGCTGAAGGCCGAGGAGGTCGGCCTCGACGTCTTCGCCACCGGTGAGCACCACAACCCGCCGTTCGTGCCCTCGTCACCGACGACGATGCTCGGCTACATCGCGGCGAAGACCGAGAAGCTGGTGCTGTCCACCTCCACCACCCTCATCACCACCAACGACCCGGTGAAGATCGCCGAGGACTACGCGATGCTCCAGCACCTCGCGGACGGCCGGGTCGACCTGATGATGGGCCGCGGCAACACCGGGCCGGTCTATCCCTGGTTCGGGCAGGACATCCGGCAGGGCATCAACCTCGCCGTCGAGAACTACGCGCTGCTGCACCGGCTGTGGCGCGAGGACGTGGTGACGTGGGAGGGCAAGTTCCGCACGCCGCTCCAGTCGTTCACCTCGACCCCGCGTCCGCTGGACGACGTGCCGCCGTTCGTGTGGCACGGCTCCATCCGCTCGCCCGAGATCGCCGAACAGGCCGCGTACTACGGCGACGGCTTCTTCCACAACAACATCTTCTGGCCCGCCGACCACACCAAGCGGATGGTCGAGCTGTACCGCGAGCGGTACGCGCACTACGGGCACGGCACGGCCGAGCAGGCCATCGTCGGCCTCGGCGGCCAGGTCTTCATGCGGCCCAACTCCCAGGACGCCGTACGGGAGTTCCGTCCGTACTTCGACAACGCGCCGGTCTACGGGCACGGGCCCTCCCTGGAGGACTTCACCGAGCAGACACCGCTGACCGTCGGCTCGCCGCAGCAGGTCATCGAGAAGACGCTGGCCTTCCGCGAGTACGCCGGTGACTACCAGCGTCAGCTCTTCCTGATGGACCACGCCGGGCTGCCGCTCAAGACCGTCCTGGAGCAGCTCGACCTGCTCGGCGAACAGGTCGTGCCGGTGCTGCGCGAGGAGTTCGCCAAGAACCGTCCGGCCGACGTGCCGGACGCGCCGACCCACGCGGCCCGGGTGGCCGCGGCCAAGGAAGAGGTGAGCCGCGCATGAAGCTCGTCGTCGTCTCGGCGGGGCTGAGTGTTCCGTCGTCCACGCGGCTGCTGGCCGACCGGCTGGCGGCCGCGACCGCCGGCCGGGTGTCCGGCGGGGTGGATCTGCGGGTCGTCGAACTGCGCGACCTCGCCGTCGAGATCGCCCACAACTTCACCAACGGGTTTCCGGGGCGGGCGTTGTCCGCCGCGATCGACGACGTGACCTCCGCGGACGGCCTGATCGTCGTCACCCCCGTCTTCTCGGCTTCGTACAGCGGGCTGTTCAAGTCGTTCTTCGACGTGCTCGACAAGGACGTGTTGGCGGGCAAGCCGGTGTTGATCGGGGCGACCGGGGGGACCGGGCGGCACTCGCTCGTCCTCGAGCACGCGCTGCGGCCGTTGTTCGCCTATCTGCGGGCCGTGGTCGTGCCGACCGGGGTGTACGCGGCTTCGGAGGACTGGGGGGTGGAGGGGTTGGCCGAGCGGGTCGAGAGGGCCGGGGGTGAGCTGGCCGGTCTGATGACGGCCCTGGCCGGCGCGGCGCCCGGCCCGACGGCGCCGGCTCCCTCGGCCTCGGCCGGGCCCGGGCCGGGCGCCACCGTCCCCGCCCAGTCCTCGCCCGCCGAGTCCTCGCCCACCCAGCCCTTGTCCGGCCGGGCGGACGGGTTCCACGTGGTCCCGTTCGCGGAACAGCTCGCCGCGCTTCGGCCGTAGCGGGTTTCCTCGCCCCCTCCGCCCCTACCCGTCCCGTACCCGGGGGCGCTGCCCCCGGACCCCCGCTCCTCAAACGCCGGAGGGGCTGGATCCTGCCGGCCGGGGCTGAAAATTTCGCCGGCCGGACCCGGGGCCCGGACCGGTCAGTCGGGTGCCTCGGCGGCTTCCACCGTGAAGCCGATCACCGTGCCGCCGCCCTTGCGGGGGTGGGCGAACGGGGTGCCGCCGTGGGCCGTGGAGACCTCGCGGACGATCGACAGGCCGAGGCCCGAGCCGGGCAGGCTGCGGGCGTCGGCGGTTCGGTAGAAGCGGTCGAAGACCCGCACGAGGTCGTCGTCACCGATGCCGGGCCCCCGGTCGAGCACCTCGACCCGCACCTGTCGGTGACGGCCCCCGCCGGAACCCGAGGAACCCGGGGAACCCCCGGGCCCCGCGAAGCCGGCCGGGTTCGCCGGGCCCGCGGAGGCCGGCCCCGTCACCTCGACCTCGATCGGTTCCGTTCCCGCCCGGTCGAACTTGGTCGCGTTCTCCACCAGGTTGGAGACGGCGCGCTGCAGGGCGGTCGGCCGGCCGTCGACCGCCGTGTCGCCGGTGGCCCGGACGGTGATGTCCCGCCCGGTGCGCCGCCGCGCGACGACCGCCACGTCCTCGGCGAGTTCGGCGAGGTCGAGCCGCCGCACCGGCTCGGTGTCCGACTGGCCGGCCGCGAGGGCGACCAGCTCGTTGACCAGGTCGGTCAGCTCCCGGGACTCCAGCGCCAGATCGGCCACGAGTTCCTCACGCGCGTCGGGCGGCAGTTCGTCGATCCGGCGGAGCATCGAGATGTTCGTCCGCAGGGAGGTCAGCGGCGTACGGAGTTCGTGCCCGGCGTCCTGCACCAGGCGCCGCTGGTCCTCCTCGGACTGGGCGAGCCGGCCGAGCATCCGGTCGAAGGAGCGTCCGAGCCGTGCCACTTCGTCGTATCCGGTGACCGGCACCTGGATGCCGAGCCGACCGGTACGCGCCACGTCCTCGGCGGCCCCCGCCAGCCGCACCAGGCGCCGGGTGATGCGCCGGGCCAGCCACCAGCCGAACAGCCCCGCGGCGATCACGACGGCCCCGACGAGCAGGACGGTCCGCTGCTGGAGTTCCCGGAGCAGATCCTCGGTGTCGCTGAACTGCTGGGCGACCTGCACGGCCCCGCGTCCGCCGCCGAGCGAGACGGTCGCGATGCGGTAGCGGTCCCCGGCGACGTAGACGTCCTTGTGCTCCACGAGCCCGCCCGCGCCGGAGTGGTCGGCGACGACGCGGTCGCGGCCGTCCACGGGCAGCGGCGGAACACCGTGGTCGACGATCACACCGTTCGGTCCGAGCACTTGGACGTCGGTGCGGCTGGGCCGGATGATGTCGTCGAGGGGCCCGTCGTGGTCCGGGTCCGAGGACGCGAAGTCGCTGGTGTGCAGGGGATGTTCACGGACCTGGTCGCGCAGGTCCTGCACGACCTCGGCGAAGACGGTCTGCTGGTCGACCCGCACCAGCCGCGCGGCGGCGTCGTAGCTCAGGAAGCCGACGAGGACCGTGACGGCGGCGGCGACGGCCGCGAAGGACACGGTGAAGGTGGCCCGCAGCGAGGACACCTGCCGCAGCCGTCTTCGCACTCAGTCCTCCCTCAGGACGTATCCCACGCCCCGCACGGTGTGGATCAGCGCCGGAGCGCCCGGCTCGTCGAGCTTGCGCCGCAGGTAGCCGACGTACACGGCGAGGTTCTTGGAGCCGGGGCCGAAGTCGTAGCCCCAGATCCGGTCGTAGATGGTGGAGTGGTCGAGGACGATGCCCGCGTTGCGGACGAGCAGTTCGAGGAGTTCGAACTCGGTGCGGGTCAGTTCCAGCTCGCGCCGGCCGCGCCAGGCCCGGCGGGCCTGGATGTCCATGCGCAGCCCGGCGGCGGAGATCTGCGCCCCGGAGGTCTGGGGTTCCCGGGGAGCGGGTGCGGGCGCGTCCTCGTCGAAGGAGCCGTTCCCGGTGCGGCGCAGGAGCGCGCGGAGCCGGGCGAAGACCTCCTCGACGTCGAACGGCTTGACGACGTAGTCGTCGGCGCCGGCGTCGAGGCCGGCGATGCGGTCGGCGGTCTCGACGAGCGCGGTGAGCATCAGGATCGGGGTGCGGTCGCCCTCGGCGCGCAGCACGCGGCACACCTGGAGGCCGTCGATGCCGGGCATCATGACGTCGAGGACCAGGACGTCCGGTGGGGTGCGGTGGGCCTGGGCCAGCGCTTCCACGCCGTCGGCGACGGCGGTCACCGCGTAGCCCTCCAGGGTCAGTGCCCTCTCCAGGGCATGGCGGATGGCGCGGTCGTCCTCGGCGAGCAGTACGTTCTGGGGCACTCGACCAGTCTGCCAAGCCCGCGGCGGCGTGCGACCTGGTGAGCGGCTCCGCGACGGACCTTCTTACCGGCCTCTCACTCGTTTCCGGTGTGTCGGACGTGCCCGGAAAGGTCCGGACCCTGATGTCCGGACCCGTACGTCAGGACCTCACCGGAGGCGTCAGCCGACGTGCACCCGTGGCCGGCGCGCCCGGTCGGGTTCGGCCTCGCGCAGGACCTCCCGGGTGACGGGGGCGACCTCGCCCTGGCCGAAGAGGAAGAAGCGCAGGAAGTTGGTGAAGGGGCTGCCCTCGGTCCACTCGAAGTAGACGTGCGGGATGCCGCCGGTGCTGTCGCGCACGTAGAGCAGCAGGGCGGCGAGGGCGTTGGGGATGGAGGCGGATTCCAGGGTGAGGACGCGGTAGCGGCCGTGCAGGACCTCGCCGCGTACGTTCATGACGGACTCGAACTCCGAGGGGTCACGGACGGTGACCTCCAGGAAGACGAAGTCCTCCTGGGGCGGGAGGTCGTGGTCGGCGCGGATCTGCTCGATCTTCTCGCGGTACTCGGTCATGTCGCGCTTGTCGGGCTCGTTGGCGACGAACCGTATCCGCCGGCTCGCGATGTCCCGTACGAACCGCTCGGCCATGTCGTCCAGGGTCACGCTGGTGACCCGCAGCTCGAAGGCGCGGGCGAGCCGGGAGAGGAAGGAGACGAGCATGATGCCGGCGATGAAGCAGGCGCCGATCTTCACACCGTCGGGGCGCTCGATGATGTTGACGACGGTCGTGTAGAGGAAGACGACCGAGATGACCGCGAACGCGATGGTCCAGTGCTTCTGGCGGGCCTTGCGGGCGGCGATGGTGACGGCGATGGCGGCGGAGCTGATCAGGACGAGGACACCGGTGGCGTACGCGCCGCCCTGGGCGTCGACGTCGGCGTCGAAGATCCAGGTGACCAGGAACGCGACCAGGGTGAAGACGATCACCATGGGGCGGACGGCGCGGGCCCAGTGCGGGGCCATGCCGTAGCGCGGGAGGTAGCGCGGCATGAGGTTGAGCAGTCCGGCCATGGCGGAGGCTCCGGCGAACCACAGGATGCAGATGGTGGAGACGTCGTAGACCGTGCCGAAGGCGTTGCCGAGGTATTCGTGGGCCAGGTAGGCGAGGGCGCGGCCGTTGGCCTGGCCGCCCGGCTCGAACTCCTTCTCCGGGATCAGCACGGTGGTGATGAAGCTGGTGACGATGAGGAAGACGCTCATGATCACGGCGGCGGTGGTCAGGAGCTTCTTGGCGCCGCGGATCCGTCCGGCGGGCTTCTCCTCGGTGTCGGCCGGGTCGCCCTCGACGTGCGGCATGACCGCGACTCCGGTCTCGAAGCCGGACAGGCCGAGCGCGAGTTTCGGGAAGACCAGCAGGGACACCCCGATCATGGCGAGGACGTTGCCGTGTTCGGCGGTCAGGGCCGTGGTCCAGTCGGTGACGAGGTGCTCGTGGGTGATGACCTCCCAGACACCGGACACGGCGACCACGACGTTGAGTCCGAGGTAGATGCCCACCAGGACGACGGCGACGCCGATCGCCTCCAGGAAGCCCTTGAGGAAGACCGCGCCGAGCAGGGCCACCAGGAACAGGGTGATCACCATCTGCTTGTCGTGCAGGGCGCTGTTCAGGTGGGGGTTCTCCACCAGGTGGGTGGAGGCGTCGGCCGCCGAGAGGGTGATGGTGATCAGGAAGTCGGTGGCGGCGAAGCCGAGCAGGGTGAGGACGAACAGCTTGCCCTTCCAGAAGGAGAGCAGGCGTTCCAGCATCGCGATGGAGCCTTCGCCGTGCGGGCTCTCCTCCGCGACCCGGCGGTAGACGGGCAGGGCGCCCGCGAGGGTGACGATGACGAGCACGATGGTCGCCACGGGGGACAGCAGTCCGGCCGCGAGGGCGGCGATGCCGGGCTGGTAGCCGAGGGTGGAGAAGTAGTCGACGCCGGTCAGGCACATGACGCGCCACCAGCGCTGCCCCTTGTGGACGGGCGCGGGTTCGGCGGCCTGGGTCGGGAGCCGGCGGCCCTTGCTCTTGCCCATGTCGGACAGGCCTTCCAGCATCCACGCCCGCAAGCGGCTCGGTGGGGCGGGCTCGGTGCTGGCCATCGATGACTCTCCTGTACGTACGTCTCGTCGAACGGTTCCGGCCATCGAGGAGACGGCGCCCATCAGCGTATGCAGAGAGTGATCCCCGGGCCCGAGCGTCCAGGGGCCTCAGGCGTCAAGCTTGCGTTAAGACCGGCCGGTCGCGCATCACGGGAGCGCCAAGGGGGCGGTGTTCGTCGCCCGTTCAGGTGTAGGTCGGCCCGGGGTCGGGCCGGCTCGGGTCGGGTCGGTCGTGCCCTTCCCGGCGCTGCGCTCCGGGGGCCGGTCTTCGGGCGGTCCCGCCCCGCAGAGCGACGGGCCGGTGACTCAACTCACAGTCTCTCGTGGTGACCTGACGGAGCGTCGGTCCGTCTTGCGTGGGTGGACGGAGGGTCGGCCCGACTGTCGGATGGATGTCCGATGGGGGCGTGAATGTCCCGAGTGAGGATGATCACTCGATTGTGTGCCCCTTTCCGGAAAAGCATCATGTTCATGACCATATAGTCGGCGCATGCATAAAATGATCTATGTCGGGATAGCCGCCGTGACCGCGGCTCTCGTCTCCACGCCGGCCACCGCCGGCACCCTCGGCCACGGCATCGCGCCGTCCGCCGGGCAGAAGCCGGTGTCCGGCCTGCTGACCCCGGGTGAGGAAACCCGGCTGCACGAGGCCGTCGCCACGGACGACGAGACGCGCGGGGGCGTTGTCGCCGACTACAACGGAAAGAAGATCAACCTTGCCGAGGGCTGGCAGGGCGCGCAGGTCTGCGGGGAGGACCCGGACACGGGCGAGGCCAAGTGCTGGGACTCCGTCGAGGACTCCAACCGCGACGCGGCCGGTTCGGCGCACGCCTCGCTGAGCGCGAGCGGCAAGAAGACCGCGCAGGGCAAGAAGACGGCGACGGCCGCCGCGGCCCGTACCGCTGCTCCGGCCGCCGCCCCGGCCGACGGTGACACCGGCGGCGACACGGGGGGCGACGACTACACCGACGACGCCACCGGCGACGGCGGCAGCACCACGGCGACCCCCGACCAGCCGGAGCCGGCAGGTCCCGGCTCGGGCATCATCTCCAAGCTGTACACGGCCTGCCCGGCGGGCAACGTGTGCCTCTGGGCGGACGCCGGCTACAAGGGCCGCATGCTGAAGTTCCCGACCCACGACACCGCCAAGACCCGGCACCTGTCCGAGTGGGGCTTCCGGGACCAGACGTCGAGCGCGTACGTCAACCGCCCGCAGCGCGGTGTCGAGTGCTACGACATCCGCACCGGAATGCCGGACCCGCACCTGTTCCTGGGCGCCGGGTACTCGCTCTACAAGAACTTCAAGAGCTACGGCTACCCCTGGATCTCGGGTGGCGGCAACTGGAACGACAAGGTCGACGCCATCAAGTACTGACCTGACCCGACGACCCATCTCTGACGGACGGCGGGGGCCCGACCGGGCCCCCGCCGTCTCCCCCCGACAAGGAGACGATCGTGATCATCCGCCGTGCCGCCGCCTTCCTGGCCCTTCCCGTCCTCGCCGTGTCCCTGCTGGCCACGGCCTGCACCAGCGAGGCCCCCAAGGAGTCGGCGATCCCCGAGAAGTTCCCCGCGACCGGTGACAGCGCGGACATGAAGTCCAACGCGAAGGCGCTGCGCGACTACGGCAAGGACCACAGCCTCGTGCGGGTCACCGACGACGTCGAGCGCATCCAGGAACGTACCGACGGCCACGCCCTGATCTCCACCGACATCGGGTCCGAGGACGACGCGATCGGCAAGGCCGAGAAGGTCGCCGCGGCCTACCGTGCCTACGCGAAGGGCGCGGGCAAGGAGGTCTCGGTGACCGTCTACAACGTCTACGGCGACTCGCTCGTGACGCGCTAGCCGCATGGCTCGCCCGCCCGCTCAGACGAGGTGGGCGAAGACCACCAGGTTGTCGGTGTAGTCCTTGACGGAGCGGTCGTAGGTGCCGGCGCAGGTGATGAGGCGGACCTCGGCGTCGGGGGTGTCGGCGTACACCTTGTCGTCGGGGAAGGCGTCCTTCGCGTAGGTCTCCGCGCTGTCGACCACGAAGGACGCCGTCCGTCCGTCGGACCGCTCGACGCTGAACCTGTCGCCCTTCTTCAGGTCTCCGAGACCGGCGAACACGGCGGCGGAGGTCTTCGTGTCGACGTGCCCGGCGATGATCGCCGTCCCCACCTCGCCGGGGGAGACGCCCTTGGCGTACCAGCCCACCAGGTTCGTGTCGTCCGGGGGCGGAGGCTGGAGCTTGCCCGAGGCGTCGAGGGCGAGTTCGGTGAAGGGCGCGTTCACCGAGATCTTCGGGATGCGCAGCCGGGTCGGCTCGGCGCGCGGGAGATGCTTCGCGGCCGGGCGGTCGTTCGAGGGGGAGGCCGAGGACGCGGGCGCGTGCGAGTGGGCGGGGGCCGCGGCGGCGGGGGTGGTGGGGGAGGGGTCGGACGACTCGTCCTGGCGGTGGAGCACGTTCGTGGTCAGCAGGACCGCGATACCGGCGCACCACACGACCCACGTCGCACGGCGCCGGAAGGTCCGCTGGGGGGACGGGTTCGGGTTCTTGGCGGGAGAGGACAACCGGGCTGCCATCGGGCACCACCTCTTCGGGTCGGGGCAGCGGAGCACTGGGCGGAAGGGGCGGGGACAGCGGGACGGGGGACAGAAGCAAGATCAGCAAGGCCGTTCAGACGGTCACCGGGCGAAGGACCGGCAACACGGGCAACGCAAGCAGGACCAGCGATACATGCAACGCAAGCAGGCCCGGCGGCACGTGCAACGCAAGCAGGACGGGCGGCACGTGCAACGCAAGCAGGACGGGCGGCACGTGCAACGCAAGCAGGACGGGCGACACGTGCAACGCAAGCAGGACCGGCTGGATCGACCAGACCGGCACCGGAGGCAGGAGCGGGAAGCGGGACAGGGGACGGCGGAAGCGGCGGGAGCCGCGGAAGCCGGTGGAGGGACCGGCCGGGCCGCCACGGGGTGAGGGGCGGCGGCCCGGACCGCTATGTCGTCAGGCATGGTCAGGCCACACCACCCTGGCTGCTCCTACGACGCAGCATGTACACGCCCGCGGCCGCGAGACCCAGGACGCCCACTCCGCCGGCCGTGACGCCGGACGACGTGGCGAGACCGCCACCACCGGTGTGCATGCCGCCGTGCGGCCTGTCCTCGGACTCCTTGCTGCCCGAGTCCCACGAGCCCTTGCTGCTCGAGTCCCAGGAGCCCGAGCCCTTCTCGGTCCCGGAGCTCCAGGAGCCGCTGCTGTCGGAGCTCGAGGAGTCCTTGTCCTTGTAGGTCTCCGGGTCGTACTTCTTGTCACCCTTCGAGGAGTCGTCCGTCTTGACGGACATCAGGGCGCCGCCGCCGGTGTGCACTCCGCCTTCCGGCTTCTCGTGGTGCCAGCTCGGCTTGCCGTGGTCGCTTTCGTCCTTGCCGTGGTCCGAGCCGTAGCCGGAGTCTTCGTGCTCCTTGCCGTAGCCGGAGTCCTCCTTGCTGGAAGAAGAAGAGGAAGAGGAGTCGCTGTGGTCCCAGTCGCCGGTCGCGGCGGCGTAGGCGCCGGGGGCGCCGATCGCGAGGGCGGCGGTGGCCGTCGCGGCGGCCAGGATCATGCGGGCAGATCGCATTAGTCGGAGTCCTTCCGTCAGAACCAGGTAGCTGACCTGTTGTCAGCAGCCGAAAACCCGGTGCGACGTGATCCACCGTCAATCCGAAGTGCGCGGCGCACCACCCGGGGAGCTCGCACGGCCCAGGGCGAGGACTCCGTCCGGCGGTGGCCCTGGCGCCCACCCGCCGCCGACCCGACGGCTCTGACCTGCCGATTTGCCGGGCCGGACCCGCGTGGGGTCGCCGTCAGCGGTGCTTCACGCATGACCCGATCGGCGGCGACACGTCTGCTGCGCCCGGATGGGCCGTGCGGGGCCCTCACCGTCAGATCCCGTTGCCCTCAAGGCTCTTGTCTTGGTGCGGCCATGGGGGATCCATGGGCGAGTCATGTCCTGGGGCGCCCGGCCGAGGGCGTGGGAGAAGCGGGACCGGCACCCTCCGCCGCCACACTGGTGGTCCAGATCGTGAAGTGGTCCAGATCGTGAGGAGGGGTGATCATGCCGAACGGGCGGAGGATCACGGTGGTGACCGGAGGCAGCCGCGGGATCGGCGCCGCGGTCTGCCGACGGCTGGCCCTGGAGGGCCATGACGTCGTCATCGGCTACCGGTCCGACCACGCGGCCGCGCGGAAGGTGGCGGAGGCCGTCACGGACGCGGGCCGGCGCTGTCTTACGGTGGCCGTCGACACCTCCGATCCCGCGGCGGTCGACGGGCTCTTCGACGCGGCGGGCGCCGAACTCGGACCGGTCACCGGGCTGGTGAACAACGCGGGCGTCAGCGGGCCCAACGGACCGCTGGCCGACGCCGACCCCGAGGGCATGCGGGACGCCCTCGCGGTGAACGTCCTCGGCTATCTGCTCTGCGCGCGCCGTGCCGTACGGGAGATGGCGGCGTCCGGCGGGGGCGCGATCGTCAACATCTCGTCGGCGGCGGCCACGCTCGGGAGTCCGGGGCAGTACGTCCACTACGCGGCGGCGAAGGCGGCCGTCGACGCCCTGACCGTGGGCCTGTCCAAGGAGGTGGCGGCCGACGGAATCCGGGTGAACGGTGTCGCCCCGGGCACGGTCTGGACCGACTTCCACGAGGACCCGCAGCGTCCGGCCCGGGTGGCCGCGGTCGTCCCCATGGGCCGGGCCGGCCGGCCCGAGGAGATCTCCGGCGCGGTGGCCTGGCTCCTGTCGGACGACGCCTCGTACACGACGGGGGCGGTCCTGCGGGTCGCGGGAGGCCTGTAGCCGACGGCTTCCGGAGATTCCGCGACCGGGCTGTCGGTCCCGGAAGCCCCGGGCTGCGAGCCGGCCGTCTCCGACGGTTTCGGGCGGCGGTCGGGCGCGCTCCGGTGCTGCGTGCCGCGTGCCGGTGATCGTCCGGCACGGTCGGCGGCGATCGTCCCCCGGCATGGGAAAGGCGGGGTCCGGAAACCCCGCCCGCTGCCTCAGAGCCCCGGGATCAGGGCCACACCAGGCAGTACGGCTGGTGCCCCGCCTCGTGCAGGCGGTGGGAGAAGTCCTGCCACTCGTGCAGGAGCTGGTAGACGTTGAACGCGTCGCGCGGGCCGCCGCGGTCGGGGACGGTGGACCAGATGAAGGCGGCCGCGCCCACGGCCTCCTCGCCTATCCCGCGCAGCGGGTCGACGACGGTCATCGGGAGTTTGACCACGGCGTAGTCGGGGTGCAGGACGACGAGCTCCAGCGGCGGCACCTTGTTCAGGGGGACGCCTTCTATGCCGGTGAGGACCATCGCGGCCATCGTCTCCGGCTTGATCTTGGTGAACATGCCGTTCATGCCGAGTTCGTCGCCGCCGAGTTCCTCGGGGCGCATCGAGATCGGGACCCTGGCGGCCGTCGCGCCGTCCGGCGCGCCGAAATATTTGTACGTCACCCCCACTCGGCCACCATTCCCGCTCTCCGCCCGCAGTCGTTCGACCGCGCGATCGATCCGCTCGTCGGGGTCACCCTGCGAGCCCTGTACGTGACCGGCTCTTCCGGCCGCCGCTTCCTCCGCCTCACGCCGGTGTTTCCCCCGCCGGGCACGCCGAGGGTTGAGGTCATCGGTCCCCTCGCCCAGTCCGCCACCGCGATGCATATCTCCACCCGACTGCTTTTCTAAGTCGCGCGACCCCCGCCACGCAACCCGATCATCGTGACAGTGACCTCCCCCACGGTCGCACGCCGAAACGTACGCCGAAACACCTGTCCGCGGGATCTTCGCGGCCCCTGAACACCGTCGTTCATGTGAGCTGTCCGTTCGTGGTCCCAGTTTCGCAGATGGCCGGGGGAAGGGACCCGGTTGTCGTCCAGGGCTCCGTCACACCGGCCCGGCGATGGCCGGGATCTTTCCTCTGTGGAGCCGTACGTCGGGCCGGGGCCGTCCGTTCACGGCGCCCCGCTGTTCCCCTCACGGCCCACCGGGGCCCCTGGCCTACCCTGAGGAGGTCACTAGCCCCCCGGAGTCGGAGACGTCGCAGGTCATGACCGAACTGCCTTATCCCTACGAAGCCCCAGTCTCGCAGTCGCTTTTCGACCGCGCGGCGGCCGTCACACCAGGTGGCGTGAATTCTCCGGTGCGCGCCTTCCGTGCCGTGGGCGGTACGCCCCGGTTCATGGTGTCCGGTACCGGTCCGTATCTGACCGACGCCGACGGCCGTGAGTACGTCGACCTCGTCTGTTCCTGGGGTCCGATGATCCTCGGGCACTCCCGTCCCGAGGTCGTCGCCGCCGCTCAGGAGGCCGTCGCGCGCGGTACGTCCTTCGGCACGCCCGGTGAGGGGGAGGTGGCTCTCGCCGAGGAGATCGTCGCCCGCGTCGAGCCCGTCGAGCAGGTCCGGCTCGTCTCCAGCGGCACCGAGGCGACCATGTCGGCCATCCGGCTCGCCCGAGGGTTCACCCGGCGCACGAAGGTGATCAAGTTCGCCGGCTGCTACCACGGCCATGTCGACTCGCTGCTGGCGGCGGCGGGCAGCGGGGTCGCGACCTTCGCGCTGCCCGACACGCCCGGTGTCACCGGTGCCCAGGCCGCCGACACCATCGTCCTGCCCTACAACGACCTCGAATCCGTGCAGGCCGCGTTCCACGCGCACCCCGGCGAGATCGCCTGTGTGATCACCGAGGCCTCGCCCGGCAACATGGGCGTGGTGCCGCCGGCGCCCGGTTTCAACCAGGGTCTGAAGGACGCCTGCGCGAAGAACGGCGCCCTGTTCATCTCCGACGAGGTCATGACCGGCTTCCGCACGAGCCGGGCCGGCTGGTACGGGATCGACGGCGTGCGTCCCGACCTGATGACCTTCGGCAAGGTGATGGGCGGCGGCTTCCCGGCCGCCGCGTTCGGTGGCCGCGCGGACGTGATGGCGCACCTCGCGCCGGCCGGGCCGGTGTACCAGGCGGGCACGCTCTCGGGCAATCCCGTCGCCACCGCCGCCGGGCTCGCGCAGCTCCGGCTGCTCGACCAGGCCGCGTACGACCGGATCGACGCGGTGTCGGAGCGGATCCGGACGCTGGTGACCGAGGCGCTCACCAAGGAGGGTGTGACCCACCGTCTGCAGAGCGCCTCCAACATGTTCTCCGTCTTCTTCACGGGGCGCGAGGTCCGCGACTACGAGGACGCGAAGGCGCAGGAGTCCTTCCGCTACACCGCGTTCTTCCACTCGATGCTGGCGCAGGGCGTCTACCTGCCGCCGTCCTCCTTCGAGTCGTGGTTCGTGTCGACGGCCCATGACGACGAGGCGGTTCAGAGGATCGCCGACGCCCTTCCGGCGGCGGCACGGGCAGCGGCGGAGGCCACGGCATGAGCGAGAGCACCGGCAGTGACGGCGCGGGCGACATCACCGTCGTCCATCTGATGCGGCACGGCGAGGTCGCCAACCCGGACGGGGTGCTCTACGGGCGGCTGCCCGGGTATCACCTGTCCGAGCTGGGGCGGCAGATGGCCGACCGGGTGGCCGAGCACCTCAGCACGCGCGATGTCACGCACGTCGTGGCCTCGCCGCTGGAGCGGGCGCAGGAGACGGCGACGCCGATCGCGAAGGCCCATGGGCTGGACCTGGCGACGGACGGGCGGCTCATCGAGGCCGACAACGTCTTCCAGGGCAAGACCTTCGGTGTCGGGGACGGCGCGCTGCGGCGGCCGGAGAACTGGAAGCACCTGGTCAACCCCTTCAAGCCGTCCTGGGGCGAGCCGTACGTGGACCAGGTCGTCCGCATGATGGGTGCGCTGGACGCCGCCAAGGACGCCGCACGCGGCCACGAGGCGGTGCTGGTGAGTCATCAGCTCCCGATCTGGATCGTCCGCAGCTACGCGGAGAAGCGGCGGCTGTGGCACGACCCGCGCAAGCGGCAGTGCACGCTGGCCTCGCTGACGACGTTCACCTACCGCGGCGACAAGATCGTGTCCGTGGGCTACACCGAGCCCGCACGCGATCTGGTTCCGGCTCATCTCCTGGCGGGCGCGAAGCCGGTGCCGGGCAAGAGCAAGGCGTTCGGGGCCTGATGCCGGGTGCCGGGGGCGGGTGTCCGGGCCTGACGGACCGTTCCCAAACCCGGGCCAAACGAGCGCATCTTCGTAAAATCATATAAATCATCGCGCGTTTATCGGAACCTCGGACTTCATCGTGCCCTCTCATGGGATGCCAGCTGAGAGCCAGCTGAGAGGGTGCGATGAAAAGAGGTCCGTATGCGGGACGTCAGCCGAAGGGGAATGATCGGCCTCGGTGCGGGTGCGGCGGCCGCGCTCGGACTCGCCGCGTGCGGCACCACCTCGGGCAAGGACGCCACGCGGCATCCCGACCCCTCCGCCACCGCGGGCACCGGCAGGCCCGGCGCCCCGAAGAAGCCGGCCGTGCGTCTCATCGGCGACGGCTCCACCGCCTACACCGGCAAGCAGCCGCGCCAGCCCCAGGCCCCCGTGCCGCTGGAGCCCGGTGAGACCCCGCCGCAGTTCGTGGTCTTCTCCTGGGACGGGGCCGGAGAGGTCGGCACCGGTCTCTTCGACCGCTTCCTCCAGCTCGCCCGGCAGAACGACGCGCACATGACGTTCTTCCTCTCGGGCCTGTACCTGCTGCCCGAGTCGAAGAAGCGCCTCTACGACCCGCCGAACAACCCCCGCGGCGCCTCGGACATCGGCTACCTCAGCGACGAACACGTCCGCTCCACCCTGAAGCTGATCCGTCAGGCCTGGCTCGACGGCCACGAGATCGGCACCCACTTCAACGGCCACTTCTGCGGCGGCTCCGGCTCGGTCGGCAACTGGACACCCCGGCAGTGGACCAGCGAGATCGAGCAGGCCAAGTCCTTCGTCACCGAATGGCGCACCAACACCGGCTGGACCGACCTGCCCCCGCTGCCCTTCGACTACGAGAAGGAGCTCATCGGCGCCCGCACCCCGTGCCTGCTCGGGCAGAACAACCTGCTGCCCGCGGTGAAGGAGCTCGGCTGGCGCTACGACGCCTCCTCGCCCGGCGGCGTCCAGCGCTGGCCGCAGAAGAAGGAAGGGCTCTGGGACCTGCCCCTGCAGGCGATGCCCTTCCCCGGGCACCGCTTCGAGGTCCTCTCGATGGACTACAACATCCTCGCCAACCAGTCGATCGCCACCACCCGGGCCCCCTCGTACAACTACCCGGGCTGGCGCACCCAGGCGTCCGCGTCGTACGTCGCCGGATTCAAGCGGGCCTACGAGACGAACCGGGCACCCTTCTTCATCGGCAACCACTTCGAGGAGTGGAACGGCGGCATCTACATGGACGCCGTCGAGCACGTCTTCACGCACATCGCCCAGCAGAAGCAGAGCGGCGCCGACGTGCGCATGGTCTCCTTCCGGCAGTTCGTGGACTGGCTCGACGTCCAGCGGCCCGAGGTGCTGGCGAAACTCCAGGCGATGGACGTGGCCGAGGAGCCCGCCGGCGGCTGGCACCGCTACCTTCGGGGACAGGCCGCCTGAAATGCGGGTTTCCACCCGCAAGGGGGGTGCGGAAGATCCCCGAAACGGGCATGCGAAACTTTTCACATGAGTGCCGCCTGCCGCGCAGACCAGCGCCCGAACCGCCCCCGCGCCGCCCTGTACACCGCGGGGGCCGCCGTCGCCGCGCTCCTGCTGTCCGCGTGCACCTCCGGCGGCACCTCCGGCGGCTCGGACAACAGCAACTTCGTCCGCGGCAAGGACGGCATCTCCACCGTCGCGAAGGGGTCGAGGGACGCCGCCCCCGACCTCTCCGGCAAGACCGTCGACGGCAAGCAGCTCGACGTCGCCGACTACAAGGGCAAGGTCGTCGTCCTCAACGTGTGGGGATCCTGGTGCCCGCCGTGCCGCGCCGAGACGCCGAACCTCGTCAAGGTCGCCAAGGACACCGCCGCGCAGGGCGTGCAGTTCGTCGGCATCAACACCCGTGACCCCAGCACCTCCCCGGCCAAGGCCTTCGAGGAGCAGCAGGGCGTCCCGTACCCCAGCCTGTACGACCCGACGGGCAAGCTGATGCTCCGCTTCAAGAAGGGCACGCTCAACCCGCAGACGATCCCCTCCACGATCATCATCGACCGGGACGGGAAGATCGCGGCCCGTACGCTGCAGGCGCTCAGCGAGGACAAACTGCGCGAGATGCTCGACCCCGTCCTCGCGGAGAAGTGACCGACGTGTCCCTTCTCCAGACGTCCACGCAGCTCGCCGCCTCGACCGACATGAACACCACGGTCTACAGCGGCGCGCTGCTGCTCGCGCTGCCCATCGCCGTGCTCGGCGGCCTCGTGTCCTTCTTCTCGCCGTGCGTCCTGCCGCTGGTTCCCGGCTACCTGTCGTACGTCACCGGAGTCAGCGGCACCGACCTGGCGGAGGCCAGACGGGGACGGATGGTCGCGGGCGCCAGTCTGTTCGTGCTCGGCTTCACCGCCGTGTTCGTCTCCGGCGGCGCGCTGTTCGGCTACTTCGGCTCGACGCTGCACGAGTACAACGGCACGCTCAGCAAGGTCCTCGGCGCGCTGATGATCGCCCTCGGCGTGTTCTTCATGGGGCTGATGCCCTGGCTCACCCAGCGCGAGTTCCGCTTCCACAAGCGGCCGGTGACCGGGCTCGCGGGGGCGCCGATACTGGGCGCGCTCTTCGGCATCGGCTGGACGCCGTGCCTGGGCCCGACGCTCACCTCCGTCAACATGCTCTCCATGGACCAGGCGAGCGCCGGGCGCGGGGCCATACTGACGGTCGCCTACTGCCTCGGTCTGGGGGTGCCCTTCGTGCTCGCCGCGGTCGCCTTCCGCAAGGCGCTCGGCGCGTTCGGCTGGGTGAAGCGTCACTACACCTGGGTGATGCGGATCGGCGGCGGAATGATGATCGTGACCGGCCTTCTCCTGCTGACCGGTGCCTGGGACGGCATCGTGCAGCAGATGCAGACCTGGTCCGACGGCTTCACGGTAGGGATCTGATCCATGAGCAGCACTGACACCGGCAGGACGAACGGCCCGGCCGGCGCCGGGGAGCCGGCCGACGAGGAGACGAAGGCCTCCCGGGAGACACGGGACGCCCGCGAGATCGGCGAGGCCGGGTCGCAGCTCTCCACCGCGCCCGTGGAGACGGCGATGCCCGGCTCCTTCGGCGGCACGCGCACCCCCGGCGCCCTGGGATGGATCGCCTGGACCGGCCGTGAGGTCACCGGCTGGGTCCGCTGGATCTGGCGCCAGCTCACCTCGATGCGGGTCGCGCTGATCCTGCTCTTCCTGCTGTCGCTCGGCGCCATCCCCGGATCGCTGATCCCGCAGTCCGGCACCGACGCCGCGAAGGTGCAGGCGTTCAAGGACGCGCACAGCGTGCTCGGCCCGCTCTACGACCGGCTCGGCCTGTTCCACGTGTACAGCTCGGTGTGGTTCTCCTCGATCTACATCCTGCTGTTCGTCTCGCTCATCGGCTGCATCGTGCCCCGCACCTGGCAGTTCGTCGGACAGCTCCGCGGCCGTCCGCCGGGCGCCCCCCGGCGGCTGACCCGGCTGCCCGCGTACACGACCTGGCGCACCGCGGCCGAGCCCGAGCAGGTCCGTGAGATCGCGCTGGAGGTGCTCAGGCGGAAGCGGTTCCGGGCGCACGTCGACAAGGACGCCGTCGCCGCCGAGAAGGGCTACCTCCGCGAGACCGGCAACCTGCTCTTCCACATCGCGCTGATCGTGATGCTCGTCGCCTTCGCCTGGGGCCAGCTCTTCAAGTCCGAGGGCGACAAGCTGATCGTCGAGGGCGACGGCTTCTCCAACACACTGCTGTCCTACGACGACTTCAAGTCCGGCAACCTCTTCAGCACCGACGACCTGACACCGTTCAGCTTCGACCTGAAGAACTTCACCGGCACCTACGAGCGCACCGGCCCCAACAAGGGCACCGCCCGCACCTACCAGGCGGCGATCACCTACAGCGAGGGCGCCTACGGCAAGCAGCGCAAGACGCTCGTCAAGGTCAACGAACCGCTCGAGATCGGCGACACGAAGGTCTATCTGACCGCCCACGGCTACGCGCCCACCGTGACCGTCCGCGACGGCAAGGGCAAGGTCGTCTTCCACGACGCCGTGCCGCTGCTGCCGCTCGACTCGAACGTCACCTCGCAGGGCGCCATCAAGGTCATGGACGGCTACAAGAACGCGCAGGGCAAGAGCGAACAGCTCGGCTTCTCCGCGTTCTTCGTGCCGACCTTCGCCGGGGCCGGCAAGGGCGACATGTTCTCCCAGTTCCCCGCGCTCGACTATCCCGTGCTCGCGCTGAGCGGTTTCCACGGCAGCCTCGGGGTCGACGCGGGCCTCCCGCAGAACGTGTACCAGCTCGACACGGCCCACATGAAGCAGTTCAAGGACGCCAAGGGCGAGATCGTCAAGGCGCGGCTGCGGCCCGGCGAGACGATGGCGCTGCCGGACGGCGCCGGTTCGATCACCTTCGACAAGGACATCAAGGAGTGGGCGAACTTCCAGGTCACCCAGCAGCCCGGCAGTGACTGGGCGCTGGCCGGGGCGTTCGCCGCGATCTTCGGACTCGCCGGTTCGCTGTTCATCCAGCGCCGCCGTGTCTGGGTGCGGGCGACCACCGGCGACGACGGGGTCACCGTCGTCGAGATGGCCGGGCTCGGCCGCAGCGAGTCCGCGAAGCTGCCCGAGGAGCTCGGCGACCTGGCCGCGCTCGTGCACGAACAGGCCCCCACCAAGCCCGACGAAGACGCGGCACCCACCGACGCCGACGCCGAACCCCCCGTACCCGCCGCTGAAGGGTCCAAGAAGCAGTGACGCTCGCCACCGCACACGACCTGGGCGCCGTGACCGAACTGGCCACCGCGACCAACGAACACCTCGCCAACATCAGCAACACGCTGATCTACTCCGCGATGGCCGTCTACACCCTGGCCTTCTTCGCCTTCATCGCCGAGTGGCTCTTCGGCAGCCGCAGCAAGGTCGCCCGTACCGCCAGCGCGCTCACCGCGACCGGCGCGCAGGCGGCCGCGGCGGCCCCCGAGGTCACCGTCCGCAAGGCCGGCGGGACCACCGTGCTGGAGCGGCCGAAGGTCGTCACCCGGTCCGCAGCCGGAGCGCGGGACGTGCCCGACGGCCCCGGCGCGCACGGCGGGGACGAACAGGGCGACCTCTACGGGCGGATCGCCGTGTCCCTCAGCGTGCTGGCCTGGGGCGTCGAGGCGGCCGGTGTGCTCGCCCGCGCCATGTCGGTGCGGCGGGCCCCCTGGGGCAACATGTACGAGTTCAACATCACCTTCTCCACCGTGGCCGTCGGGGTCTTCCTCGTCCTGCTCGCGCTGAAGAAGAACGTGCGCTGGCTCGGCCTGCCGCTGATCACCACGGTCCTGCTCGACCTCGGTCTCGCGGTCACCGTCCTGTACACCGCGAGCGACCAGCTCGTCCCGGCGCTGCACTCGTACTGGCTGTACATCCACGTCTCGACCGCGATCCTGTGCGGCGCCGTCTTCTACGTGGGCGCCGTCGGCACGGTGCTGTACCTCTTCAAGGACTCGTACGAGAACAAGCTGGAGAAGGGCGGGAAGCCCGGCCGGTTCGCCACCTCCGTCATGGAGCGGCTGCCCGCCTCGGCCTCGCTCGACAAGTTCTCCTACCGCGTGAACGCGGCCGTCTTCCCGCTGTGGACCTTCACGATCATCGCGGGCGCGATCTGGGCGGGCGACGCCTGGGGCCGCTACTGGGGCTGGGACCCGAAGGAGACCTGGGCGTTCATCACCTGGGTCGCCTACGCGTGCCACCTGCACGCGCGGGCCACGGCCGGCTGGAAGGGCCGCAAGGCCGCCTACATCGCCCTGATCGCGTTCGGCTGCTGGCTGTTCAACTACTACGGCGTCAACATCTTCGTCGGCGGCAAGCACTCCTACGCGGGCGTCTGACCGGCCCGGAACACCACGACCTAGGACGGCGGCAGGCACTGGGCGGCCGGTGGCCTGCCGTCCGGCCAGGCGATCCGCACGAAGCGGGCGCGGCTGTCGTGGGTCAGTTCCACGATCGGTACGGCCTTGTCGTACGGGTTCCCGTGGGCGTCCAGGCAGATCCACCCGCTCGCCCCGTTCACCCGGAGCTGCGCGCCCTTCACCTGGGGCCACTGCAGGCCGACGTCCGCGAGCGCGGGGACGCGCCCGGTCGGTGAGGCCCCGCGGATGCCGCGCACGGCCAGCCGCATGGCGTCGTACGCGATGATCAACTGGCCGTCGTCGAGGGAGACCCGGCCGATGGGCCCGGCCGGCTCGCGCGCGGCGTCGGCCAGCAGCCGCCGGAGCACCTTCGCGTCGGCCGCGCTGCCGCCGGTCCGCGCGCCGTCCTTCACCCAGGCGTCGGGGTGCGCGAGGGAGGTGTAGCGCACGGTCAGCAGCGGGTCCTTCAGGGCGGCCGGGTCGAGGTCCTTGTCGCCGGCGAGGTACGAGCCCTCGTCGCCGGTGAGCACGGTGAAGCGGCGGTCGGAGCAGCCCCGGGCGCCCAGCGCGTTGATGGACTGCCGCAACTGGGTGTGCCGGCCGGCGAACAGGACGGTGTTCGTGGTCTTCGGGGTGTTGCACAGGATGTTGGCGATCTGCGCGAAGACGTTGGCGGTGCTTCCCTCCTTGCTGCGGTCGGCGGGCGGGGTGAACGGCTGGGCCTCGTAGCGCGCGCCTTTCAGCATCTTCTCGAAGGACGCCTGGAGCGTGCGGGTGTAGGGGTCGCCGGTCCGGTCGTAGACCAGGAAGGCGTCGGCCGCCGACACCTTGGCGAAGGAGGCGAGGGCGCGTGCCTCGTCGGTGTTGGTGGGGGAGACGCGGGCGAGGCCGGGGAAGGGGTCCTTGCCGTCCTGTCCGTTGGCGAGGCTGTCGGCGGTGATCGAACTCCCTATCACCGGGATGCCGCGCCTGGTGAGCTCCGCGACCGCCTTCTTGTTGTTGTCGGTGCTCACCCCGACCCCGGTCACCGCGCGCAGCCGGTCCGGGGCCGCGGTCATCCGGTCGAGCTGGTCGACGGTGTGACGCCAGGAGGCCCCGGTGGCGCCGGGGTTGGCGAGCACGAGCCGGATCTTCGGCTTCAGCCCGGTCGTGTCGTGGTTGGCCTGGTACTGCGCCAGATAGGCGCCCTGGAGTTCGTGGAGGACGTCGGCGAGGTTGTCGGCGTCGGTGGCGGTGAAGGGTTCGAGCAGGGCGACCGTGACGTAACTGCCGGGGGTCAGACGGTGGTTCTCCCGGTTGATGGCCCGTACGGTCTCGGCGAACCTGGCCCGTCCGAAGGCGTACGCCGTCGAGGAGACGCCCACGCACTCGTCGCCGTCCTTCGGCTGGACGACGCCCGGCGCGCACGAGCGGTCCACCTTGGCGGCCGTCATGCCGCCCCAGACGCCGAGGCCCACGAGGGCGGCGGCGAGGGTGAGCGCGACATACCTGCGGAAACGAATCTCCCAGATGTCCTCGCGCAGCCAGAGCCATAAGCGCGCCATCACCGTCCTCCGTCCTCGTCGTCCGGGACGCGCAGCGGCCGGCCGGCCAGGGCGTCCGAGGGCCAGTCCCGCGAGGCCCGCCACAGCAGGGCGTTGCCCGCGGGCCGCAGGTTCGAGAGCTGTTCCAGTTCGAAGCGCAGCCGCTCGGCCACCCTCGGGTCCGGCAGCACGAGGGGGTCGGTGAGCTGCCACACCGCGTGCAGCAACCGCCTCACCCGCAGGTGCAGGACGGCGTCCACGCCGTCCGGCGGCCGGTGCGTGGCGTCCGTGCCGCCGAGCGCGACGGAGGCACGGTGGTCGGGGCCCTCGAAGTCGCGGCCGTCCGGATCGTGGGCGTGGTAGTAGGGCGCGGAGGCGATGAAGAGCAGCGCGGAGAGCCATGCGCGGGTGTCGGAGCCGGGGAAGGTGTCGCGCAGTCGCGCCACGGCGAAGTCCGCTTTCCCGAGGGCGAGTTCGTGGTGCAGCCGGTAGCGGTCGCCGTCGGCCGGGGCGGTGTCGCCCAGGTCCTGGTAGTGGTCGACGAGGGTGCGGTGCACCGCCCGCCACCGTTCGTGGCCGGAGTCGTGGTGGTGGAGCCTGAGCAGGAGGAGCGCGCGCAGGAACGGGTCGCCGACGAACTGCCCGGCCGCGGTCGCCCAGCCCTCCGACGCGAGGCGTTCCTCCAGGTCCAGGACGCCGGAGGCGCCGAAGTCCTCCGGCAGCCGCGACTGGGCGAGCGAGCAGGCGGAGTCGCGGTCGTGGGCCGCGGCCAGCACGGTCAGTTCGTCCAGCCGGCCGCCGGGGACGAGCCGGCCGAGGAGCTCCTGGTAGGCGGGGCGGCCCGCCTGGTCCTCGTGCGGGGCGATGTCGGCGGTCAGCAGCGTGCCGAGCGAGTCGGCGCCCTGGGGCAGGTTCTGCCGGACCGAGGCGGCCAGCAGGGTGATGCCGAGCGGACTGCCTCCGGTCAGCCTGTGCGTGGCGTGCGGGAGTTGGGGCGGCACGACGGCCGGGGCGGCGGGTCCGGCGCCGGGGCCGCCCGAGGCGGTGTCCATGATGTGCAGGGTGTCGTCGGGGGTCAGCGGCGGCAGCGGGACGAGCAGGGCCCGCGAGGACGGGGAGGCGCCGGGCCGCCAGTCGGTGCCGCGGGCCGTCTCGGGCAGCGCGAGGCGGCCCGCGTTGCGCAGCGCCGGATGCGCGTAGCCCCGTAGCGCGGTGAAGAACACGGCCTGGTCCTTGATGCCGTCGGCGCGGTCGCGCAGGACCGGCTCCAGCAGGCCGAGGCCCGCGGGCTCCTGGACGTTGTCGATCAGCAGGATGGGGCGTCCGCGCCGGTGGGAGCGCTGGACGACGCCCGCGTAGGCGTCGTCCAGGTCGGCCAGCAGGGCCCGTACGAGATGGCGTTCGGCGTGTCTGCGGGAGTCGCCGCCCGCCCGGAAGTGGCGGGAGAGCAGGATCAGTGCGAGCTTGGGGCTGCCGCCCGCGTTCGGGTAGTCGCGGTACCAGGTCGCGGCCCTGCGCAGCCGGCGGTGGGCCGGGGAGACGCCCTCCGTGAAGGCCTCCAGGGTGGCCTCGATGATGGGTTCGACGACCGGGCCGGTGCCGCTCATCGACGCGACGAGCTTGGAGATCACCTTGCTCACCCAGCGCCCGGCGAATCCCGACAGCCAGGACTCCGTCTCGCTCAGCAGCAGGATGCGCTCCGCCTCCTGCCGGATGCGGGGCACGTCGCGGTCGCTCCAGCCGCCCGCCGCCACGGCCAGCAGCCCGGACGACAGCCGTGGGAAGCCGATCCGTCCGGCGCCCTTGACCGGTTCGGCGAGCTGTTCGGCGGCCGTGGTGAGCGCCTGCCCGACCGGGGACCAGGACTCGGGCGGGCGGTCCGGGGGCGGTGCGCCGAACTGCCGTTCCTCGCCGTCGATCAGGGCGACCGGCGTGTGTCCGCGGTAGGCCTCGCGCAGGGCGAGGAGCACGGCGGTCTTGCCCAGTCCCCGGCCGCCGGTGAAGACCACGAAGGGCGGTTCGTGGGGGTGTTCGTAGGGTGTGGCGCGGAGCTGGTACGGGCGCAGGCCGACCAGTCGTGACGCGAGTCCGGGCGGATCGGTGTCGAAGAGCGCCCCCCGGCCGTGCAGCCCTGTGTGCACCGCATCTCCCCCTGGTCCGCGGTCCGGTCCATTCCATATGTGCTGCTGTGAGGTGTATCAACAACAGTTTAAGAAGGGGGGGTTGGTTCGGGATAGAGCGTCCGGTGTCCGTTCAGTTACGAAAACGTTCAACCGTTCAACCGACAGTGATCGAATCGAGTTTCCGGCGCAGATAGACGTGGGAATCCACCGGTTCGTACACGACGCGGCCGACGGGGGCGGGCACCGACTCGACCAGCGTCCCCGGTGTGCACTCGCCGAAGTACACGAGCGAGATCAGCTCCTCGGCGGGGGCGTCGGCCGGCGGCGGCAGCACCCGGTGCCGTCCCGAACGCCACCGGTCTCCGGTCCAACGGGCCATGAGATCACCGATGTTGACCGTGAGCGCCGCCGGGTCGAACGGCGCGTCCGTCCAGCCGTCCGCGTCCGTGAACACCTGGAGCCCGCCCTTGCCCGCCTGCCGGTCGAGGATGGTGACCGTGCCGAAGTCGGTGTGCGGCCCGATGCGGAACTGGCCCGGCCGCGGCTCCCCGACGACCTCCGTGCCCGGATACCAGTTGATGTTGAAGCCGTACGTCGGATGGTCCATGTGGCGGGTGAAGAAGTCCGGTTCGAGGCCGAGCGCCCGTCCGAGCAGTTCCAGGAGCAGGTTCTCCAGCCGTGCCATCTC
This sequence comes from Streptomyces sp. NPDC028298, assembly GCF_055565895.1. Classification (NCBI taxonomy): domain Bacteria; kingdom Bacillati; phylum Actinomycetota; class Actinomycetes; order Kitasatosporales; family Streptomycetaceae; genus Streptomyces; species Streptomyces sp. NPDC028298. The sequence continues at coordinate 65,615 of NZ_JBVHTL010000004.1, forward strand.
CGCCAGGTACTCCTCGCAGAGCGCCCGCAGCTCCGGGGCCTCGGCGGGCCAGACGTTCGGCGCGTACCACTGCGCGTCGACCACCGGGTCCTCGAACGGCTCGTGCGTCGCGAACGTCAGCGACTCCTTGAGGTCCGGCGGGGTCTCGGTGCCCTCCGCGTAGCCGTTGGCCTCGGCGCCGGGCCCGAGCCAGCCGCGCCCGCCGACCCGGGCCGCGTACGGCTGCTTGACCGCGGCGGGCAGGACGAAGAAGGCGCGGGCCGCGTCCCGTACGCGGCGGCGCAGTTCCGGGTCCACGCCGTGCCCGGTGACGAGCAGGAAGCCGGCCGTCCGCAGGGCGCCGTCGACGGTACGGGCGAGCGAGGCACGGGCGTCACGGTCCCCGGAGAGCCAGGGGCCCAGATCCACGGTGGGGACCCCGGACCCCGCCGGACGTGCCGTCGCGTCACTCACCGATGTCCTCGTTCCACAGGGCCGGGTTCTTCTCGATGAAGTCGCGCATCAGCGCGGTGCACTCGGGGTCGTCGAGCAGCACGATCCGCACACCGTGCTCGGCGAGCCAGTCGTGTCCCCCGTGGAAGGTGGCCGCCTCGCCGACGACCACCCGGGAGATCCCGAACTGCCGGACGAGCCCGCTGCAGTACCAGCACGGCGACAGCGTGGTCACCATGGTCGTGCCGCGGTACGTCCGCTGCCGTCCCGCGTCGCGGAAGGCGGCCGTCTCGCCGTGCGCCGAGGGGTCGCCGTCCTGGACGCGGCGGTTGTGGCCGCGGCCGAGCAGGGTGCCGTCCGCCCCGTACAGCGCGGCCCCGATGGGGATGCCGCCCTCGGCGAGCCCGGCGCGTGCCTCCTCCAGGGCCGTCGCGAGCCACGCGCGGGCCTGTGCCTGATCGATGCGCTCCATGACTCCACTGTCCCCCGGAGCCCCCTCTCGCGTCGCCGGAACACGAGGGCGGCGCGAGGAAGTGCTCACCGGGGTGTCGCGGAGGGCTGGGGATCCCCGGTCCTGCGGGCCAGGACGAAGGCCTGCGGGGTGGCCTCGTCGGGCTCGGGCTCGCGCACGAGACGGGCGACCTCGGACAGACCGGCCGCCCGCAGGAGTCCGGCGATCCGCTCCGGGGGGAAGCGGTGGACGTCGAGGTCCACGTCGTGGCCGTACGCGCGCTCCAGACGCACCTGTTCGTCGCCCGCCTTGAAGGCGATGAGCAGATGGCCGCCGGGAGCGAGGACCCGGTGGAACTCGGCGAACATCCCCGGCAGTTCGCCGACCGGTGTGTGCACGGTGGAGTACCAGACCAGGGCTCCGCCGAGACCGGCGTCCGGGAGGTCCAGGGCCGTCATCGTCCCCACCTCGAACCGCAGCCGGGGATACGCCCCGCGGGCCACCTCCACCATCCCCGGCGACAGGTCGATCCCGAACGCGTCGAGCCCGAGCCGCTCCAGACGGACGGTCACCCGCCCGGGACCGCAGCCGAGGTCCGCCACCGGCCCGCCCCCGCCGGCCCGCACCCGTTCGGCGAACGCCGACAGCATCGCCCTGTCCAGCGGCTTCCGGTCCAGTTCGTCCCTGAGCAGTTCCGCGTAGTCGGCGGCGACGGTGTCGTAGGAGGCGCGGGTGGCGTGGAGGCGAGACGTCATGGCGGTGCAGGGTAGGGCAGGGGTCCGACAGCGGGGACGCCTACAGCCCGGAAGCGGCCACCCGCAGGAGCAGCTTTCCCGTGCTCGTCCGTGAACCCATCAGGGCGTGCGCCTCCGCGGCCGACTCCAGGGTGAACTCCGCCGTCACCGGCAGGGTCACCGTGCCGTCGGCGACCGTCCCGAAAGCGCGGGAGGCGATGGCGCGGAGGGCGGCCGGGTCCGTCGCGGCCAGGCCGAGGATCGAGAACCCGGACACCGACAGGCCGGTCGGGTAGAGCTCCGGCTGGCCCACGGTCCAGGGCTCCGCCGAGCTCGCGTTGCCGAAGGAGACCAGCCGGCCGAAGGGGGCGAGGGAGGCGAGGCCGCCGCGGAGGGTCTCGCCGCCCACCGGATCCAGGACCAGGTCCACCCCGCGGCCGGAGGTCGCCGCGCGCACCTCGTCCCGGAAGGACCCCACGAACACCTCGTCGTAGCCGTTGCCGAGGGCGTATCGGGCCTTCGGCGCGCCGGACACCACGCCGTACACCGCGCCGGCCTCGGCCGCCCGCGCGAGCTGGCCGAGCACCGTGCCCACCCCGCCCGCCGCGCCCTGCACGAGCACGGTCTCGCCGGGCTGGAGCCGCCCCACCGTGTGCAGCAGCGCGTACGCCGTGGGCAGGACGGTGGGGAGCGTGGCCCCGGTGCGCAGGCCGACTCCGTCGGGCAGCGGGAAGACCGTCACGGCGTCGGCCACGGCCACCTCCGCGTACGCCCCGCCCTCCGTCAGCGCCGCGACCTCCTGGCCCACCCGCAGTCCCGTGACGTCCGGACCGAGGGCCCGGACGCGGCCGGAGACCTCGAGCCCGGGCACGAAGGGGAGGCCGGGGACGCGGTAGCCCTCCGACCTGGCCTTGAGGTCGGCGAAGTTCACGCCCGCGTAGACCACGTCGATGCTCACCTGCCCCGGACCCGGGTCGGGGACCTTGGCCTCGGCGACCCGCAGGACCTCGGGTCCGCCGTACTCCTGGAATTCGACCGTACGCATGGCACACTCCTGGTCGGCGCTCGACTGTTCAACGAAAAGCGAACACTCGGGAGTGTATGGTTTTGATCGAACACTCGGCAAGCGGATCAGGAAACCCGGGGAGGCCGGCGTGGCGGAGCGCAGCAGTCACCGGGCGGCGCCCGAGCACACCCACCCGGACGAGGTCCCCGTGCCGGCGGCGCTCGCCGCCCTCGCCGATCCCGTACGCATCCGGCTCGTCAGGGAGCTGGCCGGGTCCGCGGAGTGGAGCCGCAGTTGCGGCAGTTTCGACGTGCCCGTCGGCAAGGCGGCTCTCAGTCATCACTTCGCCGTGCTGCGCGGCGCCGGTCTCGTCGAGCAGCGCGACGAGGGGCCCCGGCGCGTCAACCGGCTGCGCCGGGACGAGTTCGACGCCCGCTTCCCCGGTCTCCTCGCGCTCGTCCTGCGCGAGGAGCCGCCCCGCTGAGCGGTCTCGGCCAAGGGCCTCAGCCGTGCCGCGGAGGCATCCGGCGACCCCGGCGCGGACGTCTCAGGCGGGCTCTTCGGTGGCGTGGGAGTCGGTGAGCGTGAGTGCGCCGCCGGCCGCGATCAGGCCGACGACGACCGCCAGCACGCCGTAGGTGATCCGCTCGCCGTGGAAGAACGACGCCACCAGGGAGTCGCTCCACGTGCCCGCGGGCAGATGGGTGGTGACCAGCGCGGCGATGAGGGTGCCGACCACGGCGGTGCCGATGCTGCTCCCGACCTCCTGGGCGGTGTCGTTGAGCGCCGTGCCGATCGACGTGCGGTTGCCCGGCATCGCGTCGACGAGCGCGATGGCGCAGATCGTCATGACGGTGCGCAGTCCGACGGTCATCACGACCATGCAGGCCGCGATCGCGCCGTAGCCGTGGTCGACGCCCCAGGACAGGCCGGCCAGTGAGACGGCCAGGCAGGCCGCGCCGACCAGGCAGGCGACGCGGTGGCCGAACCGTCCCGCGAGCCACTCGGACAGAGGGGTCGCGAGGACCATGGTCACGATCATCGGCAGGTTCGCCAGGCCGGCCCGCACGGGGCTCCACCCGTAGGCGTACTGGAAGTGGAGGATCAGCCCGAACATCACGGCGGCCATCGCGATGGCCGTGCCGATCTGCGCGATGGCGGCGCCGCGGACGGTGCCGTCGGAGAAGAGGCGGAGGTCGAGCATCGGCGATGCGCTGCGGCGCTCGTGCCACACGAACGCGATCCCCGCGGCGACGGCGCCGAGGACCGACACGAGTGTGGTCGTGGAGAGCCAGCCGTGCTCGACGCCGCTGGTCAGCGAGTAGCAGGCGAGGCCGATGGTGGTGACGCTCAGGGCCGCGCCGGGCAGATCGAGCTTGTCCTTGGTCAGGTCCTGCGGCCGGTCGGCCGGGACGCCGAGGCGGACGCCGATGGCCGCGATCAACGCGATCGGGGCGTTGACGACCAGGAGCCACTGCCACCGGAAGTGCGCCAGGGCGGTGCCGCCCAGCAGCGGGCCGAGGACGAAGCCGGACATGCCGACGACGATCATCAAGGTCATCGCGCGCATGCGCAGCGCCTTGTCGTCGAAGAGCCGGAAGACCAGCGAGTTGGTGATGGGGGCCATCGCCGCCGCGGCGATGCCGAGGCCGGCCCGCAGGGCGATGAGCTGGCCGGCGGTGGTGACCGCGACGACGGCCAGGCTCAGCAGGCCGAACACCGCCAGCCCGACCAGCAGCACACGCCGCCGTCCGAGCCGGTCGGCCATCGATCCCGCCGTCAGCAGCAGGCCGCCGAACGTCAGCGCGTATCCGCCGGTGACCCACTGCAGCGCGGTCGTGCTGCTGTCGAGGTCCCGTCCGATCGTGGGCAGCGCGATCGAGAGCAGGGTGTTGTCGACCATCTCGACGAAGAAGGCCAGGCAGAGCGCGGCCAGGGGAATCCACGCCGCGCGCAGGGACGGATAGGTGCGCGACGCGGCGGGCGCTATGGCTGTCGTGGTCATGGCGGGCCTCCTCTCGGAACGCCGTCCGTTATGGAACGACGTTCGACAATGGAACGATGTTCGAGAATAGAACGAGGTTCGATGATGGCGCAAGCTGTGATTGGATGGACGTCATGACAGGCCCGCGACCACGACCCGCCGATCGCCCTTCCCGAGGACGTCAGCGGGCCTCGCACTCCATCGAGGCCGTTCTGGGCGCGGCCGTGGCCCTGCTCGACGAGGCGGGCGAGCCGGCGCTGACACTGCGCGCCCTCGCGACCCGGCTCGGCACCGGCGTCGGCAGCATCTACTGGTACGTCTCGGGCAAGGACGACCTGCTCGAACGCGCCATCGACCACGTGCTCGGCGGGGTGCTGACCGCCATCGAAGGGCAGACCGCCGGCGACGACCCGATCGACGACGTGCGCGTGATGGCCGTGACGCTGTTCGACGCGATCGTGGACCGGCCGTGGCTGGGCGCGCACTTCATGCGCCGCACCGACGTCCAGGGCAATTCGCTGCGGCTCTACGAGAAGCTGGGGCAGCAGACCCTGCGGCTCGACCTCACGCCGCTCCAGCGGTTCCACGCCGTGTCGGCGATCGTCGGCGTCGTCGTCGGCAACGCCGCCGAGATGGGGCAGGAGCCGCCCCCGGAGGTGCTCGACGGCGTCATGGACCGCGACGAGTTCCTCGGCCGCTACACCGAGACCTGGCGTGCGCTCGACGCGAAGGAGTTCCCGTTCGTGCACGAGATCGTCGAGGAGTTCGACGGGCACGACGACAAGGAGCAGTTCCTCGCCGCGCTGGACCTGACCCTGGCGGGCCTCCGCCTCCAGGCCGGAGTCTGACGCCTCCCGCCCGTACCCATCGACGGTGCCGATGGGGGCATCGGCAGGACGCCCCGGTGGGCCGTGGCCCGCGGGGCGGTGGCGCTCCTACCTTCGGGGCATGACCTCCACCACCGCGGTCGAGAACAAGGGCGCCGCCCAGCTCACCGCCGCCATGATGCTCTCCGGGACCCTCGGCGTCTTCGTCGTCGAGTCCGGAGCCTCACCGTTCGACGTCGTCTTCTTCCGTGTCCTGTTCGGGGCGCTCGCCCTCGGCGGCTACGCGCTGGCCCGGGGCTACTTCCGGGGCCACGGCTTCACCCCGCGCACGCTCGGACTCGCCGCCCTCGGCGGGGTGTTCATCGTCTTCAACTGGGCCCTGCTCTTCCAGTCGTACGAGAACACCTCGATCTCCGTCGCCACCGTCGTCTACCACACCCAGCCTTTCTACGTGGTGCTGCTGGGCGCCCTGCTCTTCCGGGAACGGCTCACCGCCGCCAAGGCCGGCTGGATCGGGCTGGCCTTCGCCGGTCTGGTCCTCGTCTCGGGCGTCTCCCCGGCCGACTTCGCGCACGGAGGCCCGTATCTCACCGGCGTCGGACAGGCACTCCTCGCCGCGCTCCTCTACGGTCTGTCCACCCTGGTCACCAAGCGCATCACCGGCGTGCGCCCGCATCTCATCGCGCTCGTCCAGGTCCTCGTCGGCATCCCGCTGCTGCTCCCCTTCGCCGACTTCGGCGCGATGCGGGGGACCGGCGCGGACTGGGGCTGGCTGATCGGGCTCGGAGTCGTCCACACCGGACTGATGTACGTCCTGATGTACGCCGCGTACGCCAAGCTCCCGACCGCGAAGATCGCCGTGCTCGCCTTCACCTACCCGGCCGTCGCGATGGTCATGGACTGGGCGGTGTACGGCCATCACATCGGGCTCGTCCAGGCGCTCGGCGTGCCGCTGATCGTGACCGCCAGTCTGAAGGTGACGCTTCCCCGGAACACCGGGAACACCGGGAAGACCGGGAAGACCGGGAAGGCCGGGAGCACCCGGAACACCGGGAGCGCCGGGAACGTCATGGCCCCTCGCGTCGCCGGGGCCGCTCCGGTCACGCCCGCGGACCGGACTCCTCGGACACCAGTCGCCGGGCCCGCTCCACGAACAGCCGCGCATGGGACGGCAGACGCTTCCCGGCCCGCCAGGCCAGTTGCGTCGAAAGCGTGAACGGCGGTTCCCAGTCGAGCCGTACGAGCTCGCCCCGCTCCAGTTCGGCGGCGACCGTCACCTCGGGAAGCAGCGCGATCCCGAGGCCGGCCGCCGCGGCGCGCTTGGTCGCCTCGATCGTGCCGAACTCCGTGAAGTCGACCGAGGAACCCTCCGGCAGACGGGAGTTGAGCTCCCGCTCGAACAGGTCCCGGTAGGCGCAGCCGGGTTCCGTGGCCAGCAGCGGGCGGTCCGGGAGGTCGGCCGTGTCCGGTGCCGTGCCGGCGAGCGGATCGCCGGGAGCGGCGACCAGCGCGAGGGGTTCGCGCGCGAGCACCACCACGTCCAGTCCGGGGTGCTCGGTGTCCTCCTCCATCAGGAAGCCGACGTCGTAGGTGCCCTGGCGCAGGGCCTGGCGGGTCTCGTCGCCGATGGTCGTGCGCAGCGACAGCCGCACCCGGGGGTGGCGGTGATGGAAGAACTCCAGGAGCGGCAGCAGCCGGTACGAGGTCAGGGACTCCATCGTGCCGATGGTGAGCGCCCCGGAGGGCTCCTCGGCGCCGACGACCGCGGCCCGCGCCTCCTCCGTCAGCTCGATGATCTGCCGGGCGTAGGGCAGCAGCCGCTCACCCGCCTCGGTCAGCCGGATCCTGCTGCCCAGCCGGTCGAAGAGCTCCGTGCCGAGCGAGGACTCCAGGGCCCGGATCTGACCGGTCACGCTGGACTGCGCGTACGTCAGCTCGGCCGCCGCCCGGGTGAAGCTCAGGACGGTCGCGACCTTCTCGAAGGTCACCAGCAGGCGCAGCTCCACGTCACGACTCCTCGTCGGACCTGCTCTGCTCCTCGCGCCGCCTCAGTTCCTCCTCGCGGCGGCGCAGGTCCGCCTCCCAGTCCTTCAGCAGCGCCTCGTCCTTGCGGTTCTCGGCCTTGAGGGACTTCAGGAACTCGGGGTTGTCGTCGGGCGCGACGAACTCCGTGCGGTGGTTGCGGTGCCACTCGGACGGCGTCGAGCCGCCCGCGGGACCACGGCGGTTGCGGCCCGCCACCAGCCAGGCGACCGGACCGACCAGCACCTCGCCGAAGAGCAGGATGATGATCACCCACACCACCTTGGGCAGGCCCTTGACCTCCTCCTCCGGCGTGTTCAGGCAGTCGATGAAGGCGTAGATCCACAGCGCCAGGACCAGCAGGAAGGGCAGATACCTGAGCATGGCCGAACGATCCCCCAGTGAGCGACGGCGGGGCGGCACGGGCCCCCCGGTGACGGGCACAGATTAGCGGGTGGCCGATACTTGGACACATGGCTTACGACGATCTTCGCTCCCTGCTCAGGGCGCTGGAGCGCGAGGGAGACCTCAAGCGCATCAAGGCCGAGGTGGATCCGTACCTGGAGGTCGGGGAGATCGTCGACCGGGTGCAGAAGTCCGGCGGACCCGCGCTCCTCTTCGAGAACGTGCGCGGGTCGGCGATGCCGCTCGCGATGAACGTCTTCGGCACCGACCGCCGTCTGCTGAAAGCCCTCGGGCTGAAGTCGTACGGCGAGATCTCCGAGAAGATCGGCGGACTGCTCAGGCCGGAGCTGCCGCAGGGCTTCGTGGGCGTGCGCGAGGCCTTCGGGAAGCTCGGCGCGATGACGCACGTACCGCCGAAGAAGGTCAAGGACGCGCCGGTGCAGGAAGTGGTGCTGCGCGGCGACGACGTCGACCTCGACGCGCTGCCCGCGCTGTTCACCTGGCCCGAGGACGGCGGCTCCTTCTTCAACCTCGGGCTCACCCACACCAAGGACCCCGAGTCCGGCGTCCGCAACCTCGGCCTGTACCGGCTCCAGCGGCACGACAAGCGCACCATCGGCATGCACTGGCAGATCCACAAGGACAGCCGGAACCACTACCAGGTCGCGGCCCGCAAGGGCGAGCGGCTTCCGGTGGCGATCGCCTTCGGCTGCCCGCCCGCCGTCACCTACGCCTCCACCGCCCCGCTGCCCGGCGACATCGACGAGTACCTCTTCGCCGGGTTCCTCCAGGGCAAGCGGATCGAGATGGTGGACTGCAAGACCGTCCCGCTCCAGGTGCCCGCGAACGCCGAGGTCGTCCTGGAGGGCTGGCTGGAGCCGGGCGAGATGCTGCCCGAGGGGCCGTTCGGCGACCACACCGGCTTCTACACCCCGCAGGAGCCGTTCCCGGCGTTGACCATCGACTGCGTCACCATGCGGAAGCGGCCGCTGCTCCAGTCGATCGTCGTGGGCCGGCCCCCGACGGAGGACGGGCCTCTCGGCCGGGCGACGGAGCGGTTCTTCCTTCCGCTGCTGAAGATCATCGTCCCGGACATCGTGGACTACCACCTGCCGGAGGCGGGCGGCTTCCACAACTGCGCGATCGTCTCGATCGACAAGAAGTACCCGAAGCACGCCCAGAAGGTGATGCACGCCGTCTGGGGGGCGCACATGATGTCCCTGACGAAGCTCATCGTGGTCGTCGACGCGGACTGCGACGTCCACGATCTGCACGAGGTGGCCTGGCGCGCGCTCGGCAACACGGACTACGGACGTGACCTCACCGTCGTCGAAGGCCCGGTCGACCACCTCGACCACGCCTCCTACCAGCAGTTCTGGGGCGGCAAGGCGGGCATCGACGCGACGAAGAAGTGGCCCGAGGAGGGCTACACGCGGGACGGCGGCTGGCCCGAGATGGTGCTGTCCGACCCGCAGACGGCGGCGAAGGTCGACCGCCGTTGGAAGGAGTACGGGCTGTGAGTTCAGCTTCCGCGGCGCTTCCGCAGCCGGGCCGCACCAAGGCCTTCCTGCGCCTCGTCATGATCGAGCACTCGGTGTTCGCGCTGCCCTTCGCCTACATCGCGGCGCTGACCGCGATGTTCGAGGTCGACAAGAACATCCACTGGGGAAAGCTGCTCCTGGTCACCGTCGCGATGGTGGGCCTGCGCACGTTCGCCATGGCCGCGAACCGGATCATCGACCGCGAGATCGACGCCCGCAATCCCCGTACGGCCCATCGTGAACTGGTCACCGGCGCGATGAGCGTGAAGCACGCCTGGACGGGCGCGCTGGTCGCGCTGGTCGTCTTCCTCGCCGCCGCCGCCCTGCTCAACCCGCTGTGCCTGGCGCTGGCGCCCATCGCGGTCATCCCGATGGTCGTGTACCCGTACGGCAAGCGGTTCACGAACTTCCCGCAGGCCATCCTGGGTCTCGCCCAGGCGATGGGCCCGGTCGGCGCCTGGATCGCCGTCACCGGCACCTGGTCCTGGGACGCGGTCGTCCTCGGCCTCGCCGTCGGCGTGTGGATCGGCGGCTTCGACCTGATCTACGCCTGCCAGGACGTCGAGACCGACCGCGAGATCGGTGTGATGTCCGTGCCGGCCCGGTTCGGCATTCCGGCCGCGATCCGGGGCGCGCGCGTCTGCCACGCCGTGACGACGGGCCTCTTCGTCTGGTACGGAGTGGCCACCGGCGCCGGCGCCTTCTTCTGGCTGGGCCTCGTGATCGTCGCGGGCGCGTTCCTCTACGAGCACTCCATCGTGAAGCCGCACGACCTGAGCCGGCTGAACCGGGCGTTCTTCCAGGTCAACGGCTTCATCGGGATCGCCCTGTTCGTATGCGCCCTGCTCGATCTGCTGGTGCGCGGGCTGACGGTCTGACCATGGCCGGTGGCCGGATAGGCTCGACATCATGAAGCCAGGACAGACGCAGCGCCGGCCTTGGATCGTGGGGGTCTCCGGCGCGTCCGGTACGCCGTACGCGGCCGCGGTGCTGCGTTCGCTGCTGGAAGCGGGGGAGAGCGTCGACCTGGTCGTCAGCAGGGCCTCACGGCTCACGCTGCTCGACGAGACCGGCCTCCCGTTCCGCGACGCCCACTGGCGGGACGATCTGCGCGCGTGGCTGGAGCGGGGCGCCGACGGCAAACCCGGCACCTTCGACGTCCCCGGGGACCATCTCGACCGCGTACGGCACTGGAGCGCGGGCGACCTGGCGGCGGGCCCCTCCTCGGGCTCGTATCCGGCCAAGGGCATGCTGATCGTGCCCGCGTCCACCGCCTGTGTCGCCGGAGTCGCCCTCGGCCTCTCCAAGGACCTGCTGCAGCGGGCCGCGAGCGTCACCCTCAAGGAGGGACGCACGCTGGTCGTCGCCGTGCGGGAGACCCCGCTGAACGGGCAGACACTGCGTCACCTGGTCTCCCTGGACGACGCGGGCGCGGTCGTGCTGCCCGCCTCGCCGGCGTTCTACGCGGGAGCCACGCACATCCAGGACCTGGTGGACTTCGTCGCCGGACGGGCCCTCGACGCGGCGGGCGTCGAACACGGCCTGTACCGCCGGTGGAAGGGCGAACTCGGGAGCGGCTCCCGGGACGCCACCACCTGACCTCTCACGACCTCTCGAACTCTCACCACTTCTCAGACCTTTTCAGCGGAAGGCTCGATCGCATGGACGCGGTGGACAGGCAGCTCATCCAGGCCCTGAGGGAGAACGGCCGGGCCTCCTACGCGGAACTGGGGCGCCTCGTCGGTCTGTCGGGACCCAGTGTCACCGACCGCATCAACCGGCTGGAGGCGGCCGGTGTCATCACCGGGTACCGCGCGACGGTCGACTCGGCCTCGCTCGGTCTGGGCGTCACCGCCCTGATCGGCATCTCGCTGTCCGACGCGGCCGACCACGAGGACGTGGCCCGGCGGCTGCGCGACCTCAGCGAGATCGAGGACTGCTGGTTCATCGCGGGCGACGACTCGTTCATGCTCAAGGTGCGCTCCAGCGACGTCGACGGACTGGAGAAGACCATCCGGCGGCTGTCCGGGACCAAGGGCGTCTCCCGCACCCGTACGACGATCGTGCTCTCCACGAAGTGGGAGAACCGGGTGGGCGAGCTGCCCGAGGAGGGCTAGAACCCCGGCACCGGGGACACCCGGGGACACCCGGGGACACCCGGGGGCGAACGGCCCAGGTGGGGGCCTTTCGCCGACAGGGCGGGGAGTACGGTTGGCAGCGTTCGTCACAGGGAGAGGTAATCGCATGGATGTCGGGCTCAAGCGCGAGCTGGAGGACAAGGTCCGGGCCGGTGAGCGGCTCAGCCGCGAGGACGGCATCGCGCTGTACGAGTCGGACGACCTGGCCTGGCTCGGTGGCCTCGCGCACGAGGTGCGCACGCGCAAGAACGGCGACGTCGTCCACTTCAACGTCAACCGTCACCTCAACATGACGAACGTGTGCACCGCGTCCTGCGCGTACTGCTCGTTCCAGCGCAAGCCGGGCGAGAAGGACGCGTACACGATGCGCATCGAGGAGGCCGTCCGCCTCGCCAAGGCGATGGAGGGCGAGAACCTCACCGAGCTGCACATCGTCAACGGCCTGCACCCCAGCCTGCCCTGGCGCTACTACCCGCGCTCGCTGAGCGAGCTGAAGAAGGCCCTGCCGGACGTCTCGCTGAAGGCGTTCACCGCCACCGAGATCCACCACTTCGAGACCATCTCGGGCCTGTCGGCCTCGGAGATCCTCGACGAGCTGATCGAGGCCGGTCTGGAGTCGCTGACCGGCGGCGGCGCGGAGATCTTCGACTGGGAGGTGCGGCAGCACATCGTCGACCACCGCACCCACTGGGAGGACTGGTCGCGCATCCACCGCCTCGCGCACGAGAAGGGTCTCAAGACCCCGTGCACGATGCTGTACGGGCACATCGAGGAGCCCCGGCACCGGGTCGACCACGTGCTCAGGCTGCGTGAGCTCCAGGACGAGACCGGCGGCTTCCAGGTCTTCATCCCGCTGCGCTACCAGCACGACTTCGTGGACATGAAGGACGGCAAGGTCAGGAACCGCCTCCAGGCGCGCACCCAGATGGCGACCGGCGCCGAGGCGCTGAAGACCTTCGCGGTCTCCCGGCTGCTCTTCGACAACGTCCCGCACGTCAAGGTCTTCTGGGTCATGCACGGCGTCCAGACCGCCCAGCTCGCGCTCCAGCACGGCGCCGACGACATGGACGGCTCGGTCGTCGAGTACAAGATCACGCACGACGCGGACAACTACGGCACGCCGAACAAGCTCACCCGCGAGGACCTGCTGGACCTCATCCGGGACGCCGGCTTCCGCCCGGTCGAGCGCAACACGCGGTACGAGATCATCCGCGAGTACGACGGACCGGACGCGGCGCGCCGCGAGACCCCGCAGGCCATGCGGGTCTGACGTGGCACTGGACTTCGAACTGGACCCGGCGGTCACCCCCGCGCTCCGGGACGGCGTCCTCGCCCTGTGGGCGGACGTCTCGAACGCGGGCGGCTCCGTCGGCTTCGTGCCGCCGGTGACCGCCGACGACGTCCGCCCCGAACTCGTGAAGCACCTCGTCGCCATGGCGGAGGGCCGCACCCGGCTGCTGGTCGGCCGGGACGAGGAGGGCGGCGTCGCCGCGACCGCCTTCCTCACGCACAACACCCACCGGCTGATGCGGCACTGGGTCTGGCTGTACACCGTGATGGTGCACCCGCGGCACCAGGGCAAGGGGTACGGCCGGGACCTGCTCGCCGCCGTCGAGGAGGCCGCCGGCCGTCTCGACGGCATCGAGGCGATACGGCTGACCTGCCGGGGCGGCGAGGGCCTCGAGCGCTTCTACACCTCCTGCGGCTACAAGGAGGTCGGGCGGGTACCGGGCGCGATCCGGGTCGCGCCCGGCGAGGAACGGGACGACATCACGATGCTGCTGTCCCTCGGCCCGGTCTGACCGTTCCCGCCCGCCAGGCCCCGCCCGGCCGTGGCCGAGGACCCGCTGCAAGATCGCTGTCCGGGCGTGCTTCACTGGACGGAGTTCTTTGGGACCGTTCGGAACGGAAGAGTGGATTGAGATGCTCCGCTACACACTGATGCGCCTTGGGATCTTCGTGGGCTGCCTCGTGGTCGTCTGGGGCCTCGTCTACTCGGGCGTCGCCCCCCGCGGCCTCGGCGACTCCAACTACATGTGGGTCGTCCTGCTGGCCCTGGTGATCTCCGCGCCGATCAGCTTCGTCGTCCTGCGCGGAGCGCGCGACCGCGCCTCGGAGCAGGTCGTCGCCCGCGTCGACCGCGCCAAGGCCAACCTGGAGCGCAACCGCAACCAGGAGGACGCCCTCCTGGACGAGCCCGCCCAGGGCACCCCGCACCAGGCCTCCTGACACCGCCGCGCGCCCGGCCGGGCCCGGAGCCCTCGTAGGCTTGGCGCATGGGTGCTGTGAAGAACAAGCGGATGCCCCGCGCGGTACGCGAGCAGCAGATGCTGGACGCGGCCGTACGGACCTTCGGGCAGCGCGGGTACCGGGCCGCGTCGATGGACGAGATCGCCGAACTGGCGGGTGTGTCCAAGCCGTTGGTGTACCTGTACCTGAACTCGAAGGAAGACCTGTTCACCGCGTGCATCCGGCGTGAGGCCAAGGCGCTCACCGACGCGGTCCGCGCCGGCGTCCGCCCCGACCTGCCCGCCGACCGTCAGCTCTGGGAAGGGCTGCGGGCGTTCTTCACCCACACCGCCGAGAACCCGGACGGCTGGGCCGTCCTGCACCTCCAGGCCCGTACGCACGGCGAGCCCTTCGCCGCCGAGGTCTTCGCGATGCGCGAGGAACTGGTCCACTTCGTCACGCAGTTGATCGTCGTCGCCGCGCGTGAGGCACACCGCGACCCGTCGCTGCCCGCGCGGGAGGTCGCCGGTCTCGCGGAGGCGCTGGTCGGTGCCGCCGAGTCGATGGCCGCGTGGGCCAACGCCACCCCCGGCGTCTCGGCCCGGCAGGCCGCCGCCACCCTGATGAACTTCGCCTGGACGGGACTCGGCACGCTCATGCAGGGCCGCCCCTGGTCCCCGCCGGCCGCGGCGATCCCCACCCAGAGCACCACCGAGATCTGACACCTGCGGCCCACGGGGCCCGTGCGTGCCGGGCAGGGCAGCCCGTGCGTGCCGGGCGGTGGCCGCGGGCCGGGCGGGGTCAGGCCTGGCCCCAGCGGCGCAGTGCGGGGGCGACCCGCTCACGGCCCACCCGGTAGAGGGACTTGGCGCCGCTGCGCGCGGCCCGGCGGATCACCGTGCGCACCGGGCCCGCGCCGCTCGCGCCCGCCGCGGGCGTCAGGGGCCTGCCCTTCTCGTCGAGGCCGTTGCGCTCCAGGATGCCGGCGAGATAGGCCCCCGCCCGCTGCGGCGAGTAGTACGGCCGCAGCACGGGCAGCCGGCCGGCCGAGCCGAGCGCGGAGAGCCGGGCGCGGGCGGCGGCGTACGGATCGCTCTTGCCGACGCCCTGGCGGGCCGCCCAGGCCGGGTCGACGCGCGGCGTCGCGCCGGCGTCCAGGTCGTCCCAGGAGGCGAGGCAGCCCGAGTGCACGAAGTAGTGGTTGCCGTGCGCCTCGCGGACCCCGAAGTCCGTGAGGATCGCGGTCGGGATGCCGCGGTGCATCGACTCCAGGGCGGCCGTCGAGCTGACCGTCACCAACAGGTCGGTACGGTCCAGGACTTCGCCCATGTTGCCGTAGACGAGGCGCAGGTTGTCCGGGGCCGGCTCGGTCATCCTCTCGATGAGGAGCTGGTACGGATCGGCCTCGACGTGCGTGGTGTGCTCGCCGGGGAGGCTGCGCAGTTTCATCAGCACCAGCCGGTCGGGGTGCCGTCGCGCGTGGGCCGCCGCCCGCTCCAGCAGCCCGAGCCGGGACACCCGGCCCTTGGGCACCGACGGCTGGACGGCGAAGGTGAGCGTGAAGGGCCGCTCCGAGGACGGCGCGTACGGCTCCCCGCCGAGGAAGGGCAGGGCGCACTCCACCACCGAGTCGGGGTCGACGCCGACGCTCGCGAACGCCTCGCGGAAACGGTCCGCGTCGTAGGCGCTGTTGGCGAGGACGAGGTCGGTGCCGGCCCGGGTCATCAGCCCGTCGACCATCTTCTCGTACACGACCCCGACGTATCCGGTGACGGTGACCGGCCGCCGCTGCCGCCCCTCCCACGCGAGGCCGAGGCCGTGGGTGAGCGCGAGGGTCGTGCCTCCCGCGGTGGCCAGGACGAGCACGTCGGCGGCGGCGAGTTCCTCGTCGTCGACCAGTTCCGCCACGGTGACGTCGCGCCGGGTGTCCGGTACGACGCCTATCTCCGCCAGTTGGCGTTCCGTCGGGGTGGCCCGGGTGCGCAGGAACATCGCGTCGAGTGCGTACGCGGGAGCGATCTGCCGGGCGACGGACGCTCCCCACTTCCAACGGGTGTCGGAGTCGGCGATGACGGCGATTCGTCTGGGGGGCATGCTTCGGTGCCTTTCCTGGCGGCGGCCGGGGGTGGACCGAGGCTAGGAACGGTGTCTGAGGGTGGGATGAGGGGCTGCTTGAAGCCACCTTGGTGCACTGGGTGTGAACTGTGAGAGCTTTCTCAACGACGCTCCCTCACCTGCGAGTTGACGAACGCGAGAAGTCGCGCCCGGGGCTTTCGCCATGCGCTGTTCGCCCGAAGTTCACGCGTCTCGCGTTCGCGTCGGGCGTACGTCGCCGGTCAGATGGATCCGTCCGCCCGAGCGCAGCTCGAACTCCGGCCCCCGCGCGGCGTACGTCACCGTCCCCGGCAGCGGCACCGGCGCCCTGAACTCGGCCCGCACCTCGACCGCTTGTTCCGGGCCGTACTCGGCCAGGCAGCGGGCGACGGTCCACATCCCGTGCGCGATGGCGCGCGGGAAGCCGAAGAGGCGGGCGGTGAGGGGGTGCAGATGGATGGGGTTGCGGTCCCCCGAGACGGCACCGTAGCGACGTCCGACGTCCGGCCCGAGCCGCCACTCGGCGAGGGCGGGCAGCGTCCGGGAGTCCTGCCGGGGGGCCGGGGCCGGGACCTGGGGGTCGGGGTTCCCCGGGGTGGGGTCCCGGGTGGGTTCCTTGCCCGGGTTCCGGGGGCTGTGGCGGGCCAGGTAGGTGCTCCTCGACTCCCATACGGGCGTGCCGTGGACCCGCGCCTCGGTCAGCACGGTCGCCTCCGTGCCCCGCCGGTGCGGCGCCAACTTTTCCACCAGCACCGCGAGTTCGTACTCCGCGTTCGCGGCGCACTCCCGGTGCCGGGTGATCTCGATCGAGGTGTGCACCAGCCCGAGCAGCGGAAGCGGGAACGCGCGCCCCGCCAGGATCCGCATGGCCAGCGGAAAGGCGAGCACGTGCGGATACGTGACCGGCAGGGCGTCCGCTCCGGTCGCGAACCCGCACACCCGCTCGTACGCGGCGAGATGGGCGAGGTCGATCCGCACACCGGAGTGGAGGAGCCGGGTGGCGGGGACGCGGGCGTCCGGGCGGGGCCGCTTGAAGGGGGAGAGCAGGGCGCCGCGGGCCAGCAGCGGGACGAGCGAGGGGGCGGCGTCGAGGGTGTGCGTCCGCGGCTCGGGGCGGACGGGCGGCTGAGTACGCATCGGAGTCTCCAGGCGGACGGGGAAGGCGCGGCTCCCGGCGGACGGGGCGGTGCGGTTCACGCGGCTGCGGGATTGGCCGGCTTCCGGGTGGGCATGAGGTGACTCTGGAGTAAGTTACCGGGGGTAAGGCTACGTCAGGGGGAGGGCGGGGGTCGAGATGGCGTACGGCGATCTCCCGGGGGCGGGCTGCCCGGGGGTGAGGCCCGGAGTCTTCGGAGCGCCGGAGCCGGGCGCCCTGGACCCGGGGTTCGCCAGGGCTGCCGATGCCCGGAGCCGCGTTCCGGGTTCGGGGGTCGGCGGGGCTGTGGACACCTGGAGCGGCGTTCCGGATCTGAGGGTCGGCTGGGCTGTGGACGCGCGGAGTCGGGTCTCGGGCAAGGGCACAGCTACCCCGGGTAACCCGCACTCCGCCTGCGGCAAAGCGTCACAAACCCCACACCTCGGCGCCGTAGGATCCCCGTCTCACCGGGTTGCCGAGACCCCTGAACCCCCCACTCCCCAGGGCCGTATGAGATTTCGCGCCGCCGCGCGCTCCGCCGAGCCCGAACACGCCTTGCACCCGCCCCGGCCTTCCGGCCGACAAGGAGCCGCCCCGTGTCCAGCCCCTACTCGTCCGACTCCGCCCCTCCTCTGCCGGAGCCCGAGATCAAGCGGCTGGACGGTGTCGTGCGCGAGGTCGCGATGCCCCCGATCGTGGGCCGGGTCACCCACGGCTCCCTCGCCGACATCCCGTTCGACAACGCGGCCGCCGCCCCGCTGGAGCCGGTCCTCAGCCGGAAGACCCCGGACGGCGACGGCTGGCTCGACGTGAGCGCCGCCCGGTTCGCCGAGGAGGTCCACGCGGTGGCCAAGGGGCTGATCGCGGAGGGGCTGGTGCCGGGCGACCGGATCGCCATCATGGCCCGGACGACGTACGAATGGACCCTCCTCGACTTCGCCGCCTGGGCCGCCGGCCTGGTCACCGTGCCGGTCTACCCGACCTCCTCGGCCTTCCAGACCCGCTGGATCCTCCAGGACTCGGGTGCCGTCGCGCTCGCCGTGGAGTCCGTGGCGCAGGCCGCCGCCCTCGGCCCCGAGCGCGAGCACATCCCCGACCTGCGGCACATGTGGGTCTTCGAGAAGGGCCATGTGGAGCGCCTCGCGGAACTCGGCCGCGACGTCCCGGACCAGGAAGTGACCGTACGGCGCGGGGTGCTGGGCCCGGACACCCTCGCCACCCTCATCTACACCTCGGGCACCACCGGCCGCCCGAAGGGCTGCGCCCTCACCCACGGCAACTTCTTCGCCGAGGTCGACAACGCCGTCGAACTGCTCTACCCGATCTTCAAGGCCCGCTCCCAGGACCCCGCCTCCACCCTCCTCTTCCTCCCCCTCTCGCACGTCTTCGGCCGCATGGTCGCCGTGGCCTGTCTGCGCGCGCGGGTGAAGCTCGGCCACGCGCCCAGCCTCCAGACCGAGGACCTCCTCGCGGACCTGGCCTCGTTCAAGCCGACCTTCCTGCTCGCCATCCCGTACGTCCTGGAGAAGGTCTTCAACACCGGGCGCGCCACCGCCGAACGCATGGGCCGCGGTTCGTCCTTCGACCGGGCGGCCCGGATCGCCCAGAAGTACGGCGAGGCCGTCGAGGCCAGGCAGCACGGCACCGGTCCCGGTCCGAGCCGCTCCCTGCGTACCGCCCGCGCCCTCTACGACCCCCTGGTCTACCGCCGTATCCGCAACGCCCTCGGCGGCCGGGTCCGGCACGCCATCTGCGGCGGGTCCCCGCTCGGCCGCCGGCTCGCCGCCTTCTACGCGGGAGCCGGCATCGAGATCTTCGAGGGGTACGGGCTCACGGAGACCACGGCCGCCGCGACGGTCACGCCCCCGCAGAAGCCGCGCCTCGGCACGGTCGGCCGGCCCCTGCCGGGCACCCGGGTGCGGATCGCCGCCGACGGGGAGGTGCTGCTGTGCGGGGCGCAGGTCTTCCGCGGCTACTGGGACCCGCACGCGGGCGGTGTCGTCGACGCCGCCCCGGACGGATGGTTCGCCACCGGCGACATCGGGGAGCTGGACGACGGCGGCTATCTCGCGATCACCGGCCGCAAGAAGGAGATCCTGATCACCGCGGGCGGCAAGAACGTCGCCCCGGCGCCCCTCCAGGACTGGCTGCGCTCCCATCCGCTGATCGCCCAGTGCATGGTCCTGGGCGACCGCCGCCCCTTCGTCTCCGCCCTCATCACCCTCGACCCCGAGGGCATCGCCCACTGGCGCCGGATGAACGGCAAGCACCCGGTCCCCCCGGAACTCGTCATGGACGACCCGGAGTTGCTGGGCATCCTGCAACGCGCCGTGAACGAGGCCAACCGGCTCGTCTCGCGCCCCGAGTCCATCCGCCGCTTCACGGTCCTGCCCGTCGACTTCACCGAGGCGGCCGGCCACCTCACCCCGTCCATGAAGCTGCGGCGCGCGGCGATCGAGAAGGACTTCAGCAGGGAGATAGAGGCCCTGTACGACGTATAGCCCGTGTGTGACGTATTGCCCTTGTACGACGTATAGCCCCTGTACGGCGTATAGCCCCTGTGCGCGCTCCGGGCCGGGTGGGCGCACAAAGGCAGGAGCCCCGCGGCCGACTGGCGCGGGGCTCCTTGGGTACTGCTATCCGTTCCGGATCAAAGCATTGGGCTCATGGAGCCGAAGGCTTAGAGCGGAGTGACGTTCTCCGCCTGCGGGCCCTTCGGACCCTGCGTGACGTCGAAGGAAACCGACTGGTTCTCTTCGAGAGAGCGGAAACCGCTCGCGTTGATCGCGGAGTAGTGGACGAAGACGTCCGGGCCGCCGCCTTCCTGGGCAATGAAACCAAAGCCCTTTTCGGCGTTGAACCACTTCACGGTTCCGGTAGCCATAAGCCCTCCTTGGGCCCAAAGGGTTGCCCTGCTCCAGAACCTGCGATTGTGTAAACAACTGCATACGTCTGAAAACGACGAGAGCCCGCGGTCACATGCTCCGCAGGCTCTGTACTGCAAGGGAAACCAAACTGCAACTTGCGGCGAGCCTAGCACGCAGGCAGCCGAAAGCAATAGAGGCGAAGATCACGTCATCCGGACGGGTGGTCCGGCGGGGGTCAGGGGTCTGACGTGCGTCGACTTCGAGGTGTCACAACCGTTGACACGAGGCGTCGCGACGGTTTCCACCCGCACACGCCGACCCTGGAGCCCGCATGCCACCGCTCGGGGTCTAGCCTCACGATGTGGACAATTCTCGCACCCGGCCGCGCGTCGGCCACATCCAGTTCCTGAACTGCCTGCCCCTGTACTGGGGGCTCGCGAGAACGGGCACGCTCCTCGACTTCGAGCTCACCAAGGACACCCCCGAGAAGCTCAGCGAGCAGTTGGTGCGAGGTGATCTCGACATCGGGCCCATCACGCTCGTCGAGTTCCTCAAGCACGCCGACGACCTCGTCGCCTTTCCGGACATCGCCGTCGGCTGCGACGGCCCCGTGATGTCCTGCGTGATCGTCTCGCAGGTCCCCCTCGACCAGTTGGACGGCGCCCGGGTAGCCCTCGGCTCCACCTCGCGCACCTCCGTGCGGCTCGCCCAGCTCCTGCTGGCCGAGAAGGTCGGGGTGACCCCCTCGTACTACACGTGCCCGCCCGATCTGAGCCTGATGATGCAGGAGGCCGACGCCGCCGTCCTCATCGGTGACGCGGCGCTGCGCGCCAACCTGCTCGACGGACCGAAGTACGGACTCCAGGTGCACGACCTCGGCGCGCTGTGGAAGGAGTGGACGGGCCTGCCGTTCGTCTTCGCCGTGTGGGCGGCCCGGCGCGACTACCTGGAGCGCGAGCCGCTCGTCACCCGCAAGGTGCACCAGGCCTTCCTCTCCTCCCGGGACCTCTCCCTCGACGAGGTCTCCAAGGTCGCCGAGCAGGCGGCCCGGTGGGAGGAGTTCGACGAGTCCGTCCTGGAGCAGTACTTCACGACGCTCGACTTCCGCTTCGGCGGCCCGCAGCTCGAGGCCGTACGGGAGTTCGCGCGCCGGGTCGGTTCGACCACCGGGTTCCCGGCGGATGTGAACGTGCGGCTCCTCCAGCCGTGAGACGCCGGCCGACCCGGTCCCGGTAGTTTCGGGGCCGGGGGCGCGCACGGCACTACGCTGCTGGGCAGTGTGTACGGGGGAGGGGGAACCGTGAGTGCCATGCAGCCGCTCGGAGCCGACGAACCCACGGCCGTGGGGCCCTACCGGCTGCTCGGCCGGCTGGGGTCCGGCGGCATGGGGCGCGTGTATCTGGGACGCAGCGCGGGCGGACGTACGGTCGCGGTCAAGATCGTGCATCCGCACTTCGCGCTCGACGAGGAGTTCCGCGCCCGCTTCCGCCGCGAGGTCGAGGCGGCGCGGCGGGTGGGCGGCGCCTGGACGGCGCCCGTCCTGGACGCGGACCCGGAGGCGCCGGTCCCCTGGGTCGCCACCGGCTACGCGGCCGGCCCCTCCCTGACGCAGGCGATCGCCGACGGCGGACCGCTCCCGGCCCATTCCGCGCGGGTCCTCGGCGCGGGTCTGGCCGAGGCGCTCACCGCGGTCCACGCGCTGGGCCTCGTCCACCGTGACGTCAAACCCTCCAACGTGCTGCTCACCCTCGACGGCCCGCTCCTGATCGACTTCGGCATCGCGCGGGCCACGGACGGCACCGCCTCGCTGACCTCGACCGGCGTCTCGGTCGGCTCCCCGGGCTACATGTCGCCCGAGCAGATCCTCGGCAAGGGCGTCACGGGGGCCGCGGACGTGTTCTCGCTCGGCGCGGTCCTGGCGTACGCCGCCACCGGCGAGCCGCCCTTCCCGGGTGACTCCTCCGCCTCCCTCCTCTACAAAGTGGTGCACGAGGAGCCTCGGCTCGACTCCCTGGAAGGCGAGTTGCGCGAGCTGGTGGCGGCCTGCCTGGCCAAGGAGCCCACGGCGCGGCCCACCCCGGGCGAGGTCGCCGTCCGGCTCGCACCGCAGGGCGCCGCCCGGCTGGTGTCGGCGGGCTGGCTGCCGGGCGCCCTGGTCGAGCGGGTGAGCCGAAGTGCCGTACAACTGCTGAACCTCGAGGCGACGGGGGCCGCGCAGGCCACGCCCTCCGGGCCGTTGGGCTTCAGCAGCCCGTCGGTCGGGGCGGGGCAAGGGGTGGAGGCCGGTGCCGGGACGGGGACCGGTGCTGGTGCTGGTTCCGGTGTCGGTGCCGGGACGGGGACGGGGGCCGGCGCTGCTGCCGGGACGGGTGCGGGTGCCGGGACGGGAGCCGGGTTCGGCGGGCTGCCCGGTCCGGGCGGGGGCTTCGGGCCGCCTCCGCCGGGCTTCGGGCCGCCGCCCACGATGCCTCCCTACGTCCCGCGCCAGGGCGACGCCGTCTCCACCGGGCCCCAGGACGCCGTACACCGTGAGGGGACGCCGGACCCGCGCACGGCCGGCCGGCCCGGCAAGCTCTCGGTCAGCGTGGCCGCCACCTCGGCGCCCGGGGCCGGCGGACAGGGCCGCAGGATGAGCTGCACGGTCGCCCTCGCCGTCGCGGGAGCGCTGGCGGCGGTGACCGTGGGGTCCGCGTTCCTCTTCGACCTGCTGCCGGGCGGCGGCGCCGACGACGAGGGGAGCGACGTCGCGGGCGGGCGTCCGTCGGCCACGGCGAGCCGGAGCGTCGGCGGGTCGGATCCGTCGGCGAGCGCCACGCGGCCGGGCTCCACGGCGAGCGCCCCGGAACCGGCCCCGACGAACAGCGCGTCCGACCCGGGCGGCGGACAGTCCACGGTCCCCGCCTCCTACGTCGGCACCTGGGAGGGCGAGGGCCTCGGACTCAGCGGCACCCTCCCCATGGGGACCTTCCGCGTCACCGTCCACCAGGCTTCCGTGGGGCAGGAGTTGGGCACGTTCCGGCAGACCGACCAGATCGGCGGCATCTGCGACGACGTCCTCGTCCTGAAGAAGGTCACGAAGAAACAGCTCGTCGCCACGAGCGTGGCCTCGGAGTCCAACCGGGACGTCTGCACGAAGGGCCGGCACGAAGTCCGCCTCACGCCCGTCGGCAGCGACCTCACCTACGAGACCGACAACGCCGAGGCGGGGGACCCGGTGGCCCGGATGACCAAGGTGGGCTGATCGGCGGGCCGTTCAGCCGGTGGCCCCGTCCTCGGAGGAGTCCGACCTCTTGCCGAGCACGACGATCAGCCCGACGGCGACGAGCACCGTCGAGAGCAGTCCGACGGCCCAGACCCAGGGGTACTCGACGTGCACCCAGCAGGGGTTGCCCCGGCTGTAGCACCCGGAGTCCCAGTCGCGGCGGTACCTCGGGCGCGTGGTCGTGAACACCACGAGCGCGCAGAAGGAACAGGCGGCGAGACCGGGCAGGGAGGCGACCGCCCAGCCGAGCGAACTCAGGGGCCTCTCCTTCCACTTCATCCGTGAAAGCGGCCCGATCAGGGCGCCGAGCCCGAGCGGCAGTACGGCACCGACCACGGCCGCGAAGCCGTACCCGCCGCCGGGCGAGGCGGGAGCGGCAGCACCCCAGAGGTCCGGCCCCCAGGTCTCCGCGGCCATCGCGAACGGGACGATCACGGCCAGGGCGGCCAGCAGGATCAGACAGCCCCCGCCCGCGTCCTTCCAGGACGCCTTCTCCCGTGCCTGCTGTCCGGCGGACGGCCGCCGCCGGACGTGCTCGTGGCCCAGCGCGCCCTTCGTGGCCCTCCGCCGCTTCGGTCTCGCCGATCCGCCCACCGGCCCCCCTCTCTCTCGCTCCCGCCGCCCTGCCCGGACGGGCCGACGGCCTACAACGGCGTCGTCACCGTCATCGGCTCCCCGTCGCCCAGGTGCAGCAGACCCTTGCCGGGGGCGACCGGACCGCCGACCATGCTGCGGTTCGTACGGATGCCGATCAGCTCACCCGCCGAGGAGTCCTGCGGGGACAGCAGGATCCCGCGGCGGCCCTTCTTCATCTCGACCTGCCAGCCGGAGAACCCGCTGCACACGTCCTCCTCGTCACCGGCGATGACCAGGCCGAGACCGCGTTCGCCGCCGCGCTGCACGATCCGCTTGAAGACGGTCTCGGCGTCACAGTCCTCCAGGACCTCACCGTCGTCGACCAGCACCACGATCGGTTCCTCGGGCGTCGCCGAGTCGATGGCCTCGCGCAGATCGTCGCTCTCGATGTCGTCCTCGTCGAAGACCTTCAACACGCCCTCCTGGCCGTCCAGTTCGCGCAGCGGGGAAGGGCGGGGCGCCGCGACGACCAGACGCACGCCCTGGGCCAGGTACGAGCGGGCCATGTTCATCAGCGTCGTACTGCGGCCGGATTTGGCGGGGCCCGCGACGACGAACGTCGGCACGCCCTGGGAGAGGTCCGGGCCGAAGCCCTGGACGTCGTCGCCGCCGATGCCCACCAGGCTCCACAGCCGGGAGCGGGAGGCCTCCGGGTCGCGCATCTCCCAGGCGTCGGCGAAACCGATCCGGGTGGGCAGCACGTCGACCCGGAACGGGCGCCGGGCGCGCGGCAGTGCGGCGTCCCGCGCCGCGGCCGCCTCGCCGATCGCGGTGAGCGCCGCGGCCTGGCCCTGACCGGTGGAGTCCTCCGTGAGCAGGGCGAACTGGGTCTCGGTGCCGTGCTCGTTGCGGTAGCCGCGGCCGGGCGGGATCTCCTCGGGGATCTTGCGCGCGTTGACGCCGATCAGCGAGAAGTCGGAGCGGTCGGCGAGCCGCAGGGCGTACTTGTCCTCGGTGAGCGAGCCGATCCGGGTGGAGAGGATCTGGCGGTCGCCCGTCATCACCAGGTGCAGTCCGACGCTCGCGCCCTCGCGCATCATCGCGGTGAGCTGGTCGGTCAGATCGCCGTGGTCGTACTCGCCGAGCGTCGGCAGCCAGCCCTCCCACCGGTCGAGCAGCACCACGATGTGCGGGAGCCGTTCGTCCTCCCCGGACGCGGCCCGCTGCTCGCCGATGTCCGCGAAGCCCTTGTCCGCCAACAGGTCCTGCCTGCGGGTCAGTTCACCCTTGAGGCGGGAGATGAGGCGGACCACGCGTTCGGTCTGGTTGCGGCCGACGACGGCGCCGCAGTGCGGCAGCCGGGACAGCGCGTTGAGGGCGCCGTTGCCGCAGTCGATGCCGTACAGATGGACGTCGGCCGCCGAGTGGGTGCGGGCCAGCGAACCCGCGATCGTCCGCAGGATCTGCGACCGTCCGCTGCGGGGCGCGCCGCCGATGAGCAGATGCCCGAAGGAGGCGAAGTCCACCACGACGGGCCGGCGGGCCTGGTCGGCGGGCAGGTCCTCGACGCCGTACGGGGCGGGCGGCAGTCTGCCCGGACCGCCGGAGAACGCGGGCGCGGCGATCTCGTCGAGCAGCAGCGTCTCGGCGAGGGCGGGCAGCCAGGGGCTGTGCTGGGGCGGGATGCCGAGGGCGCTGTTGGCCTCGCGGACCGCGTCGACCAGCACCTTGAGGTCGGTGATCTCCCCCTCCTCGCGCTGCTCGGCCCTCGGCTTGACCAGCGCGGCCCGGCCGAGGTCCGACCAGTCGAGGGGGCCCGCCCAGGGCGCGAGCGCCGCCGGATCGGCGGCACCGGGCCGGCGGCCACCGACGCGGCCCGACTGGAACGGTACGAGCGAGGCGTGCCCGAGACGGACGTACGCGCGTCCCGGTGTGCTCTTGGAGATGTGCCCAGCCTCGGGGGAGTCGATGACGTCGCTCGACTCGCCTCCGTCGGTGACGCGCAGCGCTATCCGCAGGTTGGTGTTGGCGCGGATCTCGGGGGACACGACACCGCTCGGCCGCTGGGTGGCCAGCAGCAGGTGGATGCCGAGCGAGCGTCCTCGCTGGGCGATGTTGACCAGGCCCGTCACGAAGTCGGGCAGGTCGCGCACCATGGAGGCGAACTCGTCGATGACGATGAGGAGCCGGGGCACGGGCGCGTGCGAGGGGTCACGGCGTACGAGGTCCTGGTAGTCCTCGATGTCCTTGGCGTCGGCGGCGGCCAGGATGTGCTCGCGCCGCTTGAGCTCCGCACCGAGCGATTCCAGTGCCCGCTCGACGAGATGGGCGTCGAGGTCGGTCACCATGCCGACGGTGTGCGGGAGCTGGACGCAGTCCTTGAACGCCGAGCCGCCCTTGTAGTCGACGAGGACGAACGTCATGTTCTCGGGGGTGTTGGCCACGGCCAGCGACGCCACGATCGTCTGGAGCAACTCCGACTTTCCGGAGCCCGTCGTGCCGGCGATCAGACCGTGCGGGCCGTCGCGCCGCATGTCGATGCCGAACGGACCGTCGTACGACTCACCGATGACCGCCGTCGTCGACTGCCCGCCCATCCGCCAGCGCGCGCTGATCGCGGCCCCGGTCGGGGGCTCCAGTTGGAGGACGTCGAGCAGCCGGCTGGCGCCGGGCAGGGCCGAGTCCTCGGTCTCGCCGCTGATGTCGCGCAGGGCGGACAGGGCGCGGGCGAGCCGGGAGCACCAGGCGGCCGACACGAAGTCGGGCCGTACGTCCCGTACGCGGGCGACGCCCGTCTGCTGCACCCGCAGCCGCAGTTCGAGGGCCTTCGAGGTGCCGGTGGCGGAGTCGTCGGTCGCGGTGGCGTGCCAGGCGTGGAAGGAGGGGAAGCCGCCGGGCGCGGCCGGCGCGGTCCGCACGGGCGCCTGCGCGTCCGTGTGCTCCTCGGGCCTCGGCTCCGCGATGACGATGGCCTGGCACTCGCCGGGCAGGAACCGCTCCTCGGCGTCCAGGCAGATCGCGTACATGGACATGGCCGGGCCCTCGCGGAGCAGCCGCACCACGCCCGGCATGGACCGCAGCCGGCGGGAGCCGTCCCACACGACGACGATGTCCGGATCGCTGAACGAGGCCTTGTTGCCGTTCTGCTTGGCGGCCTTCTGGCGGGCGTCGAGGAGCTGGGTCAGCTCGCCGATCCGGGCGCCGACCGTCTCGGCGTCCGTGCCGATGAGCACGTTGGCGTCCTGGGCGCCGGCGGGCCTGCTGTGCGGGAGCCAGCGCACCCAGTCCCAGCTCTCCTGGCCGCTGCTCTCCGTCAGGACGTAGAACTGGACGTCCAGCGGGCTGTGCAGCACCGCGGTCTGCGCGACGGCCCAACGGCCCAGCGCCTGGGCCGAGTCACCGGGTCCGGCGATGCCGACGACACCGCGTTCCGCGAGCGGGAGGGAGACCGGCGCGTCCTCGATGGTCCAGGTGACCTGGCGCTTGTGGTCGTCCTGCTCGGGGTCGTCGAGCACGACCTCGGAGGGGAGTTGGCCGGTGCCGACGCGCAGCAGCAGATGGTCGGCGTCGGTGCGGCGCCGCTCCCACAGCCGGGTGCGCGGGCCGGTGCCCAGCGACAGCACGGTCGCCGGATCGGGGATCGCGCGGCGCCGGTCGAGCCGTTCGGCGAGCAGCGCCTCCTGGGCGTCCTTCTCGATCCGCGCCTTGTGCTCGTTGTACTCCTTGACCTGCTTGGCGTGGGACTTGCGGCCCTGCTTCTTGTCCATGAAGTAGTTGCCGAGCATGATCAGCGGGCTCAGCAGGGCCATGATCATGTAGTACCAGCGCCCGAAGACCAGCACCATGACGACGGCACTGACCAGCGGTGTCAGCGCCATCAGCCAGGGCAGCGGCCGGGCCTCGTAGTCCCGTACCGGGTTCGGCAGCCGGAACTTCGTCTCCCGCTCGGGCGGGTGCAGCCGCGGGGGCCGGTTGTAGTCGAGGCCGGCGCCGTCGTCGGACCACTTCAGGGCGGCGTCCGGCTGGGTGTAACGGTCGAGCTGGAGAAGGGTGTTGCCGACCGCGACCTGGCCGCCGAGGGGCCAGCCGTCGTCCTCGCGCTCCTCGACGGGCTCGCCGTCGAGGGTGACGCCCTTCTTCTCCCCGTGCACGGTGACGCCGCAGGTTCCGTCCGTTGCGACTGACAACGTCAGCGCCCTTTGCGGAAGTTCGGGATCGTCGATCCGGATGTACGAGGCCGCCCCGGCGCCGATGTCGTACCGGCCGATCCCGAGCCGGTGCACGGCACCCGCCGACGGACCGCCCGCCACCCGCAGTTCGACCAGCCCGGTGGGCTCGCCGGGCAGACAGCCGGCCGGGTCGTGCAGGCTCACGACCGCGCCCTCGCGCAGTGGCGAGGTGGCGATGGTCGCGGCCGGATCGACGGGATGTCCGTCCACGTACGCGACCGGCGCGCCGCCGCCCGCGGCCCCCTGGTGATGGCCGATGGGGATGATCTGCGCACCGCCGCCGTGACCGACGTGTGCCGCGAGCTCTTTGGCGATGTCCCCCACCGAGGACTCGGGATCCGCGTCGAGAACCACATCGGCGGTGGCCCCGCCGAGCGGGTCGACGACGGTCAGAGTCAGCCGCACGCTCGTCCTCCCCCAGACACCGAAGGCCGCTTCCGGAACGCGGGCCACAGTGCTCTCGAGCCTATCCGCTCACCGCTTCCCGCAGGCAACGGCCCTTGTGAGAGAACGACGAAGACCCGGGCCGCGAACGGCCCTTGGTGCGCGCTCGTGACACAACCGGGGTGTGCGCCTGCAAGCGCCGTAAGTAAGCTGCATGCTCAATGCGGACGATCGCACCATCCGCATCGGGAGCCACGGGGGTTGGCCCTGGGGCGAGTTGAAGCATGGAGGACGCCACATGGCCGGCGGCAAAGACGCGGACATCACTTACGAGAAGATGCGGCACGCTGCGAAGCGACTCGGCCACGAGAAGGAGAAGATGGAGGACAAGCTCCACGGCCTCGACAGCTACATCGACGGCCTCGTCGCGGACGGCTACACGACGTCCAAGGGCTCCCAGGCCTTCGACGACTCCTTCAAGGAGTTCACCAAGGGAATGAAGGACACCCTTGAGGGCCTCAAGGGGATGGCCAAGTTCCTCGAGGACGCGGCGAAGGCGTATGAGGACCTGGATGATCAGCTGGCGAAGGGTGTCAAGGGCTGACAGCCGGACCTCGCGGACCGCACCGGGGCGACGGGGCGCGCCAGCGCCCGGTCGCGCCCGTGTCCGGTCCGCTTCGCAGTGATGGAGACCGAGCGACTGCTGAGCAGGAAGTCTGAAAACCGTGGCGGACAGGACCCGATACGACCTCGATCTGATCAAGGATTGCTCGGACTCGCTCTACCGTATTCACCGTGAGTTCGACCAACACGGCAATCCCGCCGACGGCTATGGCGACGACCTGGGCAGCGACAGGCTCCGGGACGTGTTCGACGACTTCTCGGACACCTGGAAGAAGAACCGCAAGAAGCTGATGAAGGACATCGAGAACCTGGCCAAGTACACCGCCGAGGCGGCCAAGGCGTACGAGGACATCGATCATCAGCTCGCGGAGGCGCTCAGGAACGCCAAGAAGAGCGATCAGAAGGGGAAGCCGTGACAGCCCGTCCCAGGGACTGGACGCCGATGTACGACTCCGATCCCGTGCCGGGTGATCCGCACGAGGTGGCACGGCTCGGCAAGAAGCTGCGCGGCATGGCCGAGGAGATCGACAAGCAGGCCCGGAACATTCGGGCGCTGGCTTCCGTCGACGGCTGGGACAGTGACGCGGGCCGAGCCTTCCACGAGACCGCGGGCGACACGGCGGGGCGGCTGAAGCAGGCGTACGACCGCTACGACGAGGCTTCGAAAGCACTTGGAACCCAGGTCAGGGACGGTGAGTCGGACGAGTACGCCGGCGAACTGCACCGCGCCCAGCGCATGGCGGACGGGGCCCTGGACGATTTCCGTGCCGCGGAGGTCGATCACAAGGCGGCCCTCAAGGTGCTGGAGCCGTACACCGGCACCGTTCCGTCCCAGGAAGACCATGTCGAGCGCACGAAGCAGGAGAAGAAGCGGGACGACGCCGCACATCTCATGGCGGTGGCGCGTAGCAAGATCGAGTCCGCCAAGGAGATCCGTGACGATGCGGCGAAGCGGGCCGCCCACCGGATCAAGAACGTGATTCATCACGATGGGGTGCATGACCCTGGCGGCATCATGAACTGGATCGCGGACCACGCGGACTGGATCTCGACCGCCGCCACGGTTCTGGCGGTGGCGGCGCTGATCGCGGCAGTCGTCCTGTCCGGCGGCACGCTCGCCATCGTCCTTGTCGCACTGGCTTCCGCGGCCAGCGCCACGGCTCTGTCGGGCCGGTTGTACGACGTCTTCGCCCGGGGCGGGAAGTTCGACTGGCTGAAGATCACGTTTGATGTCCTCGGGATCATCCCGGGCCTTGGCGCGGTGAAGGGATTGTCGGCGGCGGCCAAGGGCTCGCGGCTCCTTGTCGCTCAGGAGGCCGTCTGGGCGGGCTTCACCAACGGCTTCGCCGTGAAGAGCATCAACCGGGGGGTCGGCCTCGCTTCCAAATACCTGGCCAAGAAGGGCATCACCAAGGTGAAGCTGCCCGCGAACGGGTTCGATCCCGAGGGCGTCACTCGCTTCATCAAGGGCGCCGCGTTCGGCAACGCGTATGTGCAGAGTTTGATTCGGCTCCGCGGCAGGTTCGGGGCGGACGACACGACGCACCCTGTCAGCCCGCCGCCAGGTGACACGCGGCCCACCCCCGCACCGGACCTGAGCCGCAGACCTTCGGGCCCGTCCGGAACTCCGTCGCCGACTCCGCAGCCCAGCCCTTCCCCGACTTCGTTTCATGCTGCACTGGCGCCTACTGGATAGGGAGAATTCACGTGGGTGACTATCACGCCCTCAGCCCCGGGCAATTCGTCGACGACCGGGGGACCGTGCATGAGATGGTCCCTTCGGAGGTCATCGCCGCCGTGCCCGCTGCCAAGGCTGCGGCCGAGCGGTTCGGACGAGAGGTGCGCTTCGATTTTCTCGATGACCGGGCCGTCCACTGGATGCTGTTCCAGCGACGCCAGGACACGGAGAAAGCCAGTGTTCTAGGCTGTCTCGCCGCGATTCCGCTCTTCGTATTCGGACTCGGGGCCTGGCCCTTCTGGGACTTGGTCGCCTCCGGCAAGTCCCGCCAGTTCCAGATCGCGTTCATCGTGGTCGACGCGCTGATCGTCTGCTCGTCGCTGGTGGGGACCTATCTGGTGCGGCGCCGGAGCCTGCTTGACCCGACCGACAGGAACGTACGGTGCAGGGCCCGCCTGTATCGCAAGATCGCCGCGATCGCGCGCCAGGGCGGTGCCGACGTTCCGCGCCTGTACCCGTACTACGGGATGTACGCGACGTCGCGAACGTTCTACCCCGATGCCCCTGAGCGTCCCGTCCCGGAGAAGGAACAGGCTCCATGACCACCGACATCGAGTTGTCGGCGTTCATACCGACGCACCCCGCGCCGCCCGCGCTGCGTGCCGACGACATCCACGTCCGTTGGGTGATGCCGGAGATCTTCCATGACATCCCGGTCCATGAGACGGACGACGACGAGGCCGTACGACTTTTGGAGGAACTCGCCGACAAGGCGCTCCCGGACGCGGCGGACGACGACAGGACGAGGTTCGCGGTCATCTGCGCACTCGGATTCGACGACCTGCTGGCCGCAGGCGTCGAGTACGCAGGGATCTGCGTGACGGCCGTCGACGAGACCCCCTGCAGCGCGACGGTATTCGCGTCCCTGATGGACAGCCCGGAGGTCGACGGGGGTGTCCAGGCTGTGGTGAGGGAGATCGCGTCCACGTTCCGCCGGCTCGACGGAGCGGACGTGTCCGAGGTGGAACTCCCCTGTGGACCCGCCGCGGTGTGCATCGGAACGCGGGAATCGAAACTCACAGGTGAGCTGACCGAGTCGGGTCACAGCCTTGCCTTTCCGACCGGATACATCCGTGTCTACGTGCCCCTCCCGAACGGCACGACGGTCGCCATGGAGATGTCCACCCCCACGATGGAGGGCTGGGACCTGTTCTCCACCATGTTCGGCAACACGGTCAGCAGCATCCGCCTCTTCACGGCTGACGGCTCGCCGCTGATCACCGCGGGGACCGGTCGGTGAGCGTCACCGATCAGGCGCCTTCGGACTACCGGCTCCTCGTACCCCGGGACTGGTTCCGTGTCGATCTCACGCACGAGCGTTGGCGTCGCCAGTTGAAGACCTTCGTGGACAAGGAGTCGGAGGGAAGCCGAGTCCCCGCGGAGGTTGCCCGAAACGTGTGGGCAACGCTCCGCAACACCGCCGAGGGCAGCCTTGCTCAGGGCGGTCTGGAGTTCTTCCTGAAGACCGAGTCGCCCGGTTCGGCACTCCCCGCCTCGCTCCTGATCTCGTTGGTCATGACGCCTCGCGGACTGGCGCCGACGCCGGACGACTTCGCCTCGGAGCTGACCCGACGGATGGATTCCGATGCCGAGGTGGATGTCCGGGTACTGCCTGCGGGCGGGACGGTCCGAGCGATCACGCGGACGGCCATGGACTACCACGTGTGCATGCCCGGCGGTGTCGGCTACCTGCACCTGGCGTTCTCCATGCCACTGAGCGGCACCGAAAGCCCGATGGGGGACTTGTGCGATGCCATGGCTCACTCTTTGCGCTGGATCTGAGGCCGGGCTCGGGCGCTGTCGAGAGCCCTCGCGAAGGCCGTTGCCGACCAGGCCAGCGTGCAGGGGATCACGAGCGCTCCGCCCGTGACGGCTGTGCGGTGCCCTGTCACCGTACGCACGTCTTGCTCCCTCGTACGGACGTGCCGTCGGAGGTCTGCCACACGCCCTCGGCGGTCTTCTCCAGGCGCGTGTTGTACAGAACGTAGGCGTCGTTCCCGGCGGGTGTCCTGTCGACCTTCTTGGTCTTCCGGTCCTTGTTGTACGCCTTGGTCTCATCGGCGCAGTACGAGACACCGGCGGACTTGCTGTCGAAGATCTCGACCTTGGGGCTGTAGTACCGCGTGGTTCCCGTGTACGTGACTCCGATGTCCAGCCACTTCTGGACCCACTTGACGGAGGACGTCAGAGCCTTGCCCTTGTAGTAGAAGGCCAGGCCAGGGGTGTCCGAGGTGCCCTTGATGACGGCGTCGTTCATCGCCGTCTGGGCCCGCCCCGCGTCCGCCAGGACGGCGTCCTTCGTCGAGTCGCCCGTCTTCCACCCGTCGAACTCGTCCGTCACGTCGCTCGGGAGGGTGATGTCCGGTCGGTCGGCGTTGCCGGAAGGACTCGCGCTGGGGGCGGTCGAGCGCGTGCTTTCCTGATCCGCGCCCGCGATCTTGTCGTTTGCCTTCGGGGAGTCGTCCCCGCCGCCGCAGGCCGTCAGCAGCAGGGCTGCTGTCGCGGCGAACGCGGTGGCAACGGCCAAGGTGCGGCGCTTCACAGTGGGCTCCCGTGGGGCATCGGTTGAGTGAACTCCATCAAGGAAAATGACGGCGTTGGTGTGGTGCATGCGGAGTGCGGGTCCGGTTGCTCGCCTGGGCGTTCAGCCGAGGCGGTGCGTCGTCGCGAGTTGCCGATCGAGGGCGGTTTCCGGGCGGTCGACCATGGCTCCGGTGACAAGAAGTCGGCCCGGCGTGGCTAAGGAGTGCACGACTTGTCGGCCCTCTGCGAGGTGAGCTTCGTCGTCTGCCAGACGCCCTTGCCGTTCTTCTCGAGTCGCGTCGTGTAGAGGACGTAGGACTTGGAGGTGACGGCCGTCTTGATGACCTTGCCCGTCTTTCTGTCCTTGGCGAAGGCCTTGGACTGGTCCTCGCAGTACACGACCCCCGCCGAGGCGGAGCCGATGAGGTCGATCTTGGCGTTGTAGTAACGGTTCACGCCGGTGATCGAGTAGCCGTCCTTCGCGATGGACGTGACCCAGTCCCGGGCATCGGCCAGGGCGGTGCCGCTGTAGTAGAAGCCGAGAGCCGGCAGTTCGGCGTCGCCTGCGGCGATGGCGTGGTTGGTCGCATCGACCCTGCGCCCGACATCCGCGAGAACCGCGTCCTTGGCGGCGTCGCCGGTACTCCAGTTCTCGAACTTGTCGCTGAGATCCTTCGGAAGGGTGATGTCGGGCCGGTCCGTGTTGTCCGAGGCGCTCGCGCTGGGGGATGCCGTACGCGTGCTTCCTTGACCCGCGCCCGCGATCTTGTCAGTTGCCTTCGACGAGTCGCCTCCGCCGCCACAGCCCGTCAGGAACAGGACTGTTGTCGCGGCGAACGCGGTGGCGACGGGCAAAGTGCGGCGCTTCACAGTGGGCTCCCGTGGGACATCGGTTGAGTGAACTCGAGCAGGGGGAATGGCGGCATCGTGCGGTGCACGTTGGGAGTGCGTCAGGGGGCGGTCGACCGGGCCTTCGGCCGACGCGGCGCGTCTTCGCCGGCTATCTCGCGAGGGTGCTTTCGACAGGCCACCGCTTGACGGCCTGGAGCTTCTTGACGGTGCCGCGAGCGGCGTATGGCGGGCCGGGCGACCGCACGCAGGTCGTCGCCAGGGCACCGACGGTGAGTGCCCGGCTCTTAGGCCTCAGCGCGTGCACTTGGCGCTGCCCCGTTCGGAGACGAGCTGCGTCGTCTGCCAGACGCCGTTCTCGGCCTTCTTCAGGTGAGTGTTGTAGTAGACGAAGGAGTTCTTGGTCGCCGGAGTTCTGTCGACCTTCTTCGTCTTCACGTCCTTGTTGAACGCCTTGCTCTCGTCCGTGCAGAACGTGACCCCCGCGGATGTCGTTCCGTGGAGCGTCACGCTGGGACGGAAGTACCGAACGGTGCCGGTGTACGTGATTCCGGCGTCCACGAAGGACTTGACCCACCGAGCGCCGCCGACGAGGGCGTCGCCCTGCCGGTAGAAGGCGAGGGCCGGGTCATCGGGATTCGATTTGATGATGGCGTGGTTGGTGGCCGTCTGCGCGCGCCCCGCGTCCGCCAGGATCGCGTTCTTCGTCGCGTCCCCTGTCTTCCAGCCCTCGAACTCGTCCTTCACGTCGCTCGGGAGGGTGATGTCCGGTCGGTCGGCGTCGGTCGGTGCGCTCGCGGGCGGGGAGGCCGAAGCCGTGTTGGCGCGGTCCGATTCCGCGGTCTTCTCCGTCGCCTTCGGGGAGTCGCCCCCGCCGCCGCAGGCCGTCAGCAGCAGGGCTGTTGTCACGGCCGACGCGGTAGCAACGGGCAAAGTGCGGCGCTTCACGGTGAACTCCCCGTAGGACATCGGTCGAGCGAAGTCGGTCAAGGGCAATGACGGTATCCATGGGGCTCTTGGTTTCGCCAGGCGGAAACCCCGAGCTGGACGCGGGCATACGGGGGCGTTCCGGGGTGAAGTGGCGGTCCGTGGTGGCCTGATCGTGGTCCGGGACACATCCGTCCGAGCGGAGACGGACCCGCTTCCACATCCCACCCAGGGTTTGCGTTCGACACCTTCACATGAGGCGCCCCGTGAGGGGGCGGCCCCTTCGTCCCTGGGTGTTGTCCCCGCCTCCACCGCACCTCGTACGCTGACCCGAGTCGAACAGGTCGAACACACAGGCCGGTTCGCGCAGAGAAGGCAGAAGACGAACGACGCACCCGGGGGCGCCATGGACCGCTACATCGAGACTCTCACCGTCGAGCGCGGCGGCTTCCGGATCAAGGTGCCGGAATCGTGGTGGGAGTTCGACGTGCGGCCGGAGTCGCGGGACGACTCGATCCGGCGGATGGTGAGCGAGCGGATCGACGCGCAGCCGGAGCTGGCGCGGTACCGCGACACCTATATCGGCTTCCTGCGCAAGGCCAGCGCCGACGCCTGGAAGTCCGGTGCCCTCTACTGCGGCTGCATGGCGGAGTCGTTCGGCGGGGACACCCCGATCACCGGCTCGGTCACCGTCTCGATCGTCGGCGGCCGGGCGCAGAACGGTGAGCCCCTTCCCACGGACCCGCAGGCCATCGCGGCACAACTCGCCGTGCGGGAGGCGAAGAAGGAGGGCGACGCCTGGCGCAAGGTGACCACCGTCGAGATACCCGGCGTCGGTCCCGCCGCGCGGACGTACGGCATCGAGGACATCGTCGTCCCGGACGACAGCCTCCAGCGCACGATCCGGGCCGTGCTCATGCAGACGTTCATCCCGGTGCCCGGCCAGGCCGGCAAGGTCGCCCTGGTGGCCGGCAGCAGCCAGGTCCTCGACCTCGCCGACTCCTTCTTCGACGTCTTCGACGCCGTCACCTCCACGTTCCGCTTCGCGGACCGGTGAACGGACGGGAACTTCGCGTCCCGGGCGGCTTCCCGCGACCGCTTCCCTTTCTCATCCCCTGACGTCTCCAGTAACTTCGCTTGTGTGTACGGGTGTTGTTGATGTGGGCGTGACGGGGGTTGCGGCATGGCGGGGAATCGGCCAGGTGACTGGCATGTGCTGGATCTGGAGCGGGATCCGACGCCGGGTGATCCGGACCGGGTGCGGAAGCTGTCGAAGGATCTGCTCGGTTTCGCGGATGACGTGTCGGATGCGTTGCGGCTGATCAAGGGGATGGCGGACGAGGACGCCGTTTTGCAGTGGGCTGGGAAGTCGGCGGAGGCGTTTCAGTCCGAGTTCTCGGGTGTGCCCAAGCAGTTGAAGAAGCTGAAGAAGTCGTACGAGATGGCGGGGGACGCGCTCGGGGACTACTGGCCGAAGCTGGAGCGGGCGCAGGCGCTGGCGGACAAGGCGCTGGCGAAGGGGCGGGAGGCGCAGGCCGATCTGACGTCCGCGAAGTCTCGTCTGTCGTCGGCTGATTCGTGGGTGACGCGGGCCACCAGGGAAGCGGACAAGTACAAGGACGATCCGACCGGTAGCAAGGACGCGGAGAAGCCGGACGAGGCGAAGGTCCGTGCCGCCACCAGGGACGCGCAGCACGCCCAGTCGGCGCGGACGAGTGCGCAGTCGGACGTGACGGATGCGAATGGTGCGTTGGACGCGGCGAAGAAGATGGCCGCGGATGCGCGCAGGATGCGGGAGGAGGCGGCGCGGGACGCGAAGTCGAAGATCGATGAGGCGTCGGACGCGGGGATTCACAATCGGAAGTGGTGGGAGGAGGTCGGGGACTGGTTCTCCGACAACTGGGACACCATCGTCGCGGTGTGCAAGGTCGTGGTGGCGGTGGTGGGGATCATCGCGATGATCATCGGGGGGCCGATCCTCGGCGCGATCGTGCTGATCGCCGCACTCGTCGTCCTCGCCGACACCCTCAACAAATACGCGAAAGGCCAGGCGTCCCTCTGGGACGTGGCCTTCGCCGCCCTGGACTGCATACCCGGCGGCAAGGGCCTCACCAGCCTGGGCAAGCTCGCCAAGGGCCTCAAGGGTCTGAAGGGCCTCGGCAAGACCGGGCTCAAGGGCCTGGCCTTGGGGGCCAAGGGGTTCGGCAAGAGCGCACGCTCCCTGGGCCGTCCGATGAAGAAGCTCTTCACCTGCGGCGACCCCATCGACATGGCGACGGGCCAGATGGTGATGTCCGAGACGGACGTGGCGCTGGACGGCGTACTGCCCCTGGTGCTGGAACGCCATCACCGCACCGGCCTGAACGCCGGCCGTCGCTTCGGGCGGGCCTGGACCTCCACGATCGACCAGCGACTGGTCCTCGACGCCACGGGCGTGCGGTTCTTCGCCGCCGACGGCATGATCCTCACCTACCCCGTGCCCGAACCGGACGTGCCCGTCCTGCCCGTGGAGGGTCCGCACTGGCCGCTGAGCTGGGACGGCGGGCCCGGAGGAACCCTCACGGTGAGCCTGCCGGAGACGGGCCGCACGCTGAGCTTCCGGCCCCTGCG
The DNA here is from genome assembly GCF_055565895.1 of Streptomyces sp. NPDC028298. Taxonomy (NCBI): domain Bacteria; kingdom Bacillati; phylum Actinomycetota; class Actinomycetes; order Kitasatosporales; family Streptomycetaceae; genus Streptomyces; species Streptomyces sp. NPDC028298. The sequence continues at coordinate 103,202 of NZ_JBVHTL010000004.1, forward strand.
GGGCCGCCCGTCGCAGGAACTGCCGCTCGCGGTGATCAGCGACCGGAACGACAACACGATCACCGTCGAGTACTTCCCCGACGGCAGCCCGGCCGAGATCGTCCACCAGGGCGGCTATCGCGTCGGCGTGACCTGCGCGTCGGGGCGGATCGTGAGCCTCACCCTGCTCAGCGACCCCGCGCGGCCGACCCTGATGACGTACGGCTACGACACGCACGGCCGTCTCACCGAGGTCCGCAATTCCTCGGGCCGGCCCCTGAAGCTGGCCTACGACGACCGCGGCCGTCTCACCGGCTGGGAGGACCGCAACGGAGCCTGGTACCGGTACACGTACGACGAGGCGGGCCGCTGTGTCGCCGTCAACGGTGTGCACGGAATCCTCGACTACACCTTCGACTACGACGACGAGAGGCACCTGACCCACGCCCTCAGCTCCCTCGGGCACACCACCACCTATCAGTTCAACGACGCCTACCAACTGGTCGCCGAGACCGACGCGCTGGGCCACACCGTGTGCCATGAATGGAACCGACGCGACCAACCGACCTCGCGGACGGACCAGTTGGGGCAGGTCACGCGTATGGAGTGGGACGACCTCGGCCGTCTCTCCGAGGTCAGGCTGCCCGACGGGACGGTCTCCGCGGCCCGTTACAACGCGCTGGGCCTGACCGTCGAGCTCACGGGATACGACGGCACGGTCGTACGACAGGAGTGGGACGATCGGGGCAACTGCACGTCGCTCACCGACACCGACGGGACCACAACGGAGTTCACCCGGGACCGCACCGGCGCCGTCATCTCCGTGACCGATCCGCTCGGGGCCGTCCAGCGGTTCGTCAACAACCCCGCGGGCCAGATCGTCTCCGCGACCGACGCCCTCGGGGCGGAGACCCGGTTCGGGTACGACGCCCTCGGGCGGGTCACCGCCGTCGTCGACCCCCTCGGGGAGGTGACCCGCCAGGAATGGACCGTGGAGGGGCACCTCGCCGCCCGGACGGGCCCGGACGGGGCGACCGAGGCGTGGACGTACGACGGCGAGGGGAACCGGCTCACGCACACCGACGCGCTGGGCCGGGTCACCCGGTTCGAGTACGGCGCCTTCGATCTGCTGACGGCGCGCACGACCCCCGACGGCGCGCGGTACTCGTTCCGTCACGACAGCGAGCTGCGCCTCTGCCAGGTCACCGATCCGCGGGGGCTGACCTGGGACTACACCTACGACGCGGTGGGCAGCCCGACGTCCGAGACCGACTTCGACGGGCGGACCGTCCGCTACGCCTACGACGCCGCCCGCCGGCTCACCGGCCGGACGAACCCGCTGGGGCAGAGCACCGCCTTCGCCTACGACGCGGTGGGCAACCAGGTCGAGAAGACCGTGGACGGCCGGATCACGGTGTTCACGCACGCGCCCGGCGGCCGTCTGCTGCGCGCCGTGAGCCCCGACGCCACCCTGACGCTCCGCTACGACGAGGCCGGGCGCATCGCCGGAGAGGCGGTGGACGGACGGGAGCTCGCCACGTCGTACGACGCCGCGGGGCGGCCGGTCCGCCGCGTCACACCGGCCGGTGCCACGACGACGTACACCTACGACGCCGCGGGGAACCGTACGGCGCTCAGCGCCACGGGTCACGTCCTCACCTCCTCGTACGACGCCGCGGGACGCGAGACGGCGCGGGCGTTCGGGCAGGGACTCACCCTCGGTTTCGCATGGGACGCCGGGGACCGCCTCGGCTCCCAGACACTGGAGGACACCCGCTCCTCCCGTCGGTTGGCCCGCCGGACGTACACCTACCGCGCGGACGGGAACCTGACCGGGGTCGACGACCCGGCCGCCGGCCGGCGCACCTTCGACCTCGACGTCCTGGGCCAGGTCACCGCCGTGCGCGCCGCCGACTGGAGCGAGTCGTACGCCTACGACGGGACGGGCAACGTGACGAGCGCGGACTGGCCCGGGTACCGCGACCAGCCCGAGGCGCGGGGGGCGCGCGCCTACACGGGCAACCGCCTCGTCGGTGCCGGTTCCGTCCGCTACGAGTACGACGACGCCGGCCGCGTGATCCTGCGCCGCCGCACCAGGCTGTCGCGCAAGCCGGACATCTGGCGCTACTCCTGGGACGCCGAGGACCGGCTCGTCGGCGTCATCACCCCGGACGGCACGCGCTGGCGCTACCTCCACGACGCGCTCGGCCGCCGGGTGGCCAAGCGGCGGCTCGCGGCGGACGGGGTCACGGTCGCCGAGGAGACGCGCTTCGTGTGGGACGGCCCGCACCTCGTCGAGCAGACCGGCTGGGTGAACGGCACGGACGGGGGAGCCGACCGCGAGACGACGCTCACCTGGGAACGCGACGACACCCGGCCCTTGACCCAGACGGAGCGCACGACCTTGTCCGGCGCGTCCCAGGACGTCGTCGACGAACGGTTCTTCGCCATCGTCACGGACCTGGTCGGCACCCCGACCGAACTCGTCGACGAAACCGGCGTGATCGTCTGGCGCGGCGACACCACGCTGTGGGGCCTGGGCACCTTCCCCGACCCGGGGGCGGACACAGCGCCGGGATCCGGCGCGTCCACCCCACTGCGCTTCCCCGGCCAGTACCAGGACGCCGAGACGGGGCTGCACCACAACTGCTTCCGGTACTACGACCCGGCTTCCGCCGTCTACCTCAGCCCCGATCCGCTGGGCATGGACGCCGGGCCCAACCCGCGCCGCTACGTCGTCAACCCGCTGCTGTGGTCCGACTATCTCGGCCTGAAGCAGTGCTCCAAGATCCTCGGCGAGAACATGGCGAAGGAGGGCCGCGCGGTGGGACCCGGCCAGGCGGCCGCCCACATCGTCCCCTCCGGGTTCTCGCGCGGCGGCGGCCCGCGGATGCGGTCACTCCTGGCCAAGTACAAGGTCGACATCAACGACGCGGCGAACGGCATCCCGCTGGGGCATCCGCGACCGCACAACTTCACGCACAGCAACCGGTTCCTCGGCCGTCTCGACGCCCATCTGCACAACGTCGTCGCGGACCGTGTCGCCCGGGGCTTCGGGGACCGTGCCATCCGCACGACGCTTCGGAGGGAACTGCGCAGTATCGGCCGGCAGATCGAGTCCGAGCTGTCCGGCGTCACCACCGCGGTGCCGAGCACCGCCTACTGGACGGCGTGATGATGTCCTTCATGAACTCGAAACCCCTGGCCGTCTACCGGCTGATGCCGAGCACCCGGAATCTGCGCACCCTCCGTCTGGACGACTCGCTCGTCGATCTCAAGCGCTGGCAGTTCCAGGGCGAACGGGCGCCGCGGCCCACCGCGTTCGCGGCGGAGTGGACGGGTGATCCGAAGGCCCGCAAGGCCGAGTTCGCGTCCGACTATCCCGGCGCTCCGATCCTCGCCGGCCCGCTCGCGGACCGGCTGCGGGACGACCTGGAGAAGTCCGGCAGCCTGCTTCCGGTCCGCGTCGAGGGGGCGCCCGCGGACGCCTACCTGCTCCACCTCGTGGACCAGGTCGTCGACTGCGTGGACACCCGCGCCTCGTCGCAGCCGAAGAAGGCGACCGGCGAGATGCAGAAGACCGTCTTCCGCCCGGACGCCCTCCCTCTGGCCCTGCCCTCCTTCCGCGTCCCGCAGTTCCCCGTGGGCGTCTACTGGAACGCCTGGGCCGTCGACCTCCTCACCGAGCTCCTGGGGGACGATCTGGAGGCCCGCCCGGTCTGGTCGGAGGACCCGGCCGTCAGGCCTCATCCCAACCCGTGGGGGTTCTGAGCGACCGGCGTGCCCTCCCCGACCGCAGTCTGCCCGGGACCGTGAATGACCGACAGCACCTCGCACCCCCTCGCCGTCTACCGCCTGCTTCCGCGCAGGGGTGAGTTCCGGACCCTGCTCCTCGGCGGTTCCCTCAGACGACTCATCCGCTGGCAGATCACCGGATCCGCGACGGATCTGCCGACCTGGTTCAGCGCGTCGTGGGACGGCGATCCCGCCTGGCGCAAGGGCGAGTTCCCGAGCGGTTATCCGGGCGCTCCGGTCCTGAGCAGACGCGTGGCGGACCTGCTCGCCGCGGACCTGTCGGAATCGGGACCCTTCGTACCGGTCGTCATCGAAGCAGCCGATCCGGCCTTCCCCGCCGACGCGGACGCCGGTGGCTCGGACGACTACGTCCTCCACCTCGTGAAGCAGACCGTCGACTGCCTGGACGCACGCCGGTCGTCCAAGCCGAAGAAGACCACGGGCGAGATCACCAAAGCCGTCTTCCGCCCGGAGGCCCTGCCCGTGGGGCTCGCCTCCTTCCGGGTTCCCGAGTTCCGCGGCGGCGTCTACTGGAACGCCTGGGCCGTCGACCTCCTGACCGAGCTCCTGGGGGACGACCTGGAGGCCCGCCCGGTCTGGTCGGAGGACCCGGCCGTCAGGCCTCATCCCAACCCGTGGGGGTTCTGAGGCCGGTGCTCCGGCCGCCTCCGTCCGTGAGCACCTCGTGCAGGCCTCGTGCACGGCCCGTGACGGCCGTTCCGGCGGGCGGAGGCGATTCGCTGGCGCACAGGTGACGGACAGGGCGTACCGCCGCGCTCAACACGGAACCGAACAGGCGTCGTTGCGCGTCGACAACGTCGAGTCGGGTGCGCTTCAGGGGTCTTGACGCTCCTTGAGGGGCTTATGTGCGGCTGATACGGTGCCATGGCTTGACACTCGCCCCGGCGCCGGAGTTCGACCAGGTCGCACGGTCCGTCCCGTAAAGGGTCTCGGGGGTGAAGTGTCCTACTTGGCTCGTGAATTGACAGACATTTTCTTGGGTGTACGGGGAGCGGTCGCGTGAGGATCCAAGAGCGTACGGGGGCGGGCAACAACCGTTCCGCCACGTCGGCCCAGCCGGCGATGGGCGAGCGGCTTCCCACCCCGCCTCGCGAGCGCAAACCGGCGCTGGCCGCGCTCGCGGTGCTCCTCGTCCTCGTCGGCGCGCTCGGCGCCACCATGCTGGTGCTGCGCGCCGGCGACCGTGTCGAGGTCGTGAAGGTGACGAGCGACATCCAGGCCGGTGAGTCCGTGGGTGGCCACGTGACCTCCGTGCTGGTCGCGGACGACACCTCCATCAACTACGTCAAGTGGAACCAGCTCGCCGCGCTCAAGAAGCTCAAGGCCAAGTCCCCGATCTACAAGGGGACCGTGGTCATCGGCGACATGTTCGCCGAGGGTGCCGAGCTTCCGGCCGGCAAGGCCTCCGTGGGTGTCTCCCTCAAGGAGGGCCAGTACCCCTCGGGCATCAAGTCCGGTGACACGGTGGCCGTCTACCGCGTCGGCGACACCACGACCGGCGGCAGCCGCTCGTCGGGCTCGTCCAACTCCTCCGGCTCCGGCTCGTCGAGCGCGGACGCCGCGCCCATCGTCGAGCAGGCGAAGGTCATTTCGGTCAAGAGCGACTCGGACAGCACGATCAGCAGCACCAACCTGCCCGTCACCCTGATGGTGGACAGCGGCCAGGCGGCCGCCGTCGCCGCCGCGGCCTCGGCGGGCCAGGTCGCCCTCGTCATCGTCCCCGGCAACTAGAGGCGAGTGAGTAGACAGACATGGCGCTCATCGCCCTCGCCGCAGACAAGGGTTCCCCGGGAGTCACCACCGCAGCGGTGGCGCTCGCGGCGGTCTGGCCCCGCCGGGTCCTGCTCGCCGAGACCGACCCGGCCGGCGGCGACCTCGTGTACCGCAGCGCGGCGGCCCACGGCGGCCCGCTGAACCCGAACACCGGCATGCTGTCGATCGCGGCGACCGCCCGGCGCGGTCTCGTCCCCGACCAGCTCTGGGACCACGTACAGCCGCTCAGCGGCGGACTCGACGTCCTCGTCGGACTCGGGATCGCCGAGCAGGCCGCCGGTCTCGCCGGACTCTGGCCCACCCTGGGCCGGGCGTTCGCGCAGCTCGCCGACTCCCCGAACGCGCCCGCCGACGTCATCGCCGACTGCGGCCGCATCAGCGGGGACACCCCGGCGGCCGAACTGTTCCCGCACGCGTCCCTGGTGCTCCTGCTCTCCCGCACCGAGCCCGAGGCCATCGCCCGCGTCCGCGACCGGGCCGCCGCCCTCTCCGCCAAGCTGCACGGCGGACCGCGCGGCGCCGGCGGACTCGCCACCCCGTTCATCGGCGTCGTCCTCGTCGCCGACCCGGGCGACTCCGCCAAGCTCGTCCACCAGGTCAACGACATGCTGGTGGCGGCCCAGACCGGAGCCCGGGTCGTGGGCACCATCGCCGACGACCCCGCGGGTGCCGCCCAGTTGGCCGGCCGCCGCCGCGGGCGCCTCGACAAGTCGCTGCTCATCCGCTCGGCACGCAAGGTGACCGCGGACCTGTACCAGCAGTACGGTGCCGCCTGGTCCGTACCCGCCGACGGGCCGAACGCCGGGCAGCCCCGGCCCGCCGCCGGAGCCGGCCGATGACCGCCGTCGACCACCAGCTCGTCAAGCGGTTCCGGCAGGACGCCGGCGACCGCATCTCCGAACAGCGCCGCGAGGACCAGGTCCGCGGCGTCACCCCGATGTCCAGCGAGGACGAACGGCACTACGCCCGCGCCGTCATCGCCCAGATACTCGAGGACCACGCCCGTACCGAGATCAACCTCGGCCGGACCCCGCTCGACGCGGAGACCGAGGAGCAGTACGCGGCCGCCGTCCACGCCGCGCTCTTCGGCGTGGGCCGCCTCCAGCCGCTCCTGGACGACCCGGAAGTCGAGAACATCGACATCAACGGGTACGACGAGGTCTTCATCGGCTACGCCGACGGCCGGGAGACCAAGGGGGACCCCGTCGCCGAGACCGACGAGGAGCTCATCGAGCTGATCCAGGTCCTCGGTGCGTACTCGGGCCTGTCGTCCCGGCCCTTCGACTCCGCGAACCCGCAGCTCGACCTGCGGCTGCCGGACGGCTCCCGCCTCTCCGCCGTCATGGACGTGACCCGCAGGCCCGCCCTGTCGATCCGCCGCGCGCGCCTGGGCAAGGTCTTCATGTCCGACCTCGTGGGCAACGGCACCCTGGCCCCCGAGGTCGCCCACTTCCTCGCCTGCGCCGTCCGGGCCCGCAAGAACATCATGATCGCCGGGGCCACCAACGCCGGCAAGACGACGCTGCTGCGCGCACTGGCCAACGAGATCCCGCCGCACGAGCGGCTCATCACCGTCGAGCGCGCCCTGGAGCTCGGCCTCGACACCTTCGCCGAACTGCACCCGAACGTCGTGGCGTTCGAGGAGCGGCTGCCCAACTCCGAGGGCCAGGGCGCCATCACCATGGCCGAACTGGTCCGCCGCTCGCTGCGCATGAACCCCTCGCGGGTCATCGTCGGCGAGGTCCTCGGCGACGAGATCGTGACGATGCTCAACGCCATGTCGCAGGGCAACGACGGCTCGCTCTCCACGATCCACGCGAACAGCTCCAGCGAGGTCTTCAACCGCATCTCCACGTACGCGCTCCAGGCGTCCGAGCGACTGCCCATCGAGGCCAGTCAGATGCTCATCGCGGGCGCGGTGAACTTCGTGGTCTTCATCCAGCGACGCAACGACTACGAGACCGGCGGCCGCCTCCAGCGCATGGTGACCTCCGTGCGCGAGGTCAACGGCGTCGACGGACGGGTGCTGTCCAGCGAGGTGTTCGCCGAGGCCCCGGACGGCCGGATCGTCCCGCACGCGCCCATCTCCTGCCTCGACGACCTCGTCGCGCAGGGCTACCGGCTGCCCGGCAGCGGGAATTGGTGACGACGATGATCCAGGACATGACGACGGCCATGGCCCCGGCCGCGCCGCACCTCGGCACGGCCGTGTCGCACCTGAGCGCGGCCGGGGCACCGGCCGAGGCGCAGGCCGGGACCTCCGGCACGACCTCGCTCGCGGCCCTCGACTCGCTCGGCTCCATGGGCGGGCTGTTCTCCCTGCCCGTCCTGTACGCCCTCGCCTGCGGGATCGCCGTCGGCGGCGGCCTCGCGCTGTTCGCCGTCGCCGTACGCGGACTGCCCGCCAAGCCCGAACACGAGAAGCAGCGGGCGAGCGAGCGCGCGGCCGAGCTGATCCGGTTCGCCGGACAGCGCGGTTCGATCGCCGCCATCGCCGGACTGGTCGTCCTGCTCCTCACCCGCTGGGCCGTCGCCGGTCTCGCGGCCGGCATCCTCGTCTTCTTCTGGGACAAGCTCTTCGGCGGCGCCTCCGAGGAGAAGGCCGCGATGCGCCGCGTGGAGGCACTGGCGTCCTGGACCGAGTCGCTGCGCGACACCATCGCGGGCGCGGTCGGTCTGGAGCAGGCCATCCCGGCCTCGGCGCGCGCCTCCGCCCCCGTGCTGCGGCCGCATCTGGACGCGCTGGTGGACCGGCTGCGGTCCCGGACACCGCTGCCCGAGGCCCTGCAGCAACTGGCCGACGAGATCGACGACGCGTCCGCCGACATCATCGTGGCCGCGCTCATCCTCAACGCGCGGCTGCGCGGCCCCGGTCTGCGCCAAGTGCTGGGCGCGCTCGCCAAGTCGGCGCGCGAGGAGGTCGACATGCGGCAGCGCGTGATGGCCCAGCGCGCCTCGACGCGGCGCTCCGTGCAGATCGTCGTCGCGGTGTCCATCGCCTTCGTGCTCGGTCTGTCGATCTTCAACCGTGAGTTCGTCGAGCCGTACGGGACGGCCGTCGGCCAGCTCGTACTGGCCTGCGTCTGCGGGCTGTTCGGCCTCGGCTTCTGGTGGCTGCGCAAGCTGTCCACGATCGAGACGCCGGAGCGGTTCCTGGTACGGGACGAGTCGTCCGTGCGGTTCGTGCGGCCCCGTACACCGGTTTCCGGGGATGAGGCGGTACGCCGATGAACCTGACCATGCCGATCCTGATCGGCGCCGTCCTGGGCCTGGGCGTCTACGTCGCCGTCCGCGCCCTCATGCCGTCGAGGCGCAGCGCGGTCGCGCAGGTCGCCCGTATCGACGCCATGCGGGCCCGCGGGGCGGCGTACGAGTCCGCGCACCACGGGCAGCGGGACAGCGGACGCCTCGGCAGTCTGCGCGCGGAGGTCGGCCGGCGCGTCGCCGAGCTGTACCTCCAGCAGGGCTGGGAACAGCGCTCGCTCCGCGCCGATCTGGCGGTCCTGGACCGGAGTTGGGAGAGGTTCCTGGCGACGAAGGTGCTGCTGGCCGCGGCCGGTGTCTTCTTCGGTCCGTTCCTCTTCGCCGTCGTCTGGACGCTCGGGGCCGGCACCAGCCCGATCATCCCGGTCTGGCTCGCGCTGCTCTTCGCGGTCGTCTTCTTCTTCCTGCCCGACCTGGAGGTGCGGCGCGACGCGGTCGACAAGCGGCGCGACCTGCGGCGGGTGATCGGTGCCTATCTGGACCTGGTGTCGATGAGCCTGGCCGGCGGCCGCGGTCTGCCGGAGGCGCTGATGGCCGCCGCCGAGATCTCCGACGGCTGGGCCACGCAGCGCATCCGCAACGCGCTCGCCGACGCCCGGATCACGGGCATCAGCCAGTGGCAGGCGCTCGGCTCGCTCGGCGAGGAGCTCGGCGTCGAGGAGCTGAAGGACCTGTCGGCGTCCCTGGCGCTGGTCGCGGACGACGGGGCCAAGGTGCGGGAGTCGCTCGCCTCGCGTGCCGAGACGATGCGCCACCGCGAGCTCTCCGAGATCGAGGGCAGCGCGGGCGAGAAGTCGCAGTCGATGCTCGTCGCCCAACTCCTGCTGTGCGCCGGGTTCCTGGTCTTCCTGATCTTCCCGGCGGCGATGCGTGTGTTCCAGGTCTGATCTTCCACGGTGCCCGCGGGGGCGCCAGTCGGCCGACACTTTCCTTCGAGAGGACAACTCACCATGAACGGACGGAACTTCAGCACCGGGATCCCGGGGGTGGACTTCCTGATCACCTTCCTCCAGGGCCGGGTGCAGCGTGCCCGCTCCGGGGAGCTCGACCGGGGCGCGTCCGCGGTCGAGTGGGTCATCATCTCCGCCGTCGTCGTCGCCATCGTCGGCGTGGTCGCGGCGATCATCAACGCGGCGCTGAGCGACGGCGCCAACAAGGTCGGCGACTGCATCAAGGGCGCCGACGCCGGCAAGACCTGCTGAGCGGCGGGGATGCCAGTGCGCGAACGCCGAGGGGTACGACGCTGGGTGCGCCGCAGGGTGGAGGCAGCCTCCGCCCGCGGTGACTCCGGCATGACCGCGATCGAGTTCGTGCTGCTCACTCCGGTGCTGTTCTTCATGATCTTCGCGACGGTGCAGTTCGCGCTGTACTTCTTCGCGGACCATGTCGCCCAGGCGGCGGCCCAGGCGGGCGCCCGCAAGGCCCGTGCCACGGCGGACGCGCAGCCGGGCGCCTGGCGCGGCGAGGCGGGGGACGTCGTCGACAGCTACATCAGCCAGCTCGGTCCGAAGCTGGTGCTGTCCCCGGACGTGACGATGCTCCAGCCGGAGCCGGACACCGTCGGGGTCGAGATCAGGGCGAGGGTCCCCTCGGTCTTCCCGGGCCTGGACCTGACGGTGCACGCGCAGTCGTCCGGGCCGGTGGAGCGATTCGTGAAGGAGGAGGCGCCGTGACGGGACCGGGGGTCCGGCTCGCCGCCCTCCTGGACCGCGTGTCCGGGCTCCGGCGCGACCGGGGGCTGTCGACCATCGAGGTGGTCATCCTCGCGCCGGTGATGATCCTCTTCATTCTGGTGCTGGTGGCCTTCGGGCAACTGGTCGACGGCCGGGGCGCGCTGGACGGCGCGGCCCGGGACGCGGCGCGGGCCGGTTCGATCCAGAAGGACCACGCGACCGCGATGGCCGAGGCGAGGAAGGCGGCCGAGGCGGATCTGTCGGACGTGTGCTCGGGTCCGGTGACCGTCACCCAGACCAGTACGGGCTTCGAGCCGGACACGCTGTTCACCGTCGAGGTGAGCTGCGAGGTGCGGGGCCTGGCGATGATCGGCCTCGATGTGCCCACCACCCTGGACGCGTCCTTCAGTTCACCGCTCGACCCGTTCCGGAGGACGGCATGAAGCTGAACTCCGCTGTAAGGCGCTCCTGGCGGGGGCGCCCGAGGCCGACTTCCGCCCGGCGGAACGGCACACCGAGCCCCGCGCCCCGGGGCCCGCGGCCGGGTTCGGCGGTCCGGGGCTGGGCCGCCGCGCGCCGGGAGCGGCTCGACGACCGGGGCTCGGGGGCCGGCGCGGTCATCATCTTCGCGCTGGTCTTCCTCTCCCTCTCGGCGTTCGTGATCGATGGCGGGATGTCCATCTCCAAGCGGGAGAGGGCCGCCGACATCGCCGAGCAGGCGGCCCGGTACGCGGCCCAGGACATCGACCTCGAATCCCTCTACGAGAACGAGAACGGCCCGGCGCCCATCAACTTCGAGAACTGCGGCGCCCGGGTGAAGGCCTTCGCCCGGGAGATGGGCATGTCCGGCGCGGACATCGCGGCGACCCACTGCGTGACCGCGGACGCCGAACAGGTAGAGGTGGAGGTCCAGTTGACCTATTCGCCGGTCTTCACGGGCATGTTCTACGGCGGAGACGTGACCGTCCACGGCCGGGCGGTGGCGGAGAACGAGGTGGGCTGAGCCCCGGGTTCCTCCTGGGTCGGGGTTCCCTCGGTCCAGGCTCCGCCCGGAGTCCCGGCCCACCCGGGCCGGGGGCCGCTCAGCCCATGGAGATGCCGAGATCCCGCGTCAGGATTTCCGTGAGCCGTGCCTCCGGCACGGGTGGAACCCGGTGGTGGGAGTCCCGGACGTGTGCGAGGAAGTCCGGGGGGAGCGAGACGTGGTACGTGCCGAGGTAGTACGCGAGATCCTGCCGCCACACCCAGCTCCCGTCCGTGTACAGGGACCCGATCCCGGTCATGACGGGGCCACCGGGGTCCAGGACATCGGCCCCGGCACTCGTCTCGGACCAGATCCCGGCCCCGCCTCGGAGATACCCGAGGACGGCGCCCTCGTCCGGCTCGCCCACGGCGTTGACGGCATCCCGCAGAAGCCCGCCGCCGGCAAACCTCCACCCGCCTCGAAGCTCGGAAAAGAACCCGACGGGCCGGACCGGTACCGGTCCTCCGTCCTGGTTCCGTTCTCGCACTACTTCGCCCCGTCCTTCTTCTCCGTCTTCACTCCCTCGGAGACGTTCTTGGCCAGGTCGTCGTCGAGCTTCTTGAACTCGCGGACCACGGCGTCGGACATCTTCGCGAGGGCGTCCAGGGCCTGGCCGATGTCCTCGCGGCCGTCCTCCCAGCCGGACTCGAAGTCGTCCAGGGCGTCGTAGACGGTGTGGTCGCCCAGGTCGTCCTTGTACGACTCGAAGAGCTTCTTGGTGTGGTTCAGTCGGGTCTTGATGTCCCGCAACCGCCCGCCGTAGTCCTCCAGCTCGCTCAGCGGGAGCGCGAGGTCGCTCTTGCCGCCACCACTCATGTCCGATCCCCCTTGTCGCGTCGCGAAGTCCCGGTCAGACGAACCGGAACGTACCGGTCACCGCGTCGAAGATGTCGTGGAACGCCTCGGCCAGGTCCAGCACGGGGCTGGCTCCGGAGACGAGGACGACCTGGCCGGCGGTTCCCGGGACCGGGATGTACGTCTGGGTCAGCACCATACGAAGGGTACGGGTGTCGCCTTGCGCGACGGGCACGTCCTCCACACCGAACGTCCGGGCCGCCGACCCGACGTCGGGTCGGGCCCGCGGAGGGTGGCGTCATGCCGAACCGGGCTTCGTAGAGAGGCTGTTACGAGCCGGGGGTGTCGAACGAGCCGGTGCGTATGGCCTGGAGCAGGTGGCCGACGGGGGGTGGGGTGGTGGTGAGGACGGTGTCCGGGTCGTCGGACTCGCGGAGGTGGAGCAGGGCGGGGGTGGAGGCGAGCTCGACGCAGGAGTCGCCGTCACCGGGCCCCGAGTAGGACGACTTCTGCCAGTTGTCAGGGGTGCTCGTGGGCAACTCTCACAGCTCCTTCGTCAATCTGTGGATGAAGTCGCGGGACCGGCCGGCGTCCAGCGACACCGCCTCGACCTTGTGGAACAGCGTGCGATAGGCGTTGAGCTGGGCCTCGGAGTCGATGAACGCGGCGCCCTGGGGAGCGTCACGTACGACGGTGTCGAGCCGGGGGACGGGGCCGCCCGCGTAGGTCATGGCACTCGCGGCGCCACCGAACCCCTCCAGGTCGAAGGGGATGACCCGTACGGTGATGTGCTCGGCCTCGGACAGCTCCAGCACGTGGGCGAGTTGGGACCTCGAAGCGGCGCGGTCGCCGACCATGATGCGCAGCGCGGCCTCGTGGACGAGGCCGTCGTACCGTTTGGGGGCGGGGCCTTCGAGGAGTTCCTGTCGCTGCAAGCGGTGCCGTACACGCAACTCGACCTCCTCGGCCGGAAGTTCCGGTACGCGGTAGGAGAACACGGCGCGGGCGTACTCCTCCGTCTGGAGCAGGCCGGGGACGTGGAGGAACTGGACGTCCCGCAGGAAGGTGGCGTAGTGCTCCAGCTCGGCGAGGTCGAGGAAGGGCGTGGGCAGCAGGCCGCGGTAGGGCTCCCACCACCCGCGCGTCCGGTCGGTGGCCATGGCGACCAGGGCCTCCACGAACCCCTCGTCCGTGCAGACGTACTGCGTCGCGAGCCGGCGTAACCGCTTCTCGCTCACGCCCGCGAGGCCGGCCTCGATCTGACTGATCTGTGCGGGACTCACTCCGAGCAGTGTGGCCGCTTCGCGGGACGAAAGTCCGGCCGCTCCGCGGAGTCGGCGCAATTCCACCGCCAGACGCGTCTGACGTGCCGTCGCGTCACGCCTCAGTGCCATCGGGTTCCCCTCTCGGCGTGCCGGTGAACTTGACCCGTCCGGGGCAGATTATGCGACCGCCTGGTGAGACCTGAATGACCGGATTCACGTCCGGTGGCGCGAAAGGCACTCTCCGACGTCCCGGAGGGTGATTGTGCGGGGTTCGTGAGGACCGTCCCGCGAGTGGTGTGAAGGGCCGCGGAGACGGAGGACGGCCGACGGGCTCCGGGGTGGGTGCCAACTCGGTTGTCCCGGGCGGTTGGTGACGAATCGGGCGGGGTGGCGTCAATGCCCTCCGCTCGGCCTTCGACAGGCTCCTTAGACTCTCAGTAGGCTCGGGGCACCCCCGACTCACACCCTCCCCAAACGACCCCAGGACACCCGCCATGGCGCGACGCACCACCTCCAGTTCGACGGGCGGCTCGCCGGGTCCGAGGAATCGGACGCCGCAGCCCCTGCCCCGGCGTCGTCGGACGTTCGGGGACTTCGTGAAGGCGTTCGGGGCGTTCGTCGCCCTGCTGGTCCTGCTCGTCGGCGTGCCCGGCGCGCTGGTGGTCGCCGTGGGCTGGCCGCTGCCGCACGGGACGCCCTCGCTGGACTGGCTCCAGCAGGAGATCACCGTCGGCACGTTCATCCACGTGCTGACGGTCATCGTGTGGCTCGCGTGGGCGCAGTTCACCGCGTGCGTCCTCGTCGAGATGAAGGCCGCGCTGTCGGGCGTCGGGCTGCCCAACCGCGTACCGGGCGCCGGGGCCAGCCAGTTGCTGGCCCGTCAGCTCGTCGCGGCGCTCCTGCTCGTCGGCGCCGCCGCCGCGAGCTTCACCCCGGGCCTCTCCCAGCTCGGCCAGAGCCCGGAAGGCAACCAGCACGGCTCCGTCGCCACCGCTCAGCAGACCCCGGGCACGCTGTTCGGGCAGCAGCGGGAGCAGACGGCCGCGGGAGCCGCCGCCGTCGCCGAACAGGCCGCCGACGCCGCGGCCCGGGCCGCCGCCCAGCCGGACGGCGGCTCCACCGCCCGGCACGGCGACACGAAGTACTACCGGATCCAGCCCCCCGAGGGCCGCCACCACGACTCCCTCTGGGAGATCGCCCAGCGCCACCTCGGCGACGGGCGCCGGTACAAGGAGATCTACGAGCTCAACAAGGACCGTACGCAGCCCGACGGGTCCAAGCTGTCCGAGGCCAGCCTCATCCGGCCCGGCTGGATCATGGAGATGCCCGGCGACGCGCACGGCGGCGAGCTCGTCGAGATGCCCGAGGCCAAGCCCGGTATCCCGGAGCAGGTCCAGCAGCAGATCCACGACTACGCGAAGACCGGCGACCACCAGCAGGCCGCCGGACAGCGGGGCGCCACCGGCCGGCAGGGCGAGCAGGGTGACCGCGACACCACCCACTTCCGCGTCCCCCAGCAGCGGGCCGGCGGCGACCAGGGCCAGGACGGCGACCGCGTCTCCTCCGGCGAGGCCGCCCCGGACTCCCGTGACGGAAAGGGCGCACCCTCGGCCTCCGAGGACGGCGGGTCCTCCTTCGGGCTGCCCGAGGCCCTCGTCGGCGCGCCCCTCCTCGCCGCCGGTCTCCTCGGCGCGCTCGGCCGGCGCCGCCGCCAGGCCCTGTGGCAGTCGGCGCTCGGCGCGGTCGGCGGACGCCGGGGCATGGAGCCGCCGGTTCCCACCGGATCCGCCGCGGACGCCCAGGACGCGCTGCTCGTCGGCGCCGACCCCGAGGGCGTACGCCTCCTCGACCTGTCGCTGCGCGGGCTCTCGGCCGCGCTCGCCGCCGAGTCCCGCCCGCTGCCGACCGTCTACGCGGCCTGGCTCGGCGGCAACGGCGATCTGCACCTCCAGCTCGCCCAGCCGGCCGGGAAACCGCCCACGCCGTGGCAGCTCGGCCAGGACCAGACGTTCTGGATGCTGGCACGGGCGGACGCCGAGCGGTACGAGGAGGTCGACACCGCCGCCCCCTACCCGGGCCTCGTCAGCCTCGGCACCATGGACGACTCCCGGCTGCTGCTCAACCTGGAGGCCGTGCCCGGCATCGTCTCCCTGAGCGGCAGCGCGGCCGACCGCGCGGGCGTCTTCGCCTCCGTCGCCGCCGAACTGGCCACCAACGGCTGGTCGGACCGCATGACGATCACCCTCGTCGGCTTCGGCGAGGACCTGACGCCGCTCGCGCCCAACCGGCTGCGCCACCTCGACGACATCGAGGCCCTCGTCGAGACCATGGAGGCCGAGACGCGGCAGCGGCGCGGCGCGCTGGGAGCCGCCGGGCACGACTCGGTGCTCACCGGCCGTACCGGGCCCGCCCAGCACACCCGTTGGGCCCCGCACCTCGTCCTCCTGGCCGCCGAACCGTCCCCCGTGGACGCCCTCAAGCTCGCCGAACTCGCGGCCGACGCGGGCCGGTTGGGGATCGGCTACCTCGTCGGCACCGAGAGCGGTGAACTGCCGGGCGCCGCCTGGGAGATGGAGGTCACCCGCGAGGGCAAGCTGCTCGCGCCGCTCCTCGGCCTCGAACTCGACGCGCAGCTGCTGCCGGTCGCCCAGCAGCGGGCGGTCGTGGAACTCTTCGTCGAGGCGGACCCGGAGGGCGGGCCCGACGGTCCGACCGACTCCCCGCCCTTCCTCGTCGACATCAGCGAGCAGGGGCGGCCCGCCGTGTACGCGCGGCTCGTGGGCCCGTACGAGATCATCGGTCTGGAGACGCCCGAGGGCGAACGCAGTCCGCTGCTGCACGAGGCGCTGGCGCTGCTCCTGCTGCACCGCGAAGGGGTGCACCCGCGCGTGCTGTCCTCCGCGCTGTGGCCGCGCGGCGTCACCGACGACGTGCGGGACGCGCTCGTCGAGCGGCTGCGCGGCTGGCTCGGCGACGACTCCGACGGCACCCCCCGCCTCGGCTCCGACGCGACCGGGCGGCTCACGCTCGCCAAGTCCGTCGTCTCCGACCTGGACGTGCTGCGCTCCCTCTACCACGAGGCGACGCAGGGCAAGGGGGTCGACAGCCGGGTGGTGCGCGGGCGGCTGCTCACCGACGCGCTCGTCCTCGTCCGCGGTCCGTTGCTCGCCGACCGTCCCGAGGGGCGTTACGGCTGGCTCACCCACGAGATCATCGACGCCCAACTGCCGCTGCTCGTGGCGGACATCGGTCTGGCGCTCTCCGCGTTCCACCTGGAGAAGGACCGGGCCGAGAAGGCGATCGAGGCGCTGAACGCGTCGATGAACTCGGCGCCGGCTGACGAGCGGCTGTGGAACGAGCTGCTGCGCGCGACGCACGCGACGGGCGACGAGGAGAAGCTGAAGCGACTCGCCGCGGACCTGGTGTCCCGCAGCGGGGCGCGGGGGCTGCCGCCCCGGACGGAGGCGCTGCTCGACGAACTCCTCCCGACCTGGCGCAGCGGCACGGCGGCGGTGGGCTGAGAGGCCGGGCCTCGACCCGGCCCGCACGACGGGCGGTCGGGCCTCGGGTCGGGCCCGTACGACGACCGGTCGGGCCTCGGGTCCGGCCCGCACAACGACCGGTCGGGCCTCGGGTCCGGCCCGCACAACGACAGGTCGGAGCTCGGGTCCGGCCCGCACGACGGCAGGTCGGGCCTCGGGTCCGGCCCGCACACCGACCGCTTCCGGCCGGGCGGCGCGGCCACCGCCCGGCCTCGCGCACCACCCGGCCTCGCGCACCACCCGGCCTCGCCCACCGCTTGGCCTCGCCCGTCGCTCCGGTCGCTCCGGTCGCCGACCGGGAGCGGACGTCGGTGCCCGTGACAGACGGCCGGGGCGCTCGTCACCGGGCCGCCGGTCGGCCCGGCCGGTACACCGCACTCTTGGGGGAACGCGTGGATCTCGATCTCTGGCTCGTCGTCGCCGCCGCGCTCTGGGGCGCGGCGGCGGGGCTTCTGGTGCCCAGGCCCGCGTACCGCTTCGCCGTCGACCCCGACGAGCCGTGGCGGGACCGCTGCCCGGAAGGGCGGCCCATCACCGGGCTCGCGCGCGGATGGCTGGGACTCGCCCGTTCCCCGGGCGGCACCCGCTACGGCCCCAGCGTCCTTTTCGTCGCGCCGGTCACCGCCCTTCTCTGCGCCGGAATCGCCCTCGCGACCGGTACGCGTCCGGAGCTCGGCGTCTGGCTGCTGCTCGCGCCGCTCGGCGTCCTGCTCGCCGTGGTCGACTTCCGGGTGCAGCGGCTCCCGGACGCGCTGACCCTGCCGCTCGCGGCGGCGGCGCTCGTCCTGCTCGGGGTGGCCGCCGCGTTGCCCGAGCACGCGGGGGAGTGGACGACGGCCCTGTTCGGGGCCCTGGCGCTCGGCGGCGGGTACTTCGTGCTCTTCCTCGTCAACCCGAACGGCATGGGCTTCGGCGATGTGAAACTCGCCCTCGGCCTCGGCGCGGTGCTTGGCTGGTACGGGTGGAGCGTGGTCGTCCTCGGCACCTTCGCCGGGTTCCTGTTCGGCGGGCTGTACGGGATGGTGCTGGTGATCGCCCGGCGCGCGGGGCGCAAGACGTCGATCCCGTTCGGCCCGTTCCTGATCGCGGGGGCGTACGTGGGGCTGCTGATCGGTGCCTACGCGGCCTGACCCCGGCCAGGGGCGGTGGAGGACGGACGGTGTCCGACCCGGGGCGCGGCGGAGGTCGGGCAGTGCGCCGTGAGCCGGCCGGCGGAGCGCCGGATGTCGGCCGGCCGGGGCGTCCGACGCCGGTCGGCCAGGAGACCTGACTCCGGTCGGCCGGTGGGCCTGGCGTCGGCCGGTGGGGCGGCCTGGCGTAGGGTGGTTGAGTCTGTCCACAACCCTTACGAAAGGGACGCTCCCGGTGACCGAGAAGGCCGACCTTCAGTCCGTGCTGGACCGCGCCGCCGAGGGTGGGCGGATCACTCCGGAAGAGGCGCTCGTCCTCTACCGCGACGCCCCGCTGCACGCGCTCGGCGCCGCCGCCGACGCCGTACGCCGCCGCAGGTACGCGGGTACCGAGCACATCGCGACGTACATCATCGAGCGCAACATCAACTACACGAACGTGTGCGTCACGGCGTGCAAGTTCTGCGCGTTCTACGCGGCCCCCAAGGACACCGCCAAGGGCTGGACGCGCGACCTCGACGACATCCTGCGCCGCTGCGCGGAGACCGTCGAGCTCGGCGGGACGCAGATCATGTTCCAGGGCGGACACCACCCAGACTACGGCGTCGAGTACTACGAGAAGCACTTCGCCGCGATCAAGGGCGCCTACCCCGAGCTGGTCATCCACTCCCTCGGCGCGTCCGAGGTCGAGCACATGGCCCGCATCTCCAAGGTGAGCGTCGAGGAGGCCGTCCAGCGGATCCACGCGGCCGGTCTCGACTCGTTCGCGGGCGCCGGCGCCGAACTGCTCCCCGCCCGCCCGCGCAAGGCGATCGCGCCGCTCAAGGAGAGCGGCGAGCGGTGGCTGGAGATCATGGAGATCGCGCACGGCCTGGGCGTCGAGTCGACTTCCACCATGCTGATGGGCACCGGCGAGACCAACGCCGAGCGCATCGAGCACCTGCGGATGATCCGCGACGTACAGGACCGGACCGGCGGCTTCCGCGCGTTCATCCCGTACACCTACCAGCCCGAGAACAACCACCTGAAGGGCCGTACGCAGGCGACGCTCTTCGAGTACCTGCGGATGATCGCGATCGCCCGTCTGTTCCTGGACAACGTCGCCCACATCCAGGGCTCCTGGCTGACCACCGGCAAGGAGGTCGGCCAGCTCTCCCTGCACTACGGCGCGGACGACCTCGGCTCGATCATGCTGGAGGAGAACGTCGTCTCCTCCGCCGGCGCCAAGCACCGCTCCAACCGCATGGAGATCATCGACCTGATCCGCAAGGCGGACCGGGTCCCCGCCCAGCGGACCACGACGTACGAGCACATCGTCGTCCACGACGACCCGGCGAACGACCCGGTGGACGAGCGCGTCATGTCCCACATCTCCTCGACGGCGATCGAGGGCGGCACGGCACACCCCGAGCTCAAGCTGCTCGCGTCCAACTGACGCCCCCGTGCTGACGATCCACGTGGCCGAGGAGTCGGCCGGGACCGCGGTCCTGGTCGACGGGGCGGCCGTCGCCGCCATCGGCCCCTACGAGGAACTGGCAGAGGTCCGTCCGGACGCCAAGGTGCGGCGCTGGCCCGGCATCCTGACGCCGGGACTGCTGAACCCGTACGGCCCGGAGCTTCTGGAAGCCACCTACCACCCGGACCCGCGCGAGGCCGAAGGCTTCGGCACCGAGCCCATCGGCGGGGAGCGGGCCAAGCGGATCTTCCGCGCCGACCCCGCACGCCTCGGCGCGAGCGCGCGGCGCGGGGTCCAGCGGATGCTGGCGCACGGCACGGTGGCGGTGGCGGGCGAGTTGCGCTCGCGAGCCGTGCTCGACGCGGTGCGCAGGGCCGGCCTCGCCGTGGGACGGCGGCCGGACCGGCTCCCCGGTCCGCCTGCGCTGTCCCCGGCCCCGCTGATCCTGCTGCCCGGACTGGTGCCGGGCGGGCCCGCCCGGTTCGCCGTGTTCGACGTCGCGGACCGCGCCGAACTGGTCCACCGCGGCGCGGGCACCTGCGTCGCGACCGTGATCGGCGGCCGACTGGTGTACCGCGCCCGCTGACCCGGGCACCTGACGCCGGCCCGGCCTCACGGGCGCTCCCGGGCCCGTTGACTCTGGCACCTGACGCTGGCCCGGCCTCGCGGGCGCTCCCGGGCCCGTTGACTCTGGCACCTGATGCCGGCCCGGCCTCACGGGTGCTCCCGGGCCCGCTGACTCTGGCACCTGATGCCGACCCGGCCTCACGGGCGCTCCCGGGCCCGCGCCACGGCACGTGGCACCTGCTCGGCCCGCGGAGGGTCCTGGTACGGCTCCCGGCCCCGTGACGCCGGATCAGCCCGCGAGGGCCTTCGCGAACGCCCCCGCGGTCTGCTGCACGCCGCTGCAGTCGGTCGCCGCGTCGTCCGCCGTGGCGCTGCCCTTCTCGCACTGCCTGTCGCGGAACGTCGACCACATCGACACCCAGGCCACCTTCTTCTTCTCGGCGAACTCCCGTACCTGCGCGGCGTCCGCGAGCCCGAACGTCTCGTTGTCCACGTCGTTGACGCCGATCATCGAGGTGAGCGCGAGCCCCTTCCAGGCGTCGGCGCCGGACAGTCCGAACACCTTCTTCAACTGGGTGTGGGCCGCCTCGGCGGACGTGATCGCGTAGTCGCCCATGTCGCCGGCGTACGAACTGCCGTAGTTCATCGTCATGATGTTGACCGTGGAGACGTCCACGGAGTGGTCGTTGGCGGACTCCAGCAGGGCCAGGCCGTCGGCGTCGAGCCCGGACGGCATCACGGGCAGGGTGAAGGACACCGTCAGACCCGGACGCTTCTTCTGGAGCAGCGCGATGGCCTCGGAGCGCAGCGCGACCGCGTCGGAGTCGCTCAACTGGGCGCCCTCGACGTCGAAGTCGGCCTGCGTGGACCCGGCCGCGTCCAGTGCCGCCCCGTAGGCCGCGGCGAGGTCGCTCGCGCTGTCGCACGTCGACGCCAGCTCCTTGCCCGAGGCGCCCCCGAACGACACCCGCACCCGCGCGCCGGACGCCTTGAGCGCCGAGACGCGGGACTTCACCGCCGTGTCGCCGATGGCGTACGCCCCGTCCCACGTCGGTGTGCAGCCGCTGCCGTCCGAGATCACGAAGGCCAGGTTGTACGTGGTCGGCGACCCCGCCGAGTCGGTGTCCGCGGCGGTCGTCGCGCTCACGTACGGCGCGTACGAGGTGGCCGACGCCTTCGCCGCACCCGCCTCCGGTGACGCCGCCGCGGCCGTCGTCCGGCCGGCCCCCGCGGACGTCCGGTCCGAGGCGTCACCGCCGCCGGAGGAGCACCCCGTACAGGCCAGGGCCACCAGGCAGACGACCCCCACGGCCGGCCTCAGGAAACTCCGCATTCCGCACGCACCCACTCTCGTGATCATTCGTGATCTCGTGTGATGTCTGTCTCGGATCGAAAACAAACAGCCGTTCCCCGACTGGAAATGTGTCACATCCGGAGCCGAATACCGAATGGGCAGCGCACGGGGGAATCCTGGGCAAGAGTGCAGGCAAACGGGACGAGTCGGGCTTTACAGCGGTGCATATCTCCCGTATCCATCGGGTCCGGGGCGCGCGGGCATTTCTCGATTCTCATAGGGAAAGTACAGGCTCGGGCATCTCTCATGGGCCGTTCATACGGAACTCGGAGTTTCCGACACATAAACGCGTCCTACCGTCTGGGGAATGCAATCCGAGTCCGCCGTCGAAAACCATGTCCAGGTGCGTGGCCGTAGCCGCAAACGCGGCAGGAGGGCCGAGGCCGGCCCCGTGTTCGTCGACAGTTCCGGGCGCCGTGCCCGGCTGCTGAGCAGAGTCGGGATGCTCGTCGGCGTCGTCTGCCTCGGCTACGCCGTCGTGCTCGGCATGGCCTTCATGGGCTGGGGCACCTCGCTGACGCCGTCCTCGCTCCTCCCCTTCGGCGGCGGCCGCTCCGGCGCCGCACCCGGCGGGGCCTACGGCGGGCCCGGCGCCGGCACCGCGCCGAGCGGAGCGCCCACCGGCGCCCCGCCGTCGGGCCCGCTCACCGGGTCCGCGCCCGCCGCGCCCCCCACGACCACCGCCGGGGCCTCCGCGTCCACCGGCGCCGAGTGACGGGGCGCGCCCACTCCATGACCACGACGACACCCACGCGCGGCCGTCGGCGGGCCCCCTCCAAGCTGGAGCGGGCCGCCGGGAAGGCCGCGGCCCTGCAGAAACCCCGTGTCATCCTCGCCCTGACGCTCCTGCTCGCCCTCGTCAGCGTCATGCTGCTCGACGGCTACCTGCGCTCGGAGATCGGCAACGACGCCCGGGTGCGCGACGGCGCGGCCTACGACAAGGTCCCCCAGAAGATCCTCGACGGCGGGCCCATCCTGACGTTCACCGGCGGCACCGCGACGACGCAGTCCGTGCCGGACAAGACCATCGTGCTCACCTTCGACGACGGGCCGACCCCCACCTGGACGCCCGAAATCCTGGAGGTCCTGGAGAAGAACGACGTCGACGCCACCTTCTTCGTGGTCGGTTCGATGGTCTCCCGCTACCCGGACGTGGTGAAGAAGCTGGTGAACCAGGGCAACGAGGTCGGCATCCACACCTTCACCCACGTCGATCTCTCCTACCAGAGCACCGCGCGGCTCCAACGTGAGCTGAAACAGACTCAGTTGGCCCTGGCCGGCGCGGCCGGCGTCCAGACCACGCTGTTCCGTGCCCCGTACTCGTCGGAGATCAGCGCCGTCGACAACTACAGCTGGCCCGTCTACAAGGAACTCGGCGGCCTCGGCTACACCAGCGTCTTCGTCGACACCGACAGCGACGACTGGAAGAAGCCGGGCGTCTCGAAGATCGTCCGGTGGGCGACACCGAAGAAGAACAAGGGCGCCATCGTCCTCATGCACGACGCGGGCGGAGACCGCTCGCAGACGGTCCGGGCGCTCGACGCGTACATCAAGAAGATGAAGGCGAAGGGCTACACCTTCACCACGGTCAGCGGCGCCCAGGCCGAACTGAACCGGGCCGCGGCCGGCAGGGGCGGATCCGGCGGATCCGCCGGATCCGGGGCGGCGGCGGACCAGGCCGGGTCGGGACCGGCGGCGAGCCGCGGCGGCGCCGGGTCCGGGGCCGCGGCGACGGCCGGCGGACCCTCGGCGGGTGCCGTCGCGAGCGCCGAGGCGCAGGCGGGCCAGCGCAGGGCGACCGGCGCGACCCTCTACGAGGGCAAGGCGCTCGTCTACGCCGTGGCGGTCGCCGAATGGGTCGTACCGGCCCTCTCCTGGTTCCTCGTGGTCGTCGGCGTCGCCGTCATGGGCCGGTTCGCGATGATGCTGGTCCTCGCCCGACGGCACCACCGGCAGCGCAACCGCCGGCGCGGCCGGGGCGGGAGGTTCAGCTGGGGACCCGCGGTCACCCGGCCGGTGACGGTCGTCGTGCCCGCGTACAACGAGAAGGAATGCATCGCCAACACCCTGCGGTCACTGGCGAAGAGCACCCATCCGATCGAGATCATCGTGGTCGACGACGGTTCCGAGGACGACACGTCCGAGATCGCCGCATCGCTCGGCATGCCGAACGTCCGCGTCATCCGGCAGGAGAACGCCGGCAAACCCGCCGCGCTCAACAACGGTGTCCGGCACGCCCGTCACGACATCGTCGTGATGATGGACGGCGACACCGTCTTCGAGCCGGACGCCGTGCACCAGCTCGTCCAGCCCTTCGCCGACCCGGAGATCGGAGCCGTCGCGGGCAACGCCAAGGTCGGCAACCGCGACACCGTGATCGGCGCCTGGCAGCACATCGAGTACGTGATGGGCTTCAACCTCGACCGCCGCATGTACGACCTGCTGCGCTGCATGCCCACCATCCCCGGGGCGATCGGCGCCTTCCGCCGGGACGCGGTGCTGGAGGTCGGCGGCATGAGCGAGGACACGCTCGCCGAGGACACCGACATCACCATCGCCATGCACCGCGCGGGATGGCGGGTCGTCTACCAGGAGCACGCCAAGGCCTGGACGGAGGCGCCCGGTTCGCTCAAACAGCTCTGGTCGCAGCGCTACCGCTGGTCGTACGGCACCATGCAGGCGCTGTGGAAGCACCGCAAGTCCCTCACGGACAAGGGACCTTCGGGCCGCTTCGGGCGCGTGGGCATGCCGCTGGTGGTGCTCTTCCAGATCGTCACGCCGGTCTTCGCGCCGCTCATCGACGTGTTCACCGCCTACTCGATGATCTTCGTGGACTTCCGGGCCGCGCTGCTCGCCTGGCTGGCCGTCCTCACGGTCCAACTGATCTGCGCCGCCTACGCGTTCCGGCTCGACCGGGAGAGGTACCGCTACCTCGCGATGTTGCCGCTGCAGCAACTCGCCTACCGCCAGATGATGTACCTGGTCCTGATCCACTCCTGCGTCACGGCCCTGACCGGCGGCCGCCTCCGCTGGCAGAAGCTCAAACGCACGGGCGAGGTCGGAACCCCGGCAGGAGTGAGCTAGATGAGCTGGACGCCGGAACACGAACAGCAAAGGCAGGACGGGCAGTACGGGCAGGGCGGGCAGCACTGGCAGTACGGGCAATACGGGCACCAGGTGGACCCCGGATACCGGCAGCAGTACGAGCAGCCGCCGTACGAGCAGTCGGTGCCGTACGCGGAGCAGGTGCCGTACGCGGAGCAGTCGCCGTACGAGCAGCCGGTGCCGTACGTGGAGGCGACCCCGTACGTGGAGGCGATCCCGTACGAGGAGCAGTGGCCGTACATCCCTGAGGAGCCGAGCCCGTACGTCCCCGAGGAGCCGGGGACGGTCGCGACGGAGGTGCCGCCGGCCGGTGACGGGGAGGAGGCCGTGGCGGCCCCTCCGGCCCCGCGAGGGAGATCGGGCGGCCGCGACCGGTACTTCGACGCGCTCAGGGCCGTCGCCCTGGTCCGTGTCGTCACGTACCACACCTTCGGCTGGGCCTGGGCCGGGCTGGTCTTCCCGTCGATGGGCGTGATGTTCGCGCTCGCCGGCACGCTGATGGCCAAGTCCCTGGAGCGCCCCGCGCTCGCGGTGGTCCGCGGCCGGCTGCGGCGACTGCTGCCGCCGTTCTGGTTCTGGGGCCTCTTCGTCGTGATGGCGATGCTGATCCACGGCTGGATGCCGGGATGGCAGATCGTGTTCTGGATCGTCCCGGTCGGCGACCCTCCGGGCAGTCGGTGGGGCGCACAGGCCTGGGAGATCCTCTGGTATCTGCGGACGTACCTGTGGTTCGTGCTGCTCTCCCCGCTGCTACTGAACGTCTTCCGCCGGGCCCCGATACCGGTGCTGCTCCTCTCCCTCGTCCCGATCGTGGTGTTCCAGTACGGATGGCAGCCGCCGGACGGCCGCCTCGGCAGCGCCCTCACGGACCTCGCCACCTACCTCTTCTGTTGGCTCCTCGGCTTCGCCCACCGGGAGGGGACCCTCCGGCGCCTGAAGCCGGCCGCGGTGGTCCTCGCCTCGGCGGCCGCCCTCGCCTACGGCGCCTGGTACGCCCTCGCGCACCAGGCGGAGTACGGCACCTACGACCTGGACGACATCCCCCTCGCACAGGCCTTCTGGTCGGCGGGCTTCGTGACGGCGCTGATGTACTTCAAGGCCCGCCACGACGTCGACTTCGCCTGGCTGGCCCGCTTCAGGAGGCTCGACCGCACGGTGACGATCTTCAACGGGCGGGCGGTGACGATCTACCTCTGGCACGAGGTGGCACTGATCCTGGCCGTCCCGCTGATCGACCGGTTCTGGAACGTGCCGGCCTTCGAGAAATGGCTGCCCCTGGAGAGCCAGTGGTTCATGTTCGCCGTCGGCTGGGTGCTGATCTGGATCGCGATCCCGCTGTTCGGCTGGGTCGAGGACGTGGCCGCCCGGAAGAGGCCCCGGCTGCTGCCGTAGCGGCTTGAAGGGTGAACCTCACCCCGGTTGGCCGTGCGTGGACGTGTACAACGAGCCGGGCGCGATCTTGGTTACGGAGCATGGGAGAAACCCCCACAGAGAGGCTGACGTTCCTCATGCGTCGTTCCCTGATCGCCGCGTCCACCGCGGCGACCGCACTCGCCGCCGCGCTGTCGCTGGCCGTGAACACACCCGCCGCCGCCGGACCCGGGCCCAGCCACGACCCCGAGCCCTGGGTGAAGCGCAGCGCGGTGATGCGCGCGAATCCCAAGGACTTCCATTCACTGTGCCGCAGACAGCGCGACGGCGTGCCCGAGCGCCGCACCTTCCCGCTCTTCGAGCACCAGAAGGGCTTCACGGCGATCGAGGACTTCAAGCGCCAGGACCCGGACGGCACGGTGTTCTGGTCCGGCCACGACCCGAAGAACCCGGACAACACGATCTCCGTGTCCATCATCGGAGCGTGCACGGCCGGACCGGTCACGCTGTCCGGCGAGATCGAGGCCGGCTTCCGCCAGTACCTGTACAAGCCGGTGGCCAAGCGGCCGGGCAGGTACCTGCTGCAGGAGATCGACGCGCTGAAACTGCCGCCGAGCGGCCAGGGCGTCGACACGGTGACCGTGCCGCCGACCAGGTCGGTCAGGCCGCACGAGCCGGGGCGGCGGATCGCCACCCCCGACAATCCCGCGGCCATCGACATCGTCGTCGCCTACACCCCGGCCACCGTCACCGAACTCGGCTCCACCGCCGCCGTCCAGAGCCGGATCCGGTACGGCGTGAACCAGCTCAACAGGGCCCTCGCGACCAGCCAGGTGCCCGCCAGCGTGCACGTCGTGAACACATACGAGACCGCGGCGACCGGCGTCGCCCGCGAGAACGCCGGAACCCTGCTGAGCATGATCAGCAACCCCCTGAACGTGACGCT
This sequence comes from Streptomyces sp. NPDC028298, assembly GCF_055565895.1. Lineage (NCBI taxonomy): Bacteria > Bacillati > Actinomycetota > Actinomycetes > Kitasatosporales > Streptomycetaceae > Streptomyces > Streptomyces sp. NPDC028298. The sequence continues at coordinate 130,262 of NZ_JBVHTL010000004.1, forward strand.
CGGAGCCCCGGCCGCCGCCCAGCGGCTCGCGTACAGCGCGGACCTGGTGGCGCTCATCGCCTCCATCCCGGCGGAGGACAGTTCCGGACAGGCCAACCTGCCCACCCCGGCGGGCCCGGGGACCAGCAACAACGCGTTCTCGGTCACCAGCGCCTTCTCCATCACCGCGTGGGAGAACCTCGCGCACGAGATCGGGCACAACTTCGGTCTCAAGCACGACCGCAAGACGGTGGTGTCCCAGGGCGGTACGACTCCCGTGGGCACCGACAACTACGGGTGGGTCACCGCCGACCAGCGGCACCACACGATCATGGCCTACTCCAGCGCCTGCACCCAGCCGTGCGCGGTCGTCAACCAGTACTCCAACACCGTGAACCTGCTGGGCGGCCAGGCCCTCGGCGACGAGAACAACAACAACGCCGCCAACGCGACGCGGGCCGCCGAGTTCCTGGCGGGCTACCGGGCCTCCCAGGTCACCAACCGGGTCTCCCTCACCATGACCTCGTCCCCGCCCGCCGGGGGCAGCCTCAGCCCGAGCGAGTACGGACCGTACGACCCCGGCACGCAGGTCACCGTCACCGCCGATGTGAGCCCGGGCTTCCAGCTCGTCGGCTGGGACGTCGACGGTGTGCGCCAGACGGACACCACGCCGAACTACACGATCACCATGAACGCCAACCACACCATCAACGCGGTGTTCGCGGAGGTCCCCTAGCCCGCGCGGTAGTACCCGGCACCCGGCACCCGGCGCGCGGCACCCGACACGCGGCACCCGGCGCGCGCCGGAACACGTCGGCCTCGGAACACGTCGGCCTCGGAACGGCGCCGCACCCTCCCCGGTTCACGGGGGCGGGCGCGGCGCCTTCCCGTGCGCGGGATCGGCGACCGGTTCCCGGCCGGGCGCCGGAGAGCCGTCGGGCCCGTACTGCCACAATGGGGACCGTGATCCGCGCATCCCTGGACAAGCAGCCGCACGAAGTCGCCTCGATGTTCGACGACGTGGCGGAACGGTACGACCTGACGAACGACCTGCTGTCGCTCGGACAGGACCGGGCGTGGCGCAGAGAGGTCGCGAAGGCGGTCGACGCGCGCCCCGCGCAGAAGATCCTGGACCTCGCGGCCGGCACCGCGACCTCCTCGCTCCCCTTCGCCCGCACCGGCGCGTACGTCGTCCCCTGCGACTTCTCCCTCGGGATGCTCCGCGTCGGCAAGCGGAACCACCCCTGGCTGCCGCTGACCGCCGGTGACGCGACGAAGCTGCCGTTCAAGGACGACACGTTCGACGCCGTCACGATCTCCTTCGGGCTGCGCAACGTCCAGGACACCGACGCCGCGCTGCGCGAGCTGTACCGCGTGACCAAGCCGGGCGGACGCGTCGTGATCTGCGAGTTCTCGCACCCGACCTGGGCGCCGTTCCGCACGGTCTACACCGAGTACCTGATGCGCGCGCTGCCCCCGGTCGCCCGCGCCGCCTCCTCCAACCCCGACGCGTACGTCTACCTCGCCGAGTCCATCCGCGCCTGGCCCACCCAGCCGGAACTGGCCCAGCGGCTGATCGGCGCCGGCTGGTCGAAGGTGGCGTGGCGCAACCTGACCGGCGGCATCGTGGCCCTCCACCGGGGTTACAAGACGGCCTGACCCCGCTCGGCGCCCGGGGGCCCTCCGGAGCCGGCTACCTGAGGACCACGAACGGGTCGCCGGGCAGGTCGAGTTCGCGCCGCAGCCCGCCCGACGGCGGGCGGGGCGGACGGGGCTCACGCACCCCGGCGCCGCCCTCCGCGTCCCCCAGGTCGAACCACACCGTCACGACGGCTCCGCGCGGCACCTCGGCCCCGGGCTGCGGAAATTGCCGTACGACGTAGTCGACGACCGTCCGATGGAAATCGGGCCGGTCGGGCGCGGCGAGCAGAACACCGCGAGCCTCAGCCGTCTCACGCGCGTCCACGGCCATCAGACCGACGAGCCGCGGCACGCGCACTTCGGGTGTCTTGGGTGTTATGCGCACAGACGTCACCCCCAGCGGTACCGGAAGGGTAAGCCTCGCCCGTGCCCTTCCGGAAGCCATGAGAAGACGTAGGGGACTCCGTCCGGAGGCCTTGAGGAGACGCCGGGGACTCCGTCCGGAGGCCTTGAGGAGACCCGGGGGACTCCGTCCGGAGGCCATGAGGAGACGCTCGGGGTTCTGGTGCGGGGCCGGTCCCGGCAGGGGTCACAGGGCCAGCCGGTATCGGTGGCCCTCCTGCCGCGACGAGGGCAGCGTGAACCGCTCCGCGAGCTCCATGCCGAGCCGTCTCGTCACCGCGATGGACCGGGTGTTGCCCGCGTTGACCATGGCGACGACGTCCGTGACGCCCGCCGCGCGGACCCGCTCCAGGGTGGTCCGCGCCGCCGCCGTGACGTACCCCTTGCCCCAGTGCGCCCGCCCCAGCCGCCAGCCGATCTCGATCTTCCCGGCCGGGCCCCAGGCGTGCGGCCAGGGCTGCGCGCCCGTGAAGCCCAGCACCTCGTCCCCGGGACCGACCATCGTCCACAGACAGAACCCGTACTCCGCGTCGTGCCGCCGCTGGCGCGCCGTGAGTTCCTCGTAGACGGACCGCTCGGCCGCCCGGCCCCCGTGGAACTCCATGACCTCGGGGTCGTCGAAGACCCGGTGCCACTCGAGAGCGTCCTCGTCGGTGGGGACACGCAGGCGTACATCGGGGAGAGCTCGGTTCACGGGGCAGCCCTTCAGCCGGGTGATCGGTACCGCTGCATAGACTGCCCATGTCCAGTGCCCGTCGGCACGTTGATTTCGAGTCTTGGGGAGACCCCGCCGTGACCGAGTCCCAGCCACTCTCCGAGAACACCGCCGACGTCATCGTCGTCGGGGCCGGGCCAGCCGGCTCCACCACCGCCTACTACCTGGCGAAGGCGGGGCTCGACGTCCTGCTCCTGGAGAAGACGGCCTTCCCGCGCGAGAAGGTCTGCGGTGACGGACTGACGCCGCGCGCGACCAAGCAGCTCGTGTCGATGGGCATCGACATCTCCGAGGAAGCCGGCTGGCTGCGCAACAAGGGCCTGCGCATCATCGGCGGCGGCGTGCGCCTCCAGCTCGACTGGCCGGATCTCGCCTCCTTCCCCGACTACGGACTCGTGCGCAAGCGGGACGACTTCGACGAGCAGCTCGCACGCCAGGCGCAGAAGGCGGGCGCGCGGCTGTACGAGCGCTGCAACGTCGGCGCCCCGATCCTCGACGAGCGCACCGGCCGGATCATCGGCGTGCACGCCAAGCTGGGCGACGCCGACTCCAAGGAGAAGCGGGAGGTGACCTTCCACGCCCCGCTGGTGGTGGCGGCGGACGGCAACTCCAGCCGCCTCTCGCTCGCGATGGGCCTGCACCGCCGCGAGGACCGCCCGATGGGCGTCGCCGTCCGTACGTACTTCACCTCGCCGCGCCACGACGACGACTACCTGGAGTCGTGGCTGGAGCTGTGGGACCGCCGGGGCGCCGAGGACCGGCTGCTGCCCGGCTACGGGTGGATCTTCGGCATGGGCGACGGCACCTCGAACGTCGGCCTCGGTGTCCTCAACACCTCCGACTCCTTCAAGGAGCTCGACTGGCGCGAGGTCCTGAAGGCCTGGTGCGCCTCGATGCCGGAGGACTGGGGCTACACCCCCGAGAACATGACCGGCCCGATCCGCGGCGCGGCCCTCCCGATGGCCTTCAACCGTCAACCTCACTACACCAAGGGCCTGCTGCTCGTGGGTGACGCCGGCGGCCTGGTGAACCCCTTCAACGGCGAGGGCATCGCCTACGCCATGGAGTCCGGCCAGATCGTGGCCGACGTCATCGTCCAGGCCCACGCCCGCGCCACCCCCGGCCAGCGCGAACTGGCCCTCCACCGCTACCCGCGCGTCCTGAAGGACACCTACGGCGGCTACTACACGCTGGGCCGCGCCTTCGTGAAGCTCATCGGCAACCCGAAGGTCATGAAGATCGCCACGCAGCGCGGTCTGACCCACCCGATGCTGATGAAGTTCACCCTCAAGATGCTCGCGAACCTCACCGACCCCACGGGCGGCGACGCGATGGACCGCATCATCAACGGCCTCTCGAAGGTCGCCCCGAAGGCCTGACCCGCACGCGCCGCCCCGGTGCTCACCGGGGCGGCTCCTGACGCCCTCGGCACCGCCGCCGGGTCCGGAACAGCCCGAAGGACCGCTCCCCGCACAGGAAGCGGTCCTTTCGGCTGTTCACCCGGGGGTCAGAGCACGCGCACCGCGCCCGTGGCCGGGTAGCCCGAGAGGTCCTGGATCACGACGCCCTTGGAGGGGTTGGCCGCGTCGAGGTACTGGCCGTTACCGATGTACACACCGACGTGGTAGGCCGAACCCGCCGAGCCCCAGTACAGAATGTCGCCGACCTGGACATTGGACAGGGAAACCGGCGTACCGGACACCGACTGGTCCTGCGAGACACGCGGCAGGTCGACGCCGACCTGCTTGAACGCCGCCTGCACCAGACCCGAGCAGTCCCACGCGTTGGGTCCGGTGCCGCCCATGACGTACGCGTCGCCGACCTGCGCCTTGAGGAAGGCGATGACGGTCGCGACACTGCCGCTGGCCGGGGCCGCGACGTTCGTGGACGTGGACGCGCTCGCCGACAGGGTGGTCCGCGCCGAGGAACGCGAGACGGCGTCGGCCGCCGCGGCCTTGCGCGCGGCCTCGGCCTTCTTCTTGGCCTCTGCCTTCTTCTTGGCGTCCGCCAGGTCGGCCTTGGCCTGCTTGGCGGCCTTGGCGGCCGCCGCGTCGCGCTCCGCCTGGAGCTGGTAGTCGGCCGCCGCCTGCTGGGTGGCGTCCGCGGACTGGGCGACCTGGTTGGCCAGGTCGGCCGTCAGGGTCGGCAGCTCCATGGTCTGCGTGACGGGCTCGGCGGCGCTCGCCGAACCCGCGGCCGCGGCCACGGCGAGGGTGCTGAGGACGCCACCGGCAACTCCGGCGCGCATCGCGAGCGACGGAGCGTTGCGACGGGGCTTCCGGTGGCTTCGTATGTGTGCGGTGTGGGACATGGGTACTAGCGGTACCAGGGGCTCCTCCATACCTTCAAGAAACGTGTGGTGCGCCACAGTTGTTCAATCGGCCGCCGAATTCGTCGCGCGTCACTCTTTATTGACGCCGTAACGGGCATTGCGGACACTGTCCACCAGGCCCGTGATCATGGCCTTTCAGTATTACGTCCGAATTGCCCGCCACCTACCACCGGTTGAAGCGGATGGCCAAGCCCGGTTTATCTGACCCATAGGTAGATGTGGCGCAGGTCACGGAACGGTCACCCGGGCGCCCGCGTCCCGCGCGTGAACCCTCGTCGCCCCGTCGTCGCGCCCGCTCGTGAACGCGTGCACGTGTCCACATCGGTCCCGTTGATCCCCCCGACGTGTGAACGCGGTCCTCTATCAAGGGGGTGCGTCCAGCGCGAATTTGCATGCGGCGGAAGTCTCTTGATATGGAGACGACCCCCTGGGCCTGCGGTGATGAGCGAAAATGTCACGTCTGGTGATCGACCTGACGCTTCGCGTGTGAAGATCACTGCTCATCCGACTTCATGATCGTTCGTCAGGTGGTGGAGATCACAAAGCTAAGGCAATACCCCGTGTCGCAGATCACAGACCGCCGGGCATAAGATGCGAGGCAGTTGGGCTTGTGACCTGCTTCACATGTCCGCGATCTTCGCCGGGACGGGTGGGGTTCGCGGTGCTGACGAGGCAGGGGTGCGGGCCCGCCGAAAACCGCCACCAGTCAGTGCCGACTGAGAGGAGCGAGGAGCGTGAACGCGTATGCGCCGATCCTCGTACTGGGAGCCCTCGGGGCAGGCTTTGCGATCTTCTCCGTGGTCATGGCCACGCTGATCGGTCCGAAGCGGTACAACCGCGCCAAACTCGACGCCTACGAGTGTGGCATCGAGCCGACCCCCACGCCGGTCGGCGGCGGGCGTTTTCCCATCAAGTACTACCTGACGGCGATGCTCTTCATCGTCTTCGACATCGAGATCGTCTTCCTCTACCCCTGGGCCGTCACCTTCGACGCCCTGGGTGTTTTCGGGCTCGTGGAGATGCTGCTCTTCGTGCTCACCGTCTTCGTCGCCTACGCGTACGTATGGCGGCGCGGCGGCCTGGAATGGGACTGAGGGGCCTTTAAGACATGGGACTCGAAGAAAAGCTGCCGAGCGGATTCCTGCTGACGACCGTCGAGCAGGCCGCGGGCTGGGTGCGCAAGGCGTCCGTCTTCCCCGCGACATTCGGACTCGCCTGCTGTGCCATCGAGATGATGACGACCGGCGCCGGGCGCTACGACCTGGCCCGCTTCGGTATGGAGGTGTTCCGCGGATCGCCTCGCCAGGCCGACCTGATGATCGTGGCCGGCCGGGTGAGCCAGAAGATGGCGCCGGTGCTGCGGCAGGTCTACGACCAGATGCCCAACCCCAAGTGGGTCATTTCCATGGGGGTTTGTGCGTCATCGGGCGGAATGTTCAACAACTACGCCATTGTGCAAGGAGTCGACCACATCGTCCCGGTCGACATCTATTTGCCCGGATGTCCGCCGCGGCCCGAGATGCTGATGGACGCGATTCTCAAGCTCCACCAGAAGATCCAGAGCTCCAAGCTCGGTGTGAACGCCGAGGAAGCGGCCCGCGAGGCGGAGGAAGCGGCGCTCAAGGCGCTTCCCACCATCGAGATGAAGGGCCTGCTGCGGTGAGCGACGCGAACGGCAACGGGGCCAACCCCGAGAAGGACCTGAGCGCCTCCAACCTTCCCGGCCAGCGAGGCGACAAGGGCGAGGAGATCCGCGTCCAGCGCGGCATGTTCGGCGCCAACAACGGTGGCGACACCTCCGGCTACGGCGGCCTGGTCCGCTCGATCCGGCTGCCCGGCGCGGCCTCCCGCCCCTACGGCGGCTGGTTCGACGAGGTGGCCGACGAACTGGAGGGGGCTCTCGAGGAACAGGGACTCGTCCCCGAGAACGTCATCGACAAGACGGTCGTCGACCGCGACGAGATCACGTTCCACGTCGAACGCGAGTACCTGCTCCCCGTCGCCCAGACCCTGCGCGACGACCCGGCCCTGCGGTTCGAACTGTGCACCGGCGTCTCCGGCGTCCACCACCCGCAGGACAAGGGCCGCGAGCTGCACGCCGTCTACCACCTGCGCTCGATCACCCACAACCGGCTGATCCGGCTGGAGGTCAGCGCCCCGGACGCGGATCCGCACGTCCCCTCGCTCGTCACCGTGTACCCGACGAACGACTGGCACGAGCGCGAGACGTACGACTTCTTCGGCCTGATCTTCGACGGCCACCCCGCGCTGACGCGGATCATGATGCCGGACGACTGGCAGGGCTTCCCGCAGCGCAAGGACTATCCCCTCGGCGGCATCCCCGTCGAGTACAAGGGCGCCCAGATCCCGGCTCCGGACCAGCGGAGGTCGTACTCATGAGCACGCAGACCCCTTCCGGGGCATCGGCCGCCTCGCCCCGCGAGACGACCGAGGGCACCGTATATACGGTCACCGGCGGCGACTGGGACGAGATCGCCCAGTCCGCGGCCAAGTCCGACGACGAGCGCATCATCGTCAACATGGGCCCGCAGCACCCGTCCACCCACGGCGTGCTCCGGCTCATCCTGGAGATCGACGGCGAGACCGTCACCGAGGCCCGCTGCGGCATCGGCTACCTCCACACCGGCATCGAGAAGAACCTCGAGTTCCGCACGTGGACCCAGGGCACCACGTTCGTGACGCGCATGGACTACCTGACGCCGTTCTTCAACGAGACGGCCTACTGTCTCGGGGTCGAGAAACTCCTCGGGATCACCGACCAGATCCCCGACCGCGCCTCCATCATCCGGGTGCTCCTGATGGAGCTGAACCGACTCTCCTCCCATCTGGTGTGCATCGCCACCGGAGGCATGGAGCTGGGCGCCACCACGATCATGATCTACGGCTTCCGTGACCGTGAGCTCATCCTCGACATCTACGAGCTGATCACGGGCCTGCGGATGAACCACGCGTTCATCCGCCCCGGCGGACTCGCCCAGGACCTGCCCCCGGGCGCGGTGGACCAGATCCGCGAGTTCGTGAAGAAGATGACGAAGAACCTTCCCGAGTACGACAAGCTCGCCACCGGGAACCCCATCTTCAAGGCCCGCATGCAGGACGTCGGCTACCTCGACCTGGCCGGCTGCATGGCCCTCGGCGCCACCGGCCCGATCCTGCGCTCGGCCGGCCTGCCGCACGACCTGCGCAAGTCCCAGCCGTACTGCGGCTACGAGAACTACGACTTCGAGGTCCCGACCGCCGACACCTGCGACTCCTACGGGCGCTTCCTGATCCGCCTGGAGGAGATGCGCCAGTCGCTGCGGATCATCGAGCAGTGCCTGGACCGGCTCCAGCCCGGCCCGGTCATGGTCGCCGACAAGAAGATCGCCTGGCCCGCCCAGCTCGCGCTCGGCCCCGACGGTCTCGGCAACTCCCTCGACCACATCAAGAAGATCATGGGCACCTCCATGGAGGCCCTGATCCACCACTTCAAGCTGGTGACCGAGGGCTTCCGCGTGCCGCCGGGACAGGCGTACACGGCGGTCGAGTCGCCCAAGGGCGAACTCGGGGTGCACGTCGTCTCCGACGGAGGCACCCGCCCCTACCGGGTCCACTTCCGCGACCCGTCCTTCACCAACCTGCAGGCCATGGCGGCGATGTGCGAAGGCGGCCAGGTCGCCGACGTCATCGTCGCCGTCGCGTCCATCGACCCCGTGATGGGAGGCGTCGACCGGTGACCACCACCCCCGAGGGCGTCAGCCTGGGCATGCCCCAACTGCCCGCGCCCGACTACCCGGCCGACGTCCGGGCCCGGCTGGAGGCGGACGCGCGCGAGATCATCGCCCGCTACCCCGACTCCCGCTCGGCTCTCCTTCCGTTGCTGCATCTCGTGCAGTCGCAGGAGGGCCACGTCACGCGCACGGGACAGCGGTTCTGCGCGGAGGTACTGGGCCTGACGACGGCCGAGGTCGCCGCCGTCGCGACCTTCTACTCGATGTACCGGCGCAAGCCGAGCGGCGACTACCAGGTGGGTGTCTGCACCAACACCCTGTGTGCCGTCATGGGCGGCGACGCCATCTTCGAGGCTCTCCAGGACCACCTGGGCGTCGGCAACGGGGAGACCACCGGTGACGGCAAGGTCACCCTGGAGCACATCGAGTGCAACGCGGCCTGCGACTTCGCGCCGGTCGTGATGGTCAACTGGGAGTTCTTCGACAACCAGACCGTGGATTCCGCCAAGCGCCTCGTCGACGACCTGCGCGCGGGCGCCGACGTCGAGCCGACCCGCGGCGCCCGGCTGTGCACGTTCAAGGAGACCGCCCGGATCCTGGCGGGCTTCCCCGACGAGCGCGAGGGCGCGGTGGAGGCCGGCGGCAGCGCGGGCCACGCGTCCCTCGTGGGCCTGCGCCTGGCCAAGGGGGAGAGCGCCCCCGCGCGCGTGGTGCATCCGCGCGGCGGAGGAGCACCTCAGAACCAGCGGCCCGCCGAGCACCCGAGCTCGCACGACGCGCCGCAGGACACGTCGGCCTCCGACCCGTCCCACCCGGCGGGTCCCGTGGCAGAGGAGGGGGAGTGATGACCTTGGCAGCCGAGATCAACGAGACAAGTCCGGAAAAGCTGCTCGCACCCGTGCTGTCGGCCTTCTGGGACGAGGACAGGTCCTGGTCGCTGGACGTCTACCGAAGGCACGAGGGGTACGAGGGCCTGCGCAAGGCACTCGCCATGTCACCGGACGACCTGATCGCGTACGTCAAGGACTCCGGGCTGCGGGGCCGTGGCGGCGCCGGCTTCCCGACCGGAATGAAATGGCAGTTCATTCCCCAGGGAGACGGCAAACCTCACTATCTAGTTGTCAACGCCGACGAATCGGAGCCGGGAACCTGCAAGGACATCCCGCTCCTCTTCGCGAACCCGCACAGCCTCATCGAGGGCATCGTGATCGCGTGCTATGCCATCCGGTCTTCGCATGCCTTCATCTATCTCCGCGGTGAAGTCGTCCCCGTATTGCGGCGGTTGCACGAGGCCGTACGAGAGGCCTACGCGGCGGGCTACCTCGGCGAGAACATCCTGGGCAGCGGACTCGACCTCCAGCTCACCGTGCACGCGGGCGCGGGCGCGTACATCTGCGGTGAGGAGACCGCGCTGCTCGACTCGCTCGAAGGCCGCCGTGGTCAACCGCGGCTCCGCCCCCCTTTCCCTGCTGTCGCGGGCCTTTATGCGTGTCCAACTGTTGTGAACAACGTCGAATCCATCGCCTCAGTTCCCGCAATTCTCCAAAAAGGCAAGGAATGGTTCAGGTCGATGGGCAGCGAGAAGTCTCCGGGCTTCACGCTCTACTCGCTCAGCGGCCATGTCGCCAGCCCCGGCCAGTACGAGGCACCCCTCGGCATCACCCTGCGTCAACTCCTCGACATGAGTGGCGGGATGCGCCCCGGCCACCGGCTGAAGTTCTGGACGCCGGGCGGCTCCTCGACCCCGATGTTCACCGACGAGCATCTCGACGTCCCTCTTGATTACGAAGGAGTGGGCGCCGCGGGTTCCATGCTCGGCACGAAAGCACTCCAGTGCTTCGACGAGACGACCTGCGTCGTCCGCGCCGTCACCCGCTGGACCGAGTTCTACGCCCATGAGTCCTGCGGCAAGTGCACGCCCTGCCGTGAGGGAACGTACTGGCTCGTCCAATTGCTCCGCGACATCGAGGCCGGCAAGGGCGTCATGTCCGACCTCGACAAGCTCAACGACATCGCCGACAACATCAACGGCAAGTCCTTCTGCGCCCTCGGCGACGGTGCCGCCTCGCCGATCTTCTCCTCGCTCAAGTACTTCCGCGAGGAGTACGAGCAGCACATCACGGGCCGCGGCTGCCCCTTCGACCCCGCCAGGTCCACGGTCTGGGCGGACAAGCACACGGAGGTGAACGCATGACAGTGACCACCAGCGCTCCCTCCGGAGGCGGGGAAGCGGCGGTCCCGCCGGAGGACCTCGTCTCGCTGACGATCGACGGCGTCGAGATGAGCGTGCCCAAGGGCACCCTGGTCATCCGGGCCGCCGAACAACTCGGCATCGAGATCCCCCGGTTCTGCGACCACCCGCTCCTCGACCCGGCCGGCGCCTGCCGCCAGTGCATCGTCGAGGTCGAGGGCCAGCGCAAGCCCATGGCGTCCTGCACGATCACCTGTACGGACGGGATGGTCGTCAAGACTCAACTCACCTCCCAGGTCGCCGAGAAGGCTCAGCACGGTGTGATGGAGCTGCTGCTCATCAACCACCCGCTGGACTGCCCGGTCTGCGACAAGGGCGGCGAGTGCCCCCTGCAGAACCAGGCGATGTCGCACGGCAACGCCGAATCCCGCTTCGAGGGCAAGAAGCGGACGTACGAGAAGCCGGTCCCCATCTCCACCCAGGTGCTCCTGGACCGCGAGCGGTGCGTGCTGTGCGCCCGCTGCACCCGCTTCTCGAACCAGATCGCGGGCGACCCCATGATCGAGCTGGTCGAGCGGGGCGCGCTCCAGCAGGTCGGCACCGGTGACGGCGACCCCTTCGAGTCGTACTTCTCCGGCAACACGATCCAGATCTGCCCGGTCGGCGCGCTCACCTCGGCGGCCTACCGGTTCCGCTCACGTCCCTTCGACCTCATCTCCTCGCACTCCGTGTGCGAGCACTGCTCCGGCGGCTGCGCGACGCGCACCGACCACCGGCGCGGCAAGGTGATGCGGCGTCTCGCGGCGCCGGACCCCGAGGTCAACGAGGAATGGGTCTGCGACAAGGGCCGGTTCGGGTTCCGGTACGCGCAGCAGCGCGACCGCCTCGACACCCCCCTGGTGCGCAACGCCGACGGCGTCCTCGAACCCGCGTCCTGGCCGGAGGCCCTGGAGGCGGCCGCCCAGGGACTGGCCGCCGCCCGCGGCCGGGCCGGTGTCCTCACCGGCGGCCGGCTCACCGTCGAGGACGCCTACGCGTACAGCAAGTTCGCGCGCGTGGCCCTCGACACGAACGACATCGACTTCCGCGCGCGCGTGCACAGCTCCGAGGAGGCCGACTTCCTGGCCGCCCGGGTCGCCGGACGCGGCCGGGACCTCGACGGCACCGGCATCACGTACACCTCTCTGGAGAAGGCGCCCGCCGTCCTGCTGGCGGGCTTCGAGTCCGAGGAGGAGGCGCCCGGCGTCTTCCTGCGGCTGCGCAAGGCCTGGCGCGGGCACGGTCAGAAGACCTTCTCCCTCGCCACGCATGCCACGCGCGGTCTGACGAAGGCGGGCGGCACGCTGCTGCCGGCCGCCCCCGGCACCGAGACCGAGTGGCTGGACGCGCTCGCGAGCGGCGTCGGCCTGGAGGGCGACGGAGCGAAGGCCGCCGAGGCGCTGCGGGCCGAGGGAGCCGTGATCGTCGTCGGTGAGCGGCTGGCCTCCGTGGCCGGAGGACTGACCGCCGCCGTGCGGACCGCCACCGCCACCGGTGCCCGCCTGGTGTGGATCCCGCGCCGGGCCGGGGAACGCGGTGCGATCGAGGCCGGCGCGCTTCCGTCGCTGCTGCCCGGCGGCCGCCCGGCCACCGATCCGCGCGCGCGGGACGAGGTCGCGGCCGCGTGGGGCGTCTCCGAACTCCCGCACCGCTACGGCCGGGACACCGGCCAGATCGTGGAGGCCGCCGCCGGCGGCGAGCTGCGCGCCCTGGTGGTGGCGGGCGTGGAGGTCGCCGACCTCCCCGACCCGGCACGCGCGCGTGAGGCCCTGTCCGAGGTCGGCTTCCTGGTGTCGCTCGAAATGCGGCCCAGCGAGGTCACCGAGCACGCGGACGTCGTCCTGCCGGTCGCCGCGGTCGCGGAGAAGGCCGGAAGCTTCGTCAACTGGGAAGGCAGGGTCCGCTCCTTCGAGGCGGCGCTCAAGCCCGACCAGATGACCCGGCGCCTCGCGCCCGCCGACGCGCGGGTCCTGCAGATGCTGGCCGACGCGATGGACGTCCACCTCGGGCTGCCGGACCTGCGCACCACGCGCGGGGAGATCGACCGGCTCGGCGCCTGGGACGGACAGCGGGCCGGCGAACCCGGCGAGACCGGGGTGCAGATGCCCCGTCCGGCCGCCGGTGAGGCCGTCCTGGCCGGACACCGGCTGCTGCTCGACCAGGGGCGTCTCCAGGAGGGCGACACCGCGCTCGCCGGGACCCGGCACGCGGCACGCGCGCGTGTGTCGGCCGCCACCGCCGCCGAGGCCGGGGTCAAGGACGGCGACCTCATCGCCGTGACCGGTCCCGCCGGGGCGGTCGAACTCCCGCTGCAGATCACCGAGATGCCCGACCGCGTGGTCTGGCTCCCGCTGAACTCGACCGGAGGGGGCGTCGCCTCCGACACCGGGGCGCTGCCCGGCGCACTCGTCCGCATCGGCCCGGCGACGATCGCCGCCGAGGCCCCCAAGGAGGTGGAGGCATGACGCCGTACCTCGCCGCTGAAGACCTCTCGATGTTCGGCCACGACCCCTGGTGGCTGGTCGTCATCAAGGCGGTGTTCTGCTTCGCCTTCCTGATGGTGACCGTGCTCTTCTCCATCGTGTGGGAGCGCAAGGTCGTCGCCTGGATGCAGCTCCGCATCGGCCCCAACCGGCACGGGCCCTGGGGCATGCTCCAGTCGCTCGCCGACGGCGTGAAGCTGATGCTCAAGGAGGACCTCGTCGTCAAGCGCGCGGACAAGGTCGTCTACGTCCTCGCGCCGATCGTCGCGGCCATCCCGGCCTTCATGGCGATCGCGGTGATCCCCTTCGGACCCGCGGACAACGAGATCTCGATCTTCGGTCAGCGCACCACGATGCAGCTCACCGACCTGCCGATCGCGATGCTCTACATCCTCGCGGTGGCCTCGGTGGGCATCTACGGGATCGTGCTCGCGGGCTGGAGCTCCGGATCCACCTATCCGCTCCTCGGCGGTCTGCGCTCCTGCGCGCAGATGATCTCGTACGAGATCGCCATGGGTGCCGCGTTCGCCTCGGTGTTCCTCTACTCCGGGTCGATGTCGACCTCGACGATCGTCGAGCAGCAGCAGGACCGCTGGTACATCCTCCTGCTGCCGGTCTCGTTCCTGATCTACATCGTGACGATGATCGGTGAGACCAACCGGGCCCCGTTCGACATGCCGGAGTCCGAGGGCGATCTGGTCGGCGGCTTCAACACCGAGTACTCGTCGATCAAGTTCGCGCTGTTCATGCTCGCCGAGTACGTGAACATGGTGACGGTCTCGGCCGTGTCCACCACGCTCTTCCTGGGCGGCTGGCGTGCTCCCTGGCCGATCAGCAGCTTCTGGGAGGGCGCCAACCACGGCTGGTGGCCCATGCTCTGGTTCGTGGTGAAGGTGCAGCTCCTGCTGTTCTTCTTCATCTGGCTGCGCGGCACGCTCCCGCGCGTCCGCTACGACCAGCTCATGAAGCTCGGCTGGAAGGTGCTCATCCCGGTCTCCGTGGCCTGGCTGATGCTCGTCGCGACGGTGCGGACGCTGCGCAACGAGAACTACGACTTCGCGGACATCGCCCTGTACGTCGGCGGAGGCGTCCTCGTCCTCCTGCTGCTGTCGTTCGTGGCGGACATCTTCCGCGACAAGAAGGGCCAGGAGACGCCCGCCGAGCCCGCCGCCTTCGACCCGATGGCCGGCGGATTCCCCGTGCCCCCGCTGCCCGGACAGGAGCTGCCGCCGGTACCGCGGCGCCGTCCGCGCCGTGAGCGGGAGCTGATTGTCAGTGGCGGGTCCGATACTGCGAGTGATGGACCGGTTACCGGATCTCGTGACGGAAAGGAGGGGTCCGATGGCTGAGGAGCCGAAGGAGACCAAGCCCGGTTTCCAGAACCCCGTCGCCGGTTTCGGCGTGACCTTCAAGGCCATGTTCAAGAAGCGGCTGACCGAGCAGTACCCGGAACAGCAGAAGACCACCGCACCGCGGTTCCACGGCCGGCACCAGCTCAACCGCCACCCGGACGGCCTGGAGAAGTGCGTCGGCTGTGAACTCTGCGCCTGGGCCTGTCCCGCGGACGCCATCTATGTGGAGGGCGCGGACAACACCGAGGAGGAGCGCTACTCCCCGGGTGAGCGCTACGGCCGCGTCTATCAGATCAACTACGCCCGCTGCATCCTGTGCGGGCTGTGCATCGAGGCGTGCCCCACGCGCGCGCTGACGATGACGAACGAGTTCGAGCTCGCGGACAGCAGCCGCGCCAACCTCATCTACACCAAGGAGCAACTGCTCGCCGGACTCCAGGAAGGCATGGTCGAGACACCGCACTCGATCTTCCCGGGCACCGACGAGCAGGACTACTACCGAGGTCTGGTGACCGAGGCGGCACCCGGCACCGAGCGCCAGGTGGCCGTCTCCAAGGGCGAGTTGCACCCCTCGGCGAGTCCGTCGGGCACGTCCGCCGGAGAGGGGACGGAGGCATGACCGCCAACCTGGCCGCGTACTCCACCTCCACCGGAGAGGCCGTCCAGTTCTGGGTTCTCGGCACCGTCGCGGTGATCGGCGCCCTGTGCACCGTGTTCATGCGCAAGGCCGTGCACAGCGCGCTGTGCCTCGCCGGGACCATGATCGTCCTGGCGGTGTTCTACCTCGCCAACGGCGCCTACTTCCTGGGCATCGTCCAGGTCGTCGTCTACACCGGCGCGATCATGATGCTCTTCCTCTTCGTCGTCATGCTCGTCGGTGTCACCGCGGCGGACTCGTTGAAGGAGACCATCAAGGGCCAGCGCTGGCTGGCCCTGCTGTGCGGAGCCGGTTTCGGCATCCTGCTGTTCGCCGGCATCGGCAACGCGTCCATCCAGGACTTCGACGGTCTGGCGAAGGCGAACGCCAACGGCAACGTGGAGGGCCTCGCCGCCCTCATCTTCACGAAGTACGTGTTCGCCTTCGAGATCACCGGCGCCCTGCTCATCACGGCCACCGTCGGCGCCATGGTGCTGACGCACCGCGAGCGCACCGAGCGTGCCAGGACCCAGCGCGAGCTGTCCGAGCAGCGGGTGCGCGAGGGCAAGCACATCCCGCCGCTGCCGGCGCCGGGTGTCTACGCCCGGCACAACGCGGTGGACATCGCGGGCCTGCTCCCGGACGGCACTCCGTCCGAGCTGACCGTCAGCAAGACGCTGCGCGACCGCGGGCAGATCCGTGACGTGTCGGCCGACGCGCTGAACGACCTGAAGGCGCTGGAGCAGCGTGCCGAGGAGCGCCTGGAGCGCACGAAGCCGGAGGAGGCGTCCAAGTGAATCCGGTCAACTACCTCTACCTCTCCGCTCTGTTGTTCACGATCGGCGCCACCGGTGTCCTGATCAGACGGAACGCGATCGTGGTGTTCATGTGCATCGAGCTCATGCTCAACGCCTGCAACCTCGCCTTCGTCGTCTTCTCCCGCATGCACGGCAATCTCGACGGCCAGATCATCGCGTTCTTCACGATGGTCGTCGCCGCCGCGGAGGTCGTGGTCGGGCTCGCGATCATCGTGTCGCTGTTCCGTTCCCGCCACTCGGCCTCGGTCGACGACGCCAGCCTGATGAAGCTGTAAGGGGTCGCTGAATCGTGGAGAACCTGATTGCGCTGCTCATCGCGGCGCCTCTGCTCGGAGCGGCCGTACTGCTGTGCGGCGGACGCCGGCTGGACGCCGTCGGCCAATGGATCGGCACGGTGCTCGCGGCGGCCTCCTTCGTGGTCGCCGTCGTGCTCTTCGCCGACATGCTGGGGAAGGGTCCTGAGGACCGGACCTTCACCCAGCACCTGTTCAGCTGGATCGCCGTCGGAGACTTCCGGGCGGACGTCGGCTTCCAGCTCGACCAGTTGTCGATGACGTTCGTCCTGCTGATCACCGGCGTCGGCTCGCTGATCCACCTGTACTCGATCGGGTACATGGAGCACGACGAGCGCCGCCGCCGCTTCTTCGGCTATCTGAACCTGTTCCTGGCGGCGATGCTCCTGCTCGTCCTCGCCGACAACTACCTTCTGCTGTACGTCGGCTGGGAAGGCGTCGGTCTCGCCTCGTACCTGCTGATCGGCTTCTGGCAGCACAAGCCCAGCGCGGCCACCGCCGCCAAGAAGGCCTTCCTGGTCAACCGTGTCGGCGACATGGGCCTGTCCATCGCCATCATGCTGATGTTCACGACCTTCGGGACCTTCGCCTTCGGGCCGCTGCTCGGCACCGAGGGGCACTCCGGGATCGCCGGGGACGCCACCGAGGGCAAGCTCACGGCCATCGGGCTGATGCTGCTGCTCGCGGCCTGCGGCAAGTCGGCCCAGGTGCCGCTGCAGTCCTGGCTCGGGGACGCGATGGAGGGCCCGACCCCGGTCTCGGCCCTCATCCACGCCGCCACCATGGTGACCGCGGGCGTGTATCTGATCGTGCGCTCGGCCGCCGTCTTCAACGCGGCGCCCGACGCCCAGCTCGTCGTCACCGTCGTGGGCGGGGTCACGCTCCTGTTCGGTGCGATCGTCGGTTGCGCGAAGGACGACATCAAGAAGGCGCTCGCCGGCTCGACGATGTCGCAGATCGGCTACATGGTGCTGGCCGCGGGCCTCGGCCCCATCGGCTACGTCTGGGCGATCATGCACCTGGTGACGCACGGCTTCTTCAAGGCGGGGCTCTTCCTCGGCGCCGGTTCGGTCATGCACGGCATGAACGACGAGGTCGACATGAGGAAGTTCGGCGGCCTCAGGAAGTACATGCCGATCACGTTCGTGACCTTCGGCCTCGGCTATCTCGCGATCATCGGCTTCCCCTTCCTGTCCGGCTTCTTCTCCAAGGACAAGATCATCGAGGCGGCCTTCGCCAAGGGAGGCACCGAGGGCTGGATCCTCGGCGGCGTGGCCCTGCTGGGCGCCGCGATCACCGCGTACTACATGACGCGCGTGATGATCATGACCTTCTTCGGCGAGAAGCGCTGGCAGCCGGACGCGGAGGGCCACGAACCGCACCCGCACGAGTCGCCCAGGTCCATGACGATCCCGATGATCGTGCTGGCCTTCGGCTCGGTGTTCGCGGGTGGCTTCTTCAGCGTCGGCGACCGCTTCCTGCACTGGCTGGAGCCGGTCACCGGACACTCCGAGGGCGACTCGCCCGTGAGCGCCCTGACCGTCACCCTGGCCACCATGGTGCTGCTCGTCGTCGGCGCCGGCATCGCCTACCTCCAGTACGGACGCAGCTCCGTCCCGGTCGTCGCCCCGCGCGGCTCCCTGCTCACCCGCGCCGCCCGGCGCGACCTGTACCAGGACGACTTCAACCACGTCGTGCTGGTACGTGGCGGTGAGCACCTCACCCGCTCCCTGGTGTACGTCGACCACACGCTGGTCGACGGAGTCGTCAACGGGACGGCCGCCTCGGTGGGCGGCCTCTCCGGGCGGCTGCGCAAGCTCCAGAACGGCTATGCGCGCAGTTACGCGGTCTCGATGTTCGGCGGTGCGGCGATCCTCGTCGCCGCGACCCTGCTGATGAGGGCGGTCTGATACCGATGTCCTTTCCTCTGCTGACAGCGACGGCGGCGCTCCCGGCCCTCGGGGCGATCGCCACGGCCGCCGTGCCGGCCGCGCGGCGCGTCGCCGCGAAATGGCTGGCGCTGCTCGTCTCCCTGGGCACGCTGGCGCTCGCCGTGGTCACCCTGGTGCGTTTCGACCCCGGCGGCGCCCGCTACCAGCTCACCGAATCCCACGCCTGGATCCCGGACTTCGGGGTCAGCTACCAACTGGGCGTGGACGGCATCGGGGTGGCGCTCGTCGCGCTCACCGCGCTGCTGATGCCGTTCGTGATCCTGGCGGGCTGGCACGACGCCGACCCGATGGAGACCGGAAGCAGGCGCTGGCGTCCGACCCAGGGGTTCTTCGCCCTGATCCTGGCCGTCGAGGCGATGGTGATCATCTCCTTCGAGGCCACCGACGTCTTCCTCTTCTACGTCTTCTTCGAAGCCATGCTGATCCCGATGTACTTCCTCATCGGCGGCTTCGGGGACCGGGCCCACGAGCACGGCGACGAGGCGGCGGCGACGCAGCGCTCGTACGCCGCGGTCAAGTTCCTCCTCTACAACCTGGTCGGCGGTCTGATCATGCTGGCCGCCGTGATCGGTCTGTACGTGGTCGCCGGGAGCTTCTCGCTCCAGGAGATCGTCCACGCGCGGGCCGACGGCTCCCTGCACATGGCGACCAGCACCGAGCGGTGGCTGTTCCTCGGCTTCTTCTTCGCCTTCGCGGTGAAGGCGCCCCTGTGGCCGCTGCACACCTGGCTGCCCAACGCCATGGGCGAGGCGACCGCCCCGGTCGCCGTGCTGATCACCGCGGTCGTCGACAAGGTCGGCACCTTCGCGATGCTCCGCTTCTGCCTCCAGCTCTTCCCCGAGGCGAGCAAGTGGGCGACGCCCGCGATCCTCGTCCTGGCGCTGATCAGCATCGTCTACGGAGCGCTGCTCGCGGTCGGGCAGCGGGACATCAAGCGGCTGGTCGCCTACGCCTCGATCTCCCACTTCGGGTTCATCATCCTGGGCATCTTCGCGATGACCAGCCAGGGGCAGTCGGGCGCGACGCTCTACATGGTCAACCACGGGATCTCGACCGCCGCCCTGATGCTGGTGGCCGGCTTCCTGATCTCGCGCCGCGGCTCGCGTCTCATCGCCGACTACGGAGGGGTGCAGAAGGTCGCCCCGGTGCTCGCGGGCACCTTCCTGATCGGCGGCCTCGCGACGCTCTCGCTCCCGGGGCTCGCGCCCTTCGTGAGTGAATTCCTGGTCCTGGTCGGCACGTTCACGCGCTACCCGGTGGTCGGCATCATCGCCACCTTCGGCATCGTCCTTGCCGCGCTCTACACCCTCGTCCTCTACCAGCGGACGATGACGGGCCCGGTCAAGGCCGAGGTCGCCGAGATGCCGGACCTCAGGGTGCGCGAGCTCCTGGTCGTCGCCCCGCTGATCGCTCTGCTGATCTTCCTGGGCGTCTACCCGAAGCCGCTCACCGACATCGTCAACCCGGCGGTCAAGCAGACCATGTCAGATGTACACAAGACGGACCCCAAGCCCGAGGTGGAGGCGGCCAAGTGAGCGCATCAGCCGTCCACAGCCTGTGGACAACCGCGGCGACAGCCGCCGAGCCGATCTCCAAGATCGATGCACCTAAGATCGAATATGGGCAATTGTCGCCCACGTTGATCGTTCTCGGTGCGGCGGTCATCGGGGTGCTGGTCGAGGCCTTCGTGCCGCGCAAGTCCCGTTACTACGCACAGGTCTTCGTCGCCGTCGTGGCGCTGGCCGCGGCCTTCTCCGCGGTCGTCGCGCTCGCGGCGGGCGGATACGGCACCACCAAGGCGCACATCGCGGCGATGGGCGCGGTCGCGGTCGACGGACCGGCCCTGTTCCTCCAGGGCACGATCCTGCTCGCCGGGATCCTCGGCGTCTTCACCTTCGCCGAGCGGCGCCTCGACCCCTTGGCGCACGGCAACCGGGTCGACGCGTTCGCCGCGCAGGCCTCCTCGGTGCCCGGCAGCGACAGCGAGAAGGCCGCCGTGAAGGCCGGGTTCACCACCACCGAGGTGTTCCCGCTGCTGCTCTTCGCGATCAGCGGCATGCTCGTCTTCCCCGCGGCCAACGACCTGCTGACGCTGTTCGTCGCCCTCGAGGTCTTCTCCCTGCCGCTCTACCTCCTGTGCGCCGTGGCCCGCCGCAAGCGGCTCATGTCGCAGGAGGCGGCGGTCAAGTACTTCCTGCTCGGCGCCTTCGCCTCCGCGTTCACGCTCTTCGGCATCGCCCTGCTCTACGGCTACGCGGGATCGGTGTCGTACGCGACGATCGCGCACGTCGTCGACGGCACGGTCACGAACGTCGACCCGGCCCTCGCCGGCACCATGGGCAACGACGTGCTGCTGCTCATGGGCATGGCCCTGGTCGTCATGGGCCTGCTCTTCAAGGTCGGCGCGGTGCCCTTCCACATGTGGACGCCCGACGTCTACCAGGGCGCGCCGACCCCGGTCACCGGCTTCATGGCGGCGGCGACGAAGGTGGCGGCGTTCGGCGCGCTGCTGCGCCTGCTCTACGTCGTCCTGCCGGGCATGCGCTGGGACTGGCGGCCGGTCATGTGGGCCGTGGCGATCGTCACCATGCTGGGCGGCGCGATCGTGGCGATCACCCAGACCGACATCAAGCGGCTCCTGGCGTACTCGTCGATCGCGCACGCCGGGTTCATCCTCGCGGGTGTCATCGCGACCTCGCCGGACGGCGTCTCGTCGGTCCTCTTCTACCTGGGCGCGTACTCCTTCGTGACGATCGGCGCCTTCGCCGTCGTCACGCTCGTACGGGACGCGGGCGGAGAGGCCACGCACCTGTCCAAGTGGGCCGGTCTCGGACGCAGGTCGCCGCTGGTGGCCGCGGTGTTCGCGGTCTTCCTGCTGGCCTTCGCGGGCATCCCGCTCACCTCGGGATTCGCCGGAAAGTTCGCCGTGTTCAAGGCGGCGGCCGAGGGCGGCGCGGGCGCGCTCGTCGTGGTCGGTGTGATCTCGTCGGCGATCGCGGCGTTCTTCTACATCCGCGTGATCGTGCTGATGTTCTTCAGCGAGCCCAAGCCCGAGGGACCGACGGTCGCCGTGCCGTCGCCGCTGACCATGACGGCGATCGCCGCCGGTGTGGTCGTCACGCTGGTGCTCGGTGTGGCGCCGCAGTACTTCCTGAACCTGGCCGGCCAGGCCGGGGTCTTCGTGCGCTGAGAGGTTCCGCACGCGGCTCGGGCCCCGCTCCCTTCGAGGGAGCGGGGCCCGAGCCGTTCTCAGTGGGCGGTGCGGCCCGCGCCCGCGGACCCGGTGTGTGCCGTGCCGGACGAGCCGTGGTGGGCGCCGGGCGTCTTGCCGCTGTGGCCCGTGCTCGTCTTCCCCGTGCTCGTCTTCCCCGTACTCGTTTTGCCCGTGCCCGTGCCCGTCATGCCCGTGCCCGTCATGCCCGAGCCCGTCATGCCCGTGTGGCCGGTGTCCGTCTTGCCGGTGTCCGTCTTGCCGGTGTGGGCAGGGGCGGGCGGGCACTTCACCCTGGGGTTCCAGCGGTCGAACAGCCCGTTGGGATTCTGCTTCCACAGCCAGACGTGCAGGTCGTAGTGGATCGGCATACCCGGGTAGTGGCCCGGCATCGGACCGTCGAACTTCTGCCCGCCGAACATCGACGGCCGGTCCTTGCTGGTCTTCATGTTCTGGTCGGAGTCCAGCACGATCCACTCGACCCCGGCGAGCCTGCGCTTTCCGTCCTTGCCGTCCTCGAACAGCAGGGCCGAGGGCTTCCTCGGATCGAGCGAGCCGTAGCGGGACTCGTTGAAGTAGTGGTAGCCCATGCTGCCGTGCCCCGCGGGGTCCGAGGAGCACTGGCGGGGCACGTATCCGTCGGCGAGGGCGACCTTCTCGTCGAGGTACTTGACGCTGGCGAGGTATGCCTTGACCAGATCGCGCAAGGCCTTCGGGTCGATCGGGCCCTCCGCCGCCGGGGCGGGGCCGGCGGACAGGGCGAGCGACGCGGTGGCGGCTGTCACGAGGGTGATGACGGTCCTGAGGGGACGCTGGGGCATGCGAAGGCTCCTAGAGACACGAGAGAGGCGTACGGACTGCACGGGTCCGTCGGCTGCGGGCCCCCTCCTCCCGCCCGAGCAGCATGGCCCTCGGCCCCGAAGCGCCGCCATGCAAGCGGGGCCAACGGGTTGAACCCCGCCGGGGCGCGCCGTGCAGCAGGGTGAGACGGGACAGGCGCCGATACGTAGGGAAGCCGGCCCCTCGCAGCCTGTGGACAACTCTCGGACTGTCGGCGCGGACCCCTATCGTGGACGCAGTGGTCGAGGCGCGACGTACGGGGGACGGAACGATGGGCGGGACGGGTGTGATGACCGAAGCGGACGCGACGGAGACACTGGGCGGGAGCGAGGCGCTGGCCGCCCTCCATAGGGTCTTCGGGTACGACGCCTTCCGTGGCGAGCAGCAGGCGATCATCGAGCATGTGGTGGCGGGCGGTGACGCCGTCGTCCTGATGCCGACCGGCGGCGGAAAGTCCCTCTGCTACCAAATCCCCTCCCTGGTCAGACCGGGTACGGGCGTTGTGGTCTCCCCGCTCATCGCGCTCATGCAGGACCAGGTGGACGCGCTGCGGGCGCTGGGCGTGCGGGCCGGGTTCATGAACTCGACGCAGGACTTCGACGAGCGGCGCGTGGTCGAGGCGGAGTTCCTGGCCGGCGAGCTCGACCTTCTCTACCTGGCCCCCGAGCGACTGCGTCTCGACAGCACGCTGGATCTGCTGTCCCGCGGGAAGATCTCCGTTTTCGCGATCGACGAGGCGCACTGTGTCGCCCAGTGGGGCCACGACTTCCGTCCCGACTATCTGGCGCTCTCGCTGCTCGGCGAACGCTGGCCGGACGTCCCGCGCATCGCGCTGACGGCCACCGCCACCCGTGCGACGCACAAGGAGATCACTCAGCGGCTGGGCATGCCCACGGCCCGCCACTTCGAGGCGAGCTTCGACCGGCCCAACATCCAGTACCGGATCGTTCCCAAGGCGGATCCGAAGAAGCAGTTGCTGTCCTTCCTGCGCGAGGAGCACGCGGGCGACGCGGGCATCGTGTACTGCCTCTCACGCAACTCGGTCGAGAAGACCGCCGAGTTCCTCTCCCGCAACGGCATCGAGGCCGTGCCGTACCACGCGGGCCTGGACTCGGGCACCCGTGCCGCGCACCAGTCCCGCTTCCTGCGGGAGGAGGGCCTCGTGGTCGTCGCCACGATCGCCTTCGGCATGGGCATCGACAAGCCGGACGTCCGGTTCGTCGCCCACCTCGACCTGCCGAAGTCCGTCGAGGGCTACTACCAGGAGACGGGCCGCGCCGGCCGTGACGGACTGCCCTCCACGGCCTGGATGGCCTACGGCCTTCAGGACGTTGTCCAGCAGCGCAAGATGATCCAGGGATCGGAGGGCGACGAGGCGTTCAGACGCCGGGCGGCTGCCCATCTGGACGCGATGCTCGCCCTGTGCGAGACGGCCCAGTGCCGGCGGTCCCAGCTCCTCGCCTACTTCGGCCAGGACCCCGACACCCCGGCCTGCGGCAACTGCGACACCTGTCTGACGCCCCCGGAGACCTGGGACGGCACGGTCGCGGCGCAGAAGCTGCTGTCCACGGTGGTGCGCCTCCAGCGCGAGCGGGGACAGAAGTTCGGCGCCGGTCAGATCGTCGACATCCTGCTCGGGCGGAAGACCGCCAAGGTGATCCAGTTCGACCACGACCAACTGTCCGTCTTCGGCATCGGCGAGGAACTGGCCGAGTCCGAATGGCGCGGCGTCGTAAGACAGTTGCTCTCCCAGGGGCTGATCGCGGTCGAGGGCGAGTACGGCACGCTGGTGCTGACCGAGGCGAGCGGGACCGTGCTGCGGCGCGAGCGGGACGTGCCGCTGCGCAAGGAGGCGCCGAAGCCGGCCGTGTCCCGGTCGTCGGCACCCAAGGGAGACCGCAAGGCCAAGGCGGCGGCGGCCGAACTGCCCGCCGAGCTCGTGCCCGCGTTCGAGGCGCTGCGTGCCTGGCGCGGTGAGCAGGCGCGTGAGCAGGGCGTCCCGGCGTACGTCATCTTCCATGACGCCACGCTGCGGGAGATCGCCACGGTGTGGCCCACCTCCGTGAAGGACCTGGGCGGTATCAGCGGGGTGGGCGAGAAGAAGCTGGCGACGTACGGCGAGGGCGTCATCGGGGTGCTCGCCTCGCTGACCGGCGGTGCGCCCGCGGCTCCGGGGCCCGGCACCAGACCCGAGGCGGACCCGGCCCTGGCCTCGGCGGCTCCGGCGGCAGCGCCGGGACCGGACCCGGACTGGCCGGAGCTGGACCAGGAGCCGGAGCCCGAGGACTGGATGTAGCGAGCCCTAGCGGGCCCGATACCGGGGAGACGGGGGACGCGGGGAGACGCCCGGCCGGGCAATGCAGACTCCGTCAGGTGTCGCTGCCACTGCCGGGTGCCGCCGACCCTGCCGGGTGCCGCTGACTCCGCCGGGCCGCCGATCCCGGCTGGGCCGCCGCCGGGCCGCGGATCCCGGCTCGGCCCCGCCGGGCCGCCGACTCCGGCTGGGGCCCGCCGGGCTCCGTGGTCTCCACCGGCGGTGCCGGGCCGAGCCGGCCTGCGCCGGGCACGGTGGTCGGACGCGGCCGGGACGCCAGCCGGGCCGCCGACCGGGACGCCGACCGGGATGCGAGCCGGGCCGCTGGCCAGGCCGCCGGTCACCGTGACACGGACCCCGTTCCCGCCGGAGGTTCCTTCCGGGAGAGGCCTCCCGAAGCCGTCTCCCGGACGTCTCCCGGGCGTCTCCTCAGGAGGCCTCCCGGGGCCTCTCCCCAGAGCTCTCTCAGCGACCTCTACAGGGAAACAGCCGGCGTGATGCGGCCCCGGACCTCGCCGAGGCCGACGCGGGTTCCGCCCGGGCCCGGGGCCCAGGCCGTCAGGGTGACCTCGTCGCCGTCCTCGAGGAACGTTCGCTTGCCGTCGGGGAGTTCGAGGGCGTCGCGGCCGTTCCAGGTGAGTTCGAGCAGCGAGCCGCGCTCGCCCTCGGTGGGGCCGCTGACCGTTCCGGAGCCGTAGAGGTCACCGGTGCGCAGGGAGGCGCCGTTGACCGTCATGTGGGCCAGTTGCTGGGCGGCCGTCCAGTACATGGTGGAGAAGGGGGGTTCGGAGACGACGTGGCCGTTGATAGCCACGGAGATCCGGAGGTCGTAGCCGCCCGGTTCCTCGGAGGCGTCGTCGAGGTAGGGGAGGAGGGGGTGCGTGCGCTCGGGCGGGGCCACCAGGGCGTCGTCGAGGGCGTCCAGCGGGGTGATCCACGCCGACACGGACGTGGCGAAGGACTTGCCTAGGAAGGGGCCGAGCGGGACGTACTCCCAGGCCTGGACGTCGCGCGCCGACCAGTCGTTGAGCAGGCAGAGGCCGAAGACGTGGTCGCGGTAGTCGCCCAGGGGCACCGGCCGGCCCTGTTCCGAGGGAGCGCCGACCACGAAGCCGACCTCCGCCTCGATGTCCAGGCGGACCGAGGGGCCGAAGACCGGGGCGGTGTCCGCGGGGGCCTTGCGCTGGCCCGACGGGCGGACGACATCCGTGCCGGAGACCACGACCGTGCCGGAGCGGCCGTGATAGCCGATCGGCAGGTGCTTCCAGTTCGGCGTGAGGGAGTCGGCGGCGTCGGGGCGGAAGATCTGGCCGACGTTCCGGGCGTGGTTCTCGGAGGCGTAGAAGTCCACGTAGTCCGCGACGGTGAACGGGAGGTGCAGCGTCACGTCGGAGAGAGGGTGGAAATGGGGAGCGAGGGTTTCCCGGTGGGCCGGGACGGTCACCCAGGCCGTCAGCGCGCGCCGGACGTCGGACCAGGCGGTGCGGCCCGCGGCGAGCAGCGGGTCGAGGGTCGGCTGTGCGAGCAGCCCGGCGTAGGGGGAGCCGAGTGAGCGGGCCGCGGCACCGGCGTCGAGCACGTGGTCGCCGAGCCGTACGCCGACGCGTCGTTCGGAGTCGCCGGCCGGGTCGGTCAGGGAGAACACGCCGTACGGCAGGTTGTGCGGGCCGAAGGGATCGCCCTCGGGGACATCGAAGGGGGGCATCGGTAGGTGCCTCGCTTTCGGATTCGTACTCGCCATGTGAGCCATGCGTTCCACGCGTTTGATGTGGTCGGAGCACACGTTACGGGGGAGTGTCCCCACTACGGCAGGGCCTAAAGGGGTTGCAATGTCCGAATTGGCCTGGTGTGGAGCTGGCGGCTGCGAGCCGCGGTGGGCGGAAGCGGGTCGACAGGCGCCGCATCACCGGGCTTTGGACCGTGCTCGTCGCGCTCTCGTCGCGCCTTCCCCTCGCACCGCGCCCTCATCCCGCTCTCGTTGCACCCCTTCCCTTCGCGCCGCGCACTCCCCCCACCGCTCCTTTCGCCGCACTCCGCGCCTTCGTCCCGCTCGCGTGCGCTCGTGCCCCGTTCGCGCCTGACCCTGCCCGCTCTTGTCCGCCCGGCCCGCGCCCCCGCCCGCGACTGTCCGCTGCCCCGCGCTCCCGCCCGCTGGTCCGCGCCCCGTGGCGGCTGTCCGTGACGTCGAGCGGATGCCGCGCACGGTCCTGGAGTGCGTATCCATGGATGAGGAAGTTCGTCGTGCCTCTCCTCAACAGACCTGACACGTAACGGACTTGGTGACACGCGACTCTCATGCCGGTCCCAGTGGGCCTTGATGGAAGGGGTGTTGGGGAGTTGTGGGTGGTCCTGTGCGGGAAAGTGAGTGTGGGCGGAAGCGGAGCCTCGGTGATCCGAAGCGGTCGCAACGCGCTTACCACCGTGCGGTGAACGGCGTTGCTGACGGGATACCGGACGTCGTCCGGTTCAGGCCGGGCCGTTGAGTCGTTCGATCCGTATTCTTCGGATCATGGCCGCTCCGACTGCATATTCACTCATCGCCACTGACCTGGACGGAACGCTGCTGCGCGGCGACGACACACTCTCCGACCGGACACGCGCCGCGTTGGCGAAAGTGACCCGGGCAGGTGCCCGGCATCTCGTGGTCACGGGCCGACCGGCACCGCGCGTGCGACCACTTCTCGACGAACTCGGCGGCGAGGGACTGGCGGTGTGCGGTCAGGGGGCGCAGCTCTACGACGCGGGCACGGACCGCATGCTGTGGTCGGTGACCCTGGACAGGGAGTTGGCGGAGACGGCGCTCGGCAAGATCGAGGCGGAGGTCGGGCTGCTGTACGCGGCGGTCGACCAGGACGGCGTGGACGGGCTGACGCTCATCGAGCCGGGGTACGTCATGCCGCATCCGACGCTGCCGGCCGTGCGGGTGCCGCGTCGGGACGACCTCTGGGCGGAGCCGATCAGCAAGGTGTTGCTCCGTCACCCGTCTTTGTCGGACGACGAGTTGGCCTCGGCGGCACGGGGAGTGGTCGGTTCGCTGGCGACGGTCACCATGTCCGGGCCGGGCACCGTCGAACTCCAGCCATGCGGGGTGACCAAGGCGACGGGCCTCGCTCTGGCCGCGGCGCATCTCGGGCTCACGCCGGGTGCGACGCTCGCCTTCGGTGACATGCCCAACGACATCCCGATGTTCGACTGGGCGGCCCGGGGGGTGGCGATGGCCAACGCCCACCCGGAACTGAAGGCGGTGGCCGACGAGGTCACCTTGTCGAACGAGGACGACGGGATCGCGGTCGTCCTGGAGCGCCTCTTCGGCTTCTAGCGACACCGACGCACCCGCCGACGGGCCGGAGGGCGCCGTCGGCGGGTGCGGGTGAAGCGGGTGGTGCGGGGTGGATCAGTAGGCGCCGTTGACGTTGTCGATGGAGCCGTACTTGTCGGCCGCGTAGTTGCAGGCCGCGGTGATGTTGGCGACCGGGTCGTAGATGTTCGACGACGTGCCGGCGACGTGGTACGCCTGGAACGTGGGGTCGATCACCTGGAGCAGGCCCTTGGAGGGGATGCCCGCGGCGGCGTTGGAGTCCCAGTTGTTGATGGCGTTGGGGTTGCCGGAGGACTCGCGCATCACGTTGCGGTAGATGCCGTCGTAGCTGCCCGGGATGCCGGCCTTGGCCATGACGTCCAGGGATTCCTTGATCCAGCCGTCGAGGTTGTTGGTGTACGTCTTGGCGACGGCCTGGGTGACGGTGGTCGTCTTGGACTTGGCGACGGCGGCGGTCGCGTTCGCCGTGGTGCGGACGGTCGTCGACTTCAGCGTCTTCGTGCCCACGGTGAGCTTCATGCCCGGACGGATCATCGCGGGGTTGTCGCCGATGATCGCGCGGTTCGCCGCGTACAGCTTCTTCCAGCCACCGCTCTTGGGGTACTTCTTCGCCACCTTGGACAGGGTGTCGCCGGCGACCACCTTGTAGGTGACGAGCTGCACGTTGGGGACGACCGCGGTGTGGGCGGTCTTGGCCACCTGGGGGGCCTGCGCCGGGGTGGCGGCGCTGGCGCCGGTCGCGCTCACGAGGGGGAGGGCGAGGGCGATGCCACCCGTTCCGGCGGCGATCATGCCCCGGGTGATGACGTTGGTCTTCATACGGCGGTGCTTGGCTCGTACGGGCATGGCGAAATGTCCTCTCCGACGCCTGCGAGGTGAGCTGTCGGGTTCGGGCGGGAGATGCCCGGCCGCGCTCTGGGCGCGGCTTCACCCCAAGCCGTTCCGGATGTGTCCGGACCGGCGGCTTACCTGTGGTTCCCCCGCTCCTGCCGTGCGTGGGTCGATGGGTTGCCGGGCGGCGGCAGGATTCGGCGATCCGCCCGGGGTCGACCAGAACGTATGCGAGAGCACATGTCCGAAACAAGACGAGATTTGACCGCGAAGATCGCTTTGGCCTGGTTAAGGCGAGGGTAAAAAGTCCGATTGTGTCGGAATTGGATCCTCAACTTGCCTTTCGCAAACGGGTTGATCCATAAGGGGCGCCCGGCGGAGGGGTGTCTGGCCGGTGACCCAACTCACGAGACCAAAGAGCACCAAGGCTCCATGAGGGGCCAATTCGGACATTGTGCCTGCGTCGGCGGGCGCTCCCGGGACCCTCGAAAGGCGTCGAGCGGCCCCTGGCGCGGCGGGATTTGTGGCGCGGGACACAGTAGGGAGCGGCGGGGCGGCGGGCCGCGTCGGGTCGACGCGACAGGTCCCAGGTGGAGGCCGGCACGCCGGACCGGGGCGGGCGCCCGCAGTCAAGTGGACTCAATACCAACCGGGTTCGCCCCGTCGACGGCCAACTCCCGTCCCGGCGGGCCCGGTCAGCCGGCCGTGCGCGGGATCCGCTTCTCCCAGGTCCGGTGGAAGACGACCTCGTCGCCGTTCCTGCAGACGAGCTCGTCGGTCGTGATGAAGTCCTCGGCGTCGCAGGCGATGGCGGAGACCGTCTCGACGCGGGCGTCCCACGGCAGCTCGGGCCGGTGGAGCCGGATCGACCACACCGAACGGGCGCGGGCGGACAGCGGGTCCGACGTGCCGATCGTGTACGTCTCCCGGGCCTCCTCCGTGCATTCGAGGCCGTCGGGGAACACCCGGGTCCCGCCGCGCCCCGGGTCCACCTCCACGCTCCAGGTCCCGGCGGCCACGTCGCGCAGGACCAGGCGGGGCGGGCGGGGCTCGTCCAGGGGCGCCGAGACGGTCACGCCGAGGGGTTCGGCCTCCTCCGGTTCTCCGAAGGCGACCGAGGGGTCCGACTCCCTCGCCCGCACCGGGAGTTCGAGGACGCTGCCGACCGGCTCCAGGGTGAAGCCGGCCTCCGAGCCCGGCTGCGGCCAGATCCAGGGCCAGTAGGCGGAGGAGACGCCCAGCCGGATGCGGTGGCCCGCCGGGAACGCGTAGCCGATGGCGTTCAGGTCGAGGACCACGTGCTCCGTGTCGCCCGGCCGCCAGGGAACCGCCTGGTCGGGGCCCCGGCGCGCCGACAGGTTCAGGACGCCCCGGGTGACGAGCGTGGACGCCCCGTCCGGGGCCACGTCGCACAGCCGGGCGATCACCTGGCCCCGGGGCGACGCGGACGTCAGCCGCAGAGTGACCCGGGGGCGGCCCAGGACCCAGATCTCCTCCGTCACCTCGAACTCGAAGCAGGCCGACCGGGCGTCCTCCTCCCGCTGGTCCGGCGGCAGGTCGGCGTCGTCGCCCGAGGGGAAGAGCCGGCCCGCGTCGACCCCTGTGTGCTGCGGGGAGCGCACCGGCAGCGGGGCGCCCTGGAGCGCGTACGCGACCGGGGTCACCGAGGGTGAGGGCCAGGCGGGGTCGCCCACCCATCGGCCCGGGATCCGCTCGTACACGGTCGCCGGAGGGTGCGCGTCCATCACGTACGAGCGCAGAAGGGGGACGGAGAGCGCGTCCGTGTCCTCGTCCCGGAGCCAGTGGTCCCACCAGCGCAGCGTCTCCTGGAGGAAGCCGATCGCCGGTCCCGGCGGCAGGCCCCGGTCCGGGTACTGGCGGGACCAGGGGCCGATGATGCCTCGTACGCGATCCGGCGGCAGGTTCTCCACCAGGCGCAGCACCGTGTCGCGGTGCGGGTCGTGCCAGCCGCCGACCGCGAGGACCGCCGCGCGGACGGCTCCGTACTCCTCGCGGACGCCGCCCTCGCGCCAGTACGCGTCCCGGGTCTGGTGGGCCAGCCAGGTGTGCGCGCGGGGGCTGACCGCCTCCAGCCGTTTCTCCCACATGTCCCGCCACATCCCCTCGCCCACGTGCGCTGGGTCCGGCGGACGGGCGGCGAAGGCGAGCAGACGGGCCGACCGGGCGTGCGTGTCGACGGCGAGGACGGAACCTCCCGCGTGGTGTGTCTCGTTGTCATAGAGGTCGTCGGTCGAGCAGACCGTGACGACAGCCTTGAGCGGCTCGGGCGCGCGGGCCGCGACACGGAGGGAGCTGAAGCCGCCCCACGAGATCCCGAACATGCCGACCCGGCCGCTGCACCAGGGCCGGCCGGCCAGCCAGGAGACCACCTCCACCCCGTCGTCCGTCTCGGTCCGGGCCCCCTCGTCGCCCGGCACGCCCTCCGAATTGCCGTGCCCGCGCACGTCCACTCGGACGGAGGCGTAGCCGTGCCCGGCGTACCAGGGGTGGCGCTGCTGATCGCGCGGGGCCGTCCAGTCGGTCAGGCGGTACGGGACGTACTCCAGGAGCGCCGGTACGGGCTCCTCGGTCACCGGCCGCCAGATGCGGGCGTACAGACGGGTGCCGTCCGAGAGAGGGACGAGGACGTCCTCGTGAGTGGTCTCGTAGGGAAAGGACGTACGGATGCGCATGTGTGTCACCTCGGTGGACGGAACGCGTCGTGCGGCACGGCCGGAAGGGCGGGGACCGTCGGGTCCCGGCCGTACGCGGGTCGGGCACGGCTGTGGGACACGGTGGCCTCTTCCGGGTGCTTCGCCGCATGTCGTCGCAAGTCGGGTCACATCGTCTGATCATGAACATACCGCCGGTGATCGGGTGGCGCCCGTGAGCGGGGGTACCCGTCGTTGGGGCACGCAGGTGCTTCCCGTGTGCCTTCCGGGTGTACTCCCGCATACCTCCTGGCGGAGCGAAGTGGGCCGGGGGACGGTGGGCGCTCGCGGTGATCGAAACGTGACCGGATACGCTGACTTGAGTGATGGCAGCGACACATCGACAAACCGTGTCATCGACCGAATGATCGACCGAGTTCGCCATGTGATCGTCAGCAGACAGGAGAACCTCTCGTGACCGTCGTCGGGCCGTTCGGGCTGAGCGTGCGGGACCAGGCTCTCGAAGCCGATGTCCAGGCCGGATTGGCGGCTGTCGAGGAGGGTTTGCTCGAAGCCACCAAGAGCGAGGTCCCGTTCATCACGGAAGCCGCCCAGCACCTCGTGCGGGCCGGCGGGAAGCGGTTCAGGCCGCTGCTCGTGATGCTCGCCGCCCAGTTCGGCGACCCCTACGCGCCGGGTGTCGTGCCCTCGGCCGTGGTCGTCGAGCTGACGCACCTCGCCACGCTGTACCACGACGACGTGATGGACGAGGCCGAGGTCCGGCGCGGCGTGGACAGCGCCAACGTGCGCTGGGGCAACTCGCTGGCCGTCCTCACGGGTGACTTCCTCTTCGCCCGCGCCTCGTACATCCTGGCGGACCTCGGGCCCGAGGCCGTCCGGATCCAGGCCGAGGCGTTCGAGCGGCTGGTGACCGGGCAGATCCTGGAGACCGCGGGGCCGCGCGACGGCCGCGACCCGGTCGACCACTACCTCGACGTGCTCGGCGGCAAGACCGGCTCGCTGGTCGCGGTCGCGTGCCGGTTCGGCGCGATGATGTCGGGCGCCGACGAGACCGTCGTGGACGTGCTCACGCAGTACGGCGAGCGCCTCGGTGTCGCCTTCCAGCTCGCGGACGACGTCCTCGACATCGCGTCCGACTCGCACGAGTCCGGCAAGACGCCGGGGACCGATCTGCGCGAGGGCATCGCCACGCTGCCGGTGCTGCGGCTGCGCGAGCGCGCCGAGCGGCTGGGCCTCGCCGAGGACATCGCGCTGTGCGAGCTGCTCGAATCCGACCTGACGGACGACGCGCGGCACGCGGAGGCGCTGGCCCGGCTGCGGGAGCACCCCGCGCTGGAGCAGGCGCGCCGGGACACCGTGCGCTACGCGGAGGAGGCGCGCGCCGCGCTGGCCCCGCTGCGCGAGTGCGACGCGAAGGCCGCGCTGGTCGAGCTGGTGGACGCGGTGGTGCACCGGGCCGGCTGAGCCGACCCGGGGTCACCGGTCGCCGCTGCCAGGGCTACGGGTCACGGGCCGGCCGGGAGACCGAGGCGTGGGGGCCCGGTCGTGGACCGGCCCGTGCGTGGGGTGGTCGTCAGTAGCCTCCGCCGCCGGTGTTCGTCGCGACCGGTGTGGTGATCTTCGCTCCGCTCGGCGTGACGGCCCACCACGTTCCGTCCACTCCCTGGCCGTACGGCTCTTTCGGCTCGTCGTCCTTGGCGTACCGGTACAGGGGCCAGCCCGCGAGGGTGATCTGGGTGGTGCCGTCGTTGCGCTTCACCGTGGAGACCAGGCTCTTGTCGATGCCCTTCGTGGTCACCGCGCTCTTGGCGGTGGTCGTGGCCGCGGGCCAGAGAGCGGCGCAGGTGTCGTAGCAACTGACCCTGGTCGGGTTCGCCGAGTCCGTGTCGAAGCGGTAGAGGACGTACCCCTTGTCGTCGGTCACGACCGTGCCCAGTTTCGCGACCTTGGCGGTGGTCAGCGTCGACGTCGCGGACCCCTTGGCGGCGCTGGGCGTCGAGCCGCCGCTCTGCGCGGAGTCGCTCTTCTGCGGGGTGCTGGTCCCGCTGCCGCCGCTGCCACCGCCTCCCCCTCCGCATCCGGCGAGCGTGAGCGCCAGGACGGCGGCGCCCGTGGCGGCGTATCCCGTGACATGCCTGATGGCAACCATGGCGATCCCTCGATCCTGTGATCCCGGAGTACTGGACGCTCCGGTCGCTGCCACCCGTAGGTACGGATTCGAGCCGATTTCTGCTCGAATAGTCGCCATATTTCTCGCCATATTTGACCGCTTCTGAGCGATTCGGAGTGATGTGACCGGCGCCACAGGGCGAGGGTGAGTCCGGGCCGGACCGGGTCCGTAATTCCACGCGGAAGCTGACGCAGGGGGCGTCGGCCGGGTTACGGGGAGAAAACGGAATCATGGGATCGAACGCCATGCGCACGACGCGTCGCCAGAGCCTGATCCTGAGCGGCGTCGCGATGGCCGCCGCGGCCGGAGTCGCCGCCGCCGTCGTCCCGGCGGCCGCCGCCGACCACGGCGCGCACTCCGGGAGCACGAGCGGAAGCCGGAGCGGCGGGGCGCACCACTCCGGGAGCGACGCGGGGACGGCGGTGACCAGTCACGCGGTCATGGGCGGCAGCGGAGGCACCGTCCTCGCCGCGAGCCTGCGCGGTGCCGCCGAGGTGCCCGTCGAGGGCGGCCCCGCCGTCGGCGACCCGGACGGCGCGGCGCTGGAGTTCATCAAGGTCGAGGGCGACAAGGTGTCCGTCGCCGTGAAATGGCGCGGTACCGGCCGGCCCACCCAGCTCCACATCCACCAGGGCGCGAAGGGGGCGAACGGCGGCGTGAAGATCGACTTCAGTGGACTGCTCGGCCGGATCAAGGGCCACAGCGCCGTCGGAACCGTGAAGGTCGAGGATCCGGACCTGCTCGACACGCTGAAGACCGACCCCGGTTCGTTCTACGCCAACCTGCACACCACGAGGTTCCCCGGCGGAGCGGTCCGCGGACAGCTCCACAAGGTGACGGGCACCTTCGACTTCCGCGACGCCCTGCACAACTTCCAGGCGTCCGTGGTCGAGGGCGAGCAGATCTACGAGTGCAAGCCGGACGGCGGCGGTGGCTACGCCTTCGCCCAGCGTGATGTCTCCGCACGGCTCGGCGGCCACATCGCTCACTCGTTCGTGAAGCCCAACTCCGGTACGCCGCAGTGGATCGCGCCCGACCGCAGCGCCGTCACCGGCGCACTGATCGCGAAGACCCCGAACGGCGCGGCGAACATCCCCGAGCTCGACCTCAGGGCCACGCAGTCGGGCAGGGAGCACGGTCTGCTGGCGGGCACGCAGGAGATCCTGCGCCTGAACACGGTGGGCGGCGTGGCCCCGTCGGGCCCGTGCGCGCCGGGCGCGGTGGTGGGCGTTCCCTACCACGCGGACTACGTGTTCGTGCAGAGCTGAGCCGAACGCCGGTCCGGCCGGTCTCCGGCCGGTCCGGCGGGGCACCGGCCGACACGCCGCCAGGGCGGTGCCTCCCCCCGCGAGCGACCCCTACGGGTCCGGGGGAGGCACCGCCCTCTCACGTCATACCGCAGGACTACGCGGAGTTGAGCCCCCGGGTTGACGCGTGCATCCGGCGTATTTGGTCAGATGGAGAACACCACTCCTCACCGGTCCGGGTGAGAATGGCGGCTTAGGAGTGGAGCGGAAACGAGGGCAGGGCCGCCGCCGACGACGGAGGTAAGGCACACATGGCACCGTACGAATCCGACGACAGCGCGAGGGCCCAGGAGGCCGACGACAGTCTCGCCGGGCGACGCAAGGCCGCTCGGTACGTCGTTCCGGTCGCGGTGGTGGGGGTGGCGGCCGCGACGATCGGTCTCGTCCCGGCGCTGGCCGACTCCGGAGACCCCGACCTGCCGAAGGTCACCGCACAGCAACTCATCGAGAAGATCGCCCAGTCGGACGTCCAGCGACTGTCCGGCACCGTCAAGATCAGCACCGATCTGGGGCTGCCCGACCTGGGCGGTCTGGAGAGCGGCCTGCTGTCCGGCGCGGCCGGGGGACACGACGGTTCCTCCGCCGACCCGCAGTCCAAGCTCCTCGAACTGGCCTCGGGCACGCACACCCTGCGGGTCGCGGCCGACGGCCCGGACAGGGGCAAGGTCTCCCTGCTGGACAACGCCGCCGAGTACAGCGTCATCCACAACGGCAAGGACGTGTGGGGGTACGACAGCAAGTCGAACGAGGTCTTCCACTCGACGTCCGCCGAGTCCGGGCACGCCGGAGAGGGTGCCAAGGGCAAGGCGCCGCGGGATGTCCCGGCCACCCCGAAGGACTTCGCCGACGAGGTTCTCAAGTCCGTGGACGACACGACCTCCGTGACCGTCGACGGCACCGCCCACGTCGCCGGCCGCGACGCCTACAAGCTGGTGATCAAGCCGAGGCAGTCCGGCACCACGGTCGGCGCGATCAGCATCGCGGTGGACGCGAAGACGGGGCTGCCGCTGAAGTTCACCCTGACCCCGGCGAGCGGCGGCGCGGCCGTCGTCGACGCGGGCTTCACCCAGGTCGACTTCTCCCGGCCGGCCGCCTCGACGTTCGCCTTCACCCCGCCGAAGGGTGCGAAGGTCACCGAGGGCGACGACGTGAAGGGCGCGAAGGGCGCGAAGGGCGGCGAGCCGAAGGACTTCGAGAAGGCGCTGCCGAAGGGCCACGAGGGCACGCCCGACGGCCTCGGCGGCTCGAAGACCATCGGCGAGGGCTGGAACGCGATCCTCGTCCTCGACACCGGTGGCAAGGGCATGCCGTCCGGCGGGTCCGGCTCGACCGGCAACAGTGACGTCGACGGTTTCCTGAACTCCCTCGGCGACCACGTCAAGGGCACGTTCGGCTCGGGCACGGTCTTCTCGACCCGCCTGGTCAACGCGCTGATCACGGACGACGGCAAGGTGTACGCCGGTGCCGTCACCAAGGCCGCGCTGGTGAAGGCGGCCGACGCGGCCCAGTAGAGCGACCAGGCGAACCGAACCGAGGGAGCCCATGCAGGAGCTGTCCGCCGACGAGCCCGATCCGACGCGCGCCGTCGCCGCGTCCGCCGAGGACGCGGTGATCGCGACCCGCGCGCTGAGCAAGCGGTACCGCGGCGGACAGCTCGCCGTCGACGGCCTGGACCTGACCGTCCCGGCGGGCAGCGTCTTCGGCTTCCTCGGCCCGAACGGCTCGGGCAAGACCACCACCATCCGCATGCTGATGGGCCTGATCGAGCCGACCTCGGGCACGGCGAGCGTGCTGGGGCGGCCCATGCCCCGGTCCGCGCGCGCCGTGCTCCCGCACGTCGGGGCCTTGATCGAGGGCCCCGCCCTGTACGGCTTCCTCTCCGGGCGGGACAACCTCCTCCGGTACGACGCCGCGGACCCGACCGCCGATCCCCGCACCCGGCGGACCCGTGTCGGGACCGCGCTGGACCGGGTCGGACTGACCGGCGCGGCGGGGAGGAAGGCGAGGGCCTACTCCCTGGGGATGAAACAGCGGCTCGGACTCGCGGCCGCGCTGCTCCAGCCCCGCCGGCTGCTCGTCCTGGACGAGCCGACCAACGGTCTCGACCCCCAGGGCATGCGCGAGATCCGGGCACTGGTCCGGGAGCTGGCCTCCGACGGCACGACCGTCTTCCTCTCCTCGCACCTCCTCGACGAGATCGAGCAGGTCTGCACCCACGCGGCAGTGATGGCCCAGGGACGGCTCCTCGTCCAGGGCCCGGTGGCCGACCTCGCGGCCGGTGCCCGGGGCCGCCTGGTGGTGACCACACCGGACACCGGGGACGCGGCACGGATCCTCAAGGAGCGGGGCGTCACGGATCTCGTCGTGACCGAGACGGGGGTGAGCGCGGAACCACCCACCGGTGAACCGGCCGAGCTGAACGCGGCGTTGGTCATGGCGGGCGTCCGGGTCCGCGGCTTCGGAGTGGAACGGGCCTCGCTGGAGGACGCGTTCGTGGCGCTGACCGGGGAGGGTTTCGATGTCGCGGGCTGAGAGTCTGCCGAAGCGGGAAGGCGCGCCGGAGGCGCACACGGAAGAAACCACTGCCCCCCAGGCGAAGCGGGAGGCCGACGAAGTGGCACCGACGAAGCCGGACGACGACACGACGGCGCCGACGCCCCGTACAACGCCACGCGGGGGAGCGACAGCCGAACGGGAGACCATCCGCCACCCCAGCCCCCTGCGCCCCCTGTGGACACTCGGACTCTTCCGCGACGAACTCGTCACCACCTTCCGCCGCTGGCGCACGATCGCGCTGCTCGGCGTGCTCGCGGCGGTGCCGATCCTCATCGGCGTGGCCGTCAGGATCGAGACGAAGGGCGGCTCGGCCGCGGGCGGTGGTGGCGGCGAGGGCCCCGCCTTCATCGCGCAGATCACCAACAACGGATTGTTCCTGGTGTTCACCGGGCTCGCCGCGACCCTGCCGTTCTTCCTGCCGATGGCGATCGGTGTCATCGCGGGCGACGGGATCGCGGGCGAGGCCAACGCCGGAACCCTGCGCTATCTCCTGGTCGCGCCCGCGGGCCGTACGCGGCTGCTGCTCACGAAGTACGCGACGACGATGACGTTCTGCCTGGTGGCGACCCTGGTGGTGGCGGTCTCGGCGTTCGCGGTGGGTGCCCTGCTGTTCCCGCTGGGCGACCTGACCACGATCTCCGGGACCCGCATCGGATTCGCCGAGGGGCTCGGCAGAGCGCTCCTCATCGCGCTGGTCGTGGCGGCGTCATTGACGGGGGTGGCCGCGCTCGGCCTGTTCGTCTCCACCCTCACCAACAGCGGCATCGCGGCCATGGCGACAACGGTCGGCCTCCTGATCACCGTCCAGATCCTCGACCAGATCCCCCAGCTCCACGCACTCCAGCCGTACTTCTTCTCCCACTACTGGCTGTCCTTCGCCGACCTCATGCGCGACCCCGTGTACTGGGACGACCTCGTCCGCGACCTCGGCCTCCAGGGCCTGTACGTCGCCGTGTTCGGGTCGGCCGCGTGGGCGCGGTTCACGACGAAGGACATCACCGCCTGAGCGGGCGCGTCACCCCTCGTAGGGGAAGCGCGCGAGCGGTGCCTCCTGGGCGAAGAAGGTCTTCGCGCGGGTCAGTGCCGCGGTGTCGTTCAGTACGTCGCCCGGTCGGCTGCCGTTGCCGAGCAGGACGCCGCCGAAGCGCATTCCCATGTACGCCGCCGTGTGGTTCAGCGTGCCGATCAGCGGGTCGGCGACCTCCGGCTCCTCGTGCGCGAGCGCGGTGACGCCCCAGAGGGTGCGGCCGGCCAGG
This sequence comes from Streptomyces sp. NPDC028298, assembly GCF_055565895.1. Taxonomy (NCBI): domain Bacteria; kingdom Bacillati; phylum Actinomycetota; class Actinomycetes; order Kitasatosporales; family Streptomycetaceae; genus Streptomyces; species Streptomyces sp. NPDC028298. The sequence continues at coordinate 169,303 of NZ_JBVHTL010000004.1, forward strand.
GTGGCCTTGAAGTCGACGCCGGGGGTCCGGAGCCAGCCGGACCAGTGGTCCAGGTAGCGCTTGGTCAGGGCTGACACCGAGTACCAGTACAGGGGGGAGGCGATCACGATGTCCGTGGCGGCGAGGGTGGCGTCCAGCAGGGTGCCCTCCGTTCCGGCGGCGGGTGGGCGTACGTGGTCGCCGTCCCGGCGGAGGTCCGTGAAGTCGGGGAGGGGGTGCTCCGCGAGCGACAGCCAGTGTTGCTCCACGCCCGCGGGGAGTTGGTCGGCTGCCCTGCGGGCCAGGGTCTCGGTGTTGCCGTCGGCCCGGCTGCTGCCGAGCACGAACAGGAATCGGCGGTTCATGGGTCCCCCTGAGATGCGACGCCTCTATCACTTGCACGAACAATATATGCACACGCATCTACCTGTCCACATCGCCCCCCATGACCGGGCCCGCCCCAAGCTTGTCTCGCCCCCTCCGCCCCTACCCGTCCCGTACCTGGGGCTCCGCCCCAGACCCCGCTCCTCAAACGCCGGAGGGGCTGAACTTTCGCCGAACGGGGCTGCGGCTGTCTGGACCCTGGACCCGCAGACGGGATCAGGCGTGAGGGGCTGAACTTTCGCCGGGCGGGGCTGAAACACACGCCCGAACCCCAGCGAACGCGGACCCGCAGCCGGGATCCGGCGCGAGGGGCCGTGCCGGTACATCAATGGCCGTCGCCACCGACGGTCACTCCTCACCCGACGGCGACGGGCTGATGCACCGGCACGGCCCCGACCCACCCACCGGTGTCACCGGGCCGCCCGCGGCGGCTGCGGCGGCCGCTGGACCCGAGGCACCTGCCCGGGCATGCCCGCGCCGGGAACGGCTCCGCCCGGGGAGGCGGACCGCCCGCCGCCGGACTGAAGCCGCGCCGCGTTCGCGACGGGGTTCACGGGTCCGCCGGAGGCCGTCGCGCCCGCCACCGCCGGCCGGCGCCAGCTCTCCGGAACCGAGGCGTGCCGCTCCACGGAACCCCGCGCCCGCGCCTCCGCCAGCCGAGCCGCCTGCTCGGCCACGGGAGCGAACCCCGGCGCCGCGTTGCCGCTCTGCGAAGGCACCTGCCGGACAGCCATGGCCCCCAGAGCGGCCTGGGTGTCACGGGGGAACACGTCCCGGGGCAGCAACTGCGAGGCCGCACCGGTCACCTCGACCCGGTGCTGCCCGCCCCCGGACTCGAAGGTGACGCCGTACCCGAGGTACTGCCGGTCACGGTCGAACATCAAATCCCCCCGCACCCGCCCACCCCCCTCCCGCGTCCGCTCACCCAGCTCCCGAAGAGCCTCCGGCATCGGCGCCGTCCGCCCGAGACTCGCCACATACGCGTCCGCCTCCACCCGCCCCTCCCGGAACCGCGGCCTCCCGTCCGACCCGAGGTGCATCTGCACGGCACCGACCCGGTTGTCGGGGTGGATGTCGATGGTGAGCCGCCCGTCCCCGCCGTACTCGCGCACGAACCGCTCCCGCAACGCGGTGAACTGCACCTGGTTCTCCAGCGCCGGCGGAAGGTTCGGCCCGTAGATGGTGACCCGCGCCTCGGGGTCGGCCTCCAGGATGATCTCGGCGTTGGCGACCCCGGTGCCGCCGGCGCCCGCGACGAGCCACGTCTTCGGGGCCCCCTCCGCCGCGGCGGCGCGCGCGTCGAACCTGCCCTCGGCGATCTCGTCCCCGATGAAGACGCGTCCGGGCGCGGCGGCCCGCGCCCGCTCCCACTGGGCGGTCGCGTCCAGTGTCTGGAGCGCGGCCCGCGCCCCGCCGCCCGACCGCAGCCCGTCCAGCACCCCTTCCTCCCGCAGCACCTGAAGCGCCCGCTCCGCGGTGACCTCCCCGGTCAGCCGGGCGTGCGCGGGCGAGCCGGCGGGCAGTTGTCCGCGTACGGCGTCGAGGGCCTCCGGCAGATTCACCGCGTCCCGGCGGTCGACGCCCGGCACCATCTCCGGCGGCAGCCCGGTGGCCACGGTCGGCGTTCCCTCGACCTTCACGTAGAGGTCGGGGGACCCGTCACCGGGCCGGATGTGCGCGTAGAGATGGCCGTCTTGGCCTGGGACCAGGGTCGCGGTGCCGTCGACGACCGGACCGCGCACGGCGAGCTGGTCCTCCCACAGGCGCACGGCGTCACGCGGAACCCGCGCGGTCGGGTCGGCGAACTGGTGGGCGTCACCCATCCCGTTGGCGCGCATGTCCCGCGTCTGGTCGGGGGACTGGACGATGCCCTGGCCGGGGTCCAGGTGCCAGCGGCCGCGGGCGTCGACGAGCAGGGCCCCGGGGTCGCGTCCGACGAGGCTGGCGCCACCGCCGACGACGACCTGGCGGGTGGGCCACTCACCGGTCGCGGCGATCTCCGCGCGGAGCTGCTCCAGGGTGGCGGCACCGGCCCGGGTGCGCCGGTCGGCCGCCTGGGCCGCCGCCGCGGCGAGCTCCTCGCGGGGGACCGGCGAGCCGTCGGGCCGGAACCCCGGCAGGGGAGGGGCCTCGACGGTGGCCCCGAGGGGCCGGGCGTGCTCGGCCCGGGACCGGAACTCCCACAGTTCGCCGGCGTCGGCTGCGCTCAACCGCTCGACGGGAACGGCCAGTTCGCGCAGGGCGTCGGCCGCCGTCGGGGTCAGGTGCGGGTCGATGACATCGCGGCGGATGTCGGCGGCCCGGAGCTCGGGGGTGAAGCGGTCGGAGTCGGCGGGGGCCTGCGGCCGCAGCCCGACGTGGTCGATGAGGGCCGACAACTCGCTGCGGGACTCGGCGCGTTGGGCGGCGTCGAGGGCGACGTCGTTCATGCGGGCGGCCAGGTGGTTCAGTTCGCCGACCCGGCCGAGGTCCTCCTCGGTGAGGCTCAGCCGCCGGTCCGCGCCGCCGAGCCCGCCGCGGGCCAGCAGGTCCTGGCGGTTCGGGGCGACGCCCGCGACCTCGGGGTCACCGGCGGCGGCACGGGTCGCCCGGTCGCGCACCGCGATCAGTTCGCCGACCTCGTGACTCAGGGCCCGGCCCACCTGGCGCGGGTCCATCCGGTCGGAGAGCTGGACGACGTGCTGGTCGGAGGTGGTGTTGACGTGGGTCCGCGCGACGGTGCCGGAGGGGAGGGGTACGGCGTCCAGACGCAGGGTGAGGTCGCGGCCCCGGTCGTCGGTGAGCGCGAAGAAGCGGTCGCCGGCGGCGCCGGACCGCAGCTCGACGGAGGTCAGCCGCGGCGCGTACAGGCTCCGCACCACCATCGGCAGGGTGCTCTCCGCCTGTGCGACGAGGGCCGCCTGCCGTCCGGGGTCGGGCGCGGCGCCGGTGCCCGAGACGAAGCGGCTGCCCGCGACGTCGGTCGCGGTGATGACGACGGGCTCGGCGTTCTCCCGGCCGTTCTCCCGGGCGTCGCGCCGGGCGTCCGCCCGGTCGGAACGGCCCCCGTTCCCGCGGTCGAGCGGTTCCTGCTCCACTGGCACTTTCCCCCTTGAACGGCCTCGTGGCACGTAAGATCTCGGCATGCTGATCGCCCGTTCGACGCAGGAAGCACACCTCTACATGGACCTGCACGCGTGCGCGTGCGGGGCGGAGAGCTTCAAGCGCGAGCACCGTCTCGACGAGCGCGACGGTGTCCTGGTCGCGGTGTACGAGGGCGTCTGCCCCCAGTGCGGCCGCGCCCGTTCCTTCGCGTTCCGGCTCGCCGACGAACTCCCGCCCGCACCACCGGCGTTCGGCGGGTCCGAGCCCTCGCGGATCATCGACCCGGGGGAGTTCCTGTGGGTCAGTGACCAGATCGCCACGGACACGGGGCTGAGGCTGCTGCACACCCCGTACGCCGAGGGGCATGCGCACCGCGAGGGTTCCGCGTTCGCGCTGGCGGCGGTCGAGGAAGTCCTCAAGTTCCTTCCGCGGGGCGTCGACAGCGTCCCCGAGGAGCTGTTCACCTCGGAGCGCGGCCGCGAGGTGTACGACAGGACCCCGCACCGCTTCGTGCGCGCCGCGCTCGAGGAGAACGTCGCCCGCAAGCGCCGCATCCTGGAGAGCATCGCCCCCGTGGGCCCGCACCAGAACACGTAGGCCCTGCACGGCGCTCCCGGCGCTCACGGCGTCCGGGGTGCCGGACGCGGGACGGCCGCGGCGGCCGGAGAGCCACCGCCCGGAACGGCCGTCGTCCGTCCGGCAGCCGGGGAGGCACTCCCGCCCCCGGACCGCAGACGTGCCGCCGAGGCGACCCGGACCGTGGCATCCCCCTGCCGGAATCCGGCCGAGACGCCCGCCCCCGACACTGCACCCGCCGAGACCCCGGCCCCCGACACGGCACTGGCCGCACCCCCCGGCCCCGGCACAGAACCGGCTGAAACCCCCGGCCCTGGCACAGAACCAGCCGAAACCCCCGGCCCCGACACCGCCCCCTCCGAGACGCCGAGCCCCTTCACCGGGGCCGCCCCCGCCCCCCGCACGGCGGGGAACACCCCCCGATCCGAGGTGATCAACGCGGTGGCCAGCCCTCCCTCGACCAGTTTCTCCGCGTTCTCCCGGCCGACGGAGAACCCGCGCCCCGAGGTGGCCCGCGCGTACAGGTCCTCGATCATGACCTCGGGGGCCATGCGCCCGCCGTACGGGTCGCGGCCCGCGTCGAACGCGGCGCGGCCGTCCTGCCAGCGGCCGGCGTTCTGGGCGAGGCACTGCTCGACGGGGACCTCGACCGACAGCAGGACGCGCCGGTCGTAGCCGTCGCGGCGCAGATCGCCGAGGAGCTTCTCGTTCCAGCGCTGGTCGCGCAGCGTGGCGTCGTAGAGGAGGTTGTAGCCCTCGGAGCGCGCCCACTGCTCGAAGACCTCCTGGAGGAAGGCCGACTCCCGGTGCGTGAGCGAGGCCGTCTCGGACGGCGCGACCGGTCGCCCGTCGGACAACACGCGGGCGGGGTACGGAAGATGGGGCGATCCACCGTGCTCGAAGATCGCCACCTTGAACTGGTCCGGATCCAGGACCACGTAGTCGCGTACGTCGATGCCGTGCACCCGCCTCAGCGCGTGCCCCAGCTCGTCGTCGCGCCCCTGCCACTCGCCGAGCCCGCGCAGCGCGCCGCCCTTCCCGGCGCCGGGAGCCCCGGCGGTGAGCAGAGCGGCATGGCCGTCGCGCGGCAGGCCGGTGCAGCGCGCGGCGAACTCCTCAAGGATCGCGGAGTGCATCCGCTCGCGGTCCGGCGTCCACAGGGCGCCGTGCCGGAAGCGGGCGAACGTGTCCCCGTCGCCCGGCGCGAGATCGCCGCCCGGTGACATCCGGTTCTGCAACTCCCGGTACAACGCGCGGTATTCGGGTCTGAGCCCCGCCTCCGGCCGCTCGCCCGCGGTCATGGCCGGTGCTCGGGGCCGTCGGCCGGGCCGTCGGACCGGCTGTCGATCCTGCGCTGGATCTCGGCCACGTCCTCGCGGGTCACCTGCCCGAGCAGCCGTGCCGCGGCGAGCACGGACAGGGTGTTGTCCTGATGGGTCGGCTCGGGATGTCCCTCGTCCTGCCCCTCCTCGTCCTCGAAGGGCCAGCCGGCGACGGTCGCGATCATCTGCTCGCGTTCCACGAAGCCGGCGGCGTAGAGCCCCAGATAGGCACGCAGGGAAGGGGCCGAGTCGGCCGCGGACGCGTCGGGTGCGGGGGTGTCGTTCATGGGCGGAGTATTCCTCGCTTACCAGAGACTGGTCTCGTACGGATCCGGGTCGGGCCGGTGGGCGGACGCGGCGGCGGCGTCCTCGTACGGCTCGACCGCGGGTGGCGTCTTCGGGCGGTGGCTTCCGCCCTTGCAACCCGCGAAGGGGCCGCTGGGGGAACGCAGTTCGGACAGTACGGCGCCGAGGTGGTCCCGGTGCCAGACGGCGGGGCCGGACGCCCCGGCCGCCGGGTCGGTGTGCTCCTGCCAGGCCAGCCACAGCCCGTGCAGCCGGGCGACGGCCTCCGGGTGTTCCCACCAGCGGGGGCACCAGGGCTGTTGCGAGGTGACCTCGCGGCCGTAGACGGGAAGGAGCAGGTCGCTCACCCAGGCGGCCAGCCGGCTCATCTCCCCGGCGTACTCGGGGCCGTCGAGGAAGAGGATGAACGGCGGTGCACCGGCGGGCTGTTGCTCGGCCGCGTCGATCGTCATCGAGAAGGCTTCCTTTCAGCGACGGACGGCACAGGACGTCGGCCGCGTCGGGCCGTTTCGGGGGCGGACTTCACCCGACCTCGGCTTCCCCGACCGGCCGTGGGCGCGGATGTCATCGGTACGTGATCCTCTCGGTCGCGCGGGCGGTGATGGCCTTCACCTCGGCCTGGGCCGCCGTCGCGATGCGGTCGGCGCCGGGTTCCGCGTACCAGGGGCGGAGCCGGACCAGGGCGGGGCGGATGCCGGTGGCCAGGAGCAGGGCGGTGCCCTTGGGCAGCGCGCGGATGCGGTCGGCGGGCAGGATGCGTTCCAGGCGGTACGACGTCGACCGGGACCGTCCGTCCCTGCTCCTGGACCAGCTCACCGTCGACACGTCGTGCTCGCCGACCAGCCGGGAGACCTTCTCCACGAAGTCGGCGTCGTCCAGTCCCGCGCCGAGCAGCTTGATGGTCGCGGCCGACCAGAGCGCGTCCATGCCCGCCTCGCCCCAGACCCGTGCGCCCTGCCGGTAACTCTGGAGCAGGGTCACGATGTTGATGCCCCGGGAGCCGAAGTGGGAGTACAGGTCGGGGAGATCGGAGATCCGGCAGACGTTGGCGGCCTCGTCCAGGACCGCCGTCATCGGCGGTTCGAGGCGTCCGCCCATCCGCTCGGCGGCGACGACTCCCGCGCGCAGGACGGCGTCGGCGGCCGCGGCGACGACACCGGCCGCCGAACCGCCGCCGTCCTTGGAGAGCAGGTAGAGCGTGTCGGCGGACAGCACATGGCGGTCGGGGAAGAACTGCGGCAGCGCGGGATCCGGGGTCACCCATGCGGCGATCGCGGGGTCGAGCAGACAGGCCACGCACTGGCGGCTGGTCTCGTAGATGCCGTCCCGGGTCTCCACCGCGCCCTGCACGGTGCCCTGCAACTGGTCGGCGAGCGCGGTCATCCCGGCGTCGCGCAGCAGGTCGACGGGGGTGCGGTCGGCCGGGTCGGCCAGCCAGGCGAGGACCTCGCCGATCGGCCGACCGCCGCGCTGGGCCGCGTGGAAGAGGGCGGTGAGGGTGTTCTGGGCGGCCGAGATCCAGAAGTCGCGGCGGGACGCGTCGTCGTTGACGGCGCCGACGAAGTGCCCGGCCAGCCGGCGGGCGCCCTCGATCGTGGCCGCTTCGGCGAGCATGTCCCACCACAGGCCGCGCGGGGTGTGGGCGATGCCCTGGGGGTCGAACGTCCAGACCCGGCCCACCCGTTCGCGTTCCGCCCGCGTCACGCTGTACACGTCCGCCTTGTTGGACGTCAGCAGCACGCTGCCGCGGGCGCGCAGGACGCGCGGGACCGCGATGCCGGTGGACTTGCCCGCGCGGGGTGCCATCAGGTCGAGCTCGACGTCCTCGTAGCTGGAGCGCAGTTCCGGGCCGCGGGGTTCGAGGTTCCCGAGCAGGTTCCCGGTGTCGTCCGGGGTGACCTTGCCGAGCTTGGCCAGGGCCGGGCGGAGTTCGCGGGCGCGGCGGGCGGCGCCCTTGGGCAGGAGGGCGGCCAGCTCCTTGCGGCCGGCGAGGCCGGTGGGCGCGGTGAGCCGGCGTCGTACGAGGGCGATCAGGACGGTGATCGCCGCCACGACCGTGCCGAGGACGGTGGCCATGCCGGCGGTGAGCGCGGTCGGGGAGGCCGTCGGCCACAGCGGTCCTGGGCCCTCCTTGACCAGGGTCGAGAGGGTGGACAGGGCGAAGGGGGGCGGGTGCCAGCCGGCGCCGGTCGCCGCCGCGCCCAGGGTGCCGCCCAGCCAGGCGCCGAAGAACGCGATGCCGATGAGGAACGCGGCTCCCGGCACGATCCAGGGGAGGAGGTCCTCCCCGGCTCCGGGTCCCGTCTTGCGTGTGCTGCTCAACTCTGCTCCCCCCGTTGGATGTTTCTCGCCCCCGCCGCCCCTGCCCGTCCCGTCCCGGGGTGGTGCCCCCGGACCCCCCGGCCGCGCTCCGCGCGGGTCCTCAAACGCCGGACGGGCTGGTGTTGCCCTGTTGTCCTCAAACGCCGGACGGGCTGAAGCCCGCGCCGGGATTCTTGTGCAGGGACGGTTTGCCGGCCTCCGACCAGCGGGTGTTCGTGTTGTGCAGGGCCCGTTCGGTGTCGGTGATGGAGACCTTGATCGGGATGCCGGGACGGCCGCCCACCTTGATCAGGAACCGTCCGCGGCCCGGCGGCTCCTCGTTGCCGCCGGTGCTCGCCCAGCCGGGCGGCGACGACCAGGACGACACGAGCTCGATCTCGCGCTCGGACATGCCGACGATCTCGCCCAGTTCCCGCATCTCCGACCGCGGCAGCCCGGCGCACACGACCATGCCCGCCCGCTCCACGAACCCGCGGGCCTTCGCGCGGTCGGCCTCGCTGCCGAGGGCCTCGGCGTCCTTGAGCGTGTGGGTGATCTTCGCGTCGCCGAGGCCGAGCGAGCGGTTCAGCCGGGTCAGCGCGTCGATCCGCTCCACGATGCCGGAGGCGGCCCGCAGCGGCCGCCACAGCTCGTCCAGGACGGTGAAGAACCAGCGCTGCGGGGCGAGTCCGGCGTCCGCGAGGGCGTGCGCGGCGGCGACCGTGCCGAGCCCGTCCGACCAGGCCGCCAGCATCGCCGCGGCCGTGAGCTGGGTGTCCGCCTCGCCGATGCGGGAGATGTCCACGCAGACGGCGGGCGACGCCGGGTTGATCCGGGTGGACGTCTCGGTCGCGAAGGTGTCGCCGAGCGGGCCGTCGAGCACGCCGAGCAGCGAGCGGTGCAGCGGGTCCACGGCCTCCTGGTAGCGGGCCACGTTCCCGCGGTCCAGCGTCACCGCCCGGACCCGGTCGGGACCCTCGTCCAGCACCTTCAGCAGATCCGGCAGGAGCGGCGCCCGCCCCGGCTTCGTACGCTCGGCGAGATGGTGCAGACAGGCGGACAGCACCGACTGCTCGTGGTCGTCCATCGGACGTCCGCGCACGATGGTGATCAGCGCCGCGACCATGTTCAGCACCCGGCCGTGGGCCTCCGCGGCCAGGATCTGGCCGCGCTCGCCGCCGATGCGGGCCGCCGCCTCGCCCATCGCGCCCGGGTCGAGGACGTTGATGCCGCCGACCCCGCGCCCGATGGAGATGACCTGGCCGCCGAGCGCCCGTACGGTGTCGGCGTAGTCGGGCTTCAGGTCGCCGAGGACCAGGGGCGTGATGCCCGTCGCGGACATGCCGATGAGCATGCGGTTGACCAGGGTGGACTTGCCGAGGCCCGGCATGCCGAGCATGAAGAGCGACGGGTTGGAGATGTAACGGGCCCGGGTGAACCAGGAGATGGGGTCTCCGCACACCGTCGCCCCGGTGTGCAGATGCTGTCCGAGCGGGACCCCGGTCATCGGCGCGCCGGAGCCGGCCGCGAACGGCCACAGCCCGCACGCCTGCACGGTGGTCGCGCGCCACAGCGCGGGCGGGTCGACGTGCCCGACCTGGCCGCCCGCGGGGCCGTACCAGCCGCGCGGCGGTGCGGTGAACTGGTTCCCCTGCGGCTGCCGGGCGTTCACAGTGCCTCCCTGATCTGGTACGGGACGAGGGTGTGCTCCCACGGGAGCAGGCCGACCGGCAGCGTGCAGGTGAAGGCCGCGGCCTGCATCCGGTCCGCCGGGCGCATCAGGATGCGCGAGGACGCCTGGAGGTTGCGCACGGTGATGCCCGCGTCCTGCAACTGCTCCTCGTCGTCCACGGTGACCGTCACCATCAGCGAGAACTCCACGAGTCCCGCGCCCGCCGCCTCCTCGGCCGCGGTCTGCTCGGCGGCCTGCATCTCCGAACTGGCCCGCGCCTGGACGAGACCGCGCTTCGAGCCCGCCATGAAGTGCGCGGTGCGCCGGTCGGACTCGACGATGCGGGCCGAGGTCGCCGGGTCGATGGGCCGGTAGATCAGGGAGACCCGCTTGCGGCGGGTGCCGGGAGCCGGTTCGAGGAGCCCGCGCAGCACGCTGGAACGGACCGTGCCGCGCGGCGCGAGCGTCAGCATCCAGGTGCGCGAGACGCCCGAGTCGTGCTTGTACGAGGTGACGGTCTCCACGGCCGCGGCCGGGCCGGCGTCGCCCCATTCGACCCCCGTCGTGGCGTGCTCGGCGCGGGCGCTGAGCACATCGGGGGCGATGGCGGGGTCGTACGCCACCCGGACGATCTCGGCGAGCCGGTCGGCCGGCAGCGGGTAGGCGCTGCCGCCGCCCGCCGCGACCAGCCCGGACAGCAGTCCGGGCAGCCGCATCGACAGATCGGTGACGATGTCGTCCGTGCCGCGCTTGGGGCCGCCCGTCGGGCCGTAGGTCAGGGCGATGTACGTGTGCATCTCGGAGGACGCCGACGGATAGCGCTCGACGACCTCCTCCATCACGGCGCGCGCGGCGGCGGGCGCGTCGGGGGAGATCCGGGGGAGCACCTCGGCCGCGAGCCGGGTCCCGGTGTCCGGGGCGGTCTCCACGACCACCTGGGCGCCGCGCAGGCCGGGCTCGTGCGAGAGCCGTGCGAGCCAGTCGCCCCAGGAGGCCACCCAGATGTCGACCTGGGAGGGGTCGACGAGCGAGCCGCCGTCCGGTTCGCAGGCCAGCACCACCGTGTACAGGCCGCGGCCCGGGTGGTGCAGCACGCCGAAGGGACGGTTGTAGGCGTCGCGGCCCTCGTGCATGCGGGTGCGCGCGAGCAGTCCGGGCGGCTGGTAGCGGCCGCCGGGGCGCTTGGACAGCGGTCCGGAGAGGTAGGTGTGCGAGCCGGTCGACTTGCGCCGCGCCCAGCCGACGCGGATGGCGAGGACCTGGTAGACGTTGCGGCCGTCGACCGTGCGCAGCGCCAGCGGGGCGAGGAAGAGGCTCACCGGTACGAGGACGACGACCGCGGCGGCCAGCGAGACCAGGGAAGCCAGTAGCGCCACCAGCAGTCCGCCGAAGGCGACGACGGTGCCGAGCAGACCCAGCGGACCGAGTCCGGGACGGCGGGGCCTGCGCCAGTTCCCGTACGTGGGACGCGTCATGGCGTCGGTGGACATGGGGTTCCTTCTTCCGGCTCGAAGCGCTGGATACGTGACGGGGGTGGAGTTCCGGGGCGGTTGCCGGCCCGGTGACGGCGGCCCGCGCGCCGCCCCGGAACTCGCTGAGCGCTGTGGCTCCTGAGGCTTCTGTGGCTCCTCGGCCGCGGGGCCGCTATTGGTTGTGGCCCTTCATCCCGTCGTTGTCGTTCAGGGAGTTGGCCACCTCGCTCGCCGCGGCGACACCGGTCTGCACGGCGACCGCGGCGGCCTGCACGGCGAGGGTCGCGCCGCCGGTGGCCGCGCCCGCGGCGGCCGCGCCGCCCGCCGCAGCGGCGCCTCCGGCCGCACCCGCGCCGCCCGCGCCACCGCTCGCCGGAGCTCCGGCGCCCGCGGACGGCGAGCCCTGCGGACCGGCGGCGCCCCCGCCGCCTCCGGCACCGCCCGCGGCGATGCTGACGGCTCCGGTGGCGACGTTGTTGACCGCGTTCAGGGTGACCGTGCCGCCGGAGGTGCCGCCCAGGGCCGCCGTCGCCGGGACGATCAGCTTGAGCAGGGCGGGCAGGGCGAACACCGCCATGATCAGCATGCCCAGACCGGCGATGGTCTGGTCGAGGTTCTTGGTGTCCTTGGTCATCGAGGTGGCCGAGTAGATGATGAGCGCGGCCGCCGGTTTGTACAGCAGCCAGGCGGCGAGCCAGCCGACGTGCTTCTTCCACCAGCCCTCTCCCCACCCGGTCATCGAGGAGACGGCGGCCAGCGGCAGGGTGCCGACCAGCATGATCAGGACGCCGATGCGGATGTACATCAGACAGATCTGCACGAAGCTCGACAGCATCACCAGCAGGCCGAAGATGAGGATGAGGCCCGGCTGGTCGAGGGTCAGCACACCGAGCATCGTCGACGCCTGGTCGCCGAGGTCGGACTTCGCGTACACGTCCTGCGCGTACAGGTCGGAGGCCCTGGTGAGCGCCTGGACCACCGGGACGGCGACCGCGCCGACGAGGATGACCTTCCACATCCCCATGAACGCCTGCTTCATGGGCTGGCCCTTGCGCTCCAGCGCCATGTGGATCGCCGCGATCAGCAGCGAGGCCACCGCCACGTAGCCGACGAGCCAGTCGACCTCGGCGTCGATCTTGGCGATGGGCCCGGAGGCGTCTCCCACGTCCACGTGCATCCACACGCCGTTGAGCGCCTTGAGCACGGCCGCGGTCGCGTCGCCGATCGCCTTGGCGAAGGCCACCACGGCACTGTCGGTGAGCTGCGTGCCGACCTCGTCGATCACACAGTCGTACACCCGCCAGGAACACGACATCTCACACCTCCCAGGTGACGAAGCCCTTGGTGCCGCTGATCTGCGACATGCCCGAATAGACGGTCCCGTCGGCGTCGGGCGCGAGTTTCCAGTCGCCGTCCAGCCAGCGCAGGGTCACCGAGGCGGTGCCGTAGGCGTTCTTGCCGGGGACCCGCACGACGAACATCACGGTCGACTTCTCCTTGTCGTACGACAGGACGGTGAAGCCGGCGTAGCCGCCCCCGTCGGGCGCTCCCGAGGTCGGCTTGTCGCCCGCCGCGGCACGGCTCGCGACGAGTGCGTCGCGGCCCGCGCCGGGGACGACCTGCCGGTCGACGACCTTCCGCCAGCCCGGGTAGCTCAGGTGGTCGGTGATGGCGTGGGCGGCCATGACGGAGCCCGTCGGCGTGTGGGCGAAGCAGGACCAGACCGGTCCGTCGAACGCGAGCGGGCCGGCCGTTCGCGAGACCGGGACCAGGCCGGTCCCGTCGGCCTTCCACGTGAAGTCCTTGGGGGCCCGGGCGGGCTTGGCCTGGTCGCTGTCGTCGGTGCGGCAGCCGGCGGGACGGCTGTCCGGCCGGCCGCCGCGGTCCCGGCCCGGATCGGCGGACGGGGTGGGCCCGTCACCGCCCGACGCGGTCGTCGGCGTCCCCTTGCCCCCGCCGATCATCGTGAAGACGGCGAGCACGAGCAGCACCAGCAGGAACCCGGCCGACAGAATCCAGCTTCGCTGCTGCCAGAACGGCTGTTCCCACTCTCCGCTGCCCCCTTGGGGCCGACCGGAGTTCAGCATGGTTGCGCTCCCTTCGCTCAGGCTCGGACGGAGCGTCGGTCAGGCGAAGACGAACGTGACGACGGGGCCCGCGGTGGCCACCAGGACACAGCCGCCGAGCACCATGCCGAGGCGGCCCATGTGCTCCGAGCCCTCGCCGCGGCGCATCGAGATCGCCATCATGGCGCCGGTGATGAGCACACCCGCGACGCCGGCCGCGGTGCCGGCCCAGGCGAGGATGCCGAGGACGGTGTCGACCTTGCCGGTCAGCGCACCCGGCGCGTCACGGTCGGGGTTGGGGATCTTGCCGTCCGCCAGGTAGACGTACTGGTGGGCCTGGGCTGCTATCGCCTTGAACATGGTTTCTCCCCGATATGGCCGGCGGCTCGCGCGCCCCGTCCGGGACGGATGCGGAACTCGCCGGGTCTGAGCGGCACTTGCTCGGTACGAGCGGTACGTGCTTGCCGAGAGCGGTACTTGGGGGCGATGAAGATCCGTGGGACGCCCCGTGTTCCCGGTGCACAGTGAGCTTGGCGACTCCTGTGGGCCGGGGCCAAGCGATGTAGGAGACCAGCACCTGTCGGTGACGTGTCCGTGACAGACGGGAAGAGACCGTCATGAAAGACGAGGTGGGAGGCGCGGGAAAGAGCTGAGGCACCATCAGATGTGATGGTGCCTCGAAGGATCGCCGCACCGCGCGGGCGGCGGACGATGTCCGGCGGGTGACGGATGCCGGATGACGGATGCGCGGTCGGCAGTCGGTGGTTGGCGGATGACGCAGTCGCGAGTCGCGAGTCGCGAGTCGCGAGTGGCCAGTTGATAAGTGACGGGCGGTGGGCGGCTCAGAGCACGAAGCCCACGATGGGTCCCGCCGTGGCGCCGATCACGCAGGCGCCCAGCACCATCAGGAACTGGCTCAAGTGTTCCTCGAACTCACCGGACTTGACGGCCAGGGCCATCCGGGAACCCACCATCATCAGGCCCGCCACGCCGGCGGCGGTGACGAGCCAGGCGATGATGCCGAGGACGTAGTCGAGCTGGTCGGTGACCTTCGCGTCCACGGCCAGCGGGGTCGCGGCGAGCGTGTGCAGGGCGGTCACGGCGCGGTCCTTCCCGTCAGGCGGGCCAGGGAGGCGGCCTCGCGCGGCAGTGGCCCGGCGAGGTCGCCGGTGCGCCATGCCGGCATCCACGGCACCCGGTAGACGTCGACGACCGAGTTGATCACCTTGATGCGCTGGGCGAGTTGGCGCGGCAGCCGGCCGGGCGCGTCCGCGACCAGGACGATGGCGTCGAGCTCGAGTCCCGGCGGCGCGTCGCCCCGGCGGAAGATGTCGAGGGTGTGCGACACGGCGTCCAGGCCGGCCGCGTGCGTACGCCCGACGAGCAGGACCGAGGCCGGCTCGCCCCGGTCGGGGCGGGGCCAGTCGCGGCCCGCGTCGTGGCCGCCGAAGACGGTGGCGAGCGTCGAGGAACCGGCTCCGCCGTGCGTGGCGATCCAGGAGAACCGCCGTGCCTGTACGACGGGTTGGTGCTCCTCCTCGTACCCCCGCGACGACCCCTCCGGTTCCCCGACCGCCCCGCGTATCCATATCTCGGGCCCGGCCGGGCCGCGTGACCCGTTCGTGTGCGGCACCCTGCCTCCGCTTCCATGCTGCGGTGCTCCCGCGCTCCCGCGCACGGCCTGGCTCTCGTCCGCCCGCATCGCCACCCCCTCGATCCCCTGCATGGGTGCTCTCTCTCCTCGTCGGTGCACCGATCCTCCCGGCGTCCGGGCGGGTTGGGTAACGGGGCGTGAGTTCCTGGGACGAGCCTGTGACGCCGTGGTGACGCGGGAATCGGGTGGGAACCGAGAGACTCGACTGCATGTACACGACCGGAACATGAGGCTGAGGGGGGCCGATGTCCAACGGGGGCGGATCCACCACGACCTGGGTGGTCGGTGGCTGCCTGGCCGCCGTGATCCTGCCGGTGGTCATGATGGTCGCGGTGAGTGGGGCGTCGAGCGAGGAGGATCCGGGGTCGGGCGCGGGCGGGGGACTGAAGGACGGTGCCGTGCCCGCGAGTTACGTTCCGTGGGTGCTCAAGGCGGGCGCCATGTGCGACGTCATCAAGCCGGCGGTCATCGCGGCGCAGATCGAGGCCGAGTCGGGCTGGAACCCCAACGCCCGCTCTCCGGTGGGTGCCGAGGGTCTGTCGCAGTTCATGCCGGGGACCTGGCCGAACTGGGGCAAGGACGACGACGGCAACGGCCGGGCCTCGCCGTTCGATCCCGGTGACGCGATCATGGCGCAGGGCCGCTACGACTGCGCCCTCGCCAAGACGGTCGAGGGATACAAGAACCGTGGCGAGGCGAGCGGCGAGACCCTCGACCTCGCGCTCGCGGCGTACAACGCGGGACCGGGCGCGGTGCACCAGTACCACGGCATGCCCCCGTACACCGAGACCCGGAACTACGTCGCCCGCATCAAGTCCCTGATACCCAAGTACGAATCGGTGGACGATCCGCCGGGCACGATCCCCGCCGGGCAGCAGATGGCGATGCCGCTCTCCGGCAACCCGCGGGTGACCTCGCCGTTCGGCATGCGCATGCATCCGATCCTGCACGTCTACAAGCTGCACACCGGGATCGACTTCGGCGCCGCGGCCGGTACGCCGTTCAAGGCGGCCCGGGACGGCACGGTCACGTTCGTGGGCTGGTCCAACGGGTACGGCAACCGCGTGGTCATCTCGCACGGGACCATCGACGGCGCCCGCATCTCGACGACCTACAACCACATGCGGAGCCTCAGCGTGCACGTCGGCCAGCACGTGCAGGTCGGCCAGAAGGTCGGCGAGGTGGGCTCCACCGGCTACTCGACAGGACCGCACGCGCACTTCGAGGTCCAGCGGAACGGCACGTACGTGGATCCGGCACCCTGGCTGGGACTGAAGTGAGGAGGGAGGCGAGGATGAGGACGACACGGACGGGTACACCGGTCCGCACCGCGACGCGCGGGAACTTCACCGCGCTGACGGTCGTGTCCGTGGCCGGGATCCTGGCGTTGACGGGCTGTGGCCTGCGGGACCATCGTGAAGACGTGGGCGCGCCGGGTTCGTCGCCCTCCTCGGTGCCGTCCGTGGCACCGAAGGCTTCGCTCCCGCCGGGCAGGCCGCTGGGCACGGACGCACATGTGCCGAGCCCGTCGGGTGTCGACGGGACGGACGCGACGGAAGTATCGGAGGCGTGGGCGGAGGTGGCGTACGGCTATGACACGAAGTACGACTACGGTCCCCACGACGCCATACTGCGGTCCGCCCGCTGGTTCACCCCGGCCAAGGCCGCGGCCGAGCGGTCGTACCACCCGGCGAGCGGGGCGGGCGCCGAGTGGAACACCTGGGCCGGTCACCGGGCCTGGACCACGGTGAAGGTGACCCCGGACGACGACGCCGACGGGCCCGCCGACACGGCCGTCCTGGCCTACCGTGCCCTCTACGTGGAGGGCACGGCTCAGGGCCGCGACGGCTGGACCGGTACGGGGCCGCGCGCGAACGTCTACCTCAAGCTCACCCGGGCGAGTGGCGGCCGTCCCTGGCGCGTCGCCGAAGTGACGACCGTGGAAGCGGCCGATCCGCCTCCGCTGCCGTCGGTCTCGCCCTCGACGCCGATGTCGCCTTCGGACTCGGCCTCGATGATGTCCTCCAACCCGTCCTCGACCACCCCTTCGTGAGGGAACCGATGTCTCGACTCAGCCGCGAACAGAAGCGGGAACTCAAGCGGCAGCGCTCGACGGCCGGTGCCGGGGGGCAGCCGGCCGCGGGGATGACGCCGATCGAGGTACACGTGCCGGCGTCCGCGGACGCCGGGGCGGCGCCGGGCACCCCGGGCACCGCGGGGGTGGCGGGGATGCAGGGTTGCGCCACGGTCGGCGGGATGCCGGTCGTGGCCGCGCCCGGCGAGACGGTCCAGGGCGCGATCCTGAACTACCTCCACCGCCTCGCCCTGGCCACCGGCCACCCGGTGCTGGCCAGCATCCACGACGAACGCATCGGCTTCGTCGTACCGCTCCAGGTCCACGTCGACGGCTCCAGCCGCTACACGGCGGAGCCGGTCCGCGTGGCACCCCCGGCCCACCCCGAGGGGCGCCCGAGCCTCCCGACCCAGAGCCGCCCCCCGCAACCCCCGGCTCCGGCCCAGCACTCCCAGCCCCAGGCTCCTGACCAGCGCTCCCAGCCCCAGGCTCCGGAGGGGCGTTTCCAGGCCCCGGCCCAGGAGCGCCGCCCGCAGCCTCCGGCACCGGCGCGGCACCCGCAGTCTCCGGTCTCGGAGTACCGCCCGGAGCCCCGGACTCCGGAGCAGCACCCGCAGTCCCAGCCGCCGGTCCAGGGGCAGCGCCCGCAGGCGCCGACCTCGGAACAGCGTCCGCAACCGCCGGCTCAGGAGCGCCCGGGACATCCGGTCGCCGATGTTCCGCGGGCGCCGGTCCAGGGAGCGTCGCAGCCTCCGGCTCCGCGGCGTCCGGAGGTGCCGGCTCCGCCGGTTCCGTCCGCCCCGGTGTCCACCGAGGCGCCGGTCGCTCCGCGCCGGGACAAGGCGACGTACGTTCTGCGTGCGGTGCCGGACCCGGAAGCGCGACCGATCCCGGGATCGGAGGGCGAGACCCCGGCGACGACGTCCGAGGCGGCACCCGCGCCCGCACCGGCGTACCCGCCAACGGCACCCCCCGCGCCGCAGGCCCGCCCGGAGTTCGCTCCGGAGTCGCGGCCCGCGCCCGTGCGCAGGCCGGAACCGGCGGTGACGGCGGAGTTCGTACCCCAGCCCGCGCCCGAGTCCCAGACCCGCCCGGAGTCGCAGCCCGCGCCCGTACCTCAGTCCGCGCCCGCGCCGCAGGCTCGCCCGGACTCGCAGCCCGCACCGGCGTGGAAGCACGAGCCGGCGGTACGCCCGGACTTCGCCCCGGAGTCGCGGCCCGCGCCCGTGCGCAGGCCGGAACCGGCGGTGACCGCCGAGTTCGTCGTGCCGCAGCCGCAGCCGCAGCCGCAGTCCCAGAGCCAGCCCGGGTCCGTGCCGCAGGCGCCCCCGGCGTCCGCGCCCGGCGTGCCGCAGGCCGCTCCTGCCCCCGCCCCTGCGGATTCGGGCACGGGCGCCGGGACCGGTCCGGTGAGCGGCGGTGCTGTCGCCCTCGCGGCCGGCCCCGCCGTCGGCCCCGCTCCGGTGCCCCCGGCCGAGGCCGCCGAGCCCGGTGCTCCCACGCCGTCCACCTTCGTCCTGCGGGCCGTACCGGAACCGAGGCCGTTGCCCGGGGCCGCGTCGACGCGGGTTCTGCGGGCGGTGCCGGAATCGGCGGCCGCCGATGTGCCCGCCCCGACGGGGGAGTTCGGCCCGGCCCCGGTGACCGGTTCCGCGCCGGAGCCGGAGCGTGCCCCCGAACCCGAGGCGGTCGCCCCGGAACGGAAGCGGGCCTCCGCGGCGGAGGCCCTGTCGCTGCTGGGCCCGGAACCGGACCCGGACCCCAAGCCCACTCCCGCCCGCGGCTTCGACGCCGTGGCCGAGGCGGTGCTCGCCCCGAGTCCTCAGGGGCCGGCCGCGGAACGGGACGCCGCGTCGGCGTTCCTCGCCGAGCCCGTCGCGCGGATCAACGAGGCCGTGAAGATGGGCCGTATCGAGGCCGCCGCGGGGATGGCGGAGCGTGCCGTCGCGGAGGCGGCGCAGTCGCTGGGCCAGGAACACCCCGAGGTGCTGAAGCTGCGCGAGCTGACCGCGTACATCGCCTACCTGGCCGGTGACGCGCTCAGGTCGTTCCATCTGTCGCTGGATCTCGCGAGGGTCCGCCGGCGCCACCGGGACGCGGGGGCCGCCTACGGCAACGTCCAGAGCGCGGCCGCCGCGTGGCGCGCCGTCCGGGATCCCCTCCAGGGCCTGCACCTCGGGCGGGACCTGATCGGACTGTGGACCGAGCTCGCGGCCGACGACGGTCCCGCCGCCGACGACCTCGAACAACTCGAATCGGCCCGCACCCGCATGGTCCGCCTCGCGGAACGCGCCCGTCTCGCGGCGGACAACCCGTACACCCGGACGCCCCGGGCACACGGCGAGTGAGGAGAGTGGCGGTCGGGCCCCCGTACACGGGTCCCGGCCGCCTGGTGGTCGTCCGGGCGTGCGGCCGTCCGCCCGGCTTCAGCCGCACGCCCGCCCGGGCCACTCGCCCGATCGCCCGGCCGGCCAGGCCACCCGCCTCAGTGGACGCAGAACTCGTTCCCCTCGGGGTCCGTCATCACGACCCACTCGCCCGCCGGTTCCTTCACCTCGCGCAGTACTCCGGCACCCAGTGACTTGAGGCGCTCGACCTCGTCGGCGCGGCGCCCCTCGCCGGGGTGCAGGTCGAGGTGGAGCCGGTTCTTCTGCGTCTTGGGCTCGGGCACGCGCTGGAAGAGCAGGCGCCGCCCGAGGCCGGTGCCGCGTTCCTTGTCGTACGGGTCCTCGGGATGCCGTACGGCGATCAGGTCCCGGAAGGCCGGGCGGCCGTGGAAGTCGACGGTGGCGTCGGCCGGCAGGGCGCCGAGGCCCAGCAGCCCCTCGATGAAGGCGCTGTTGTCCTCGACCGTGTAGCCGAGCGCGGCGGACCAGAAGTCGGCCTGCGCGTGCGGATCGGCGGCGTCGATGACGAGTTTCCAGTGGACGGGTGCGGGTGCGGGCACGGGATTCGGCGTCATGACCCACTCATAGTGGCTGCCCGGCCACAGGGGCAAGGTCACTCGCCGGACCACCCTCGTGTCGTACGAGCCGGCCCGGCCCTCACCGCTCGTACGAGCCGGGCCGGCCCTCACCGCGCACCGGGGCGAGCCCTCCGGCTCAGCCCCGGCGCGGCCGTCCGTTCCTCACGAGGTGCCGTGTGCACCCGTCCGGCCGGCGGAGCCGACGGTGCCGGCGGCGATCCCCGCGGCCTCGGTCGCGGTACCCGCGGCGACGGCGGCGATCTCCGTGACCTCGGCGGCAGGCCCCTGGACCTCGGGAAGTCCCTGGACCTCGGAGAGTCCCTGGGTCTTCGCCGCGAGGGCCGACTCCCGCAGGGCCCGCGCGCCCCGGCGCGCGTTCCGCAGCGCGTCGAACGTCAGGAGCGACAGCGCGAGCCACACCAGCGCGAACCCGGCCCACCGCTCGGCCGGCATGGCCTCGTGGAAGTAGAAGATGCCGAGCAGGAACTGGAACACGGGCGCCATGTACTGGAGCAGGCCCAGGGTGGACAGCGGCACGCGGATCGCGGCGGCGCCGAAGCAGATCAGCGGGATCGCGGTGACCACACCGGTCGCCGCGAGCAGCGCGCCGTGCCCCGGTCCCTGCGCGGCGAACGTCGCGTCGCCCCGCGAGCCCAGCCACACCAGATACGCCAGCGCGGGCAGGAACTGGATCGTGCTCTCGGCGGCGAGCGATTCGAGGCCGCCGAGGTTGACCTTCTTCTTCACCAAGCCGTACGTGGCGAAGGAGAAGGCGAGACAGAGGGAGATCCACGGCGGGCGGCCGTAGCCGATCGTCAGGACCAGGACGGCCGCGGCGCCGACACCCACGGCGGCCCACTGCACCGGCCGCAGCCGCTCCTTGAGGAGCAGCACGCCCATCGCGATGGTGACCAGGGGATTGATGAAGTAGCCGAGCGAGGCCTCGACGACGTGCCCGGAGTTGACCGCCCAGATGTAGACGCCCCAGTTGACGGTGATGACCGCCGCCGCCACCGTGATCAGCGCGAGCTTGCGCGGCTGCCGCAGCAGTTCGCCCGCCCAGGCCCAGCGCCGCATCACCAGCAGCAGGACCCCGACCACCGCGAGGGACCAGACCATCCGGTGGGCGAGGATCTCGATGGCTCCGGCGGGCTTCAGCAGCGGCCAGAACAGGGGGACGAGCCCCCACATCCCGTATGCCGCGAAGCCGTTCAGCAGTCCTATGTGCTGCTCGCCTCTCGACTTCCCGGCCACCGGCGTCTCCTTCTCCCACGGTCTCGGACGTCTGCCGCGTCCCGCGGCCCGGAGCTCCCGTGCGGTCGGGGAACTTCCGTGCAGCATGAAAGAAGGTAGCGCCGCACACCCCTGCCTGTCATGCCCGTATCGCCATACGGTCATGACAGGCAGGGGTGCCCGTTCCGGGAACCCGGCACCGGGGAGGGCGCCGGGCGTCGCCCAGGTCTCAGCCCTTCAGCGCCGCCGCGACCGCCTCGGCGATCGGCGTGGTGGGACGGCCCGTGAGCCGGGACAGGTCGCCGGGGGTGCCGGCGAGCTCGCCCTTCTCGATGGAGGCGTCGACGCCCGCGAGGATCCCGGCGAAGGCCTCGGGCAGCCCGGCGCCGGTCAGGATGGAGGCGAAGGCCTCGGGGGAGACGGGGTTGTAGACGATCTCCTTGCCGGTCTGGCGGCTCAGCTCGGCGGCGTACTCGGCGAAGCCCCACGCCTCGTCGCCGCTCAGCTCGTACGTCTTGTTCTCGTGCCCCTCGCCGGTCAGGACCGCGACCGCGGCGGCGGCGTAGTCGGCGCGCGCGGCGGAGGCGACCCGGCCCTCGCCCGCGGCCTGGACGACGGCGTCGTGCGCGAGCGCCGGGGCGAGGTTCTCGGTGTAGTTCTCGTGGTACCAGCCGTTGCGCAGCAGCGTGTAGGGCACTCCGGAGGCGAGCAGGACCTCCTCGGTGGCGCGGTGGTCGTCGACGAGCGCGGCCGTCAGGCTCCCGGGGGCGCTGGTGTAGGCGAGCAGCGCGACCCCGGCGGCCCCGGCCGCGTCGATGACGACGCGGTGCTGTCCCACGCGGCCCTTGTCGAACTCGTTGCCCGAGATCAGCAGGACCTTGTCACCGGCCGCGAAGAGGCCGTCGAAGGTCTCGGGGGTGTTGTAGTCGGCGACCGCGAGCCGTACGCCGTGGGCCGCGAGGTCGGCGGCCCTGGACTCGTCCCGCACGACGGCGGTGATCTCCTCGGCGGGGACCTTCTCCAGCAACTGCTCGACCACGTGACGGCCGAGGTGTCCGGTGGCTCCGGTGACGACGATGCTCATGGCGTACATCTCCTTGTGGGGTGCGGATGTCACTCACCCTAGGAGCTGCACTAACTGTTGGAAAGTACCCACCTTGAAGTAAGGTGCCCACCTCGACGTAAGGTACCCACTTTCGAGTAAGGTGTCGGCATGGCCGTAAGCAGCGTGAAGGCAACGGACGGGTACGACGCCGACGAGGCGATGTGCCCCTACCGCCTGGTCCTGGAACACGTCACCAGCCGCTGGGGCGTCCTCGTCCTGATCGAGCTCCTGGAGCGTTCGTACCGCTTCAGCGAGCTGCGCCGCGCGATCGGCAGGGTCGGGAAGGGCGTCAGCGAGAAGATGCTCACCCAGACCCTCCAGACCCTGGAGCGCGACGGGCTCGTCCACCGCGACGCCAAGCCGGTCATCCCGCCGCGCGTCGACTACTCCCTGACCGACCTGGGCCGCGAGGCCGCCGAGCAGGTGCGGTCGCTGGCGCTGTGGACCAGCGAGCGCATGGCCGACGTCGAGCGGGCCCGCGGCGCGTACGACGAAGCCCGGGGACGCGCGCCCCGGGCCTCGTAGAACCGTCCGCGGACGGGGTCAGCCGACGACCGTCCAGGTGTCGCCGCCGGCGAGGAGCGCGGCGAGGTCGCCCTTGCCGTTCTGTTCGATGGCGGCGTCGAGCTGGTCGGCCATCTGTGTGTCGTAGACCGGCCGGTCGACCGCGCGGAACACCCCGATGGGGGTGTGGTGCAGGGTGTCGGGGTCGGCGAGCCGGGACAGCGCGAACGCGGTGGTCGGCGACGCGGTGTGCGCGTCGTGGACCAGGACGTCGGCCTCGTTCTCCGGGGTCACGGTGACGACCTGGAGGTCGCCGGTGCGCGGGTCGCGGACCACGCCGCGGGAGCCGTCGGCGCCGAAGCGGATGGGCTGTCCGTGCTCCAGGCGGATCACCGCCTCCTCCGCGGACTGTCTGTCCTTGAGGACCTCGAAGGCGCCGTCGTTGAAGATGTTGCAGTTCTGGTAGATCTCCACCAGGGCGGTGCCGGGGTGGGCGGCTGCCTGGCGCAGCACGTCGGTCAGGTGCTTGCGGTCGGAGTCCACGGTCCGGGCCACGAACGAGGCCTCCGCGCCGATCGCCAGCGACACCGGGTTGAAGGGGGCGTCCAGGGAGCCCATCGGCGTCGACTTGGTGATCTTGCCGACCTCGGAGGTCGGGGAGTACTGGCCCTTGGTGAGACCGTAGATCCGGTTGTTGAAGAGCAGGATCTTCAGGTTCACGTTGCGGCGCAGCGCGTGGATGAGGTGGTTGCCGCCGATGGACAGGGCGTCGCCGTCGCCGGTGACGACCCATACGGACAGATCGCGGCGCGAGGAGGCGAGGCCGGTCGCGATGGCGGGCGCGCGGCCGTGGATGGAGTGCATCCCGTAGGTGTTCATGTAGTACGGGAAGCGGGACGAGCAGCCGATGCCCGAGACGAAGACGATGTTCTCCTTCGCCAGGCCGAGTTCGGGCATGAAGCCCTGGACGGCGGCGAGGATCGCGTAGTCACCGCAGCCGGGGCACCAGCGCACTTCCTGATCGGACTTGAAGTCCTTCATGGACTGCCTGGCGTCGGCCTTGGGGACCAGGGAAAGCGCCTCGATCGTGCCCGGGCCTTCCGTTGACGTGTCAGCCATCGATGGCCTCCTTGAGAGCTGTGGCGAGCTGCTCAGCCTTGAAGGGCATGCCGTTGACCTGGTTGTACGAGTGCGCGTCCACCAGATACCTGGCCCGCACGAGGGTGGCGAGCTGGCCGAGGTTCATCTCGGGGATCACCACCTTGTCGTAACGCCCGAGCACCGCGCCCAGATTCCGCGGGAAGGGGTTGAGGTGGCGCAGGTGCGCCTGCGCGATGTGCTCCCCGGCGGTACGCAGCCGGCGGACCGCGGCGGTGATCGGCCCGTACGTCGAACCCCACCCGAGGACAAGGGTGTCGGCCGCCGCCTCGGTGCCCGCGGTCGGGTCGTCGACCTCCAGGTCCGGGACGTCGATGCCGTCGATCTTGGCCTGCCGGGTGCGGACCATGAAGTCGTGGTTGGCGGGGTCGTACGAGATGTTGCCGCTGCCGTCCTGCTTCTCGATGCCGCCGATACGGTGCTCGAGACCGGGAGTTCCGGGGACGGCCCAGGGGCGGGCGAGGGTCTGCGGATCGCGCTTGTAGGGCCAGAAGACCTCGGTGCCGTCGTCCAGCGTGTGGTTCGGTCCCTGGGCGAACTGCACGCGCAGATCCGGGAGTTCGTCGGTCTCGGGGATGCGCCACGGCTCGGAGCCGTTGGCCAGGTAGCCGTCCGACAGCAGCAGGACGGGCGTCCGGTACGTCAGCGCGATCCGGGCCGCCTCCATCGCCGCGTCGAAGCAGTCGGCCGGGGTGCGTGGCGCGACGATCGGCACCGGGGCCTCGCCGTTGCGCCCGTACATCGCCTGGAGCAGGTCGGCCTGCTCGGTCTTGGTCGGCAGGCCGGTCGAGGGGCCGCCGCG
The DNA here is from genome assembly GCF_055565895.1 of Streptomyces sp. NPDC028298. Taxonomy (NCBI): domain Bacteria; kingdom Bacillati; phylum Actinomycetota; class Actinomycetes; order Kitasatosporales; family Streptomycetaceae; genus Streptomyces; species Streptomyces sp. NPDC028298. Next base: position 193,960 of record NZ_JBVHTL010000004.1, read on the forward strand.
CTGGATGTCGATGACGAGCAGGGGCAGTTCGAGGGAGACGGCGAGCCCGATCGTCTCCGACTTCAGCGCCACACCGGGACCGGACGTCGTCGTCACGGCGAGCGAGCCGCCGAACGCCGCGCCCAGCGCCGCGCCGATGCCCGCGATCTCGTCCTCGGCCTGGAAGGTGCGCACCCCGAAGTTCTTGTGTTTGCTCAGCTCGTGCAGGATGTCGGAGGCCGGGGTGATGGGATAGGAGCCCAGGTACAGCGGCAGATCGGCCTGCCGGGAGGCGGCGATGAGGCCGTACGACAGGGCGAGGTTCCCGGAGATGTTGCGGTAGGTGCCGGTCGGGAAGGCCGTCGACGCGGGCGCGACCTCGTAGGAGACGGCGAAGTCCTCGGTCGTCTCGCCGAAGTTCCAGCCCGCCCGGAACGCGGCGAGGTTGGCGGCCGCGATGTCGGGCTTCTTGGCGAACTTGGTCCGCAGGAACTTCTCGGTGCCCTCGGTCGGCCGGTGGTACATCCACGACAACAGACCCAGCGCGAACATGTTCTTGGAGCGCTCGGCCTCCTTGCGGGAGAGCTCGAAGTCCTTCAGCGCCTCGACGGTCATCGTCGTGAGCGGGACGGGGTGGACGTTGTAGCCGTCCAGCGAGCCGTCCTCCAGCGGGCTGGTCGCGTAGCCGACCTTCTGCATCGCCCGCTTGGTGAACTCGTCCGTGTTGACGATGATCTCGGCCCCGCGCGGCACGTCGGCGATGTTCGCCTTCAGGGCCGCCGGGTTCATGGCCACGAGGACGTTGGGCGCGTCGCCCGGCGTCAGGATGTCGTGGTCGGCGAAATGCAGTTGAAACGACGAAACGCCCGGCAGTGTGCCTGCGGGCGCGCGGATCTCGGCGGGGAAGTTCGGCAGGGTCGAGAGGTCGTTGCCGAAGGAGGCAGTCTCCGAGGTGAAGCGATCGCCGGTGAGCTGCATACCGTCACCGGAGTCCCCCGCGAACCGGATGATGACCCGGTCGAGCCGGCGGACGTCCTTCGCCCCCGGCGGTTTGCGCTGTTCTCCTACGACGGCTTCGTCGGCCTGTTCCGTTGGGCTGCTGACCTTGCTCGTCACTGAACTGGACCTCCTTTGAGGCGGCTGTCCGGGAGTGGCCTTCCCGCAGACCCTTCCTTTTTCAACCCTACGTCGGTAAGGGTCGCCTTCCTTAGGCCATTCGCATGATGGACGCTGTGGTGAGACGTCCTGACATACTGATGTGTCACGATTTTTCCCGCCCCTGGCCCCTTCCTCGAAAGACGTTCCCCGCTCACCCTTTGGTTCTGCTCGACAACTGACAGACTGTCAGGTCGTCATGAGTTCAGGTATGTGAGGACGGCCAGAACACGCCGATGATCCCCGTCACTTTGTGACAAGCCCAGCTTCTGGAAGATGTTGCTGACGTGCTTCTCCACGGCTCCGTCGCTGACCACGAGCTGGCGGGCGACGGCGGAGTTCGTCCGGCCCTCGGCCATGAGCCCGAGGACCTCCCGCTCCCTGGGCGTCAGCCCGGCCAGCACGTCCTGTTTGCGGCTGCGGCCCAGCAGCTGCGCCACGACCTCCGGGTCGAGCGCGGTGCCTCCCTGGGCCACCCGCACCACCGCGTCCACGAACTCGCGGACCTCGGCGACCCGGTCCTTGAGCAGATAGCCGACGCCACGGCTCGATCCGGCCAGCAGTTCGGTGGCGTACCGCTCCTCGACGTACTGCGACAGCACGAGCACACCGAGTCCCGGATGGGCCTTGCGAAGCTGCACGGCCGCCCGCACGCCTTCGTCGGTGTGCGTCGGCGGCATCCGTACGTCCGCAACGACGACGTCCGGCAGCGCGTCCTGCGCCGCGAGGTCGGTGATGGTCTTGATCAGCGCGTCGCCGTCCCCGACCCCTGCCACGACATCATGCCCGCGGTCGGTCAGCAACCGGGTCAGGCCCTCCCTGAGCAGCACTGAATCCTCGGCGATGACCACCCGCACCCTGTCCTCCACGATTTCTCGGTCCCCCCAGAGCCCGCCCCCGGCCGCCCCCGGCTCCACCGGGTTCGTGCCCGTTCGTACGACAGCCCCCAGCATTCCAGCATTCGGATCCGGATGCGCCCGGGCGACGGGAAGAGGCACGTCGCCTACCCCGGTGGGGTAGGCGACGATCCCGCTGCACCCCGGTGGGGTACGCGAGGCGATCCGACTTCTTCACCCCAGTGGGGTACATGGGGCGATCCCCCCTCGCCCCGGAGCGGAACTGGGGCGGTCCGGCTTTGCCCCGGTGGCGTGCGTGCGGACGCCCGGCGGCCCCCGTGGGGTTGCCCGGGCCGGCACGGACCTCGCGGCGCGCGGGGACCCCGGTGGAGTGCACCGGGGTCCCCGCGCGCGTGCCGTGGAGTCTCAGCCCCGCCAGGGCAGCTCCGCCGTGATCCGGGTGGGACCGGCCGGCGGCGAGTCCACCACCAGGATCCCGTCCACCGCGTCGAGCCGTTCCGTGAGCCCGGCCAGGCCCGACCCCTCGGTGACGTCCGCCCCGCCGACCCCGTTGTCGCCGACCTGGATCATCAGCCGGTTCTCCACCCGCCACACATCCACGGTCGCCCGCGTCGCACGGGAGTGCTTGCTGATGTTCTGCAGCAGCTCGGAGACGGTGAAGTAGGCGATCCCCTCGATCGCCGGCGCCGGCCGCACCGCCAGATCCACTTCCACCTGCACCGGAACCGTGCACCGCGAGGCCACCGCGGACAGCGCGGCGTCGAGCCCGCGGTCGGTCAGCACCGCCGGATGGATCCCCCGCGCGAGATCCCGCAGCTCCTGCAACGCCGTCTTGACCTCGCCGTGCGCCTCGTCCACCATCCGTGCCGCCGCCTCGGGGTCCTCGGCCAGCTTCTCCTTCGCGAGCCCCAGATCCATCGCCAGGGCGACGAGCCGGGCCTGCGCCCCGTCGTGCAGATCGCGCTCGATACGGCGCAGATCGGCGGCCGCCGTGTCGACCACGACCCCGCGGTCGGACTCCAGCTCCACCACGCGCGTGGCCAGCCGCGAGGGGCCGAGCAGCCCGGTCACCATCACCCGGTCCACGGTCGTCAGCGCCCGCACGATCCACGGCGTCGCCATCGTGAAGAGCAGCCCCACCAGCGCGGTCACCGTGATCTCGAACGGGTTGTCCAGATAGATCGAGTGCGTGCTGTCGCCGTACAACTGGAGCCCGTCCTGGCCGCCGTACATCGGGAAGACCCAGAACCACAGCGGATACGTCAGCAGCGCCCAGCCGTACACCCAGAAGTTCACCGCGACGACGAAGGAGAACACCGACCACGGGAACTGCACCACCGCGTACAGCAGATGCCGCCACGACGTGCCGCTCTTGAGCACCGCGCCCATCCACGCCATCGCCCCGTGCTTCTGCACCCGCAGCGGCTCGGGCTCGGCCACCTCGACCCCGAGCAGGCCGCGCGCCCGCGCCCGCTCCAGCGAGCCGAGACCGCGGCAGCCGGCCAGCGCGGCGGCGAGCACCGGAACGCCCAGGAAGGTGATCAGCAGGCCCGCGCCGAGCGAGACCATCGTCACGGCGAACGTGAACAGGAGGATCCCGAGCGGCAGCCCCAGCAGCACGTAGCCGAACTCGCGCCACGTGCGGGCCTCGAACGGCGCCCGCAGCGGGGCCGGGAGGCGGTGCCGCGGCCCGGCGGCGCCCGCCTCGTCGAACCGGGACCCGCCGCGGTGCCCGTATCCGTGTCCGTACTCCGTGGCCATCGGTCCGTCCGTTCTCTCGTCTCGTCCTGCGCCTCGACCTGCTCCGCGAGCCGGCTGCTTCCTCTTCTTCCAGCGTGCCGTTCGGCAGGCCCGGGGGACATGCGGCGGATCGGCGTCTTGAACGGGGGGTTTTCCCTACCCCGGCGACCCCGGCGACCCCGGCGACCCCGGCAACCCCGGCGGCCGAGGATCTCCATCGAGTGAACCTCGCCTCGTACGGACGCTCACCGGACGGCCTCGTTCTGGCGGTCCCGCCACGGCAGTTCGGCCGTGATGACCGTCGGGCCGCCCACCGGCGAATCGACGACGAACAGCCCGTCCACCGCGCCGAGCCGGTCCGCGAGCCCCGCCATGCCCGTACCGCCGTCGACACCGGCCCCGCCGCGGCCGTCGTCCCGCACCTGGATGAGCAGGCGCTCGTCCGTCCGCCAGACGTCCACCGAGGCCGATCTCGCCCCGCTGTGCTTGCTGACGTTCTGGAGCAGCTCGGAGACCGTGAAGTACGCGATGCCCTCGATGGCGGCGGCCGGCCGCGACTCCAGTTCGGTGGTCACCTTCACGGGCACGGTGCACCGCGAGGCGATCGCGGACAGGGCGGCGTCCAGACCCCGGTCGGTGAGGACCGCCGGGTGGATGCCGCGGGCCAGATCGCGCAGTTCCTGGAGGGCGAGCTTCACCTCGCCGTGCGCCTCGTCCACCATCGACGCCGCGGCGTCCGGGTCCTCCAGGAGCTTCTCCTTCGCCAGGCCGAGCCCCATCGCGAGATTGACGAGCCGGGCCTGCGCCCCGTCGTGCAGATCGCGCTCGATACGGCGCAGATCGGCGGCCGCCGTGTCGACCACCACCCCGCGGTCCGACTCCAGTTCGGCGATACGCCGCTCCAACTCGTCGGAGGGCGACAGCAGTCCGCGCACCATCGCCCGGTCCACGTTCGTCAGCCCGCGCGCGATGAACGGCAGCACCGGCCACAGCACGAACAGCGACACGAGCGTCACCGTGAAGGTGGCGATGCCCCAGGGCAGCCGTATCAGGTCGTACAGCACCGCCCGCCAGCCCACCGGGTCCTTCAGGCTCGACCACAGCCAGCCGAAGAAGCCGGTCCGGCGCACCGGCAACGGGCTCGGCTCCTCGATCCGCAGCCCCAGCAGCCGCCGCGCCCGCCCCCGCTCCAGCTTGCCCAGTTGCCGCGAACCCCGCAGTCCCGCCGCCAGCAGCGGCAGTCCCACGACGGTCACGGCGAGCCCCGCGCCCGTGGCGAGCATCGTCACCACGTACACGAACCCGATGATCGAGGCCGGCAGATTCGCCAGGAGATGGGCGATCTCCCTCCACGTCCCCGGATCCAGGGCGGGACGTACGGCGGGCGGCCGGTCACCGTCGGACGGGGCGTCCGGCGGAGCGGCGGGCGGGATGCGTTCGGTCATATCCGCTAGCCTGCCCGGCGGCGCGCCGCCGCGCCATGAGGTGGGCCGCCGCGATGCACTGGGGATAACCCCACCCCCAGGAGGAACGTGTTCACACCGTGAGACGTGAACACGTCACCGACGGCCGAGGGATGGTCGAGGCGTGACGGGCTGCTTACGCTCTCTTTAGCAGGCCCTAGACTCCCGTCCGTACAGATCGTCGAACATGGCGCATCACAGAGTGCGCGACGGCGCACGACGGGGCGCAACGAGGTCAGGGAGTGAGGGGCTGACGTGCCGGAACCGACCGTTGTCACGGCGACCGGGGCCGTCGTCGCGGCGGACTACTTCCAGTCCTACTCGGTCGTCGGACTGCTCGCCGTCGTCGGCGTGCTGTTCGTCGCCGTCGCCTTCGGAGCGGGCCGCCTGCTGCGCCCCGTCGTCCCGACCCCCGAGAAACTCCTGACGTACGAGTGCGGCGTCGACCCCGTCGGCGAGGGCTGGGCCCACACCCAGGTCCGCTACTACGTGTACGCCTTCCTCTACGTCATCTTCGCCGTCGACTCGATCTTCCTCTTCCCCTGGGCCACGGTCTTCGCCGCTCCCGGCTACGGTGCCGCGACGCTCGTCGAGATGTTCATCTTCCTCGGCTTCCTGGCCGTGGGCCTGCTGTACGCATACAAGAAGGGCGTCCTGACATGGACGTGACCCCCACCGCCCCGGGGCAGCCGGCCCCGGTGCCGCTGCCCGAACCCAAGCGGCTCGGCGCGCTCGCCCGCCTCGCGCCCGAGCCCATGAAGGTCGTCCTGAACTGGGGCCGCCGCTACTCGCTCTGGGTCTTCAACTTCGGCCTCGCCTGCTGCGCGATCGAGTTCATCGCCGCGTCGATGGCCCGCCACGACTTCATCCGCCTCGGCGTGATCCCGTTCGCGCCGGGCCCCCGCCAGGCCGACCTGATGGTCGTCTCCGGCACGGTCACCGACAAGATGGCGCCCGCCGTCAAGCGCCTGTACGAGCAGATGCCCGAGCCGAAGTACGTCATCTCCTTCGGCGCCTGCTCCAACTGCGGCGGCCCGTACTGGGACTCCTACTCCGTCACCAAGGGCGTCGACCAGATCATCCCCGTCGACGTCTACGTCCCCGGGTGCCCGCCCCGCCCCGAGGCCCTGCTCCAGGGCATCCTCAAGCTCCAGGAGAAGATCGCCCGGGAATCGCTGGGGGAGCGCTACGGCACCGACTCCGCGCGCCCCTCCACCGCCGCGCTCCAGAGCGGCCTGGTGAAACCGCCGGCCCCCTCCGCGAGGAACGTCCCGGCCACGGATCCGGCCGCCCCCGGCGAGGAGGACCGATGACCGTCGGCTGGCTTCCCGGCCCCGCCGAGGACCTCTTCGGCCCCGACGCCACCGCCGAGGAGTCGTACGAGGTCCTGACCGTCGACGTGCCGCCGGCCTCCTGGATCGCGGCCCTGGAGACGGCCCGCGACACCCTGGGCTGCACCTACTTCGACTGGCTGAGCGCCGTCGACGAACCCGGCACGGGCTTCCGCGTCTCGGCCCACGTCGTGGCCCTGTCCCCGCTCCACCGCCTCCTCGTCCGCACGACCGTCCCGCACACCGCCCCGGCGCTCCCGTCGGCGGTCTCCGTCTACGCGGGTGCCGCCTGGCACGAGCGCGAGACCCACGAGATGTTCGGCGTGACGTTCGAGGGCCACCCCGGCCTCGACCCCCTGCTCCTGCCGGAGGGCTTCGAGGGCCACCCCCTCCGCAAGGACTTCGTCCTGGCCGCCCGTGTCGCCAAGGCCTGGCCCGGCGCGAAGGAGCCCGGCGAGTCCGAGCACGGTGGCCCGAAGCGCCGCCAGATGCTGCCGCCCGGCGTCCCCGACCCCAACGAGTGGGGCCCTCTCAAGGGCCAGCTCCCCCCGGCTCCGTCCCGCCCGGCCCGTGGCGCCGCCCGCCCCGCCGGCGACCGCCCGGTCCGCAGGACCCGCACGGCGGGGGAGGGCTCGGCGAGCCAGACGCCCGCCGCTCCGGCCGATGCGCCAACGGCCGCAGGTGCCGGCGCGGGCGCCACGGGAGCGGCCGCGGGGCCCGTCGCGGCGGGTGCGGCCTCCGGTGCCGAGACCGGTCGACCCGCACGCCGGTCCCGCAGCGTGAGCCAGGGCTCGGCCAGCCAGCGCACCGAGCAGCAGCCGTCTCCGACCCCTGCTCCGACCCCGACCCCGGCTCCGACCTCGCCGGCGACCGAGGGCGAGCCGACCGCTCCGGCCACACCGCCCGTCGGAAGGTCCGCCGCACCGCGCAGCTCGGACGCGCCGTGGCACCAGCCGAAGCCCGCGTTCGACGACTCGGAACCCAAACCGGACCGGCCGGAGCCCCAGCAGAAGGCGAAGCCCGAGCCGAAGCCGGAACCGTCGCCTGAGTCCGAGCCGGAGGCGGGGACCGCTCCGGCGCCCGAGGCGAAGACCGAACCGGCGTCCGAGTCTGAGCCGGAGGCTGGGACCGCTCCGGCCCCCGAGGCGAAGCCGAAGCCGGAACCGTCGCCTGAGTCCGAGCCGGAGGCTGGGACCGCTCCGGCGCCCGAGGCGAAGACCGAACCGGCGTCCGAGTCTGAGCCGGAGGCTGGGACCGCTCCGGCCCCCGAGCCGAGGCCGAAGCCGGAACCGTCGCCTGAGTCCGAGCCCGAGGCCGCGACCGCTCCAGCCCCCGAGCCGAAGCCCGAACCGGGAGCGAAGCCCGCCCCCAGCCCCGACGACACCTCCGGAGGTACGCAGTGAACGACGCTCTCGACGTCGCCCTACGCCTCCTCGTCGTCTTCGTCGTGTTCCTGACGTTCCCCCTGATCGTCGGCCAGACCGAGCACAAGGTGATGGCCCACATGCAGGGCCGCCTCGGCCCGATGTACGCGGGCGGCTTCCACGGCTGGGCCCAGCTCGTCGCGGACGGCGTGAAGTTCGCGCAGAAGGAGGACATCGTCCCCGCGGGCGCGGACCGGCGTATCTTCCAGCTCGCCCCCGCGGTGGCCCTGCTCCCGTACCTCCTGGTCCTCCTCGCCATCCCGATCGGCCCGGGCGAGGGCGCGGTCGGCGAGGTCGTCGACGCGGGAATCTTCTTCGTCCTCGCCGTCATGGGCGTGGGCGTCCTCGGCTCGCTCATGGCCGGCTGGGCGTCGGCCAACAAGTTCTCCCTCCTCGGCGGCCTGCGCACCGCCGCCCAGCTCCTCGCGTACGAGCTCCCGATGCTCCTGACCGCGGCCTCGGTCGCGATGGCCGCGGGCACGGTCTCGCTCCCCGGCATCGTGGACGCCTTCCAGTGGTGGTGGCTGCCCTGGCAGATCGTCGGCGCGATCGTGTTCTTCGTCGCCGGCCTCGCCGAACTCCAACGGCCCCCCTTCGACATGCCCGTGGCCGACTCCGAGATCATCTTCGGCGCGTACACCGAGTACACGGGCCTGCGTTTCGCCCTGTTCCTGCTCGCCGAGTACGCCGGGATCGTCGTCCTGTGCGGTCTGACCACCGTCCTCTTCCTCGGCGGCTGGCACGGACCCTGGGGCGCCGACGGCCTCGGCTGGGTCTGGACCCTGCTGAAGGCCGCGATCCTCGCCTTCGTCGTCATCTGGCTCCGCGTCACCTACCCCCGCCTGCGCGAGGACCAGCTCCAGAAACTCTCCTGGACCCTCCTCGTCCCCCTGTCCCTCGCCCAGATCGCCCTCACCGGCATCGTCAAGGTGGTGATCGCGTAACCATGGCCCCCATTCCTGGCTCCGGCCTCGCCAAGGGCCTGGCCGTCACCCTCCGCACGATGACGAAGAAGACCGTCACCGCGCAGTACCCGGACGTCCAGCCCGCACTCCCGCCCCGCACCCGTGGTGTCATCGCCCTCTTCGAGGAGAACTGCACCGTCTGCATGCTGTGCGCCCGCGAGTGCCCGGACTGGTGCATCTACATCGACTCCCACAAGGAGACGGTCCCGCCCGCCGCCCCGGGCGGCCGTGAGCGCAGCCGTAACGTCCTCGACCGCTTCGCCATCGACTTCTCCCTGTGCATGTACTGCGGTATCTGCATCGAGGTCTGTCCTTTCGACGCGCTGTTCTGGACTCCGGAGTTCGAGTACGCGGAGACGGACATCCACGAACTCACCCACGAACGCGACAAGCTCCGCGAGTGGATGTGGACCGTCCCGGCCCCGCCCGCCCTCGACCCCGGTGCCGAGGAGCCCAAGGAGATCGCCGCCGCCCGCAAGACCGCCGACAAACTCGCGGCCGAACAGGCGGCCCAGGCCGAGGCGTCCGGCCCGCAGGAGGGACAGTCGTGACCCTCGCAGCAGCCACGGCCACGGCGGCCCGCACGGCCACCACCGTCGCCGCCGAGCACCACGGCTTCCTCTCCCCGACCGGTGTCGAGATCGCCTTCCTCCTCGTCGGCCTGCTCACCTTCGGCGCCGCGATCGTCACCGTCACCACCAAGCAGCTCGTGCACGCCGCACTGTGGCTGGTGGTCGCCCTCGGCGGCCTCGCCGTCGAATACCTCCTGCTGACGGCCGAGTTCATCGCCTGGGTACAGGTCCTCATCTACGTCGGCTCCGTCGTCGTTCTCCTTCTGTTCGGTCTGATGCTCACCAGGGCCCCGATCGGCCGTTCCCCGGACGCCGACTCCGGCAACCGCTGGGCGGCCCTGGCCGTCGCCGTCGCCTCGGCCGGCACCCTGGTCTGGGTCGTCGTCGACGCGTTCCGCACGACCTGGGTCGATCTCGACGGCGCCGCCGCCGGTTCCACCGAGGTGACCGGCGCCAGCCTCTTCCAGAACTGGGTCCTCCCCTTCGAAGCGCTGTCCGTCCTCCTCCTCGCCGCCCTGGTCGGCGCGATCGTCCTCTCCCGCAAGGCGAAGGCGGACACCGCCGCGGCGACCACGTCGGCCGCCGGCCCGCGCGTCCCCGGAAGCCGCGACGGCAAGCAGGACAAGGAAGGTGTCCGCTGATGCACCTCGCCTATCCCGCCGTGCTCGCGGCCCTCCTGTTCTGCACGGGCCTGTACGGAGTCCTGGCGCGCCGCAACGCGATCCTGGTCCTCATGTCGGTCGAGCTGATGCTCAACGCCGTCAACCTGAACCTCGTCGCCTTCGACGTCTGGCTCTCCAAGGCCGCCCGCGACACCCTGCACTCCGGCCAGGCCCTGACCCTGTTCACCATCGCCATCGCCGCCGCCGAGATCGGCATCGGCCTGGCGATCGTCCTCGCCGTGTACCGCAACCGCGGCACCTCGGACATCGACAAGCTCCGCGACACCGCCGAGGGCCACGGCCCCGACGACCCCGACGCCCCCGCGGCCGAGAAGGCTGAGGCCACCGCGTGACCACGACCACCCTCGCCGTCCTCGTCCCCCTCCTTCCGTTCCTCGGTGCCGTCGCCGGACTCCTCCTCGGCCGCACGGCCCCGGGCTTCGTGCGCCCGCTCGCCGTCCTGCCCGTCCTCGCCTCGCTCGCCCTCGCCGTGACGGTCGCGGTCGACCAGGGCGGCGGCCTGGCCATCAACTCGCACACCGAACTCACCCCGACCGGCTCGGTCCCCATCGAACTGGGCCTGCACATCGACGGCTTCGCCGCCCTCGTCGCCGTACTCGTCGGCGTCGTCGCCACCTGCGTGCAGATCTACTCGACGGGCTACCTGCGCGACGACCCGCGCTACCCCTCGTACGCCGCCCTCGTCTCCCTGTTCACCTCCGCCATGCTGCTCGTCGTCTACTCCGGCGACCTGATGGTGCTGCTGGTCGGCTGGGAGATCATGGGCATCTGCTCGTACTTCCTGGTCGGCCACTACTGGGAGACCCCGGAAGCCCGCGCCGCCTCGCTCAAGGCCTTCCTGGTCACCAAGCTCGGAGACGTCCCCTTCCTCATCGGTCTGTTCGCGCTGGCCACCGACGCCGGCTCGTTCCGGATCACCGCGGTCCTCGGCACCGTGGCGAGCGGCGGACTGCACCACCCGACCGTCGTCGCCCTCCTGCTCCTCGCGGGCGTGGCGGGCAAGTCGGCGCTGTTCCCGCTCCACACCTGGCTGCCCGACGCGATGGCGGGCCCCACACCCGTCTCCGCGCTGATCCACGCCGCGACGATGGTCGCCGCGGGTATCTACTTCGTCGCCCGTCTCCTTCCCGTCTTCCAGGCCTCCGCGGCCGCGATGGTCGTCCTCGCCGTCATGGCCGGCGTCACGATGGTCGGTTCGGGGCTCGCGGCACTCGCCCAGGACGACATCAAGCGGGTCCTCGCCTACTCGACGATCGGTCAGCTCGGCTACATGGCCGGTGCCCTCGCCGTCGGCGACCGCGGTGCCGCCGTCTTCCACCTCCTCGCGCACGGCGCCTTCAAGGCGCTGCTGTTCCTCGCCGCCGGCGTGATCATCCACGCCTCCGGCACCAACTCGCTGGCAGCCATGTCCCGTATGAAGGACCTGCGCCTGCGCGTCCCCGACGCCTTCTGGACGATGACCGTGGCGCTGCTCGCGCTCGCCGCGATCCCGCCCTTCAGCGGCTTCTTCTCCAAGGAGGCCGTCCTCGGCGCCGCCGAGCACGTCGCCACCGGTCACACCGAGCAGGCCCCCGGTGCCTCGGGCTGGATCGTCCTGGTCACCGGTCTGGTCACCGCCGTCCTCACCGCCGCGTACGCGACCCGGCTGTGGCTGCTGGCCTTCCGCGGCCACGGAGCCGAGGCCCCCGACCACGGCAGGCAGCCGGTCACCATGACGGCCGTCCTGTGGGTGCTCGCCATCCCCTCGCTCGCGTTCGGCCTGGCCTTCGGCCCGCTGCCCGACTGGTTCGACGGACGTGACCTGACGCCGGTCCTCGCCACCTCGGTGCTCGGCACGGGACTGGCCCTGGTCGGCGGGATCGTCACCTACGGAGCCTGGCGGCACACCACGGCCCTGGCGTCCCGCGTCCCCCTGGGCGCGGTCGCGGCTCACCCGGACGCCGACGCCGGACGGGTCGAGGCCGAGGCCATCGCCTCCCACGAACCCGCCTACGGAGACGTCGCCCAGGCCCCCGACCCGGCGGACCCGGGCCGGCTGCTGCTCGGCCCGCTGCACCGGCACGCGGCCGTCGGGTTCCACCTCGACACCGTGTACTCCGTGCTGTTCGTCCGCCCGGTCCAGGCCGGAGCCACACTCGTCCGGTTCCTCGACCGAGAGGTCGTCGACACCTACGTACGCGGCGCGGGCGCCCTACCCCGCTGGCTCGGCACCGCCGTACGGCGTGCGCAGACCGGCAATGTGCAGACCTATGTGAGCGCGCTGCTCGCCGGCACCGTCGTCCTGGTGGTCGCCGCCGTCCTCGTCGCCACGGGAGCGTGAGCAGGCGTGATCGATATCAGTGAATCCGTGATGCAGATTCTTCTCGCGTTGATCGTGGTCGGCCCGCTCATCGGCGCCGCCGCCGCCCTCCTCCCGGCCCCGCCCGGACTGAAGGGGAAGTCGCCCGAGCAGGCGGTGCTGCGGCACGGTGTGATCGTCACGGGCGTCGTCCTCATCGCCGCGATCGTCCTCGCGTTCGGCTTCGACCACGACCACCCGTCGAAGATGCAGGCCACGACGGACATCAGCTGGATCCCCGCACTCGACGTGCGGATCCACCTCGGCGTCGACGGCATTTCCCTCCCCCTTCTGGTCCTGACCGCGCTGCTGACCTTCCTCTGCGCGCTGTACTCCTACTTCAAGATGCCCGCGGGACCGACCCCGAAGGCGTTCGTCGCCCTGCTGCTCGTCCTCGAGTCCGGCACACTCGCGACCTTCGCCGTCCTCGATCTGCTGCTGTTCTTCCTCGCGTTCGAGACGGTGCTCATCCCGATGTACTTCCTCATCGCACGGTGGGGAGGCGCCCAGCGCCAGGCCGCGGCCTGGAAGTTCATCCTCTTCACCCTGCTCGGTTCGGTCGTCATGCTGCTGGGCCTGCTCCTGATCGGAATCAAGGCGGGCACATTCGACATGGTGGCACTCGCCACTGACAACGGCCGCGGCTTGAGCACATCCGTGCAGGTCACCGCCGTTCTGGCGATCGGCCTCGGGCTCGCGGTGAAGACGCCGATGTGGCCGCTGCACAGTTGGCTGCCCGACGCCCACACCGCCGCCCCGACCGTCGGCTCGGTCCTGCTGGCCGGCGTCATGCTGAAGATGGGCACGTACGGGTTCGTCCGGATCCTGCTGCCCATCACACCCGACGGATTCCGGACCTTCGCCCCCTACCTCGCCGCGTTCGCCGTGGTCGGGATCATCTACGGTTCCCTGGCCTGCCTGGCCCTCGCCAAGCAGGGCGCCAAGGGCGACCTCAAACGGCTCATCGCCTACTCCTCCGTCGGCCACATGGGCTTCGTCCTGCTCGGCATCTCGACCATGACCCCGACCGGCGTGAACGGCGCGCTGTTCGCCAACATCGCGCACGGCCTCATCACCGGCCTCCTCTTCTTCCTCGTCGGAGCGCTGAAGGACCGCACGGGCACCACCGACCTCGACAGCCTCGCCGAGGAGTCCGGCGCCGCTCTCTACGGCAAGGCACCGCGCCTCGGCGGCCTCCTGGCCTTCGCCGCCGTGGCCTCGCTCGGACTGCCGGGCCTCGCCGGGTTCTGGGGCGAGATGCTGGCGATGTTCGGCGCTTTCGAACCCGCGGCCGGCCTCAGCCGTGGCGCCTATCTGACGTTCATGACGATCGCCGCGTTCGGCACGCTGCTCACCGCCGCGTACATGCTCATCGTCGTACGCCGTGTCTGCATGGGCGCGACACCGCGGGAGGCGCCGAAGCTCGCCGACGTCCAGACCTACGAGTTCGCCGCCTGGACGCCGCTCGTCGCCCTCACCGTCGCCGCCGGTCTGTGGCCCCGGGCCCTGCTCGGTCTGACCGACCCGGCCGTCCAGCAGCTCCTCGCAGGAGGCACCCGATGAGTTCCCTGGTCCAGTCCGTCGACTGGCTCGCCATCGCGCCGCCCACCCTCGCGGCGGTCGTCGGACTCGTCGTCCTCGTCGCCGACCTCTTCATCGGCGAAGCGCGCAAGGCCGTCCTCGGCTGGACGTCCGTGGCGGGCCTCGCCGCGTCGGCGCTGTTGCTGCTGCCCCTGCGCGACGGCGACCGGGCCACGTTCTGCCTGACCGGCGCCACCGACACCTGCAGCTACGTGGCCGACCGCTTCACCCTGGTGATCCAGCTCCTGGTTCTCGGCGGCGCGCTCCTCGTCGCCCTGCTGTCGGTCACCGCGCTGAAGGACGCCGACCGGGAACTCCCCGAGGGGGAGTACTGGTTCCTGCTGCTCTCCTCGGCCGCCGGCGCCGCCCTGCTGCCCGCCTCCCGCGACCTCGCGACCCTCATCGTCGCCCTGGAGGTCGCCTCGCTGCCCGCCTTCGCGCTCGTCGGCATCAAGCGCGGCGACAAGAAGTCCTCGGAAGCGGCCCTCAAGTTCTTCCTGTCCTCCGTCACCGCGACCGCGGTCAGCCTGATGGGCGTCAGCTTCGTCTACGCGACGACAGGCACCCTCTACCTCACCCGGATCGCGGACCGGATCCAGCACGTCGACGGGCAGTTCCACACCCTCGCCCAGACAGGCGTCGTCCTCACCCTCGTCGGCTTCGCCTTCAAGACGGCCGCCGTGCCCTTCCACTTCTGGGTGCCCGACACCTACGTCGGGGCGCCCCTGCCGATCGCCGCGTACCTGTCGGTCGTCGGGAAGGCGGTCGGCTTCTCCGGGCTCATCCTCGTCACCGTCGTCGCCTTCCCCTCGTACGCCGACGTCTGGGGCCCGGCCCTGGCGGCCCTCGCGGCCCTCACCATGACGGTGGGCAACGTCGGCGCCCTGCGGCAGCGGTCCACGCGCGCGTACAGCGCGGTACGGCTGCTCGCCTGGTCGTCCGTCGGCCAGGCCGGCTACCTCCTGGTCCCGATCGCGGCCGCCGCCTACTCCAAGGACGCCCAGCGGGCCATCGGCTCCACGGTCGCGTACGCCCTCATGTACGCCGCCGTGAACCTCGGCGCCTTCGCCGTGGCCGCCCTGGTGGCCCGCCGAAGCCCCCTGAACCGCATCAGCGACTACCGGGGCCTGTACGCCGAGAGCCCGCTCACCGCACTGGTCCTCGGCTTCTTCCTGCTCTGCCTCGCCGGCCTGCCGCCGGGCATCATCGGCCTCTTCGCCAAGGTGACCGTCTTCTCGGCCGCCGTCGACGCGGGGCTCGGCTGGCTGGCCGTCGTCATGGCCGTGAACGTCGTGATCGCGCTCTTCTACTACCTCCAGTGGACGGCGCTGCTCTTCCGCGCTCCCGAAGGCGAGCCGGGCACGCACCGCGCTCCGGTCCCGCTCACCGCGGCCATCGCCCTGACCGCCGTCCTCGGCGTAGTCCTGTCCGGGGCGCCCCAGATCATCCTCCGCTTCTCGGAGACCGCGCTCTTCTGAAGCACTCCTGCGAAGCACCACTCCCCGAGGGCCTCTTCGAGGGGCACGCGCGCGTGTGAACGGCCGTCCGAATCACCCGGACGGCCCACGCGCCAGGCAGTGCGCACAAGGGAACTAGTGCTTCCCGTCTGGCGTTGACCAGTACGGGAGGGTCCACTGAAGAGTGGAAGCAGAGCATCAGCAAGCAAAGGGTTCCCCCGCCGCACGACTTGGAGGGCTACCGTGCACCGCCGGCACAACGGGCTCAGGACAGCCGTACTTCTCGGGGGACTGTCCGCACTCATCATCGTCATCGGCAGCTTCTTCGGGCGCACCGGCCTGATCGTCGCGCTGTTCATCGCGATCGGCACGAACGCGTACGCGTACTGGAACAGCGACAAGCTGGCTCTACGCGCGATGCGCGCCCGCCCGGTGAGCGAGTTCGAGGCCCCGGCCCTGTACCGCATGGTCCGCGATCTCTCGACGCAGGCCCGGCAGCCCATGCCGCGCCTGTACATCTCGCCGACGGAGGCGCCGAACGCCTTCGCCACGGGCCGCAACCCGCGCAACGCGGCCGTCTGCTGCACCGAGGGGATCCTGCGCATCCTGGACGAGCGCGAGCTGCGCGGTGTCATCGGCCACGAGCTCAGTCACGTCTACAACCGCGACATCCTGATCTCGTCCGTGGCCGGCGCCCTGGCCTCCGTGATCATGTTCCTGGTCAATTTCGCCTGGCTGATCCCCGTCGGCCGGTCCAACGACGACGACGGTCCCGGCATCCTCGGACTGCTCCTGGTCATGATCCTGGGCCCGATCGCCGCTTCCCTCATCCAGCTCGCCATCAGCCGCTCCAGAGAGTACGAGGCGGACGCCTCCGGTGCCCAGCTCACCGGCGACCCCCTCGCCCTCGCGAGCGCGCTGCGCAAGCTCGACGCGGGCACGAAGCAGCTCCCGCTGCCTCCCGAGCCGCGCATCGAGACCGCGAGCCACATGATGATCGCTAACCCCTTCCGCCCGGGACAGGGAATGTCGAAGATGTTCTCTACGCATCCGCCGATGGCGGAGCGCATCGCCCGGCTCGAGCAGATGGCAGGTCGTCAGCAGTGAAGACAATTCTGAACGTCATTTGGCTCATCCTGAGCGGCTTCTGGCTGTTCCTCGGGTACCTCGCCGCAGGCCTCATCCTGTGCATCACGATCATCGGAATTCCGTTCGGCATCGCGGCGTTCCGCATCGGCATCTACGCGCTGTGGCCCTTCGGCTATACGACCGTGGAGCGCCACGACGCGGGCGCCCCGTCGTGCATCGGCAACGTCCTGTGGCTCGTCCTCGCGGGCTGGTGGCTCGCGCTGGCCCACATCGTCACGGGCATCGCCATGTGCATCACGATCATCGGCATTCCCTTCGGCATCGCCAACTTCAAGCTCATCCCGATCTCGCTGTTCCCGCTGGGACGCGAAATCGTGCGCACGGACGAGCCGTTCGCCGGGCGTTAGCCGAGCCGGACCACTTCCCCGCATTCCTCACGCGAGACAGGGCCGACTCCGTCTCGCGTGAGGGTTTTCCACAGGCTGCCCGATTGTCGGTGGTGCGCTGCATCATGAATCCATGACCGAAATCGAGCAGTTGCTGGCACGGGTCGCTACGGAGGCCCGTAACACCCGCCCGTGGGGCTGGCCTTCGCTTCCCGCGCCCGTGGGCCCGGCCGAGGTCGCCCGCGCCGAGGCCGTCCTCGGCTTCCCCCTGCCCGCGCTGCTCGCCGCCCTCTACCTCCGGATAGGGGACGGCGGATTCGGTCCGGAGTACGGCCTGTTGCCCCTGCTCGACGGTCCGCCGTCGGGCGAACCGGCGGCCGTTCCGCAGTACCTCGCCAGCCGCGAGAGCGGCCGCAAGGACCCCGAATGGCCATGGCCCGAGGGCGTCCTGCCCATATCCCACTGGGGCTGCGGAATGTACGCGTGCGTGGACTGCCAGAGCCCCGACGGCAAGGTCCTGCTCTTCGAGCCGAACGCCCACCGCGCCGACCACGCCTGGTACGTGGACGCGCCCGACCTCGCGACCTGGCTGCTCGCGTGGCTGGAGGGAACGGGCTGGTACGAGGAGTCCAACGACGGCGCGGACCTCCCTCCCTGGCCCGACTTCTCCATACGCGCGACGGCGACTCGGGCTTCCTGACCCGCCCGGCGACCCGGGCTTCCTGCTCCGCCCGACCGCCCGACCGCCCGACCTTCCGACCTTCCGATCGCCAGAGCGCCCACGGACGCCCTCCGTCGACCGGCCACGCAAGAAACACGCACCAAAAGCTGATCCCCGCTGTCGCAGGACTGTCGCAGGACAGCGCTCAGCGCGAAGCCGCCCACAGCCGTACGCCGTACACGGCCGCTCCCACCGCCAGGACGGCCGCTCCGACGACCACCGATACCCCCGGTAGGGCGAACGCCAGCGTCACGCAGCCGAGGAGGCCCAGCGCCGGCACGGCACGCGATGCCGGTGACGGACTCAGCGTCCAGGCGGAGGCGTTGGCGATCGCGTAGTAGGCCAGCACGCCGAAGGAGGAGAAACCGATCGCGCCGCGCACGTCCAGCGTCGCGGCCAGCACGGCGACGACCGCGCCGACGGCCAGTTCCGCCCGGTGCGGGACCTGGAAGCGCGGATGGACGGCGGCCAGTGCGTGCGGCAGATGACGGTCGCGGGCCATGGCCAGCGTGGTCCGTGAGACACCCAGGATCAGAGCGAGCAGAGAGCCGAGCGCCGCCACGGCGGCCCCCACCCGCACGATCGGCACGAGCCCCGGCAGCCCCGCCGCTCGTACGGCGTCCGCCAGCGGCGCCGGAGCAAGCCCCAGCCCCTCCGTTCCGAGCACCGAAAGGACAGCGACAGCGACCACCGCGTAGACCGCGAGCGCGATGCCCAGAGCCAGCGGGATCGCGCGGGGAATGGTGCGCGCCGGATCGCGGACCTCCTCGCCGAGCGTGGCGATCCGCGCGTACCCGGCGAACGCGAAGAAGAGCAGCCCGGCGGCCTGAAGCACCCCGCCCGCGCCGTCCGACAGACCGATGCCCAGCCGCCCGGCGTCGGAGGCGTCCGAACCGAGACACCCCACCACCACGGAAGCGAGGACCGCCAGGACCACCGCCACGATCACCCGCGTCAGCCGGGCCGACTTCTGCATGCCGCCGTAGTTCACGGCGGTCAGCGCCACCACCGCGGCGACCGCCACCGCGTGGGCCTGCGAGGGCCAGACGTACGCGCCCACGGTGAGTGCCATCGCCGCGCAGGAGGCCGTCTTGCCGACGATGAACGACCAGCCCGCCAGGCAACCCCAGAAGACCCCGAGCCGCTCGCGCCCGTAGACGTACGTGCCGCCGGAAGCGGGGTACAGGGCGGCCAGCCGGGCCGACGACATCGCGTTGCAGTAGGCGACGACCGCGGCGACGGCGAGGCCGAGCAGGAGCCCGGATCCGGCCGCCCGCGCGGCGGGGCCGAGCGCGGCGAAGATGCCGGCACCGATCATCGAGCCGAGCCCGATGACCACGGCGTCTCCGACGCCCAGCGTGCGGCGCAGTTCGGGACCGGTCGTCGTCATGCGCCGCACCTTACTGATCGACGCAACCGGCGGGAGCCGCAGCGACGTCCTGTTCATCGGCACGGCACCGAGACGGCGTTTCGGTGCACGTGATCCGCACCGCATACGGACAGCGCGGACAGGACCCGCGCGGAGCGGATTCACAGGGCCGCGACAGCGTGAGTACAGGACGGAAGGGCAGGCTCAGAACATGGGCATCATCAGCTGGATCATTCTGGGGCTGCTGGCAGGCGCCATCGCCAAGTTCCTGCTGCCGGGGCGTGACCCGGGAGGCTTCGTCGGCACCACCGTGATCGGTGTCGTGGGCGCGTTCGTCGGCGGCTGGATATCGGCCCGCTGGCTGGACCACCCCGTCAGCAAGCACTTCTACGACGGGGCCACGTGGGTCGCGGCCATCGGCGGCTCGCTCGTCCTGCTGATCCTCTACCGCATCCTGTTCGGCGACTCGCGCCGCTGAGCCCGCGTGGCCGGGACCGTGGCCGGCACGACGAGAAGGGTGGACACCCCGGGTGCCCACCCTTCCTCGTACCAGCGACCGTGCCGGCCACCGGCGCATGGCGCCTGCCGGGCGTTCTAGCGGTAGTTCACGAACTGCAGGGCGAAGTCGAAGTCCTTGCCCTTGAGGAGGGCCTGAACGGCCTGCAGGTCGTCGCGGCTCTTCGAGCTGACGCGCAGCTCGTCGCCCTGCACCTGGGCCTTCACGCCCTTGGGGCCCTCGTCGCGGATGATCTTCGCCACCTTCTTGGCGTTCTCCTGGGAGATGCCCTCCTCGATGGTCGCGAAGATCTTGTACTCCTTGCCGGAGAGCTGGGGCTCACCGGCGTCCAGCGACTTCAGTGAGATGCCGCGCTTGATCAGCTTGGTCTCGAACACATCGAGGATGGCCTTCACCCGCTCCTCGGAGTTCGCCTCCATGAGGATCTTCTCGCCGGACCAGGAGATGGAGGCGCCGACGTTCTTGAAGTCGTAGCGCTGCGAGATCTCCTTGGCGGCCTGGTTGAGGGCGTTGTCGACCTCCTGCCGCTCGACCTTCGAGACGATGTCGAAACTGGAGTCGGCCATGTCCTGTGGCTCCTTGTATCGGGGTGCGTAGGGGCGGCCGTCGAGCCCGGCGTAGGCCACCGGCCGCATCCGCATAAGCCTAGCCACCCCCCTCCCCCCAAGCGTCGATCAATTGGGTGGCGAAGCATCCCCGAGCATCAGGTATCGTTTACGTCGTTGCCAGGGAGCACCGCGCAAGCGAGGCTCAGGGGCAGCAACCCCGGCGGTGTGCCCGAGCGGCCAAAGGGAGCAGACTGTAAATCTGCCGGCTTCGCCTTCCCAGGTTCGAATCCTGGCGCCGCCACATGAAGGTGAACCCCCTCCGATCTGCGGAAACGTGGATCGGAGGGGGTTTCTTTTTGTTGGGCGTGCGGCCCGGTGGCCGCGGCGGTGTCGCCCTTGGCCTGGGTGGTTGTCCATGGCGCCTGATGCGGGGGCTGAAATGCGCCGGCGTCCCCCGATGAGGGCGTCCCGGTAGCTGGGGTCCAGGGGGTTGCCAGGGGTTCAGGGGGTGCCTGTGCCTGAGGTCCGGCCTCCGGGGGAGCCCCCGCCTCGCAGGTAGGGGCGTGGGGTGTGACCCGGCGTCATTCGGTGGGCTTGCGGGCGTACTTGTTCTCGGGGGCCTCCCGTCGGGTCGGCCGGGGTGCCGTGAATGCGCCGGCCGGAAATCGTGGGCCGGAAAGGGGTGCCTGCTCCTGCGTGGCTCCCGTCCGTGGGTGGGTAAATTGGGCGGCGTACTCAGTGACGTACGTAGGAACGACGAAGGAGAGTCATGCTCGGGGGAATAGTGGGTTTCATCGTGATGGGTATCGCGGTTGCCGTCGGTGTCGCCGGGAACAGGGCCGCGAAGAAGCGCGAGAAGGCTTTCTGGGACCGTTACGGATCCTTCGAAGGGTTCCGTGACCAGGTCGACGCGGAGCGCATCCTGGGGGTCCGCAGGGCCAAGGGCGATGTCGCTGCCATCAAGGCGGTCCGCGAGGAGTATCCCGACGTCTCGCTCGTGTTGGCCAAGCGGTACGTGGATGAACTGCCCGCGTGAGGGCGGGGAGTTGCGGGGAGGGCGCGGGCGAGGCCTAGTGGCCTAGGAGCCCATCGGGGGTCCGCCGTCGCGTGATACCGGCGCCTTGATTTCGCGGGGTGCGATGGCGCTACTGCATCTCCGGTGCGATCGTTTCGGTCCGCTCTATTTCCCCACCCATTCATCTATCCCTACCCCTATCCCTCTACCCCGGAATTTCCTGTTCGGTCTGCTCCCCGTTCGGGTTCGTGCGGCGAATTTCTCGTTGGTGACCTTTCCTCCGCCGGTGCAGGGGGAAATTTAGGGCTTGTGGTGGAAGGTCCGGCCTCGGTCGGTGGCCGGTGGGGGCGGAATCGCGGTCGCGGGGCACACTGATCACATGTCATCGCGTCGCAGAAACTGCCCCGAGTGCCGTCGGGAGATCGCCGTCGTCGCGGGGCGGTTCGCCCGGCATGATCCGCCCGGCGCGCGGGGGACCGGGGAGCTGGTCTCGTGCGCCGGTTCGCGCCGGGAGGCGTTCATCGGGGCGGCGCAGCCCACGCTGGACGGGTACGCCCTTCCCGACTTCCTCGGCCAGCTCCCCCTCTTCTGAGCAGACCCCGAAGAGACCTCCACCACGGCAGCCCCGAGGCTAGTTGCCCGCCACCGCCTTCACCGCCACCGAGATCGGGGTCGAGCCGCTGACGGCTTCCAGGATCAGGCCGGTGGTGGCCGGGGTGTCGACCAGTTCGGCGAGGACCGCGGCGACGTCGTCGCGGGGGATCATGCCGCGGCCGGTCGAGGCCTCCAGGCGTACGAGGCCCGTTCCGGCGTCGTCGATCAGGCCGCCGGGGCGCAGGATCGTCCAGTCCAGGCCCGTACGGCCGCGTACGTATTCGTCGGCCTCGCCCTTGGCACGCAGGTACGCGTCGAAGATGTCGTCACCCGTGTGGGCCGGGTCCGCGCCCATGGAGGAGACGACCACGTGCCGGCGTACGCCCGCGCGCTCGGCGGCGTCGGCGAACAGGATCGCCGCGCCCTTGTCCACCGTCTGCTTGCGGTCCGCGCCGCTGCCGGGTCCGGCGCCCGCCGCGAAGACGGCCGCGTCCGCGCCCTGCAGATGCGCGGCGACCTCCTCCACCGATGCCGATTCCAGATCGCACAGGACGGGCTCGGCGCCGGCCGCCCGTAGATCGTCCCCCTGCTCGGCACGGCGGATGATCCCCGCGACCTCGTCCCCGCGCGCGGAGAGCAGCCGCTCCAGCCGCAGCGCGATCTGACCATGACCACCAGCGATGACAATGCGCATGTTTCCGACCGTACGCCCGGATGACCGCGTTCGCCGCACAACCCTGTGGACAACTCATGAGTCACATGGGTGATCACTGTGAACGCGTGGGTGATCACCGCGAGAACGCGTCGGAACGAGTGAACACGCGAAACGAGGGAACGCCGTGCGGACCTGTACGGCGTTGCAAGAGGAGACCATCATCACCGCCATACGCAAGACCGCCACGGCTGTCGGCTGCACCGCTGTCCTTCTCACCGCGGCGGCCGCCTGCGGCACGGTCCAGAACCTCACGGCCGGGCAGAAGGTGGACCACGCCGTCTCCCGGCTGGGCGAACAGAAGTCGATCGCCTTCCAGTTGGACCTGGACGCCGACGCGGCCGCGATCGACGCCGTCGCGGGCGAGGACGGTTCCGACGAGTCCCTTCCGCCGGAGTTCGCCAAGTTCGTCAGCGGCCTGCGCGTCGACGTCTCCGTCAAGTCCAGGAAGGCACTGGCCGATTCGGGCGAGAAGGACCTCGTCGGTACGAGCATGCGGATCACGGGCACCGACGGCGTCCTGGTCGAGTACCGGATCATCGGCGACTTCATGTACTACCGCACCGACATGAAGGCCATCGGCCGGGCGATGGGCGTTCCCATGCCGTCGCCCGACGAGCTCCCGCCGAGCCAGAAGGAGTTCAAGAAGGTCCTCGAAGGCGACTGGGTGAAGGTGAACACCAAGGAGCTGGAGCGGGCGGGGAAGGCCGCCGGGGGTGGCTCGAAGGGGGCCGCCGGCGACGGGGAGATCGACGCGAAGACCCAGAAGAAGGTTCTCGACGCCGTACGCGGTGTCATCGGCCACAAGGTCACGTTCCGGACCAAGGCCGGCGCCGACGGGGTCGAGCACGTCGTCGCCACGGGCAACGTCCGCGACCTGCTCACCGGCGTCTTCGACAAGCTCCGCCCGCTGCAGGGCGACCTGCCGGCGGGAGCGGAACTCCCCTCCGCCAAGGACCTCAAGGACGCGCCGAACAGGAAGGCCGCCGTCGACTTCACCCTGAAGAACGGCGACCTCAGGCAGATCAGGGTCGACCTGGCCGTCCTCGCCGACAGCCCGCAGAAGGCCAAGCTGCCCCTCGTCCTGAAGTTCTCCGCGGCGGGTGACGTCAGCGCGCCGGCCGGGGCCACCGAGATCCCCGCCGACAAGGTCCCCGGCTCCAGCCCGCTGGGAACCGCCTTCATGGGCGGTGGGTTCTAGTACCGCAGCAGGCGCAGCAGGCGCAGCAGGCCCGGCAGGCCTAGCAGGCGCACCGGGAGTAGTGGGCGAAGCCCGGCACCCGAGGTGGGTTCCCGGGCGCCGGAAGTGTGTTCAGAACCCCGGCCAGGACGGCTCTTCCCGTCCTTGCCGGGGCAGTTCGAGACCGGTGTCGGCCGATGAGTCGCAGTACTCCCGTACCGCGCTCGTACGCGCCACCACGCGCCCCCGGTGGATCACGATGCGGCTGTACGAGAGGGACAGCGCCCCCGCCAGACCGTCCCCGCGGACGGCGAGCAACTCGGCCGGGAACCCCGCCTCCACACGGACCTCGGGCAGCCCGAGGACGGCTCTGGCGGCACAACTCACGGTGTCGTAGGCCTCCTCGGGGTGCAGTCCGTACCGGGAGGCGAGCAAGTACGCGGCCTCCAGCGGGTCTCCGCGTCCCACCGGGTTGGACACGTCACGCAGGGCGCCGCCGCCCGCGGCGACCCGCACCCCGGCCGCGCGCAGGAGCCGTACGGGAGCCGTGTCGCGCCCGTCGGCCGAGCCGCAGCCGCCCTGCGGCAGACACACCACCGTCACCCCGGCGGCGGCGAGTTGGTCCGCGGCGCGGGCGGCCACCTCGGAGGGCAGCCGGTCGAGGCCTCCGCACGGGCCGAGGGTCACCCCGGGCCGCAGCCCGCCCGCCATCGCGGCGAGCCGGGCCAGCCGGGCGGGATCGGCGGCGTCCGTGTGCAGATCCACCGGACAGCCGTGCTCGGAGGCGAGTTCCAGGACGGCCTCGACGTAGCCCGTCGGATCGGGGTCGGCGTCCGGGCAGCCGCCCACCACGGAAGCGCCCATCTTCAGGGCGTCCCGGAGCATCGCGAGCCCGTCGGCGCCGGCCGCCCCGGTCAGCACCCGCGGCATCGCCGCCGTCGTCAGTTCGGCGAGCCCCCGCAACGACCGCCGTACCTCGAGCACCGCCGCCAGCGCGTCCAGCCCTTGGACGTCACCGACGCGAACATGGGACCGCAACGCCGTGGCCCCGTGCCCGAGTTGCAGCAGGGCCGCCTCGGTGGCGCGGCGCCGGACCGCCAGGTCGTCGTACGCGAGAGGCCCGTCGCCGTCGGCCGTCAGGGCGGTGTCGCTGTGCGCGTGGGCCTCGGCGGGGGCCGGCAGGAGGAGGTAGCCACTGAGGTCCACCCGTGCGGCGCGAGCCCCCGAGGCACCCGCCGCCAGGCTTCCCGCGGTGCCGACCGCCTCGATACGGCCGCCGCCGAGCCGTACGTCCACGGTCCGGCCGTCGGTGAGCCGCGCCCCGCACAGCAGGAGCGCGGCCAGGTCGGTCTGTCCCGAGGGGGAGTGGGGCGGCTGCTGCTGACTGTCGGGCATCGCGCTCCTGTGGCTCGGGGGCGGCTGCGGAGGGACGACTGCGGGCGTGGGGACACAAGATCACGCAGCGTGGGTCGAGCCTAGGGCGGCGACCCGTCGACGTCAGGGAGGAGCGCAATAGTCGTACCGGCGTGGTCCGCTGACCGGCCGAGACCGGCCCCCTTCGGGAGGGTTCCACAACGGGCCGCTTGCTGACCGGGTTCCGACCGGCCGGGGGTGCGGCCGCTCCGCCGCGGACCGTCACCCGCCCCCGTGAGTGGCCGCTCCCGCGCGTGCCGATGCCCGGCCCCGTGCGTGGCCGCTCCGCCGCGGGCCGCTACCCGCCCCCGTGAGTGGCCGCTCCCGTGCGTGCCGTCACCCGCTCCCGTGCGTGGCCGCTCCCGCGCGTGCCGTCGCCCGGACGATCCGGCGCGTGCCCTCGCCTGGCCCGGTGCGGGCCGACACTTGGCTCGTACGTGGGCTGCTCCGGTGCGTGCCCGCCACCTGGCCAGCGGCGAGCACTCCGGCCTCAGCAGATCACCCGGCCTGGCGAGGGCCGCCAGGCGGCTCCGTGCGGGGTTGCCCGCCGCAGCGCATCACCTGGTCCGGCGCAGGCGCCACCCGGCCCGGCACGCGGCCGCCCCGGCGCACCACCCGGCCCGGCGCAGATCCGTGCCCCCTGGGCGGCCCGAAAGCCGTCACCACCTGTGATCCAGGAGTCCGGAGAGGCGTCCGAAGGCTTGTGGGAACGGCCGGGAAACCGCTCGTGATCAGGCCCGGGCAGGTGCCGCGAAACGGATTTGGGCGATCGGCGGAGGACCGTGTAATGTCTTCATCGCTCGCCCCAATAGCTCAGTCGGTAGAGCGTCTCCATGGTAAGGAGAAGGTCTACGGTTCGATTCCGTATTGGGGCTCTGGTGAGGGAGGTTCCCGTCGCGAGGCGGGGACCGAACCCATCAAAGCGGTGTAGCTCAGTCGGTAGAGCAAGCGGCTCATAATCGCTGTGTCACCGGTTCAAGTCCGGTCACCGCTACTGACAGTAGCCGATTGTGGGGTCGGTCCTTCGATCGGCTACTCTTCTATGCGTTAATGTCCCATCCGTTCGTCAAGGAGCACTCCTGTGGCTGCCACCGACGTCCGCCCGAAGATCACGCTGGCCTGCGTGGAGTGCAAGGAGCGGAACTACATCACCAAGAAGAACCGGCGTAACAACCCGGACCGACTGGAGATGAAGAAGCACTGCCCGCGTTGCAACGCGCACACCGCGCACCGCGAAACGCGATAATTCAGGCTCGTACACGAGGCCGTCCCCTTCACGGGGGGCGGCCTCGCGTCGTTGTGCAACCGATGTCCGGCGCGGACCGGGGCGTCATAGGCGTACGGGCGTTTTCGAGCGAAGATGGGCCGTCCGGCCAAAACGGCCGGTCCCGCCGCGGCAACCGCGACACCTGGCGCACCGAGGGCACTCGGCGCACCGAGGACAGCCGTCGCGGCCGAGCCGTCCGTCCGCCGAAGACGTCCGGTGTGCCGAAGGCACCCGGCGTACCGAAGGCGTGCGACGTGGTGGCGAAGGCGGCCGGCGGCGCGAAGGCGGCCGTCGCGGCGAAGACATCAGGCGCGCAGCGAAGACCATCAGCGCAGCGAACACAACCAGGAGGTGCCGAGCCCATGGCGCTCGACCAGTCCTTCGTAGGGCGGTCCTACCCGCCCACCGACCCCTATGAGGTCGGTCGGGAGAAGATCCGCGAGTTCGCGGAGGCCGTGGGGGACAGCAACCCTGCGTACACGGACCCCGAGGCCGCACGTGCTCTCGGTCACCCCGATGTGATCGCCCCGCCCACTTTTGTGTTCGCCATCACGTTCAAGGCCGCGGGCCAGGTCGTGCAGGACCCGCAACTGGGTCTCGACTACAGCCGGGTGGTGCACGGCGACCAGAAGTTCGCCTACACGCGCCCGGTGCGCGCGGGCGACCGGCTCACGGTCACCTCGACCATCGAGTCGATCAAGTCCCTCGCGGGCAACGACATCCTGGACGTCCGTGGCGAGGTCCACGACGAGGCGGGCGAGCACGTCGTGACGGCTGTCACGAAGCTCGTGTCCCGCGCGGCGGAGGTGGGCTGACATGGCGGCGAAGATCTCTTACGCGGACGTCGAGGTCGGCACCGAACTGCCGCCCCAGACGTTCTCCGTGACGCGGGCCACGCTCGTTCAGTACGCGGGGGCCTCCGGCGACTTCAACCCGATCCACTGGAACGAGAAGTTCGCGGTCGAGGTGGGCCTTCCGGACGTCATCGCGCACGGCATGTTCACCATGGCCGAGGCGATCCGCGTGGTGACCGACTGGGTCGGCGACCCGGCCGCCGTCGTCGAGTACGGGGTCCGCTTCACCAAGCCCGTCGTCGTCCCGAACGACGACAAGGGCGCCACGATCGAGGTCGGCGGCAAGGTCGCCGCCAAGCTCGACGACAACACCGTCCGCGTCGACCTCACGGCGACCAGCGGCGGCCAGAAGGTCCTGGGGATGTCCCGCGCGGTCGTACGGCTGGCCTGACCCGGATCGGCGGGATTCACCGGGGCACGGGCATCCATGCCCCGTGACCCACGCAAGTCTCGTAAGGGGCGTCCGTCCATGGCGGGCGCCCCTTACGCATCGGCGCCCGCCCTGGACCGACCTCCAGGACCGGCGGTCACTCTGGATCGTCCCCACGGCTGGCGCCCACCCCGGATCGCCCCAGGGCCGACGCCTGCCGTGGATCGCCCCCAGGGCCGACGCCCGCCCACACCCGCACACCCACCCTTGACGCAGTTAGTGATTGAGTACTAACTTAGCTACATGGTCAGGATGAGCGCAGAGGAGAGGCGCGAGAGCGTCATCCGCGCGGCGATGAGCGAGTTCGCCCGCGGTGGCTACCACGGCACGTCCACCGAGGCGATCGCCCGCCGCGTCGGCGTCTCGCAGCCGTATCTCTTCAGGCTCTTCCCGGGCAAGAAGGCGATCTTCCTGGCGGCCACCGAGCGCTGCATGGAGCTCGCCCGGCAGACCATGGTGGAGGCCGCCGAAGGGCTGGAGGGCGAGGAAGCCCTGCACGCCATGGCCAACGCCTACGTCAAGGTGATCGCGGAGCACCCGGAGCGGCTGCTCATGCAGATGCAGACGTACGTAGCGGTGGCGGCGGCCGAGGAGGCCGGCGATCACGAGTTCGGCGAGGCGGTGCGGGCCGGCTGGATGCGGCTGTGGGACGCCGTGCACGTGCCGCTCGGGGCCGAGACCAGCGAGACGACGACCTTCATGGCGTACGGAATGCTCGTCAACTGCCTGGTGGCGATGGGTTTCCCGCCCGAGCACCGGGTCTGGGAAGGGCTCTACCCGTCGGCGCGGGCCACGGGCCGGCTGGAGAAGTAGCGCGAGGGAGAAGGCGGAGTTCGGCGCCTCTTCATGCCCACAAAAGTTAGTCATCAATAACTAATCGTCAATGGCGATCACATCATGCTCTGGGGGAGCGATGTCTCAGCAGACGGCAAAGAAAGCAGCACCGGCAGCGGAACCGGCCGCGCGTCGCGGTGGCGCCGGGTGGGCCCTTCTCATCACGAGCGTCGCCGGGTTCATGGCGGCTCTCGACAACCTCGTCGTCACCACCGCCCTGCCGTCCATCCGCAAGGACCTCGGGGGAGCGCTCGGCGACCTGGAATGGACCGTGAGCGCCTACACGCTCACCTTCGCCGTCCTGCTCATGTTCGGCGCGGCGCTCGGTGACCGGTTCGGCCGCCGCAGGCTCTTCCTGGTCGGCCTGAGCATCTTCACCGGTGCCTCGGCCGCCGCGGCCATGGCCCCCGGCATCGACTCGCTGATCGCCGCCCGCGCGGTCCAGGGCGTCGGCGCGGCGATCATGATGCCCCTGACCCTGACCCTGCTGACCGCCGCGGTCCCCGCGGCCAGGCGCGGGATGGCGTACGGGATCTGGGGCGCCGTCAACGGTCTCGCGGTCGCCTCGGGGCCCCTCATCGGCGGCAGCCTCACCGAGCACGTCTCCTGGCACTGGATCTTCTGGCTGAACGTTCCGCTGGGTCTCGCGGTGCTCCCGCTCGCCCGGCTGCGTCTGGCCGAGTCGTTCGGCGCCGGATCCCGGCTGGACTTCCCCGGCACCCTGCTGGCCAGCGGCGGCCTCTTCGGGATCGTCTACGGCCTCGTCCGCGGGCCCGCCGACGGCTGGACCAGCGGGTTCGTCCTGACCGGGCTGATCGCGGGCGGCGCCCTGCTCGTCGGCTTCGTCGTCCACGGCACCCGGGCGAAGAACCCGATGCTCCCGATGCGGCTCTTCCGCTCCCGTGCCTTCGCCGGCATCAACGCGGCCAGCCTGCTGATGTTCCTCGGGATGTTCGGCTCGATCTTCCTGCTCAGCCAGTACATGCAGGGAGTGCTCGGCTACTCGCCGACCGAGGCGGGGCTGCGGATGCTCCCCTGGACCGGTATGCCGATGCTGGTCGCGCCGATCGCCGGCATCCTGTCCGATCGCATCGGCGGCCGCCCGGTCGTCGCGGCGGGCCTCTTCCTCCAGGCCGTCGGCCTCGGCTACATGGCCGTCGTGGCCACCGCCCACGCCTCGTACAGTGCGCAGCTGCCCGCTCTGATCATCAGCGGTGTCGGCATGGCGCTGTACTTCGCCCCGGCCGCCAACCTGGTCATGTCCAGCGTCCGGCCGCAGGAGCAGGGCATCGCCTCGGGCGCCAACAACGCGCTGCGCGAGGTGGGCGGCGCGCTCGGTGTCGCCATCATGTCGTCGATCTTCGCCGCCCAGGGCGGATACGAGTCCGGCCAGGCCTTCGTGGACGGACTGCGGCCCGCGCTGGTCACCGGCTCGGCGGTCGTGGCCCTCGCCGGAATCGCCGCCCTGGTGATCCCGGCCGGACGCCGCGCCGCAGGGAACGCGGCGGACGCGACGGACGCCGCCCAGGCCGGCTCGGCCGACTCGGCCCCGGTGCTGGAGACCGCCGGCCGCTGAGCACGGGCACGCACGCGTACGGCCCCGCCCGCCCGGGCGGGGCCGTACGCGTGCGCGCCCGGCGACCGGCAACCCCCGCCTCCCGGCGACCCCGGCACCCGCTTGACCCCGTGCGCCCGGAGCAGTCGGTGCCGTCTCGTAGTCTTGGGCCCGTGCAGGAACTCCACGATGCCCCGCTCGCCCCGCTGACCACCTTCCGGCTCGGCGGCCCGGCCGCCCGGCTGATCACCGCCACGACCGACGCCGAGGTCGTCGCCGCCGTGCGCGAGGCCGACGACGCCGGTACGCCGCTGCTGCTCATCGGCGGCGGATCGAACCTGGTCATCGGTGACAAGGGGTTCGCCGGGACCGCCCTGCGGATCGCCACGAAGGGCTTCTCCCTCGACGGTACGAACCTGGAGCTGGCCGCCGGCGAGGTGTGGACCGACGCGGTCGCCCGCTCCGTGGAGGCCGGGCTCGCCGGGATCGAGTGCCTCGCGGGCATCCCCGGGTCGGCCGGTGCGACACCGATCCAGAACGTGGGCGCGTACGGCCAGGAGGTGTCGTCGACGATCACCGAGGTGGTCGCCTACGACCGGAAGACGCGCGAGACGGTCACGCTGACCAACGCCGAGTGCGCCTTCTCGTACCGCCACAGCCGCTTCAAGGCGGACCCCGAGCGGCATGTCGTGCTGCGGGTGCGGTTCGGTCTCGAGGACGCGCAAGGCCTGTCGGCGCCGGTCAAGTACGCCGAGACGGCCCGTGCGCTCGGTGTGGAGCCCGGTGACCGTGTTCCCCTCGACGCCGCCCGCGAGACCGTCCTGAAGCTGCGTGCGGGCAAAGGCATGGTGCTCGACCCCGAGGACCACGACACCTGGTCCGCCGGATCCTTCTTCACCAACCCGATCCTCACGGACGAGGCGTTCGCCGCGTTCCACGCGCGCGTGGAGGAACGGCTCGGCGCCGGTGTCGTACCGCCGGCGTACGCGGCCGGGGACGGCCACACCAAGACCTCGGCGGCCTGGCTGATCGACAAGTCGGGCTTCACCAAGGGCTACGGGACCGGGCCCGCCCGTATCTCCACCAAGCACACCCTCGCGCTGACCAACCGGGGCGGGGCGACCACCGAGGACCTGCTCGCGCTGGCCCGGGAAGTCGTCGCGGGAGTCCACGAGGCCTTCGGGATCACGCTCGTCAACGAGCCGGTGACGGTGAACGCGAGCCTCTGAGGCCCGGGATCGGAACCTAGTACGCGATGCCCACCCCCTGCTTCACGGTCTCCGGGGCGTCGATCATCGCCAGCATCGCGTGGGCCACGTCGGCGCGCGCGATGAAGCGGCCCCTGGGCGGGAAGCCGCCCACGGCCGTGCGGTAGGAGCCGGTCAGGGGCTTGTTCTGGAGGCGGGGCGGCCGGACGGCGGTCCAGTCCGTGGCGCTGCCCGCGAGCTCGTCCTCCATCTCCCGCAGGTCGGCGTAGACGTCCTTCAGAAGGGCGGAGATCATACGCAGCATCGTCCGGTCCAGGAGTGTGTCCTCCTCGGGGCCGGGCCCGACCGGGGCCGCGCTGACCACGAGCAGCCGTCGCACCTGCTCGGCCTCCATGGCGCCGAGCACCGTGCGGGTGAGCCGGGCCGCGACCCCGGCGTCCTTCCGGGCGCGTGCGCCGAGGCCGGACAGGACCGCGTGCCGGCCCGCGACGGCCGGGCGCAGCGACTTTGGGTCGGTGAGGTCCGCGCGGAAGACCTCCAGACGCGCTCCCGTGACGGTGAGCCGCGCGGGATCCCGTACGACCGCCGTGACCTGGTGGCCCGCGTCGAGGGCCTGACGGACGATCTCCTGGCCGATGCCTCCGGTGGCACCGAAAACGGTGAGTTCCATGACCTGCTCCCGTATGAGACGGAGATGAGGTGGGTGAGTGTTCACTCACCCTTGCTTCCTCTAGAGTGAGTAAGTACTCACCCACCCGTCAAGCCCGGCAGGGCGTGTCATGGAATCCTTGGGCCCCATGCAGCAGAAATCCGCCACGGACGCCACGCCGTCGGGCACCCCGTCGAGGCCGGCCAGGATCCGCATCCTCGACGCGGCGCACGAGCTGATGCTCACGCTCGGCCTCTCCCGTGCCACCACCAAGGAGATCGCCAGGGCGGCCGGCTGCTCCGAGGCGGCGCTCTACAAGTACTTCGCGAGCAAGGAAGAGCTGTTCATCCGGGTCCTGCACGAGCGGCTGCCCCAGCTCGGTCCCCTCCTGGAGCGGCTGACGGCCGAGCCTCGGGAGCACTCCCTGGAGGAGAACCTCACGGAGATCGCCCGTCAGGCGGCCCTCTTCTACGAGCAGAGTTTCCCGATCGCCGCCTCCCTGTACGCGGAGACGCAGCTCAAGCGCCGTCACGACGACGCCATGCGGGCCATGGGCGCGGGCCCGCACATGCCCATCCGGGGCGTCGCCGCCTACCTGCTGGCGGAGCAGCGGGCCGGGCGGGTCCAGCCGGACACCGACACCTACGCGGCCGCGTCCCTGCTCCTGGGAGCCTGCGCGCAGCGGGCGTTCGCCTACGACGCCACCGAGGAGGGCACGCCGCCGTCCCTGGACACCTTCGCCCCGGCGCTCGCCCGCACCCTGCTGGCCGGGATCGCGCCCAGAGGCGGGACGGACACGCCCTAGGGCACGTCCGCTACCCGGCCACCCAGTCGTCGACGCCGGCCAGCAGTTTCGCGCGGACGTCCTCGGGCGCGGCCGAGGCGCGGATCGACTGGCGGGCCAGCTCGGCCAGTTCCTGGTCCGTGAAGGCGTGGTGGCGGCGGGCGATCTCGTACTGGGCGGCGAGACGGGAGCCGAAGAGCAGCGGGTCGTCGGCTCCGAGCGCCATCGGCACCCCGGCTTCGAACAGAGTGCGCAGGGGGACATCGGCGTGCTTCTCGTAGACGCCGAGGGCGACGTTCGAGGCGGGGCAGACCTCACAGGTCACCCCGCGGTCCGCGAGGCGCTTCAGCAGCCGCGGGTCCTCGGCGGCCCGCACCCCGTGGCCGATCCGGGAGGCGTGCAGGTCGTCCAGGCAGTCGCGGACCGAGGCGGGGCCGGTCAGTTCGCCGCCGTGCGGCGCGGACAGCAGTCCGCCCTCGCGGGCGATGGAGAAGGCCCGGTCGAAGTCCCGCGCCATGCCCCGGCGCTCGTCGTTGGAGAGCCCGAAACCGACGATCCCCCGGTCCGCGTAGCGCACGGCGAGCCGGGCCAGCGTGCGGGCGTCCAAGGGGTGCTTCATCCGGTTGGCGGCGACCAGGACGCGCATCCCGAGCCCGGTGTCCCGCACGGCCGAGTCGACCGCGTCCAGGATGACCTCCAGGGCCGGGATCAGACCGCCCAGGCGCGGGGCGTACGACGTCGGGTCGACCTGGATCTCCAGCCAGCCGGAGCCGTCCCTGAGGTCCTCCTCGGCGGCCTCGCGCACCAGGCGCTGGATGTCCTCGGGCTCTCTCAGGCAGGACCGCGCGGCGTCGTACAGGCGCTGGAAGCGGAACCAGCCGCGTTCGTCGGTCGCCCGCAGCTTCGGCGGTTCCCCGCTGGTCAGCGCCTCGGTCAGCGTCTCGGGCAGCCGCACGCCGTACTTGTCGGCGAGCTCCAGCACGGTGCCGGGCCGCATCGAACCGGTGAAGTGCAGGTGCAGATGGGCCTTCGGAAGTTGACTGACATCACGTACGCGCTCCATCCAAAGATCCTGCCCCACGCGCGGCACGCGCCGGTAGGGCTTTCCCTGATCGGGCGCTTGCTCGAACAGACGAACGGGGGCCGGCCGCTCCGTGAGAGTGGCCGGCCCCCGTACGCGCGCGTGGAGCGCGGTGACGTCACCGGTGCGCCCGGGGGCGCGTCAGGCGAGGGAGATCAGTCCGTCGCCTCGGCCAGCAGCTTCTGGATCCGGCTGACGCCCTCGACGAGGTCCTCGTCGCCGAGCGCGTACGACAGCCGCAGGTAGCCCGGCGTGCCGAAGGCCTCGCCCGGGACGACCGCGACCTCGGCCTCCTCCAGGATGAGCGCGGCCAGCTCGACGGTGTCCGCGGGACGCTTGCCGCGGATCTCCTTGCCGAGGAGGCCCTTCACCGAGGGGTACGCGTAGAAGGCGCCCTCGGGCTCGGGGCAGAGCACGCCGTCGATCTCGTTCAGCATGCGCACGATGGTCTTGCGGCGGCGGTCGAAGGCCTCGCGCATCTTCGCGACGGCCGCGAGGTCGCCGGAGACGGCGGCGAGCGCGGCGACCTGGGCCACGTTCGAGACGTTCGAGGTGGCGTGCGACTGGAGGTTGGTCGCGGCCTTGACGACGTCCTTCGGGCCGATGACCCAGCCCACGCGCCAGCCGGTCATGGCGTACGTCTTGGCGACGCCGTTGACGACGATGCACTTGTCGCGCAGCTCGGGCACCACCACGGGCAGCGAGTGGAACTCGGCGTCGCCGTAGACCAGGTGCTCGTAGATCTCGTCGGTCAGGACCCACAGGCCCTTCTCGGCGGCCCAGCGGCCGATCTCCTCGATCTGCTCGCGGGTGTAGACCGCGCCCGTGGGGTTGGACGGGGAGACGAAGAGCAGCACCTTGGTGTTCTCGGTGCGGGCGGCCTCGAGCTGCTCGACCGAGACGCGGTAGCCGGTGGTCTCGTCGGCGACGACCTCGACCGGGACACCGCCGGCGAGACGGATGGACTCGGGGTAGGTGGTCCAGTACGGCGCGGGGACGATGACCTCGTCGCCCGGGTCGAGGATCGCGGCGAAGGCCTCGTAGATGGCCTGCTTGCCGCCGTTGGTGACCAGGACCTGGGCGGCCTCCACCTCGAAGCCGGAGTCGCGCAGCGTCTTCGCGGCGATCGCGGCCTTCAGCTCGGGAAGCCCGCCTGCCGGCGTGTAGCGGTGGTACTTGGGGTTCGAGCAGGCCTCGATGGCGGCCTGGACGATGTAGTCCGGGGTCGGGAAGTCGGGCTCACCGGCGCCGAAGCCGATCACCGGACGTCCGGCGGCCTTGAGTGCCTTGGCCTTGGCGTCCACGGCGAGGGTGGCGGATTCGGAGATCGCGCCGACTCGGGCGGAGACCCGGCGCTCGGTGGGAGGGGTTGCAGGGCTCATGACCCCATCGTTTCAGACCGGAAACGCCCCCGGCACACGGGTTTCACGGACTGAACACGGGCAGAACATCCGTCCGGATCCGCGCGCCCCACCAGTGGATCTTCAACGCGGCAGACCCGTACCGACACTTTCTGTTCGACGCCCGGCTTCGGACCACGTACACTCTCACCTCGTTGGCCTTCACCGGCCGCGCTCAACCGGTGCACACCGAGCACCCGGTCGGATGCGGTACGTTGGGGGAAATCAAAGGGTCGTAGCTCAATTGGTAGAGCACTGGTCTCCAAAACCAGCGGTTGGGGGTTCAAGTCCCTCCGGCCCTGCTACACACACCTCTCGCGGATGTGTGCGCATGTACGTACTGCAATGCATCGCCGTGCGGCTCAACCGGGCGCGGCACGGTCACGACCCGGGAATCAGGTGAGGACGAGTGACGGACGCCGTGGGCTCCATCGACATGCCTGATGCCGAGGCGCCGGAGTCCAAGAAGAAGGCCCGCAAGGGCGGTAAGCGTGCCAAGAAGGGCCCGCTGAAGCGCCTCGCCACCTTCTACCGCCAGATCGTCGCGGAACTCCGGAAGGTTGTCTGGCCGACTCGCAATCAGCTGACGACTTACACCACTGTGGTGATTGTGTTCGTCGTCATCATGATCGGCCTGGTCACCGTGATTGACTATGGGCTCAACCACGCCGCCAAGTACGTCTTCGGCTGAGCCGAGAGCGAAGGGCGCCGTCACCGGCGCCCCTTTCGCGCGTTCCACCCCCATGTAACCAGGAAGAAGCAGCCACCGTGTCTGACCCGAACCTGAACGATTCCTCCGAGTCGGTCGAGTCCGTAGACGACGAGCTCGAGATCGTCGAGGGAGCGGACGTCGTGGACGAGTTCGAGGCTGCCGATGCCGCCGCCGGCGAGAACGCCGAAGACGCGGCCCTGCACGTCGAGGACGAGTCCGGTGAGGACGTCGAGGACGCCACGGACGAGTCCGTCGAGGACGAGGACGCCTCCGACGAGGCCGAGCCCGAGATCGAGGCCGAGCCCGTCGACCCCGTGACCGCCCTGCGCGAAGAACTGCGCCTGCTCCCCGGCGAGTGGTACGTCATCCACACGTACGCCGGTTACGAGAACCGCGTGAAGACCAACCTCGAGCAGCGTGCCGTCTCGCTGAACGTCGA
The DNA here is from genome assembly GCF_055565895.1 of Streptomyces sp. NPDC028298. Taxonomy (NCBI): domain Bacteria; kingdom Bacillati; phylum Actinomycetota; class Actinomycetes; order Kitasatosporales; family Streptomycetaceae; genus Streptomyces; species Streptomyces sp. NPDC028298. The sequence continues at coordinate 230,262 of NZ_JBVHTL010000004.1, forward strand.
GGACTTCATCTTCCAGGCCGAGGTGCCGCAGGAAGAGGTCGCGCAGATCAAGAACGGCGAGCGCAAGACGATCAAGCAGAACAAGCTCCCGGGCTACGTCCTGGTCCGCATGGACCTGACGAACGAGTCCTGGGGTGTCGTCCGCAACACTCCCGGTGTCACCGGCTTCGTGGGCAACGCCTACGACCCGTACCCGCTGACCCTGGACGAGATCGTCAAGATGCTCGCCCCGGAGGCCGAGGAGAAGGCCGCCCGCGAGGCCGCCGAGGCCGAGGGCAAGCCCGCTCCGCAGCGCAAGGTCGAGGTCCAGGTGCTGGACTTCGAGGTCGGCGACTCGGTCACCGTCACCGACGGTCCCTTCGCCACGCTGCAGGCCACGATCAACGAGATCAACGCCGACTCGAAGAAGGTCAAGGGCCTCGTCGAGATCTTCGGCCGCGAGACCCCGGTCGAGCTGTCCTTCGACCAGATCCAGAAGAACTGAGACCTTCTGGACGTACGTCTTCCGATCAGGTCAGACGGGCTGTCACAGCCGGTCTGACCTGCTCGGTTTTTAGCCGCACACAGATACCCGTTATCGTTGTGCGGTATGCCTTCATCCGGATCATTTGCTCGGTTGAAGGCAGCCGTCCGGGGCGACTCGGACGTAGGAAGGCGAAAACGAAAGAGGACCCGGAATGCCTCCCAAGAAGAAGAAGGTCACGGGGCTTATCAAGCTCCAGATCAACGCCGGTGCGGCGAACCCGGCCCCGCCGGTCGGCCCCGCGCTCGGTCAGCACGGCGTCAACATCATGGAGTTCTGCAAGGCCTACAACGCCGCGACCGAGTCGCAGCGTGGCTGGGTCATCCCGGTGGAGATCACGGTCTACGAAGACCGCTCCTTCACCTTCGTGACCAAGACTCCGCCGGCCGCCAAGATGATCCTCAAGGCCGCGGGTGTCGAGAAGGGCTCCGGCGAGCCGCACAAGACCAAGGTCGCCAAGATCACCGAGGCGCAGGTCCGCGAGATCGCCACGACCAAGATGCCCGACCTCAACGCCAACGACCTGGACGCCGCCGCGAAGATCATCGCCGGCACCGCCCGTTCCATGGGCATCACGGTCGAGGGCTGACACCCACCTTCGTAGGAACCATGCGGCCTCGGCCGCACGTGGCAGGGCCTGCTCGGCCCGCACCACGACTCCTCAGAACACATCAGGAGCAGTAGTGAGCAAGCGCAGCAAGTCTCTCCGGGCTGCGGACGCCAAGGTCGACCGGGACAAGCTCTACGCCCCGCTCGAGGCCGTCCGTCTCGCCAAGGAGACCTCCACCAGCAAGTTCGACGGCACCGTCGAGGTCGCCTTCCGCCTGGGTGTCGACCCGCGCAAGGCCGACCAGATGGTCCGTGGCACCGTGAACCTGCCGCACGGCACCGGCAAGACCGCCCGGGTCCTGGTCTTCGCGACCGGTGACCGTGCTGCGGCCGCGGAGGCCGCGGGCGCCGACATCGTCGGCTCCGACGAACTGATCGACGAGGTCGCGAAGGGCCGTCTGGACTTCGACGCCGTCGTCGCCACCCCGGACCTCATGGGCAAGGTCGGCCGTCTCGGCCGCGTGCTCGGTCCCCGTGGTCTCATGCCGAACCCCAAGACCGGCACCGTGACCCCCGACGTCGCCAAGGCTGTCACCGAGATCAAGGGTGGCAAGATCGAGTTCCGCGTCGACAAGCACTCGAACCTGCACTTCATCATCGGCAAGGTGTCCTTCGACGACACCAAGCTGGTGGAGAACTACGGCGCCGCGCTCGACGAGATCCTTCGTCTGAAGCCGTCGGCCGCCAAGGGTCGCTACATCAAGAAGGCCGCGATCAGCTCGACGATCGGCCCCGGCGTTCCCGTCGACCCCAACCGCACCCGCAACCTCCTCGTCGAGGAGGACCCGGCCGCCGTCTGAGCCCTTCGCTCACCCCGGTGACCGCGTCGCGCACGCGTATCTGAACGGGCCCCGCAACCTTTCGAGGTGCGGGGCCCGTCCTCATGTCCGGAAGTCTTTTCCGGCCGTCGCGGGGCGAACCGCCCCTGGCGTGATCCGGACACGAGTGTCGGTGGGCTGCGCTAGCGTGCGGCTCACAGAGTTCGCATAGGGGTGGGGACGAATGAAGAGCACCATGGTCCGCCGTGTGAGTGTCTCGATCGCGCTGACGACGGCGCTGGCAGGGGTGGCCGCCTGCAACTCCTCGGACTCCGGCGGGAGTTCGGGCAAGGGCGACAAGGCCGGCCACAAGAGCGCCACCCGGGTCAGCCCCATCGCGGCCCTGCGCTCCGCCGAGAAGTCCACCGACGGCGCGGACTCCGCGAGGATCGAGTCCACGACGACCCTGGGCACGCTGATGTCCATGAAGTCGGGCGGCGTCATGGCCTGGGGTGACGGCTTCACCGGCGACATGACGATCACGTACACCGGTGGCACGATGGCCGACACCATGCGCCAGATGGGCAGCGACTCCATGGAGGCCCGCTATCTGTCCGACGCCTACTACGCGAAGATGGGCGACGCCTACGCCCGGCAGGTGGGCGGCAAGCACTGGATCCGGTACGGGTACGACGACCTGGCGAAGTTCGGGGGCGGCTCGGGCGCGCTCCTGAAGGACCAGATGCAGAACAGCTCGCCGAACCAGTCGGTCAAGCTCCTGCTGGCGTCCGGCGACGTGAAGAAGGTCGGCGAGGAGACGGTCCGGGGCAAGCGGACCACGCACTACGCGGGCACGGTGGACGTCGGCGACCTCGCGGCCCGCGGCTCCCACCTCACCACGAGCCAGCTCTCCGACATGAAGAAGCAGTTCGACCAGACCGGCATCAGCACCGAGGACGTCGACATCTGGGTCGACTCCGAGGACCTGCTCGTCAAGGCCGTCTCCAAGGCCGCGATGGCGACCGGCACGATGTCGTCCACGACGTACTACACCGACTACGGCGTGAAGGTCTCCGCCACCGCGCCCCCGGCCGGCGACACCATGGACTTCAAGGACATCCTGACGAAGCAGGGCCTGACGCCCGGCAGCGGCGACACCGCGAGCGGCTCGGGTACCGCGTCCCCCTCCTGAGCCCCGGAGCGGTCCGGAACTCCCGGCCCCGGAGCGGTCCGGAACTCCCGGCCCCGGAGCGGTCCGGAATTCCCCGGCCCCGGAGCGGTCCGAAACTCAGGTGATCATCCGACCCGCCTGGGCTACGCTCGCGCCGAATATGTGAATCGTGCATCTGTTCCTTGGGGGGAACCTTGAAGCTTTCTGTGAGCACTCCGGCAGGGCGCCGAGTGACCGGCGTGGCCCTCGCGGCGCTGGTCCTCGGCGGGGGAGCGGTGGGCTGTTCGAAGGGCGGCGCGGAGGAGTCGCCCGCGCTGACGCCCGCCGCGGCCGTGGCGAAGGCGGCGAAGAAGACCCAGGACATCACCTCGCTCCGCTACCGGATGACCGGCAAGGTTCCCGGAGAGGGACGCGTCAGCGGTGAGGCGGCGATGAGCATGAAGCCGCTGGCCATGAGCATGAAGATGACCGCCGAGGACCAGGCAACCGACGGTCCGGTCGAGATCCGGCTCGTGAACAACGCCATGTACATCGGTGCGGGCGCCCAGGCCGCCAAGGAGATGGACGGCAAGAGCTGGATCAAGTTCGACATGTCCGCCCTGGGCGCGGACAAGGAGCTGAACGCGGACCAGTTCGGCGGCGGACAGGCCGACAAGAACCCCGCCACCGAGTCCACCTTCCTCACCGGCTCCAAGGACGTGAAGAAGGTCGGCACCGAGACGGTCGAGGGCGTGAAGACCACGCACTACAAGGGGACGGTCCCCCTGGACGCGCTGCGCAAGTCGCTCAAGAGCCAGGACAAGACCACCCGTGAGCAGCGCGAGAAGGCCCTCGAGCAGTACACGAAGATGGGCATCGACGCGATCACGATGGACATGTGGATCGACGGCGACGACCACACCAAGCAGTTCCGCATGCGGGGCACCGCCGACAAGGGTCCGCTCGACATGACCATCACGTTCCTGGACTACAACAAGCCCGTGACCGTGACCGCTCCGCCGGCCAAGGACACGGTCGACCTCGCCGAGATGATGAAGGGCGCCCAGCAGGGCTGACCCGCGCCGCCGGGCCGTTCGGCCGGATTTGCTTGACGGCGTCCCCTTCACGTACTCTCCTCGAGAAGCCAAAGACCGCTGGTCGTTGCCACGTGCTCGCAAGAGGACGGGGTGACCGAAGGATCCGCACTGCGGACGACCCGCGCAGGTGATCGTGGATGTGTTCCCGGTGTTCGTACGCCCAGCGTGCGGAGGAATCCGGTCGAGCTACGCCCCGTGCGCCTGCGCCGGGGCGTTTTTGTTGTGGCCCCTTCTGAGCGGTCCTCATCACCCGGAAGGAGGCCACGCTTATGGCAAGGCCCGACAAGGCTGCCGCGGTAGCCGAGCTCGCGGACCAGTTCCGCAGCTCGAACGCCGCCGTGCTGACCGAGTACCGGGGTCTCACCGTGGCGCAGCTCAAGACGCTGCGCCGTTCGCTCGGTGAAGACGCCCAGTACGCCGTGGTGAAGAACACGCTGACCAAGATCGCGGCCAACGAGGCCGGGATCTCGACGCTCGACGACCTGTTCAACGGTCCGACGGCGGTCGCCTTCATCTCCGGTGACCCGGTGACGTCGGCGAAGGGTCTTCGTGACTTCGCCAAGGACAACCCGAACCTCGTCATCAAGGGCGGTGTCCTTGACGGCAAGGCGCTGTCCGCCGACGAGATCAAGAAGCTTGCGGACCTCGAGTCCCGCGAGGTTCTGCTCGCCAAGCTGGCGGGTGCCTTCAAGGGCAAGCAGACGCAGACTGCTCGCCTCTTCCAGGCCCTGCCCTCGAAGTTCGTCCGCACCGCGGAGGCGCTTCGGGTCAAGCAGGCCGAGCAGGGCGGTGCCGAGTAATTCGGCTCGCGCATTGACCGCCGCCTGAGGCGACGGTCGTAGCGGGCCGAACGTACGCCCGCCTCACCAGTACATCCGGCACCTGCCGAATTAGTGGAAGGACGCCATCATGGCGAAGCTGTCCCAGGAAGAGCTGCTCGAGCAGTTCGAGAACCTCACCCTCATCGAGCTCGCCGAGTTCGTGAAGGCCTTCGAGGAGAAGTTCGACGTCACCGCCGCCGCGGCCGTCGCCGTTGCCGGCCCCGCCGTCGCCGGTGCCCCCGCCGAGGCCGCTGAGGAGCAGGACGAGTTCGACGTCATCCTCACGGGTGCCGGCGAGAAGAAGATCCAGGTCATCAAGGTCGTGCGTGAGCTGACCTCCCTGGGCCTGAAGGAGGCCAAGGACCTCGTCGACGGCGCTCCGAAGCCCGTCCTCGAGAAGGTCGCCAAGGAGGCCGCCGAGAAGGCTGCCGAGTCCCTCAAGGGCGCCGGCGCCTCCGTCGAGGTCAAGTAACTCGACGAGTCCCCCGAGGACTCCTGTGAAGCTGTCACAGCCGCTCTCGTAGCGCTGTAACGCTGACGCACTGAAGAGCGATCACCCAACTGGGTGGTCGCTCTTCGGCGTTCCAGGGGGTCCCTGAAGCGGCAGCCTTGCGCTGCGGGCCGCGACGAGTATGGTGATCTTCGTTGTGCCTCCGGCCGCCCTGACAGGCAGAGGGACGGGTTGCAAGACGGGCCGCACGTGACGATCGCGGCACTTGCTTTGGGCATGGGGGGCCTTGACGAACCGCACGCAGCGCGCAATTCTCAGGACGCGTCGTCACAACGATCCGGATCCGAGGCATGGATCGCTGACGAAGAGGGCAGTATCGATGTGCATTGAGGGCGTGGCTTGCTCCAGGTGTTGAGAACAGTGGTCTCAAGAAACCGGGACTGGACATCAGTGGGCCTAGTGGCTACACTGACCCTTTGCGCTGCCTGTTAGCTGCCTCCTGCCCGTCACCAGGGGCATGCCCGTGTTTGTACATCGACTGCTGGACCATCTCTGACCTGGCCTTCATACGGCCGGATCGGGAACGGTCCGAGGCTTTGTCCGACATGGGACCGGTACGCGCGTAGTGAGTCCGAGCCCTCGGAAGGACCCCCTCTTGGCCGCCTCGCGCACTGCCTCGACCGCGAATACGAACAACGGCGCCAGCACCGCCCCGCTGCGCATCTCCTTTGCAAAGATCAAGGAGCCCCTCGAGGTTCCGAACCTTCTTGCGCTGCAAACCGAGAGCTTCGACTGGCTGCTCGGCAACGACGCGTGGAAGGCTCGTGTCGAGGCGGCTCTGGACAGCGGACAGGACGTCCCCACCAAGTCCGGTCTGGAGGAGATCTTCGAGGAGATCTCCCCGATCGAGGACTTCAGTGGGTCGATGTCGCTGACGTTCCGCGACCACCGCTTCGAGCCCCCGAAGAACTCCATCGACGAGTGCAAGGACCGCGACTTCACGTACGCGGCCCCGCTCTTCGTCACCGCCGAGTTCACCAACAACGAGACCGGCGAGATCAAGTCCCAGACGGTCTTCATGGGCGACTTCCCGCTCATGACCAACAAGGGCACCTTCGTCATCAACGGCACCGAGCGTGTCGTCGTGTCGCAGCTTGTCCGCTCGCCGGGTGTCTACTTCGACTCCTCCATCGACAAGACGTCCGACAAGGACATCTTCTCGGCCAAGGTCATCCCCTCCCGGGGTGCCTGGCTGGAGATGGAGATCGACAAGCGCGACATGGTCGGTGTCCGCATCGACCGCAAGCGCAAGCAGTCCGTCACCGTTCTCCTGAAGGCTCTCGGCTGGACCACCGAGCAGATCCTCGAGGAGTTCGGCGAGTACGAGTCCATGCGCGCCACCCTGGAGAAGGACCACACCCAGGGCCAGGACGACGCGCTGCTGGACATCTACCGCAAGCTGCGTCCGGGCGAGCCGCCGACCCGTGAGGCCGCGCAGACGCTTCTGGAGAACCTCTACTTCAACCCGAAGCGCTACGACCTCGCCAAGGTCGGCCGGTACAAGGTCAACAAGAAGCTGGGCGGCGACGCCCCGCTCGACGCCGGGATCCTGACCGTCGAGGACATCATCTCGTCGATCAAGTACCTGGTGAAGCTGCACGCCGGTGAGACCGAGACCGTTGGTGACAACGGCACCTCGATCGTCGTCGAGACCGACGACATCGACCACTTCGGCAACCGTCGTCTGCGCAACGTCGGCGAGCTCATCCAGAACCAGGTCCGCACGGGTCTGGCTCGTATGGAGCGCGTCGTCCGCGAGCGCATGACGACCCAGGACGTCGAGGCGATCACGCCGCAGACCCTGATCAACATCCGGCCGGTCGTCGCCTCCATCAAGGAGTTCTTCGGCACCAGCCAGCTCTCGCAGTTCATGGACCAGAACAACCCGCTGTCGGGTCTCACCCACAAGCGCCGTCTGTCGGCTCTTGGCCCGGGTGGTCTCTCCCGTGAGCGGGCCGGCTTCGAGGTCCGTGACGTGCACCCGTCGCACTACGGCCGCATGTGCCCGATCGAGACCCCTGAAGGCCCGAACATCGGTCTGATCGGCTCGCTCGCCTCCTACGGCCGCGTGAACGCGTTCGGTTTCGTCGAGACGCCCTACCGCCGGGTCACCGACGGTGTCGTCACCGACGAGGTCGACTACCTCACGGCCGACGAAGAGGACCGGTTCGTCATCGCGCAGGCCAACGCGCCGCTGACGGACGAGCTCCGCTTCGAGGAGTCCCGCGTCCTGGTCCGCCGTCGTGGCGGAGAGGTCGACTACGTCCCCGGTGACGACGTCGACTACATGGACGTCTCCCCGCGCCAGATGGTGTCGGTCGCGACCGCGATGATCCCGTTCCTGGAGCACGACGACGCCAACCGTGCCCTCATGGGCGCGAACATGATGCGCCAGGCCGTTCCGCTCATCAAGTCCGAGGCGCCGCTGGTCGGCACCGGCATGGAGTACCGCTGTGCGGTCGACGCCGGTGACGTCCTGAAGTCGGAGAAGGACGGTGTGGTCCAGGAGGTCTCCGCGGACTACATCACCACCGCCAACGACGACGGCACGTACACCACGTACCGCCTGCACAAGTTCTCCCGGTCGAACCAGGGCACCTCCGTCAACCAGAAGGTTGTCGTGGACGAGGGCGCCCGCGTGATCGAGGGCCAGGTCCTGGCCGACGGTCCCGCGACCGAGGACGGCGAGATGGCCCTCGGCAAGAACCTGCTCGTGGCGTTCATGCCGTGGGAGGGTCACAACTACGAGGACGCGATCATCCTGTCGCAGCGCCTCGTGCAGGACGACGTCCTCTCCTCGATCCACATCGAGGAGCACGAGGTCGACGCCCGTGACACCAAGCTCGGCCCGGAGGAGATCACCCGGGACATCCCGAACGTCTCCGAAGAGGTCCTCGCCGACCTCGACGAGCGCGGCATCATCCGTATCGGTGCCGAGGTCGTCGCCGGCGACATCCTCGTCGGCAAGGTCACGCCCAAGGGTGAGACCGAGCTGACGCCGGAGGAGCGCCTGCTGCGCGCGATCTTCGGTGAGAAGGCCCGTGAGGTCCGCGACACCTCCCTGAAGGTCCCGCACGGCGAGATCGGCAAGGTCATCGGTGTCCGCGTCTTCGACCGCGAAGAGGGCGACGAGCTGCCGCCGGGCGTGAACCAGCTCGTTCGCGTCTACGTGGCGCAGAAGCGCAAGATCACGGACGGTGACAAGCTCGCCGGCCGCCACGGCAACAAGGGTGTCATCTCGAAGATCCTGCCGATCGAGGACATGCCGTTCCTGGAGGACGGCACCCCGGTCGACATCATCCTCAACCCGCTCGGTGTCCCGTCCCGAATGAACCCGGGACAGGTGCTGGAGATCCACCTCGGCTGGCTCGCCAGCCGCGGCTGGGACGTCTCCGGTCTGGCCGACGACTGGGCGCAGCGCCTGCAGGCCATCGGTGCCGACCAGGTCCCGCCGCGGACCAACGTCGCCACCCCGGTGTTCGACGGTGCGCGTGAGGACGAGCTCGCGGGTCTGTTCGAGCACACCCTGCCCAACCGCGACGGTGACCGTCTGGTCCTCCCGTCCGGCAAGGCGAGGCTGTTCGACGGCCGCTCCGGCGAGCCGTTCCCGGACCCGATCTCGGTCGGGTACATGTACATCCTCAAGCTGCACCACCTGGTCGACGACAAGCTGCACGCCCGCTCGACCGGTCCGTACTCGATGATCACCCAGCAGCCGCTGGGTGGTAAGGCTCAGTTCGGTGGCCAGCGCTTCGGTGAGATGGAGGTGTGGGCGCTGGAGGCGTACGGCGCCGCTTACGCCCTCCAGGAGCTGCTGACGATCAAGTCCGACGACGTCACCGGCCGCGTGAAGGTCTACGAGGCCATCGTCAAGGGCGAGAACATCCCCGAGCCCGGCATCCCCGAGTCCTTCAAGGTGCTCATCAAGGAGATGCAGTCTCTCTGCCTCAACGTGGAGGTGCTGTCCAGCGACGGTATGTCCATCGAAATGCGTGACACCGACGAGGACGTCTTCCGCGCGGCGGAGGAGCTCGGCATCGACCTGTCCCGGCGCGAGCCGAGCAGCGTCGAAGAGGTCTGACGGGAGTCCGGCCGGGCCTTGGCCACCTGTGGAAAAGGTGATCAAGGCCCGCCGGCCCCAGGACCCCCGTATCAGACCCCTAAGACTTACAACCCTGAGAGGGATTGACGCATAGTGCTCGACGTCAACTTCTTCGATGAGCTCCGGATCGGTCTGGCCACCGCTGACGACATCCGTCAGTGGAGCCACGGCGAGGTCAAGAAGCCCGAGACCATCAACTACCGCACCCTCAAGCCCGAAAAGGACGGACTCTTCTGCGAGAAGATCTTCGGTCCGACCCGGGACTGGGAGTGCTACTGCGGCAAGTACAAGCGTGTCCGCTTCAAGGGCATCATCTGTGAGCGCTGTGGCGTCGAGGTCACTCGCGCCAAGGTGCGCCGTGAGCGGATGGGCCACATCGAGCTGGCCGCTCCCGTCACCCACATCTGGTACTTCAAGGGCGTTCCGTCGCGGCTGGGCTACCTGCTCGACCTCGCCCCGAAGGACCTCGAGAAGGTCATCTACTTCGCCGCGTACATGATCACGTACGTCGACGAGGAGCGTCGCACCCGCGACCTGCCCTCGCTGGAGGCCCACGTCTCCGTCGAGCGCCAGCAGGTCGAGAACCGTCGCGACGCCGACCTGGAAGCCCGCGCCAAGAAGCTCGAGACCGACCTGGCCGAGCTCGAGGCCGAGGGCGCCAAGGCCGACGTGCGACGCAAGGTGCGCGAGGGCGCCGAGCGCGAGATGAAGCAGCTCCGCGACCGCGCGCAGCGCGAGATCGACCGCCTCGACGAGGTGTGGACCCGCTTCAAGAACCTCAAGGTCCAGGACCTGGAGGGCGACGAGCTCCTCTACCGCGAGCTGCGTGACCGCTTCGGCACGTACTTCGACGGTTCGATGGGTGCCGCGGCGCTGCAGAAGCGCCTGGAGTCCTTCGACCTGGACGAGGAGGCCGAGCGCCTCCGCGAGATCATCCGCACCGGCAAGGGCCAGAAGAAGACCCGCGCGCTCAAGCGCCTCAAGGTCGTCTCCGCGTTCCTGCAGACCAGCAACAGCCCCAAGGGCATGGTGCTCGACTGCGTGCCGGTCATCCCGCCGGACCTTCGCCCGATGGTGCAGCTGGACGGTGGCCGCTTCGCGACCTCCGACCTGAACGACCTGTACCGCCGTGTGATCAACCGCAACAACCGCCTGAAGCGCCTTCTCGACCTCGGTGCCCCCGAGATCATCGTGAACAACGAGAAGCGCATGCTCCAGGAGGCCGTCGACGCGCTCTTCGACAACGGCCGTCGTGGTCGCCCGGTCACGGGCCCCGGCAACCGTCCGCTGAAGTCGCTGTCCGACATGCTCAAGGGCAAGCAGGGCCGCTTCCGTCAGAACCTCCTCGGCAAGCGTGTGGACTACTCCGCGCGTTCCGTGATCGTCGTCGGTCCGCAGCTCAAGCTGCACCAGTGCGGTCTGCCGAAGGCCATGGCGCTGGAGCTCTTCAAGCCGTTCGTGATGAAGCGCCTGGTCGACCTGAACCACGCGCAGAACATCAAGAGCGCCAAGCGGATGGTCGAGCGCGGCCGCACGGTCGTGTACGACGTCCTCGAAGAGGTCATCGCCGAGCACCCGGTTCTGCTGAACCGTGCGCCCACGCTGCACCGCCTCGGCATCCAGGCCTTCGAGCCGCAGCTCGTCGAGGGCAAGGCCATCCAGATCCACCCGCTCGTCTGCACCGCGTTCAACGCGGACTTCGACGGTGACCAGATGGCCGTGCACCTGCCGCTCTCCGCGGAGGCGCAGGCCGAGGCCCGCATCCTGATGCTGTCCTCGAACAACATCCTCAAGCCGGCCGACGGCCGCCCGGTCACGATGCCGACCCAGGACATGGTCCTCGGTCTGTTCTTCCTGACCACCGACGGCGACCTGCGCAACGTCAAGGGCGAGGAGCGCTCCTTCGCGTCCGTCGCCGAGGCGATCATGGCGTTCGACGCCGGCGAGCTCTCCCTCCAGTCCCGCGTGGACATCCGCTTCCCGGTGGGCACCATCCCGCCGCGCGGCTGGACCCCGCCGGCGCAGGAGGAGGGCGACCCGGAGTGGCAGCAGGGTGACACCTTCCGCCTGCGGACGACCCTGGGCCGCGCGCTCTTCAACGAGCTGCTGCCCGAGGACTACCCGTTCGTCGACTACGAGGTGGGCAAGAAGCAGCTCTCCGAGATCGTCAACGACCTGGCCGAGCGCTACCCCAAGGTCATCGTCGCGGCGACGCTCGACAACCTGAAGTCCGCGGGCTTCTTCTGGGCGACCCGTTCCGGCGTCACCGTGGCCATCTCCGACATCGTCGTTCCGGATGCGAAGCGCGCGATCGTCAAGGGCTACGAGGACCTGGACGAGAAGGTCCAGAAGCAGTACGAGCGTGGTCTGATCACCAAGGAAGAGCGCACGCAGGAGCTCATCGCGATCTGGACCAAGGCGACCAACGAGGTCGCCGAGGCGATGAACGCGAACTTCCCGAAGACCAACCCGGTCTCGATGATGGTGAACTCGGGCGCCCGAGGCAACATGATGCAGATGCGTCAGATCGCCGGTATGCGTGGTCTGGTGTCGAACGCCAAGAACGAGACCATCCCGCGTCCGATCAAGGCCTCGTTCCGTGAGGGCCTGTCCGTGCTGGAGTACTTCATCTCCACGCACGGTGCCCGTAAGGGTCTGGCGGACACCGCCCTGCGTACCGCCGACTCGGGTTACCTCACCCGTCGTCTGGTGGACGTCTCGCAGGACGTCATCATCCGCGAGGAGGACTGCGGCACCGACCGTGGTCTGCGTCTGGCCATCGCCGAGCGCGGCGAGGACGGCGTGCTGCGCAAGACGGAGAACGTCGAGACCAGCGTGTACGCACGTGCGCTGGCCGAGGACATCACCGTCGACGGCAAGGTGCTGGCCCCGGCCAACACCGACCTCGGCGACGTCCTCATCGACGAGCTCGTCAAGCACGGCATCGAGGAGGTCAAGACCCGTTCGGTCCTGACCTGTGAGTCCGCCGTCGGCACCTGCGCCATGTGCTACGGCCGCTCGCTGGCCACCGGCAAGCTGGTCGACATCGGTGAGGCGGTCGGCATCATCGCCGCCCAGTCCATCGGTGAGCCCGGTACCCAGCTGACGATGCGTACCTTCCACACCGGTGGTGTGGCCGGTGACGACATCACCCAGGGTCTGCCCCGTGTCGTCGAGCTCTTCGAGGCCCGTACGCCGAAGGGTGTCGCCCCGATCTCCGAGGCCTCCGGCCGCGTGCGGATCGAGGAGACCGAGAAGACCAAGAAGCTCGTCGTCACCCCGGACGACGGCAGCGACGAGACGGCGTTCCCGATCTCGAAGCGCGCCCGTCTCCTGGTGTCGGAGGGCGAGCACGTCGAGGTGGGCCAGAAGCTCACCGTGGGTGCCACCAACCCGCACGACGTGCTGCGCATCCTGGGTCAGCGTGCCGTCCAGGTCCACCTGGTCGGCGAGGTCCAGAAGGTCTACAACTCGCAGGGTGTGTCGATCCACGACAAGCACATCGAGATCATCATCCGGCAGATGCTGCGCCGTGTGACGATCATCGAGTCGGGCGACGCGGAGCTGCTGCCCGGCGAGCTGGTCGAGCGTTCGAAGTTCGAGACCGAGAACCGTCGTGTGGTCACCGAGGGCGGTCACCCCGCCTCCGGCCGTCCGCAGCTGATGGGTATCACCAAGGCCTCGCTGGCGACGGAGTCCTGGCTGTCGGCCGCCTCCTTCCAGGAGACGACCCGAGTTCTGACGGACGCGGCGATCAACGCCAAGTCCGACAGTCTCATCGGCCTCAAGGAGAACGTCATCATCGGTAAGCTCATCCCGGCCGGTACGGGTCTGTCCCGCTACCGCAACATCCGGGTGGAGCCGACCGAGGAGGCCAAGGCCGCGATGTACTCGGCCGTCGGCTACGACGACATCGACTACTCGCCGTTCGGCACCGGCTCCGGCCAGGCCGTCCCGCTGGAGGACTACGACTACGGTCCGTACAACCAGTAAGCGGTAGTACGAAGGGCGGTCACCCCCACCAGGGGGTGACCGCCCTTCGGCGTTCCTGACCGCCCTTCGGCGTTCCCGGTCTCAGCGCGGGAGCTGGAGGTAGGGCTCCAGCGCGCGCAGGCGGGTGTAGTTGTCGGGGTGGGTGGACAGCAGGCGGGCCAGGCCGGTGGGCTCCTGGAGCTTCTTGCCCTGGCCGGCGGCGACGGCCTTCGCGGCGTCCTCCTCGGCCTGGAAGTGGTGCAGGACCTCGGCCATCTCGGGGGCGAAGCCGAGGGCCGCGGCCTGCTGGTCGGCGCGCAGTTCGCCGAGGCGGCCGACCCAGGCGAGGAGGTAGGGGGCGACGACGAGGGGGATGGTGATGTACCAGGCGACGAGGAACCCGGCGACGACGAACATCCCCATGAAGAGGATCAGCAGCCCGGTCGCGGCCGCGGAGAAGACTCCGGCGACGGCGAGCGCGACACGGGCCATCCCGCGGGTGAAGGCCCAGGCGAGCCGGCCGGGCAACGAGTACCAGTAACCGAGGAGCCCGGCCCAGGCGTGACCGCCGGTGTGGTGGCCGAGTTCATGGGCGAGTACGGCGGCGAGGTTGCTGCTGGGGATCTTGTTGAGGGAGTAGGTGGTGACGCCGACGACGTGGCCGGCGACCGCGACCGCGTTCAGGTCGTCGCTGTTCTCCACCATCAGCTCATAGGTGTTCGCCTCGATGCCGGCCCGGGCGGTGACCTCGCGCCAGATCGGCTCCAGCCGGGCCCGTTCCTCGGCCAGCGGCGTCCGCAGTTTGAGCACGTGCCGGGCGAAGCGGAGTTCGGTGGGCCGGTGGAAGACGAGGGCTCCCGAGGCCACCCAGGCCACGACGACCAGCCAGCCGACGACCGTGCCGAACAGCCCCAGCGCGAGAGCCGACACGACGGCGAGGCTCACCAGCGCGCCCGGGATCTGGGTGGCGAGCTGTCCGATGGCGGTGGCGTCGGCGCCGCGCTGGTGGCTCGCCAGGTGGACGCGTGAGCCCTGGTGGCGGTAGTCGAGATCGTCGGGCGCGACGGCCTGCCGCGGCACGAACGGCTTCGGCTGCGGCTGCTCCCCCGCGAACCGCGGGTCGGGGCCCCCGGGGTACTGGGGCGGTAACGGGCTCCCGGCCGCCGCCGGGTACTGCGGTCCCGGTCCGCCGGGGCCGGGGGCTCCCGGGTGGGGACTGCCGGGGTACTGGGGCCCGGGGCCCCCTGTTCCGGGGTACTGGGGTGCGGCGCCCGAGCCTCCGGGGTACCGGGGTGCCGGGCCCCCGGCTCCTGCTCCCGGGTACTGCGGTGGTGCCGGGCTTCCGGCCGCGGCGCCCGGGTAGTGCGGTGCGGGTCCTCCCGGGTACTGCGGCGCGGGAGCGGAGGCCGCGGGGTACTCCGGTGGCGGCGTCGTCGCTCCTGGATACGGCGGTCCTGGGTACGGGGTTCCCGGATACGGGGGCTCGTGGGCCGGGCCTGGAGGCTGGGACATGTCGGCTCCTTCTGTGCGGCAGGTGGCTGTGCGGGGACGTCGGCCGGTGGGTGGCGGCCGACGTCCGCCTCGGCGGGTGTGGTCAGACGGTCCCGTCCTCCGGAGCGGCGTCGGGCGGCACGGCGGCTCGCGGGCCGTCGGGGCGGCCGGGCAGGGGAGGCACGGCCGGAGCCGGTCCCGCGGTGGCGTAGGGCGTCGCTCCGGGCGGCTCGTACGCGGCCGGGCCGTCAGGCTGCCCGGCGTAGGGCGGCGGGCCGCCCGCGTACGGAGGCTGCGCCGCGTACGGCGGCTGACCGGCCGGGTCGCCGCTGTACGGCGGCCGTCCGGCCGGGTCGGCGGTGTACGGCGGCTGTCCGGCGTAGGGCGGCGGGCCGCCCGCGTACGGGGTCTGGGGCTGCCCGGTGTACGGGGTCGGGGGCTGCCCGGTGATCGGGGCCGGGCCGCCGGCGTACGGAGAGTGCTCGCCGTACGGCGGCGCTCCGGCGTACGGCGCCTGGGGGGACGGGCCGGGGTGCGGGGACTGCCCCGGATACGGCGGCTGGGGCGGTGTCTGAGGCTGTCCCGGCATCGCCCCGGCGGGCAGTGCCCCCTGGCCGTCCCGCGGCGCCGGAGGCGCCTGCTGCTGGATCAGCTCGTCGACGGCCCGCAGGGTCGAGCGCGCCGACTCCGCCTTCTGGAAGTCCTCCAGGCTGTCCCCGGCGAGGACCTGGAGCTGGCCCCTGATGATGGACAGCTGGTCCTTCTGGATGGACCCGATGACCATCTTGGTGTCCTCGGGGTGCTGGGACAGATGCAGGGCCCAGGCCGCGACGCCTCCGTGCTGGAGGTGGTACTGGTAGAAGTTGATCTTCTCGGCGATCAGATGGTGGTCCTGCTGCTGGCGCAGCAACTCCAGCTCGTGCTGCTGCCGGATCGCCCGGAGCCGGTACTCGTGCTCGGGGTCGAGCATGTCGGACTCGTAGCGCAGGCTCCGCTGCCGTCGCCGGTGCGCGATGGCCTCGTCGTCCAGCCGCAGCCGTACCGCGCAGGTCACGGACAGCCCGATGCCCGCGGCGAAACCGCCGTCCTCCACGGCCCGCTGGACCGCGCGCTCGGCGGCCGGGCTGTCCTCGATGGAGTAGGCCCGGCTCACCGGCCGCGCGAGCTGGTGCAGTTCGCGCGTGAGCCGCGTCGGCACGTCACGCTCACCGCTCGCCACGTACGCGATCGGGTCCGCGACGCGCCAGGTCAGGTCGGCCGTGGCGCCGAAGGAGAAGGCGTCGTCGTCGCTCGGCATCTCCAGGGTGAGCTGGACGGGGTGGCTGCCCATGTCCACCTCGTAGACGGAGGTGTAGCGGCGGGTGGCCGCGTCCGAGCGGCTCGGCCGGTGCGGCGGTGTGTAGACGTCGTACGTGCCCTTGGCGGTGACGAACACCAGCGCGTGGTCGATCGCGGTGACCGCGCGGCGGACGGTGTAGTCGAAGCGCGCGATGGGCCGGACGGTGAGCACCGGGTCGATGAGCGTGGTGTGCCGGTTGGCGTCCTGCTGCCACTCCGGCTGACGGCGGAACTCCGCCATGGTTCAACTCCTCGATGGATCTCTCGACGGATCTGGGGTGGAGGGGATCAGAAGGGCGAGCAGCCGGTCGGCCACCGGGGAGCGCGCGCCGCCGTCCTGGGCGGGCAGGCCGGCCAGTTCGTGGCACAGCCGCTTGCGGTCGTCCGCGGTGGCGATCAGCGCGGGCAGCAGCAGCTCCAGGGCCTGCGCGACGTCCGCGCGGCGCTCGGCCAGCCGTACCCAGGTGCGCAGCGCGGCCAGGGCGCCACGGGTGTGCCCCCGGTCGCCGAGCGCGGTCCGCCACAGGGTGGCGAGGTCGCGGGCCGAGTCCGTCTCGTACATGCCGGTGTCGGCGTACCACTCGACGAGCGCGCCCTCCTCCGCGTTGTCGCAGGAGCGCACGAACGCGGCCAGCGCGAGCGCACGGACCGAGGCCGTGTCGTGGTGGAGCAGGCGCACGAGTTCGGAGAGCATCTCGCCGCGGCGCCCGCCCACCGACAGGAGCAGGGCCGTCGACTCGACCAGGTTGTTCGACTCGGTCCTGCTGCTGCCTCCGGCACGGGCGCGGGCGGCGAGGGCGCTGAGCGCCGGGCCGGCGAGGTCGGGGCGCAGCGGGGTGAGCAGGCCGAAGGCGCGGATCGCGGTCCAGCGGCGGGCCCAGTGGGGGTCCGTGCACCACTGGGTGAGCAGGCGCAGGACGACGGGCGCGTCGAGGAGCTGGGCGAGCGTGAGGGTGTTCGCGGCGGTGACGCGGGGGCCGAAGGCCTTGGACACCGCCCAGCCGTCGATCAGCAGCGCCATCGCCGAGGGCAGGTCGGCGCGGGCCAGCAGCGCGGTGGCCGCGGCGGCCCGGGTCCGGACGACCGGACGCCGGTCACGGGCCAGCTCCTTGAGCCAGGCGACCAGCGCGGGCCGGGCCGACGGATGGCCCGTCCAGACCTCGCCGAGCAGCACCCGCGGGGTGTTCTCCCTCTTGAAGCGGGCCGTGAACTGCGGCACCGGACCCCAGTCGGTCTCCTCGTCGCGTAACTCGCCCTCGGCCCGTGCCCGCTCCAGGCGGGTCTCGGCATCGAGTCCGAACACCGGGATCTCCGGGGGCTGCTCGGGATGCTGGAGCCGCTGGAAGTGCACGTACAGCTTGTCGGCGAGTTCGGCGGAGAGCACGTAGGGCGCCTGGTCGAAGACGGCGAGCGAGATGAGGAAGGCCTTGTCGCGCAGGGTGGTCTCGGGGTCGCCGAGCCATTCCCGGCACTGCTGCTCGACGGCCGCGTGCCCGAAGTCGGCGAGGCGGGCGGCCGCCTCCTCGCCGCCGTCGTAGCGGGCGACCTCGACGGCGAACCGGGCCACCTCGGCGGGCCGGTGGGCGCCGCGCGCGAGGAAGTCGCGGACCGGGCCGAGGCCGAGCAGACCGGCGCCGTCGCCGGGATCCTTCCGCAGGTCGGCCAGGTGGGCGCGCAGGACGGCGGCCGCCTCGGGCGGTTCCCAGACGGACGGGGTGACGCCCAGCAGGAACGGGGAGTTCTCCAGGGTCAGGACCAGATATCCGCCGGTCTTCGCGAGCCGGTCGCGGGCCGCGTACAGGTGGGTGTCGCGCAGCGGGCGGTTGCGGCTCAGCGGCAGGTCGCGCAGGACGTGGCCGCCGGGCGCGGTGAGCCGGCCGGCCAGGGTCGCCGGGCCGGTCTCGGCGGACAGCGCGTGCACGGCGGGCACGCCGAGGTGGTGCAGGAGCATGAGCGCGGCGGCGTAGCGGCCGGTGGAGTGGGCGCCGGCGAGGACGAGGACGCGTTCCTCGCGCAGCCGGGCCAGGGCGGCGGCGAAGGCGGGACCCTCGGCGAAGACCGAGGCGAGCGCGTCGAGCCGCTGCCGGGGGATCTCGCCGGAGACGTACGCGGCCGACGCGGAGGCCGTCCCGTGGTGGTGGATCTCCGTCTTGCCGCCCAGGAACACGTCACGGGCCGAGCCGCCCGCCGACACCCCGTGCTGGGCTCCGGCGACCAGGCTGCCGCCGAAGGACGCGGCCTCGCTGAAGATGAACCCGGGCGTGTGCGCGACGAGTTCGCGCTGTGCGGCGCGGGCCTCCCGGGTGTCCTCCTCGGGCTCGTCCGCGTCGGTGCCGGTCTCGGGGTCGGGGTGGGCCCCCGGTGTCCAGGGCGGGTCCCGCGGTGGTTCGTCGTCGAGGCCGCCCCGGTTCGCGGGCGGGGGCACGGTCACGCGGGCTCACCCCCGCTGCGGCCCAGGTGGACGTCCCCGGTGACCTGTCCGCCGGACACCCCGTGCTGGTCCCCCGCGACGAGGCTTCCGCCGAAACTGGGGGAGCCGCCGCCGAAGTTGAAGACGACGTTGCCGGGGGGCGCGGCGGGCTGGGCGGGCGGCTGCGGGGGCTGCTCGGGCCGGGTGGGCTCGACCGCCGCCGCTGTCGCCGCAGCCTCCGCCGTCACCTCCGCCTGCGTCCGCTCCGTCGCCGTCGCCGCCTTCACCCCCTCCGTCGCCGCCGGTTCCGCAGCTTTCGTCCCCTCCGTCGCCGCCGGTTCCGTCCGGGCCGCGGAGGTGGCCGCCCCCGGCGCCGGGCTCTCCCCCGAGCAGTCCGGCGCCGGGGCTCCCCCTGTTTCACTGCGGTCGTCCGCCCCGTACGGGACCGGGCCGTGCAGCCAGGCCCGCAGGGGTCCGTTCTTGCTGTCCACCGTCACCGCGCGGAAGTCCTGCGCCGGGATGCCCGGGTGGTCGTGCCGCACGATCCCGGCGTGCACGCCCTCGGAGACGCACAGCGCGAAGTCGTCCGGCCGCTCGCGCAGAGCGGCGCGCAGCAGCCCGGCGTCGAGGAGCCGGCAGGCGTGGTTGAGGTCGGAGCCGACCCAGCCGTCGTGCTCGTCGACGGCGACGTATCCCGTGGCCACGACACCGCGCAGCCGGATCTGGGCCGAGCTGGACGCCGTCCGGTTGACCGCGCGGAGCAGGTCGGGCACCTCGGTGAGCAGGGCGCGCAGCAGCGCCGTGACGGAGGCGTTGGCGTCGATCAGTTCCATCACCGAGTCGCCGCGGTCCGCCCGCAGGCGCAGCCGCTCGTCGATGCCGGCGCTCTCCAGCGCGCGGTCCGTGATGTCGTACAGCATCCGCCGCAGATAGGCCTGCTCCACGTCGTCCCGGTCGCTGTACTTCTCGATGTCCAGCAGGAGGATCGTCCGGCTCACGGGGTCGGTCATGGTCGCCTTTCGGTGGGGGCCTCGCCTGGCAAGCAGCGTGGCGTCACCGGTGGGACGGGTGTGAGGACGGATGTCCCACTCGAAGTGTGACCGTGTGCACAGAAGTGATCCGTGGTCACGGCGGTCCCGGCTTCCGGGAGCAAGGCGCCGGGCCGTTCGCCGGGGGAGGGGCCCGCGGCGGGTCCGGGCAGGGTCGGACGGTTCATCGCCGGGCGATCCTCCGCAGGACGTCCATGCGCAGGATCACCAGCGTCCGCCGGCCCGTCAGCACCGCCTCCCGCTCCCGGAGTTCCTTCAGCAGGCGCTGGACCATCTCCCGGGAGGCCCCCACCGATCCCGCGAGCTCCTGTTTGCTCAGCGGGACGGAGAGTTCGATGCCCTCCTCGGTGCGGTGGCCGTTCGTGCGGGCCAGGTCGAGCAGGAGCGCCGCGAAGCGCTCGCGGACGCTCATGGAGGCGAACTCCAGACGGCGGCGGTCGGCGGCGCGGGTGCGGTCGGAGGTGAGGCCGAGGAGGGCGAAGGAGACCGCGGGGGAGCGGGCGAGGAAGTCCCGGAACTGTTCGCGTACGAGCGCGACCGTGCGGACCGGTTCCAGGGCGGTCACCGTCGCGGAGCGCGGCCGGCCGGTGAGCGCGGCGGACTCCCCGACGATATCGCCGGGGCCGCGGAGCGCGAGCAGCGCCTCGTAGCCGTTGGCGGCGGCGGCCGTCACCTTCGTCCAGCCGTGCGTGACGATCAGCACGTGCGAGGAGGGCTCGCTCTGGCGCAGGAGCACCGTCCGGGGCATGAAGGACAGTTCGTGTCCGAGAGACAGCAGCGCGGAGCGGTCCTCGCTCTCCAGGCGTGCCAGGAACGGCACCCGGTCGTCCAGGCTCTCGTCCCCGGCCAAGGGTGCAGCCGCCATGAGTCCATCCCCCGTCCCCCGATCGGCCCCGCGGCCGACGCACAGTGACCGGTGCGCGGCAACGCGTCAACGTAATCACCCAGTGTGTGCGGCGCGAACCGAATCGGGGACTTTCATCGCGGAACCGGTGACAAGCTGCGCCAAGTGTGAAGTGCCCCGAGAATGGATCGGGAGCAGTCCGGCGTGTCGGGCACCACGGCATTTGTTTTGACCGAAGTCCGTGAGGTAGGTACGCTCATACCTTGTGCCTGGGGTGTGCCCTGGCTCTCGTGCGTGCCTTCAGACCGCAAGGGGAGCCGTAAGCGACCACCGCAATCTGCGCCCTTCTCGCCTCGCGGCGAGGGTCTGCAGTATTCGACACACCCGACCGCGTGGGTCGGTGGCGTTCCAGGTTAGCTTCACCATTCGGCACACAGAAACCGGAGAAGTAGTGCCTACGATCCAGCAGCTGGTCCGGAAGGGCCGGCAGGACAAGGTCGAGAAGAACAAGACGCCCGCACTCGAGGGTTCGCCCCAGCGTCGCGGCGTCTGCACGCGTGTGTTCACGACCACCCCGAAGAAGCCGAACTCGGCCCTGCGTAAGGTCGCGCGTGTGCGTCTGACCAGCGGGATCGAGGTCACGGCTTACATTCCGGGTGAGGGACACAACCTGCAGGAGCACTCCATCGTGCTCGTGCGCGGCGGCCGTGTGAAGGACCTGCCTGGTGTTCGTTACAAGATCATCCGCGGTTCCCTCGACACCCAGGGTGTCAAGAACCGCAAGCAGGCCCGCAGCCGCTACGGCGCCAAGAAGGAGAAGTAGAAATGCCTCGTAAGGGCCCCGCCCCGAAGCGCCCGGTCATCATCGACCCGGTCTACGGTTCCCCTCTGGTGACCTCCCTCATCAACAAGGTGCTGCTGAACGGCAAGCGCTCCACCGCCGAGCGCATCGTCTACGGCGCCATGGAGGGTCTGCGTGAGAAGACGGGCAACGACCCGATCATCACGCTGAAGCGCGCGCTTGAGAACATCAAGCCGACCCTCGAGGTCAAGTCCCGCCGTGTCGGTGGTGCGACGTACCAGGTTCCGATCGAGGTCAAGCCCGGTCGTGCCAACACGCTCGCGCTGCGCTGGCTGGTCGGTTACTCCCGCGCCCGTCGCGAGAAGACCATGACCGAGCGTCTGCTCAACGAACTTCTCGACGCCTCCAACGGCCTTGGTGCCGCTGTGAAGAAGCGCGAGGACACCCACAAGATGGCCGAGTCCAACAAGGCCTTCGCGCACTACCGCTGGTAGTCGCTACCCACATCGAGACCGAGAGAAGACTGAAGCCTTATGGCTACCACTTCACTTGACCTGGCCAGGGTCCGCAACATCGGGATCATGGCCCACATCGACGCGGGCAAGACGACCACCACCGAGCGGATCCTCTTCTACACCGGCGTCAGCTACAAGATCGGTGAGGTCCACGACGGCGCTGCCACCATGGACTGGATGGAGCAGGAGCAGGAGCGTGGCATCACGATCACCTCTGCTGCCACCACCTGTCACTGGCCGCTCGAGGACGACGACTACACGATCAACATCATCGACACCCCCGGGCACGTCGACTTCACGGTCGAGGTGGAGCGTTCGCTCCGCGTCCTCGACGGTGCCGTCACGGTGTTCGACGGTGTCGCCGGTGTCGAGCCGCAGTCCGAGACGGTGTGGCGTCAGGCCGACCGTTACGGCGTGCCGCGCATCTGCTTCGTGAACAAGCTGGACCGCACCGGCGCCGAGTTCCACCGCTGCGTGGACATGATCGAGAACCGCCTCGGCGCGGTCCCGATCGTCATGCAGCTCCCGATCGGTGCCGAGATGGACTTCAAGGGCGTTGTGGACCTGGTCCGCATGAAGGCGCTCGTGTGGTCCGCCGAGGCGGCCAAGGGCGAGATGTACGACGTCGTCGACATCCCGGCCACGCACGCCGAGGCTGCCGAGGAGTACCGCGGCAAGCTGGTCGAGACCGTCGCCGAGCACGACGACGAGATCATGGAGCTGTTCCTGGAGGGCCAGGAGCCCACCGAGGAGCAGCTGTACGCCGCGATCCGTCGCGTCACCATCGCGTCCGGCAAGTCCACCGATGTCACCGTCACCCCGGTGTTCTGTGGCACCGCGTTCAAGAACAAGGGCGTTCAGCCCCTGCTCGACGCGGTCGTGCGCTACCTCCCGACCCCGCTTGACGTCGAGGCCATCGAGGGCCACGACGTGAAGGACCCCGAGGTCGTGGTCAAGCGCAAGCCGTCCGACGACGAGCCGCTCTCCGCCCTCGCGTTCAAGATCATGAGCGACCCGCACCTGGGCAAGCTCACCTTCGTCCGGGTCTACTCGGGCCGTCTCGAGGCGGGCAGCGCTGTGCTGAACTCCGTCAAGGGCAAGAAGGAGCGCATCGGCAAGATCTACCGCATGCACGCGAACAAGCGTGAGGAGATCGAGTCGGTGGGCGCCGGCGACATCGTCGCCGTCATGGGCCTGAAGCAGACCACCACGGGTGAGACGCTGGCCGACGACAAGAACCCGGTGATCCTGGAGTCCATGGACTTCCCGGCGCCGGTCATTCAGGTCGCCATCGAGCCCAAGTCCAAGGGTGACCAGGAGAAGCTGGGTGTCGCCATCCAGCGTCTCGCGGAGGAGGACCCCTCCTTCCAGGTCCACTCGGACGAGGAGACCGGCCAGACCATCATCGGTGGTATGGGCGAGCTGCACCTCGAGGTGCTGGTCGACCGTATGCGCCGTGAGTTCAAGGTCGAGGCCAACGTCGGCAAGCCGCAGGTCGCGTACCGCGAGACGATCCGTCAGGCCGTCGAGCGTCTCGACTACACGCACAAGAAGCAGACCGGTGGTACCGGTCAGTTCGCCAAGGTGCAGATCGCGATCGAGCCGATCGAGGGCGGCGACGCCTCGTACGAGTTCGTGAACAAGGTCACCGGTGGCCGCATCCCGAAGGAGTACATCCCTTCGGTCGACGCGGGTGCGCAGGAAGCCATGCAGTTCGGCATCCTCGCCGGCTACGAGATGACGGGCGTCCGCGTCATTCTTCTCGACGGTGGCTACCACGAGGTCGACTCCTCGGAGCTCGCCTTCAAGATCGCCGGTTCGCAGGCCTTCAAGGAGGCCGCGCGCAAGGCCAAGCCCGTGCTCCTCGAGCCGATGATGGCCGTCGAGGTCACCACGCCCGAGGACTACATGGGTGAGGTCATCGGCGACATCAACTCCCGCCGTGGCCAGATCCAGGCCATGGAGGAGCGCATGGGCGCCCGGATCGTCAAGGGTCTGGTGCCTCTCTCGGAGATGTTCGGCTACGTCGGAGACCTCCGCAGCAAGACCTCGGGTCGCGCAAGCTACTCGATGCAGTTCGACTCCTACGCCGAGGTTCCCAGGAACGTCGCCGAGGAGATCATCGCGAAGGCCAAGGGCGAGTAACACACCCCGTTTACACGCTTTAGGCTTGACACCGACCGCCGGGGCCGACCCGGAGGGGAAAACCCCGGCGGGCGGCATCCCAGCAAAGATCACCTGGCGCCGATGAGTAAGGCGTACCAGAACCACTCCGCAGGAGGACCCCAGTGGCGAAGGCAAAGTTCGAGCGGACTAAGCCGCACGTCAACATCGGCACCATCGGTCACATCGACCACGGTAAGACGACCCTCACGGCCGCCATTACCAAGGTGCTGCACGACGCGTACCCGGACCTGAACGAGGCCTCGGCCTTCGACCAGATCGACAAGGCTCCTGAGGAGCGCCAGCGCGGTATCACGATCTCGATCGCGCACGTCGAGTACCAGACGGAGGGCCGTCACTACGCCCACGTCGACTGCCCCGGTCACGCGGACTACATCAAGAACATGATCACGGGTGCGGCGCAGATGGACGGCGCCATCCTCGTCGTCGCCGCCACCGACGGCCCGATGCCGCAGACCAAGGAGCACGTGCTCCTGGCCCGCCAGGTCGGCGTTCCGTACATCGTCGTCGCCCTGAACAAGGCCGACATGGTGGACGACGAGGAGATCCTGGAGCTCGTCGAGCTCGAGGTCCGTGAGCTCCTCTCCGAGTACGAGTTCCCGGGCGACGACCTTCCGGTCGTCAAGGTCTCGGCGCTCAAGGCGCTCGAGGGCGACAAGGAGTGGGGCCAGACCGTTCTGGACCTCATGGCCGCCGTCGACGAGTCCATCCCCACCCCGGCTCGTGACGTCGACAAGCCGTTCCTCATGCCCGTCGAGGACGTCTTCACGATCACCGGTCGCGGTACGGTCGTCACCGGCCGTATCGAGCGTGGTGTCCTGAAGGTCAACGAGACCGTTGACATCATCGGCATCAAGCAGGACAAGACCACGACCACGGTCACGGGCATCGAGATGTTCCGCAAGCTGCTCGACGAGGGCCAGGCCGGTGAGAACGTCGGTCTGCTCCTCCGTGGCATCAAGCGCGAGGACGTCGAGCGCGGCCAGGTCATCATCAAGCCGGGCTCGGTCACCCCGCACACCGAGTTCGAGGCGCAGGCCTACATCCTGTCCAAGGACGAGGGTGGCCGCCACACGCCGTTCTTCAACAACTACCGTCCGCAGTTCTACTTCCGTACGACTGACGTGACCGGTGTTGTGACCCTCCCCGAGGGCACGGAGATGGTCATGCCGGGCGACAACACTGAGATGAAGGTCGAGCTCATCCAGCCCGTCGCCATGGAAGAGGGCCTGAAGTTCGCCATCCGTGAGGGTGGCCGGACCGTGGGCGCCGGCCAGGTCACCAAGATCACGAAGTAAGTGATCTGACCTGGTAGCTCTTTCACGAGCTCCTTGAGAGGGCCCGTACGACTTCGGTCGTACGGGCCCTTTCGCATGCCCGGCCCGTCGTGCCCGTCTGCCGATCCGGTCGAATTCGTATACGAAATTCGAACGTCTTCGGCATCTCGTGGTGGTCCGTGCAGGTGAAACGAATCTTGGCGCGTCTCGAAAGAATCACGCAACGCGTCCGTAATTCAGGGGGAAGACTGTAGGGACGGTCTCCCGCTTCCGGGCGGGGGGCCGACTGCTCTGTGCACCGCTGCCGCCGGAACCGACCGGTCGAACCGACCCCGGTCAGCCGTTCCGGCGGCCCCGTCTGAAGGGACCCCCAGGTGACCCGCCCCGACACGAAGAGCCGTATCGCCTCCTTGCTGGCCGACATCGAGCGGCGCAATCCGGCGCAGCCCGAGTTCCTCCAGGCCGCGCACGAGGTCCTCGAAACGCTGGCTCCGGTCCTCTCGCAGCGCCCGGAGTACGGGGAAGCGGCTCTCGTCGAACGCGTGGTGGAGCCGGAGCGGCAGATCATCTTCCGCGTCCCGTGGCAGGACGACCACGGCAAGGTCCACGTCAACCGCGGCTACCGCGTGGAGTTCAACAGCGCGCTCGGCCCGTACAAGGGCGGTCTGCGTTTCCACCCGTCGGTCAACCTCGGCATCGTGAAGTTCCTCGGCTTCGAGCAGATCTTCAAGAACGCCCTGACCGGTCTCGGGATCGGCGGCGGCAAGGGCGGCAGCGACTTCGACCCGCGCGGCCGGTCGGACGCCGAGGTCATGCGGTTCTGCCAGTCGTTCATGACCGAGCTGTACCGGCACATCGGCGAGCACACGGACGTGCCGGCCGGCGACATCGGCGTGGGCGGCCGTGAGATCGGCTACCTGTTCGGCCAGTACCGGCGCATCACCAACCGCTGGGAGGCCGGCGTCCTGACCGGCAAGGGCACACACTGGGGCGGTTCGCTGATCCGGCCCGAGGCGACCGGCTACGGCAACGTCCTGTTCGCCGCCGCCATGCTGCGGGAGCGCGGCGAGGACCTGGAGGGCCAGACCGTGGTCGTCTCCGGCTCCGGCAACGTCGCGACCTACACGATCGAGAAGCTCGCCGCCCTCGGCGCGAACGCCGTGACCTGCTCCGACTCCAGCGGCTACGTCGTCGACGACAAGGGCATCGACGTCGAGCTGCTCAAGCAGATCAAGGAGGTCGAGCGCGGCCGGGTCGCCGACTACGCGGCACGGCGCGGCGCGTCGGCACGGTTCGTGGCGAACGGCAGCGTCTGGGACGTGCCGGGCGACGTCGCGCTGCCCTCGGCCACCCAGAACGAGCTGGACGCGGCCGCGGCGGCCACGCTGATCGGCAACGGCGTCAAGGCGGTCTCCGAGGGCGCCAACATGCCCACCACCCCCGAGGCGGTCCAGCTCTTCCAGAAGGCGGGCGTCGCCTTCGGTCCCGGCAAGGCGGCCAACGCGGGCGGCGTCGCGGTCAGCGCCCTGGAGATGAGCCAGAACCACGCCCGCACCTCCTGGTCGCGGGAGCGGGTCGAGGACGAGCTGACCGGCATCATGAACAACATCCACGCCCTCTGCCACGAGACCGCCGAGCGCTACGGCGTCCCCGGCGACTACGTCAGCGGCGCGAACATCGCGGGCTTCGAGCGGGTCGCCTCCGCGATGCTGGAGCAGGGCGTGATCTGACCCGGCCGCGGCATCCGCCGCACCGGACATCGGGAAGGGCCCGTACGACGTCGGTCGGACGGGCCCTTCCCCGTGGCCGGGTTCACGCGGTCTCACGCGGTCTCGGCGGTCCCGGGAGCGGAGCAACCCCTTGACGTGCGGGGGAAGCGGATCCCTCCGACGCGCAGGACAGTTCGGCCCAGACGGTCTTGCGCGGGGCGGGACCCGGTGTCACGCCCCAGCGGTCCGCGAACGCGTCCACGAGGAGCAGTCCGCGGCCCGAGCCCGCGCCGGCCCCCGCCGTCCCGAGTCGGGGAAGCCGGTCACCCACGGTGTCGGTCACCTCGACGCGGAGGGTGTCGCCGACGACGTACAGCGTCAGCCTGAAGTCACGGCCGGGGACCCGTCCGTGCGTCACCGCGTTCGACGCGAGCTCCGCGACGATCTGGTCGGCCGGGCTCAACGGCATGGCCCAGGAACGGAGTTGTTCGGTCGCGAGCAGCCTCGCCAGACGGGCGCCCCGTGACGTGGGGGACAGCAGCACACTGAAGTTGCGGACGGGTTCGACGCGTTGGGCCTCCGGCCCGGCGGTTTCCTGATTCACGTCACTCAGCGTGTCCGACGCTGCCTACCCTGAGCAGCGATGACGTCGGTACGTATCGGGACTGTCCAGTCGTTGTCCCGATCTGTCCCGGCTGTCCCGGGTGTCGTCCGGGAACCCTGGGCGTTGGAGGTGGGTGGGTGTGAGCAGCGGGAGTGCGGACGAACCGGGGTGGGACGTGAGCCCTGAGGACGAGATCGCCCCGGTCGTCGAGGCGACCGGCCGCCAGGTCAGGCTCTGGCGGGAAGCGGCCGGCATGCGGGCGGTCGACTTCGGACGGGCGATCGGCTACGGGGAGGACCTGGTCCGGAAGGTGGAACGGGGCGCGCGGATCCCCCGGGCGGACTTCCTGGACCGCGCGGACGACGTCCTGAAGGCCGGCGGCCATCTCCGCGCCTTCAAGGAGGACATGGAGAAGGCCCGGTACCCGAAGAAGGTCCGCGAACTGAAGATGCTGGAGGAGCGGGCGGTGGAGTTGCTGCTGTACAGCAACCACAACATCCATGGGTTGTTGCAGACGCCTGAGTACGCCCGCGCGTTGCTCGGCACCTGGCGGCCGGCCTACTCGCTGGACGAGCTGGAGCGAATGGTCGCCGCGAGGGTGGCCCGTAAGTCCGTCTTCGAGCGGTCTCCGGCTCCTGAACTCAGCTTCGTCCAGGAAGAGGTGACCCTGCGCCGCCCGGTCGGAGGCACAATGGTGCTGCGCCGCCAGCTCGAACACATGCTGGAGGTGGCCCGGTTGCCGTATGTGGAGCTTCAGGTGATGCCGACGGCGCATGCGGGCCATCCGGGAACGGGCGGGTTGGTCGAGGTGCTGAAGTTCCATGACGGTTCGGGAGTAGGGCGTACCGACGGTGACTTCAGCGGCCGCCCGGTATCTGAACCGAGGCAACTAAGGGTTCTCGAACTGCGCTATGGCATCATCCGGGCCCAGGCCCTTTCGCCCGAGGAGTCCCTGGCCTTCGTCGAGCAGATGCTGGGGGAGACATGATCCGTGAGACCACGGCCCACCTTGATTCCGGACTGCGGTGGGCCAAGAGCACGTACAGCAGCAGCAGCAACGGAAACGACTGCGTCGAAATCGCCCCCACCCCCACCGTGATCCACATCCGCGACTCCAAGAACCCGGGCGGCGCCCGTCTGGCGATGACCCCCGCGGCCTGGACGGCGTTCGTCGGGTACGCCGCTCAGAGGTGACGGGGGGAGCGGAGATCCACCCGCAGAGCTACGCCCGTACCGTGTTCGCCGCCCTGGGCGGAGTCGTCGAGATCGGCGCGGTGAACGACACCGGGACCTGGGACCTGGCGGAGGCCTCGGTCGAGGACTTCCTGACGCCCAGGGGCGAGGACATCGCACGGATCATGGCGGCGGTCCGGACGATCGGCCGGTTCGAGGACCCCGTCATGGCCATCTCGGACGAGCTGGGGTACCTGCGCGAGCACCCGGTCGAGGCGCCGTTCATGCTGCTCTGGTCGGCGGGCATCGCCTGGGACCCGGAGTCGGCGGACGACCTCGCGTATCTGGCGGATCCGTCGGTGGTGCGCCGGATGTGCCGGATGGGCGCGGACCTCCAACTGGTCAACCTGCTGGACGCCTTGGTGACCGCCGGGATCGCGGCCGGAGTGGACGCCGAGGAGGGCGGGGACCTGGCCGCCGGGGTCGTCCGTATCGCCTGTGAGCTCGTGGGCGACGCCGGGAGCTGTGCCCCGGACGGCGTGTTCCGTATGTGGCGGGTGGCCCGTCTGCCGGACACCCTGCGCCCGGACTCCGGTGCTCCGGAGTCCGGCAAGGCGGGATACAGGGCGTACGACGCGGAACTGGAGCGGTTGCTCGCGCCGGTCTGAGGTTCGCCCGGAGACCGGCTACTGCATGTTCTGCACGTGCGGATGGTCGTACGAGGCCACGCACACGTAGAGCTGCATGTTGTAGCTGCGGCCGATGGTGAGCCGGGTGGAGCACGCCGGGCCGAGGAAGTGCAGACCGTCGTAGTCGGCGTCCTCCAGGGGGCGCCAGCTCTTGTTGCCGTCCCATTCGGCGCCGTCGACGGTGAGCAGCGGGCGGACGTCCGAGCCGCACTCGGGGCAGGACATCGGGAACGGGTCGCTGAAGCTCCAGGGACCGTATCCGCCGAGCTTGCAGCCGGGGGCGACGCTGAGGTCGTACTGGTAGTCGACGACCTCGATGCCGTCCTCGTCGTCGGGGTTCTGTTCCGCCTCCCAGCCGTGGATCCGGTCCGCCAGTTCTTCGGGGAGCTCGTGCGGGGCCGGGTACTCGGTGACCGTCTCGGGGTGCAGGAGGCACGGCTCGGCCAGGTAGTCGTCGGTGCCGATCACCGAGGGCTCGGGCGGTGCGGGGAGCGGGTCGGTGATGTCCGCGGAGGCCCGCCAGTACAGCGCCGCGGCGGGGAGGTAGTCCTCGTCGTGGTCGAACGGGCACCACAGCACCTGGAGCAGGTCGGTGCCGGCCGGGCGGGGCAGCGAAGGGATGTCGGCGGCGTAGAGCTGGGCCACGGGGATGAGCGGGACCGGGCCGTCCTGGGGTATGTCCGTCTCGGAGGCGGCACGGTCGACGATCTCGCGCTCCTCGGGGGTGAGGAGGTCGGCGCCCTCGGCGCCCGGCCGGGTCCACGCGTCGGCGAGGATGCGCCGCCCCAGCCGTACGTCCCCGGGGGCGAGGCCGTAGTGCGTGGGCGCGTCGTGGTCCGCGCAGGTGGGCCACGGCTCGTCGGCGGGCCACAACAGGGGGCCGCCGATCGAACTGTCCGCGACCGTCGGCGCGCCCGGACGCGGATGCAACCGCACGGCGGAACGCGCCAGCGGCGCGAGTTCGGGGAACGGCGCGGTGACGTCGAGGGGCCGCGGGGGAGTGGTGCGAGACATGAGGACGAGGTTACGGCCCCAACCGGCGCTGCGATCAAGGGATGTGGGCATCGGCCTCGGTGACGCTGCCGAACCGGTGTTCCCTGTAAGTTCGCTTGTGTGTACGGGTGTTGTTGATGTGGGCGTGACGGGGGTTGCGGCATGGCGGGGAATCGGCCGGGTGACTGGCATGTGCTGGATCTGGAGCGGGATCCGACGCCGGGTGATCCGGACCGGGTGCGGAAGCTGTCGAAGGATCTGCTCGGTTTCGCGGATGACGTGTCGGATGCGTTGCGGTTGATCAAGGGGATGGCGGACGAGGACGCCGTTTTGCAGTGGGCTGGGAAGTCGGCGGAGGCGTTTCAGTCCGAGTTCTCGGGTGTGCCCAAGCAGTTGAAGAAGCTGAAGAAGTCGTACGAGATGGCGGGGGACGCGCTCGGGGACTACTGGCCGAAGCTGGAGCGGGCGCAGGCGCTGGCGGACAAGGCACTCGCCAAGGGGCGGGAGGCGCAGGCCGACCTGACGTCCGCGAAGTCTCGTCTGTCGTCGGCTGATTCGTGGGTGACGCGGGCCACCAGGGAAGCGGACAAGTACAAGGACGATCCGACCGGTAGCAAGGACGCGGAGAAGCCGGACGAGGCGAAGGTCCGTGCCGCCACCAGGGACGCGCAGCACGCCCAGTCGGCTCAGAGCAGCGCCCAGTCGGACGTGACCAACGCGAACGGTGCGTTGGACGCGGCGAAGAAGATGGCGGCGGATGCCCGCAGGATGCGGGAGGAGGCGGCGCGGGACGCGAAGTCGAAGATCGATGAGGCGTCGGACGCGGGGATTCACAATCGGAAGTGGTGGGAGGAGGTCGGGGACTGGTTCTCCGACAACTGGGACACCATCGTCGCGGTGTGCAAGGTCGTGGTGGCGGTGGTGGGGATCATCGCGATGATCATCGGGGGGCCGATCCTCGGCGCGATCGTGCTGATCGCCGCGCTGGTCGTCCTCGCCGACACCCTCAACAAATACGCGAAAGGCCAAGCGTCCCTCTGGGACGTGGGCTTGGCGGCGCTGGACTGCATCCCCGGAATGAAGGGGATCACGACCCTCGGCGGCCTGGCCAAGGGACTCAAGGGCGGCCTGGCCGCGATGAAGGGGCTCAAGGGCGGACTGAAGGGGATGAGCCTGGCGGCGCGGGGGCTGGGCAAGAACGCCCGCGGCATGCTCGCGGACGGTGCGAAGGGCGCGTACAACCGGCTCAAGAACGCGGTCCGCTCCAAGGGCAGCGACCCCGTGGACATGGCCACCGGGGCCATGTACTTCCCGGAGACCGACGTCAGTCTGCCCGGCAGCTTGCCCCTCGTCTTCACGCGCAGGGCCGCGTCCGACTACCGGACGGGCTGGTGGTTCGGTAGCACCTGGGCCTCCACGGTCGACCAGCGCCTGGAAGTCGACGGAGCCGGCGTCGTACTCGTCACCGAGGACGGACTGCTCCTCAGCTATGCCCATCCCGCAGAGCCGCAGCGATCGGTCCTTCCCGAGGCAGGCCCGCGTTTCCCCCTGACCCGTCTCGGTGATGGCCGCTACCACGTGGACGACCCGCTCACCGGCATCACTCGTGAGTTCGACGTTCCCGTCGACGGCATCGCTCTCCTCAAGCGCATGTCCAACCGCAACGGTGAAACGATCGATTTCGATCACGCCCCCGACGGAACCCCGCTCGCGATCCGGCACTCCGGTGGCTACCGGATCGAGGTCACCGTCACTGACGGCCGGGTCACGGCGCTTCACCTCGCGGGCGCGGGCGAGGACGGTTCGAACCTCCTCCTGCGCTCCTACGGCTACACCGACGGCTGCCTCACCACCGTCGTCAACGCCACGGGCCATCCGATGCGGTTCACCTATGACGAGCGGCACCGCATCACGTCGTGGACCGATCGCAACGGCCGTGGCTACTCCTACGCGTACGACACGGCGGACCGATGCGTAGCGGAAGGAGGGGAGGCGGGGCACCTCAGCCTCAGCCTGGACTACGACGGCACCGACGCCGCTTGGCCCGAAGCCAAGATCACCACCGTCACCACGGCGGAGGGCGCTGTCAGCCGGTTCGTCGTCAACGACAGGTGCCAGGTCGTCGCCGAGATCGATCCGCTGGGCGGCACGACCCGCACGTCATGGGACGAACACCACCGGCCGACCTCCTGGACGGACGAGCTGGGCCACACCACGACCAGGAGCTACGACGACCTCGGTCGACTCGTTGAGGTCAGGCGCCCGGACGGTGGACCCGTGCGTCTCGCGTACGACACCCGGGGCTGCCTTGTCACCACCGTCCGCCCGGACGGCCAGGTGCTGCGCCGGGAGTATGACGCCCGCGGCAACTGCGTCACGGTCGTCAAGCCCGGTGGAGCGACCACGCGTTACACCTACGACGACGCCGGACACCTGTCCTCGGTGACTGATCCGGCAGGGGGCCTCACCCGGGTGCGGTGCAACCCGGCGGGCCTGGCCGAACACGTCACCGATCCCCTGGGCGGTGTCACGCGCTACGCACACGACGCCTTCGGCCGCGTGGCGACGGTCACCGACCCTCTGAGCCACATGACCTCCATGGAGTGGGGCGCGGACGGCGAACTGACGCGGCGCACCGACGCGGACGGGCAGACGGAGGTGTGGACGTACGACGCCGAGGGGAACCGGGTCGGCCACACCGACGCCATGGGAGCTGTCACACGCTTCGAGTACGGCCACTTCAACCTGCTCGCGGCACGGACCGGGCCCGACGGCGTCCGCCACACCTTCGCGTACGACCCCTCCCTGCGGCTGACCAAGGTGGGCCGCCCTGACGGCCGTCACTGGACGTACGAGTACGACGTCGCGGGGCGGCTCGCCTCGGAGACGGATTTCGACGGGCGGTCCAGGCGCTACCGCCGGGATGCCAAGGGCCAGGTCGTCTCGCGCACGAACGGGCTCGGGCAGACGGTCCGCATCACCAGGGACACCTTCGGCCGCATGACCGTCAAGGACGTGGACGGTGCGGTGAGTACGTACACCTACGACCTCAACGGCCGGCTCTGCGAGGCCGTGGGCCGGGACGCCACGGTGGTCCTCCAGCGAGACCCCGAGGGACGCCTCCTCTCGGAGACCGTCGACGGTCGGACCACCACCTTCACGCACGATGCAGCGGGGCGGTCGCTGAGCCGCACCACCCCCACAGGTGTGACCAGCACGAAGACGTACGACGGCCGTGGCGAGGTCGCCCAGGTCAGTACCGCGGGACGCACTCTCGACTTCCGCTACGACGACGCACGGCGACTGCTTTCCGTCGGCGTGGACGACGCTCTGTCGCTGAGCCGCGGGTACGACCGACTCGGCAGAGTCACGACGCAGGCCGTTGCCACCGGCGACGGGCGCACCGTGAGCGACCGCTCCTACCACTACCGCGCCGACGGGCATCTGATCGGCATCGACGGCCTCGACGGGGAGAGCCGGGGCTTCGAGCTGGATGCCGCCGGCCGTACCACTGCCGTACGGGCCGAAGACTGGCTGGAGACCTACGCGTACGACGAGAACGGAGCCCAGACGGATGCCGCCTGGCCGAGTCGGCACCCCGGCCAGGCGGCGGTGGGCCCTCGCGCCCACGGGGGCGGCCGGATCGTCAGGGCGGGAGCCACCCGTTATCGGTACGACGACCAAGGGCGGTTGATCCGTCGGCACCGCACGCGCCTCTCACGGAAGCCGGAGACCTGGGCCTACACGTGGGACGCGGAAGACCGGCTCACCTCCGTGCACACCCCCGACGGGACGTGCTGGCGCTACAGCTACGACCCGATGGGACGCCGCATCGCCAAGCAGCGTCTGGCCGTCGGGGGAACCACCGTGGTGGAGGAGACCCGTTTCACCTGGGACGGAGCCACTCTCTGTGAGCAGGTCACGACCGACGCCGAAGGCACCCGACCCGTGGCCCTGTCCTGGGAGTACGACGGGCTGCGCCCCATCGCCCAGACCGAACGCATCCTCACCGCCTCGCACGAAGAGATCGACTCACGCTTCTTCGCCATCGTCGCCGATCTGGCGGGTGCTCCCACCGAACTCGTCGGTGAGGACGGCAGCGTCGCCTGGCAGGCGCGGAGCACGCTGTGGGGGGTCACCGCCTGGAAGAGCGGAGGCCGCGCCTACACACCGCTTCGATCCCCTGGGCAGTACTACGACTCCGAGACCGGTCTGCACTACAACGTGCACCGCTACTACGACCCGGAGACGGCGGGCTACGTCAGCCCCGATCCGCTCGGTCTGGGGCCCGCTCCGCATCCCTTCCTCTACGTCCTCGATCCACTTCTCATGGCCGACCCGCTCGGGCTCTACGAGATCGGCAAGCCGGACCCCGCGAGTCAGGCAGGGAATCTGCCGATGCTCGCCGACAAGATCGCGGCGCACGGAGACATCAAGAACCGAGGGATCCCGGGCGTCGACGACCTGGACGTGCCGGAGCACTTGGAGGATCTGATGACCAACTCCCCAGGTATCCGTATGCGGAGCACGACGTCGGGCAATCCTCGTTTCGCCTGGTGGGACGATGCGACGGGAACGATGCTGATCCGGGAAGGCGACAACGGGACCTTCATGCAGCCCGACGACGGCTATGAGTACTTCCTGAAGCAACTGAAGGAGTGATGGCGTTGACGCGGACAGAGGGGCCCACCCCGCCGCGACGGGGCAGGAAACGCGAACCGCGGGACGTGTTCCGATCCGCGCCGGACACGAGGGCCGTGTGGGCGGGATTGCCGGCAGAGGTCCTGGAAGCCGTCGCCCGGTGCGACGCGGAGCGTCTGGAGGTGGAGCGGTCCCGGGTCGCACCGGCGCTGCGGGAGAGGATCACGGCTCCCGTCTACTCGGTCGCCGATCGGTTCGCTTCCTGGGAGCGTGTGGTGCGCCGGATGGAGCCCGGTTGGTCGAGCGACGACTTCTATCCCATCAGCGCCTACGAGAACGACCTCGACTCCCGTGACTCGCTCGAGCAGTTGATGCTCGGGCTGCCCGCGGAGGCCCGGGAGGGTGCGCTGGGGCAACTGCTGGCGCGGTTGGACGAACGCTTCGCCGCCGCGAGCGTCCCGGATCCGGAACGATCCCTGCGCGCCTGGGTGCGTCCGACGAAGGAGCGTCCCGAGGCGGAACTCGCGCAGTGGTGGACGCGCAGGCCACTGCGTGATCCGTGGGACTGACCTGATCCGTACCGGCGACCCCGCCGAGGTGGACGCGGCGTTCGACGGCCTTCTTCGGGCGGGCCCCGACGTTCCGGCCGAGCCGGGTTTGATCTGCGTCACCTTAGGGGTACGATCCCTGGCTCGATTGGCCAGGGGGGTGTCCTGTATGGCAGACTAACGGGGTTGCTCGGTCGAGTGCCGATGCTGCGCGCCTCCCGTCGGGAGGACTGGAAGCGAGTCCCACAGTACTCGTCGCCCAATCTGTCGTCAGGCAGCACTGGGGCGGACGTACGGGAATCTTCCGGGAAGTGTCAGCGGGGTGCAGGCCAGGCACCCGGTGGGTGTTCTCACCCCCGGTCCTGCGGTTGCTTTCGGGCGGAGCCGCGTCCCTGGCAGGGAAATCCGTCATGGATATCTCTGTCGCCGGGAGCGCGACACACCC
Organism: Streptomyces sp. NPDC028298; assembly: GCF_055565895.1. Taxonomy (NCBI): domain Bacteria; kingdom Bacillati; phylum Actinomycetota; class Actinomycetes; order Kitasatosporales; family Streptomycetaceae; genus Streptomyces; species Streptomyces sp. NPDC028298. The sequence goes on from NZ_JBVHTL010000004.1 coordinate 266,517, forward strand.
GACCGCGTGGGTCGGAGACCAGGACGCGAACCCCCGAGTGCCAGAGCGTTTAAATCGAGACAAAGGACTACTGAGTAGCCATGGCGGGACAGAAGATCCGCATCCGGCTCAAGGCCTACGACCACGAGGTCATCGACTCCTCGGCGAAGAAGATCGTCGAGACGGTGACCCGCACTGGTGCGTCGGTCGCGGGCCCGGTGCCGCTGCCCACTGAGAAGAACGTGTACTGCGTCATCAAGTCGCCGCACAAGTACAAGGACTCTCGCGAGCACTTCGAGATGCGCACCCACAAGCGCCTCATCGACATCCTCGACCCCACGCCCAAGACCGTTGACTCTCTGATGCGACTCGACCTTCCGGCCGGTGTCGACATCGAGATCAAGCTCTAGGGATCGGTGAGTCAGAGAATGGCTAAGCAGATCAAGGGCATCCTCGGCGAGAAGCTCGGCATGACGCAGGTGTGGGACGAGAACAACCGTGTTGTTCCCGTCACCGTCGTCAAGGCCGGCCCGAACGTCGTGACCCAGGTTCGTACGAACGACGTCGACGGCTACGAGTCCGTCCAGATCGCGTTCGGCGAGATCGACCCGCGCAAGGTGAACAAGCCCCTCAAGGGCCACTTCGCGAAGGCCGACGTCACTCCCCGCCGCCACCTCGTCGAGATCCGTACCGCTGACGCCAGCGAGTACACCCTCGGCCAGGAGATCACCGCTGAGGTGTTCGAGGCCGGCATCAAGGTGGACGTGACCGGCAAGAGCAAGGGCAAGGGCTTCGCCGGTGTCATGAAGCGTCACAACTTCAAGGGCCTCGGCGCCGGACACGGCACCCAGCGCAAGCACCGCTCCCCCGGCTCCATCGGTGGCTGCGCCACCCCGGGTCGTGTGTTCAAGGGCCTCCGCATGGCGGGTCGCATGGGCAACGAGCGGGTCACCACCCAGAACCTGACCGTTCACGCCGTTGACGCGGAGAAGGGCCTGCTCCTCATCAAGGGCGCGGTTCCTGGTCCGAACGGCGGCCTCGTCCTGGTCCGCACCGCGGCCAAGGGGGCCTGAGGACTATGACCACCATTGACATTCTGTCGCCCTCCGGCGACAACGCCGGGACCGTCGAGCTCCCGGCCGAGATCTTCGACGTCGAGAAGATCAGCATTCCGCTGCTTCACCAGGTCGTCGTCGCGCAGCTTGCCGCCGCCCGTCAGGGCACGCACAAGGTCAAGCGTCGTGGCGAGGTCCGCGGTGGCGGTAAGAAGCCTTACCGCCAGAAGGGCACCGGCCGCGCGCGCCAGGGTTCGACCCGTGCGCCGCAGTTCGCCGGCGGTGGCGTCGTCCACGGCCCCACCCCGCGTGACTACTCGCAGCGGACCCCGAAGAAGATGAAGGCCGCGGCCCTGCGCCACGCCCTCACCGACCGGGCCCGCAACGCTCGCATCCACGTCATCACCGGCGTGATCGAGGGCGAGACCCCCTCCACCAAGGCCGCGAAGAGCTTCCTCGGCAAGGTCAGCGAGCGCAAGAACGTGCTCCTGGTCATCGAGCGCTCCGACGAGGCCGCGCTGCTCTCCGCGCGCAACCTGCCCCAGGTCCACATCCTGGAGCCGGGCCAGCTCAACACGTACGACGTTCTCGTCTCGGACGACGTGGTCTTCACCCAGGCCGCTTTCGAGTCCTTCGTGTCTGGCCCCCAGGCCGCTGACACCGAAGGGAGCGAAGCCTGATGGCTACGCGTCACCCGAGCATCGCCTCGAAGGCCGCCAAGGCCAAGAAGGTCGCGCGCATCGCCAAGGCGAAGCGCCACGAGGCCGAAGGCAAGAACACCGTCGAGACCCCGCTGAGCAAGAGCTTCACGGACCCCCGTGACGTCCTCCTCAAGCCGGTCGTCTCGGAGAAGAGCTACGCGCTGCTCGACGAGGGCAAGTACACCTTCGTCGTGGACCCGCGGGCCAACAAGACCCAGATCAAGCAGGCCGTCCAGGCGGTCTTCTCGGTCAAGGTCACCGGGGTCAACACGATCAACCGTCAGGGCAAGCGCAAGCGGACCAAGACGGGCTTCGGCAAGCGTGCTGACAGCAAGCGCGCGATCGTGACCCTCGCTGAGGGCGACCGTATCGACATCTTCGGCCAGGCCTCCTAACGGAGCGCCCTGGTCCGAATATCGGACGAGGACTGAGAAATGGGAATCCGCAAGTACAAGCCGACTACGCCGGGCCGTCGTGGCTCCAGCGTCGCCGACTTCGTCGAGGTCACGCGGTCCACGCCGGAGAAGTCGCTGGTCCGCCCGCTGCACAGCAAGGGCGGCCGTAACAACGCCGGTCGTGTGACCGTTCGCCACCAGGGTGGCGGACACAAGCGCGCCTACCGAGTGATCGACTTCCGTCGTCACGACAAGGACGGCGTGCCGGCGAAGGTCGCGCACATCGAGTACGACCCCAACCGCACCGCGCGCATCGCGCTGCTGCACTACGCGGACGGCGAGAAGCGCTACATCCTCGCCCCCCGCAACCTGTCGCAGGGTGACCGCGTCGAGAACGGTCCCGGGGCCGACATCAAGCCGGGCAACAACCTGGCGCTCCGCAACATCCCGGTCGGTACCACGATCCACGCGATCGAGATCCGTCCCGGTGGCGGTGCCAAGTTCGCCCGCTCCGCCGGTGCCTCGGTGCAGCTGCTCGCGAAGGAGGGCACCATGGCCCACCTCCGCATGCCCTCCGGTGAGATCCGCCTGGTCGACCAGCGCTGCCGCGCCACGGTCGGCGAGGTCGGCAACGCCGAGCAGAGCAACATCAACTGGGGTAAGGCCGGCCGTAAGCGCTGGCTGGGCGTTCGCCCGACCGTCCGCGGTGTGGCGATGAACCCGGTTGACCACCCGCACGGTGGTGGTGAGGGCAAGACCTCCGGTGGTCGCCACCCGGTCTCGCCGTGGGGTCAGAAGGAGGGTCGTACTCGTTCGCCGAAGAAGGCTTCGAACAAGTACATCGTCCGCCGCCGCAAGACGAACAAGAAGCGCTAGGAGCGGGTTTAGATGCCGCGCAGTCTCAAGAAGGGACCCTTCGTCGACGGACACCTTGTAAAGAAGGTGGACGCTCAGAACGAAGCCGGTACCAAGAACGTCATCAAGACCTGGTCCCGTCGCTCGATGATCATCCCGGCCATGCTCGGCCACACGATCGCGGTGCACAACGGCAAGACCCACATTCCGGTGTTTGTCACCGAGTCGATGGTCGGCCACAAGCTCGGCGAGTTCTCGCCGACGCGCACCTTCCGGGGTCACGTGAAGGACGACCGGAAGTCGAAGCGCCGCTAGTAGCGGGGTGGAATGACCATGACAGACACTGGAAGGACAACCATGGAAGCCAGGGCCCAGGCGCGGTACATCCGCGTCACGCCCATGAAGGCCCGCCGCGTGGTGGACCTTATCCGTGGCATGGATGCCACGGAGGCTCAGGCGGTCCTGCGTTTCGCCCCGCAGGCCGCGAGCGTGCCGGTCGGCAAGGTGCTTGACAGCGCCATTGCCAACGCCGCGCACAACTACGACCACACCGACGCCGACAGCCTCTACATCTCCGAGGCGTACGTCGACGAGGGTCCGACCCTGAAGCGGTTCCGTCCGCGCGCCCAGGGCCGTGCCTACCGGATCCGCAAGCGGACCAGCCACATCACCGTGGTCGTCAGCAGCAAGGAAGGAACCCGGTAATGGGCCAGAAGGTTAACCCGCATGGGTTCCGGCTCGGCATCACCACGGACTTCAAGTCCCGCTGGTACGCCGACAAGCTGTACAAGGACTACGTCAAGGAAGACGTCGCCATCCGTCGGATGATGACGTCCGGCATGGAGCGCGCCGGCATCTCGAAGGTTGAGATCGAGCGCACCCGTGACCGTGTGCGTGTGGACATCCACACCGCGCGTCCCGGCATCGTCATCGGCCGCCGTGGCGCCGAGGCCGACCGCATCCGCGGTGACCTCGAGAAGCTCACGGGCAAGCAGGTCCAGCTGAACATCCTCGAGGTCAAGAACCCCGAGACCGACGCTCAGCTCGTTGCCCAGGCCGTTGCCGAGCAGCTCTCCTCCCGCGTCTCCTTCCGTCGCGCCATGCGTAAGAGCATGCAGTCGGCGATGAAGGCCGGCGCCAAGGGCATCAAGATCCAGTGCGGTGGCCGCCTCGGCGGCGCCGAGATGTCCCGCTCGGAGTTCTACCGCGAGGGCCGTGTGCCCCTGCACACGCTCCGCGCGAACGTGGACTACGGCTTCTTCGAGGCCAAGACGACCTTCGGCCGCATCGGTGTGAAGGTCTGGATCTACAAGGGCGACGTCAAGAACATCGCCGAGGTTCGCGCCGAGAACGCCGCTGCCCGCGCCGGCAACCGCCCGGCCCGTGGCGGCGCTGACCGCCCGGCCGGCCGTGGTGGCCGCGGTGGCGAGCGTGGCGGTCGCGGTCGTAAGCCGCAGCAGGCTCCCGCTGCCGAGGCCCCCAAGGCCGAGGCTCCGGCTGCCGCTCCGGCTGAGAGCACCGGAACGGAGGCCTGACCGACATGCTGATCCCCCGTAGGGTCAAGCACCGCAAGCAGCACCACCCGAAGCGCCGTGGTCAGGCCAAGGGCGGCACGACTGTTGCGTTCGGCGAGTACGGCATTCAGGCCCTCACGCCGGCGTACGTCACGAACCGCCAGATCGAGGCCGCGCGTATCGCGATGACCCGCCACATCAAGCGTGGCGGCAAGGTCTGGATCAACATCTACCCGGACCGCCCGCTCACGAAGAAGCCTGCCGAGACCCGCATGGGTTCCGGTAAGGGTTCGCCGGAGTGGTGGATCGCGAACGTGCACCCGGGCCGGGTCATGTTCGAACTGTCCTACCCCAACGAGAAGATCGCCCGTGAGGCCCTCACTCGCGCAGCCCACAAGCTGCCGATGAAGTGCCGGATCGTCAAGCGCGAGGCAGGTGAAGCGTGATGTCGGCCGGTACCAAGGCGTCCGAGCTGCGCGAACTGGGTGACGAGGAGCTTCTCGCGAAGCTCCGCGAAGCCAAGGAAGAGCTGTTCAACCTCCGCTTCCAGGCGGCGACCGGTCAGCTCGAGAACCACGGTCGGCTCAAGGCCGTCCGCAAGGACATCGCGCGGATCTACACCCTGATGCGTGAGCGCGAGCTGGGCATCGAGACGGTGGAGAGCGCCTGATGAGCGAGAGCAACGTGACTGAGCAGAAGACCGACCGCGGCTTCCGCAAGACCCGTGAGGGTCTGGTCGTCAGCGACAAGATGGACAAGACCGTCGTCGTCGCTGTCGAGGACCGTGTGAAGCACGCCCTGTACGGCAAGGTCATCCGCCGTACGAGCAAGCTCAAGGCCCACGACGAGCAGAACGCCGCCGGCGTCGGCGACCGCGTCCTCCTCATGGAGACCCGGCCGCTGTCCTCGACGAAGCGCTGGCGCATCGTCGAGATCCTCGAGAAGGCCAAGTAATTACCTGAGGGGTTTCCCTCAGGTTCGTTCCGCCAGGCTCGGGGCGGGACCGTCCTAGACGGCCCCGCCCCGGGAACCGGCAGACAATCAGGAGATAGACGTGATCCAGCAGGAGTCGCGACTGCGTGTCGCCGACAACACTGGTGCGAAGGAAATCCTTTGCATCCGTGTGCTCGGTGGCTCCGGTCGCCGCTACGCGGGCATCGGTGACGTGATCGTCGCCACCGTCAAGGACGCGATCCCCGGCGGCAACGTGAAGAAGGGTGACGTCGTCAAGGCCGTCATCGTTCGCACCGTCAAGGAGCGCCGCCGTCCGGACGGCTCGTACATCCGCTTCGACGAGAACGCCGCCGTCATTCTGAAGAACGACGGCGACCCTCGCGGCACCCGTATCTTCGGCCCCGTCGGCCGTGAGCTGCGCGAGAAGAAGTTCATGAAGATCATCTCGCTCGCGCCGGAGGTGCTGTAAGCATGAAGATCAAGAAGGGCGACCTGGTTCAGGTCATCACCGGTAAGGACAAGGGCAAGCAGGGCAAGGTCATTGCCGCTTACCCGCGCGACGAGCGCGTCCTGGTCGAGGGTGTCAACCGGGTCAAGAAGCACACGAAGGCCGGTCCGACCGCCAAGGGCTCGCAGGCCGGTGGCATCGTCACGACCGAGGCGCCCGTCCACGTCTCCAACGTCCAGCTGGTCGTTGAGAAGGACGGCAACAAGGTCGTCACGCGCGTCGGTTACCGCTTCGACGAAGAGGGCAACAAGATCCGCGTTGCCAAGCGGACGGGTGAGGACATCTGATGGCTACCACCACCACTCCGCGTCTCAAGACGAAGTACCGCGAGGAGATCGCGGCGAAGCTGCAGGAAGAGTTCTCCTACGAGAACGTCATGCAGACGCCGGGCCTCGTCAAGATCGTGGTCAACATGGGTGTCGGCGACGCCGCCCGTGACTCGAAGCTCATGGACGGTGCCGTCCGTGACCTCACCACGATCACCGGTCAGAAGCCGGCCATCACCAAGGCCCGCAAGTCCATCGCGCAGTTCAAGCTGCGTGAGGGTCAGCCGATCGGTGCCCACGTCACGCTCCGTGGCGACCGCATGTGGGAGTTCCTGGACCGCACCCTGTCGCTCGCGCTCCCGCGCATCCGCGACTTCCGTGGTCTGTCCCCCAAGCAGTTCGACGGCCGTGGCAACTACACCTTCGGTCTCACGGAGCAGGTCATGTTCCACGAGATCGACCAGGACAAGATCGACCGTACCCGGGGCATGGACATCACCGTGGTGACCACGGCGACCAACGACGCTGAGGGCCGCGCCCTTCTCCGTCACCTCGGCTTCCCCTTCAAGGAGGCGTAAGCGAGATGGCGAAGAAGGCTCTGATTGCCAAGGCTGCTCGTAAGCCCAAGTTCGGTGTGCGTGGCTACACGCGCTGCCAGCGCTGCGGTCGTCCGCACTCCGTGTACCGCAAGTTCGGCCTGTGCCGCGTCTGCCTTCGTGAGATGGCTCACCGTGGCGAGCTGCCGGGCGTGACCAAGAGCTCCTGGTAATCCCCGCAATTCTGGGATTCCAGGGCTCTCGGTAAGCAATGGGCTCTGTCGGGTGCCCAGCTCTCCATGGCTTAGGCTAGGAGGGTTGGGCGCCTGACGCCCACACGACTTACTACGCCGTAGGTCCCCGCACCGCACCCGTCCCGCCCATGAGTGGGGAGAGGGATGGCGCATACAGGAAACCCCGGCGAGAGAGGCCGAAGGCCAATTCATGACCATGACTGATCCGATCGCAGACATGCTTACGCGTCTGCGTAACGCGAACTCGGCGTACCACGACACCGTGGGTATGCCGCACAGCAAGATCAAGTCGCACATCGCGGAGATCCTCCAGCAGGAGGGCTTCATCACGGGCTGGAAGGTCGAGGACGCCGAGGTCGGCAAGAACCTCGTTCTCGAGCTGAAGTTCGGCCCGAACCGTGAGCGCTCCATCGCGGGCATCAAGCGGATCTCCAAGCCCGGTCTCCGGGTTTACGCGAAGTCCACCAACCTGCCCAAGGTTCTGGGCGGCCTCGGCGTGGCGATCATCTCCACGTCGCACGGGCTCCTGACCGACAAGCAGGCCGGCAAGAAGGGCGTAGGCGGAGAAGTCCTCGCCTACGTCTGGTAGCGGAAGGGAACGGAGGAAACAGCTATGTCGCGTATTGGCAAGCTCCCCATCACGGTTCCCGCCGGCGTGGACGTCACCATCGACGGCCAGACGGTCTCGGTCAAGGGCCCCAAGGGCTCGCTGACCCACACTGTCGTGGCGCCGATCGAGATCGCCAAGGGTGAGGACGGCGTTCTGAACGTCACCCGCCCCAACGACGAGCGTCAGAACAAGGCCCTCCACGGCCTGTCCCGCACGCTGGTGGCGAACATGATCACCGGCGTGACCGAGGGTTACGTGAAGAAGCTCGAGATCAGCGGTGTCGGTTACCGCGTCCTGGCGAAGGGCTCCAACCTGGAGTTCTCGCTCGGTTACAGCCACTCGATCACTGTCGAGGCCCCCGAGGGCATCACCTTCAAGGTGGAAGCCCCCACCCGTTTCTCGGTCGAGGGCATCGACAAGCAGAAGGTCGGCGAGGTTGCGGCCAACATCCGCAAGCTGCGCAAGCCCGACCCGTACAAGGCCAAGGGCGTCAAGTACGAAGGCGAAGTCATCCGCCGCAAGGTCGGAAAGGCGGGTAAGTAAGCCATGGCATACGGTGTCAAGATTGCTAAGGGCGACGCTTACAAGCGTGCTGCCATCAAGCGTCGTCACATCCGCATCCGTAAGCACATCTCGGGTACGGCTGAGCGTCCGCGCCTGGTCGTGACGCGCTCCAACCGCCACATCGTGGCCCAGGTCATCGACGACGTTAAGGGTCACACCCTCGCGTCGGCGTCGACCCTGGACACCACGATCCGTGGTGGCGAGGGCGACAAGTCCACGCAGGCCAAGTCGGTCGGCGCCCTGGTCGCCGAGCGCGCCAAGGCCGCCGGTGTCGAGGCTGTCGTGTTCGACCGTGGTGGAAACCAGTACGCCGGGCGCATCGCCGCCCTGGCGGACGCCGCCCGCGAAGCCGGGCTCAAGTTCTGAGCCGCTTCCGTAGCTAGCGGAAAGAGAGAGGTAATCCAATGGCTGGACCCCAGCGCCGTGGAAGCGGTGCCGGTGGCGGCGAGCGGCGGGACCGGAAGGGCCGTGACGGCGGCGCTGCTGCCGCCGAGAAGACCGCGTACGTTGAGCGCGTTGTCGCGATCAACCGCGTCGCCAAGGTTGTGAAGGGTGGTCGTCGCTTCAGCTTCACCGCGCTCGTCGTGGTAGGCGATGGTGACGGCACCGTCGGTGTCGGTTACGGCAAGGCCAAGGAGGTGCCGGCCGCGATCGCCAAGGGTGTTGAAGAGGCCAAGAAGCACTTCTTCAAGGTCCCCCGCATCCAGGGCACCATCCCGCACCCGATCACGGGCGAGAAGGCCGCGGGCGTCGTCCTGCTCAAGCCTGCTTCCCCCGGTACCGGCGTTATCGCCGGTGGTCCCGTGCGTGCAGTGCTCGAGTGCGCCGGCGTTCACGACATCCTGTCGAAGTCGCTCGGTTCTTCGAACGCGATCAACATCGTGCACGCGACCGTGGCGGCCCTCAAGGGCCTGCAGCGTCCCGAGGAGATCGCGGCTCGCCGTGGTCTGCCCCTCGAGGACGTCGCCCCCGCGGCTCTCCTTCGTGCGCGTGCAGGGGCGGGTGCGTAATGGCTCGCCTCAAGGTCACGCAGACGAAGTCGTACATCGGCAGCAAGCAGAACCACCGCGACACCCTGCGCTCCCTTGGTCTCAAGGGGATCAACACGCAGGTCGTCAAGGAGGACCGCCCCGAGTTCCGCGGAATGGTTCACACCGTCCGCCACCTCGTGACGGTCGAGGAGGTCGACTAGATCATGGCGGAGAACAACCCGCTCAAGATCCACAACCTCCGTCCCGCCCCGGGCGCCAAGACCGCCAAGACCCGTGTCGGTCGTGGTGAGGCGTCGAAGGGTAAGACGGCCGGTCGTGGTACCAAGGGCACGAAGGCCCGCTACCAGGTTCCGGAGCGCTTCGAGGGCGGGCAGATGCCCCTCCACATGCGTCTCCCGAAGCTGAAGGGCTTCAAGAACCCGTTCAAGACCGAGTTCCAGGTCGTGAACCTCGACAAGCTGGCCGCGCTGTACCCGGAGGGTGGCGAGGTCACCGTCGAGGGTCTCGTCGCCAAGGGTGCCGTTCGCAAGAACAGCCTCGTCAAGGTCCTCGGCCAGGGCGAGATCTCCGTGGCGCTGCAGGTGACGGTCGACGCCGTCTCCGGCTCCGCCAAGGAGAAGATCACCGCCGCCGGCGGTACCGTCACCGAGCTCGTCTGATTTCAACAGGCGTCTCGATGACCTGAACGATCCCGACCGGGGATGCCCACAAAAGGGGCATCCCCGGTTGGTCGTTCCAAGGGGGGCAGTGTCGCCGGTAAGGTGGCCTGCACTGTTAATTTTCGTCCGGCGTGCCTCACGGGAACTCCGGGCGGTCTTTGACTGTTGGTTAGCTGTCAGTCATCCGTCGAACCTCAAGACCGTCACCCTCTGCCGCAGTAGCGCGGGGGTCGCAGGAGGCACCGTGCTCACCGCGTTCGCCCGGGCGTTCAGGACGCCCGACCTGCGCAAGAAGCTGCTCTTCACGCTCGGCATCATCGTGGTCTACCGGGTCGGTACCCACATCCCGATCCCCGGCGTGGACTACAAGAATGTCCAGTCGTGCATGAACATGGCCGACTCGAACCGCGGGCTGTTCAGCCTGATCAACATGTTCAGCGGCGGCGCGCTGCTCCAGATCACGATCTTCGCGCTCGGCATCATGCCGTACATCACGGCGAGCATCATTCTCCAGCTGCTCACCGTGGTGATCCCGCGACTCGAAGCCCTCAAGAAGGAGGGCTCGGCCGGCACGGCGAAGATCACGCAGTACACCCGCTATCTGACGGTCGCGCTCGCCATCCTCCAGGGCACGGGCCTGGTGGCGACCGCCCGCAGCGGCGCGCTGTTCTCCGGCTGCCCCGTGGCCAACCAGATCGTGCCCGACCAGTCGATCTTCACCACGATCACGATGGTCGTCACGATGACCGCCGGTACCTGCGTCGTCATGTGGCTCGGTGAGCTCATCACCGACCGCGGCATCGGTAACGGCATGTCGATCCTGATGTTCATCTCGATCGCCGCGACCTTCCCGAGCGCGCTGTGGACCGTCAAGATCCAGGGCAAGCTGGCGGACGGCTGGATCGAGTTCGGCACCGTCATCGCCGTGGGTCTGTGCATGGTCGGTCTGGTGGTCTTCGTCGAGCAGGCTCAGCGCAGGATTCCCGTCCAGTACGCGAAGCGCATGATCGGTCGCCGTTCCTACGGCGGCACCTCGACCTACATTCCACTGAAGGTCAACCAGGCAGGTGTGATTCCTGTCATCTTCGCGTCGTCGCTGCTCTACATTCCGAGCCTGATCGCGCAGTTCTCCAAGGGGAACTCGGAGTGGAAAACCTGGGTCACGAACAACCTGACCAAGGGTGACCACCCGATTTACATCACCTTGTACTTCCTTCTGATCGTGTTCTTCGCGTTCTTCTACGTGGCGATCTCGTTCAACCCCGAGGAAGTCGCCGACAACATGAAGAAGTATGGTGGCTTCATCCCGGGCATCCGGGCTGGCCGGCCGACCGCTGAGTACCTGAGCTACGTACTCAACCGGATCACCTGGCCGGGTTCGCTGTATCTGGGGCTGATCGCTCTCGTGCCGACGGTGGCGTTGGTTGGTTTCGGGGCAAACCAGAACTTCCCGTTCGGTGGCACCAGCATCCTCATCATCGTGGGTGTGGGCCTGGAGACGGTGAAGCAGATCGAGAGTCAGCTTCAGCAGCGCAATTACGAAGGGTTCCTCCGCTGATGCGAATCGTCCTCGTCGGGCCGCCCGGTGCCGGGAAGGGAACGCAGGCCGCGTTCCTCGCCAAGAATCTGGCGATCCCGCACATCTCAACGGGCGACCTGTTCCGCGCCAACATCTCTCAGCAGACGGAGCTCGGCAAGCTGGCGAAGTCCTACATGGACAAGGGCGAACTGGTACCGGACGAGGTCACCATCGCCATGGCCAAGGACCGCATGGAGCAGCCGGACGCCGAGAGCGGCTTCCTTCTCGACGGCTTCCCGCGCAACGTCTCGCAGGCCGAGGCGCTGGACGAGATGCTGGACACCGAGGGCATGAAGCTGGACGCGGTGCTGGACCTGGAGGTCCCCGAGGACGAGGTGGTCCGCCGTATCGCGGGCCGTCGCATCTGCCGCAACGACTCCTCGCACGTCTTCCACGTGTCGTACAAGGCGCCGAAGCAGGAAGGCGTCTGTGACGTCTGCGGCGGCGAGCTGTACCAGCGTGACGACGACTCCGAGGAGACCGTCCGTACGCGGCTGGAGGTCTACCACACGCAGACCGAGCCGATCATCGACTACTACATGGCCCAGGGCCTGGTCGTCACGATCCCGGCGCTCGGCAAGGTGGAGGACGTCACGGCGCGTTCCATGGAGGCGCTGGCCCGCGAGGACGCCTAGTCCCCGCGGTCCGCTCCGCGGTGCGCGTGCCGCGGGGAGCATGAAGATGTACGTCGCATCGGCCGCGGCACCCTCACCGGGTGCCGCGGCCGACGTGCGAGGCGGGCGGGGCGAAGGTCCTGCGCGGGTCGGGGTCCCTGGACCCCGGGCGGGGTGGGTCGAGTCCCCCGTATCGTTGGAGTAGTCCGTTTTCCGGTCCAGAAAGGCCGCAGCCACCATGGTGCAGATCAAGACCCCCGAGCAGATCGCCAAGATGCGTGAGGCGGGGCTGGTCGTCGCGGCCATCCATGCGGCCACGCGTGAGGCGGCGGTTCCCGGCGCGACCACGCGTGACCTGGACGAGGTCGCGCGCAAGGTGCTGGACGAGCACGGCGCCAAGTCGAACTTCCTCGGATACGGCGGCTTCCCGGCGACGATCTGCACCTCGGCCAACGAGGTCGTCGTCCACGGCATCCCGGACGACAAGACCGTCCTGAAGGACGGCGACATCATCTCCATCGACGCCGGCGCGATCGTCGACGGCTGGCACGGCGACGCCGCGTTCACGGCCTTCGTGGGCACCGGTCACGCCCCGGAGCTCATCGAGCTCTCCCGGGTGACCGAGGAGTCGATGTGGGCGGGCATCGCGGCGATGAAGGTGGGCAACCGCCTGGTCGACATCTCCCGGGCGATCGAGACCTACATCCGCCGCCAGCCCAAGCCGGGCGGCGGCAAGTACGGCATCGTCGAGGACTACGGCGGCCACGGCATCGGCACCGAGATGCACATGGACCCGCACCTGCTGAACTACGTCGAGCGCAAGCGCGGCAAGGGTCCGAAGCTGGTGCCCGGTCTGTGCCTGGCGATCGAGCCGATGGTGTCGCTCGGCACCCCGCGGACCGAGGTGCTGGAGGACGACTGGACCGTGATCACCACGGACGGGACCTGGTCCTCGCACTGGGAGCACTCCGTGGCGCTCACGGAGGACGGACCGCTCGTCCTCACGGCTCCCGACTGCGGCCGGGCGAAGCTCGCCGAGTACGGGATCACGGCGGCGCCCGATCCCCTCGCGGGCTGAAACGCCGGGCGCTCTCCTACTTCGCCGACCGTGAATCGGTCAGCCCCGCCCCTTGGCGCATATCGCGCTGAAGGGTGGGGCATCGTCATGAGTGGCGGGGAGGACAGCGACGAATTCGTCTTTCCGGGAGCCCTGACGTAGACTGACTCGTCGGCTCTCGTGCACCCGCATGTCTCCATGCGCTCGCACGAAGTCGATCAAGGTAGTCGATTCGAAGGGCAAAGCGTGGCCAAGAAGCAAGGTGCCATCGAGATCGAGGGCACTGTCGTTGAGTCTCTTCCGAACGCGATGTTCAAGGTGGAGCTCCAGAACGGCCACCAGGTCCTGGCGCACATCAGCGGCAAGATGCGCATGCACTACATCCGCATCCTCCCTGACGACCGGGTCGTGGTGGAGTTGTCTCCGTACGACCTGACGCGCGGCCGGATCGTCTACCGCTACAAGTAGATCTTGCCTTGCTCCGTGTTCCCGTTCCGGGGCACGGGGGGTGGCACTGACCCGGAGAACCTCACCTAATGAAGGTCAAGCCGAGCGTCAAGAAGATCTGCGACAAGTGCAGGGTGATCCGCCGTCACGGTCGGGTCATGGTCATCTGCGAAAACCCGCGCCACAAGCAGCGCCAGGGCTGACGCACGACCGCACCTTCTGCACCCGCAGATACTTCGCGCGACGCAAGCAGTACATGTTCATACGCAGGATCCAGGGCTGAGTCTCATCAGGCCTGACACCCCCGGTCGGAGGCCGGGGACCCGGTTCGTACCGACTCCTCGATCCCTGGATCAGAGGACGACGGCGGGCGGGATCCGGTTCTGCGGAAGACCTCCGAACGACAACTGGAGCCATTGAATGGCACGCGTTTCCGGTGTTGACATCCCGCGCGAAAAGCGTGTGGAGGTCGCCCTCACCTACGTGTTCGGCATCGGCCGGACCCTTTCCCAGCAGACGCTGGCCGAGACTGGCGTGAACCCCAACACGCGCGTTCGTGACCTCTCCGAGGAGGAGCTGGTCAAGATCCGCGAGTACGTGGACGCCAACATCAAGACCGAGGGTGACCTCCGTCGCGAGATTCAGGCCGACATCCGCCGCAAGGTGGAGATCGGTTGCTACCAGGGTCTGCGCCACCGTCGTGGCCTGCCCGTCCACGGTCAGCGCACCAGCACGAACGCTCGTACCCGCAAGGGCCCGCGTCGCGCCATCGCCGGCAAGAAGAAGCCGGGCAAGAAGTAGTCCTCAGCGGACAACGCTTCATCAGCGGTCTTCGCTGTAGGACCGACCACCTCCCCGTAGGAGAAACAGATGCCCCCCAAGGGTCGTCAGGGCGCCGCCAAGAAGGTGCGCCGCAAGGAAAAGAAGAACGTCGCTCACGGGCACGCTCACATCAAGAGCACGTTCAACAACACGATCGTCTCGATCACGGACCCCTCGGGCAACGTGATCTCCTGGGCCTCCGCCGGCCACGTCGGCTTCAAGGGCTCGCGCAAGTCCACCCCCTTCGCCGCGCAGATGGCCGCCGAGTCGGCCGCCCGTCGCGCGCAGGAGCACGGCATGCGCAAGGTTGACGTCTTCGTGAAGGGCCCGGGCTCCGGTCGCGAGACCGCGATCCGCTCCCTCCAGGCCACTGGCCTCGAGGTCGGCTCGATCCAGGACGTCACCCCCACCCCGCACAACGGCTGCCGTCCGCCGAAGCGCCGCCGCGTCTGACGCACGGCCGCTCGGTCGTCGATCTCGACGGCCCTGTGCTGGTTAGAGGTTTTCGGGCGGTACGGCTCCGTAAAAGGGCCGTATCGCCCGTACCCTTGCTGTACCCGGTCTCTTCGGAGGCTCGGTTTTGGCGGACGTCAAATAGCGGGCGTCCACGAATGAAGGATCTGATCACCACATGCTGATCGCTCAGCGCCCCTCGTTGACCGAAGAGGTCGTCGACGAATTCCGCTCCCGGTTCGTGATCGAGCCGCTGGAGCCGGGCTTCGGCTACACCCTCGGCAACTCCCTGCGCCGCACCCTCCTCTCGTCGATCCCCGGCGCTGCTGTCACCAGCATCCGCATCGATGGTGTCCTGCACGAGTTCACCACCGTGCCGGGCGTCAAGGAGGACGTCACCGACCTGATCCTCAACATCAAGCAGCTCGTCGTCTCCTCGGAGCACGACGAGCCCGTCGTGATGTACCTGCGCAAGCAGGGCCCGGGTCTGGTCACCGCCGCCGACATCGCGCCCCCGGCCGGTGTCGAGGTCCACAACCCCGACCTCGTCCTCGCCACGCTCAACGGCAAGGGCAAGCTGGAGATGGAGCTGACCGTCGAGCGCGGTCGCGGCTACGTCTCCGCCGTTCAGAACAAGCAGGTCGGTCAGGAGATCGGGCGCATCCCGGTCGACTCGATCTACTCGCCGGTGCTGAAGGTCACGTACAAGGTCGAGGCGACCCGTGTCGAGCAGCGCACCGACTTCGACAAGCTGATCGTCGACGTCGAGACCAAGCAGGCCATGCGTCCCCGTGACGCCATGGCGTCGGCCGGTAAGACCCTGGTCGAGCTGTTCGGTCTGGCCCGCGAGCTCAACATCGACGCCGAGGGCATCGACATGGGCCCGTCCCCCACGGACGCCGCCCTCGCCGCCGATCTCGCGCTGCCGATCGAGGAGCTGGAGCTCACGGTCCGCTCGTACAACTGCCTCAAGCGTGAGGGCATCCACTCCGTGGGTGAGCTCGTCGCCCGCTCCGAGGCCGACCTCCTGGACATCCGCAACTTCGGTGCGAAGTCCATCGACGAGGTCAAGGCGAAGCTGGCCGGCATGGGCCTGGCCCTCAAGGACAGCCCGCCCGGATTCGACCCGACCGCCGCCGCCGACGCCTTCGGCGCCGACGACGACGCGGACGCCGGCTTCGTCGAGACCGAGCAGTACTGATCGCCTCGCGCGGGGCAGCCGTCTTCGGGCGGCGGTCCCGCCGGGTTTGATCCCGGCTGCCGGCCGGCTGTGGCTGGTCGCGCACCCGCGACGGAGTCGCATGTCGACTCCGTCCCGCGCCCCTTACGGGGCTCGGTACCTCCGGCGCTGAAAAGTGCCGGATCTTCGACGGGTAATCGCCCGCTCGGACACTGACCTCGGTACCTGATACGGCCGGGGCAGACACCTAGGAGAAACACCATGCCGAAGCCCACCAAGGGTGCCCGTCTGGGCGGCAGCGCCGCGCACGAGAAGCTGCTCCTCGCGAACCTCGCGAAGTCGCTCTTCGAGCACGGCCGCATCACCACCACCGAGGCCAAGGCCCGTCGCCTGCGTCCCTACGCGGAGCGTCTGGTCACCAAGGCGAAGAAGGGTGACCTTCACAACCGCCGTCAGGTGCTCTCGGTGATCACGGACAAGAGCATCGTGCACACGCTCTTCACCGAGATCGGCCCGCGCTACGAGAACCGCCCGGGTGGCTACACCCGTATCACCAAGATCGGTAACCGCCGTGGCGACAACGCGCCCATGGCTGTCATCGAGCTGGTGGAGGCCCTGACCGTGGCCCAGCAGGCCACCGGTGAGGCCGAGGCTGCGACCAAGCGTGCCGCCAAGGAGACCGAGGCCCCGGCCAAGGTCGAGGACACCAAGGCCGAGGACGCCGTCGAGGCTCCCGCCGAGGAGTCGAAGGACGCCTGAGGCACTGCCTTGCTGTGAGCGGGTCCGTCCCTTTCGGGGCGGGCCCGCTTTCGCGTTCCCGGGGAGGAACCCGGGCTTGAGAGGATCTAGGTGTGAGTGACGAAGCGGAGCCCGGGTTCGTCCGGGTGCGGTTGGATCTGTCGTACGACGGGACCGAGTTCTCCGGGTGGGCCAAGCAGGCCGGGGGACGCAGGACCGTGCAGGGCGAGATCGAGGACGCGCTGCGGACGGTGACGCGGACGAAGGACACCACGTACGAGCTGACGGTGGCCGGACGGACGGACGCCGGGGTGCACGCGCGCGGCCAGGTGGCCCATGTCGACCTGCCCGGGGAACTGTGGGCCGAGCACCGGGAGAAGCTGCTGAAGCGGCTCGCAGGACGGCTGCCCAAGGACGTGCGGGTGTGGTCGCTCACCGAGGCGCCCCCCGGCTTCAACGCGCGTTTCTCGGCGATCTGGCGGCGCTACGCCTACCGCGTGACCGACGAACCCGGCGGTGTCGACCCGCTGTTGCGTAGTCATGTCCTGTGGCACGACTGGCCGTTGGACGTCCAGGCCATGAACCAGGCCGCCGAACGGTTGCTGGGGGAGCACGACTTCGCCGCGTACTGCAAGAAGCGCGAGGGCGCGACGACCATCCGCACCCTCCAGCAACTGAGCCTGGTACGCGGTGAGGACGGGGTCATCACCGCCACCGTGCGGGCCGACGCCTTCTGCCACAACATGGTGCGGTCGCTGATCGGGGCCCTGCTGTTCGTGGGGGACGGGCACCGCGGGCCGGACTGGCCGGGCAAGGTCCTCGCCGCCGGTGTACGGGACTCGGCCGTTCACGTCGTACGGCCCCACGGGCTGACGCTGGAGGAAGTCGGTTACCCCGCAGACGAGTTGCTGGCCGCGCGGAACAAGGAGGCCCGCAACAAGCGGACGTTGCCCGGTGCGGCGGGATGCGAGTCCTGCTGACGCCCGGTCACCGGCGCGGGTCCGCACGGGGCCTGCGCGCCTGACCGCGCGTCAACCGTAGTGGGCGGAAGCCCGGGGGAGGGTGGGGCGGCGGCCGCTGTCCGGCGGCCGCCGCGTCCGGAACCGCTACCGCGCGGCCGCGGCCGACGCCTGGGCCTGGCCCCGGCGGCTGATCTGACGGAACGCGAACTCGGCGAGGTCGTCGCCGGTCGTGAACACCGCGGTGTCCTTCGTCGTCACGTCCTTGCCGTCGGTGAAGCCGGCGAGGGTGAAGTAGGCGTAACGCCCGTAGGCGTTGGTGGTCGAACGGCAGACGGCCGCGTCACAGAACGCCTTGATGCCGTTGCCGGGCAGCGAGGCGATGATGCTCTTGCTGTCCGCGTCGGCCTTCGCCTTGGTCGCCTGGGCCTCGGTGTCGAAGACCGCGACGCCGACGGTGACCGCCACGCCGTCCTTGACGTAGCTGACCCGCATGAAGCGGGTGCAGCCGTCCTTGGTCAGGACCGGCGGCAGGGTGCCCTTCGCGGCCGAGACGCAGTTCTTCGTGTCGGCCGTCGGACCCTTGCGGTACACGCGGTTGCCCATGGTGAGCTGCGTGCCGGGGAAGAGGATGTCCGGGCTCAGCGGCGCGGTGTCCTTCTTCGCGCTGGATATGAACTCCTTCGGATCCAGCGGCGGCGGAGCCGAGGTCGGTTCGAAGGACGGCTGCGGTGTCGTGGCGCCGGGGATGTCCGCGGTGGCGGGCAGTTTGGACGGCTGGTTGGCGGCCGCGTTGTCGCCGTTCGCGTTGGCGACGGCCATGGCCACGGCAGCTCCGACCGCGACGGTGGCCAGCGCCCCGCCCACGATGAACAGCACTTTGCGGCGCTTGTTGCGCGTTTCGGAAGCCTCCGCCATGGCGGCCCAGTCGGGATTCCCGCCGGAACGCTGGTTGTTCCACTGGGGCGCCTGCTGAGAACCCGGCTTCCAGGGGTCCCACGGGGGCTGCCCCTGCCCACCTTGCCCATAACTCATGCGCCGCATCTTAGACGGGGGTTGGGGGGTGCCGGTCAGCTCCACCGGGCACTTGAGCCCCTAGCGTGATCTGAATGCGCAAGGGCAAAAGTGACATCTCCGGGTGGTTGGTGCGTAGGGCCTCCTGGCACGCGTGGGCGGCCTCGGGAGCGGTGCTGTGCGCGCACGTCGTGGCCGTCGCGCTGCACACCTCCGACGGCGGGATGGACAACGCCATCGTCGTCCGGGCGGCGCGGACCTGGCTGGACGGCGGTTCGCCGTACGCCGACCGGCACTTCCTCTATCTCCCGGGCGCGGTGCTCGCGGCGGTGCCGCAGACGCTGCTCCCGGCGGCCGCGACGCGGCTGCTGGTCCCGCTCACGGTGACGGCTCTGCTGCTGACGGGCTGGGCGTGCGCGCTGCGCGTCCACGGCGTCCCCTGGCGCAGCCGCCTCGGGGTCCTCGGACCGGCCGGGCTCGCGCTGGGGTTCGCGCCCTTCGGGCACCTGGTCGCGCTCGGCAACTGGACCGTGATCGCCGCGGCGGCGCTGCCGCTCGCCCTGCTCCTTGCGGCGCGGGAGCGGTGGGGGTGGGCCGGAGTGGTCATCGGCGCGAGCCTCGCCCTCAAGCCGCTGCTCGCGCCCCTGGCGCTCCTGTTCCTCTTCGCGCGCCGCTGGAGGGGGCTGGCCGCGACGGTTCTGGTCCCCGCCCTCGCGTCCGGCGGGGCGGCGCTGCTGATGCCCGATCCTGCGGCGTTCGTCACACGGACCCTGCCGTTCCTGCTGAGCGGCCACGACGACTTCGTCCGCCTCTACGAGGCCTCTCCGGCGGCCGTGCTGCCGCGGCTGGGGGTGCCCTCCCCGGTGGCGGTCGCGCTCGCCTGCGCGGCGGCGGGCGCCGGCGTCCTGGCCGCGTACCGCCGCTGGTCGCGCGGTGTCCCGGGGCCCCTGCGGCTCACGGAGACCGCGGTGCTGCTGATGCTCTCGGCGTTCCTGGTGTCCCGGCCCTCCTACGACCACTATCTGCTGGTCGTGGTGCCGTCGCTGCTCGCGGGGCTGCCGTACCCCGGCGCGGCGGCCCGTGAGCCCTGGTTCTGGCTGGCGCTGGTGCCGCAGGTGCCCGGCGCGGACTGGCCCTGGCTGGAAGCGGTGACCCGGCGTTCCTTCCGGGACTGCTTTACCCTGTGTGTGATGACTGCATCGGTGGCGCTCCCGCGCCGCCGTCACCTGCCGCTCGCCGGTCCGGACCACTTCGTCGCCCAGCGACGAGGACGACGGGCCACGAGGGTGTGAGTACCCGCGTTTTGACCCTTCCGGGCCACCGCGGGTAAGCTTGCAGTTCGTTATGTGTATTGGCTTGCTCATTCTCACGTGAGGGGCCCTTACACCGGTCCACCGGGGCCGATGACCAGCGACCAGCACGCGGTATGCGTCACCGCAGTGCGGTCAGGGCTGTCGTGATCGTCCGTGGTGGCCATGTCAGGACCCACTCACTGAAGAAGCGAAGGCTACGACCGTGCGTACGTACAGCCCCAAGCCCGGCGACATCACTCGCCAGTGGTACGTCATCGACGCCCAGGATGTCGTCCTGGGCCGTCTGGCGACCACTGCCGCGAACATCCTGCGGGGCAAGCACAAGCCGATCTACGCCCCCCACGTCGACGCTGGTGACTTCGTCATCATCATCAACGCGGACAAGGTGCACCTCTCCGGCAACAAGAAGACCCAGAAGCTGGCGTACCGCCACTCCGGTTACCCGGGTGGTCTGCGCTCCGTCCGTTACGACGAGCTGCTGGCGAAGAACCCCGAGAAGGCCGTCGAGAAGGCCATCCGGGGCATGGTCCCCAAGAACACCCTGGGCCGTCAGGTGCTCTCGAAGCTGAAGGTCTACGCGGGCGAGAACCACCCGCACGCTGCTCAGCAGCCGGTCCCGTTCGAGATCACCCAGGTCGCGCAGTAGTTCCGGCCACCCCCTAAGACGAAAAAGAATCTGAGGAGAATCGTGGCCGAGACCACCGTTGAGCAGCCGGTCGAAGAGACTGAGCTCGTCGACATCGAGAACTACACCACCGAGTCCGAGGTCCCCGTCGAGGGCGAGTACACCTCGGAGTCGCTCGCGGGCCGCTTCGGCGACCCGCAGCCCGCGGCCGGCCTTGGCCGTCGCAAGAACGCCATCGCCCGCGTCCGGATCGTCCCGGGCACCGGCAAGTGGAAGATCAACGGCCGCACCCTTGAGGACTACTTCCCCAACAAGGTGCACCAGCAGGAAGTCAACGAGCCCTTCAAGGTGCTCGAGCTCGACAACCGCTACGACGTCATCGCCCGCATCTCGGGTGGCGGTGTCTCCGGTCAGGCCGGTGCCCTGCGCCTCGGCGTGGCCCGTGCGCTGAACGAGGCCGACGTGGACAACAACCGCGGCGCCCTCAAGAAGGCCGGCTTCCTCAAGCGCGACGACCGTGCGGTCGAGCGCAAGAAGGCCGGTCTCAAGAAGGCCCGCAAGGCCCCGCAGTACAGCAAGCGTTAATCTCCGCTGCTTGCTTCTGCGCGTCACCACGCGTAGCTCCGAACGCCCCGGCGGCACGTCACCGTGCTGCCGGGGCGTTCGTTTATCACAGTACTTGGGCGTATAACGGCACAAGGTGCTCAAAGGCTCATGTGATCGGATGACTCCGTATCCTGCGGGGGACTTCCGTACTCTGCAGCTTTCTCAGGAGGACAAGTGGGACGACTCTTCGGCACGGACGGCGTGCGTGGTGTCGCCAACGCGGATCTGACGGCCGAGCTCGCGCTCGGGCTGTCCGTTGCGGCGGCGCACGTACTCGCCGAGGCGGGCACGTTCGAAGGCCACCGGCCCGTGGCGGTGGTCGGGCGGGATCCGCGCGCGTCCGGGGAGTTCCTGGAGGCCGCAGTGGTCGCCGGCCTCGCCAGCGCCGGTGTGGACGTCCTGCGGGTCGGCGTGCTGCCCACCCCGGCGGTGGCGTACCTCACCGGTGTGCTCGGCGCCGACCTCGGCGTCATGCTCTCCGCCAGCCACAACGCCATGCCCGACAACGGCATCAAGTTCTTCGCCCGCGGCGGGCACAAGCTCGCCGACGAGCTGGAGGGCCGGATCGAGGGCGTCTACGACGAGCACCGCACCGGCGCTCCCTGGGACCGTCCGACCGGATCCGGCGTCGGCCGGGTGAACTCCTACCACCAGGGCTTCGACCAGTACGTCGCCCATCTCATCGGTGTGCTCCCCAACCGCCTCGACGGTCTGAAGGTCGTCCTCGACGAGGCGCACGGCGCGGCCGCCCGGGTTTCCCCCGAGGCCTTCGCGCGGGCCGGTGCCGAGATCGTCACGATCGGCGCCACGCCCGACGGGCTCAACATCAACGACGGCTGCGGCTCCACCCACCTGGACCTCCTCAAGGCCGCCGTCGTCGAGCACGGCGCCGACCTCGGCATCGCGCACGACGGCGACGCCGACCGCTGCCTGGCCGTGGACCACACGGGCGAGGAGATCGACGGCGACCAGATCCTGGCCGTTCTCGCGCTGGCGATGCGGGAGCGTTCCGCACTGCGCTCCGACACCGTTGTCGCGACGGTCATGTCCAACCTGGGCTTCAAGCTCGCCATGGAGCGCGAGGGCGTCTCCCTGGTCCAGACGGCGGTCGGCGACCGTTACGTCCTGGAGGAGATGAAGCAGCACGGCTACGCGCTCGGCGGCGAGCAGTCCGGGCACGTCATCGTCCTCGACCACGCCACCACCGGCGACGGCACCCTCACCGGCCTGTTCCTCGCCGCCCGGGTCGCGCAGACCGGCCGGACGCTCAAGGACCTCGCCTCGGTCATGGAGCGGCTGCCGCAGGTCCTCATCAACGTGCCGGACGTCGACCGGACGCGGGTGAACACCTCCGCCGAACTGGCCGCCGCCGTGGCCGACGCGGAGCAGGAGCTCGGCAGCACCGGACGCGTGCTGCTGCGCCCCTCCGGCACCGAGCCGCTCGTCCGCGTCATGGTCGAGGCCGCCGACATCGACCACGCCCGCTCGGTGGCCGCCCGCCTCGCCGACGCCGTGAAGTCGGCGCTCGGCTAGCACCCCCGTACGAAGCCGTGAGGCCCGGCACCCCTCGGGGTGCCGGGCCTCACGAACGTCCGAGGCCACCCGCCCGGGGTGACTCCCGCTACGCGGGCTGCCGCTTGCGCTGCGCCGCCCAGAACCACTTCTGGGCCATGAGCGTGAGCGTGCCGGCGACCACGATGCCGAGCAGGTT
Source organism: Streptomyces sp. NPDC028298 (assembly GCF_055565895.1). Lineage (NCBI taxonomy): Bacteria > Bacillati > Actinomycetota > Actinomycetes > Kitasatosporales > Streptomycetaceae > Streptomyces > Streptomyces sp. NPDC028298. The sequence goes on from NZ_JBVHTL010000004.1 coordinate 289,477, forward strand.
GAACAGCAACTGCTTGGTGGAGCCCCAGGTCTGGCCCATGTCGCCGTAGCTCAGGGCCACCGCGGCGTTCGCGGCGGCCGGGACCGTCGTCACGGAGATCGCTACACCGACCAGGGCCCCGGACTTCGCCGAGGTCAGCGACAGCATGCCGGCAGCGCCCGCGAGCACCGCGACGACGAAGGAGAACCAGTCCGGGGCGTAGACGAACCCGGTGTTGGGACGCGCGCCCTCCAGCTTCGCCTCGCTGAACAGGCCCACCGCGTCCATGAACAGGCTGAAGAGCACCGTCACCGCCATCGCGATCGCGAAGCCGGCCAGCAGCGCCGTCAGCGAACGCAGCGCGAGGCGTCCGCCGCGCTGCACGATCGCCGTGCACAGCCCGGCCAGCGGGCCGAACTCCGGCCCCACGGCCATGGCGCCCACGATCAGCACCGCGTTGTCGAGCACCACACCGCACGCCGCGATCATCGTGGCGATCGTGATGAACGCGACGTAGGTGACCGACAGCGTCGACTCCTCGTGCGTCGCCTCCTCCAGGTGCTCCCACAGCACCGCGTCGACGCCCTCGCCCGGGGCCTCGTCCTCCGCCTCGGCGGCGCGCCGCGACAGTGACAGGTCGATGTCCTCGACCGCGATCGAGCCCGTACGGTCGATGCCCAGGTCGCGCAGGCCGCCGATGAGTTCGTCACCCGCCTCCCGGGCGACGTCGCACATGACGACGTCGCCCGCCGGGTTGCGGGCGGCGCCGGGAAGGACGACGAGGTGCGTGGTGCCGACGGTCTCGTCGATCAGGCGCACGACGTCGTCGGTCCGGTCCGCGGGAGTGATCAGGCGCAGGTGCAGCATGGCCGCAGACTAGCCGCCGCCGACGGAGGGCCCGCAGGGGCTACGGCTCGACCGCGGGGGCTACAGCTTGCGCAGGCTCAGGCGCTGGACCTTGTGGTCCGGTCCCTTGCGGACGACGAGCGTCGCCCGGCCGCGGGTGGGGGCCACGTTCTCCAGCAGGTTCGGCTTGTTGATGGTGCGCCAGGTCGTCCGGGCGTAGTCGAGGGCCTCCTCCTCGGAGACCTGGGTGTACTTCCGGAAGTACGAGTCGGGCTTCTGGAAGGCCGTCGCGCGCAGCTTGCGGAAGCGGTTCAGGTACCAGCGCTCGATGTCCTCGGGGCGGGCGTCGACGTACACGCTGAAGTCGAAGTAGTCGGCGAGGCCGACCCGCGTGCGGCCGTCCTTGCCGGGCAGGGCCGGCTGGAGCACGTTCAGGCCCTCGACGATGAGGATGTCGGGGCGGCGCACGGTGAGCCGCTCGCCGGGGACGATGTCGTAGATCAGGTGCGAGTAGACGGGCGCGGTCACCTCGTCCTTGCCCGCCTTGATGTCCGCGACGAACCTGGTCAGGGCGCGGCGGTCGTACGACTCGGGGAAACCCTTGCGCGACATCAGCCCGCGCGCTTCGAGGTCCTTCGTCGGGAGCAGGAAGCCGTCCGTGGTGACCAGCTCGACGCGGGGGTGCTCGGGCCAGCGGGAGAGCAGCGCCTGGAGCAGTCGGGCCACGGTGGACTTGCCGACGGCCACGGAACCGGCGACGCCTATGACGAACGGGGTGCCGGACTGCGAGCCCTTCTCGCCGAGGAAGGTGTTCAGCGCGCCTCTGAGCCCGTCCGTCGCGCCGACGTACAGGTTCAGCAGCCGGGACAGCGGCAGATAGATGTCCCGCACCTCGTCGAGGTCGATGACATCGCCCAGACCGCGCAGCTTCTCGACCTCCTCGGCGTTCAGCGGGAGCGGCGTCTTTTCGCGCAGCGCGCTCCACTCGGCACGGGTGAGGTCGACGTAGGGAGTCGCCTCCGGCTTGGACCGGTGGGCGCTCCGCGGCAACGAGGAGACCGGAGAGATCACAGTCCATTGTTACGGGAGTATGGACAGGATGGAGGGTGGGGTCCGTCACGCCAGGTGACAGCGGGGGCCGACCGGGGCCGGTCGGGGCACAGGCCCAAGTCGGCCCGTCGGGGCCGGTCGGGGGCCGAGGAGCCCACGGGAGCCTCCGAAAGGCGGCCGGAACTTCCGATATCGGGCACGGTGAGCCTGATTTCGGCGGGCGGATGATCGTACGCTGCCGCCATGTGCGGAATCGTGGGATATGTGGGGTCGCAGCCGGCGCTCGACGTGGTGATGGCCGGACTGAAGAGGCTCGAATACAGGGGATACGACTCGGCCGGTGTCGCCGTCCTCGCGGACGGGGGACTCGCCGTCGCGAAGAAGGCCGGGAAACTGGTCAACCTGGAGAAGGAACTGGGCAGCAGACCGCTGCCGTCCGGCACGACGGGGATCGGGCACACCCGCTGGGCCACCCACGGCGGCCCCACCGACGCCAACGCCCATCCGCATCTCGACAACGCGGGCCGGGTCGCCGTCGTCCACAACGGCATCATCGAGAACTTCGCCGTGCTCCGCGACGAACTGACCGAGCGGGGGCACGACCTGGCCTCCGAGACGGACACCGAGGTGGTCGCCCATCTGCTCGCCGAGGAGTACTCCTCGTGCGCGGACCTGGCGGAGGCGATGCGGCTGGTGTGCCGGCGTCTGGAGGGCGCGTTCACGCTCGTCGCCGTGGACGCGGACGAGCCGGACGTGGTCGTCGGGGCCCGCCGGAACTCGCCGCTGGTCGTCGGTGTCGGCGAGGGCGAGGCCTTTCTCGCCTCGGACGTCGCCGCGTTCATCGCCCACACCCGGTCGGCGATCGAGCTGGGCCAGGACCAGGTGGTCGAACTGCGCCGCGACGGAGTGACCGTCACCGGGTTCGACGGCAGCCCCGCGGACGTCCGTTCGTACCACGTCGACTGGGACGCGTCGGCGGCGGAGAAGGGCGGCTACGACTACTTCATGCTCAAGGAGATCGCCGAGCAGCCCAAGGCGGTCGCCGACACCCTGCTGGGGCGGATCGACGCGGCCGGTTCGCTGCGGCTCGACGAGGTGCGCATCCCGGTGCGGGCGCTGCGCGAGGCCGACAAGGTCGTCATCGTCGCCTGCGGGACCGCCTTCCACGCCGGCCTGATCGCCAAGTACGCCATCGAGCACTGGACGCGCATCCCGTGCGAGGTGGAGCTGGCCAGCGAGTTCCGCTACCGCGACCCGATCCTGGACCGGCAGACGCTCGTCATCGCCATCTCGCAGTCCGGCGAGACCATGGACACGCTGATGGCGCTGCGGCACGCCCGCGAGCAGGGCGCCCGGGTGCTGGCGATCTGCAACACCAACGGCTCGACCATCCCGCGCGAGTCCGACGCCGTGCTGTACACGCACGCGGGCCCCGAGGTCGCCGTCGCCTCCACCAAGGCGTTCCTCACCCAGCTCGTGGCCTGCTACCTGGTGGCGCTGTACCTGGGCCAGGTCCGCGGCACCAAGTGGGGCGACGAGATCCAGGCCGTCATCCGCGAACTGTCGCGCATCTCCCGCGAGGTCGAGCGGGTGCTGGAGACCATGGAGCCCGTACGGGAGCTCGCGCGCTCCCTCGCCGACAAGGACACCGTGCTGTTCCTCGGCCGGCACGTGGGCTATCCGGTCGCGCTCGAAGGTGCCCTGAAGCTCAAGGAACTGGCGTACATGCACGCCGAGGGCTTCGCGGCGGGCGAGCTCAAGCACGGGCCGATCGCGCTGATCGAGGAGGACATGCCGGTGGTGGTCGTGGCCCCCTCGCCGCGTGGCCGCTCGGTCCTGCACGACAAGATCGTCTCCAACATCCAGGAGATCCGGGCCAGGGGCGCCCGCACGATCGTCATCGCGGAGGAGGGCGACGAGGCCGTCGTCCCGTACGCCGACCACCTCATCCGCATCCCGGCCACACCCACCCTGCTCCAGCCGCTGGTGTCGACGGTCCCGCTCCAGGTGTTCGCCTGCGAACTGGCGACGGCCCGGGGCAACGAGGTGGACCAGCCGCGCAACCTGGCGAAGTCCGTGACGGTGGAGTGAGCGCGGCCGCCGTGCGCGCCCTCTAGGGTGCGGACATGAGCATCATCGGGGTCGGTATCGACGTGGCCGAGATCGACCGGTTCCGGGCGTCGCTGGAGCGGACGCCCGGGCTGGCCGAACGTCTCTTCGTGGACAGCGAGTTGCTGCTGCCCAGCGGCGAACGGCGGGGCATCGCCTCCCTCGCGGCCCGGTTCGCCGCCAAGGAGGCGCTCGCCAAGGCGCTGGGGGCCCCGGCGGGACTGCACTGGACGGACGCCGAGGTCTACGTGGAGGACAGCGGACAGCCGAGGCTGCGGGTGAAGGGCACGGTGGCGGCCCGCGCGGCCGAACTGGGCGTGTCCTCTTGGCACGTGTCGCTCAGTCATGACGCCGGGGTGGCCTCGGCGGTGGTGGTGGCGGAGGGCTAGGGCCGCCGCCCGCCTCTGCCGTGGACGGGCCCGCCGGTCCGCGCGGCTCGGGGGCGTCGCTCCATCCGGTGCGGGGAGCGCGCGCGGGGCGTGCCGGTGCGGGAGACTCGGCGGCATGCGTACTGCGTACAGCGTGGAGACCGTGAGGACCGCCGAGCGGGAGCTGATGGAACGGCTCCCCGAAGGGGCGTTGATGCAGCGGGCGGCCGCCGGGCTCGCCGCCGCCTGCGCGGATCTGCTGGGCCGGGTGTACGGCCGCCGGGTGGTGCTGCTGGTGGGCAGCGGGGACAACGGCGGCGACGCCCTGTACGCCGGGGCGCGGCTGGCCCGGCGCGGGGCCGGTGTCACCGCGGTGCTGCTCGCTCCCGGGAGGACCCACCCGGGCGGACTCGCGGCGCTGCTGCGCGCCGGGGGCACCTCGGCCCCGCCCGCGGACGCCGAACCGCTGCTGCGGCGGGCCGATCTCGTGGTCGACGGCATCGTCGGGATCGGCGGCAAGGGCGGACTGCGGCCGGACGCGGCGCGCCTCGCCGAGCTCGCGCACGCCTCACGGGCCGCCGTCGTCGCCGTCGACCTGCCGAGCGGGGTCGAGGCGGACACCGGGGAGGTGCTGGGCGCCGCCGTCCGCGCCGATCTCACCGTCACCTTCGGCACCCACAAGCCGGGGCTGCTCATCGAACCGGCGCGTGGGTACGCCGGTTCCGTACGCCTCGTCGACATCGGGCTCGACCTGCCGGAGCCGGCCGACGTGGAGGCGCTCCAGCACGCCGACGTCGCGGCCCGGCTGCCCTTTCCGGGCGCCGAGAGCGACAAGTACCGGCGCGGTGTCGTCGGGATCGCCGCCGGGTCCGCCCGCTATCCCGGGGCCGCGGTGCTCGCCGTGGCCGGGGCGCTGCGCGGCGGTGCCGGGGCGGTGCGGTACGTGGGGCCCGCCGCGGACGCGGTGATCGCGCGTTTCCCCGAGACGCTGGTGTCCGACACGGGGCCGTCGAAGGCGGGGCGGGTGCAGGCCTGGGTGACGGGTCCCGGGGCCGGGGACGACGCCTCGGCGGTCGCGGAGGTGCTGGAAGCCGACGTGCCGGTGCTGGTGGACGCGGACGGGCTGCGGCTGGCAGACCGGGGGGCCGTACGGGCCCGCACCGCGCCGACGCTGATGACTCCGCACGCCGGGGAGGCCGCCGCGCTCCTCGGGGTCGCCCGCGAGGCGGTGGAGGAGGCCCGGCTGGCCTCCGTACGGGAACTGGCGGGGCTGTACGGGGCGACGGTCCTCCTCAAGGGGGCGACGACCCTGGTCGCCGATCCCACGGGCGGCGCGGTGCGGGTGAACGCCACCGGGACGGCGTGGCTGGCCACCGCGGGGAGCGGGGACGTGCTGTCGGGGCTCGCGGGGTCGCTGCTGGCCTCGGGGCTCTCCGCGCTCGACGCGGGCAGCGTCGCCGCCTACCTGCACGGACTCGCCGGCCGTTTCGCTGCCGACGGCGCCCCCGCCGGCGCCCACGACGTGGCCGCGGCCCTCCCCAAGGCCTGGCGAGACACCCTCGACTGACCCCGACCCACGCTCGGGCCCGGCCTGCCTTCGGCCTCCGCATGCCGTGGGCGTTGCCCAGATCGGGGGACCCTTTGCGTGTGGCGTCTCCGGGGGGCCCGGGGTTTTGCGTATGTCTGTTCGCGTGATGAGCAGACGAAGTGCCTGGCGGGGGATCGCGGTGCTGCTGGCGGTCGCGACGGCCGTGCCCGTGGGGGCGGTGGCGGCCGCGTCCGCTCCGCTGTCGGCCGTCTCCGGACGGACCGCCGAGCCGTGGCCCGGCGCGGTGAGAGGCCCGCACCCGTCCTGGCCGGACCGGCACCGGGGCGACCTGATGCCACCGGCCCTCCCGGCCCCCGTGGCCCCGCCCGCCGCGGAGCGCGGCCTGCGGGGCACACCCGGAGGCTGGGGGACACCGTTCACGACCACGCCGCTCGGCTCCGAGCCGCTCACGTCCGCGACTCGCGGGTCGGCGCCCCTCACCTCCGCGACCCGCGGGTCCGAGCCGCTCACCTCCGCGACCCGCGGGTCCGCGTCGGTCGGGGCCGGCGCGGGCTCGGGCAAGTCGGGGGCGGGTGCCTCGGGTGGGCGAGGGGCCGGGCGGTGTGCCGGGGGGCCCGGGACGTACCAGCGGGAGGTCGAGCGGGGGTTGAGGCTGCGGGTGGACGGGGTGCAGTCGGCGAGGGACTGCCGGGCCATCCGCGCCTTCCAGCGCAAGCACGGCGTGAAGCCCGCCGACGGGACCGCCGGACGGGCGACCTGGGCCCGCGTGCGGGCGCTGTCGGCCCGCGAGGCCCCGCACCGGCGTGCTCCCCGCGGCTGCCCGGCCCGCTCCTACCGGGTCGCCTGCGTCGACCTCACCCACCAGCGCACCTGGGTGCAGCAGCGGGGCCGGATCCTGTACGGCCCGGTGCCGATGCGCAGCGGCAGCGTCCGGCACCCCACCCGCACCGGCTGGTTCACGATCTACTGGCGGCACCGGCACCACCGGTCGACCCTCTACAACAGCCCCATGCCCTACGCCCAGTTCTTCAGCGGCGGACAGGCCTTCCACGCCGTGCGCGGCAGCATCCGCACGGTCGGCGGCTCGATGGGCTGCGTGAATCTGCGGCCCGCCGACGCCCGCGGACTCTGGAAGGCCCTCAGGAAGGGCGACCGCGTCTACGTGTGGGGCCGACGGCCCCGCCACTTCAGCCGCTGAGCGCCCGGGAGGGAGTTCTCCCCGGGCATCCGGCCGGTCCCGGGCCGCGCACCGGCCGCTCCCGGGGACCGGTGCCGGGAGGCCGCCGTACGCCTCTGAGAGACTGGGGCGCGATGACAGAGACAGCACACCCGCGGACGGCGCCCCTGCGCGCCCGCGCGGAGATCGATCTGGCCGCCCTGCGAGCCAACGTGCGGGCCCTGCGTGCCCACGCGCCGACCGCGGCCCTGATGGCCGTGGTCAAGTCCGACGCGTACGGCCACGGCGCGGTCCAGTGCGCCCGCGCCGCGCGCGAGGCGGGCGCCACCTGGCTCGGCACGGCCACCCCGGAGGAGGCGCTCGCCCTGCGGGCGGCCGGCCTGCCGGGACGCGTCATGTGCTGGCTCTGGACCCCGGGCGGCCCCTGGGCCGAGGCGATCGAGGCCGACATCGACGTGTCGGTCAGCGGGATGTGGGCGCTGCGGGAGGTCGTGGCGGCCGCCGAGTCCGTCGGGCTGCGGGCCCGGGTGCAGCTCAAGGCCGACACCGGCCTCGGCCGCGCCGGCTGCCAGCCCGCCGACTGGGCCGAGCTCGTCACCGAGGCCCTGGCCGCCGAGGCACGCGGACTGATCACCGTCACCGGACTCTGGTCCCACTTCGCCTGCGCCGACGAACCGGGCCACCCCTCGATCCAGGCCCAGCTCGCGCTCTTCCGCGAGATGGTGTCGTACGCCGAGGAGCAGGGCGTACGCCCCGAGGTGCGGCACATCGCCAACTCGCCGGCGACCCTCACCCTCCCCGAGAGCCACTTCGACCTCGTACGGACCGGGATCGCGGTCTACGGGATCTCGCCGAGCCCCGAGCTCGGCACCCCCGCCGACTTCGGGCTGCGTCCGGTGATGACGCTGAGCGCGTCGCTCGCGCTGGTCAAGCACGTACCGGCAGGGCACGGCGTGAGCTACGGCCATCACTACGTCACCCCGGGCGAGACGACCCTCGGCCTCGTCCCGGTCGGCTACGCGGACGGCGTCCCGCGGCACGCCTCGGGCACCGGCCCCGTCCTGGTCGGCGGCAAGTGGCGTACGGTCGCGGGCCGGGTCGCGATGGACCAGTTCGTCGTCGACCTCGGCGGCGACGAGCCGGAGCCCGGCGCCCGGGCCGTCCTGTTCGGTCCCGGCGACGACGGCGAGCCCACCGCCGAGGACTGGGCGCGCGCGGCGGGCACGATCGCGTACGAGATCGTCACCCGCATCGGAACCCGCGTTCCGCGCGTCTACGTGAAGGTGAAAGAGGAACAAGACGGGTAGCACCCTGTAGTCGAACAGGCGCGCGGAGCCCGGCGAGCGAGGATCGGTGGGCGGCACACGGCGGGCGGGAGCCCGGTCGGCGCGCGTGCAGCCCAGAGCCGACAGCGAACCCAGCGGACAGCCGAGAGCCGGAGCGAAGAGGAGCGGGACGTGAGCGAGACCAGTGCGGAGGCTGTCGTGAGCGCGGCCTCGACGGCCGTAGCCTCCGCCGGGAACTGGCGACGGGCCGGTGTCGCCGGCGCCGCGATAGGCGTGGTCGCGGCGGGCGCCGCGGCCGGAGTGGCGATCGAGCGGCTCACGGTCGGACGCGGCATGCGCAAGAAGGCCCGCCTCGCCCTCGACTCCACCGGCCCGTACGGCTCCCTGCGCGGCACGCCGGGCAAGGCCTACGCGGACGACGGCACCGAGCTGTACTACGAGGTCGACGAGGCCGAGCCGGAGGCCTCGCTCGCCCCGCGCCGGCGCCGGCTCTTCGGCCGCAAGGCACCCGCCCCCGTCACCGTCGTCTTCAGCCACGGCTACTGCCTCAACCAGGACTCCTGGCACTTCCAGCGAGCCGCCCTGCGCGGTGTCGTGCGCACCGTGCACTGGGACCAGCGCAGCCACGGCCGGTCCGGGCGGGGGGTCGCCCAGTTGGAGGACCGCAAGCCGGTCACGATCGACCAGCTCGGCCGCGATCTGCTGGCCGTCATCGAGGCGGCGGTGCCCGAGGGCCCGATCGTGCTCGTCGGGCACTCCATGGGCGGCATGACCGTCATGGCCCTGGCCGAGCAGTTCCCCGAGCTGATCCGCGACCGGGTCGTCGCCGTCGCCCTGGTCGGTACGTCCTCGGGGCGGCTCGGCGAGGTCAACTTCGGGCTGCCCGTCGCGGGCGTCGCCGCCGTGCGGCGCGTGCTCCCCGGTGTGCTGAAGGCGCTGGGGCAGCAGGCGGCCCTGGTGGAGCGGGGGCGGCGGGCCACGGCCGACCTGTTCGCCGGGGTGATCAAGCGGTACTCGTTCGCGGGCCGGGACGTCGATCCGGCGGTCGAGCGGTTCGCCGAGCGGATGATCGAGGGCACGCCGATCGACGTGGTCGCCGAGTTCTACCCGGCGTTCACCGAGCACGACAAGGCCGCCGCGCTGGCCCGTTTCGCCGAGATGCCCGTCCTCGTCCTCGCCGGGGTCAAGGACCTGGTGACACCGAGCGAGCACAGCGAGGCGATCGCCGACCTGCTGCCGGACGCCGAGCTGGTGCTCGTCCCGGACGCCGGACACCTCGTCATGCTGGAGCACCCCGAGGTCGTCATAGACCGCCTCGCCGACCTCCTCGTGCGGGCCGGAGCCGTGCCGGCAGGGGCTACCGTGGGTGGCTATGGAAGCACCAGCAGCAGCGCACAACCCGGCTGAGCCCGCCCAGGACGGCGTCGGCGTGCAGATCACCGTCAACTCTCCCGAGCAGATGAAGGAGTTGGGCCGCAGACTGGCCAAACTGCTGCGCGCGGGCGACCTCGTGATGCTGAACGGCGAGCTCGGCGCGGGCAAGACCACGCTGACCCGCGGACTCGGCGAGGGGCTCGGCGTCCGCGGCGCGGTCACCTCACCGACCTTCGTCATCGCCCGTGTGCACCCCTCCCTCGGTGACGGGCCGCCGCTCGTGCACGTGGACGCGTACCGCCTCGGCGGCGGGCTCGACGAGATGGAGGACCTCGACCTCGACGTCTCGCTCTCCGACTCCGTGATCGTCGTGGAGTGGGGCGAGGGCAAGGTCGAGGAGCTGACCGACGACCGGCTGCACGTCGTCATCCACCGGGCCGTCGGGGACACCACCGACGAGGTGCGGCACGTGACGGTCACGGGACTCGGACGGCGCTGGGCCGCCGCCGACCTGACGGTCCTCGCCGCCTGACCCCTTCCACCGGCGCGCGACCCGCGTTCGTCCGCCGCCCGACCCGCGTTCGTCCACCGCCCGACCCGCCCGCGTGCGCGGTCCGGGCGGCGCTCGCTCGTACATTCGGCCAACGTTTCCGACAGGACGTCGGCAAAACGTTGCGTTCGGTGTCCCGGCCGTGGTCACATGGACATCAGTACGTGGTTAGGTCTACCTAACCACGCTTGCCCCCGGAGCCCGAGGAGGCGTCCATGTCGGCATCGGAGTCGGCCGCAGTGCCTGCTTCAGAACGTGACGTGCCGGCCGCGCCGCGCGCGGTGGCCGGGGTGTCGATGAGGGATCTGCTGGCGGCGTGCGCCGCGGCGGAGGCGGTCTCCAGGCCGCCCCGGGCCCCTCTGGGCGACCCCGACGCGCAGAGCCCGCGCAGGGCTGCCTGACGCGTACACGGGGCGTTCGACGCCGCCGCCCGGTCGGCCGCCCCGACGGTTCGAGCGGGCCCCACGAGTCGGACGCGGCGCCTCAGGCGCTCGCGCGGGGCCGCAGCGAGCCGGACGCGGCGCCCCTCACGCTCGCGCGGAGCCGGGCGCCGTCGTCGCTCGTCACTTGACGACGACGACCTTCGCGCCGACGGTCGCGAACGCCCACATCGCGTCGCCGTTCGCGCGCGAGGCGCGGATGCCGCCGACCTTCTTCTCGGGGTCGGGGGCTTCCGTGGAGCCGCTCACCGCGGCGCTGAAGCCCACCGAGACGCTGTCGACCTCCGTGAACCGCACGACGTGCTCGATCTGCGTCCCGTCGGACCCGGGGGTCGCTCCCGTCCGCGACGTGACGGCGTACGTGCCGACGGCCGGGTCGACCGTGCCCGGGGTGACCTCGAAGGTGCGCTTCACCTTGTTGCCCGCGCCGACGAGCCAGACCCGGTCCGCGCCGGTCGAGTAGACGACCCGCACACCGGAGCCGGACGCGGCCGGCAGCGCGGCGGGGTCCTTCTTGGCCTTGGGCGCGGCCTTGGAGGCGGAGGGCTCGGCCGACACGCTCGCGGCCGGCTTGCCCAGGGTGTCCGGTACGTTCGCGGATGCCTGGAAGGCGAGGAAGCCGACTGCCGCGAGCGCCGCCACGGTGAGCCCGGCCACGATTCCCGAGCTGCTCCTAGCCACCTTGTGTGCCCACCTCTCGACCTTCGTACGTCCTTGCGCTGACGGTAGCAGCCGAGGGACGGGAGTCCCGGGCGGCCTTGCGTCGGGCTCCGGCGCCGTACGCTGTTTGCGTGCTCTTGCTCGCTCTGGATACCGCCACCCCCGCAGTGACCGTCGCCCTGCACGACGGCACGTCCGTCATCGCCTCGTCGAGCCAGGTGGACGCGCGCCGGCACGGAGAGCTGCTGCTGCCGGCCGTCGACCGGGTGCTCGCCGAGGCAGGCCTCAGGCTGGACGCCGTCACCGGCATCGTCGTGGGCGTCGGCCCCGGCCCCTACACGGGGCTGCGCGTCGGCCTCATGACCGCCGACACCTTCGGAGTCGCCCTCGGCGTGCCCGTGCACGGTGTCTGCACCCTCGACGGGCTCGCCTACGCCGCCGACGTGGAGGGGCCGTTCGTCGTCGCCACGGACGCCCGGCGCAAGGAGGTCTACTGGGCGCGGTACGCCGACCGCCGTACGCGGCTGTCGGAGCCCGCCGTGGACCGCCCCGCCGAGATCGACGGGACGGTCACCGCGCTGCCCGCCGTCGGCGCCGGCGCCCTCCTGTACCCCGACACCTTCCCGGACGCCCGCGCCCCCGAGAACGTCTCGGCCGCGGCCCTCGCCTCCCTGGCCGCCGAGAAGCTGGCCGCGGGCGAGGAACTGGAGCCACCCAGGCCGCTGTATCTGCGCCGCCCGGACGCCCAGGTGCCCAAGAACTACAAGGTGGTCACCCCCAAGTGACCGCCGTGCTGCGCGAGATGCGCTGGTGGGACATCGATCCCGTACTGGAGCTGGAGAAGGAACTCTTCCCCGTCGACGCCTGGTCCCGGGGCATGTTCTGGTCCGAACTCGCCCACGCCCGAGGGGCGGAGGCGACCCGGCGCTATCTGGTCGCCTGCGACGGTGACGCGCTCGTCGGCTACGCCGGGCTCGCCGCCTCGGGAGACCTGGGCGACGTGCAGACGATCGCGGTGCGGCAGGACCAGTGGGGCACGGGCCTCGGCGGCCGGCTGCTCACCGAACTGCTGCGGGCCGCGAGCGACTTCGACTGCGCCGAGGTGATGCTCGAGTGCCGCGTGGACAACGTCCGTGCGCAGAAGCTGTACGAGCGCTTCGGCTTCGAGCCCATCGGCTTCCGGCGCGGCTACTACCAGCCGGGGAACATCGACGCCCTGGTGATGCGGCTGCACGACCCATCGACCTCCGTACAAGGAACAGAGACCCATGGCTGACGAACCCCTCGTCCTCGGCATCGAGACCTCCTGCGACGAGACCGGCGTCGGCATCGTCCGCGGCACGACCCTGCTCGCCGACGCCATCGCGTCGAGCGTCGACGAGCACGCGCGCTTCGGCGGCGTCGTCCCGGAGGTCGCGTCCCGCGCGCACCTGGAGGCGATGGTCCCGACCATCGAGCGGGCGCTGAAGGAGGCGGGGGTGTCGGCCAGGGACCTGGACGGCATCGCGGTCACCGCCGGACCCGGGCTCGCCGGGGCCCTGCTCGTCGGGGTCTCCGCCGCGAAGGCGTACGCGTACGCGCTGGGCAAGCCGCTGTACGGCGTGAACCACCTCGCCTCCCACATCTGCGTGGACCAGCTCGAACACGGCGCGCTGCCCGAGCCGACGATGGCCCTGCTGGTGTCCGGCGGTCACTCCTCGCTGCTGCTGTCCACCGACATCACCTCCGACGTACGCCCGATGGGCGCGACCATCGACGACGCGGCCGGCGAGGCGTTCGACAAGATCGCGCGCGTGCTGAACCTCGGCTTCCCGGGCGGCCCGGTCATCGACCGGTACGCCAAGGAGGGCGACCCGAACGCCATCACGTTCCCGCGCGGTCTCACCGGGCCGCGCGATCCCGCCTACGACTTCTCCTTCTCCGGTCTCAAGACCGCCGTGGCCCGCTGGATCGAGGCCAAGCGGGCGGCGGGGGAGGAGGTCCCGGTGCGCGACGTGGCCGCGTCCTTCCAGGAGGCCGTCGTGGACGTGCTCACCCGCAAGGCCGTCCGCGCGTGCAAGGACGAGGGCGTCGACCACCTCATGATCGGTGGCGGCGTGGCCGCGAACTCGCGGCTGCGGGTGCTCGCCCAGGAGCGCTGCGAGGCCGCCGGGATCAGGCTGCGGGTGCCGCGCCCCAAGCTGTGCACGGACAACGGCGCGATGGTCGCCGCGCTGGGTGCCGAGATGGTCGCCCGCAACCGGGCCGCGTCCGACTGGGACCTGTCGGCGGACTCCTCGCTGCCGGTGACGGATCCGCACGTGCCGGGGCGCGGGCACGCGCACACGCACGATCACGTGCACGAGGTCGCCAAGGAGAACCTGTACCCGTGACCGTCGCCGTGATGTGGGAGGCCCGGGCCGCCGCCGGCCGGGGCGAGGACCTGCTCGCCTGGGTGCGGGGGCACAAGATCCCCGGGAGCCCGACGCGCCAGGAGATCCTCCGGGCCCCGCAGGACCGGGTCCTCGTCATCACCTGGTGGGAAGCGGAGTACCACGCCGAGCTTCCCGAACTGCCGGATCCCGACGACGAGCTGGTCTCCCGGGCCGTCCACAGGTGGCGCTTCGAGTCGGTGGGCTGACGAACGGCCGAACGGCCGGTGCGCCCCGTGCGGGCACGGGACACACCGGCCGGCCGCCGGGTCAGGACACCTCGGCGACCTCGGTCTCGCAGCGCAGACGCCGTTCCGTGCCCAACCGCCGTACCGGACCCGTCAGACGCAGCCGGGCCGTGTGGCGCACGTCCGCGCTGGAGGCGGCGAGCCGCAGCTCCAGGGCGCCCGGTTCGACGATCCGGGTGCCGGCGCGGTCGGTGAAGGCCGAGAGGTCCGCGTGGAAGCGGAAGGTCACCCGGCGGGCCTCGCCCGGTGCCAGCTCCAGCCGCCGGTAGCCGATCAGCCGCACGTCAGGCCGGGTCACCGAGGCCACCGGGTCGTGCAGATAGAGCTGGACGACCTCGGCACCCGCGCGCTCACCGGTGTTGCGGACGGTCACCGACACGTCGTACGAGCCGTCGGTGCCGATCTCCGCCTCGGGGACCTCGGCCGCCTCCCAGGCGAACGACGTGTACGAGCGGCCGTGGCCGAACGGGTACAGCGGTGTCGGGTCCAGGTTGCTGACCTCGCCCTTCAGGCCCAGCGGCGGCTGGAGATACGTCCACGGCTGGCCGCCCGGGTCGCGCGGCACGCTCACCGGCAGCCGGCCCGACGGGCCGACCCGGCCGGACAGCACGCCCGCCAGCGCGGGGCCGCCCTCCTCGCCGGGGAAGAACGCCTGGACGACGCCGCCGAGACGCTCCTGCCAGCGGCCCAGCGCGTAGGGGCGGCCGGTGAGCAGCACCAGGACCACCGGGACCCCCGTGGCGACCAGGGCGTCCAGGAGCTCGCCCTGCACGCCCGGCAGGCCGAGGTCGGCCACGTCACAGCCCTCGCCCGAGGTGCCCCGGCCGAACAGCCCGGCGCGGTCGCCGAGCACCGCCACGCACACGTCGGCCTCGGCGGCCCGCGCCACGGCCTCCTCGAAACCGGACCGGTCCGGCTCGGAGACCCCGCAGCCCTGCGCGAACGTCACCTTGGCGTCCGGCAGTTCGGCGCGCAGCGCGCCGAGCACGGTCGGGATGTCCACACCGGTGGGCACCTCGGGGTGGTGCGCGAGCACGTGCGAGGGGAACGAGTAGCAGCCGAGCATGGCCAGCGGGTCGTCCGCGCGCGGGCCGATCACCGCGATGCGGGTGTCCGGGGCCAGCGGCAGCACGCCGTCCGCGTTGTCCAGCAGGACCACCGACTCCTCGGCGAGTCTGCGGGCGAGCGCCCGGTTGCCCGCGGAGTCCAGGTCGACGGGGAGGCCGGTCTCCGGCCTCCAGTCCTCGTCCAGCAGGCCGAGTTCGCACTTCTGGAGCAGCACCCGGCGGGCCGCCCGGTCGATCAGCGCCTCGGGGACGGTGCCGGCGCGGACGGCGGCCACCAGCGGCTCGCCGTAGCACTTCAGCGTCGGCAGCTCGACGTCGATGCCGGCCTCCAGCGCCTTGTGCGCCGCCTCCGCCTCGCTGCCGGCCACCCGGTGCAGGCTCTGGAGGAAGCCGACACCGAAGTAGTCCGAGACCACCGTGCCGGTGAAGCCCCACTCCTCGCGCAGCAGCTCGGTCAGCAGATACGGGTCGGCCGACGCCGGGACGCCGTCCGTGTCGTTGTAGGCGGCCATCACCGACCGGGCGCCGCCCTCGCGCAGCGCCATCTCGAACGGCGGCAGCGTGATGTCGGAGAGCTCGCGCACCCCCGCCCGCACCGGCGCCAGGTTGCGGGCGCCGGCCGAGGCCGCGTACCCGGCGAAGTGCTTGAGCGTGGCCACGATCCCGGCCGACTCCAGGCCGCGGACATAGGCGGTGGCGACGGTGGCGACGAGGTACGGGTCCTCGCCGATCGTCTCCTCCACCCGCCCCCAGCGCAGGTCGCGGACCACGTCCAGGACCGGGGCGAGGCCCTGGTGGACGCCGACC
This sequence comes from Streptomyces sp. NPDC028298, assembly GCF_055565895.1. Classification (NCBI taxonomy): domain Bacteria; kingdom Bacillati; phylum Actinomycetota; class Actinomycetes; order Kitasatosporales; family Streptomycetaceae; genus Streptomyces; species Streptomyces sp. NPDC028298. The sequence continues at coordinate 305,398 of NZ_JBVHTL010000004.1, forward strand.
GAGCGCAGGTCGTCGCCGATGCGCCGGCCCAGTTCCTCCACCAGCGCCGGGTCGAAGGTGGCGCCCCAGGACAGCGGGACCGGGTACGCCGTCGCCCGCCAGGCGGTGAAGCCCGCCAGGCACTCCTCGTGGGCGACCGCGGGGATGCCGAAGCGGCCGGCCTCGGCGATCCGGCGCTGGGCGCGGGCAAGGGCCTGCGCGCCCAGCGCCGGGTCCACGGGGGCGGTGCCGAAGGAGCGGGTGAGCTGGCCGAGCCCGCGGGTGATCAGCTCGTCCCAGTCGTACGAGGAGGCCATCTCGCTCTGCAGCGGGGCGACTCCGCCGCCGTCCGTGGCGGCGCCCACCCACACGCCGTACAGCTGGGCGGTCTTCTCCTCCAGGGTCATCCTGGAGAGCAGGTCGTCGACGCGGGTCGCGGCGGGCAGGGCGGGGTCGCGCCAGGGAGCGGTGGTCATGGAACTCCTGTCGGGGAAAGGGGGGTTCGTGCGCCCCTGGTCGTACACGTTCACTTGCCGCCCACACCCATGAGGCCGCCGACCAGCGCGCGGCGGGCCACCAGGTACACGATGAAGATCGGGACACCGGAGAGGACGACGGAGGCGAGGATCGCGGGAATGTTCACGCCGAACTCGCTCACGTAGTTGAACAGACCGAGGGTCAGCACCCGTGGCCCGTCGGACTGGGTGAAGATCAGCGGGAAGAGGAAGCCGTTCCAGGCCTGGAGCGCCGAGAAGATGACGACGGTGCTGATGCCGCCCTTGGCCATCGGGATGACGAGCTGGAACAGCATCCGGGTGGTGGACGCGCCGTCCAGCGCCATCGCCTCGTACATCTCCTCCGAGATGTCCCGCAGCGTGCCGGTGAGGATCAGCACCGACACCGGCATGGCGAACGCGGCGGTCGGCAGGACGATCGCGAGCAGGCTGTCGTAGAGGTTCAGCTTGGCGATCATCAGGTAGAGCGGCACCACGACGGCCTGCGCCGGGATCGCCACGCCCAGCAGGAACAGCCGGAACGCGGCCCCCGACCAGACACTGCGGGTCCGTACGGCCACGTAGGACAGCGGGACGCACAGCACGAGGACGATCAGGACGACCCCGGCGGCCGCCAGCACCGTGTTCCACAGCAGGTGGCCGAAGCCGTTGTGCAGGACGGTGTTGTAGTTGTCCAGGGTCGGACGGGACGGCGGCTTCAGGGCGTTGTGGCCCAGCGCCTCGTCCTGGTGGGTGAGCGAGGCCGAGATCATCGCGTAGATCGGGACGATCACGACGGCCAGCCAGATCAGCGCTCCGGCCCCGGCGAGCGGGTTGGCGCGCCGGGTCCAGTGCCTGCGGCGGGGCGCGGGCCGCCCGGCGGCCGGGGCGGAGTCCGTCTTCACGGGACGGGGCAGAGTGTCGTGCGACATGGCGTCACATCCCTTCCCGGGTACTGCGCATCGCGCCGAAGCCGGACAGCTTCACCATCAGCAGGGACAACGCGGTCGCCGCGAGCACCAGGAAGGAGGCGACGGCGCTCGCGTAGCCGAAGTCGTAGCTCTTGAAGCCGGCCTCGTACATCAGGTACGGCAGGATCGCCGTGTCGGTGCCCGGACCGCCCTGGGTGAGGATCAGGACCGTCTCGAAGTACGTCAGCGAACCGACGATCATCAGCACGCTCGACGTCGTCGCGGTGTTGCGGAGCTGCGGCAGGGTGATGGAGAAGAACTGCCGCAGGCGTCCGGCCCCGTCGATCGCCGCGGCCTGGTAGAGCACCTCGGGGATCTGCCGTGCCCCGCCCTGGTAGATCAGGGTGTGGAAGGGGATGAACTGCCAGCCGCCGACGAACACGATCGCGAGGAACGCGCCGCTGGTCGTGCCGAGGGTGTCCTTGTGGATGATGCCGAAGTTCGGGTCGAGCAGGGCGTAGAACAGCAGCGAGATCGCCGTCGACGACAGCAGGAACGGCACGAAGAAGATCGCCGAGAGCACCGCGCGATTGCGCTGCCGGCCCGCCGCCCAGACCCCCAGCAGCAGCGAGATCACCGTCTGGAACGCCCAGCTCACCACGGTCAGCGCGACGGTGACCGTGAGCGACTGGCCCAGCCGGTCGTCGCTCAGCAGCTTGCGCCAGTTGGCCAGACCGACGGGCTCCGGGTCGCCCAGGCCGTTCCATTTGGTGAACGACAGGTAGAAGGCCAGGACCATCGGGGCGAGGGCGAAGAACGCGAAGAACAGGACGCCGGGAACGGCCAGTGCCGCGCTCGGGCGGCCGGCCCTGTTGCGCCGGGCGGAGCGGGGGCGGCCCGCGTCGTTCCGCGGGCCGCCCTTGACCTGCGTGAGGCTCACTTCAGCTCCTTGAGCGCCGACACGAACTGCGTCGGCGAGGACTTGCCCACGAACAGCTTGTTGACCTCGGTGAGCATCGGCGTCGACACGTCGGGGTCGACCGCCTGGTCCCAGCTCAGCGTGAACGCCGGGGCCTGCTGCACCATCTGGTACTGGAACTTGGCGAACTCCGGGTTCGGCGAGGCGTCCAGGAGGTCCGCCGCGTTCGAGGTGGCCGGCACGTCACCGTTGGCGATCAGCTCCTTGGTGTAGGCCAGGGAGGCCGAGTCCCGCAGGAAGGCGATCGCCGCGTCCTTGTTGGAGGTGTGAGCGTTCACCGACCAGTAGTTGGTCGGGTTGCCGACCACGTTGCGGATGTCGCCGGCGCCGCCCTCGAACTTCGGGAAGGCGCACCAGCCCAGGTTCTTCTTGGCGAAGTCGGGGAACTTGCCGAGCTGCGTGGAGTACTCCCACGAGCCCATCAGGTGCATCGCCGCCTTGCCCTTGGCGAAGACCGCGGGCGCTCCGCCGTTGCCGTAGCCCACCGAGCTGTAGCCCTTGCCGAAGGCGCCGTCGTCGATCAGTTCCTTGACCGTCTGGGCGGCCTTGAGGACGGCCGGGTCGCCCCAGGCGGAGGCGTCACCGTTCTTGATCTTCTCGAAGACCTGGGGGCCGCCGATCCGGTCGACGAGGTACTCCAGCCACATCAGTTCGGGCCAGATGTCCGCCCCGCCCAGCGCGAACGGGGTGATGTTCGCCTTCTTGAGCTTGGTGTTGATGTCCAGCAACTGGTCCCAGGTGGTGGGCGGCTGGAGCTTCTGCTCCTCGAAGACGGTCTTGTTGTAGAAGAGGATCACGGGCTGCATGCCGCGCATCGGCACGCCGTAGTTCTTGCCGTCCAGTCCGCCCGAGGCCAGCACCGACGGCAGGAAGCCGCTCTTGAGGACCGCGTCGGACGTGATGACGTCGGTCAGGTCGACGAGCTGGCCGGCCTCCCGGTAGGCCTTGATGGAGCCGCCGCCCCAGTTGAAGAACACGTCGGGGGCGTTGGGCGAGCCCATCGCCGTGCGCAGCTTGGCCGGGTAGTCGGTCGCGGGCACCTTCTGCAGCTTGATGGTGCCCTTGGCCTTCTTCGCGGCGGCCGAGGCGTTGAACCGGTTGACGGACTTGACCTGGATCTTCGCCGCGTCGTCACCGTAGACGAACGCGGTGAGCGTCCCGTCGGCGCCGGAGCCGCCGCTGGAGCCGCAGGCGGTGAGCCCGCCGACGGAGGCCAGGGCAGCCGTGCCCGCGCCGAGGAACCAACGTCTGCTGTAGGACTCCATAGGACGGCACCTCTCGGTAGGCGCGAAGGATCGCCGATGATCCATCGCGAATGTTTCGAGTTATTTTTCGAATGTTCCGGGAAGGTAAGACGATCCGATGGGCCCGTCAAGGGGTCGCGCAGAGATACGATCGCCGCCATGAAGCCTGGGAAGTCCGCAGAAGCACAGACGGCGACGCTGGCCGAGATCGCCCGGGAGGCCGGGGTCTCGGCTCCGACTGTTTCGAAAGTCCTCAACGGCCGAGCCGATGTCGCCCCCGCGACCCGCTCCCGCGTCGAGGAGCTGCTGCACGCCTACGGCTACCGGCGCCGCCGCGCCGAGGCTTCCCGCTCACCGCTGATCGACCTGGTCTTCCACGAGCTGGAGAGCGCCTGGGCGATGGAGGTCATCCGGGGCGTGGAGAACGTCGCCCGCGACGCCGGCCTCAGCGTGGTGCTCTCCGAGTCCGCCGGGCGGCTCACCCCCGGCCGCACCTGGGCGGACCAGGTCGCCGCCCGCCGCCCGCACGGCGTGGTCCTCGTCCTCTCGGGGCTCGACGACTCCCAGCGCGCCCTGCTGAACAGCAGGTCCATCCCGTTCGTGGTGATGGACCCGGCCGGCGACCCCGGTGTCGACGTGCCCTCGATCGGCGCCACCAACTGGCAGGGCGGCCTCGCCGCCACCCGTCACCTCGTCGAACTCGGCCACACCCGGATCGGCGCCATCAGCGGGCCGTCCCGGATGATGTGCAGCCGGGCGCGGGTCGACGGCTACCGTGCGGCGCTGGAGACGGCCGGGCTGCCCGTCGACCCCTCGCTGATCGTCGCCGGGGACTTCCACCACGAGGCCGGTCACCGGATCGGCCTCGAACTGCTGCGCCGCCCCGACCGGCCCACCGCGGTCTTCGCCGGCAACGACCTCCAGGCGCTCGGCCTCTACGAGGCGGCCCGCGAGCTGGGGCTGCGCATCCCCGAGGACCTCAGTGTCGTCGGCTTCGACGATCTGCCGGTGGCGCGCTGGGTGGGGCCGCCGCTGACGACCGTGCGGCAGCCGCTGACGGAGATGGCCGAGGCGGCGGCGAAGCTGGTGCTCGACCTGAGCCGCCAGGAGCGGCCCTCGGCGGGGACGCGGATGGAACTGGCGACGAGCCTGGTGGTCCGCAGCAGCACGGGGGCGCCTCCGGCGTGATGCCGGTGGGCGCGGTTCCCGTCCGGTGGGTGGGTCGGGGCCGTGCCGGTGCATCAGCCCGTCGCCGTTGGGTGAGGAGTGACCGTCGGTGGCGACGGCCATTGATGTACCGGCACGTCCCCTCGCGCCGGATCCCGGCTGCGGGTGCGTGATCCGGACGGTTCCGGCAGGATTCAGCCCCGGCCGGCGAAAGTTTCAGCCCCTCCGGCGTTTGAGGAGCGGGGTCTGGGGCGGAGCCCCAGGTTTGGGTCGGGTAGGGGCGGAGGGGGCGAAGGTAGCGGTTGGGGTTCCCCGGGGGGCAGGTCGTTCCTGCGGGGCCGGGAGGCCGTATTGACGGGTGGGGCATCCGGCTCCACACTCCTGCGAAGTCAATCGGTTGGACGACCGAAACTTTCGGAGGCACCCGCCATGAGAACCTCCCGAACCCGCCCCTCCCGAACCCACCTCTTACGCGGCCCCCTGCACCGCCGCGTCGCCGCCCTGTTCACCGGGGCCCTGACGGTGGCCGCCCTGCTCGCGGCCGGCACCACGGCGCACGCCGCCGGCACCCCGCTGCGCGACCTCGCCGCCGCCAAGGGCAAGGTCATCGGCACCGCCGTCACCGGCTCCAAGCTGACCGGGACGTACGGGGACATCGCCGGCGGCCAGTTCAACTCGCTGACCCCGGGCAACGCGATGAAATGGGGCACCGTCGAGCCCACCCGGGGCAGCTTCAACTGGGCCGAGGCCGACCAGATCGTCGCGTTCGCGCAGGCCCACAACCAGCAGGTGAGGGGTCACACCCTGGTCTGGCACAGCCAGAACCCGAACTGGCTGACCAACGGCACCTGGACCACCGCCGAGCTGAGCGGTCTGCTCCAGGACCACATCACCACCGAAGTCACCCGCTACAAGGGCAAGCTGGCCGCCTGGGACGTCGTCAACGAGCCCTTCAACGAGGACGGCACCTACCGCTCGACCCTTTGGTACAACGGCCTCGGCGCCGACTACATCGCCCAGGCGCTGACCTGGGCGCACGCCGCCGACCCGAGCGCCAAGCTCTACATCAACGACTACAACGTCGAGGGCGTCAACGCCAAGAGCACCGCCCTGTACAACCTGGTCAAGTCCCTGAAGGCGCGCGGCGTCCCGATCGACGGCGTCGGTCTCCAGGCCCATCTCATCGTCGGCCAGGTCCCCGGCACCCTCCAGCAGAACATCCAGCGCTTCGCCGACCTCGGCGTCGACGTCGCGGTCACGGAGCTGGACATCCGGATGCAACTGCCCTCCGACAGCGCCAAGCTGACCCAGCAGGCCGCCGACTACAAGGCGGTCCTCGACGCCTGCGTCGCCGTGACCCGCTGCTACGGCGTGACCGTCTGGGGCTTCACCGACTCCGACTCCTGGATCCCGGACGTCTTCTCGGGCTACGGCGCGGCGACCCCGTACGACGAGAACTACGTGCCGAAACCGGCGTACGACGCCATCGCGGCCTCGCTCGGCGGAGGCACCACGACCCCGCCGCCCACGGGCGCGTGCACGGCGACGTACAGCGTCCAGAGCCAGTGGAACACCGGATTCACCGGGCAGGTGCGCATCGCGTGCTCCGGGGCCGCGCTGTCCTCGTGGAAGGTGAACTGGACGTACGGCGCGGGCCAGCGGATCACGCAGGCCTGGAACGCCACCTGCACCCAGAGCGGCGCGGCCGTGAGCTGTGCCAACGCCTCCTACAACGGGACCGTCCCGGACGGCGGTTCGGTGACCTTCGGGTTCAACGCGTCCTGGAGCGGGAGCAATCCGCCGCCCACGGTGACGCTCGGCTGAGGAGGCTGAGGAGGCTGAGGAGGGTAAGAAGGATGAGATTCTTCGAAGAAAACCGTCGTGTGTCACCGTCCCTAACAATCCCCTAATAATTCGGACTTACGTTCCTGTCCGTGACGGGACATGACGAGAGCGGCGACGGGATCAGACGGCGGGGCCGGCGGTCGCGGGTGCTGAAGGCCGCCGGCCTCACCCTGGCGGGACTGCTGGTGGTGGGCGCCGGCACCGCGGGCTGGGCGTACTGGCATCTGAACCACAACATCACCAGCGTCGACATCAACAGCGCGCTCGGTGACGACCGCCCGGCCAAGGCGGTGGTGACGCCCTCGGCCACGGCCTCCGCCTCGGCGTCCCCGTCGCCGCTGCCGACCGAGGCCCTCAACATCCTGGTCCTCGGCTCGGACTCGCGCAGCGGCAAGGCGAACGCGAGGCTCGGCGGGGGGAACAGCTCCGGCGCGCGCTCCGACACCGCGATGGTCGTGCACATCGACGCGGGCCGCACCACGGCCACGGTCGTCAGCATCCCCCGGGACACGCTGGTCACCCGCCCGTCCTGCCCGCTGCCGTCCGGGGGATCGACGGCGGTGGCGTACGGCGCGATGTTCAACAGCGCCTACGCGGTGGGCGGTCCGGTGTGCGCCGTGAAGACGGTCGAGTCGATCACGAACGTCCGGATGGACCACTACATCGAGATCGACTTCGCCGGTTTCGCGAAGCTGGTGGACGCCCTCGGCGGGGTCACCGTCACCACCGACCAGGACATCGACGACGACAAGAGCCATCTGCACCTCGACGCCGGAACCCACCACCTGAACGGCAAGCAGGCCCTCGCCCTGGCCCGCACCCGGCACGGCATAGGCGACGGCAGCGACCTCGGCCGGATAGGCCTCCAGCAGAAGCTGGTCAAGGCCCTGCTGGAGCAGATGGCCGGCACCGACCTGCTCACCGACCCCGCGAAGCTCTACCAGGTCGCCGACGCCGTCACCTCCAGCCTGACCACGGACACCGGCCTCGACTCCCTCAAGGAACTGACGAACCTGGGCCAGAGCCTGAAGGGCCTGTCCGCGGACGACGTGAAGACGGTGATGATGCCGGTCGCGACGGCTCCGTCCGACCCCAACCGGGTGGTGGCCCGCGAACCGGCCGCCGAGGAGCTGTGGACGTCGCTGCGCTGACCGGCCCGGCGCCAGGGGCGGCGTCACGAGGCGCGCAACCGCCGTACGACCTGCGGAGACGTGGATGAGCGGGGCCCCGGAAAATAGTTCCGGAGAATTCTCGGGGCGTGTGTCGATCCGGGTTCCGCCCGTTCGACGCACAGGTGAGAGGCAGGGAGAAGCCCCGCCTCCGCGTAGCACCGATACGAGGAGTCACCATGCCCCGCTACCTTTCCCTGGTCCAGATCGACGAGCGCACCGCGCCCGCCGAAGGCCCCAGCCCCGAACTGATGCAGCGGATGGGCGAGCTCATCGAGGAGATCACCAAGGCCGGCGTCATGCTCCAGACCGAGGGCCTGACGCCCAGCGCGCAGGGCAAGCGCGTGCACTACTCGGGCGGCGAGCTGTCCGTGACCGACGGGCCCTTCACCGAGTCCAAGGAGGTCGTCGGCGGCTACGCGATCATGCAGTGCAAGGACATGGCCGAGGCCCTGGAGTGGACCAAGCGCTTCCTGAAGGTGCACGAGGAGCACTGGACGGTCACCTGTGAGGTGCGGGAGATCGCCGAGGGCTGAGCGCTCCTTGGCCCGGCGCCGCCGTGGGTGTCTCATGGGGAGTTGTGGAACAGCAGCCCACCCGAGCACCCGACGGCGGTGTCGACACCGCCGTCGAGACCATCTACCGCATCGAGTCCCCCCGCATCATCGCGAGCGTGGCCCGGATCGTCCGTGACGTCGGCATCGCCGAGGAACTCGCGCAGGACGCCCTGGTCGCGGCACTGGAGCAGTGGCCGCGCGACGGGGTGCCGGACAACCCGGGCGCCTGGCTGACGGCCACCGCCAAGCACCGGGCGATCGACCTCGTACGCCGCCGGGAGCGGTACGCGCGCAAGCTGGAGGAGGTCGGACGGGACCTCTCGCTGTCCGCGCCGCACCACCTCGACGAACCCTCCGACCCGGACGACATCGACGACGACCTGCTGCGCCTGGTCTTCACCGCCTGCCATCCCGTCCTGTCCGCCGAGGCCCGCATCGCGCTCACCCTGCGGCTCCTGGGCGGCCTGACGACGTCCGAGATCGCCCGCGCCTTCCTCGTCCCGGAGGCGACGGTCGCCCAGCGCATCGTGCGGGCCAAGCGCACGCTGGCGGCGAAGGGGGTGGCCTTCGAAGTCCCGTACGGGCCCGAGCGCGAGGCGCGGCTCGGGTCCGTGCTGGAGGTCATCTACCTCGTCTTCAACGAGGGGTACGCGGCCACGGCGGGCGACGACCTGCTCCGCCCCGCGCTGTGCGAGGACGCGCTGCGGCTGGCCCGCGTGCTCGCCGAGCTGATGCCCAAGGAGAGCGAGGTGCACGGCCTCGCCGCCCTGCTGGAACTCCAGGAGTCCCGGGCGGCCGCCCGCACCGGGCCCGGCGGCGAGCCCGTCCTGCTCAAGGACCAGCGGCGCCGCCGCTGGAACCGCATGCTGATCCACCGCGGTTTCGCCGCCCTGGGCCGGGCGAACGCCGTCGCCACCGGCAGCCCCGGGCCGTACGCGCTCCAGGCCGCCATCGCCGCCTGCCACGCGCAGGCCTACACCTACGAGGACACGGACTGGCGGCAGATCGCCACCCTGTACGGCCTGCTGGCGGCCCGCTCCCCGTCCCCCGTGGTCGAGCTGAACCGCGCGGTGGCCGTCTCGATGGCCGAGGGCCCCGGGCCCGCGCTCGTCATCGTCGAGGGCCTGGCCGGCGAACCGGCCCTGCGCGACTACCACTTGCTGCCGAGCGTGCGCGGCGACCTGCTCGCCCGCCTCGGACGGACGCGGGAGGCCCGCGCGGAGTTCGAGCGGGCGGCCGCGCTGGCGCGCAACGAGCGGGAACGCACGATGCTGGAGGCGCGGGCGCGCGGGCTGCGGGAGTCGTGAGGTTCCCGTGCGGTGACCCCGTTCTCCTGGTGATCGGCACGGATGCGCACGCCGAGCGGGTTCGTCCACCTCGCCGGGCCGGACCTCGGTCCGCTCAGTGCCCGCCGTCGGCGGCGGGCGGCCTGGCGGGTGCCCCCACCAGCATGGTCGGGGCGCCCGCCACCCGGGTCAGGAACACCGTCGCGGAGTGCGGGCCCTGCGGCTTCACCTTGCGGCGCAGTTCCTCCGGCTCGACGGCCGAGCCGCGCTTCTTCACCGTCAGGACACCGACCTCCCGCTCCCGGAGCAGTGCCTTCAACTTCTTCACGTTGAACGGGAGTTGATCGGTGATCTCGTACGCGGAGGCGTACGGCGTCGGGCGCAGGGTGTCCGCCGTGACGTAGGCGATCGTCTCGTCGATCAGTCCGCCGTCCAGTTCCTCGGCCACCTCGGCGACCAGGTGCGCGCGGATGACGGCGCCGTCCGGCTCGTACAGATAGCGCCCGACCGCCCTGACCCCGGGATCCGGCAGGCCGCGTCCGCGCAGGTCGCGCGGGCCCGGCAGCAGGGTGGCGCGCACCAGGCCGGGCTCCGTGCCGAACCAGAGCACCGCCTCCTTCACGTCCCCGCCGTCCGAGATCCACTCGGCCTCCGCCTCGGCGGGGACCGCCTCGTGCGGGATGCCGGGGGCGATCTTCAGCGCGGCGACCCGTGCGCCCAGGGCCGCTCCGACCGCCCAGGACAGCGGCGGCGAGTACGCCTCCGGGTCGAAGATCCGGCCCCGGCCGCCCCGGCGCGCCGGGTCCACGAAGACGGCGTCGTACGACGTGGTGTCCACCTCGGTGACGTCGCTCTCGCGCACCTCGATCAGGTCCGCGAGCCCCAGCGCGTCGGCGTTCGCACGGGCGGCGGCGGCCGTCAGCGGATCGCGGTCGACGGCCAGCACGCGGATCCCGGCGCGGGCCAGCGCGATGGCGTCGCCGCCGATGCCGCAGCACAGGTCGGCGACGGAGCGGACCCCCAGCACGCGCAGCCGCTCGGCGCGGTGCACGGCCACGCTCGTCCGGGTGGACTGCTCGACCCCGTTCGGGGTGAAGAACATCCGTCCGGCGTCCTCGGCGCCGAACTTCGCCACCGCCCGCTGCCGCAGCCGTGCCTGGCCGAGGGCCGCCGAGACCAGGTCGGCCGGGTGTTCGCGGCGCAGCCGGGTGGCGACGGCCAGTTCCTGTGCCGGTTCCGTGGCGCGGACCTCGTCGAGCAGGGCGCGGCCCTCGGGGGTGAGGAGGGGGGCGAAGGAGACGTCGTTCACCCGGCCATTGTGGGCCAGTCGGTGGACGGTGTGCTTCCGGCGGCGGTGTCGGGGCCCTCGCGGGAGGGGTGAGCTGGGAGGATCCGGCTCCATGCGACCCGTACGACAAAATGATAAAACCGGCGCAAACGGGGCTGGTGCGCGCTGGGGAGTCGGCGTGCTCGCCCTCGTCCTCCTCGCCTCCGGCTGCGCCGGGACCGGCGCCGTCCCGGCCACGCGGTCCGGGGAAGGGGCCGGGGGCGGAGGTCGGGCCGGGCGCGGAAGCGCCGAACCGGCCCACGCCCCGCGGGCCGTGCTCCCTGAAGGCCCCGCGGCCGCCCTCGCCGCGTACGCCTCCCGGCTCGGCGCGGCGCAGGCCCGGCGCGCCGCCGTCGCCCGGCGCTGGGGCCTGAAGGCGGTGCCGCTGACGCCCCCGGCACCGCCCGCCAGGAAGCCGGTCATCGAGGCCCGCAAGGGGTTCGAGGTGGACGACCAGCGGGAACTGGGGCTGCCGCCGGTCTTCACCACCGTCCCCACCAAGGACAAGGTCGTCTTCCTCACCGTCGACGACGGCGCCGAGAAGGACCCCGCGTTCCTGCGGATGATGAGCGACCTGAAGATCCCGTACACCGCCTTCCTCAGCGACTTCCTCGTCAAGGACGACTACGGCTACTTCCGGAAGATGCGCGACCGGGGCGTCACGCTCAACAACCACACGCTGCACCACCCCTATCTGCCCGCGCTGTCCTACGCCCGGCAGAAGCACGAGATCTGCGGCATGCAGGACGTGATGGAGAAGCAGTTCGGCAGACGGCCGACCGTCTTCCGCCCGCCCTACGGCAACTACGACCAGGACACCCTGCGCGCCGCCAGGTCCTGCGGCATCAGGTACGCGCCCATCTGGAACGAGGAGGTCTTCGCCGACCACTGGGAGTACCGCGAGGAGGACCAGGACCTGCACCCCGGCGACATCGTCCTCACCCACTTCCAGGGCCGCGGGGAATGGAAGGGCACCATGCCCGACATGGTCCGCCGCTTCCTGAGGACGGTCACCGCCAAGGGGTACGCGGTCGCACGCCTGGAGGACTACCTGTGAGGCTGCGGGCGCCGGCCGCCGGGCTGCTCGTGGCGGCGCTGCTCAGCGGGTGCGCGCAGTCCGTCGACCCCATCGAGAGGCTCGGCAAGAAGGCCGCCCAGCGCGTGCACCCGACGGAGTCGGCGTACCACCGCTGGGGCCTGGCCAGTCCGCTCGCCCCCGCGCCGGCCGTGACCGCCCGGACCACCGCGCGCACCGCGGACACGGGCCTGCCGCCCGTCGTGAACCAGGTGCGCACCCGCGACAAGGTGGTCTTCCTGACGTACGACGACGGGGCCGAGCGCGACCCGCGGTTCGCCGACATGGTCCGCGAACTGCGCCTGCCGGTCAGCATGTTCCTCACGGACCGGGTCGCCGGACCCGGGTACGGGCGGCTCGCCCGGCTGCGCTCGGTCGGCGCGAGCCTGCAGAACCACACCGTCGACCACGCCACCCTGCGCGGCCTGCCCTACGCCGGCCAGCGCGCCGAGATCTGCGGGCAACAGGACAAGCTCGCGCGGCGCTTCGGCGTCCGGCCCCGGCTGCTGCGGCCCCCGTACGGCAGGTACGACGACACCACCCTGCGCGCCGCCGCCGACTGCGGGGTCGCCGCCATCGTCCTCGGCAGGACGGCCGACACCCGACCGCTCCGGCCCGGCGACATCCTCTCGGGCCCGGCCGAACCCGATCTGACGGGCGCCACGCTCCGCCTGCTCCGCCGCATCCAGCGCGAGGGCTTCACCCTGGCGCGCCTGGAGAACTACCTCTAGTCGGCTACGCCACGCCGACGCCTTTGGCACTCCGCTTGACCGAGTGCTAATCACAGTCATAGTCTCAGGTCTGGCACTCCCCCCTGGAGAGTGCCAACAGCGACGGGCAGGTCCGGCACCCGCGACGACGGATCGACCTGGTCGCCACCTCAGACAGTTAACCCCGTGAGATCTCCGAAGGGGGAGGTCGGATCGTGACGACCGCCAGCTCCAAGGTTGCCATCAAGCCGCTCGAGGACCGCATCGTGGTCCAGCCGCTCGACGCCGAGCAGACCACGGCCTCCGGCCTGGTCATTCCCGACACGGCGAAGGAGAAGCCCCAGGAGGGCGTCGTCCTGGCCGTGGGCCCGGGCCGCATCGAGGACGGCAAGCGTGTCGAGCTCGACGTCGCCGTCGGCGACATCGTTCTCTACAGCAAGTACGGCGGCACCGAGGTGAAGTACAACGGCGAGGAGTACCTCGTCCTCTCGGCTCGCGACGTGCTCGCGATCATCGAGAAGTAATTCACCTGGTAAGGGAGTTCGGGACTTTTCCCCGGACGACCCCGCACCAAGCATTGCAGTGAACCACGCCCCTGGCACCCGCGACCATCCAGCCGGGCGCCGGGGGCGCGGTTCGTTCTCCATATTTTCGAGAGGGCTGAACCGCTCCTATGGCGAAGATCCTGAAGTTCGACGAGGACGCCCGTCGCGCCCTTGAGCGCGGCGTCAACAAGCTTGCCGACACGGTGAAGGTGACGATCGGCCCCAAGGGCCGCAACGTCGTCATCGACAAGAAGTTCGGCGCTCCCACCATCACCAACGACGGTGTGACCATCGCCCGTGAGGTCGAGGTCGAGGACCCGTTCGAGAACCTCGGCGCGCAGCTCGTGAAGGAGGTGGCGACCAAGACCAACGACATCGCGGGTGACGGTACGACCACCGCCACCGTGCTCGCCCAGGCGCTCGTGCGCGAGGGCCTGCGCAACGTCGCCGCCGGTGCTTCCCCGGCGCTGCTGAAGAAGGGCATCGACGCGGCCGTCAAGGCGGTCTCCGACGAGCTCCTCGCCACCGCGCGCCCCATCGACGAGAAGTCCGACATCGCCGCCGTCGCCGGTCTGTCCGCCCAGGACCCGCAGGTCGGCGAGCTCATCGCCGAGGCGATGGACAAGGTCGGCAAGGACGGTGTCATCACCGTCGAGGAGTCCAACACCTTCGGTCTGGAGCTCGACTTCACCGAGGGCATGGCCTTCGACAAGGGCTACCTGTCCCCGTACATGGTGTCCGACCAGGAGCGTATGGAGGCCGTCCTCGACGACCCGTACATCCTCATCCACCAGGGCAAGATCAGCTCCATCCAGGACCTGCTGCCGCTGCTGGAGAAGGTCATCCAGTCGAACGCCTCCAAGCCGCTGCTGATCATCGCCGAGGACGTCGAGGGCGAGGCCCTGTCGACCCTGGTCGTGAACAAGATCCGCGGCACGTTCAACGCCGTCGCCGTGAAGGCCCCCGGCTTCGGTGACCGCCGCAAGGCCATGCTCGGCGACATCGCCACCCTCACCGGTGGTCAGGTCATCGCCGAGGAGGTCGGCCTCAAGCTCGACCAGGTCGGCCTGGACGTGCTCGGCAGCGCCCGCCGCGTGACCGTCACCAAGGACGACACCACGATCGTCGACGGTGCCGGCAGCAGCGACGAGGTCGTCGGCCGCGTCAACCAGATCAAGGCCGAGATCGAGAACACCGACTCCGACTGGGACCGCGAGAAGCTCCAGGAGCGCCTCGCGAAGCTGGCCGGCGGCGTGTGCGTGATCAAGGTCGGCGCCGCCACCGAGGTGGAGCTGAAGGAGAAGAAGCACCGTCTGGAGGACGCCATCTCCGCGACCCGCGCCGCGGTCGAGGAGGGCATCGTCTCCGGTGGTGGCTCCGCGCTCGTCCACGCCGTCAAGGTCCTCGAGGGCAACCTCGGCAAGACCGGCGACGAGGCCACGGGTGTCGCGGTCGTCCGCCGCGCCGCCGTCGAGCCGCTGCGCTGGATCGCCGAGAACTCCGGCCTCGAGGGTTACGTCATCACCTCGAAGGTCGCCGAGCTCGACAAGGGCCAGGGCTTCAACGCCGCCACCGGCGAGTACGGCGACCTGGTCAAGGCCGGCGTCATCGACCCGGTCAAGGTCACCCGCTCCGCCCTGGAGAACGCCGCCTCCATCGCCTCCCTGCTCCTGACGACCGAGACCCTGGTCGTCGAGAAGCCGGCCGAGGACGAGGGCGACGCCGGCCACGGCGGCCACGGTCACTCCCACTGACGTCCGACGTCATGAGCGAGGCCACGCCCTTCGGGGTGTGACAGCGTGAAGAGGTCCCCGTTCCGGTCGGAACGGGGACCTCCCGCGTTCCACGGGCTCCACGCGGTTCTCCGCTCTCAGAGCTTGTCGTCGCGCACCACGTCCAGGTCCGTGAAGGTCGGCATCCCGTCGCAGAGCGCCACCATCTCCTGGAAGATCTGCTCGGTCTCCGGCATCTTCGAGTTCTTCATCGCCTCTTCGTACGACGGGAACTCCACGATCTCCACGAAGTGGTTGGCGTCGGAGCGGTCCATGCCCACGACGCCGCGCGTGGCGGTCCGCTTGCCGTTGGTCTTCTCGACCCAGGTGTCCATCAGCCGGTTCATCTCGTCGAACCGACTGGTCCTGCCGTCAATGAGCTGTACGAAAGTCATGGCGCCGCCTCCGGCTCTCGCTCCGGTCGAAACACCCTCAATCCTCCCACCGGAGGGGCGGCACCACCCACCGCACGATCATCGCGAGCCCGGGGATTGGCGGCGCGCCCCGGTTCACTGGGGCCCGTACTTGCGTCCCGTCTTCGACGAGATCCCGCCCAGCAGCGCGCGCGGGGTCACCTTCACCACGCCCATCAGCACCTTGTAGCGCGGGTCCGGGACCGACAGGGTTCTGCCGCGGGCCAGATCGGCGAGCGCCGCAGCGACCAGCTTGTCGGCGTCCAGCCACATCCAGTTCGGGATGTTGTCCGTGCCCATCCCCGCCCGCTCGTGGAACTCGGTGCGCACGAAGCCCGGAGCCAGCGCCATCAGCCGCACCCCGCTGCCCGCGAGATCCTTCGCCGCGCCCTGCGTGAACTGCACGACCCACGCCTTCGACGCCCCGTACGTACCCCGCGGCACGAACGCGGCCACCGACGCCACGTTGACGACCCCGCCCCGGCCGCGCTCCCGCATCGCCTCGGCCGCCGCCGACGTCAGCCGGAGCACCGCCTCGCAGTGCACCTTGAGCATCTTCAGCTCGTCCGCCATCGACACGTCCAGATAGCGGCCCTTGTTGCCGAAACCGGCGTTGTTGACCAGCAGGTCGATCGGGCTCCTGCGGTCGGACAGCCGGGCGGCGACCTCCTCGATGCCCGCGTCCGTCGCCAGGTCCGCGGTCAGCACCTCCGCCTCGATGCCGTGCCGGTCGTGCAGCTCGGTCGCCTGCTCGCGCAGCCGCTTCGTGTCCCGCGCCACCAGCACGAGGTTGTGCCCGTCCGCCGCGAGCCGCCGCGCGAAGGCGGCACCGATCCCCGCGGTCGATCCCGTAATCAGAGCCGTTGTCATGGCGCAACGTTACCGACCGGCGAAGGCCCCCGCCGCCCCACGGCGTCGGCCTCCCGCCCCGCTCCACGGGTCCTTCACGCCCGGTCTCCGCAACCGGGGCCGGCCGGCTTCCGGGCCGGGGCCGTTCGGCTTCCGGAGCCCGGGCCGCCGGCCTCGGAGGGCAGGAGCCGCGCCCGCCGGCATCCCGGGGCCGCCGGCTCGGCCGGACCTACCCGCCGTACTTCGCCACGTACTCCCGCGCCGCCGCCAGCGACTCCGGATGCAGGGCCGTACCCGCCGCCAACAGCCGCGGCAGCAGCTCCCGTTCGGTCGTCGCGGCGCGGAACTGGACGGCGACGGTGACATCGTGCGCGGGCCGGTGCACGATCTCGACCGGGTCGCCGGTACGGATCTCGCCGGGTTCGATCACCCGCAGATACGCGCCCGGCGCACCCTGGAGCGTGAAACGCCTGACCCAGCGCTTCTCGCCGAGGTGCTCCTGGAAGGTGCGGCACGGGATGCGCCCGCAGGTGACCTCCAGGACCACGCCCGAGCCGATCCGCCAGCGTTCACCGATCAGCGCGCCGGACACGTCAAGACCCAGCGTCGTGAGGTTCTCGCCGAACACGCCGTTCGGCAGCGTCCGGCCGAGCTCGCGCTCCCAGCCGTCCAGGTCCTCGCGCGCCATCGCGTACACCGCCTGGTCGTCGCCCCCGTGATGCCGCAGGTCGCACACGGTGTCCCCGGCCAGCCCGCTCCCGCCGGCGCCCTTGGGCCCCGGCGCCGTCACGCGGACCGGACCCTCGACCGGCCGCTTGTCGATGCCGGTCACGCCCTCCGGCTGGTCCGTGTACGGGACGGTCCGCGCCCGGCCCAGGTTCAGTGACAGAAGCTTCATGCGACCAAGCTAGGCGATCCGCCCCAAAGCGTCGACGTGATATTCGGCGCCGCACCCAAGATGCGCTTATGCTCGAAGGGTGATCGAGGCTCGTCATCTCCGCGTCCTGCGCGCCGTCGCCACCACCGGATCCTTCTCGGCGGCGGGCCGCGAACTGGGTTGCACCCAGCCCGCCGTGAGCCAGC
The DNA here is from genome assembly GCF_055565895.1 of Streptomyces sp. NPDC028298. NCBI lineage: Bacteria > Bacillati > Actinomycetota > Actinomycetes > Kitasatosporales > Streptomycetaceae > Streptomyces > Streptomyces sp. NPDC028298. The sequence continues at coordinate 322,803 of NZ_JBVHTL010000004.1, forward strand.
AGATGAAGGCGCTGGAGTCGTCCGTGGGCACCCCGCTGCTCGTCAGGACGGGCCGCGAGATGCGGCTCACCCAGGCCGGTGAGGCCCTGGTCAAGCACGCGGCGAGCATCCTGGCGGGCCTCACGGCCGCGGAGGAGGAGGTCGCCGCGATCGCCGGCCTGCGCGCGGGCCGCGTCCGCCTCGTCTCCTTCCCGAGCGGCAGCTCCACCCTCGTCCCCACCGCCCTCGCCGCGCTGCGCGAGGCCCACCCCGGCACGCGTGTCTCCCTGGAGGAGGCCGAACCGCCCGAGTCCGTGGAGAAGCTCCGGGCCGGCGACTGCGACATCGCGCTCGCCTTCCGCTACGAGGGCGCTCCGGGCGTCGAGGAGTGGGACGACCTCGTCGTACGGCCCCTGCTGATGGACCGTCTCGTCGGCCTGGTCCCCGAGCGGCACCGGCTCGCGCGCGCGGAGTCCGTCGCGATTGGCGAGTTCGCCGGCGAGTCGTGGATCGCGGGCTGCCCGCGCTGCCGCGGCCAGCTCGTCGAGGTCTGCCGGGAAGCGGGTTTCGAGCCCCGCATCGACTTCGCCACCGACGACTATCCCGCGGTGGTCGGACTCGTGGGCGCGGGACTGGGTGTCGCCGTCCTGCCGGAGCTCGCGATCGAGTCCGTACGGCCGAAGGGGGCCCGGACCGTGACGGTGGAACCCGCGGTGCGCCGCGAGATCGTCGCCCTCACCCTTCCCGACCTCGCCGAGGTGCCGGCCGTGGCCGCGACGCTCGACCGGCTGGCGCGAGCGGCGGCCCGCCAGCACTCCGCCGGCTAGCGCCTCGCCCCCGGCGCCGGGCGTCGGTCCATGAGGGAGCCGGGCCGTCGCGGCCGGGCTCGACTCCTCCTGCGCTGCGCGCACCTTCCGTGCGCGTCCTCGTGCTCCGTTCACACGCCGTACGTGCTTCCTCGTACGCACCTCCAGCCCGTGCGCACTCACCTGTGCGTACCGAAGCTGTACGCGCCTTCAGGGCAGAAACGTTCCTTCAGGTGTTCGAAGCGGAAGCGTTTCCCGTGGCCGCCGCCGAGACCAGTCGGTTGCGTGCCCGTCCCATGAGCTCTTCGCGCTCGTCCTCGGTCAGTCCGCCCCACACGCCGTACGGTTCGCGCACCGCGAGCGCGTGTGCCGCGCACTCCGCGCGTACCGGGCATCTCATGCAGACCTCTTTGGCCGAGTTCTCACGAGCGCTCCGTGCCGCACCACGCTCACCCTCCGGGTGGAAGAAGAGTGAGCTGTCGACCCCTCGGCAGGCCGCGAGGAGCTGCCAGTCCCAGAGGTCCGCGTTCGGACCGGGAAGGCGGGAGAAATCTGCCATTGCGTGTCCCCTTGTTGCCGTTCTGGGCTGCTCTGTGCCCACCGACCGTACATCTACGATCTAAGGAGATGAAAATATGACTCATTGCGAATCTAGCCTCAGACACCAGCAAATGGGAAGAAAACAGGCTAAATGGGGCATGGGTTGTGATGAAACGTTGAGGGTCGGCGCGCATGTCTGCACCGTGTCCGCGCCCTCACGTACAGTGCCGATGACGACCGGCTGCCCCGTAACTCTTTCGAGTGACCATCGTTGAGATGGCTGAGGCGGTTGAAGGAACAAGCGCTCGGGTAGGTGGACACATCCGCCTGCGAGTGTCGACCGCACAGGTGACGATTCGTAACAGCCTGGAGGCTCAAGGTGACGCGCATCAGCTGCGGAGGACGGTCATGACATCCGTCCTCGTCTGCGACGACTCCCCGCTTGCCCGAGAGGCGCTCCGCCGCGCGGTCGCGACCGTGCCCGGTGTCGAGCGTGTGACGACGGCGGCCAACGGCGAGGAAGTCCTCCGCCGCTGGGGAGCCGACCGTTCGGATTTGATTCTGATGGACGTACGTATGCCCGGACTGGGCGGCGTGGAGACGGTCCGGCGGCTGCTGTCCGCCGACCCCGGTGCGCGCATCATCATGCTCACCGTCGCCGAGGACCTGGACGGTGTGGCGCTCGCCGTCGCCGCCGGTGCCCGCGGCTATCTCCACAAGGACGCCTCGCGGGCGGAGCTGCGCGCCACCGTGACCCAGGCGCTCGCCGACCCGACCTGGCGGCTCGCGCCGCGCAGACTGCGTTCGGCGGAGATGGGCGCCGCGCCCACGCTCACCGCGCGTGAGATCCAGGTGCTCGAGGGAATGAGCCACGGACGCTCGAACGCGGAGATCGGCCGTGAGCTGTTCCTCTCCGAGGACACGGTCAAGACCCACGCCCGGCGGCTCTTCAAGAAGCTCGGCGCCTCGGACCGGGCGCACGCGGTCGCGCTCGGATTCCGGTGGGGCCTGGTCCGCTGAGGGGTGTCCCGTGGTCCCCTGTGGATCAGCGCGCGGCGTCGGACGCGGTGCGTCGCAACGCGGAGGGCCGTCCTCGTACGAGGTGTGTCCGGGCGGTCCGGCGACGCGGCGAGTCGCCGTAGCCGTCGTCGGGCGAGCACCGGAGACCATGGGACAGCCCTTGGGCGAACAGCCTCGCGGGTATGACGAGGGTGGTCCCTGCCCGCCGGCCGGCGGGTGGGGCCGGGCCCCCGGAGAGTGCCTCCTCGATGTCCGGACTCCGTTTCCCGGCGGATGCCGCATCCTTGAGGTGTGGAGTTCCTTGGGGACAAGTCGGTCGAGCGGAAGGGGAGGGCGCAGGAGATGAGTTCCGGCGCACCTGCTCATAACGCTTCGGTGCACAACTATGGACGCGGTGCCACGGACAGAACGACGTCAAGGCACCATGGACCGATGCGTGAAGACGAGACGACGGGGATCGGTGCGCTCGTCCTTCGCGCGGTCGACGGCGACGAACAGGCCACGCACGACCTGCTCGCCCACGTACATCCGCTCGCGCTGCGGTACTGCCGCGCCCGGCTGTCCCGGCTCCCGGGGGACGCGCGGCACTTCGTGGAGGACCTGGCACAGGAGGTCTGTGTCGCGGTGCTCCTCGCGCTGCCGCGCTACAAGGACACCGGGCGCCCCTTCGAGGCGTTTGTCTTCGCTATCGCCGCGCACAAGGTCGCCGACCTCCAGCGTGCCGCGATGCGTCATCCGGGGTCCACGGCCGTCCCGTCGGACGAGATGCCGGAGCGGCCCGACGACTCCCTCGGCCCCGAGGAGCGCGCGCTGCTCAGCAGTGACGCCGAGTGGGCCAAGAAGCTCATGGCCAACCTCCCCGAGAACCAGCGCGAGCTGCTCCTTCTGCGGATCGCGGTGGGCCTCACGGCGGAGGAGACGGGCCAGATGCTGGGCATGTCGCCGGGTGCGGTCCGGGTCGCCCAGCACCGCGCGCTGAGCAGGCTGCGGGCGCTGGCGGAGCAGTAGGAATTTGGATCCGGTGAACGCCCGGATCCGGTGGACATCCGGATTCCGTGGACATCTGGATCCCGCGGACGTTCGGACCCGTTGGGCATCTGGATCCCGCGGACATTCGGATCTGGTGAACGTTCGGACCCGGTGGACGTCCGGATCCTGTGGACCTTCGGATCCGGTCGCGGCGACGCGGCCGGATGGCGCGACGGATGGCACCTCCGGGTGACCGGCCGTTCGTCCGTGTGCACGGTTGGCGGCGCGTCCGGCCCGCGCGGGTCCCGTCGCACTGGTCGCGTTCCGCGCGGCGTGACACGTTCCGGTGATGTCGGGCCGGTGATGCCGGTCACTGCGGTCGGGGGCGTCCCGCGTGCGGGAACCGTTTCCCTCCGCAAATTGCAGGCAAAAGGTGACGGGCCCCGGTGGTGTCGATCCGGTCCGGCCGGGACGGCACGGCGCCGCTCCGGGCGGGAACAGGCGGGGCCGGAGGGCGCTCGCCCACCCGCGCAGGGCGGCCCGGGCGGACTGCGATGCCCTTCTCCGGGCGGGGTCTGAACGGGAAAGACCGTCATCCCGTACGAACATACGAAGCCGAAGCCCACCCGCAACCGTGGAATGAGAGAGCCATGCTTCCCGTTAGCATGGACATCCGCACCGATCAAGGCCATTTGGGGAAGGTGTCATGACTGCCAACGTCGACGGAGTGCCCGCCAAATTCGCGACACTCGGGCTGACCTACGACGACGTGCTGCTGCTGCCGGGCTCGTCGGACATGGCGCCCGACCAGATCGACACCGCCTCGCACATCTCGAAGAACGTCCGGGTCAACATCCCGCTGCTCTCCGCCGCCATGGACAAGGTCACCGAGTCGCGCATGGCGATCGCGATGGCCCGTCAGGGCGGCGTCGGTGTTCTGCACCGCAACCTGTCCATCGAGGACCAGGCCAACCAGGTCGACCTGGTGAAGCGCTCCGAGTCCGGCATGGTCACCGACCCGATCACCGTGCACCCGGACGCCACGCTCGTCGAGGCCGACGCGATCTGCGCCAAGTTCCGCATCTCCGGTGTGCCGGTCACCGACGGCGGCGGCAAGCTGCTCGGCATCGTCACCAACCGCGACATGGCCTTCGAGACCGACCGTTCGCAGCAGGTGCGCGACGTCATGACGCCGATGCCGCTGGTCACCGGCAAGGTCGGCATCTCCGGTCACGACGCGATGCAGCTCCTGCGCCGCCACAAGATCGAGAAGCTTCCGCTGGTCGACGACGCGGGCGTCCTCAAGGGCCTCATCACGGTCAAGGACTTCGTCAAGGCCGAGAAGTACCCCAACGCCGCCAAGGACGGCGAGGGCCGCCTGCTGGTCGGCGCGGCCGTCGGTGTCGCGGGCGACGCCTTCGAGCGGGCCCAGGCGCTGATCGAGGCCGGCGTCGACTTCATCGTCGTCGACACGGCGCACGGTCACTCCCGGCTGGTCGGCGACATGGTCGCCAAGATCAAGTCGAACTCCTCGGGCGTGGACGTCATCGGCGGCAACATCGCCACCCGCGAGGGCGCGCAGGCGCTGATCGACGCCGGCGTCGACGGCATCAAGGTCGGTGTCGGCCCCGGTTCCATCTGCACCACGCGTGTCGTCGCCGGCATCGGCGTCCCCCAGGTCACGGCCATCTACGAGGCCTCGCTCGCCGCCAAGGCGGCCGGCGTCCCGGTCATCGGCGACGGCGGCCTCCAGTACTCGGGCGACATCGCCAAGGCCCTGGTCGCGGGCGCCGACACGGTGATGCTCGGTTCGCTGCTCGCGGGCTGCGAGGAGTCCCCGGGCGAGCTGCTCTTCATCAACGGCAAGCAGTTCAAGTCGTACCGCGGCATGGGCTCCCTGGGTGCCATGCAGTCCCGTGGCGAGCAGCGCTCCTTCTCCAAGGACCGCTACTTCCAGGAGGGCGTCGCCTCCGACGAGAAGCTCGTCCCCGAGGGCATCGAGGGCCAGGTGCCCTACCGCGGCCCGCTCTCCGCGGTCGTCCACCAACTGGTCGGCGGTCTGCGGCAGTCGATGTTCTACGTCGGCGGCCGTACGGTTCCCGAGCTCCAGGAGCGCGGCCGGTTCGTGCGCATCACCTCGGCGGGCCTCAAGGAGAGCCACCCGCACGACATCCAGATGACGGTCGAGGCGCCGAACTACAGCCGCCTCAAGTAGTCATCCGTACACCTGATCGGTCTTCCCCGCGCGCGTGAAGACCCGCCACGAGGGCGGCCCCGGAGGTTCCGGGGCCGCCCTTGTCGTGGGCGTCGGGGATACTGGGAGGCGCAGAAGCGAAGAGGGAAAGGCCACAACGTGACTGAGATCGAGATCGGGCGCGGCAAGCGCGGCCGCCGGGCGTACGCCTTCGACGACATCGCCGTCGTCCCGAGCCGCCGTACGCGGGACCCGAAGGAGGTCTCGATCGCCTGGCAGATCGACGCCTACCGCTTCGAGCTGCCCTTCCTGGCCGCCCCCATGGACTCGGTCGTCTCCCCGGCCACCGCGATCCGTATCGGTGAGCTGGGCGGCCTGGGCGTCCTGAACCTGGAAGGCCTCTGGACGCGGTACGACGACCCGCAGCCGCTGCTCGACGAGATCGCCGGACTGGACTCGGAGAGCGCGACGCGCCGGCTCCAGGAGATCTACGCGGCTCCCATCAAGGAAGAGCTGATCGGGCAGCGCATCAAGGAGGTGCGTGACTCCGGTGTCGTCACCGCCGCCGCGCTCTCCCCGCAGCGCACGGCGCAGTTCTCCAAGGCCGTCGTCGACGCGGGCGTGGACATCTTCGTCATCCGCGGTACGACGGTGTCGGCCGAGCACGTCTCGGGTGCCGCCGAACCGCTGAACCTGAAGCAGTTCATCTACGAGCTCGACGTCCCGGTGATCGTCGGCGGCTGCGCCACCTACACCGCGGCGCTGCACCTGATGCGTACGGGCGCGGCCGGTGTCCTCGTCGGCTTCGGCGGCGGCGCCGCGCACACCACCCGCAACGTCCTGGGCATCCAGGTCCCGATGGCCACCGCCGTCGCGGACGTCGCCGCGGCCCGCCGCGACTACATGGACGAGTCCGGCGGCCGGTACGTGCACGTCATCGCCGACGGCGGTGTCGGCTGGTCCGGCGACCTCCCCAAGGCCATCGCCTGCGGCGCCGACTCCGTGATGATGGGCTCCCCGCTCGCGCGCGCCACCGACGCGCCGGGCCGCGGCCACCACTGGGGCATGGAGGCGGTGAACGAGGAGCTGCCGCGCGGCAAGAAGGTCGACCTCGGCACCGTCGGCACCATCGAGGAGATCCTCACCGGCCCGTCGCACATCCCGGACGGCTCGATGAACATCTTCGGCGCCCTGCGCCGCGCGATGGCCACCACCGGCTACAGCGAGCTGAAGGAGTTCCAGCGCGTCGAGGTGACGGTGGCGGACGCCCAGCACAAGCGGTAGTTCGTACGAAGCCTGCACGTAGGAGGGGCCCCCACCGAATCGGTGGGGGCCCCTCCTACGTGTCCGGGCCTGTCGGCCCGGAAGTCGGTGTCTCAGTCCCCGGTCTTGCGGGCGCTCTGGAAGGCCACGTAGGCCGCGACCGCGAAGAAGACGAAGGTCAGCGGGTCGGCGTTGTCCTTCCACGCCTGCTGGACCACGCTGAAGTGGTCGAAGAAGATCGTGCTGAAGCTGAGACCGGTCTCGTCGGCGCCGATCATGGCCTCGCCGATGAGCTGGCCGAGGTAGATCGCGGCCACGGAGACGATCACGCTGACGACCGGGAGGGTCTGGCTGCGACCGCCGACGCGGCCGGCGGCGATGCCGACGAGGAAGCCGACACCGACGGCGGCGTAGCCGATCTCGTGCTTGGTGAGGCCGATGACCAGGCCGTACAGGATCGCGGAGACCACGCCGGCGCCGATGGAGGCGACGAGGCCGAGCGGGAAGTTGTTGCGCACCGGGGCGGCCGGGGCGACGGGCGCGACCGGGAAGCCCGGCTGGGGCGCGCCCTGCGGAGCACCCTGCGGCGCGGCGGCCTTCTCCAGGACGGGCGGCTGGTCGGCGGGTGCGGCGGGCGCGTCCGCGTACGGGTTGGCGTCGACCGGTGGACCGGACGGCGGCGTCGACTGAGTCATGTGGTTCCCCCCAGGGATGCGGGCGCACGAGGTGTGCGCTTGGGATGCCGCGCACACCTGTCGGCGCCCGGGGCAGGGGCGCACGTGTGTGCGAGAGCTGCCGCAGATTAGCAGGGGGGAGTGACAATCCGTGAGGCGATTTCCCCGGCTCAGAGCCGGTGTGCCGCCCCGGTCGGGGTCGCCCCCCTTGTGTCCAGGAGGAGTTGGGCCTTCACGGACAGTCCTTGCAGGTCGTAGGTGCGGTGCTGCTGGAGCAGGATCGTCAGGTCGGCGTCGGCCGCGGCCTCGTAGAGGGAGTCCGCGCGCGGGACGGGCCGCCCGAGGACGCTCCAGGCCGGTACGTGCGGGTCGTGGTAGCTGACGGAGGCGCCGAGTTCCATGAGGCGTACGGCGATCTCGTGGGCGGGGGAGCCCTGTTGGTCGGCGATGTCGGCCTTGTAGGTGATGCCCAGGAGGAGCACCCGCGCGGCCCGGGCGGACTTGCCGTGCTCGTTGAGCAGCGCGGCGGCGCGCTGGATGACGTACTGGGGCATGTGGTTGTTGACCTGCCGGGCCAGTTCGACCATCCGCAGCGGGCGTCCGGAGGGGCCGCCGAGGTCCTGGGCGATCCCGTGGCCGCCGACTCCCGGGCCGGGCCGGAACGCCTGGAACCCGAACGGCTTGGTCTCCGCGCAGCGGATGACGTCCCACAGGTCGACGCCCAGGTCGTGGCAGAGCACGGCCATCTCGTTGACGAGGGCGATGTTGACGTGCCGGAAATTGGTCTCCAGGACCTGCACCGTCTCCGCCTCGCGGGGCCCGCGCGCGCGGACGACCTTGTCGGTGAGCCGTCCGTAGAAGGCGGCGGCCGACTCGGTGCACGCGGGGGTGAGGCCGCCGATGACCTTCGGTGTCCCGGCGGGCGTGAAGTCCCGGTTGCCGGGGTCGACCCGGCTGGGCGAGTAGGCGAGGTGGAAATCGCGTCCCGCGCGCAGTCCCGAGCCGGTTTCGAGGAGCGGGCGCAGGAACGCCTCGGTGGTGCCGGGGTGCACCGGCGATTCCAGGATGACCGTGGTGTGCGGGCGCAGCCGTGCGGCCAGGGTGCGGGCCGCCGCCTCGACCTGGCCGAGGTCCAGGGCGCCGTCCGCGCCCCGCGGGGTCGGCGCGCAGATGACGGCGGTGCGGACGCGGCCCAGCTCGGCCGGGTTGGTGGCCGGGCGGAAGCCGCCCGCGAGCATCCGGCGCAGTTCCGCGGCGGTGAGGGAGCCGCCTTCCGGGCCGGTTCTGTAGCCGAGGGTGGGGATGCCGGCGGCGACGGCGGCCTGGGCCAGGGGCAGGCCGAGGTGACCGAGTCCGATGACGGCGAGGTCTGCGGGCATGGAGTGGGCCGTCCTTCCCAGTAACCGATGCGGGACAGGTGCGCAAGCCCTGTGGACAGGATGGGCGAGAGCAATGTCAGACTAGGAGTAAATATGACCGATTTGCGGGATTGATCGATCAAGATTCCTTGCGCGTCGCCCAGAGTTGTCCACAGGCTGAGGACGGACGGTGGCCGATGAGGGGAGAGACGGTCAGACTTTGGGCAGGGGGGATGTGAGCCGGGCGTCGCCGGACGGGTGCGGCCAGCGCGACCTACAGCGGGAGGCAGCGGTGAGGACAGCGACACTGGGGCCGGCGGAGCGTGCCGAGTCACTGGCGGGAATGGCCGAGGGCGAGCTGGACGTGCTGGTCGTGGGCGCGGGCGTGGTCGGCGCGGGCACCGCGCTGGACTCCGCGACACGCGGCCTGTCCACCGGACTGGTCGAGGCGCGTGACTGGGCGTCGGGCACGTCGAGCAGATCCAGCAAACTGATCCACGGCGGCCTGCGCTATCTGGAGATGCTCGACTTCGCGCTCGTCCGCGAGGCGCTGAAGGAACGCGGCCTGCTGCTCGAACGGCTGGCGCCGCACCTGGTGAAGCCCGTCCCGTTCCTCTACCCGCTCCAGCACAAGGGCTGGGAGCGGCTGTATGCAGGGTCCGGCGTCGCGCTGTACGACGCGATGTCGATGGCCCGCGGGCACGGCCGCGGCCTGCCCGGCCACCGCCACCTCAGCCGCCGGCACGCCCTGCGCGTCGCGCCGGCCCTCAAGAAGGACGCGCTGATCGGCGCCCTGCAGTACTACGACGCCCAGATGGACGACGCCCGCTATGTGGCGACCCTGGTGCGCACGGCGGCTTCGTACGGGGCGAAGGTCGCCAACCGCGCGCGGGTCACCGGTTTCCTGCGCGAGGGCGAGCGGGTGGTCGGGGCCCGGGTGCGCGACGTCGAGGGCGGCGGCGAGTACGAGGTCCGCGCCCGGCAGATCGTCAACGCCACGGGCGTGTGGACCGACGACACCCAGGCCATGGTCGGGGAGCGGGGCCAGTTCCACGTCCGCGCCTCCAAGGGCATCCACCTGGTCGTGCCGAAGGACCGCATCCACTCCACGACGGGCCTGATCCTGCGCACCGAGAAGTCCGTGCTGTTCGTGATCCCGTGGGGCCGCCACTGGATCATCGGCACCACCGACACCGACTGGGACCTCGACAAGGCCCACCCGGCCGCCTCCAGCGCGGACATCGACTATCTGCTGGAGCATGTGAACTCGGTGCTCTCCGTGCCGCTCACCCGCGACGACGTCGAAGGGGTGTACGCGGGGCTGCGGCCGCTGCTGGCCGGCGAGTCGGACGCCACCAGCAAGCTGTCGCGCGAGCACACCGTGGCCCACCCGGTGCCCGGACTCGTGGTCGTGGCCGGCGGCAAGTACACGACCTACCGGGTCATGGCCAAGGACGCGGTGGACGAGGCGGTGCACGGCCTCGACCAGCGGGTCGCCGAATGCGTCACGGAGGACATCCCGCTGCTCGGCGCCGAGGGGTACCGCGCGCTGTGGAACGCGCGGGCGCGGATCGCGGCGCGCACCGGCATCCACGTGGTGCGTGTGGAGCACCTGCTGAACCGGTACGGGTCGCTGGCCGAGGAACTCCTCGCCCTCATCGCGGCGGACCCCTCCCTCGGCGAGCCGCTGCCGGCCGCCGAGGACTACCTCCGGGCCGAGATCGTCTACGCCGCCTCGCACGAGGGCGCCCGCCACCTGGACGACGTCCTGACCCGGCGTACGCGCATCTCCATCGAGACCTTCGACCGGGGCACCCGCAGCGCCCTGGAGGCCGCCGAGCTGATGGCGCCGGTCCTCGGCTGGGACAAGGAGCAGATCGAGCGCGAGGTGGAGCACTACGAGAAGCGGGTCGAGGCCGAGCGGGAGTCCCAGCGCCAGCCGGACGACCTGACGGCGGACGCGGCCCGGCTGGGGGCGCCGGACATCGTGCAGTTCTGACCGGCCCTCCCGTGGATGTCACTCGAACGGGTGTGGTGAGCCGGGATCTCTGTTCGCGGCCCGGCCGTTCTACGAGGTGCGGGGACAGAACTCGGCGGCGAGCAGGGCCGGTTCGAGTGCCGGGTCCGTGACCCCGTCCGTGTTCACCCGGAAGGTGAGGACGCGGCGGCCGTCGGCGGTGGCCGCGCTGCGCACGTAGCTGCCGGAGATCCGGCCGTTGTGTCCCCACACCGTGGTCCCGCACGGCAGCTTCACCGGGAACAGGCCCATGCCGTACGAGCCATGTGCGGCGCGGGTGTCGAGCATCTCGCGCAGCCAGTGCGAGGGCAGCAGCGTGCCGTCGAGCAGGGCCGCGTAGAAGCGGTTCAGATCGGCCAGCGTGCTCACGAGCTCACCCGCCGCGCCGGCCACGCGCGGGTCGAGTTCGGTGACGTCGGAGCCGTCGGCGGCGTAGGCGCGGCCGTGCGGCGCGGGAAGCGACACACGGTGGCCGGGAAACGAAGTGCCGGTCAGGTGAAGGGGGTTGATGATGCGCCGCTCGGCCTCGGTGGCGTACGAGTGTCCGGTGACCTGCTCGACGATCATGCCGAGCACCACATAGTTCGTGTTCGAGTAGGCGAAGCGGCCGGGGTCGGCCGGGGGATGGGTGAGTGCGATGCGCAAGGCCTGAGGAGCGGTCACGGGGACGGCGCCCCGGGTCGTCGCGGTGAAGTCGTAGAGGCCGCTGGTGTGCCGGAGCAGGGCGCGCAGGGTGATGCGGCGGCCGTCGTTGCCCGCGCCGCGCACCAGGCCGGGCAGATGCTCCTCGACGGAGTCGGACAGGGACAGCCGTTGCTCGGCGGCGAGTTGCAGGACGACCGTCGCGATGAACGACTTGGTGATGCTTCCGGCACGGAAATGGTCGGAGCGGGCAATTCCGTTTCCGTCGCTCGCGAAACGTGAACCGGTCACGTCGTCGGCGAGCAGAGCGGCGGCGGGGGCGCCGCCACGGGTCACCAGGCGGGCCAGCGCGGCGTCCGAGGCCCGGGTGACAGCCGTTCGCGCGGCGGCCGGAGTCTGCCCCGGCAGGTCGGCCCCGACCGCGACGAGCAGCGCCAGGGACAGGGGTATGGCCACAAGTGTCCGAGGTGTCCGGGGCGCTGGCATCGCGGGGTCCTTCCTTGTCGCGGCCATCATGAGGCATGTCGCTGTGTTCGCGGCCGGCGCGGGGGCCGGTCCGGGAAACGGGCGCTGCGGACCCGTAAGGCCGTGGTTGCGGGGCACTCGTGCGCTGCGGGGCGCCGTCGCGGGCGAGCCGCCGACGGGGTCCGGGCGTCTCAGTGGCCGAGCTGTTGCGGTTCCAGGGGCCCCCAGGGCGCTGGGCACTTGTCGGGTGGGGGACAATGGAGGCTCTGTCAGGGCGGGTTGCATGAGGGGACGCATGTCGGAGGCGGAGCGGGCGGGAGCATCCCGTCAGGACAAGAGCGAACGTCTCCTCGCCGGGCGGTACCGGCTGGGGGATGTTCTCGGCCGCGGCGGCATGGGCACCGTGTGGCGCGCCGAGGACGAGACCCTGGGCCGAACGGTCGCCGTGAAGGAACTGCGGTTCCCCTCGGCCATCGACGAGGACGAGAAGCGCCGGCTGATCACGCGCACGCTGCGGGAGGCCAAGGCCATCGCGCGGATCCGCAACAGCGGCGCGGTGACGGTCTTCGACGTGGTCGACGAGGACAACCGGCCCTGGATCGTCATGGAACTCATCGAGGGCAAGTCCCTCGCCGAGGCCATCCGTGAGGACGGGCTGCTCACGCCGAGGCGCGCGGCCGAGGTGGGGCTCGCGATCCTCGACGTGCTCCAGGCGGCGCACCGCGAGGGCATCCTGCACCGCGACGTGAAGCCGTCGAACGTGCTGATCTCCGGCGACGACGGCCGGGTCGTGCTCACCGACTTCGGCATCGCCCAGGTGGAGGGCGACCCGTCCATCACCTCGACCGGCATGCTCGTCGGCGCGCCCTCGTACATCTCGCCGGAGCGGGCGCGCGGCCACAAGCCCGGACCCGCGGCCGACCTGTGGTCGCTGGGCGGTCTGCTGTACGCGTCGGTCGAGGGCGTGCCGCCGTACGACAAGGGCTCCGCGATCGCGACGCTCACCGCGGTCATGACCGAGCCGGTCGAACAGCCCAAGAACGCGGGCCCGCTGGAGAAGGTGATCTACGGCCTGCTCGCCAAGGATCCCGAGCAGCGGCTCGACGACGCGGGCGCCCGGGCCATGCTCAACGAGGTGCTGCGCGCGCCCGACCCCGAGCGGAACGTGCCGGAGCCGCCGGACGCGACGAAGGTCGTGGCCATGCCGCCGCTGCCGGACGAACCGGGTCGGCGGGGCGGCTCGGCCGGTGCCAAGAAGGGCGAGGAGCCCTCGGAGCGGCTGCGCGGGGCCCTGCGTTCGGTGCGCAAGGCCGCGACCGCGGCCGGTGCCGCCACGGCGGCGGCCACGTCGGCGGCGACGGCCCGTGCCAAGGCGGCCGGCAGCCCGGACACCGCGCAGGCGGCCGGGGCCGCCAAGACGGCCTCCCCGCAGGCGGGTTCGGGGTCCGGAGCGGAGGCCGGCCAGACCGGCGGCACCTCCGTGGCGGCCACCGCCGTGAACGCGTCCGTGCCGGGAGGGACGGGCGGTTCCGACGGCAAGGCGGGGAACTCCGCCTCCACCACCGCGGGCGGCAGGCGCGGCGGTTCGGGATCCGGGTGGCCGGTGGCGCCCGAGCGCCCGGCGCGTCCGGCGCCCAAGGCCTCACTCACCGATGTCGTGCCGCTGCGGACGCTGGTGATCCTCGCGGTCGTCGTGGCGCTGGTCGTGGTCGGCACCGTGCTGGCCATCACGCTCGGCGGAGGCGACGACAACGGCGCCAAGGGCGGTGGCGGCGCCAAGGCGACCGCCTCCAGCGGAGCGGCCGCCGGCAGCGGGAAGAACGGCGACGACAGCAAGAGCAAGGGCGGCGACAAGAGCAAGGACGACGCCGCCCACACCGACAGCGGCGACAAGTCCGGCTCCGGCTCGGACGACGCCTCCTCGGACACGGGGACGGGCACGAGCACCGGCGACGCGGACGGCTCGAACGGCTCGGGCGGCGACGGCAAGGAATCGGGTTCGGGTTCCACCGCCGTGACGACGTACAAGAGCGGGCAGGGCTTCTCGATCGGGCTGCCGAAGGGATGGAAGTACGAGTCCCAGGACGCCGCGGGAGCCCGGTTCACCGGCCCCGACGGGCAGAAGCTCCTCGTCGGCTGGACGTCGACGCCCAAGGACGACCCGGTCGCGGACTGGGAGAACCAGGAGCGCTACATGGTGCGCTCCCAGTACAAGAAGATCCACATAGAGAGCGTGAGCTACCGCAGTTGGAACACGGCCGACTGGGAGTTCACCTACGTGGACGGCGGCACGAAGTTCCACTCGATCGACCGGGGTTTCGTGGTGAACGCGCACCAGGGCTACGCGCTCATGTACACGGCCAAGGACGCCGCGTGGGACGGCGCGCTGCGCAAGAGCACGTGGGCCACGCTGGCCGCGACCTTCCAGCCGAAGTCGTGACGTACCGCTCGCAACGGTGACGTTCCGCTACGAGCGATGCCCGAGATCTCGCATCACCGCTCTGCGGGTTGCCTCGGGCACGTATCGTGAGTGGTTGCGGACCGAACGAAGCCACAACGGGACGCACGGCGAACGGAATTGACCAACCGGTCGGCTGGGGGAGCATCGTGGACGACTACGCGGGACGGGTACTCGCCGACCGCTACCGCCTGCCCCTGCCGCCGTCCGACGAGTACGAACTCGCCGAGAGCCGGGCCTTCGACACCTACAGCGGGCAGGAAGTCCTGGTACGGCAGGTGCCGTTGCCGGAGGTCGTCGAGGCCGAGGTGCTCGACGCGGACGGGCTGCCCGACGGGTTCGTGGCCCGGGACGGCGGCGTGCGGCGGGCGTCGGCCCGCTCCACCCGGCGGCCCACCGAACCGGCGGTCCTGCGCGCGATCGACGCGGCGCAGGCGGCCGCCCGCATCCCCGACCACCCCCGGCTCGACCAGGTCTTCGACGTGTTCGCCGAGGGCGGCTCGCTGTGGATCGTCAGCGAGCTGGTGCCCGCGAGGCCGCTGGCCGCGCTGCTCGCCGAGAAGCCGCTCAGCCCCTACCGCGCCGCGGAGGTCGCCGCCGACGTCCTCACCGCGCTGCGGGTCCTGCACGCGCACGGCTGGGTGCACCGGAACATCACCGTGCGTACGGTGCTCGTCTGCGACGACGGCCGCGTCCTCCTCACCGGGCTGGCGGCCGGGGCCGCCGAAGAGGCGCTGTGCGGGTACGACCCGGTGCCCGCGCCGGAGGACGACCTGACGGCCGGTCACGGAGCCTTCCCGGGCGCCGGGCAGCCCGGTGACGCCGGTCCGGCCGGGCCGGGAGTTCCCCAGGGCGGCCCGGGAGGCGGGCAGGGCGCCGCGGGCGGGCGGGGGCCCGTCGCCGGTGCCGGATTCGGCGGTGCCCCGCGCGGTGTCGCCGTCGCGGCCACGAGTGGCGCCGACGCCGAAGCGGCCCGGCGGGCCGCGATCGAGGCCCGCGCCGAGCAGGGAACGCCGGTTCCGGGCAGCCCGGTCCCCGGTGCGCCCGTGGCCGGCCGGGGACCGCGTGCCCTCGAAGCCGGCGGTCCGGCGGGACCGGGCCGTCCGGCGGGAGGCGCCGGTCCGGACGGCGGACCGGAGACCGGCGGGCAGGCCGAGGGCGGCGAGGACGACATCCGTGCCGCGCGTGCCGGGGCCATCGCCGCGTACCGCGCCGGAGCGCGTGCCGCCGCCCGCGTACAGGGAGAGCGCCGGGGCGACCCGCTCGCCCTTCCGTCCCCGCGTCCTTCAGCCCCCGGCGACCGGACCGGCCAGAACGGCCGCTACGACGCCTCCCCGCAGGCCCAGGCCCCCACGCCGCACCTTCCCGGCCAGGACGGCCGGTACAGCACCTCTACGCACCCGTCCGGGTCCCAGGCCGGCACCCCGCCGCGGCTTCCCGGCCAGGCCGGTGGTTCGTCGGCGCACGGGGTGCCGCCGGGGCAGATAGCCGACCCGTACGGCGTCGGCGGCACCGGGAGGTACGGAGTCCAGGCACGCCCCGGCGCGGGGCCGGCCGGGGGTGACACGGCGTACGGCCGTTCCGCGCTCGCGCCCGGACAGGCCCCCTACGGCACGGGACAGGGCGGCCGTCCCGGCGTCCCGGCCCCCGGAGGGCCCCTCGGCGGCGGGCGGACCCCGGACGACGGCCGGTCCACCGGCGGCTTCCCGGCGTCCGGCGGCGGCCAAGTGCCCGTACCGCCCGGCGGCTTCACCGGCACGGGGCACGCCCGTGTGCCCGGCGTCTCCCCGGCCCCCGACCACACGCGGGCGCCCGGTGCTCCGCAGGGACTCGCTCCCGCCCCGCACCCCTCCGGCAGGCCCGGCGGGGGCTGGGGCGACCTGGTCGCCGGGGCCCCGCCGCGCCGGGGGCCCGCCACCGCGCTCGCGGCCGAGCGGGCCCGGCAGGCGCGGATGGCCGTCGTCGGGCCGGTCACCGAACGCTGGGCGCCCGAGCAGGCCGGACCGGTGCACGAGAACTGGCAGTTGGCGGCTCCGATCGGACCGGCGACCGACCTGTGGGCGCTCGGCGCACTGCTCTTCCGCGCCGTGCAGGGGCACGCCCCCTACCCGGAGGAGAACACCGCCGAACTGGTCCAGTTGGTGTGCGCGGAACCGCCCGCCTTCGCCGAGGAGTGCGGGCCGCTGCGGCCCGTCGTCGAGTCGCTGCTGCGCCAGGACCCCACCGAACGGCTCGACTTCGAGGAACTGCGCGGCTGGCTGCGGTCGCTGGTGCGCTCCGCGCCGGAGCCCGAGGCCGGGGCGCACGTCGTGTCCGTACCGCCGGCCGACCCGAGTCGGCTGCCGATCGTACGGCGCCGGGGCGAACTCGTCCGCAGGCGCCGTGCCGGGCTGCCCGCGACCAGCGCGCACGCCCGCCACAAGCGGGCCAGGCAGGAGAACGCCGCAGGTCCGCGCCGGCTGGGCCGGAACCTCCTCCTGCTGATCCTGCTCCTGCTGGCCGCCGCGGTCACGTACGCGGTCGTCTTCATGCCCAAGGCGGACCGGAGCGGCACCGACGACGGGCGGACCGGCGCCGCCGGACAGGCGGGCCCCGCCACACAGCCCGGTGGCGATCCGACCGCGAGCAACGCCCCCGGCTCCGACCAGACCTCGCCCGACCCCGACAAGAGCCCCTCGGGGAAGTCCAGTTCGACCTCCTCGCACACCACCGCCGATCCCGGTGTCGCCGACGGGTTCACCCTGCGCAAGGATCCCGAGGGATTCCGGATCGCCGTGGCGAGCGGCTGGACGCGTTCGCCGAAGAACGGCAGGGGCCAGATCGTCTACTCCCAGGGGGACTTCGAGCTCATCGTCGTCCCCGGGCGGGACGGCACCGCCACGTACGGCAGCGACCCCATGACGTATCAGCGGGAGAGCGAGAAGGAGTTGCAGCCCTTCCGGGACTCGACCTGGGCGACCTCCAGCGGGATGCGGCGGATCGACGTGGGCGGCAAGGCGATGGCCGAGGGCCAGTTCACCTGGCAGGACTCCGCGGGGCACTCGCTCTACGTGCGCAACCTCGCCATCCTGATCGCGGGGCACTACCACGTGGTGCAGGTCCGCGGCCCGGACGCCGAACGCGACGAGGTCTCGCGGCTGTACGAGCAGGCGTCGTCGACGTACCAAGTCGGCCACTGAGCAACCCTTTTGCCCACCGCACGCCCTGTTTGGCCAGGCGGGGGCCGGTGAACACCGAACGGTTCCCTTCCGTACAGGGATGGGACAACCGTCACAGTGAGGTCTCCGTACGACCCCGCTTGTTCCCAGGGTGGGCACCGCTCCTTAGTCTGACCCTGTCAAGACCATTGCGGGGAAACGTGAATCAGATGCAGGGCCTGCTCCTCGCGGGCCGCTACCGGCTTGTCGAATCCATCGGCAGCGGTGGCATGGGCCGTGTTTGGCGCGCCCACGACGAGGTGCTGCACCGCGCCGTCGCGGTCAAGGAGCTGACCGCCGCGCTCTACGTCTCCGACAGTGAGCAGAGCGTCCTGCTGGCCCGCACCCGTGCCGAGGCCCGCGCCGCCGCGCGCATCAACCACTCCGCCGTCGTCACCGTGCACGACGTCCTCGATCACGACGGCCGCCCCTGGATCGTGATGGAGCTGGTCGAGGGCGAGTCGCTGGCCGACGCGGTGAAGGAGCGCGGCCGCATCGAGCCGCGCGAGGCCGCGCGCATCGGCCTGTGGGTCCTGCGGGCCCTGCGCGCCGCGCACGCGGCGGGCGTCCTGCACCGCGACATCAAGCCCGGCAACGTCCTGCTCGGCCGCGACAACCGGGTGCTGCTCACCGACTTCGGCATCGCCCAGATCGAGGGCGACACCACCATCACCCGCACCGGAGAGGTCGTCGGCTCCGTCGACTACCTCGCCCCGGAGCGGGTGCGCGGCCACGACCCGGGCCCGGCGTCCGACCTGTGGGCGCTCGGCGCCACGCTGTACACGGCGGTCGAGGGCCGGTCGCCGTTCCGCCGCACCTCGCCCATCGGCACCATGCAGGCCGTCGTCGAGGAGGAACCCGCCGAACCGGTCAACGCGGGAGTGCTGGGGCCCGTCCTCGCCGCGCTGCTGCGCAAGGATCCGGCCGAGCGGCCCGGCTCCGAGCAGGTCGAGCAGATGCTCGCCGAGGCGGCGGAGGGACGACTGCCGGAAGGGGCGCCGTCGCACGCGCCGACGGGGCGGCCCGCGTACGACACCACGGAGACGCGGACCGGCACCGGTACCCGCGCGCACACGGCCGCCACCACGCCGTACCGGCCGGTGACGATCGGGCAGGTGCCCGCGCCGCCGAAGCGGCACCGCCTGCGCACGTTCGCCCTGGTCATGGCCCTGGCAGGGGTCGTCGGCGGGGGCGTCGCGGTCACGTTGCAGCACTTCGGCACGGGCGGCGGCCCCGGCGGCTCCGCCTCCGCGTCGTCGACGGGAAGCGCCGACGACAAGCCGAGCGACAAGCCGAGTTCCAAGCCGAGCGACAAGGGCGGTCAGGGGTCGCTCCCCGCGGGCTGGGAGCGGCGCGATGACCCGGTGGGCTTCAGCATCTCCCTGCCCAAGGGGTGGACGCGCTCCGTCTCCATCGACAAGGACGGCCTCCAGCAGGTCGACTTCACGCCCGACCAGGGCAAGCACCTCGTACGGGTCGCCGTCGACACCGATCCGGACTTCAGCTCCTCGTACGAGCACATGAGCGACCTGGACGAGAACCTCTCGAGTCGGCTGCGGAACTACAGCCAACTGCTCCTCAAGGAGGAGCTCTTCCGGGACCGGCCGGGCGCCCGCTGGGAGTACACGTGGGACGCCCTGGCCAAGGACCCGCCGCACTACTTCCCGGGCCCCTACCACGCGATCGACGTCGGGTACATGAACAGTGACGGCACCGAGTACGCCGTCTACGAGTCCTCGCCCGCCGGCGAGTGGACCGCCACCGAGAAGCAGTTCGGCGTGATCCTGCGGAGCTTCCAGGAGGGCTGATCCGCGCCCGGGGCCCGGGCGCGTGCCGTCGGCTGTCCCGGGGCGGCGGCATACTTGGCCGGTCGGTGCCACGGAGGGGGTCCGTCCGGTGGGGCATGATGAGACCCATGGGGACCGAGGGGGAGAACGCCCGTGTGATCGCGGGGCGTTATCGGCTGGAGACCAGAATCGGCCGGGGCGGCATGGGCGTCGTCTGGCGGGCCACCGACCAACTGCTCGGCCGGCGGGTCGCCGTGAAGGAACTGGCCCTCGACGACTCGCTCTCGGCGGAGGAGTCCCGGCTCCAGCGTGACCGCACCCTGCGCGAGGCGCGGGCCGTCGCCCAGCTCCACCACCCGCACATCATCGTCGTCCACGACGTCGTCGAGGACGACGAACGCCCGTACATCGTCATGGAGCTGATCGACGGCGGCTCGCTCGCCGAACGGATCTCCGCGAACGGGCCGGTCGACGCCCGCGAGGCCGCCCGCATCGGCGTCGACCTGCTCGGCGCGCTGCGCCGCGCGCACGACGCGGGCGTCCTGCACCGCGACCTCAAGCCCGCCAACGTCCTCGTCGAGGCGGGCACCGACCGCGTCGTCCTCACCGACTTCGGGATCGCCCAGGTCGCGGGCGCGACGACGCTCACCGAGACCGGCGCGTTCGTCGGCTCGCCCGAATACACCGCGCCCGAACGCATGGCCGGGGCGCGCACCGGCCCCGAGTCCGACCTGTGGTCGCTCGGCGTGCTGCTGTGCGCCGTGCTGAGCGGCGCCTCACCCTTTCGCCGCGACTCGCTCGGCGGCATCCTGCACGCCGTCGTCGTCGACGAGATCCGTCCCCCCGCCCAGGCCGCTCCGCTGCTGCCCGTCGTACGAGGACTGCTGGAGCGCGATCCGGAGCGGCGGCTCGACGCGGCGGAGGCGGAGCGGATGCTGCGCGCCTACCGGGACACGGGCCGTACGCCGCGGCTGCTGGTCCCGTACACGCCGACGCGGCGGGACGTGCCCCACGTGTCGCTGCGCAGACCCGCGCCCGATCCGTCGCCGTCCTCCGGCGGCACCGTCTCCGACCCGCCGCCCCGGCAGTCCACGCGCAGCCTCCTCGTCGCCGCCGCGCTGGTCGCCGCGATGGCCGGAGCGGGCGTGTCGGCGGCCGCGCTGCTGGTGGGCGGGGGCGGTGACGGGAAACCGGCCTCGTCGAGCACGCCGGGCACGCCCAGCGCACCGGGCACCTCCTCCGGCGCGACCTCGGCGTCCGGCACGTCGTCGGCCCCGCCCACCGGCGCCGGCCCCACCGTCACGGTGACCGGCCACCGGACTCCGTCCGCCTCCGCCCGCACCGCGCCCTCGGGCTACCGCGTCGCCTCGGATCCGAACGGCTTCTCGCTCGCCGTGCCCGAGGGGTTCACCCGCGACCCGCAGGGCGAGCGGATCTTCTACATGTCGTCGGGGGACACCTTCCGCATCGGCATCAAGGTGGCCGATCCCGCGACGGGCGGTCCGCTCGGCGTGATGCGCAGGGCGGACGCCGACGGCCCCTCGAGCAACCCCGGTTACCGCGACGGCAGGGTCACGCGGACCGTGCACGACGGAAACACCGCCGCCCTCTGGGAGTTCACCTGGAACGGCTTCACCACGGCGGAGGGCCCGCGGCACACCTACGACCTGTGCTGGGAGGAGGGCGGCCGGATGTACGACGTCTGGGTCTCCGCGCCGGTGGGCCGGGTGACGGAGGCGAAGGAGTACTTCGACGTGGCCGTGGACACGTTCGCGGCCTCGTGACGCGCCCGGTGACGCGCCGTGTGACGCGCAACCCCCGTGACGCGTGGCCCGGTCACCCGTACCGCCGTGACGCGTAACCCCGTAAAGGGGAGATAAGGGATGGGGTGCGTCACGGGTCTGTGACCGGTGGGCGAAGGGTCTGGAAGGCCGGGCGTCCGCCGCGATACAGATGAGGGCATGAGCGACGACGGGGGAGTCCCTCACCGGGGCGACGAGCCGACGAGTTTCGGTCTGCAACCACCTGGACGGGCGGTACGGGGCGGGCAGCCGCGCGCCGTGATCCCGGACCCGCACCAGGGTGCCCCGGCACCGCACCCGCACCAAGGTGCCCCGGCACCGGACGTGCCGCACGCGGCCCCGGCACCGGACGTGCCACAGGCGGCCGGGGTTCCGGACCCCAGGCGCGCCGCGCCGGACCCGAGGCCGGGCGTCACGGTGCCGGAGCGGCGGGCGGAGGGCCCGGTCGCCGTGCCGTACCCGGGCAATCCGTATGCCACGCCCGCCCGGACTGTCGCGGGCCCGCCGGAGAACACCGCGCCGGGCCCCTCGGACGAACCGGGAGCCGGCCGGCTCATCGCCGGGCGCTATCGCCTGCTCGCCAAGCTGGGGCACGGCGGCATGGGCACGGTGTGGCGGGCCAGGGACGAGACCGTGGAGCGCGAGGTAGCCGTCAAGGAACCGCGCGTCCCGGACCACCTTCCCGAGCGCGAACGGGCCACCGCGTACGAGCGGATGCGGCGCGAGGCCCGCGCGGCGGCCCGGCTCGACCATCCCGCCGTGGTGAACGTCCACGACGTCGCCGTCGTGGACGGGCGGCCCTGGATCGTCATGGAGCTGGTGCGGGGCCGTTCGCTCGGCGACGCCCTCAGGGAGGGCACCCTCGGCAGCCGAGAGACCGCGCGCATCGGCCTGGAGGTCCTCGGCGCCCTGGAGGCGGCGCACGTGGCGGGCGTCCTGCACCGTGATGTCAAGCCCGACAACGTGCTCCTCGGCCCGCACGACCGTGTCGTGCTCACCGACTTCGGCATCGCCAGCATCGAGGGCGAGACCAACCTGACGGACACCGGCGGCTTCGTCGGCTCACCCGAGTACATCGCCCCGGAGCGGGTCCTCGGCGTGCGCCCGGGTCCCGCCTCCGACCTCTGGTCGCTCGGCGTGGTGCTCTACGCGGCCACCGAGGGCGTCTCGCCGTTCCGGCGCAGCAACACGCCCGCCACCCTCCAGTCGGTCCTCAACGCGACACCGGCCGCGCCCGCCTCCGCGGGCGGCCCGCTCACGGAGGCCATCAACGGCCTGCTCGCCAAGGAACCGTCCCACCGTCCCGCGGCGGCCGAGGTCCGGCGCCTCCTGGAGGAGGCCGCACGGCCGCCCGTCCTCGCCCCGACGCAGGTCAGCCGGACGGAGGGCGTCGCCGGTGGCGACGGCACCCCGGCGTCCGGCGGCGGGGGCGTCCGTATCGGCCGCAGGACCCTGATCGGCCTCGCGGCGGCGGTCGCCACGGCGGTCGCGGCGGCCGCGGTGACGGCGTACGTGGTGATCGCGGACCCGTTCGCCGGTCCGCTGCCGGACGGCTGGAAGACGCGGCACGTGGCCGACGTCGCCGCGACACTGGCGGTGCCCGCGGACTACCAGGAGGGGACCCCGGACCGGAAGACGGACAAGACCCACTGGGTCACGTACACCGACTGGAGCGGGAGCATCTGGATCGGGCTGAGACTCGACCTGAAGTCCGAGGACACCAGCAAGGTGATCAAGGACTCCGCCCGGGCCGAGATGTACGCGGACGACGGTGCGTTCAAGGCGAGCGGTGCCTACGAGCTGAACATGCCGGCGGGGCCGCGGACGAAGCCGGACGCGAGGGCGACGTACCGGGGCCGGGAGTCCGCCGAGAACACGGTGACCTACAAGACCGACGACAGCCAGAACCCCCGCCCGCGCGAGGTGCGGCTCTTCTACTACAAGTCGAAGGCCGGGGACATGTACAAGCTCACGATCAGCTATCCGGGCGGCGGCGACTTCACCGCGCGAGGCCGCGAGGTCGCCGAGGCGGCGATCGCGAACCTGGACGTCGACAAACCGTGAAAACCGATCGACGGGTGATCGTCGGACCGACAACGCCCTGATCAGCGCATTTGCTGCCAGTGATCACTGGCAGTGTGTGAGCGCTCCGTGAAAGGCCATTACCGACGGGTACCCAAAGGGAGCGCGTGGGCATACCCTGCGGCTCATGACGGACTCGCAGGCCGCGGAGCAGGCCACGGAAAGCACCGGCGCCGATGAGGCGGCCGGTACCGACGCAGCGGTCGG
This sequence comes from Streptomyces sp. NPDC028298, assembly GCF_055565895.1. NCBI lineage: Bacteria > Bacillati > Actinomycetota > Actinomycetes > Kitasatosporales > Streptomycetaceae > Streptomyces > Streptomyces sp. NPDC028298. The sequence continues at coordinate 346,263 of NZ_JBVHTL010000004.1, forward strand.
CGTGGCCGCCGCGACCGACGCGGACCTGACGTCCGCCACCACGAGCGAGGCGGACCTGACGTCCGCGACCGCCGCGGCCGACGCGGTGCGCGCGGACGGGACGGCGGTCGCCGCTGCCGCGGACGAGGCCGACGCCACGGAGGTCACCGCCGCGGACGAGGCCGACGCCACGGAGGTCACCGCCGCGGACGAGGCCACGGCCGCCGGGGACCAGGCCGGAGCCGGCGAGGACGCGACGGCGGCCCCCGCCGCTCTCGGCACCAACCCCCTCGCCCCCGCCCCGGCCGGCGCCCGCACCGCCGCCGACGTGGTCACCCCCGAGCTCGTCGCGCAGCTCGCCAAGGGAGTGACCGGGTCCGGGCGGACCGCCAACCACACGCCGTTCACCGGCGAGAAGCTCGCCGACCTGCCCGAGTCCACCCCCGCGGACGTCGAGAAGGCCTTCGAGCGGGCCCGTGCCGCGCAGGGCGCCTGGGCGGCCACTCCGGTCCGCCGCCGCGCCGCCGTCCTGCTCCGCTTCCACGACCTCGTGCTCGCCCGGCAGGCCGAGGTCCTGGACCTCATCCAGCTGGAGACCGGCAAGGCCCGGCTGCACGCCCACGAGGAGGTCCAGGCCGTCCTGGTCGCCGCACGGCACTACGGACTCAAGGCGCCCTCCTATCTGCGGCCCAAGCGCCACGCGGGCGCGATGCCGACCCTCACCAAGGTCACCGAACTGCGTCACCCGCGCGGTGTCGTCGGGCAGATCGCGCCCTGGAACTACCCGCTGGAGCTGTCGGTCGGCGACGCGCTGCCGGCGTTCGTCGCGGGCAACGCGGTCGTCATGAAGCCCGACACCGAGACCTGCCTCACCGCCCTGTGGGCGCGCGACCTGCTCGTCGAGGCCGGGCTGCCCGCCGAGATCTTCCAGGTCGTCATCGGCGACGGACCGGTCGTCGGACCCGAGGTCGTCCGGCACGCCGACTACGTCTCCTTCACCGGGTCCACCCGCACCGGCCGTGAGGTCGCCCAGGGCGCGGCCGCCCGTCTCGTCGGCGTCTCCCTCGAACTCGGCGGCAAGAACGCCATGGTGGTCCTGGAGGACGCCGACCTCGACAAGGCCGCCGCCGGCGCCGTCCGGGCCTGCTTCTCCTCCGCCGGACAGCTCTGCATCTCCATCGAGCGGCTGTACGTCCACGAGTCCATAGCCGACGCGTTCACGGAGCGGTTCGCCGCCCGGACCCGCGCCATGCGGCTCGGCACATCCCTCGCGTACGGGGCGGACATGGGCTCGCTGGTCGGCGAACGCCAGCTCGAGACGGTGACGCGGCACGTCGAGGAAGCCGTGGCCAAGGGGGCCAGGGTCGTCGCCGGCGGTGTCGCCCGGCCCGACGTGGGCCCGTACTTCTACGAGCCCACCATCCTCGACGGAGTCGAGGCCCCGATGGCCGTCTGCGCCGAGGAGACCTTCGGCCCCGTCGTCTCCCTCTACCGCTTCACGACCGAGGACGAGGTCGTCGAGCGCGCCAACTCCACCGCGTACGGCCTCAACTCCTCCGTCTGGACGAAGGACGGCCGGCGCGGCCGCGCGCTCGCGGCCCGGCTGCGGACCGGCACGGTGAACGTCAACGAGGGCTACGCGCCCGCGTACGGCAGCGTCCAGTCGCCGATGGGCGGCATGAAGGACTCCGGCCTCGGCCGCCGGCACGGCTCCGAGGGCATCCTCAAGTACACCGAGGCGCAGACCGTCGCGCAGCAGCGGCTGCTGCCGATGGCCCCGTCCCTCGGCATGGACGACGAGAAGTACGCGGCGTTCATGAGCCGGAGCCTGAAGGTCATGAAGGCGCTCCGGCTGCGGTAGCCCCGTTCTCGAAAGGATCCCCCAAGGTCCTCAGCGGTTCTGAAACGGTTCCGAACGTCTCGACGGTCTCGATGAGGAGAGCGGCACGTGTCACAGGAGAGCTCTGTCCAGGAACAGCCGGACGAGGAGACGTACGACTACGACGTCGTCGTCGTGGGTTCCGGGTTCGGCGGCTCCGTCACCGCACTGCGGCTGACGGAGAAGGGGTACCGCGTCGGTGTCCTCGAAGCCGGCCGGCGCTTCACCCGCGACACGCTCCCCAAGAACTCCTGGGACGTCAAGAACTACCTCTGGGCCCCGCGGCTGGGCATGTACGGCATCCAGCGCATCCATCTGCTGGGCAACGTGATGGTGCTCGCCGGCGCGGGTGTGGGCGGCGGTTCGCTCAACTACGCCAACACCCTCTACGTGCCGCCGAAGCCGTTCTTCGAGGACCCTCAGTGGAAGGACATCACCGACTGGGAGGAGGAGCTGAAGCCGTACTACGACCAGGCCCGGCGCATGCTGGGCGTGCGGCTCAACCCGACCACGACCCCGTCGGACGTCCACCTCAAGGCCGCCGCGGAGCGCATGGGGGTCGGCGACACCTTCCACATGGCGCCGGTCGGTGTCTTCTTCGGCGACGGGCAGGACGCGGACGGCTCGGCCGGGGCGAAGCCCGGTGAGGAGGTCGCCGACCCGTACTTCGGCGGTGTCGGGCCCGCGCGCAAGGCCTGCACCGAGTGCGGCGAGTGCATGACCGGCTGCCGCCACGGCGCCAAGAACACCCTCAACGAGAACTACCTCCACCTCGCCGAGAAGGCGGGCGCCGTCGTCCATCCCATGACGACCGTCGTGTCCGTCACCGACGACTCGCGCGGCGGCTACGCCGTCCAGACCCTCCCGACCGACAACCGGCGCAAGGGCCAAGGGCGGACCTTCACCGCGCGCCGGGTCGTCCTCGCGGCCGGCACCTACGGCACCCAGACGCTGCTCCACCGCATGAAGGCCGGCGGTCAGCTCCCTCACCTGTCGAAGCGGCTCGGCGAGCTGACCCGCACCAACTCCGAGGCCCTGGTGGGCGCGCAGACCGACGACCGCCGCTACCGCAAGGCGCACGGGACGAAGGCCGACTTCACCCGGGGCGTGGCCATCACGTCCTCGATCCACCCGGACGCGGACACCCACATCGAACCCGTCCGCTACGGCAAGGGCTCCAACGCGATGGGCGGCATGTCCATCCTCCAGGTCCCCTACGCCGAGGGCTCGTCGAGGGTGGCGGGCTGGTTCGTCAACGCGGTCCGGCACCCGCTGCTGGTGATGCGCTCGCTCTCCAACCGCCGCTGGTCCGAACGGACCATCATCGGCCTGGTGATGCAGTCCCTCGACAACTCCCTGACGACGTATCTCAAGCCGAAGGGCGCGGGCAAGGGCCTGCTGACGGCACGCCAGGGGCACGGTGCCCCCAACCCCAAGCAGATCAAGGCCGCTTCGCGGGCCGCTTCCGTGCTCGCCGAGGAGATCAACGGTTTCCCGGGCAGCAATGTCGGCGAGCTGATGGGCACCCCGCTCACCGCGCACTTCCTCGGCGGCTGCCCGATCGGCGCCGGCGCGGAGGAGGGCGTCATCGACCCCTACCACCGGCTCCACGGGCACCCGGGGATCTCCGTCGTCGACGGTGCCGCCGTCTCCGCGAACCTCGGCGTCAACCCGTCGCTCACCATCACCGCGCAGGCCGAGCGGGCCATGTCGTTCTGGCCCAACAAGGGCGAGGCCGATCCGCGTCCGGCGCCGGGAGCCGCGTACGAGCGTCTCAAGGCGGTGGAGCCGAACCGTCCTGTCGTCCCCGCGGACGCCTTCGGAGCGCTGCGGCTGCCCTTCCTGGGCATGCCGACGATGCCGCCGAAGCCGTAAGCCCAACGAAAAGAAGGACCTGCGCCCCCCTCCGAGCGCAGGTCCTTCTCTTCGTACGTGACCGACGCGCGCGTCGGTGGTGTCGGCTGCGGTGTTACGCGTTCGTGCCGGCCTTGCGGCGACGGACGACGACCAGCGCACCGGCGCCGGCGACGACGGCGATACCGCCGGCGAGGCCGATCATCGGCAGCGCGGAGCTGGAGCCCGTCTCGGCGAGGCTGCCGTCGACCGAAGGCGTGTTGCTCTTGTCGGCGGGCTTGTCCGAGACCGGGACCTTGCCGCCGCCCTGCGGCTTGGTGCCGTCGGTGTCCGTGCCGGCCGCGACGATCTGGAACTTGTAGGCGACCTCGCCGTAGCCGGTGCACTCCGCGTCGGCGTCGCCGTAGATGCTGGCGCCGAGGGAGAAGCCGGCGCCGACCGGGGCGCTGGACTTCACGTTGATACGGAGCGGGATGTCGACCTCGTAGTCGGGCTTGAGCTCGTCGGTGTAGCCGACGAAGCCGACCGCGTACCCGTCCTCGTCGACGTTCTCCCAGACCTTGTCGTCCGGGTTGTACGCCTGGAGCTGGACCTGCTTGCTCTTGAACATGTCCTCGCCGTTCTTGTCGGGCGAAGCGCCCGCGAAGAAGCCGAGGTCACTCAGGGTGGAGTCCGAGTTGTTCAGGACGTTCAGGGAGAACTTGTGCCAGCCGCTGCCCGCCGCGATCTTGCCGGGCAGTCCGGTGATGGACACGTCGACCTTGGAGTCCGAGCACTCGGAGGGCTCGGGCTCGGGGGACTCCGACTCCGAGGCGGAGGCGCTCGGCGCGGGCGCGGACGCCGACGCGGAGTCGCTCGGGGCCGGAGCCGACGCGGAGGTGGAGGCGGAGGCCGAGGCGGAGGCCGACGCCGCGTCGGTCGGCTCGGGAGCCGACACGCTCGGGCTAGGCGACGCCGACTCGGTCGCGGACTCGGACACGCTCGCACTCGGGGACGGGCTTTCTTCCGCGAACGCGGCCGGCGCGACCGACAGCAACGCGAGCGGTGCTATGACAGCCGTCGCGGCCGCAGTGGCCATGGCACGGCGAAGCTTCATGAAGACCTCGGTGATCCAGTGCGCCGTGAACTCGCGGCGCGATTATGGAGTTTGTGGGCGGCCCACCGCGTGTGGGCGCGGATGTGACCGTTGGTTCTGCAGGTGAGACCGGCGAGGTCTGAGAATGGTTGTCCTGGATCTGACGAGATTCTTATGTGTGCTGGGTCACATCGATGTGCGGCTTGCGCACGCCCGTTCGAGACACTTAGAAAGAGCTTCGTGTCTGATCAACAGCCCGGGGAATCCGGTGAGCCGACGGTTCCTGACGACGTGTGGGAACGCTTCGCGCGCGACAGCGAGCGCGACATCCGCGCCTCGGCACCCAAGGAGCCGTCCGCCCGGGCGCGCATGGTGACGGAGCGGCTGCGCCTCCAGGACGAGCGGGAGGCCGCGCGGGCCACCCGCCGGACCGCCCGCAAGGAGTCGCGTCCGGCCGCGCAGCCCGAGGGCTGGCGGACGGGCCCCGCCTGGCGCGAGATGGACCGGCGTGCCTCCCGGCGGCGCAGACTGTGGGCGATCCTCGGGGTTCCGCTCGCCGTCGCCGTGGCCGTCGTCGCGATGAAGCCGTCCCTGCTGCCGGGCGACCTCTTCGGCGCCGCGTCCTCGTCCGCGTCGGGGTCCGCTTCGGCCGGACCCGAGCTGCCCGCCGAGACCGCCGCCCCGACCGCGCCGCCCTCCGCCGCGGCCTCGCTGACACCCACCAGGCAACGGCCGTTCGCCGGATCGCCGGCCGAGCGCTGGGCCGACGGTGCCGACGCCGTCGTCCTCCCGGAGGCCGAGCCGGTCGGCTCGTTCACGAAGGCGCAGGTGGCCGCGGCGCTGCGGCAGACCAAGAACCTGCTCGTCGGGGCCAACCTCGATCCGGCGACCCTGCGCGGCGAGCGTCCGAAGGCGGCCATAGCCGTCCTCGATCCCAAGCAGCCCGGCATGATCGCCGACATCGACCGCCGGCTGAGCGCGCCGGACGAGAAGCACGATCCGCTGACCCTGTTCAGCCGCTTCGACCCCGACGAGGTGCGCCTGGTCGGCCAGGTGGTCAAGGTGCGCGGCCGGATCACGTTCAAGGCGGGCAAGGACGGGTCCGTCGCCGTCCACGCCGACTACACCTTCGTCTACCCGGTGTCCCCGGCCGACGGGAACAAGGACGAGGTGACCCGCACCATCGTGCGCCGCGTCCTCGACGCCGGGTTCCTCGACCCGAGGAAGTACCAGGTCACATCGGGCAGATTGACGATCAATCACTACGACGAGAGCATCGGCAACTCCGCCTGCGACGTCTACGACGGCTTCCTGCACCCGCAGTTCCACTCGGCGGCACCCACCGGCGCGACGCCGACCGGCCCGGCCACCGACCCGTACGACCGCAGCCACGCCCTGGAGACCTCCCGCACGGCCGGATGCGGCACGGTGTCCCGTACCTGACGGCTCGAACAGGGTCCGTCGGACGGCCCCGGGCGTCCCCGGGGCCGGCCGTTCTCTTGAGTGACCGGGCTGCTGTCCCCTGCCGTCCGGTCACACGACCTGGAGCGAGGTCCCACGACGCACGGCACGATCCGTACGTCTCATCGCTCCAGTGAAGCCACGCGTGGTTCTTTCGGGCCCGCCCCTGGCTGACACGGACACCAGAAGAAACGAAGTCCGCGGCACCCCGGATACGCGCCGTACGGGTGAGAGGGAATGCGTACGTGCGTACGCCGGGTGCGGCTCTCAGATCCGGCCGCGGCACAGTTCGAGCAGCGTCATCGCCAGCGAGGTGCCCGGCTTGCCGAGCGCGTCCCGGTAGTGGCCGAGGATCTCCATCTCGCGGGAGAGGTTCACCCGGCGGCCGCCGGACGTGATCCGCGCCTCCTGGATCACGGCCGAGACGGCCATCCGTTCCTGCACGAGCCCGATGATCCGGTCGTCCAGGGCGTCGATGCGTTCACGGGCACCGGTGATCACGTCGGCGGCCTCGTCGGTACGGGCGCCGGTCTTGTCGAGTACGTCGGCCATGGTGGGGCTCCTCGGTGGAAGGGGTGCCCCGGAGCGAACCGGCCCGGAAACGGCAGACGCCCCGGGCCTTGTCGGCCCGGGGCGCCTGGGAAGTCGCTTGTCAGTTGCTCAAGCAGCACGACCATGGCAGCCGGTGGGCCGGTTGCCATAGGTAAACAGGAAGGTCGTGTGCGTGAGCATGAGGGAAGTATGCACGCCCGCGACGGCGCCGGCCAAGACGGTTCGGATGGTGAGACCCGGTGTCCGAAACCCCGGGGGCGCCAGGCCCCCCGCGGCCCCCGGTAGAATCGGCCGTACACACCCTTTTGCTCACCGCCGGAAGGCAGACCGTGCCAGAAGCGTCCCCCGCCGCCCCCGACACCGTCCTGGTCGTCGACTTCGGTGCGCAGTACGCCCAGCTCATCGCCCGTCGAGTCCGTGAGGCCCGGGTCTACAGCGAGATCGTGCCGAGCACCATGCCGGTCCAGGAGATGCTCGCCAAGAACCCGGCCGCGATCATCCTCTCCGGCGGTCCCTCGTCGGTCTACGCGGAGGGCGCCCCGCGCCTGGACCGCGAGATCTTCGAGGCGGGCGTCCCCGTCTTCGGCATGTGCTACGGCTTCCAGCTCATGGCCACGACCCTCGGCGGCACGGTCGACAACACCGGCGCCCGCGAGTACGGCCGTACGCCGCTGCACGTCTCGAAGTCCGGCTCCACCCTGTTCGAGGGCACCCCGGACGAGCAGCCGGTGTGGATGTCGCACGGCGACGCCTGCTCCGCCGCCCCCGAGGGCTTCACCGTCACGGCCTCCACGGACGTCGTCCCGGTCGCCGCGTTCGAGAACGACGAGAAGAAGCTCTACGGCGTCCAGTACCACCCCGAGGTCATGCACTCCACGCACGGCCAGCAGGTCCTGGAGCACTTCCTGTACCGCGGCGCGGGTCTCACCCCGTCCTGGACCACCGGCAACGTCATCGACGAGCAGGTCGCCCTGATCCGCGAGCAGGTCGGCACCAAGCGCGCCATCTGCGGTCTGTCCGGCGGCGTGGACTCCGCGGTCGCTGCGGCCCTCGTCCAGAAGGCCATCGGCTCCCAGCTCACCTGTGTGTACGTCGACCACGGTCTGATGCGCCAGGGCGAGACCGAGCAGGTCGAGAAGGACTTCGTCGCCGCGACCGGCGTGCAGCTCAAGGTCGTGGACGCGGAGGAGCGCTTCCTCACCGCGCTCAAGGGCGTCTCCGACCCCGAGGAGAAGCGGAAGATCATCGGGCGCGAGTTCATCCGCGTCTTCGAGCAGGCCCAGGCGGAGATCATCGCCGAGGCCGCCGAGGGCGAGGACGTCGCGTTCCTGGTCCAGGGCACGCTCTACCCGGACGTCGTCGAGTCCGGCGGCGGCACCGGCACCGCCAACATCAAGTCCCACCACAACGTGGGCGGCCTCCCCGAGGACCTGGAGTTCCAGCTCGTCGAGCCGCTGCGCAAGCTGTTCAAGGACGAGGTCCGGATGGTGGGCCAGGAGCTCGGCCTGCCCGAGGAGATCGTCCAGCGCCAGCCGTTCCCCGGCCCCGGTCTCGGCATCCGCATCGTCGGCGAGGTGACCAAGGAGCGTCTCGACCTGCTCCGTGCCGCCGACGCCATCGCCCGCGAGGAGCTGACCGCCGCCGGTCTCGACCGCGACATCTGGCAGTGCCCGGTCGTCCTGCTCGCCGACGTGCGCAGCGTGGGCGTCCAGGGCGACGGCCGGACCTACGGCCATCCGATCGTCCTGCGTCCGGTGTCCAGCGAGGACGCCATGACGGCGGACTGGTCGCGGCTTCCGTACGACGTGCTGGCGAAGATCTCGACGCGGATCACGAACGAGGTCGCGGACGTCAACCGCGTCGTGCTCGACGTGACGAGCAAGCCCCCGGGCACCATCGAGTGGGAGTAGTCCTCCCGCGGGCGGGAGGGAACTCCCGCCTCAGGTCCGCTTGAGCGTGCGCACCGGCGCGCCGGGCTTCCAGACCTGGACGACGAGATACGTCTCGTCCTCGACGAAGGTCCGCGTGACCTCCGTCAGCTCGGTGCGGAAGAGGTGGAACGGCTCCGGCGGTTCCACCTCTTTCACGTACGCCGCCTTGGCGGGAACGCCGTCGCCCACCTCGACCGCCCGCCCGCTGATCCGTACGTCGCCGCCGCCCATGTCCGTACCGGCCCCCGGGTTCGCCTGGAGCGCGAAGCGCGGGTCGCGGCGCAGGTCGAGCGCCTTGAGGGAGTCCGGCATCATGCCGAGCCACAGCTCGCCGTCGAGGAAGCGCACCTCGATGCCCGAGGTGCGGGGCGAGCCGTCCTTGCGGAGGGTCGCGAGGACGTGGTGGGTGAAGGCGCCGAAGCGCCGCTCGACGGTGTCGGCGAAGGCCGGCTCGGCGGTGGAGAGTGCTGCCCAGTTCATGCCGCGAGTCTGACGCGCATACCCGACATCTTCTGTCGGGTATCGCCCGTGTCCCTGGGCATCCCACACTTTTCTCTCATGGAACACCCCTGTTCTCCTGCGCTGACCCCGGGTAACTTCCGCTCGTACCGAACACGCCAGTGCTGGAGGACAGATGCACGGGCCCACTCCGCCGCTGCCCCGCCCCACCGACCAGCTCCGCTTCGCCATGCCGCCGATGCACGAATCGCTGGACGACGAACGGCGGCACCGCAAGGAGCGGCTGGCCGGCGCGCTGCGGCTGTTCGGACGGCTCGGCTTCGAGGACGGCGTCTCCGGACACATCACGGCGCGCGACCCCGAGTACAGCGACTGTTTCTGGGTGAACCCGTTCGGAATGCCGTTCAAACACGTCACCGTCGGCGACCTGGTCATGGCCAACCAGGAGGGCCAGGTGATCGAGGGCCGCTACCACGTGAACCAGGCCGCGTTCACCGTGCACTCCCAGGTCCACGCGGCCCGCCCCGACGTCGTCGCCGTCGCCCACTGCCACTCCGTGCACGGCCGCGCCCTGGCCGCCCTCGGCGACCTGCTCGACCCGATCACCCAGGAGAGCTGCGCCTTCTACGAGGATCACGCGCTGTACGACGCCTACAGCGGGGTCGCCGTCGACGCCGAGGAGGGCCGCAGGATCGCGTCCGCGCTGGGCAGCCGCAAGGCGCTCGTGCTGCGCAACCACGGGCTGCTGACCGTCGGGGACTCGGTGGACGCGGCGGCCTGGTGGTTCCTGTCCATGGAACGGTCGAGCCAGGTCCAGCTCACCGCGAAGGCCGCGGGCCGGCCCCTCGTCATCGACCACAAGCAGGCGGTCGCCACCCGTGAACAGCTCGGCGGCGACCTGGTGGCGTGGATCAACTACCAGCCCCTGTGGCAGGACATCAGCCGCAGCGAACCCGATCTGCTCAGCTAGGACATCTGCTCGGCCAGGGCGACGGACGGACCTGGTCGGACCTGGTCGGCCTTCCCCCACGTCCGCCGGAACCGCCCTCGCGGCCGCCGGAACAGCGGGGCGTCGGGTCAACAAGCGGTGGCTCGCTTCACCCCCGCCGACCCGACCTGACGCGTGCGCGGGGTGCCGAGTACGGCACAATTCGCTTTCGTCACAGGAGAGTTGTCGGGTGGGGGCGCGGCAGCCGGATGTTCGTGACATTCCGGCTCTACGGAGTGTGTTCTGGCGCGGGAAGGCGGCAGTGGGCGTGGCGGTGCAGGAGGCGAGACACGGTGCGGGGCACGGTGCCGGGCCGGGGTCCGGGTCGGGCACCGGGCGGAGCGGTGGCTCTGGCGGCGGTCCGGGTGGCGGGCCCGGCGGTGGGCCGGTCGGTCGGTCGGGCGGGGGGCCCGGCGGACACGAGGGCGGCTGTACGTGCGGGGACTGTCCACACGGGGCGCGTACGGGGCACCGGCGGGCCGTCGCCGCGTTCCTCGCCAAGCGCGACGCGCTGGCGTCCGGGCAGGGGCTGCCCGCGGGGGTCGCCCACTCCGCCTCCGCGTCCCGGCAGTGGGTGTCCGACGAACTCACCCAGTCCGCCGACCTCGTGGCCGAACGCGGCCGGCTCGAGGGCGAGGCGTGGCTGGGCCGGCTGTGGCGGTACACCGCGTTCACCGTGTGGGCCGCCGTCGTCGTCCTCCTGCTCGTGCAGGCGCTCACCGCGATCGGGGCCGGCTGGACGGCGGCGCGGACGGCGGGGCTGGTCGCCGCGGTCGTGCTGGCCGGGCTTCTGACCGGGGCGGCCTGGCTGCACCGGACGCGGGGCGGGGCCCTGGCGCCGGTCATCGGCGAGGACAACCGGCTCTCCACCTCCCGTGCGGTGGCCGCCGGCTGGGTGCTGTTCGTGGTGTACGCGGTGCTCGTGCTGGTGGGCCGGCTCGCCGCGGCGTCCTCGCACGGGCTCCGGGACGAACTCATCGCCGGGTTCGAACTCGCCCGGGCGGCCGGGGTCGTGACCGTCGTCGCCGTGGTCTGCGGGGTCGCCGTGCTGGTGCGGCGCGTGGTCGGGCTGCGGGTGCTGGGGCAGCGGCTCCAGAAGGTCCGCGCCGACCGGCCGCGGGCGGCGGATCTGCTCACCGACGACTCGGGGCGGGGTGGCTTCGCCGACATCCAGTACGTCGTGATCAGCGGGGTCGCTCTCGTCTTCGCCGCGGTGCGGCTGGCTCGGCGGCCGTCGCAGTTGCCCGATCTGCCGTGGGGGCTGGCCCTGTTGGTGCTGGTGTCGGCCGCGACCTATCTCGCCGGGAAGTACGCCGAGGGCGGGCGGCCGGTGATCCTTTCCGTGGTCCGGTCCCGAGAGGCGGGTGATCTGGACGCGCCGATCCGGACCGGGGACGACATCGAGATCCGGGGGGCCGGGTTCGTGCCGCCCGGGGCGCAGGGCGCGGACCGCTTGTCGCGGATGGTCGTGCGGATCGGGGCGGTGCATGTGCATGTGCCGTTGGTGCCGGTGTCCGGGGGGTTCAGCAATCCCACGGACGCGGTGCTGACCGTGCCGGTGCCGGTGGACGTGGAGCCGGGGCGGGTGGAGGTGCAGGTGGTGACGGCCGCGGGCGTGGAGACGAACCGGTACGAGATCGATGTGACGGACTGAGGCCGCGGCGGCCGTCGCGGTGCCGGGTCCGGCCGGTGGTGGCCCGGGTCCGGCCGGTGGGTGGGTCGGGGCCGCGCCGGTACATCCGCCCGTCGCCGTTGGGTGAGTGGTGACCGTGGGAAGCGACGGGCATGTGATGTACCGGCACGTCCCCTCCCGCCGGATCCCGGCTGCGGGTGCGCGGTCGACATCCCACATACCAACCCCGGCTGGCGACGCCTGTTCACCTTCCAACCCCGGCCGGCGAAATTTCCAGCCCGCGGTCCCCTTCGGTGCGGGGCCAGTTTCAGCCCCTCCGGCGTTTGAGGAGCGGGGTCTGGGGCGGAGCCCCAGGGGTGGGACGGGTAGGGGCGGAGGGGGCGAAGGAAGGTTTTTGGGTGGGTGGGAGAGGTGGGGCCGGGGGGTGTTCCGGGAGGTGAGGCCCGGAAAAAGGTTCCCTCGGCTGAGTCGGGGAACCGATTCGTACGTATGGTCTGTTGAGTGGTCAACGGCACGCGGGTGAGAGGTGGCGGAGAGCGATGACTCACGGTATGCGGACGGATACTCACACCCAGTATCTGGGAGAACGACGGGACTGGCGGGAGACCGCGACCCACTACGCCCTGTTGCCACTACGGATCTTCCTGGGCGTCACCTTCATCTACGCCGGCCTCGACAAACTCACGGACAGCGCCTTCCTGAAGGCCTCCGGCTCCGGCTCGATCGGCGACATGATGCGCACGGTGCGTGATTCCTCCGCGATACCGGCCCTCGTCGACCTGTCCCTGAAGAACCCCGTCGGCTTCGGCTACGCCATCGCGTTCGGCGAACTGGCCGTCGGGATCGGCACCCTGATAGGCCTGCTGGCCCGCCTTGCCGCGCTCGGCGGCGCCCTCATCTCGCTCAGCCTGTGGCTGACGGTGAGCTGGGCCTCCGACCCGTACTACTACGGCAACGACCTCCCGTACCTGTTCTGCTGGACGCCCCTGCTGCTGGCCGGCGCGTCCTACTGGTCGTTGGACGCCGTGATCAAACGACGCCGTCAGCAGCGGACCGGCTACTGAGCCCGACGGGTTCGATCGCCGGGCCCGCATGAAGCCGTGCGGGCGGAGCGGGAGTTCAGGTGCGGCTCCGCCCCGCGCGGCGTCTGCGGACGGCGTGGTTCACCGAGGCCACGGCGCCCGCCAGGCAGAGCCCGACCACGACGACGGGGATGATGGCGAACCACTCGGTGTCCCACCAGCCCCCCGCGTCTCCGGCGTAGGCGATGCCCCCGGCGGTGAGGAACAGGCCCGCCACCAGCTTTCCGGGCTGGAACTCATGACGAGGCACGGGCCACCTCCGCCTGGCCGACGCCGACCTGGAGGTCGAGGTCGAAGATGCCGCCGTCCTTGGCGCCCGTCGCCGGCGGCAGGGTCACCCGCTTGTGCTTGCCCGGTTCCACGTCCACGTCCTTCTTGTCGTCACCCGGAAGCTGGATGTCGCCCACGCCCACCTCGACGGACAGCCGCACGGTCGCGTCCTTGGGGACGATCACCTTCAGATGGCCCGCGCCCACCTCGGCCTTCGTCTTCACGGTCTGCCCCTTGGCGAGGTCGACACCGCTCAGGTCGAGGGTGCCCACTCCCGTGCCCAGGTCGTAGCCCGGCCGTACGTCGGCCGCGGTCGCCGGGGTCCAGTCCGTCCGTACCCAGTGGGTGCCGATGTCCTTCGGCAGGGCCGCCGAGGCCGCCAGGAGACCGGCCGTGATCACCGCGAGGAAGACCGTTCCCGCGCCCGTGCGACCGCGGAACGAGCTCACGGCGATGCCCAGGCCGAACACGATGAGCGCGGCGGCCAGTCCGGCCTGGAGGCTGGTGCCGAGCGCGTGGTCGTGCCAGTTCAGGCTGGTGGTGAGGCCGCCGGCGAGCAGCGCGAGCAGGAAGACGCGGCCGCCTATCGGACGGGGGCCGCGCGGTCCGCGCTCCCGTTCCGCCCGCTGGACGGGGCGCGAGGTGCCGCGGGCGATGTTGAGCGCGGCCGCGACGTCGCGGTCCCGGGTCTCCACGGGACCCCACATGTAGCCGGTGCCGCCGACGTGCGAACCGTCCTTCACGATCGGGTCGCGCCACCACGAGGGATAGGAGTCGGGGGCGGGCGGGGCCTTCGCCTCCGGAGGCGCGTCGGCGGCGGCCTGCGCGGCCAGCGGGTCCGGGTCGGCGGCGCCGCGGTTCTGCGACCAGTAGCCCGCGCCCGCCAGCAGCAGGGACAGGACGACGGCGAACGTCAGCACGCTGCCGTTCTTGAGCATGGACAGGAACACCCCGCAGCCGACCAGCGCGAAGAGCACGGCGGTCAGCGCGGGACCGTCGACCCGGCCGGTGAGCAGCTTGCGGACCTCGTTCTCCTCCTCGTCGTCGTACGGGACGAAGAGCCACGCGAAGCCGTAGAAGATGAGGCCGATGCCGCCGGTCGCGGCGAGCACCGCGAGCACGATCCGGAAGATCACCGGGTCCATGTCGCACTGCCGGCCGAGCCCGGCGCACACCCCGCCGAGCGTCTTCTGCCGGCGGTCGCGCCGGAACCTGCGCGGCACCTCGGAGGAGGCGTCGGCGGCTGCGCCGGCCGGCCGGGCCGCGGCCGCTTCCCCGTGAGCACGCGGCTCGTCACCCGGAGCGGCGCCGGGCTCCGGCTCCGCCGCCGCGTGCTGCTGATCTGTCATGCGTCCATGGTGACGGGCGGGACGGCACGGCGGCAGTCGGGATGACCCTGGCCGAACCCTGATATCCGCCCGGAGGGGAGGGCGGGGGGCGTTCGAACGCCGGTTCTCGAAGATCAGGGGAGTATCCGGGGCCGACCCTGATGCTCCGGTGGGCCGGGCGTGTGAACATCGGTGGCATGCCGGAAGCCGCAGTCCTGCCCACCGACGACCCGCGGCCCCCGCGCAAGCTCTACCGAAGCAGCGACGGACGCTGGCTCGGGGGAGTGGCGCGAGGGCTCGCCGGGCATCTCGGGCTGCCCGTGGTCTGGGTGCGGCTGGTGTTCGTCGGACTGTTCATGGCGGACGGGCTGGGCGCGCTGCTGTACGCCGCGTTCTGGTTCTTCGTACCGCTCGGCGTCGGCGGCGTCGGCTCCGGCCGCACCCCGGCGTTCACCACCGAGACCTCGCCCGACGGCCGGCGCAGACTGGTGGCCCGCAAGCCGGACAAGGGCCAGATCGTCGCCCTGCTCCTCATGGTCGTCGTGGCCATGGTCTTCGTCGGCAACGTGAATCTCGGCGGCGGCACGAAGGCGTATCTGTGGCCCACGGTCCTCGTCGGCGCGGGCGTCGCCCTGGTCTGGCGCCAGGCGGACAACGCGCGGCGGGCCCGCTGGGCGGAGGTCGGCCGCCGCCGCCGTACGCTCACGCTGCTGCGCTCCGCGGCGGGCGTGCTGCTCGTCACGGCCGGCGTCTCCGGGATCTTCGTCCTCCAGGGCTCCGCGGCCCACCTCGGCTCGGTGCTCCAGGCGGCGCTCGCGGTCCTCGTCGGTATCGCCCTGCTCGCGGGCCCCTATCTGATCCGGATGACCCAGGACCTGTCCGAGGAGCGCCTGATGCGCATCCGCGCGCAGGAACGGGCGGAGGTCGCCGCCCACGTCCACGACTCCGTGCTGCACACCCTGACCCTGATCCAGCGCAACGCGGAGAACGCGAACGAGGTGCGCCGCCTGGCCCGCGCCCAGGAACGCGATCTGCGCGCCTGGCTGTACAAGCCGGACGGCAGCGGCAAGGACGAGGACGAGGAGCCCGCCACCCTCGCCGAGGCGGTCCGCGGCCACGCCGCCGAGGTGGAGGACAAGCACGGCGTCCCCATCGAGGTCGTCGTCGTGGGCGACTGCCCCCTCGACGACCGGCTGACCGCGCAGATGCAGGCGGCGAGGGAAGCGATGGTGAACGCCGCCAAGTACGGTGGCGAGGGCGGCGCGGTACAGGTCTACGCCGAAGTCGAGGGCAGGACGGTCTTCGTGTCCGTCCGCGACCGCGGCCCCGGCTTCGACCTCGACGCGATACCCGCCGACCGCATGGGCGTCAGAGAATCGATCATCGGCCGCATGGAACGCAACGGCGGCACGGCGCGGCTGCGCGCGGTGCCGGACGGTGGCACGGAGGTCGAGCTGGAGATGGAGAGGGCGGAGAAAACGTCATGAGCGACACGAACGAGCCTGTGGAGTCCGGCGGTTCGGCCGCGGAGACCTCCGGTGCCACCGCGTCCGCGGGAGCCGGCGCCGAGGGCGGGCGCCGGGTGCGCGTGGTGCTCGTGGACGACCACCGCATGTTCCGTACGGGGGTCCAGGCCGAGATCGGGGAGACCGCGCGGACCGGTGTCGAGGTGGTCGGCGAGGCCGCGGACGTCGACCAGGCGGTCACGGTCATCACGGCCACCCGCCCCGAGGTCGTCCTCCTGGACGTCCATCTTCCCGGCGGCGGCGGTGTCGAAGTGCTGCGCCGCTGCGCTCCGTTGATGGCCGACGCCGAGCAGCCGGTCCGCTTCCTCGCGTTGTCCGTGTCGGACGCCGCCGAGGACGTGATCGGTGTGATCCGCGGCGGCGCCCGGGGCTATGTGACGAAGACGATCACCGGCACGGATCTCGTGGACTCCGTGTTCCGCGTCCAGGACGGCGACGCGGTCTTCTCCCCGCGCCTCGCCGGATTCGTCCTCGACGCCTTCGCCTCCACCGACGCCCCGCCCGTCGACGAGGACATGGACCGCCTCACCCAGCGCGAACGCGAGGTCCTGCGCCTCATCGCCCGGGGGTACGCGTACAAGGAGATCGCCAAGCAGCTCTTCATCTCCGTCAAGACGGTCGAGTCGCACGTCTCGGCGGTCCTGCGCAAGCTCCAGCTCTCGAACCGCCACGAGCTGACCCGCTGGGCGACGGCCCGGCGCCTGGTCTGACCCCGGCGCTCAGGCGACCCGGGTGGCCCCGGCGAAGGGCATCTCGCTGATCGGGGCCACCCGCACGGGCGCCGACGGATTCGGGGCGTGGATCATCTGGCCGTTGCCGATGTAGATGCCCACGTGGGTGATGCCCGCGTAGAAGAACACCAGGTCGCCGGGCTGGAGTTCGGACAGGGTGACCCGTCGGCCGGCGTTGATCTGGGAGTAGGTCGTGCGGGGCAGGGAGACGCCCGCGGATCGGTACGCGGCCTGGGCGAGCCCGGAACAGTCGAAGGCGTTGGGTCCGGTGGCGCCCCACACGTAGGGGCTGCCGAGCTTCGAGTAGGCGTAGGCGACGGCGGCCGCCGCCCGGGAGTTGGGCGCCGCGGTGCCCGCAGCGGTGGTACCGGACGAGCCGGAGGCGCCGGACGACGCGACCGGTGCGGGGTCGCGCGAGGCGTCGCGCGAGACGTGCTGCCGGTCGTCCACGCCGCCTCGCTCCGCGTACTGCGTGCGCTGCTGCGGAGTGAGGCGGTCGAGCAGCCGGCGGGCCGCTTCGAGCTTCTCGTTGACCGTCTTCTTGTGCTGCTTCAGCTCGGTCTGCCGCGACTTGAGCTCGGCCAGTTCGATGTTCGCCGACCCGCGTAGCTGCTCCAGCTCGCGGAGCTGTTTGCGTACCCCGGCGATCTCGGCCGACTGCCGGGTGCCGACCCGCTCGGCGAGCGCGGCCCCGTCCAGGTACTGATCGGGGTGGTCGGAGAGCGCGAGCTGCACCACGGGGTCGAGCCCGCCGCTGCGGTACTGCGCCGCCGCCATCGAACCCAGCGCGTCCCTGGCCGAGTTGAGCCGGTCCTCCCGGCGGGCCGCCTCGTCGCGGAGCTTGCTCAGCTTCGCCTCCGCCTGGCCGGCCTTCTCCTTGGCGCCGTCGTACTTCTGGGTGGCGGCCTCCGCCTCCTCGTACAGCTTGTCGACCCGGGCCTTCACCTGTGCCGGGGAGAGCTGGGGGTCGGCGTGTCCGACCCCGTCGAAGGCGGTGGCCGTCGCCGCGCCCGCGAGGGCGATGGTGACCGCCGTGCGGGCCGTGTTTCCGCCGACCGAGCGCTGTCTGGCCTTGCGGTGCGCTGCCACGAGGGCCCACATCCTTCCGTGCGACCGCCCTTGAGGTGCGGTCAAGCGGTGACACGTCCGGCGGCGGCGCACACAGGGGGAGCGGGCCGCCGCCGGACCTTCTCGGCGGTGGTGTCCGACTGCCGTCCCTGGCCCGGACGGTGGTGGGGAGCCGGTCACCTGGTGGAGGACGCTAAACCTGAGAGTGCGCCGTTGGTAACGCTATGTACGGAACTATCGCGATTGGATCGGCGGGTGACCAAATGTGGCCAAGATCCTGTCTGTACGTCATCGACTTCACGCAGGGTCATGACCGAAGCGGCGAATCCCGGACAGTTCGCGTGGTGCCGGTGCTATGGGTGACGCGCGACGGTCGGGTGGAGGGAGAGTGGAGGTTGGGGCGCCCCGGTCGGGAGGGGCCCGGTCGGCGGGGGCGTCAGGGGGTGCGGTTAGGCTCCGGCCCCATGGGCGTACTCATCCACCTCTTCGTCGGCCTGCACATCATCGGCATCGCCGCGCTCCTCGGCGGCTTCCTCACGCAGATGAAGGCGATGGGCAAGGGCACCGCCCGCTTCGTCCCGGCGATGCTGCACGGCGCGCTGACCATGCTGGTGACCGGAGTCGCCCTGGTCGGGCTCAACCAGGCCGACGGCGGCACGGTGAACACCGTCAAGATCGGTGTGAAGCTGGCCCTGCTGATCGTGATCCTCGGGCTCGTCTACGTGAAGCGGGACGACGAGACGGTCGACAAGCGCCTCTTCGGCCTGGTCGGACTGCTGACCGTCACGAACATCTTCATCGCCGTCCTGTGGACCTGACCTCGGATCCGAAGGCGAGAGCGGTACCCACGACCGCCAGGAGCCAGGCCGCCACCGCGATCCACAGCAGCACCTGCCCGGTCCCCTTGAGCCAGAAGACGTCGAGGGCGGCCGAGACCGCGAGCGTGGCCACCGCCGACATCCCCATCGGGAAGACGGACGACCAGCGCCGTACGTCGTACCGCGGGCGCGGCCACACCACCTCCGCGACGGCCAGCAGGAAGTAGCAGACGAGGTCCAGCACGAGCAGCGCGCCGGTCGTGGCGCGCAGGACGCCCTGGTCGTCGTTGTTCCACAGATACGGATTCACGTCGTGCGCCACGACGAGCCCGGCCCCGGCCAGCGCCGAGATGCCCAGCGCGCCGGCCGCGATCCAGTGGTCCCCGGCGCCCTTCCGCACCTCCCGCGGGTCGAAGTTCGCGAACGATACGACGTAGAGCGCGACCCCCACCCAGAACAGCGTCATCGCGGCGTGCGCCAGCCAGTCCGAGCCCACCTCGGCGGCGATCGTCGAGCCGAGGACCGAGAGCCCCTGCGTGGCGACGCAGACGAGGAACACCTCTCCCGCCATGCGGCGCCGCCAGTGCCGCAGCACGGTCAGCAGCAGGACCGGCCAGAGCACGGCCGACAGCGCGAGCAGGACCTCGGCGAGCGTCCGCCATCCAAGGGTCGCGAACCGGGTGCCGAGCACGGTGGTCGCCGCGACCGCGTCGAGCCCCGCGGGGGCGGCGGCCCGTCGCACCCATTGCGCCCGGTCGCCCACCAGTCGGGCGAGGAAGTCCGAGGCGAGCCCGACCCAGGCGAGCGACGCGAGGACCAGCGCGATCCGCGACAGGACCTCGTAGCCGGTCAGGTACAGCCCGGTCGAGAGGATGCCGGTGGCCATGACGGCGGCGCCGGCGGCGGGGGCCCACCCCGCCCACCAGGCGCGGAGCGGAATGGTGTCCGTCATGTCCGGTGTGTCTGGCATGCGTCGATGCTAGGGACCCGTCGAGCGGTTGCGGGCGGGCCACGCGCGGGCGGCGACGAAAACGCGGGGCACGCGCGCGGGGATCGGCAGACCCCGGCGCGCGTGCCCCGCGGCACGGGCTTCCGCGTCCGGGCTACGCCGGGCGCACCACGCTGTGGATCGCCGAGGTGCCGTCGTAGTAGATCGACTCCTCGCGGACGTACGCTCCCGGCTTCGGCGCGTGGATCATCATGCCGTCGCCGATGTAGATGCCGACGTGGCTGATGTCGTCGTAGAAGAAGACCAGGTCGCCGGGCCGGGCGTCGGCGAGGGAGACCGTCGTGCCGGCGTTCACCTGGTCGTAGGTGACGCGCGGGAGGCTGACGCCCGCGGCCTTCCAGGCGGCCTGGGTCAGGCCCGAGCAGTCGTAGGAGTCCGGGCCGGTGGCGCCCCAGACGTACGGCTTGCCGATCTGCGCGCGGGCGAACGCGAGCGCCTCCGCCGCCTTCGACGAGGAGCCCGTGGTCGTCGATCCCGACGACGACCCGGCCGTCGAGCCGGCGGCCGAGCCGGTGGCCGGGTCGGCCGTGCCGTCCGACGAGGACTGCGACTGGGCGGCCTTCTCTGCGGCGGCCTGCTGCTTCGCCAGCTCCGCCGCCTTGGCCGCGGCCTGTTCCCGCTTCTTCTTCTCGATCGCCGCCAGCCGCGCCTTTTCCTCGGAGTTCAGCTTCGAGAGCAGATCCCGGGCCTCGGAGAGCTTGCGCTGCACGTCGGCCTTGGACGTCTTGAGCGCCTTCTGTGAGGCGGTCAGCGACTCCAGGCTCTCGGTGGCCTCCGTCCGCTTCTTGGTGGTGGCCGCCTGCTCCGTGATGTAGTCGTCGACGGCCGCCTTCTGGCGGGTCGTCAGGCGGCTCATCAACTGGGTCTGGTCGAAGTAGTCCTGGGGGTTGTCGGCGAGCAGCAGGGTCGCGGTGGAGGGCGCGGCGGCCCCCGTGCGGTACTGCGCAGCGGCGAACGTTCCCAGTTCCTCGCGCGCGCTGTTGAGCTTCTCGGTGCGCTGGGCGACGTCGTCGAGCAGGGTGTCGACGCGCTTGCGCTGCTCGGCGGTCTTCTCCCGGGTCGCGTTGTACTTGTCGGTGGCGGTCTCGGCCTGGTGGTAGAGGTCGTCGACCTTCTTGGAGACCTCTTCGATGCTGGGCCGGGGCTCGGCCGAGGGGGTGGCGTCGGCGGTCTGGGAGAGCAGGGCCACGGAGGTGAGTGCCGCTGTGGCGAGGAAGGGGGTCCGTATGCCCCCGATGCGCGTGCCGGTGGGACGCGCCTTGCGGTGTGACGCCAAGAGAGGCGACTCCTTCCGTCATCCGCCTGCCGAGTTAGCTGTCGGGTTCGGGCGGGTGGTTCCGGAAGGCTGCCCTACGGTCCGTGCCCCACGGGGCGGTTGGACCGATTCACCCCAAAGTCGGTGGGTCCCCGGCTCCGGGGCCTCGCGGCACACCGGATTCGGCGGAGGCCGCCCGGCCCGGCGGAGTTCGCCGGATGCGGTCGAGCGGCCTTCGAGCACGCTAGCCAACGGGTGTGGCCCGTGTGAAGGTTGATGCCCGATACGTCCGATACATTTTCGTGACCATTCGCCAGGTGTGGCAGAGCGGCAGTGCGGCAGTGCGCCAGGTGCGGCAGACGCCACAGGTGACGCGGGTGCGGCGCGGGCGGCGACGAGCGCATGCCTCGACCACGGTCCGGGGCGACCCTTCACGCCAGGTGCCCGTACGGTCGCGCACGGTCGCGGAGTGGGGTCTCGGCGAGGGCAGGGGGCTTACTTGGTGTCCGCCGGGCGCCTCGTCACGACTTCGGGCCGAGTTCTCGGGGTGGCGGCGGGCTGTCAGTGGGGCGGCCTAGACTCGGAGAGCGATGAGCAGCCTCTTTGACGACAGCTTCCTGGCGAACCTCAAGCCCTCCGCGGGCCACGAGGACGAACACCCGCCGCCGCCCGAGGACGATCACGTACCGGAGCCGGTTCCGGACGATCTGTTCGGCGGGAAGTTCGACCTGCCGCCGAGCCGGGACGCGTACTACCGCGACGGCGCGCCCAGGCCCGCCGTGGACCCCGCGGCCCTGCTGGACGGACTGAACGAGAACCAGCGCGCGGCCGTGGTGCACTCCGGCTCCCCGCTGCTCATCGTGGCCGGCGCCGGCTCGGGCAAGACGCGTGTGCTCACCCACCGCATCGCGCACCTGCTGGGCGAGCGCGACGTCCACCCCGGCCAGATCCTCGCGATCACGTTCACCAACAAGGCCGCCGGTGAGATGAAGGAGCGTGTCGAGGCGCTCGTCGGCCCGCGCGCCAACGCGATGTGGGTGATGACCTTCCACAGCGCCTGCGTCCGCATCCTCCGCCGCGAGAGCAAGACCCTCGGCTTCACCTCGTCCTTCTCGATCTACGACGCCGCCGACTCCAAGCGCCTGATGGCCCTCGTCTGCCGTGATCTCGACCTCGACCCCAAGCGGTTCCCGCCGAAGTCGTTCAGCGCCAAGATCTCGAACCTGAAGAACGAGCTGATCGACGAGGAGGACTTCGCCGCCCAGGCCGCCGACGGTTTCGAGAAGACCCTCGCCCAGGCGTACGCGATGTACCAGTCGAGGCTGCGCGAGGCCAACGCGCTCGACTTCGACGACCTGATCATGACCACGGTCAACCTGCTGCGCGCCTTCCCGGACGTCGCCGAGCACTACCGCCGCCGCTTCCGGCACGTCCTCGTCGACGAGTACCAGGACACCAACCACGCCCAGTACGCCCTCGTCCGCGAACTCGTGGGGACCTCCGAGCACCCCGTGGACGTACCGCCCAGCGAGTACGACCTGCCTCCGGCCGAGCTGTGCGTCGTGGGTGACGCGGACCAGTCGATCTACGCCTTCCGCGGCGCGACCATCCGCAACATCCTCCAGTTCGAGGAGGACTACCCGAACGCGACGACGATCCTCCTGGAGCAGAACTACCGCTCCACCCAGACGATCCTGTCCGCCGCCAACGCGGTCATCGAGCGCAACGAGTCCCGCCGCCCCAAGAACCTGTGGACCAACGCGGGCGCCGGCTCGAACATCACGGGCTACGTCGCGGACACCGAGCACGACGAGGCCCAGTTCGTCGCCGAAGAGATAGACCGCCTCACCGACGCGGGCGACGCCAGGGCCGGCGACGTCGCGGTCTTCTACCGCACGAACGCGCAGTCCCGTGTCTTCGAAGAGATCTTCATCCGCGTCGGCCTGCCGTACAAGGTCGTCGGCGGTGTCCGCTTCTACGAGCGCAAGGAGGTCCGGGACGTCCTCGCCTACCTCAGGGTGCTGGCCAACCCCGAGGACTCGGTCCCCATGCGCCGCATCCTGAACGTGCCCAAGCGCGGGATCGGCGACCGCGCCGAAGCGATGATCGACGCCCTGGCGCAGCGCGAGAAGATCAGCTTCCCGCAGGCGCTGCGCCGCGTCGACGAGGCCTACGGCATGGCCGCGCGCTCCACCAACGCGGTCAAGCGGTTCAACACGCTCATGGAGGACCTCCGTACGATCGTCGAGTCCGGCGCGGGCCCGGCGACCATCCTGGAGGCCGTCCTCGAACGCACCGGCTATCTCGCCGAGTTGCAGGCTTCGACCGACCCGCAGGACGAGACCCGGATCGAGAACCTCCAGGAACTCGCCGCCGTGGCCCTGGAGTTCGAGCAGGAGACCGGCGAGGACGAGACCCCGGCCGGACTCTCCGCGTTCCTGGAGCGGGTCGCGCTCGTCGCCGACTCCGACCAGATCCCGGACGAGGAGGACGGCAACGGCGTCATCACCCTGATGACCCTGCACACCGCCAAGGGCCTCGAGTTCCCCGTGGTCTTCCTGACCGGCATGGAGGACGGCGTCTTCCCGCACATGCGCGCGCTCGGACAGGTCAAGGAGCTGGAGGAGGAGCGGCGCCTGGCGTACGTCGGCATCACCCGCGCCCGTGAGCGGCTCTACCTCACCCGGTCCTCCATGCGCAGTGCGTGGGGGCAGCCCTCGTACAACCCGCCCTCCCGCTTCCTGGAGGAGATCCCGGCGACCCATCTGGACTGGAAGCGCACGGGAGCGACGGCGTCCCGGCCCGCAGGTCCCGTCTCCGGTGTCGCCGCCTCGCTCTCGTCCTCGCGTTCGCGGTCCGCGGCCTCGGGTGCCTCCGGGTTCGCCACCCGCCGCGGTGCCACCGAGAAGCCGGTGGTCTCGCTGGCCGTCGGGGACCGGGTCACGCACGACCAGTTCGGCCTCGGCACCGTCGTCGGCGTGAAGGGGACGGGCGCGAACGCGGAGGCGACGGTCGACTTCGGAGAGCCCAAGCCGAAGCGGCTGCTGCTGCGGTACGCGCCGGTGGAGAAGCTGTAGTCCGCGAGCGACGGTCCGCGAGACCGTGCGCGGGGCCGTCGGCCGTCCGGAGACGGGCGGCCGAGGGCCACGGGCGCCGGGTTTCTGCCCGGGGGCACGCGGCGGCCGGGTTCCCGCCCGCGATCGGGGTCGTTACGTGGGGTCCAGGCCGTGGCTGCGCAGCCACGGCAGCGGGTCGATCGCCGCGCCGCCGGCCGGGCGGACCTCGAAGTGCAGGTGCGGGCCGGTCGAGTTGCCGGAGTTCCCCGAGAAGGCGATCTGCTCGCCGGCCTTGATGGTGGTGCCCGAGGCGACCTTGTACGTGGAGAGGTGGCAGTACCACGTCTCCGTGCCGTCCATCGCGGTCACGATCATCATGTTGCCGTACGCGCTGTTCCACTGCGTCCGGACGGTCCCGTCCGTCGCGGCCATCACCGGCGTCCCGTAGGAGACGGGGAAGTCGATGCCCGTGTGCACGGACATCCAGTTGACGCCTGCCTGGCCGAAGTAGGCGCTGAGGCCGTGCTGCCCGACGGGAAGGGCGAACTTCGGACGCAGCCGCTCCTTGCGGGCCGCCTCCTCCGCCGCCTTCTTCTTCTCCGTCGCCTGCTGCGCCTTGAGGTCGATACGTTCCTGCGTGCGGCTCGCCCGGTCGGCGAAGTCGTCCGCTCCGGCGGACAGACTCTGGAGCTGGGTGTCCAGCTTGACGTTGGCGGCCGACGGCTTCACCGGGGTCGTGTCGGAGGCGCTGGCCGTGGTGTCCTTCGAGTCGTTCCCGCCGAGGCCGCCGACACCGCCTACGGAGGCGGCGGCGATCCCCGCGACCCCCATGACACAGGCCGAGGGCACCGCGACGGTCAGCAGAGCGGAACGTTTCGCGGGGCTGCGGCGCCGGGCGCGGGAGCCACCGCGGGGCGCGGGGTGGCGGACCGGGGTGATCTCCTCCTGGTCCTCCAGCAGCGGCCGCTCGCGGTCCTCGTCGTACGGGTCGTGGTCGTCGGGGCCGTCCGTGTCCGCGAAGTCCTCGGCCGGGTCGAAGTCGGCCTCGCTCCCGCCGGTGTCGGGCCGACCGTGGACCGCGTGGTCGAAGGTCGTGGTCGCCTGCTGGTCGAAGGGCACCGCGTCCGCCGCGTCAGGCGTCCCCTCGTACGTCATGTCGAGCTGCGTCAGTGCGTGGTCGTACGACGCGGACTCCGGCTGCGGCTGGTCGTACGGGTCCGTTCCGGCGTGCTCGTACGTCTCCGTCCGCGGGTGCTCGTAGGCCTCGTACATGCCCTGGCCGCCGGCGCTGTTCCACTGCGTGGCGTCGTACGCGCCGGTCTCCTGCGTCGGCACCGTCCACTGCTGGGTGCCGTCGAGGGGCTGCTCGGGCTGGATCCAGGCGTTCGCGTCCCACTGGCCCGAGGCGTCGGGGCCGGGATGCTGCGCGGGGATGTCGGTGAGCTGCTGGTAGCCGTTCGTCCAGGCCGTCGAGTCGTGGGCGCCGGTGTCGTAGGCGGTGTGCTGCGCGGCGTACGGGTCGTAGCCCATCGGCTGCTGGATCCCCGCGTTCCACTGCGTGGCGTCGTACGAGCCGGTGCCGGCCCCGTTCGGCATGGTGCCGAAGAGCGGGTCTCCGGCGAAGTCCGAGCCGGCGTAGGCGCCCATGGTGGCCGCGCCCGGGTCGAAGGCGGTGGCGGAGTGGTCGGCGTACGCGGTGAAGTCGCCGTACTGGGCTTCTTGCGCGCCGTAGGACGCGTAGGACGCCGAGGCGGCGTCGGAAGCCGGGGCCGGGGGAGTCGCGATCCCCGACGGGTGACGGTCGTTCACCAACTTCTCTTTCGCCTCGACAACAGGGGCTGGCAGAGCAGTGCGGCGACTGTACCCGGCGGTATGCGGGCGCGACAATCTTCGGCAGGTTTCCCCTTCGCAGGAAACGGGCATTCGGCCGTGTTTCGGGGGAGGGCGGGCAAGGCCTTGGCCTGGCGTTCGATAAGTGTTCGAGAATTTGCTTCCGTGGGAAGGCCGTTGGGCGGCCGTCAGCCCTCCCGACGGCCGCCCTCGGACCGTTTCGTGCCCCCTCGGACCGCTTCCGCGGTGCTTCCCTCGTGCTTCCGTGGCACCTCACGCCACCATGGGGCCGGCTCTCACACCATCGCCACCGTCACGCCACCGTGAGTCCGCCGCTGCGGGCCACGGCGCGAGCTCCGGACATCTCGATGTCGAGTGCCTGCCGGATGCCGGTCGCGACGGCCGGATGCACGGGCAGCGCGAGATGGCCGACACCGCTCACGCGGACGTTCTGGGCGAGCAGGTCGGGGTGCTCGACGCAGGCCGTCTCCAGCGGGTCCATCAGGTGGTCGAGATCGCTCCAGAAGCTGACGAACTGCGTACGGCAGCCCGGAGCGGGGCCGGTCAGTTCCTCGATCACGGGGGAACCGGGGCGCATCTGCCGGACGATCGGGTGCGCGTTCATCAGCGGCGCGACCCGGGTGCCCGAGTGCGGGGTGCCGAGCGTGACGAGGGTGCGGACGTGGGTGTCGCCGCCGAGGCACTGGACGTAGTAGCGCGCGATCAGTCCGCCGAGGCTGTGCCCGACGATGTCCACGCGGTCATGGCCCGTGCGCTCGCAGATCTCCTCGATGTGCCGGCCGAGCAGTTCCGCCGCCGTACGGATGTCGCACGTCAGCGGCGAGTAGTTCAGGGACTCGATGTGCTGCCTGCCGTGCTGGGCGAGATTGCGGCGCAGCAGGACGAAGACGGAGCGGTTGTCGATGAAGCCGTGCAGCAGGACGACCGGGGGCTTGGACTCGGTGGGGAGCGTGGCCGTCACGTCGGGTGGGGGGAGCGGACGTCCGGTGCGGCGCTCCTGCGTGATGCCGGAGGGATAGAGGAGGAGGTGCCCGGCGAGGATCGCGAGCTCCAGTGCCGTGGCCTTCAGCAGGGCCACCGAGAGCCCGGCCAGTTTCGTCGGAAACAGGCGCTGGCACAGGGGGAGAAAGGGCGACGCAGCCTCGGTCACCTTCATGGCCGACCTCCAGTCGGCACGCGGGAGGACCACTCCGTCCCCCGTGTGCCCTAGTGGAAAGCCGTGAGGTCGGCGACGGCGGCGGTCCACGACACGTCCCCGGCGTGTGAGACCGGTGACGCTGCGGAGCGCTCGGCGAAAGGGCGCGGTATACGACGCCGACCCCGGCTCCCCGACCGTCGGCCGCGCTGGATGCGACGGCTGCGTGTCGTGGCGTGGAGTCGCCTTCGTGTTCCGCTGTCCTGCTGCCCGGCCTCGCTCCCCGCTGTCGTGCCGTCGCCGATGTGCCCCAGCACCACGCCGTCCCGCTGACGACGCGATGTGCGGCCACCTGGTCGCGGCTCTTCTTGCGCCCGCTCCGGCCGAGGCCCGTACGCCGCAGATCCCTGCGGCGCCAGTGCCGCCGTACGGAACCGTGCGCGGCGAACTTGTCCCAGTGTGTGATTTCCCCCTCGGTCTCCACCGCGAAACTGCCGGTTGCGGGATGCTGGCGATAACGTTCGTTCACTTCCCGGGCCGAAAGGGCCCGGGACGCCTGTGCCGCTTGGCGCGATCGGTGTTCCGGAGTGATCCGGTGTGGCGAGCGGAAAACTGAGCGATATGTGTCGATGGTCAGTAGTCGGCGCGGTCGACGGACGCCTGTTGGTGACAACGGGTAGTCAATACTGGTCAATCGGTGAATCAATCGATGAAGCAATCGGTGGATCAATCGGTGGATTTCGGCCAGTCGTCGGTCGTGGTCCGGCGGCGGTCGTCGCAGGCATGTGTCGGCAGTCCTTGTCGGTGCAGGTTTGAAGTAGTCCGTTCATGGAGGCAGTGATGGGTGTGGCAGCCGGTCCGATCCGCGTGGTGGTGGCCAAGCCGGGGCTCGACGGCCACGATCGTGGGGCCAAGGTGATCGCGCGGGCGTTGCGCGACGCCGGTATGGAGGTCATCTACACCGGGCTTCATCAGACCCCGGAGCAGATCGTCGACACCGCGATCCAGGAGGACGCCGACGCGATCGGCCTGTCCATCCTGTCCGGCGCCCACAACACGCTCTTCGCGGCCGTCATCGCCCTCCTGAAGGAGCGCGAGGCCGAGGACATCAAGGTCTTCGGCGGCGGCATCATCCCCGAGGCGGACATCGCTCCCCTCAAGGAGAAGGGCGTCGCGGAGATCTTCACCCCGGGCGCGACGACGGTGTCCATCGTGGACTGGGTCCGGGCGAACGTCAGGCAGCCCGCCGGAGCGTGACCGGGCGCCTGCGCCTTCCCGGATGCCCACGCCTGCCCGGGTGCCGGCGGGGCGCAGGGTCCTGCACCTCTGCCCGCACGGCCACCGGGCGGGCTTGCGCCTGCCCGCGTGACTGCTGCGCCGATCGTGCCGCGCCGGCATGGCCGCCGGAGTCCGGGCTCGCGCCTGCCCGCGTGACCGCCGGGTGCCCGCGCCTGCCCGCATGACTGCTGCGCCGACGTGGCGCGCCCGCATGGCCGCCGGGATCTGGGCTTGCGCCTGCCCGCGTGAAGGGCTGGGCGGAACCCCGGCGGGTTCGGGCGTCGGGCCCGTCGGCGATCGGCCGACCGGCGGCGATGCCGGGGCGGTCAGGGGGACGTGAGCTCGGCGGACATGGTCGCTCTCAGGCGCAGGGTCGTCACGAGCCGCTGGAAGGCCTCGGCCCAGTAGTCCCCGGACCCCGGTGCCGCGTGCTCCGACTCGTCGGGGACCGAGGTGAGACCTTCGAGCCGCCCCGCCTCCGCCGGGTCCAGGCAGCGCTCGGCCAGCCCCATCACCCCGCTGAAGCTCCACGGGAAGCTCCCCGCGTCCCGCGCGATGTCGAGCGCGTCCACCACCGCCCGCCCCAGTCCGCCCGCCCAGGGCACCGCGCACACCCCGAGCAGTTGGAACGCCTCGGACAGTCCGTGCGTACCGATGAAACCGGCCACCCAGTCGGCCCGCTCCCCGGCACTCAGGGTGGCGAGCAGCTTGGCCCGCTCGGCCAGTGACACCGCTCCCGGCCCCCCGGCCTCCGGAGCGGAGGGCGGCCCGAGGAGTGCCCTCGACCACGCGGGATCGCGCTGCCGCACCGCCGCCCGGCACCAGGCCGCGTGCAGTTCCCCCTGCCAGCCGTCCGCCACGGGCAGGGCCACCACCTCTTCCGGCGAACGGCCCCCGAGCCGCTCGCCCCAGGTCGCGAGCGGTGCCGCCTCGACGAGCTGGCCCAGCCACCAGGACCGTTCGCCCCGGCGGGCCGGGGGTTTCGCCACCACCCCGTCCCGCTCCATCGCGGCGTCGCACTCGTGCGGCGCCTCGACCGTGATCACCGGGGCCTCCCGCGTGTGATCGACGGCAACACAGGAGGCGGCCCGGTCCGCCATCCGCGCGGCGAGCGCGGACCCCGGCAGCGCGGACAGCAGCTCGGCCGCCGTCGCCCGCACGTTGCGGCTGCGGTCCGCCAGGGCGCCTTCGAGGAACGTCTCGTCCTCGGCGGACAGCCCGGAGCGGAGGGAGTCGAGGAACATCAGCCGGTCCTCGGCACGCTCGGTCGACCAGGTCGTGACGAGCAGGGCCCGTCCGGCGGCCGGGTCTTCGGCCCGTACCGCCGCCAGCAGAGCGACCCGCTCCGCGAACAGCCCTTCCTGCCACAGCCGTTGTATGTCCTCGGGCGCCTCCGGCAGTGCCGTGGCGCCGCCCGAGGAGGTGCGCAGCGCGAACCGCCACTCCGGGTTCAGCCCGGCCAGCCACAGGGCCCGCGGCCCGGCGAAGGCGAGGGCGGCGGGCCGCAGGTCGGTGCGCCCGCGGGCCGCGTCGAGGAGCGCCGGAAGTGCCTGCGGGGGCGCGGCGAAACCGCGTGCGTTGGCGAGGGCCAGCCACTGGGGCAGCAGCTCGACGAGGTCGGGCGCCGCGCCCCTGCGGCCACCGCCGCCCGTTCCGGGGCGGTCCGCCAGCAGGGTGGAGAGCCTGCGGGCAGCGGCGGGGGGCAGCGGGGTCCGCGGGTCCGGTGCCGCGGGTTCCGGAAGGGCCGCCGCCGGTGCCGGCCGCACTCCGGCCCGCCGCCGCACGGTCTCCACGGCCGCCGCGTCCAGCAGCGCCACCGGAGCCTGCCGCCCGGGCTGTTGTCCGGGAAGCGCGCGCCGCTCCGTGCCGAGCAGCGCCACGGTGACGAGCTCCTCCCAGGAGCCGCCGACGGCTGCGCCCGCCGAAGCCGGTGTGGTGGTCATGAGCGTCCTTTCCGTACGGAGGTCAGCACAGCGAAATCGCCTCGCCCTCGCCCTGCGGCCATGCCGTCAGCGGAGTGAAGCCGCGGTGGCCGCACTCGCCGAAGACCGTGACCGGCGCGCCGCCGGACAGGGCGACCAGGCGCCACAGTTCGGGCCGGGCCCGCGAGGAGGGGCTGAGCGGGAGGGCCGACTCGCCGTCGGCGTCGGCGAGTTGCCACGAGTCGCCGTCCGGGGCCGGGATCACCCGCTCCAGGGTGACGGGGCAGGAGTCCAGCCACGGGTCGGCTCGAAGCGCCTCTCCGTAGCGGGCGGCGGCCTGAGACGTCGTCAGGCCCTTCGGCCGTATCGCCTCGGGTGCCGGGGCGGTGAACCGCTCGCCCAGCGCCGCCCGCGCTTGGCCGGCGCCCGGGTACGCGGACAGCTCCGCCTCGAACGCCAGCCCCACCGGAAGCGCCAGTTCGGGTGCCCGGCCCGCCGCGCCGTAGGACAGGAGCAGGGCCGTCCGGCCGGACTCGGCGCCGTACAGCCAGATCCTGCGGGTCGTGAGCCGGGCGTCCGCCGTGTCGTACTGCGCGAGGACCAGCCAGCGGTCACGCACCGGCGGGCCGTCCGCGGAGCCGGGCAGCCCGACGCGGGAGCGGACCGTCGCGGCCAGGTCGTCCGGCAGCCGCTCGCGCCGCAGCCAGCCCTGGTCGAGCAGATGCAGCAGCGCGCACTCCTCGAGGAGCCGCACGGGCCAGCCCGGCCCCGACGACGGGATCGCCCCCAACTCCCGCACGCGCGCCGCCAGACCGGGAGCCTGCGCGTCGACCATCCGGGCGGCCGTCTCCTCCCACATCCCGTACCCCGCACGCTCGGCGGAGGCCAGTCCGCCGCGCAGCAGGTCCGCCAGCCGCTGCTCCAGCTCGGCCGCCCCCGCGGTGATCCGCTCGGCCCGGCGTTCGGCCCTGCGCCGGGCCGCCTCGGGATCACCCGGCGAGGCGGCTCCAGATCCCCCGCCCGGCGAGCTCCTGCTCTCCGCGCGCCTGCGTCTGCCCTCCAGCCACTGGGCGGCCCAGTCCGGCGCCTGCGCGGACGGCACCGCTCCGTCCGCGCCCGCCCAGAGCAGCAGCAGCCCCAGCGCGTGCTTGCACGGGAACTTCCGGCTCGGACAACTGCACTTGTAAGCCGGACCCGCCGAGTCCGCGATGTCCACGACCGTCTGATACGGCTTGCTGCCGCTTCCCCTGCACAGTCCCCATACCGTCCCCTCCTCCGTGCTGCCCGCCTCGGACCACGGTCCGGCCGCGCCGAGTTTGCTCCCCGCCTTGCGTGACGCGGCGTCAGGCGCCAGTGCCAGCACCTGATCCGCCGTCCAGCGCACCGCCTGCTGTGTCATGCGATCGAAGGTAGGACCCGCCACTGACAATCGACCCTCGCGAGCACATTCGTGCAGGTCAGAGCGCATTGTCAGTGGCGTGGTGCACGGTGGAACCAGATCCGAACCGGCCGAGCTGGAGGGGGACCCAGGCATGTCCGTGTCCGTTGAACCGACGTCCGTCGACGCACCCGCGGGAGAGAGGGAGGCGAGCCGGCCGAGCGAGGCGCTGCGACCGCACGCCGAGCACGCCTTCGCCGCCGAACTCGCCGCGCTCGCCGCGCAGGACGACCGGCCCCGCCCCGAGCGCTGGCTGCTCTCACCCTGGGCCGTGGCCACCTATCTGCTGGGCGGCACCCTGCCGGACGGCACGGTGATCACTCCCAAATACGTGGGGCCGCGCCGCATCGTCGAGGTCGCCGTCACGACGCTCGCCACCGACCGGGCCCTGCTCCTGCTCGGTGTGCCCGGCACCGCCAAGACGTGGGTGTCCGAGCACCTGGCGGCCGCCGTCAGCGGCGACTCGACCCTGCTCGTGCAGGGCACGGCCGGCACCCCCGAGGAGGCCATCCGGTACGGCTGGAACTACGCGCAGTTGCTCGCGCACGGGCCCAGCCGGGACGCGCTCGTGCCGAGCCCCGTCATGCGGGCCATGGCCGAGGGCATGACCGCCCGGGTCGAGGAACTGACGCGTGTGCCCGCCGACGTGCAGGACAGCCTGATCACGATCCTGTCCGAGAAGACGCTGCCGATACCGGAACTGGGCCAGGAGGTGCAGGCCGTCCGCGGGTTCAACCTGATCGCCACGGCCAACGACCGCGACCGCGGGGTCAACGAACTCTCCAGCGCCCTGCGCCGCCGCTTCAACACGGTCGTGCTGCCGTTGCCGGAGAGCGCCGACGCCGAGGTCGACATCGTCTCGCGCCGGGTCGACCAGATCGGCCGCTCCCTCGACCTGCCCGCCGTGCCCGACGGCGTCGACGAGATCCGCCGTGTCGTCACCGTCTTCCGGGAGCTGCGCGACGGGATCACGGCCGACGGCCGGACGAAGCTGAAGTCGCCCAGCGGCACGCTGTCCACCGCCGAGGCGATCTCCGTCGTCACCAACGGCCTCGCTCTGGCGGCCCACTTCGGCGACGGCGTGCTGCGCGCGAGCGACGTCGCCGCCGGCATCCTCGGGGCCGTCGTGCGCGACCCGGCCGCCGACCGCGTGATCTGGCAGGAGTATCTGGAAGCGGTCGTCCGCGAGCGGGACGGCTGGAAGGACTTCTACCGCGCCTGCCGCGAGGTGAGCGCATGAGTGCCGAGCGGGAGGCCGGGCCGCCCGCTCCGGGGGGCGGGGCGGTCGTGCGGGGGCCGGGGCCGTTGCTGCTCGGTGTGCGGCACCACGGACCCGGGTCGGCGCGGGCTGTGCGGTCGGCGCTGGACGCGGCGGCACCCCGGGTCGTGCTGATCGAGGGCCCGCCCGAGGCGGACGCACTCGTCCCGCTGGCCGCCGAGAAGGACATGCGGCCCCCGGTGGCGCTGCTCGCCCATGTCGTGGACGAGCCCGGTCAC
This sequence comes from Streptomyces sp. NPDC028298, assembly GCF_055565895.1. NCBI lineage: Bacteria > Bacillati > Actinomycetota > Actinomycetes > Kitasatosporales > Streptomycetaceae > Streptomyces > Streptomyces sp. NPDC028298. The sequence goes on from NZ_JBVHTL010000004.1 coordinate 379,338, forward strand.
TCGGCCTTCTGGCCGCTGGCCGAGTTCTCACCGGAGTGGGTGGCGATCCGGTGGGCGCTGGAACACGGGGTCGAGGCGCGCTTCATCGACCTCCCGGCCTCGCACACCCTGGCCTGGGAGAAAGAGGAAGAGGGGAAAGGGACGGCCCCCGACCGGGACGGGCCGGTGAGCGCGCCCTCCGACACCACCCCGCCTGCGGCCGGGAGCCCCGGAGCCCCCGGCCCCGGAGGAGACCCGGCGGCGCCCGCGGACCACGGGACCGCGGTGGACCCCGGCGCGGCCGGAGTTCCCGGTGCCCCGGACGGCCCCGGCACCGCACCGGCCCCCGAGTCCACGGGTGACCCCGGGCAGCCCGGTCCGGCCGGTGATTCCGGCCGGTCGGCCGACGCGTCCGCCGTGCGGATCGACCCCCTCGCCGTCCTCGCCGAGACCGCCGGCTACGACGACCCGGAGCGCTGGTGGGAGGACGTGGTCGAGCACCGGGCCGGTGCGGCGGACGACCCGTTCGCCCCGTTCACCGTGCTGGAGGAGGCCATGGGGTCGCTGCGCGAGGCGTTCGGGGTCGGCGGACACGACCGGGATCTCGTGCGCGAGGCGTACATGCGGCTCCAGATCCGGGCGGCACAGCGGGAGTTCGGGGACGACGTGGCCGTCGTGTGCGGAGCCTGGCACGTGCCCGCCCTGCGGCAGCGGGCCACGGTCGGCGCCGACCGGGCACTCCTCAAGGGGCTGCCCAAGGCCAAGGTCCAGCTCACCTGGGTGCCCTGGACACACCGCCGGCTGTCCCGCGCCAGCGGGTACGGAGCGGGCATCGACTCGCCGGGCTGGTACGGACATCTCTTCAGCGCCCCCGACCGCCCGATCGAGCGGTGGATGACCAAGGTGGCCAGGCTGCTGCGCGACGAGGACCGGGGAGTGTCGTCGGCCCACGTCATCGAGGCCGTGCGCCTGGCCGGCACCCTCGCGGCGATGCGCGGCCGCCCGCTGCCCGGACTGAGCGAGACGACCGACGCCGTCCGTGCCGTGATGTGCGAGGGCTCGGACGTCCCCCTGGACCTGGTCCGCGACCGGCTCGTGGTCGGCGAGGTGCTCGGCGAGGTGCCGGAATCCGCCCCGGCGGTGCCGTTGCAGCGGGACCTCACCCAGACCCAGCGGCGGCTGCGGCTCAAGCCCGAGGCCCTGGAACGGGAGGTGGAGCTCGACCTGCGCAAGGAGACCGACGCCGGGCGCAGCACCCTGTTGCACCGGCTGCGGCTCCTGGGCGTCGGGTGGGGCGAGCCCGTGGCGTCCCGCGGCAGCACGGGCACCTTCCGGGAGACCTGGCGGCTCCGCTGGGAGCCGGAGCTGTCGGTGCGGGTCGCCGAGGCCGGTGTGTGGGGCACGACCGTCGTGTCCGCGGCGACGGCCAAGGCCGAGGCGGACGCCGTCGGCGCGCCGTCACTGGCGGACGTCACGGCCCTGGCCGAACGCTGCCTCCTCGCCGAGCTCGCGGACGCGCTGCCCGTGGTGATGCGGGTGCTCGCCGACCGCGCCGCCCTCGACACGGACGTGGGCCACCTCGCCCAGGCCCTTCCCGCACTCGTCCGCTCCCTGCGCTACGGCGACGTGCGCGGCACGGACACCCACGCCCTCTCCGAGGTCGCGGCCGGTCTCGCCGAACGCGTCTTCGTCGGCCTCCCGCCGGCCTGCGCCTCCCTCGACGGCGACGCCGCCGAGGAGATGCGACGCCACCTCGACGCCGTGCACGGGGCGGTGGGACTGCTGGGGGAGGCGACCTCGGGGAGCGACGGGCCCTCGGGGATCCGCGGACGCTGGCACTCCGTGCTGCGGGTGCTCGCCGCGCGGGACACCGTGCCCGGGGTGGTCAGAGGCCGGGCGGTCCGGCTGCTCCTGGACGAAGGAGAGCTGGCGCAGGAGGAGGCCGCCCGGCTCATGGGTCTCGTGCTGTCGCCGGGCACGGAACCCGCGGACGGGGCCGCGTGGATCGAGGGATTCGTCGGGGGCGGCTCCGGCGGCATGCTCCTCGTGCACGACGAGCGGCTGCTCGGGCTGGTGGACACCTGGCTGACCGGGGTGCCGGCCGACGCGTTCACCGATGTGCTGCCGCTGCTGCGCCGGACGTTCTCGGCGTACGAGACGGGAGTGCGCCGGACCCTGGGCGAGCTCGTCCGGCGCGGCCCGGCGCCCCGGGCACACGCGGAGGCCACCGGCTCCGGCTCCGGCATACCCGGGTTCGCCCCCGACCTCGACACCGCGCGCGCCGACGCCGTCCTGCCGCTGCTGAGCCTGCTGCTGGGACTCGCCGGTCCGGACGCGGACACCGGTGCGCACACCGGCGAGGGAAGAGACACCGGCGGCACCGGCCAAGACACCGGCACCGGCATCAGTACCGGCGAAGACATCGACGACGATCTTGTGAGGGTGGCTCCATGAGCGAGGCGGCCTTGAGTGCCGGGGACGAGCGGCTGCGGCGCTGGCGGCTGGTGCTCGGCGGCGACGAGGCGGACGGCACCGGATGCGTGCTCTCCGGCCGGGACGCCGCCATGGACGGGGCGCTGGGCGCGCTCTACGGAAAGGGGAGCGGGGGACGGCCGGGGCGGGACCGTTCGGCGGGGCTCGGGGCCTCGGCGCCGTCGGTCGCGCGCTGGCTCGGCGACATCCGGACCTACTTCCCCTCCTCCGTCGTCCAGGTGATGCAACGGGACGCCATCGACCGGCTCGGGCTCTCCACCCTGCTCCTGGAGCCCGAGATGCTGGAGGCGGTGGAGGCCGACGTGCACCTGGTGGGCACCCTCCTCTCCCTGAACAAGGCCATGCCGGAGACGACCAAGGAGACCGCGCGGGCCGTGGTGCGCAAGGTCGTGGAGGACCTGGAGAAGCGGCTCGCCACCCGCACCCGGGCCACGCTCACCGGCGCCCTCGACCGCAGCGCCCGGATCAGCCGACCGCGCCACCACGACATCGACTGGAACCGCACGATCGCGGCCAACCTGAAGCACTACCTGCCCGAGTACCGCACGGTCGTGCCCGAGCGGCTGATCGGCTACGGGCGTGCCTCGCAGTCCGTGAAGAAGGAGGTCGTCCTCTGCATCGACCAGTCGGGGTCGATGGCGGCGTCGGTCGTCTACGCCTCCGTGTTCGGGGCGGTGCTGGCGTCGATGCGGTCCATCGCCACCCGGCTCGTCGTCTTCGACACGGCCGTCGTCGACCTCACCGACCAGCTCGACGACCCGGTCGACGTCCTCTTCGGCACCCAGCTCGGCGGCGGCACCGACATCAACCGGGCACTCGCCTACTGCCAGTCGCAGATCACCAGACCGGCCGACACGGTCGTCGTCCTCATCAGCGACCTCTACGAAGGGGGGATCCGCAACGAGATGCTGAAGCGGGTCGCGGCGATGAAGTCGTCGGGGGTCCAGTTCGTGACACTGCTCGCGCTGTCCGACGAGGGGGCGCCCGCGTACGACCGTGAGCACGCGGCGGCGCTCGCGGCGCTCGGTGCTCCGGCGTTCGCCTGCACACCCGATCTGTTCCCCGAGGTGATGGCGGCGGCGATCGAGAAGCGGCCGCTGCCGGTCCCGGACACCAGATGAGAGTGATCCGTCCTGACCACGGATGACCGGTTCCGGGTGGTTCGGGGGACCCGGACGGCGGAAGGCCGGCGGATCCACCCGACCGGGCTCCCGGGGCCTCGCCGACCGGCCGGACTCCCGGGTGCGGCGGTGCGTCCGGGGCGCTCAGCGGCTGCTCACAGGGGCCTCACGGGGTGATCCCCGGCCAGGTGAGGGCCGGTCCGGGGCCCGTTCTGTGACAGGTATCACCGCTGTGGTGTGAGCTGCGATTTAGGGTCCCGTGCCCCACGGCGATAACCTGCGAGACGGACATGCCGCGCGCTCGGACATCGTGTGCGCCACCCTTGTGACAGCGGACGTCACGTTGCCCTTCGCGGCACGCCCACGCATCCAACGAACCGCGAGATCACTGATAGGGACGGACGCGCGTGGACCTGTTCGAGTACCAGGCGAGGGACCTCTTCGCCAAGCACGGTGTACCGGTGCTGGCCGGTGAAGTCATTGACACGCCTGAGGCAGCCCGCGAGGCGACCGAGCGTCTTGGCGGCAAGTCCGTCGTCAAGGCCCAGGTGAAGGTCGGTGGCCGCGGCAAGGCCGGCGGCGTCAAGCTCGCCGCCACCCCGGACGAGGCCGTCGCCCGCGCGACGGACATCCTCGGCATGGACATCAAGGGCCACACGGTCCACAAGGTGATGATCGCCGAGACCGCGCCCGAGATCGTCGAGGAGTACTACGTCTCGTACCTCCTCGACCGCACCAACCGCACCTTCCTCGCCATGGCGTCCGTCCAGGGCGGCGTGGAGATCGAGGTCGTCGCGGAGGAGAACCCCGACGCCCTCGCGAAGGTGCCGGTCGACGCCAACGAAGGCGTGTCGATCGAGAAGGCCCGCGAGATCGTCGCCCAGGCGAAGTTCCCGGCCGAGGTCGCCGAGCAGGTGGCCGAGATCCTGGTGACGCTGTGGGACACCTTCATCAAGGAGGACGCCCTCCTCGTCGAGGTGAACCCGCTCGCCAAGGTCGCCTCCGGCAAGGTCATCGCCCTTGACGGCAAGGTGTCGCTGGACGAGAACGCCGAGTTCCGTCAGCCCGACCACGAGGCGCTCGTCGACCACGCGGCCGCCAACCCCCTCGAGGCCGCCGCCAAGGCCAAGAACCTCAACTACGTCAAGCTCGACGGTGAGGTCGGCATCATCGGCAACGGCGCGGGTCTCGTCATGAGCACCCTCGACGTCGTCGCGTACGCCGGTGAGAACCACGGCGGCGTCAAGCCCGCCAACTTCCTCGACATCGGCGGCGGCGCCTCCGCCGCGGTCATGGCGAACGGCCTGGAGATCATCCTCGGCGACCCGGACGTCAAGTCCGTCTTCGTCAACGTCTTCGGTGGCATCACCGCCTGTGACGAGGTCGCCAACGGCATCGTCCAGGCGCTCCAGCTCCTCGCCGACAAGGGCGAGGCCGTCACCAAGCCGCTGGTCGTGCGTCTCGACGGCAACAACGCCGAGCTGGGTCGCAAGATCCTGTCGGACGCCAACCACCCGCTGGTCCAGCGCGTGGACACCATGGACGGCGCGGCCGACAAGGCCGCCGAGCTCGCGGCTGCGAAGTAAGGGACGAGGGACTAAACAGCCATGGCTATCTTCCTCAACAAGGACAGCAAGGTCATCGTCCAGGGCATGACCGGTGCCACGGGCATGAAGCACACCAAGCTCATGCTCGCGGACGGGACGAACATCGTCGGTGGCGTGAACCCGCGCAAGGCGGGCACGTCCGTCGACATCGACGGCAACGAGATCCCCGTTTTCGGCACGGTCGCCGAGGCCATGGAGAAGACCGGCGCCAACGTGTCCGTCCTCTTCGTGCCGCCGGCCTTCGCCAAGGCCGCCGTGGTCGAGGCGATCGACGCGGAGATCCCCCTCGCGGTCGTCATCACCGAGGGCATCGCCGTCCACGACTCCGCCGCCTTCTGGGCGTACGCGAAGGCCAAGGGCAACAAGACCCGCATCATCGGCCCGAACTGCCCCGGTCTCATCACCCCGGGCCAGTCCAACGCCGGCATCATCCCGGGCGACATCACGAAGCCGGGCCGCATCGGCCTGGTCTCGAAGTCCGGCACGCTGACGTACCAGATGATGTACGAGCTCCGTGACATCGGCTTCTCCTCCGCCGTCGGCATCGGTGGCGACCCGGTCATCGGCACGACGCACATCGACGCGCTCGCCGCGTTCGAGGCCGACCCCGACACCGACCTGATCGTCATGATCGGCGAGATCGGCGGCGACGCCGAGGAGCGCGCGGCCGACTTCATCAAGGCCAACGTGACGAAGCCGGTCGTCGGCTACGTCGCCGGCTTCACCGCGCCCGAGGGCAAGACCATGGGCCACGCCGGCGCCATCGTCTCCGGCTCCTCCGGTACGGCCGCCGCGAAGAAGGAGGCCCTCGAGGCCGCCGGTGTCAAGGTCGGCAAGACGCCGACCGAGACGGCCAAGCTCGCCCGCGAGATCCTCGCCGGCTGAGCCGACGCCCGACCGAACGCCGGTGGGCCCGCACCCTTTCGGGGGTGCGGGCCCACCGGCGTTCCACGTCCCGGGCCACCGGCGTCAGCGGTTCTCCGGGATCAGCCGTTCGGGGCCGTTCATCTGCTGGGACCTCAGCCGGGCCCGCAGCTTCAGCTCCGCCGCGGACAGCGGCCCGGGGGCGGCCCGGGGCGGCAGGCCGTGGATGGTCTCCGGCGGCGCGAGAGGCTCCTCGTAGTGGTCCGGAGCGGTGCCGAGCGTCAGGGCGGTCACCCCGATCAGCAGGGCCGTGAAGGCGATGGCCGCCCGGGTCCACTGCTGGGCCCGGCGCTCGCCGTACCAGCGGACCGTGCGGGGCTTCGCCGCCCGCAGCCGCTCCGCGCTCGCGAGTTCGGTGAGCCGCCGGTGCAGTTCCTCCGGCGACGCCAGCTCCGGCAGCCGTTCGGCGACGGCCTCGCGCGCGTGCAGCACCCGGTTGGCCGCCGCGGGCGTGCTCGCCTCCGTCTCGGCCGCGGTCTCCGGCAGCCCCAGCCCCACGCCGTCGTACAGCAGCAGGGTGCGCCGGTACACCGGCGGCAGTTCCAGGAGTACGTCGAGCAGGGCGCGGTCGGCGGCGCCGGCGGGCGGCGCCTCGGGGTGACGGTAGCGGGGGCGCAGCCGGTGCCAGGGGGAGAGCGCGTACTCGTACGCCGTGGCGCGCACCCATCCGGCCGGATCCCGGTCCACGGCCACCTCGGGCCAGCGGTACCAGGCCTGCTGGAACGCCCGTTCCACGGACTCGCGGGCCAGTTCGCGCCGCCCGGTCAGCAGATAGGTCTGCCGTACGAGGGCGGGGGCGCAGAACGCGTAGAGCGCGTCGAAGGCCTGAGCGGGTGTCAGGGAAGGCTCCGAGAGTCCGGCGTGCGCGTCCTCGGCGAGCCACTCCTCGGTGGGCAGCCCCTCGGTGAGCCGCCCCTCGGCCCGCTTGCGCCCGGGCCGCTCCCCGACACGGGCGGAACGTTTCTTTGCGGCTCCGGCTCCGGCCCCGGCTTCGCCGCCTGTCCCCGCGCTCACCAGCTCCGCGGCGAGGTCCTCCTGAGGGACGGTCACCTCCGGCCGGGCGGCGGGCTGATCGGCCGTGAGCAGCCTCGTGTACTCCTCCCGCATACGGCCGCGCGGGGCCGAACGGCCGGTCTCCCACGAGCGCACCGTCGACCGGCTGACGCCCAGTCGGCCGGCCACATCGGCCTGGGTCAGCGACCGGCCCTCGCGCAGACGGCGGCGCTCCTTGGGCGCCGGCAGCGGGGTGGCGGGGCTCTGTGTCATCTCAGGTTCCACAGAAAGCCCCTTCGTACGAAAAAGTACATAACTGCATATTGAGCGACACATCCAGGGTTCGCCTGTTACGACGAGAAAGCGCGTGTCGTTGGGAGCATGAGAGCCGTGACCCAAATCACCGACCGCAGGCTCTCGTTGTCGCACCTGCTCACCCGAATGCGCGACCGTTCACCCGGACTGGCCACGAGCCTCCTGGGAGGCGTCTTCGCCGCGGGGCTCGGGCTCGCCTGGTTCGCCATCCTCGTCATGGTGCTGTGGATCAGCTCGCCCTATCCGGACAGCGGGCCGGACGGGGCGCTGCACGTCGCCGCCGGGCTCTGGCTGCTCGCGCACGGCGTGGAGCTGATCCGCACCGACACACTCTCCGGACTGCCGATGCCGGTGGGGGTGACACCGCTGCTCCTGCTGGCCCTCCCGGTGTGGCTGCTGCACCGGGCCGCACGCGAGGCGGCCGACGTCACCTCGGAGTCCTCGCCGCACACGGCGTGGGCCGGGGTCGTGGCCGGCTATCTCTCCGTCGGCTGGGCCGCCGCGGCGTACGCCGCGGGCGGGACGCTGCGTCCGGCCTGGGCCTGGACGGCGATCTGCCTGCCGCTCCTCGCGGTGATCGCCGCGGGGGCGGGCGTCTGGACGGCGCACGGACGGCCGTGGGGACCGGGCCCGTTCAGGGGAAGGCGGGCCGCGAAGGCGCGTCCGCGGACAGCGGGGCGCCCGGATTCGGCCGTACGCCGTCTCGTCACCGCCGACGACCGGGTGCTCGGCGGCGCCGCGCGGGCCGCCGCGGCCGGGATCGCGGTCCTCGTCGCGGGTGGGGCCCTGCTCGTGACGGCGTCGCTCGTGTGGCACGGGGACACGGCCCGCGCCTCGTTCGTGCAGCTCACCGGCGGGTGGTCGGGTCGGTTCGCCGTCCTGCTGCTCTGTCTGGTCCTGGTGCCGAACGCGGCCGTGTGGGGGGCGGCCTACGGGCTCGGTCCGGGAGTCGTCCTGAGTGCGGGTCATGTCGCCGGTCCGCTGACCGCGGCCGTCTCGGGGGCGCACGCGCCGACCGAGCTGCTGCCCGCGTTTCCGCTGCTCGCGGCACTGCCGCAACCGGGGTCGGGGGAGCCGTCGCCCTGGCCGAGCGTGCTGGTGCCGCTGGCCGCCGGGGTGACCGTGGCGTGGTTCGTGGTGAAGGCGGGGGCCGCGCAGGGAACTCCGGGCCGGGAGGAACCCTGGCCGCTCGGGCGGACGGTGACCGCCGTGGCGATCGCCGCCGGATGGTGCGGCGTCGCGCTCGGCCTGCTCGCCGGGCTGGCCGGGGGACCGCTCGGGGTCCGCGCCCTGGCCCACTTCGGGCCGGTGTGGTGGCAGGTGGGGCCCGCGACGGCGGTGTGGACGGCGGTCGTCGGGATTCCCGTCGCGGCGGGCGCGGCCGGATGGCGGGCCCGGGGACGCGCGGCCGCCGGGAGCGTGAGTGTCCGCCGGGGCGCGCGGGGGACCGGGCGGACTTCGTGGTCGCTGTCGCGGCTGCGTGCCTGGATGCCGGGGCGCCGGGGCACCTCGGCCCTGCCGCTGCCGACGCCGGTTCCGCACCAGGGGATGGTGTCCATGTCCGGTCAGGCCGACCCCGCGGTGCCGTCGGTCGTGGACAGCTTCGATCCGTACGAGGCGTACGACCCGTACGACTCCTACGACCCCTTCGAGCCGTACGACCCGCTGCCTGGGGAGCCCACGGGAGGCGGCCGGCACGCGGACGCGTCGAGGGAGGCCCGATGGGAGGCGCTGAAGAAGGCGGGTGAGGCTCCCGTCGGGTCTCCGGAGCAGGGACCGGAGGACGGTGGCGCGGACCGCCGGGACCGGCCGGAGGACCCGGAAAGCCCCGGAGACCGACCGGAAGGCCTTGGAGGCCTGGGGGACTTGGCGGACGACGGGAGTGCAGACTCGCAGGACCCCGCCTCGGACACCCCGGGGAACGGCTCGGCCCGCTGAACCGGGACGGCACCGCTGCCCGGGGGCGGCCCGGGCAGCGGGACCGGCGTCAGTCGTGGGTGCCCAGGATGCCGCGCAGGTCCTTCGGGAGGAGGTCGTTGCACGACTTCTTCGCGGCGGTCGTCAGGGCGTCGTTCGTGCAGGAGTAGTAGTCGCTGTAGACGAGGTGGGCGGTGAAGACCCCGGCGACCAGCACGATGGCCAGCGACGCGGTCACGATGCCGCTCACCGCGGCGGTCATCTGCGGGCGGGCGTTCGGATCGGGGGCCGGGGCGTCGGGGTCCGGCGTACGCGACCTGGACCGCAGCGCGCTGCCGCCCCAGTACAGGGCGAGCGCGCCGAGCAGCAGTGCCACGTACGGCCAGCCGAAGAGGACGAAGAAGAACGCCCACATGCCGGAGAGCAGTGCGTAACGGGCGCGGCGCTGGGCCGGGTCCGTGGGGTCCCAGCGCATGCCTCCGCCGGGGGTCCCGCCGGGACCGCCTTCGGGGCCGCCCTGGCCCTGCGGGGCGCCCGGCCGGTCGCCGAAGCCGCCGCCGCTGGAGGGACCGGGCTGCCGGTCGCTCCACTGGCTGCCCCAGGGCGAGTGCCCGGAGCCCTGCCGGCCGTCCCCGTCGTTCTCGCCGGAGCCCTGACCATGCCGGCGCGGCTGCCAGGGCCGGTCGGGTGTCCCCTCCGGCGGCGGCGCGAACGGGTTGTCCTCCTGGCCCGAGGTCTGGCCGGACGGGGGAGTGCCGGGCTCGTCGGGTTCGCGCTCGCCCGAGGGGCCGCCACTTCCGCCCGAGCCGCCGCCGTTCTCGTCCGCGGAGCCGGGCCCGCCGGTGGAGCCGTCCTCGCCCGGCCTCGGCGGGGTGGACGAAGAGCGCCGCTCGCGCAGCAGGAGCGGAGGGAGTCGGAGACTGCGGTCCGGCATCAGGTGAGCGTCTTCCCCTTGGTGGTTCGGGCAGGCGGTGGGTCCACACATCATCGCGCTCGCGACGTGCGCCCCGGGCCGTTCCTCCCGGGCTGACGCCTCGGGCCGGTCCGCCCCGGACCCACGCCCCGAGCTTCGCACTCCGGGCTCGCGCCCCGAGTTTCGTGCCCCGGACGCGTGTTCCGGACATCGCCGGAACCCGTGCCGCAGGTGGTGCCGGGGTCATGCCCCGGACGTTCGTTCTCGTCCCAGGTCAACGTCCCGCGCGCACAGGGCGTTCCCCGTGCCGGAGGCGTTCCCGGGTGGATCCTCCCCAGACGCTACCTTCCGGCCTCGCCCCCGTCCCGTGGGGGCCGCCCGGTGTGCCGGTATCGTTGCTGACGGTCGGCCGCTTCGTAGACTTCCCCGTATCCCGGGGCGCGAAGCATTCGTACGACCGTACAAACGCTCCCCCGAGAAAGGGCCCCCTCGTGGCCAAGACCAAGCGCCTCGTCGTGCTGGTCTCCGGATCAGGTACGAATCTGCAGGCACTGCTCGACGCCGTCGCGGAAGCGGGCGCGGCGGCCTACGGGGCCGAGATCGTGGCCGTCGGTGCCGACCGGGACGGCATCGAGGGGCTCGCGCGGGCCGAGCGTGCCGGGCTCCCGACCTTCGTGTGCAAGGTCAAGGACCACGCCGGCCGGGACGACTGGGACCGGGCGCTCGCGGAGGCGACCGCCGCGTACGAGCCCGATCTCGTCGTGTCCGCCGGGTTCATGAAGATCGTGGGGAAGGAATTCCTCGCCCGCTTCGGCGGACGGTTCGTCAACACCCACCCCGCGCTGCTGCCCAGTTTTCCCGGAGCCCACGGCGTCCGTGACGCGCTCGCGTACGGAGCCCGGGTCACCGGCTGCACCGTCCACTTCGTCGACGACGGCGTCGACACCGGACCGATCATCGCCCAGGGCGTGGTCGAGGTCCGCAACGAGGACGACGAGAGCGCTCTGCACGAGCGCATCAAGGAAGTCGAGCGAAGACTGCTCGTCGATGTCGTGGGGCGGCTCGCCCGCAACGGCTATCGCATTGAGGGACGAAAGGTAGTTATCCAGTGACCGCCGACAGCACAGTCACGGCCGAGAGCACCGAGGGCACCAAGCGGGTCATCCGGCGCGCGCTCGTCAGCGTGTACGACAAGACCGGTCTCGAAGAGCTGGCCCGTGGGCTGCACGCCGCCGGCGTCGAGCTCGTCTCCACCGGCTCCACCGCCGCGAAGATCGCCGCGGCCGGTGTGCCCGTCACCAAGGTGGAGGAGCTGACCGGCTTCCCCGAGTGCCTGGACGGCCGGGTCAAGACCCTGCACCCCAAGGTCCACGCCGGGATCCTCGCCGACCTGCGCCTGGAGAGCCACCGGCAGCAGCTCGCCGAGCTCGGCGTCGAGCCGTTCGACCTCGTCGTCGTGAACCTCTACCCGTTCAAGGAGACCGTCGCGTCCGGGGCCACCCCCGACGAGTGCGTCGAGCAGATCGACATCGGCGGTCCCTCGATGGTCCGCGCGGCGGCCAAGAACCACCCCTCCGTCGCCGTCGTCACCAGCCCCGGCCGCTACGACGACGTCCTCGACGCCGTCCGGAGCGGCGGCTTCGACCTGCGCACCCGCAAGCGGCTCGCCGCCGAGGCCTTCCAGCACACGGCCGCGTACGACGTCGCCGTCGCCTCCTGGTTCGCCTCCTCGTACGCGCCCGTCGACGACTCGCAGTTCCCCGACTTCCTGGGTGCCACCTGGGAGCGCTCGCACACCCTGCGCTACGGCGAGAACCCGCACCAGCCCGCCGCCCTCTACACCTCCGGCACGGGTGGCCTCGCCGAGGCCGAGCAGCTCCACGGCAAGGAGATGTCGTACAACAACTACACGGACACGGACGCCGCGCGCCGTGCCGCGTACGACCACGAGGACCCCTGCGTCGCGATCATCAAGCACGCCAACCCGTGCGGGATCGCCGTCGCGTCGAACGTCGCCGAGGCGCACCGCAAGGCGCACGCCTGTGACCCGCTGTCCGCGTTCGGCGGTGTGATCGCGGTCAACCGCCCGGTCACCAAGGAGATGGCCGAGCAGGTCGCGGAGATCTTCACCGAGGTCATCGTCGCGCCCGAGTACGAGGACGGCGCCCTCGAAGCCCTCACCAAGAAGAAGAACATCCGCGTGCTGCGGGCCCACCAGGCCCCTGCCGCCCCCGTCGAGATCAAGCCCGTCGACGGCGGCGCGCTGCTCCAGGTCACCGACCGGCTCCAGGCCGCCGGCGACAACCCGGCGAGCTGGACGCTGGCGACCGGCGACGCCCTGAGCGAGGGCGAGCTCGACGAGCTGGCCTTCGCGTGGCGTGCCTGCCGCGCCGTGAAGTCCAACGCGATCCTGCTCGCCAAGGACGGCGCCTCGGTCGGCGTCGGCATGGGCCAGGTCAACCGTGTCGACTCCGCGAAGCTCGCGGTCGAGCGGGCCGGCGCCGAGCGCGCTCGCGGCTCCTACGCCGCCTCGGACGCGTTCTTCCCGTTCCCCGACGGCCTGGAGATCCTCGCCGACGCGGGCGTCAAGGCCGTGGTCCAGCCCGGCGGCTCCGTCCGTGACGAGCTGGTCGTGGAGGCCGCGAAGAAGGCCGGCATCACGATGTACTTCACCGGGACGCGGCACTTCTTCCACTGATCGCCGCGGTCGGGTCGGCCCGGCGTCGGGTTCGTCCTGGCGGTCGGGTTCGGTTCCGTGGATGACGCGAGGGCCGTGTCCCCCCTGACAAGGGTGGGACACGGCCCTCGGTGCGTACCGGACCGCTCAGTAGCGGGGGCGGTTGAACCACGCGGCGCCCGACGGCGCGATCATCGCCGCCGCCATCACACCGCCGAAGCCGATCCACAGCAGCGCGAACACCAGCGACGCGGAGGAGCCGACGTCCGCCGCGTTGATCAGGCCGAGGAAGCCCAGCAGGGAGCCCAGGATGCCGTACACCATGGTGGTGATCCGGATGCCCTGGCCGCCTCTGGTGAACTTGACCCCCAGCGTGATCGACAGGCCCGCGAGGCCCAGGAAGATCAGCGCGAACACGAAGATGATGCCGGCGGAGGCGTGGCCGATGTCGGACAGGCCGTTGTTGCCGAAGGTGTCCTCGCCCGCGTTGGACGCGTCGTTGATCGTCGCGGCGCCGAAGATGGCGAAGATGCCGATCAGGATCTGCACGCCCGCCACGATGTAGAGCAGTACGCGCGCGGTGACCATCAGGCCCGGCATGGTCTGCGGCATCATGTTGCCGCCCGGGTAGCCGGGGTACGCGGGCTGCTGCGGGTAGCCGTAGCCCTGCGGGGGGACGCTCGGCGGGGCCTGCGGGTACCCGTATCCGGGGGCACCCGGCGGGGCGGCGGGAGGCTGCTGCGGCGGCGGGCCGTAGGGGTTGTTCGGGTCGCCGAAACTCATGGCGGGGTTCCTCCGTTGCCTCTTGCGGGGACTACGCGCGGCACGGTTCGGAGGAATTTCTACAGAGCGGTCCGTCCCCCCGGTACTGCCCGCGACACTGTGTGTGCTCATCGTTCTTTAGCAGACTCTTACTTGTCCAGCGAACTTCCCTATGTGTTGTGCAAGTGCAACATCGGTGATCATGGCCGGAATCGGGGGAATCGGGTGGTCTGGGGTCGTCGGGGGGTGGCCGAGACGGCGTGGGGAAGCGGTGGGGGGCCGCGGAAAGGCTGGTGCGGGGGCGTCTCGGGGGCCGGTGCGGCCCCTGATTGGAACCTGGACCGCGTCATCCGGGAGGATGGGGGCCATGACCGCCCAGATTCTCGATGGCAAGGCCACCGCAGCCGCGATCAAGTCCGACCTGACCGTCCGCGTGGCGGCCCTGAAGGAGAAGGGCGTCACGCCCGGCCTCGGGACTGTCCTGGTCGGGGACGACCCCGGAAGCCAGAAGTACGTCGCCGGCAAGCACCGCGACTGCGCCCAGGTCGGCATCGCCTCCATCCAGCGCGAACTGCCCGCCACCGCCACGCAGGAAGAGATCGAGGCGGTGGTCCGCGAGCTGAACGAGGACCCCGCCTGCACCGGCTACATCGTCCAACTGCCGCTCCCCAAGGGCATCGACGAGAACCGCATCCTGGAACTCATGGACCCGGACAAGGACGCGGACGGCCTGCACCCGATGAACCTCGGGCGTCTCGTCCTCAACGAGCCCGCCCCGCTGCCCTGCACCCCCAACGGCGTTCTCACCCTCCTGCGCCGCTACGGCGTGGAGATCAAGGGTGCCGAGGTCGTGGTCGTCGGTCGCGGTGTGACCATCGGGCGTCCGATGCCGCTGCTGCTGACGCGGCGCAGCGAGAACGCCACCGTCACCCAGTGCCACACCGGCACCCGTGACCTCTCCGCGCACCTCAAGCGCGCCGACATCATCATCGCGGCCGCCGGCTCCGCGCACCTCGTCCGCGCCGAGGACGTGAAGCCCGGCGCCGCCGTCCTCGACGTCGGTGTCTCGCGCAGCGCCGAGGGCAAGATCGTCGGAGACGTCCACCCGGACGTCGCCGAGGTCGCCGCCTGGATCTCTCCCAACCCGGGCGGTGTCGGGCCGATGACGCGGGCCCAGCTCCTCGTCAACGTGGTGGAAGCGGCAGAGCGCAGTGTCGGCTGACGGCAACACCCACGAGTCCGGGGCCGGCGCGGGGCGCGGTGGCCGGGGGGTCGCCGCCGTGCGGTCCGGGGCCGAGAAGGAGACCGAGGTCGACGCCGTGTCGAAGACTGACGCCGGGGCCGGGGCCGGGGCCGGGGCCGGGGCCGGGGCTGTCGCTGAGGCCCGGTCTGAGGGCGGCGCTGAGGTCGAGGCCGAGGTTCGGCACGATGTCGAGACCGAGACCGAGACCGAGACCGAGGCCGATGCCGAGGCTGCGGCTGAGGGTGGGGCCGGGGGTTCCGATGAGATGAGCGTCCGCGACGCCATCAGCGCTCCCGACGCCCAGGGCGAGCCGCGGCGCACCACGCGGCGCTTCCCGCTTTTCACCCGGGACACGGCTCGGCCCGAGGGCGGTGGCCGGGCCGCGCCCGGAGACGCCCCGGCGCCCGCGCGTCAGTGGCCCATCCTCACCGTGCTGTCCGCCGTCGCGCTCGGTCTGCTGCTCACCGCGCTCGACGTGTTCCGCGTCGGCACGATCCTGATCGGTGCCGCGCTGCTCGCGGGTGCCGTGATGCGATGGATGCTGCCCAGCGTCGGCATGCTCGCGGTCCGCTCCCGCTTCACGGACATGGTCACCTACAGCGTCCTGGGCGTGGCCATCGTGGTGCTCGCGTTGATGGCGCAGCCCAACCCGGTGCTGGAGATCCCGTTCCTGGACGACACCCTGCACTTCACGGTTCGCTGAACCGCGGTCGGCCCGTCCTCTCCTTCGGGGAGGGCGGGCTCTGTCGTTCCCGGGAATGACGACGGCCCGTCCTCTCCCCCGAGTCAAGGACGGGCCGCGCTCGGGCGGTTGTTCCGCCCGGGGTCAACCCTTGTGCACGAGAACGCGCTGTTCAACAGCTCTCGGCCGCCTGTGGCACGGAAGTGACCATTCCGGCACGGTGTGCGTGCCGTATGACGGCGGTCGTTCAACTTGCTTGCCGCGGCCGGTGGGTGGGGGCGGGTTCTGTCCGGTGGGTGGGTCGGGGCCGTGCCGGTGCATCAGCCCATCGCCGTCGGGTGAGGAGTGACCGTCGGTGGCGACGGCCATTGATGTACCGGCACGGCCCCTCGCGCCGGATCCCGGCTGCGGGTCCAGGGTCCAGACGGTTCCAACCCCGGCCCGCCGAAGCTTTCAGCTCCGGCCGGCGAAATTTTCAGCCCCTCCGGCGATTGAGGAGCGGGGTCTGGGGCGGAGCCCCAGGGGTGGGACGAGTAGGGGCGGAGGGGGCGAAAGACGGCTTTGGGCTGGGGCGGAGAAAACTTTGGGATGGGGGGATTGAGTTGGTTCCGAGGGGGCAGGCGATCCCTACCCCCACGGGATCCGGCGCTGTCGGGAAGGGGGGAGATCCCTTCCCGGAGCACCTGGTACCCCCTTTGGCGGTCGCCGAGTTCACCCTCTCCCGGACCCGGCGACCGCCTGCCCGGGGGATCCACGACGCATCTGTGGGGTGGGCCACACGCACCCTGACGTCCGGCGTCCCGGATGCGCGATAGCCTGACGGCGGATCTCTCTTGACGCCGAGAGATCGATCATCGGAACCCTTGATCGATCATTGCGGTGGTTGCAGGGGACGATCCTGCACCCGGGGCAGGGACGCCCCACCGCCTGCTGTCATACGGAGAACGCCATGACTCGCACTCCCGTGAACGTCACCGTCACCGGCGCGGCCGGCCAGATCGGTTACGCCCTGCTCTTCCGCATCGCCTCCGGCCAGTTGCTCGGCGCGGACGTTCCGGTCAAGCTGCGCCTCCTGGAGATCACGCCGGCGCTGAAGGCCGCCGAGGGCACCGCGATGGAGCTCGACGACTGCGCCTTCCCGCTTCTTCAGGGCATCGACATCACGGACGACCCGAACGTCGCCTTCGACGGCACCAACGTCGGTCTGCTCGTCGGCGCCCGCCCCCGTACCAAGGGCATGGAGCGCGGCGACCTGCTCGAGGCCAACGGCGGCATCTTCAAGCCGCAGGGCAAGGCCATCAACGACAACGCCGCGGACGACGTCAAGATCCTGGTCGTCGGCAACCCCGCGAACACCAACGCGCTGATCGCCCAGGCCGCCGCTCCGGACGTACCCGCCGAGCGCTTCACCGCCATGACCCGGCTGGACCACAACCGCGCGCTGACCCAGCTCGCGAAGAAGACGGGCACCACGGTCGCCGACATCAAGCGTCTGACCATCTGGGGCAACCACTCCGCCACCCAGTACCCGGACATCTTCCACGCCTCGGTCGCCGGCAAGAACGCCGCCGAGGTCGTCAACGACGAGAAGTGGCTGGCGGAGGAGTTCATCCCGACCGTCGCCAAGCGTGGTGCGGCGATCATCGAGGCCCGTGGCGCGTCCTCGGCCGCCTCGGCCGCCAACGCCGCCATCGACCACGTCCACACGTGGGTCAACGGCACCGCCGAGGGCGACTGGACCTCCATGGGTATCCCGTCCGACGGTTCCTACGGTGTGCCGGAGGGCCTCATCTCCTCCTTCCCCGTCACCACCAAGGACGGCCGGTACGAGATCGTCCAGGGCCTGGACATCAACGAGTTCTCCCGCACCCGCATCGAGGCCTCCGTCAAGGAGCTCGAGGAGGAGCGCGAGGCGGTTCGTTCCCTCGGCCTGATCTGATCCCGATCGGTCTGATCCGATCGCGAGCGATCTGATCCGGCCGACCTGATCCGACGTAGTGCGCGGCTTCGCCCGGGTGGTCATCACCACCCGGGCATCGCTGTGTTCGGGGCGTGGGGCTTCGTGCGATGCCCGTCCTTGTGCGGAGGGCGTTGAGCGTACGGAAAGTACGTAGCGAACGTATGTGCTTTGTCGCCATAAAAGTGGGTGCCGATGGCGGAATCCTCACTATCGTCGTTACGGAGCGGGGGGTGGCGGGATGGCACAGCGATGGGACGCGGAGCGTCGGCAGTGGGTCGAGGACGGTACGGGGCCGACGGACGGTGGGGTTCAGGACGGTGTGGACGCCGGCGGGGTGCCGCCGGCCGGGGATCAGCAGTGGTGGGCGGCGGCCACTCAGGCGGGTCCGCTGCGGCCGGATTCCTATCCGCCCGCGGGCTCCGCGCCACCGCAGCCGCCCCAGCCGCCGCATCAGCAGCAATGGGCCCACTCCCAGCAGCAGGCCCAGGCGGCCTGGTCGCACCAGCAGTCGCAGCCGCAGACCTGGCCGGGCGGTGTCGTGCCGCCTCCGGGTGGTGGCCGTCCCGGCGGGTCCGGTGACGCGCGGCGGCTCCTGCTGGTGATCGTGGCCGTGGCCGTCCTTGCGGGGGGTGTGGGCGGCGGGCTGTGGGCGGTGACCCGGGGCGACTCGGCGAAGCATCCGGAGGCGCACTCGTCCGGGCCCTCGGTCTCGGTCACGCCGTCCCAGCCCGGCGTGACCCCGGGCACCTCGAACGGCTCGGGCGGGGAGGGCACGTACACCGCCCCGGCCGTGACCACCGCCCCGGCGCCCGCACCCGGGTACAGCCGTTCGGTCGATCCGCTCGGCTACACCGTGGACGTGCCGGCCGGCTGGGCCCGCGAGGAGACGCAGGGCAAGCTGGCGCCCGTCGTGACCTACACGGCACCCGGAGGCGATCGACGGCTCATGGTGTTCCAGGTCAAGGAGGCCACCGTGACGGACTCCTCGGCGCAGGCCCAGTCCATCGCGGAGGGGTTCCGGGGCTACCAGTACCTGGACCGGCGGTCCGGCGCCGACTGGACGGAGTTCAGCTACCGCTACGACAGCAAGCAGTACGGGGCGACGCAGACCGTCGATCACCGTTTCCAGGCCGCCGACGGCACGCCGTACGCCATCATCGTGTACTCGCCGCCGGGCACGGACATGTCCGAGCAGCTCACGACGGCCGTGAACTCCTTCTGTCCCACCGGGTTCTCCTGCGCGAACGGCACCTGAGGGCGTGACCGTCGCTAGCGCGGGGGTGGTTGCGCCGCCCTCGCGCCGCGCAGTCGCTTCTCGAACCAGTGCGCCGCGTACACGTTGTCGTCGTAGCGCGGGATCTCGATGTACCCGCACGCCCGGTACATCTCCTGGGCCTCGACGAGCGCGGCGTGCGTGTCGAGTCGTACGACGGTGAACCCGCGCTCCGCGGCCCGCTGTTCGAGCCCGTCGAGGAGGCGGCGTCCGAGACCGAGCCTGCGGGCCCCGGGGTCCACCCACACATGGCGGATCTCGCCCGCCCCGGGGCCGAGGCGGCGCAGGGCGCCGCAGCCCACGGGGCGGCCCTCCTCGTAGGCCACGAGGAAGGCGCCCGCCTCGCCCGACACCTCGTCGGGGCGGACGAGCGTCGCGGGGTCGAAGCCCTCGGGGAACCGCGCGTCGATGTCGGCCGCGTACGCGTCGAGGCAGGCGCGGGCGTCGGGGGAGGCGCCGTCGACCGTCTCGACGGTGATCGCGGCGAGCCGGAGCAGCCGGTGCGCGGTGCCCAGGGCCCTGGTCAGTTCCGTCCGCCGCCGGGCGTCCAGGCCGCCGAGCAGTCCAGCGGCGAGCGCGTCGGCCAGCCGGTTCTGCTCCTTGATCTCCGCCTGCCCGGCGGCCGTGAGCTCGGCGATCCGCAGCCTGCTGTCACCGGGATGGACGCTCACCCGGACGAGGCCCTGACGCTCCAGGGCCCGCACCATCCGGCTCAAGTACCCTGCGTCCAGGCCGAGTCGGGCCCGCAGTTCGCGCAGGGAGGCTCCCGTCCCGCCGATCTCGAACAGCAGCCGGGCCTCTCCGAGCGGGCGGTCCTGGCCGAGGTAGTGGTCGTCGAGGGCTCCGATGCGCCGCGTGAAGTAGCGGTTGAACCGCCGCAGCGTCTTCACCTGCTCCGCCGGCACGGGGGGCGCCGGGGTGGGGACCGTCGGCGCGGGGGCCGTCGGTTCCTCGTCCGCCGGCATTGGCGGCTGTTCCTCGTCCGCTGGCACTGGCTTCATCCTCCTTCGGCCGCGCTCCGGTTCCTTCGGCTCGCTGTCCCGGTCCTTCGGCCCTCCGTCCCGGCTGCCGGGTTCCTGGGGCGCTGACCGCTGACCGGTGACCGCTCTCGGCTGACGGCTTCGTCGGGGTCCCTTTTTATTTGACTTTAGTCAAAGGTGTAGCGGGTGTCCATCGGTGTTCGCCGGATGGTTTGTCCGTCTTTCGGTGGGTTTTTCCGTGACGCGGCGCACTTCCGGTGCCGGATCGCGCATGTGGTCGGGGGCGAGGGGCAGGTGCTCACAGCTCACGGGGGCGACACCCGCGTGACACAGGGGGATCGAACAGGAACGGAAGGCAACACCGACCATGGCAGGACAGCAGGCAGAACAGACCATCCACGTGGGCGGCGAGTGGCGCCCGGCGCTCTCCGGCGCGACGCGCGAGATCCTCGACCCCGCCGATGCCGTGCCGTTCGCCGTGGTCGCGGAAGGTGACGAGAAGGACGCGGACCTCGCGGTCGCCGCGGCCCGCCGCGCCTTCGACGAGGGACCCTGGCCGCACACCCCGGTCGCCGAGCGCGCGGCCCTGCTGCGCCGCGTCGCCGACCTCCTCGTCCGCGACCGCGAGGAACTCGGCCTGCTCGAAAGCCGGGACGCGGGCAAGACGCTGGAGGAAGGGCGCGTCGACATCGACTGTGTCGCCGACGCCTTCCGCTACTTCGCCGACCTCGTGGTGGGGGAGGGCGGCGGGCGGGTGGTGGACGCCGGGTCGGCCGACGTCCACAGTGTCGTCGTGCATGAGCCGGTCGGCGTGTGCGCGCTCATCACGCCCTGGAACTATCCGCTGCTGCAGGCCAGTTGGAAGATCGCTCCGGCTCTCGCCGCCGGTGACACCTTCGTGGTCAAGCCGAGCGAGATCACCCCGCTGACGACGGTCGCCCTGCTCCGGCTGCTGGCCGAGGCGGGCCTCCCCGACGGTGTCGCGGGACTCGTCACCGGCCCCGGACACACCGTCGGCGCCCGCCTCGCCGAGCACCCCGACGTCGACCTCGTCTCGTTCACCGGCGGTCTGGTCAGTGGTACGAAGGTGGCGCGCGCCGCCGCCGACACGGTCAAGAAGGTCGCGCTCGAACTCGGCGGCAAGAACCCCAACGTCGTCTTCGCCGACGCCTGCGCCACCGAGGAGGGCTTCGACACCGCTGTCGACCAGGCCCTCAACGCCGCCTTCATCCACAGCGGTCAGGTGTGCTCGGCCGGCTCCCGGCTCATCGTCGAGGAGTCGCTGCGGGAGCGCTTCGTCGCCGAACTCGCCCGCAGGGCAGGTGCGATCCGGCTCGGGCGCGGCACCGAGGACGGCGTCGAGTGCGGCCCTCTCGTCTCCGGGCAGCAGCGCGAGAAGACCGAGGCGTACGTCGCCTCCGCGCTGGCCGAGGGCGCGGTGCTGCGGGCCGGCGGCAAGCGGCCCGAGCCGTCGGGAGTCCGGCCCGCCACCGGCTACTTCTACGAGCCGACCGTGCTCGACCAGTGCCACCGCGGGATGCGGGTCGTCCGCGAGGAGGTCTTCGGTCCCGTCCTGACCGTGGAGACGTTCACCACCGAGGACGAGGCCGTCGCGCTCGCCAACGACACCGAGTACGGCCTCGCGGGCGCCGTCTGGACCGCCGACGCCGGCCGCGCCCGCCGTGTCGCGGGGCGGCTGCGCCACGGCACCGTCTGGATCAACGACTTCCACCCCTACCTCCCGCAGGCGGAGTGGGGCGGCTTCGGACGCAGCGGCGTCGGGCGCGAGCTCGGTCCCGCCGGGCTCGCCGAGTACCGCGAGACCAAGCACGTCTACCAGAACCTCGCGCCGGCGCCCGTCCGGTGGTTCGCCGGCTGACCCGGCAGCGGGCATCAGGCATCAGGTAGCAGGCAAGTGGTCGGCCGTCAGCAGGCCCTGGTCGGCAGGCAGCCCTCGGTGGTCAGCCGTCGGCAACCGGCGGCCACCGGTCGGCGGTCATCGGCCGGTTGCCCGGTCCTTCGCTTCGCGCGCCGGGCTCCGGCGCCGTAACCCCTCACCTTTCACAGCACCTTGGAGCACCCCTTCATGTCCCAGCACGAGAACACGTACGACTACGTCGTCATCGGCGGCGGCACGGCGGGCTCCGTGATCGCGTCCCGCCTCACCGAGAACCCGGATGTCAGCGTCGCCGTCATCGAGGGCGGCCCCAGCGACGTGGGACGCGACGACGTCCTCACCCTGCGCCGCTGGATGGGCCTGCTCGGCGGGGAACTCGACTACGACTACCCGACCACCGAACAGCCACGGGGCAACTCGCACATCCGGCACAGCCGCGCCCGCGTGCTCGGCGGATGTTCGTCGCACAACACGCTGATCGCGTTCAAGCCGCTGCCGTCCGACTGGGACGAGTGGGAGGCGGCCGGCGCCAAGGGCTGGGGCGCG
This sequence comes from Streptomyces sp. NPDC028298, assembly GCF_055565895.1. Lineage (NCBI taxonomy): Bacteria > Bacillati > Actinomycetota > Actinomycetes > Kitasatosporales > Streptomycetaceae > Streptomyces > Streptomyces sp. NPDC028298. The sequence continues at coordinate 401,620 of NZ_JBVHTL010000004.1, forward strand.
GTGCCGATGGAGGCGTACTGGGCGCGGCTCCTGAACAACATCGTCCCGGTCGACGCGAAGGACCGGAACGCCATCGCGCGCGACTTCGTGGACGCCGCCCGCTCCGCGCTCGACGTGCCGCTGGTCGAGGGCTTCAACCGGCAGCCGTTCACCGAGGGCGTCGGCTTCTTCGACCTCGCGTACCACCCCGAGGACAACAAGCGGTCGAGTGCCTCGGTGGCCTACCTGCACCCGGTGATGGACGAGCGGCCCAACCTGACGCTCCTGCTGGAGACGTGGGCGTACAAGCTGGAGCTGGAGGGGAAGCGCGTCACGGGCGTGCACGTGCGGACCAAGGACGACGAGGAGGTGCTCGTCCGCGCGCGCCACGAGGTCCTGCTGTGCGCGGGTGCCGTCGACTCGCCGCGGCTGCTGCTGCACTCGGGCATCGGGCCCGCCGGTGACCTGGAGGAGCTCGACATCCCCGTCGTGCACGATCTGCCGGGCGTCGGCGAGAACCTGCTCGACCACCCCGAGTCGGTGATCGTCTGGGAGACGAACGGACCGATCCCGGAGAACTCGGCGATGGACTCCGACGCGGGCCTGTTCGTGCGCCGCGACCCCGAACAGCCGGGCCCCGACCTGATGTTCCACTTCTACCAGATCCCCTTCACGGACAACCCGGAGCGCATCGGCTACGAACGGCCCGCGCACGGCGTCTCGATGACCCCCAACATCCCCAAGCCCCGCAGCCGCGGCCGCCTTTACCTCACCAGCGCCGACCCGACGGTCAAACCGGCCCTCGACTTCCGGTACTTCACGGACGAGGACGACTACGACGGCCGCACCCTCGTCGACGGCATCCGGATCGCGCGTGAGATCGCCGCGGCCGAACCGCTCGCCGGCTGGCTCAAGCGCGAGGTGTGCCCGGGACCCGATGTCACGGGTGACGAGGAGCTGAGCGCGTACGCGCGCCAGGTCGCGCACACCGTGTACCACCCGGCGGGCACCTGCCGGATGGGCGGCCTCCTGGACGAACTCGCCGTGGTGGACCCCGACCTGCGCGTCCGCGGCCTCGACGGCATCCGCATCGCCGACGCCTCCGTGTTCCCGGCCATGCCCGCCGTGAACCCGATGGTCGGAGTGCTCATGGTGGGCGAGAAGGCCGCCGACCTGATCGGAGATGACGCGCGATGAACACCCCGACCGGCGCCGAGAGCGCCATACCGACGAGCGCCGAGAGCGCCGCCCCGGCCCGCGTCGAGAGCGACGCGGCCGTCCAGGCCGAGAGCGCCGGGGGCGGCCCGACCGCCCCCGCCGCCACGACCACCCGCGCCGAGAGCGACACGACCACCCGCGTCGAGAGCGACACGACCGCCCGCGCCGACGGCGCCACGGCCGCCGCCGAGCCCGTCTTCTCCGTACGCGGCCTGTGGAAGGTCTTCGGGCCGAAGGCCGACCGCGTCCCCGGTGACCCCGAGCTCGCCTCCCTCGACGCCGCCGAGCTGGCCGCCGCCACCGGCTGCACCGCCGCCGTCCGGGACGTCGGCTTCGACGTGCGCAAGGGCGAGGTCTTCGTCGTCATGGGCCTGTCCGGCTCGGGCAAGTCCACCCTGGTGCGCTGTCTCACCCGGCTGATCGAACCCACCTCGGGCAGCCTCGCGATCGACGGCGAGGACGTCCTCGCCATGGACAAGGGCCGGCTGCGCGAACTGCGCCGCCACCGCGCCGCCATGGTCTTCCAGCACTTCGGCCTGCTGCCGCACCGCACGGTCCTCGACAACGTCGCCTACGGCCTGGAGATCCAGGGCGTCCCGCGCGAGGAACGCCGGGCGAAGGCCGCCGAGGTCGTCGCCAAGGTCGGTCTGGAAGGTCTGGAGCAGCGCAGGCCGGGCGAGCTGTCCGGCGGTCAGCAGCAGCGTGTCGGGCTGGCCCGCGCGCTCGCCGTCGACCCCGAGGTCCTGCTCTTCGACGAGCCGTTCAGCGCGCTCGATCCGATGATCCGGCGCGACATGCAGGAGGAGGTCGTCCGGCTGCACCGCGAGGAGGGCCGCACGATGGTCTTCATCACCCACGACCTGACCGAGGCCCTGCGCCTCGGCGACCGCATCGCCCTGATGCGCGACGGGCGGATCGTCCAGCTCGGCACCCCCGAGGAGATCGTCGGCTCCCCGGCCGACGCCTACGTCCGCGAGTTCGTCCGGGACGTGCCCCGCGAGCAGGTCATGACGGTCCGCACGGCCATGCGGGCCGGGGACTGCGGCGGCCCGGACCACCCCGGCGCGCTCGCCCCGAACACCGTGGTCGCCGACGCGATCAAGGCCGTCGCCCGCACCGGCCGCGCCGCCTGTGTCGTCCACGACGGCCGCTGCCTCGGCGTCGTCGACCACGAGCGGCTGCTCGCCGTCGTCGCCGGAACGGACCTGGGCACGGGATCGGACCGGAGCGCCGGATCGGACCCACGTGCCGGTGCGGGCCCGCGGAAGGAGGCGGTGTGATGGCCGCAGTCACCGCGTCCGCTCCCCGTACCGTCCTGCCCGCCCGGCTGCGGCACCCCGCCGTCGGCAAACTGGTGCTGCTCGCCGCCCTCGCGGCGGTGCTCGTGCCGCTCGCCGTCGCCCGCTGGTCCGGCGGCAGTTGGCCGCACGCCCTGACCGTCGACCTGACCGGACCGCTCGGCAGGGTAGGCGACTGGATCATCGACAACCGGGACAGCCACCCGCTGTTCCTGTACTTCTTCGGCTACGTCAGCAACGCCGTCGTCCTGTCCGTACGCGCCGTCTATCTGCTGCTCCTCGCGGCCGGCTGGGCCGGAGTGACCGCGCTGGCCGCCCTGGTGGCCTGGCGGGCGGCCGGAGTGCGGCAGGCCGTCGGCACCGGCGTGGCCCTCCTCGTCTGCGGACTGCTCGGCATGTGGGTGCCCACCATGCAGACGCTGGCGGTCATGGCGGTCGCCGTGTTCGCCTCCGTCGTCCTGGGCCTGCTGCTCGGCCTCGCCGCCGGGCTCTCCGACCGCACCCACCGCGCCCTGCGCCCCGTCCTCGACACCATGCAGGTGCTTCCGGCGTTCGCGTATCTGCTGCCCGTCGTGCTGGTCTTCGGGATCGGTGTCCCCGCGGCCGTCCTCGCCACCGTCGTCTACGCCGCCCCGCCCATGGCCCGCCTCACCGCGCTCGGGCTGCGCGACGCGGACGAGGGCGTCATGGAGGCCGTCGCCTCGCTCGGCGCCACGGCCCGCCAGCGCCTGTTCACCGCCCGCCTTCCGCTGGCCCGCAAGGAACTCCTCCTTGGCCTCAACCAGACGATCATGATGGCGCTGTCCATGGCCGTCATCGCCTCCGTGATCGGTGGCGGCGGTCTCGGTGACCGCGTCTACCAGGCCCTCGCTTCGGTGGACGTGGGCGCCGCACTCGCCGCCGGCATCCCGATCGTGCTCCTCGCGGTCGTCCTCGACCGGGTCACGGCCGCGGCGGGCGAGCGGCTCGGCGCGCCCCGGTCGAACAGCCCTCGGCTGTACGTGGCGCTCGGCGTCGTCGCCGTCCTCGTCGTCGCGCTCGCCGGCCGTCTCACGGGCCGCGCGGAATGGCCCGGCGCGTGGTCCGTGAACCTCGCCGAGCCGGTGAACAGCGCCGTCGACTGGATGACCGGCCACCTCTACTCCGGCGTCCCGTACATCGGCGGCACCGCCGACTGGGCGGGCCACTTCACCACCTGGGTCCTCGACCCGCTCCGGGACGGACTCCAGTGGCTGCCCTGGTGGGCCGTGCTGCTGACCGTCGCCGCCCTGGCCTGGCTGATCGGCACCTGGCGCACCGCGCTGACCGCCGTCCTCGCGATGGCCGCGATCGGCGTGCTCGGCGAGTGGAAGCCGGCCCTGGACACGCTCTCCCAGGTGCTCGCGGCGGTCGCCGTCACCCTCGTGATCGGCTTCGCCACCGGCATCGCTGCCGCCCGCAGCGAACGGTTCGAGCGCCTGCTCCGGCCGGTCCTGGACGTCTTCCAGACCATGCCGCAGTTCGTCTACCTCATCCCCGTCGTCGCGTTGTTCGGCGTGGGCCGCGCCCCCGCCGTCGCCGCCGCGGTCGTCTACGCGCTGCCCGCCGTCGTCCGCATCACCACCCAGGGGCTGCGTGGCGTCGACCCGGCCGCGCTGGAGTCGGCCCGCTCCCTCGGCGCCACCGCCGGGCAGCAACTGCGCCAGGTCCAGCTTCCGCTGGCGCGGCCCGCGCTGCTGCTCGCCGTCAACCAGGGGGTCGTCCTGGTCCTCGCCGTGGTCATCATCGGCGGTCTGGTCGGCGGCGGCGCGCTCGGCTACGACGTCGTGTTCGGCCTCGCCCAGGGCGACCTGGCCACCGGCCTGGTCGCGGGCGCGGCGATCGTCTGCCTCGGACTGATGCTCGACCGGGTGACCCAGCCGACCGGGCGCCGCGCGAAGAAGGGAGCCTGACATGCGTGTTCGTACGACATCCGCGGTGGCCGGGGCCTCTGCCCTGCTGCTGCTCACCGGCTGCGGCGCCGCCGACATGACCAAGCAGACCTCGCCCTTCGCGGGCGCCCGGGGCGCGAACTCGGTGACCCTGTCCGTGCAGTCGTGGGTCGGCGCCCAGTCCAACGTGGCCGTGGCGCAGTACCTCCTCGAACACGAGCTGGGCTACCGCGTCGACACCGTCCAGGTCGACGAGGTGCCCGCCTGGGACGCGCTCAGCCAGGGCCGCGTCGACGCGATCCTGGAGGACTGGGGCCACCCCGACCAGGAGAAGCGGTACGTCCAGGACAAGAAGACGATCAAGCCCGGCGGGGACCTGGGCGTGACCGGGCACATCGGCTGGTACGTCCCGACGTACTTCGCGAAACAGCACCCGGACGTCACGGACTGGAGGAACCTCGACAAGTACGCCGGCCTGCTGCGCACGCCCGAGAGCGGCGGCAAGGGGCAGCTCCTGGACGGCTCCCCGTCGTACGTCACCAACGACAAGGCGCTGGTGACCAACCTGAAGCTGAACTACCAGGTCGTGTTCGCCGGTTCGGAGGCCGCGCAGATCACGCAGATGAAGCAGTTCGCGAAGGAGCGGAAGCCGTTCCTCACGTACTGGTACTCCCCGCAGTGGCTGTTCGAGAAGGTCCCGCTGACCGAGGTGAAGCTGCCCGCCTACAAGGAGGGCTGTGACGCCGACGCGGCGAAGGTCGCCTGCGCCTACCCGCACACCCCGCTGAAGAAGTACCTGAACACCGAGTTCGCGAAGACCGGCGGGAAGGCCGCCGCCTTCCTGAAGAAGTTCAAGTGGACCACCGCGGACCAGAACGAGGTCTCCCTGATGATCGCCGACGACAAGCTGACGCCCCAGGAGGCGGCGAAGAAGTGGGTGGACCGCCATCGGTCGACCTGGAGGGCGTGGCTGGCGTCGTGACCCGGTCAGCCGGCTGAGTGAGCCCCCGCGCGGCCGGGCGAGGCCTCGCCCGGCCGCGCGGGCGAGGTCCTGCGCGACCGATCGGGGCCCCGGCGTCGCCGGTCCCCTGTCGTCGGAGGTGGCCCGGGACCGGGCCCCGGGACACCGTCCGCGTGATCGGCGGCTCGGCGAGCCGTTCGGGGCCTGACCCGGACCGCCCCCTACGCCACCGCCTGGCGCAGCTTCGCCGCGATGGCGGCCAGCGTCTCCGTCGCCCGGCGTTGCAGCCCGGGGCCGAACGTGACGCGTGTGGCGCCCAGTTCACCCAGTTCGGCGGGGGACGCCCCGTCGAGCCGGGCGAACACGTTCAGCGGCCCCTGGATCCCGGACCGCAGCAGCGGCAGCACCGGCGTCGGGGCGCCGATCGGATACACGCAGTCCGCTCCCGCCGCGACGTAGAGCGCGGCCCGCTCGACGGCCTGTCCGGGGTCGCCGTCGCCGTACGCGAAGACGTCGACCCGGGCGTTCACGAAGAGCCGGCCGGCCGCCGCGCCGCACACCTCGGCCAGCCAGTCGGCGTGCCGGGCCGCGTCCTTGAGGACCCCGCCCTCGGAGTCCTCGAGGTTGCAGCCCACCGCCCCCGCCTCCAGCAGCCGCTCCACCAGCTCCCGTGGCGCCAGCCCGTAGCCGCCCTCGACGTCGGCCGACACCGGCACCTCGACCGCGCGGGCGATCCGGGCGACGGCGGCGAACATCTCCGCGGCCGGTGTCTCCCCGTCCGCGTACCCCAGCGAAGCGGCCACCCCGGCGCTGGGCGTGGCGAGCGCCGGGAACCCCTCGTCGGCGAACACCCTGGCGCTCGCCGCGTCCCAGGGCCCGGGCAGCACCAGCGGATCGCCCGGCATCCGCCCGTGGTGCAGTGCCCGGAACCGCTCGGCCCCGCCGGGCGCCGCGTGCTCCCCGCCCGTGGCCGCCCCGATCGTCACTTGTGCCCGCCCGGCCGGTAGTGGCCGGGCACCATGCGGCAGGTCACGGCGAACCGGTTCCAGGCGTTGATCATCGTGATCGAGGCGATGAGCTGGACCAGGTCGGCGTCCTCGAAGTGCCGGGCCGCGCGCTCGTACACCTCGTCCGGCACGAACCCGTCGGTGATCACCGTGACGGCCTCGGTCAGTTCGATCGCCGCGATCTCCTTCTCCGTGTAGAAGTGCCGCGACTCCTCCCACGCGGCGAGCTGCACGATCCGCTCGACGCTCTCGCCCGCCGCGAGCGCGTCCTTGGTGTGCATGTCCAGGCAGAACGCGCAGTGGTTGAGCTGCGAGGCGCGGATCTTCACCAGTTCGAGGAGCGTGGGGTCCACCCCGCGCCGGGCCGCCGCGTCGAGCCGGACCATCGCCTTGTAGACGTCGGGGGCGAGCTCGGCCCAGTGCAGCCGGGGTGTGTGCTCGGGCGCGTACCGCGCGGTGCCGTCGGCGGGCGGGGCGGACGCCGGGGAGGGGGAGCCGGCGGGGGTCGTGAGGGGCTGCGTGGTCGTGTCCTGCGTCGTCATGCGATCGACCCTACGAGGGGAGTAGCCCAGGAGTATGGTCCATTCCCATGGGGAAAACATGGGCCAATCTGGGCGTCGACCTCCATGTCGAGCCGACCGGGTCCGGCATCCGCAAGGGGCTCACGGAGGCGCTGCGCGAGGCCGTCCGCGGCGGCCGGCTGGCCCCCGGGACCCGGCTCCCGTCCTCCCGCTCCCTCGCCGCCGACCTCGGCATCGCCCGCAACACGGTCGCCGAGTCCTACGCCGACCTCGTCGCCGAGGGCTGGCTCACCGCACGCCAGGGCTCCGGCACGCACGTCGCCGAGCGGAGCGTCGTACGACCCGGGCCGCAGGCGACGCCGCGCCGCCGCGAACAGGCCCGCCCCGCCTACGACCTCGTCCCCGGCCGCCCCGACCTCGCGTCCTTCCCGCGTGCCGCCTGGCTCAAGGCGGCCCGCCGCGCCCTGGCCCGCGCCCCGCACGAGGCCTTCGGCTACGGCGATCCGCGCGGCCGCCCCGAACTGCGCGCCGCCCTCGCGGGCTATCTCTCCCGCGCCCGGGGGGTGCGCGCCGACCCGGAGCGCATCGTGATCTGCTCCGGCTTCTCGGACGGCCTCACGCTGCTCGGCGTGATCCTGCGCCGGCGGGGGCTCCGCTCGGTCGCCGTGGAGTCGTACGGGCTGGACGTGCACTGGAATCTCCTGCACCGGTCGGGTCTGCGCACGACCGCGCTGCCGTTCGACGAACTCGGCACCGACACCCGCGACATGACGGGGGTGCGAGCCGTACTCCTCACCCCCGCCCACCAGTTCCCGATGGGCGTGCCGCTGCACCCGGAGCGCCGGGCCGCCGTCGTCGCCTGGGCGCGCCGCACCGGAGGGCTGGTCCTGGACGACGACTACGACGGCGAGTTCCGCTACGACCGGCAGCCCGTCGGCGCGCTCCAGGGACTCGACCCCGAGCACGTGGTCCATCTGGGCACCGCCAGCAAGTCCCTGGCGCCCGCGCTGCGCCTCGGCTGGCTCGTACTGCCGCCCTCGCTCGTGGACGAGGTCGTCTCCCTGAAGGGGGAGGGCGGCTGGTCCACCGGGGCGCTCGACCAGCTCACCCTGGCGGAGTTCATCACCTCCGGGGCCTACGACCGGCACGTCCGCTCGGCCCGGCTGCGCTACCGGCGCCGCCGGGACGCCCTCGTCGCGGCGCTCGCCACCCGGGCTCCCGACGTGCGCGCCACCGGCATCGCGGCCGGGCTGCACGCCGTGCTCCGGCTCCCGCCCGGCACCGAGGGGTCCGTGGTCCAGGCCGCCGCCTTCCAGGGCCTGGCCGTGCACGGCCTCTCCCGCCACCGCCATCCGGACGCGCTCGTCCCGCACCAGGACGCGCTGGTCGTGGGGTACGGCACCCCGCCGGACCACGCCTGGTCGGGCGCGCTGGAGGCACTGTGCCGGGCGCTTCCCTGAAGGGGCCGCGTGCCCGGACGGGTTCACCGGCGGGCACGGGAGCCCGCGCGGTTCACCGCGGCTTCCGGGCGGTTCACGGCGGCTTCCGCGAGGTTCATCGCGGTTCCTGCGCGGTTCGCTGCGGCTTCCGGGCGGTTCGCTGCGGCCCCCGCGCGGTTCACCGCGGCTCCCGCTCGGTTCACCGCGGCGCCGGCGAGGTTCAGTGAGGCGTTGGCGTCGGTGTCGGCGTGGACGGGTCCGTGGCCGGTGCTTCACCGAACCGCGCCAGCGCCAGAGCGCCCGCCACCGCCACCGCGAAGCCGAGCACCGCCAGCCAGGTCAGCCCCTCGCGGGTGCGGTCGCCCAGCCACACCACCCCGACCAGCGCGGGCCCGATGGTCTCGCCGATGACCAGACCGGCGGTGGCCGTGGTCACCGAGCCCCGTTCCAGGGCCGTGGTGAGCAGCAGGAACGCGGCGCCGCCACCGATCAGCAGCGCGTACGTCGCCGGATTGGCCAGCAGGGTCCCCGGATCGAGGTCGGCGATCAGCCGCACCGCCACCTCGACCACCCCGAACCCGAATCCCGACCCGAGGCCCAGCGCGAGCGCCCGCCCCCGGTCGGGCAGCCGTCCGCCGACGAGCGCCAGCACCAGGACGGCCACGGACGTCCCGAGCATCGCGTACTTCAGTGCCAGGGACCCGGTCCGGTCCCCCTCCGGTCCGGAGGCCAGCCCGAGCATCGCGAGTCCGCCGCACACCACCGCCACCGCGGCCCACTCGACCCGGCTCAGCCGCACATGGAGCAGCCGTGAGGCGACCACGGCGGTGACGGCCAGGCTCGCCGCGAGGGCCGCGCCGACCGCGTAGATCGGAAGCGAGCGCAGGGCGAGGATCTGGAGCACGAACCCGACCCCGTCGAGGCCCAGTCCCGCCAGGTAGCGCCACTGGCGCAGCGCCCGCAGCAGCAGGACGGCCGCGCCGCCGGCTCCGCCGCCCGTCCCGCCCTCGCCCGCGGCCCGCGCGGCCATGGCCTGCAGAACCGTCGCCGTACCGAAGCAGACCGAGGCGCCGAGGGCGCAGATCATTCCAAAGAGCACGAAGCGACTGTAGGGGACGGCGCGTTACCCGGGGGCCGTCGTGGACTCGCCGGGCGTGGGATCTCTAATCTGTCCTCTTCGATCAAAAGACGAACCACAGAGAACAAACGGGGGAACGAACATGGCAGACGTACGGCGTCAACTGCGCTCGGGCACGGTCGTCCTCGGCGGCATGGGACTTCTGGCGGCGACCCTCACCGCCTGCTCCTCGGACCCCGACAAGCGCTGCGTCGACCGCGACAGCTACAACGCGGCCAAGGGCTACGAGGTCGTCGCGGACAAGTACTGCAAGTCGTCCTCGGGTTCGTACCACACCGGCTGGTACTACGGCGGCAGCAAGAAGAGCGGTCGGGTCGAGGGCGGCTCCTTCGTCAAGCCCAGCGGCGGCGGTTCCGGGGGTTCGGGCGGCAGCGGCGTCCACCGCGGCGGTTTCGGCGGCGGCAAGGGCGGCTCCGGCGGCTGATCCGCGCCCGCCCGCCGGAGCGAGACCTCCGGGACCCGACCCACCCGCCGAGCCGGAGAACGCACGCACCCCATGGAACGCCGCACCATCACCCCCCGCCCCGGCTGGCAGCAGACCGTCGAGCGGCAGGGGCTGATCTACCCGCTCACCCGTCACCCCGACGACTCCCTGCGCCCCTACTGGGACGAGAGCGCCCACTACGTCTTCTCGCTGCCCGAGGTGGAGGCGCTGGAGGAGGTCGTCGAGGAACTGCACGCCATGTGCCTGACGGCGGCCGGGCACATCGTCGAGCACGGACGGTTCGCCGACCTCGGCATCGACGACCCCCGCGTCGTGGCGGCCGTCGCCGAGGCCTGGCACCGGCGCGGCGAACTCCCCTCGGTCTACGGCCGCTTCGACCTGCGCTACGACGGAACGGGCCCGGCGAAGCTCCTGGAGTACAACGCCGACACGCCGACCTCGCTGGTGGAGGCCGCGAGCCCGCAGTGGTTCTGGATGGAGGACCGCTTCCCCGGCGCCGACCAGTGGAACTCCCTCCACGAACGCCTCGTCGCGGCCTGGAAGAAGCAGGGCGCCCTCCTGCCGCCGGGCGGCCCGCTCTACTTCGCGCACTCCGCCGAGGACGAACTCGGCGAGGACCTGATGACGGTCGCCTACCTGAAGGAGACCGCCGAGCAGGCGGGACTCGCCACGGACTGGATCTCCATGGAGGAGATCGGCTGGGACCCCCTGTCCGGCCGCTTCGTCGACAACCGGCTCGCGTTCATCCGGAGCTGCTTCAAGCTCTACCCCTGGGAGTGGCTGACCACCGACGCGTTCGCCGGCCACGTCCTGGACACCCTCGACAACGGCGGCGGCACCGGCACGACCCTGTGGATCGAGCCCGCCTGGAAGATGCTCCTGTCCAACAAGGCGCTCCTCGCCGTCCTCTGGGAGCTCTACCCGGACCACCCGAACCTGCTCCCCGCCTACCTCGACGGCCCCCGCGAGCTCGCCCGCACGAACGGCTACGTCGCCAAGCCCCTGCTCGGCCGCGAGGGCGCCGGGGTGACGGTCCACGAGCCCGGCGCCGCTCCCGTCGTACGCGAAGAGGCCTGCTGCTACCAGGAACTGGCGCCGCTCCCGTCCTTCGACGGCAACCGTGTCGTCCTCGGCGCCTGGGTCGTCGAGGACGAGTCGGCGGGCCTCGGCATCCGGGAGTCCTCCGGCCTGATCACCGACGAGTACGCCCGCTTCCTGCCGCACGTGATCCTCTAGGCCGCGCACGGGCGTCCGGGTCCGGGGCCCCATCGGTCCTCCCGGGCCCGGGCCCTACGCGCCGAGCACGGCCCTGAGCTGGGCCAGGCCCCAGTCCAGGTCCTCCTCCGTGATGACCAGCGGCGGGGCGATCCGGACGGTGACCCCGTGGGTGTCCTTGACGAGGACACCCCGCTCCATCAGCTTCTCGGAGATCTCCCGGCCCGTGCCGTACGCGGGGGCGATGTCGACGCCCGCCCACAGACCGCGCCCGCGCACCGCCGTGACCTGACCGGAGTCCTTCAGCAGGCCCAGTTCACGGTGCAGTCGCTCGCCGAGCCGGGCCGCCCGCTCCTGGTACTCGCCCGACCGCAGCATCGCGATCACCTCCAGCGCGACGGCGCACGCCAGCGGATTGCCGCCGAAGGTCGACCCGTGCTCCCCGGGCCGGAACACCCCCAGCACCTCCGCGCTCGACACCACCGCCGACACCGGCACCACCCCGCCGCCGAGCGCCTTCCCGAGGACATACATGTCCGGCACCACGCCCTCGTGCTCGCACGCGAACGTACGGCCGGTCCGCCCGAGGCCCGACTGGATCTCGTCCGCGACGAACAGCACGTTCCGCTCCCGGGTCAGCTCCCGCACGGCCGGCAGATATCCGGCCGGCGGCACCAGCACCCCCGCCTCGCCCTGGATCGGCTCCAGCAGCACCGCCACCGTGTTCTCCGTGACCGCCGCCCGCAGGGCCGTCAGGTCCCCGTACGGCACGATCTCGAAGCCCGGTGTGTACGGGCCGAAGTCCGCGCGCGCCTCCGGGTCCGTGGAGAAGCTGATGACCGTCGTCGTACGCCCGTGGAAGTTGTTGCCCGCGACCACGATCTTCGCCATCTCGGCCGGGACGCCCTTGACCCGGTACCCCCACTTCCGGGCCGTCTTCACCGCCGTCTCCACCGCCTCCGCACCGGTGTTCATCGGCAGCACCATCTCCATGCCGCACAGCGCGGCCAGTTCCCGGCAGAAGTCCGCGAACCGGTCGTGGTGGAAGGCCCGCGACGTCAGCGTCACCCGGTCCAGTTGCGCCTTGGCCGCCTCGATCAGCCGCCGGTTGCCGTGGCCGAAGTTCAGCGCCGAGTATCCGGCCAGCATGTCGAGGAAGCGGCGCCCCTCGACGTCCGTCATCCAGGCCCCGTCCGCCGTCGCCACGACGACCGGCAGCGGGTGGTAGTTGTGCGCGCTGTGCGCGTCGGCCGAGGCGATGAACGCCTCCGTCGTCTCCCTGGCATCCATGGTGGTCACGGGATCTCCGTTCGCGCGAGGGCGGGCTTGTGGCCTCTTTCCTATCGTCGCTCGCATGGTGGACGAGGGACCCCGGTGATCCGGCGCGCCCGGTAGGCTGACGGACGGGGCCGTGACTGGCGCGCTGGGATGGGACCGACCATCGGGGAGCGGCACCCGCGCTGAGGCTTTCCCGGGGCGATCCCGGACCTCCGGACGGAGCGGCAGGCCGTCCCGAGGGGCCCGGAATCTCCGGGCGAGGAGTCGCGGCAACCGAGTGCCGTGCGCCTGGGCCGACCCGTGAACGCTGAAAGCAACGTCCGGAGGCCGTCATGCCAGAGCCCCTTTCCACCGAGTCCACCGCCTTCCGCAGCGCCCTCGACGTGATCCGGGCCGTGGAGCCCCGCGTCGCCGACGCCATCTGCCAGGAGGTCGCCGACCAGCGCGACATGCTGAAGCTGATCGCGTCCGAGAACTACGCCTCCCCGGCCACGCTGCTGGCCATGGGCAACTGGTTCAGCGACAAGTACGCCGAGGGCACCGTCGGCCGCCGCTTCTACGCCGGCTGCCGCAACGTCGACACCGTCGAGGCCCTCGCCGCCGAGCACGCGCGCGAACTGTTCGGCGCCGAGCACGCCTACGCCCAGCCGCACTCCGGCATCGACGCGAACCTCGTCGCCTTCTGGGCCGTCCTCGCCGCCCGCGTGGAGGCCCCGGCGCTCGCCAAGGCCGGCGTCCGCAACGTCAACGACCTCTCCGAGGCCGACTGGGCCGAACTGCGCCAGGCCTTCGGCAATCAGCGCATGCTCGGCATGTCCCTGGACGCCGGCGGCCACCTCACGCACGGCTTCAGGCCCAACATCAGCGGCAAGATGTTCGACCAGCGCTCGTACGGCACCGACCCCGCCACCGGCCTCATCGACTACGAGGCCCTGCGCGTCTCCGCCCGCGAGTTCAAGCCGCTCATCATCGTCGCCGGCTACTCCGCCTACCCCCGCCTGGTGAACTTCCGGATCATGCGGGAGATCGCCGACGAGGTCGGCGCCACGCTCATGGTCGACATGGCGCACTTCGCCGGCCTCGTCGCGGGCAAGGTCCTCACCGGCGACTTCGACCCGGTCCCGCACGCCCAGATCGTCACCACCACCACGCACAAGTCGCTCCGCGGCCCGCGCGGCGGCATGGTCCTGTGCGACGAGACCCTCGCCGAGCAGGTCGACCGCGGCTGCCCGATGGTGCTCGGCGGTCCGCTGCCCCACGTCATGGCCGCCAAGGCCGTCGCGCTCGCCGAGGCCCGCCGCCCCGAGTTCCGCGACTACGCCCAGGCCGTCGTCGACAACTCCCGCGCCCTGGCCGAGGGCCTGATGCGCCGCGGCGCCACCCTGGTCACCGGCGGCACCGACAACCACCTGAACCTCATCGACGTCGCCTCCTCCTACGGCCTGACGGGCCGCCAGGCGGAGTCCGCGCTGCTCGACTCGGGCATCGTCACCAACCGCAACGCCATCCCCGCCGACCCGAACGGCGCCTGGTACACCTCCGGTATCCGCATCGGCACCCCCGCCCTGACCACCCGTGGGCTCGGCGCCACCGAGATGGACGAGATCGCCGGTCTGATCGACCGGGTCCTGACCGCCGCCGAGGCGGGCACCACCGCCAAGGGCGCGCCCTCCAAGGCCCAGCACGTGCTGGACGCGAAGATCTCCAACGAGATCGCCCACCGGGCGAGCGACCTGCTCACCGGCTTCCCGCTCTACCCGGAGATCGACCTCGGCTGACGCACCGCGCCGTACCGGGGCCGGAACCTCCGGCCCCGGTACGCGGGCGACACGGCTCAGACCTTGACCAGCTCCTGGCGCGGTTCCGGCAGCGGCTCGGCGTTCGCGGTGTCCGCGGCGCTCCCGGCGCTCACCTGCCGGACCTTCGCACGGCGGACGAACCACGTGGCGCCGGCGCCGATGGCCAGGCCTGCCACGAGTCCGGGCAGCGCCCAGGCGGCCGGGTCCGGCTCCACCCGCGCGCTGGACGCGACGGCCCCGGACCCGGAGCCGAACAGTCTTCCCTCCTGCGTGAGCTGGCCGAGCACCGACAGCGGCGCCCGGTGCCAGCGGAAGTCGCCGCCCACCAGGTCGGGAGCCAGATCCGACCGCACCCACGGCTCGCCGTCCGCGGTGAGGAACACCTGGTCCTGGCGCTCGATGGCGACGTCACCTCCGGCACCCGTGACGCCCCAGATCACTGTGACCTCAGGAACGGGAAGGCGGCCGTCCGCCCACTCGGCGGGCGTCTTCTTCGGCCCCTCGTACCGGGGGGACAGCAGCCGCCACAGCCGTCCGAAATCCGGATCGCCGCTGTGCAGGGTGGTCGTCCGTCCCGTGTCACCGGCGACGGTCAGGACGATGTCCGGGCTGTCGCCCACGGTGCCCTGCGTGGCGTACTCCGCGCTCTGCCGGACCGCCGACGCGACCATCGGCGTGTTCGCCGGGGGGCCGGCCAGGGCGGCCGGTGCCGCCGACACGACCACCGCGGCGGTCGCCCCCAACGCCCCCACCACCGTGACCACTTCACGCAGCCCGCGCATGGAACCCCCAACCGGCCGGCGCTGAGCCGGCCCGCACACCGTTGTGCCGATTTCCGGGTGCGCCCACGGACCCGCCGGGGGTTCCCCACGACGGCGACGTCCGAGCGGCGCTCCGCCCTGCCGAAACCGGCTACATGGGCGGACCGGCATTGTTAAGCGCCCGTGACGCCGAAAGCACCCCCTCCAGGCGGAACGTCACCTCACCGTTGCACTTGCATGACAGCGCGTGTTCGAATCCCGCTCAGGTGAGCGAAACGGTCACCGTCTGTGCCGACGGGCCGGAGGGCCGGAGCGCGCGCATCCCGGAACCGCGCCACCGGACGACCCGTGCCCCCGACTCTTTCCGGCCAGTTCCGGAGCGGGCCCCGGTACCTGAGAGAATGGTGAACATGGCCTCTGACAGTCCTCGCGTGCTCTCCGGAATCCAGCCCACGGCAGGCTCGTTCCACCTCGGCAACTACCTGGGCGCCGTCCGCCAGTGGGTGGCGCTCCAGGAGTCCCACGACGCGTTCTACATGGTCGTCGACCTGCACGCGATCACGATTCCGCAGGACCCCGCGGACCTGCGCGCCAACACCCGGCTCGCCGCGGCGCAGCTCCTGGCCGCCGGTCTCGACCCCGAGCGCTGCACGCTCTTCGTCCAGAGCCACGTCCCCGAGCACGCGCAGCTCGCCTGGGTCATGAACTGCCTCACCGGCTTCGGCGAGGCCTCCCGGATGACCCAGTTCAAGGACAAGTCCGCCAAGCAGGGCGCCGACCGCGCGAGCGTCGGCCTGTTCACGTACCCGGTCCTCCAGGTGGCGGACATCCTGCTGTACCAGGCCCACGAGGTCCCGGTCGGCGAGGACCAGCGCCAGCACATCGAGCTGACCCGCGACCTCGCGGAGCGCTTCAACGGCCGCTTCGGCGACACGTTCCGGATCCCGAAGCCGTACATCCTCAAGGAGACGGCGAAGATCTTCGATCTCCAGGACCCGTCGATCAAGATGAGCAAGTCGGCGTCGACGCCGAAGGGGCTCATCAATCTGCTCGACGACCCGAAGGTGACCGCCAAGAAGGTCAAGAGCGCCGTCACGGACACGGACACCGTCATCCGCTACGACGCGGTGGACAAGCCGGGCGTCAGCAACCTCCTCACCATCTACTCCACCCTCACCGGCACGTCGATCGCCGCGCTGGAGCAGGAGTACGAGGGCAAGATGTACGGCGCGCTGAAGACGGACCTCGCCGAGGTCATGGTCGACTTCGTGACGCCGTTCCGGGAGCGCACCCAGCAGTATCTGGACGACCCCGAGACGCTCGACTCGATCCTGGCCAAGGGTGCCGAGAAGGCGCGCGCCGTCGCCGCGGAGACGCTGTCCCAGGCGTACGAGCGGGTCGGGTTCCTGCCCGCCAAGCACTGACGGCCCGGGCTGCCGCCGTGAGGGGGCCGTGCCCCGTCCCCGCGGCGGCCCGGCCTCTACCACACCACCTTCGGCAGTCAGTACGAGACGAGCGCGACACTCCTGCGACGGCCGATTGCGGGTCATACCGCCGTACAGTCGAGAGCGGGGCGGGGCGGAGCGATCGCCCCCTCCCGCGCGCAGTACCACCGAACAGCCCTGACCATCGACAACGACAGGAGACGACGTGGGGACCGTAACGATCGGCGTGTCGATCGCGGTCCCGGAGCCTCACGGCAGCCTGCTCCAGGAGCGGCGCGCGGGCTTCGGCGACCCCGCGGCTTGCTGCATTCCCACGCACGTCACCCTGCTGCCGCCGACCGAGGTCGAGGAGTCCGCGCTGCCCGCGATCGAGACGCACCTCGTCGAGGTCGCGGCCGCCGGCCGCCCGTTCCCGATGCGGCTGTCCGGCACGGGCACCTTCCGCCCCCTGTCACCGGTCGTGTTCGTCCGCGTCGCCGAGGGTGCCGAGGCCTGCACCTGGCTCCAGGGCCGGGTCAGGGACGCCTCGGGCCCCGTCGCCCGGGAGCTGCAGTTCCCGTACCACCCGCATGTCACCGTGGCGCACGGCATCGACGAGGCCGCCATGGACCACGCCTTCGAGGCGCTCTCCGACTACGAGGCCGCGTGGCCCTGCACCGGGTTCGCGCTCTACGAGCAGGGCGCCGACGGCGTGTGGCGCAAGCTCCGCGAGTTCGCCTTCGGCAGCTCCGTGGTGCCCCCGCAGGCCACCTCGCCCGAGCGGGACACCACGCTCCCCGCGCTCTGACCCGCTCCACGGGCGGGTCGGACACGTCCTAGACCGGCAGCCGCCTGAACACCGCCCGCGGGGTGTGCCGCAGTGCCGACATGACCATCCGGAGCGCCCCCGGCACCCACACCGTCTCGGAGCGGCGCCGCAGCCCCAGCTCGATCGCCGCGGCCACCGCCTCCGGAGTGGTCGACAGCGGGACCTCGGGCAGATGGGCCGTCATCCGCGTACGGACGAATCCGGGGCGGACCACCATCACGTGCGCGCCGGTGCCGTGCAGCGCGTCCCCCAGGCCCTGCGCGAAGGCGTCGAGCCCCGCCTTGCTGGAGCCGTAGATGAAGTTCGAGCGGCGGGCGCGTTCGCCCGCGACGGAGGACAGCACCACCAGCGAACCGTGCCCCTGCGTCTGCAGCGCCCGCGCGCACACCAGACCCGAGGACACCGCGCCCGTGTAGTTCGTCTGCGCGACGCGGACGGCCGCGACCGGCTCCTTCTCGTCCAGGGCCTGGTCGCCGAGCACCCCGAACGCCATCAGCACCATGTCGATGTCGCCCTCGGCGAACACCTTGCCGAGCACCGCCTCGTGGGACTCGGGATCGAGGGCGTCGAAGGCGAGGGTGCGGACGTCCGCGCCGAGTCCGCGCAGCCGCCCGGCCGCCTCCTCCAGCGCGGGCGTCGCCCGTCCGGCGAGCCACACCGTGCGGGTGCGCCGGGTGATCATCCGGCGCGCGGTGGCCAGCGCGATCTCGGACGTGCCGCCGAGCACCAGCAGGGACTGGGGGAATCCGAAGGCGTCCTTCATGACAGCTAGCTCCTAGAGACGGGGAGGTCGGGCGCTACAGGCCGAGGCGGCGGGACAGGTCCGAGGTGAAGACCCCGCGTGGGTCCAGCTCCCGGCGCAGCGAGCGGAACGCGTCGAGCCGCGGATACATGGCCGCGAGCAGCTCGGGCCGCAGCCGCGCGTCCTTGGCGAGGTACACGCGCCCCCCGGCCTCCGCCACCTCCTCGTCCAGCTCGTCGAGGAAGGCGCCGAGGCCCGGCAGGCCCGCGGGGATGTCCAGGGCCAGGGTCCAGCCGGGCACGGGGAAGGACAGCCAGCCCGGGTCACCCTCGCCGAAGCGCTTCAGGACGGCGAGGAAGGACGGGCAGCGGCGCCGGGAGATGCGCCGCACGATCCGGCGCAGGGTCTCCTCCCGGCCGTGTCCGACGACGAACTGGTACTGCACGAAGCCGCCGCGCCCGTAGACGCGGTTCCAGTGCGGCACCCCGTCGAGGGGGTGGAAGAAGGCCGGGATCGGCTGGAGTTCGCCGGTCCGCGCGCGGGGCGCCTTGCGGTACCAGAGTTCGTTGAACAGGCCCACCGTCGTCCGCCCGAGGAGCCCTTCCGGCACGAACGCGGGGGCGGCCGGCAGGCGCGAGGGGCGGAACGCCAGCGGGTGTCTGCGGGCCCGCGGGGGCAGCGCGTCCAGCGGCGCGTGGTCGCCGCGGGTCAGCACCGAGCGCCCGGTCCCGGCCCCGCGCGCGAGGAGGTCGATCCAGGCCACCGAGTAGCGGTACCGGTGGTCGGTGGCGGTTAGGCGGGCCATCAGGTCGTCCAGGTCCGCCGCGCGTTCGGTGTCGACGGACATCAGGCCGCTCTCCACCGGCTGGAGGCGCACGGTGGCCGTCAGGATCACCCCGGTCAGCCCCATGCCGCCCGCCGTCGCGTCGAACAGGGGGGTGCCGGGCCCTACCGTCCTGATCTCGCCGTCCGCCGTCAGCAGTTCGAAGGACAGGACGTGACGGGCGAAGGAGCCGGACACGTGGTGGTTCTTGCCGTGGATGTCCGCGCCGATCGCGCCGCCCACGGTCACATAACGGGTCCCCGGTGTCACCGGCACGAACCAGCCGAGGGGGAGCAGGACCTCCATGAGCCGGTGCAGGGACACCCCGGCGTCGCACAGGACCGTGCCGCCGCCCGCGTCGATGGCGTGGATCCGGTCCAGGCCCGTCATGTCGAGCACCGCCCCGCCCGCGTTCTGCGCGGCGTCGCCGTAGGCCCGTCCGAGCCCCCGGGCGATCCCTCCCCGCGCCCCGCATTCACGGACGGCGGCCGCCGCCTCCCCGTAGGTGCGCGGACGGACCAGGCGGGCGGTGGTCGGGGCGGTGCGGCCCCAACCCGAGACGGAGACGGAGTCGGCGGGCATGACCGTGACCGTAGCGCCGCCGGGGGTGCACAACGGGGCAATCTACCCGGAGCTTCCGGCTCCTCACCGAAATGGGTGATTAATGGGATGTCGTCCTAGATTGCCGTAGTTCTACGACCGCTCCCTAGAAGAGTGGCCTCACATGGACGACCTTGACGACCGTGACGAGATGGATCGGCGGCTTGACGGCGTGGACCGTCCACCTGGCGACATGGACCGCCGACTGCTGTCCGTGCTCCACGCGTACGGCGGGAATCCCCGCGTCGCGGCCGTCGCGCGCACCCTGTCCTGGAGCGGGGAGCACGGCGCCCTGTGGCTTGCCGCAGGGCTCGCCGGGGCGGCCGCCGACCGCGCGCGGCGCGGCGCGTGGCTGCGCGCGACGGCGCTCACCGCCGGAGCGCACCTCGCGAGCATGGGCGTGAAACGGATCGTGCGCCGCCCGCGTCCCACGCACGTGACGCCCCGGGTGCGCACGGCCGGACGGCACTCCTTCCCCAGCTCCCACGCGGCCTCCGCCACCGCCGCGGCGGTGGCCTACGGAACGCTTGGCGCGTACGCCGTCCCGCCGCTCGCCGCCGCGATGTGCCTCTCGCGCCTCGTCGTCGGCGTCCACTACCCCACGGACGTCGCCGCGGGCGCGGCCCTCGGCGCCGCGGCGGCCGGACTGGGCGCCGGCTGGATCGGGGCCCGCCATGGGTGAGCGCACGGCGCTGCTGGAGCGCGCCCCGGCCCTCGCCCCGCCGCCGCGGTCCCTGAGCGGGCTGCTGCGGGGCCTCGTCAGGACCGCGCGTCCCCGCCAGTGGGTGAAGAACGTGCTCGTCGTGGCCGCCCCGGCCGCCGCCGGCCGGCTCTTCTCGCCGCACGCGGCCGCTCAACTCGTCCTGGTCTTCGTGCTGTTCACGGCCTGCGCCGCCGCCGTCTATCTCATCAACGACGCCCGGGACGCCGTCGCCGACCGCGCCCATCCCGTGAAGCGCCACCGCCCGGTCGCCGCGGGCCAGGTCCCGCGCCCGGTCGCGTACGCGGTCGGCGGCACCCTCGCGGTCCTCGCGCCCGCGGCCGCCGCCTGGTTCTGCTCGGCGGCCGTCTGCGCGCTGCTGACCGCGTACATCGGCATGCAGCTCGCGTACTGCGTGAGCCTCAAGCACGTGCTCGTCGTCGACCTCGTCGTCGTCACGACCGGGTTCCTGATGCGGGCCATGATCGGCGGCCTGGCCCTCGGCATCCCGCTCTCGCGCTGGTTCCTCATCACCACCGGCTTCGGGGCGCTGTTCATGGTCTCGGCGAAGCGCTACTCCGAAGCCGTGCAGATGGCGGGCACGGCGGGTGCCACGCGCGCGCTGCTCACCGAGTACACGACCGGCTATCTGCGGTTCGTCTGGCAGCTCGCCGCCGGGGTGTCCGTCCTCGGCTACTGCCTGTGGGCCCTGGAGGAGGGCGGCGTGCCGAGCACCGGGCTGCTGCCGTGGCGTCAGCTCTCCATGGTCGCCTTCATCCTGGCCGTCCTGCGCTACGCGGTCTTCGCCGACCGGGGCACGGCGGGCGAGCCGGAGGACGTGGTCCTGCGCGACCGTCCGCTCGCCCTCATCGGTCTGGTGTGGCTGGCGATGTACGGGCTCGCCGTGGCCAACTGGTGAGCGTCACCGAGGACCGGCCGGGCCCCGGGCTCCTCGACGGCCCCGGTCTCGCGGAACCGGTGGCGCCAGGCCGGGAGGCCCGCCCCCGGGAGCGGTTCCTGCGGGAGCTCCTCGGGTTCGCCGCGGTCGGGGTGCTGGCCTACGCGGCCGACCTCGGCGTGTTCGTCCGGCTCCGCGGCCCGGTGGGTCTCGACCCCCTGACGGCCAAGGCGCTGTCCTTCCTCGCCGGCTGCTCGGTGGCGTACGCCGGGAACGCGCTCGGGACCTACCGGCACGCGGCGGCGCGGGGCCCGCGGCAGTACCTGATCTTCTTCGGGGTGAACGTCGCGGGCGCGCTGGTGCAGTTGCTGTGCCTCGCCGTCAGCCACTACGGGCTCGGATACACCTCACCGCGCGCGGACACGGTCTCCGGCGCGGGGGTCGGCATGGTGCTCGCCACTGTTCTGCGATTTTGGGGTACCCGGTCACTGGTTTTCCGAGGCGAGGGCAGAGTCGGATCATGGACTGGCTGAAAAAGATTCCCGGCGTGGGACCTTGGGTCGTACGCCTGATGGCGACGCACGCGTGGCGGTCGTACGAGCGGCTGGACCGAGTGAAGTGGACGCGGCTCGCCGCGGCGATGACCTTCATCAGCTTCGTGGCGCTGTTCCCGCTGCTGACGGTGGCCGCGGCGATCGGGGCCGCCACGCTGAGCACACAGCAGCAGAAGGACCTCCAGGACAAGCTGGCCGAGCAGGTGCCGGGCATCTCCGACCAGCTCGACATCAACGGCCTCGTCCAGAACGCCGGCACGATCGGGCTCGTCGCCGGTGCGCTGCTGCTGGTCACCGGCATCGGCTGGGTCGGCTCCATGCGCGAGTGCCTGCGCGCGGTCTGGGAGCTGCCCGACAGCGAGGGGAACCCGCTTCTGCGCAAGATCAAGGACGGGGGAGTCCTCGTCGGCCTCGGCGGCGCCGTGCTGCTCACCATCGCCGTCTCCACGCTGGCGTCCACGGCGATGGGCTGGTCCGCGCGGCACGCGGGCCTCGACGAGAACGGCTGGGGGACCACTCTGCTCCAGCTCGTCGCCTTCGCGGTGGCGGTGCTCGCCGACTTCCTGGTCCTGCTGTACGTCCTGACCCTGCTGCCCGGTGTGGAGCCGCCGCGCCGCCGGCTGATCGTCGCCGCGCTGATCGGCGCCGTCGGCTTCGAGCTGCTCAAGCTGCTGCTCAGCGGCTACATGCGGGGTGTGGCCTCGAAGAGCATGTACGGCGCCTTCGGCGTGCCGATCGCGCTGCTCCTGTGGATCAACTTCACCTCGAAACTGCTCCTGTACTCCGCCGCCTGGACGGCGACACCCAGCGAGGGCCAGGACCCGGAGGCGGCCGGCGACGGTGAACCGGCCGACGGTGGCGAACCGGCCGGCGACCGCGAACGGGCCGGTGACGGCGGACCGGCCGGCCCGGGGGACCGCGGCGGCTCGGGGGCTCCGAAGCGTGGGACGAAGCCGCCCGAGTCCCGGGCGGTCAGCGGCGGCGGCGCATCAGGTCCGGCAGCGGCCAGCGGCGGTTGACGAGGAAGACGCCCGCCGCGAGCAGGGCGACGAAACCGCCCGCCAGGCCGAGCGCGATGCCGATGCCGCTCGAACCGCCCCTCGCCGCGGTGGTGGAGGCCGCCACCGGCTTCGTGGAGGCGTGCGCGGTGCCCGTACCGGAACCCGTGCCGGGGCTCGACCCGCCCGAGGCGTTCGCGCCCGGCTGAGCCGTGGTGTCCACGCCCTTGGGCGCGACGAGTTCGCCCACCGGCTGGACCTTGTCCGCAGCCTGGAATCCCCAGTCGAGCAGTTGCGCGGCCTCCTTGTAGACCTCGTTGTGCTCCTTCTTCTCCGGGTTCATGACCGTGACGAGCAGGACCTTGCCGCCGCGCTCGGCGACACCCGTGAAGGTGGCGCCCGCGTTGGTGGTGTTGCCGTTCTTCACGCCCGCGATGCCCTGGTACGGGGTGATGTCGCTGTCGCCGGACAGCAGCCGGTTGGTGTTCCGGATCTCCGAGGACGTGCGGGCGGACGTGCCCTTCTTGCCGCCGGTCGTCGTGCCGGTGGTCGTGCCGGGGAAGGTGGCCCGCACCGTCGAGCAGTACTCCCGGAAGTCCTTCTTCTGCAGCCCCGAACGGGCGAAGAGCGTCAGGTCGTAGGCGGACGACACCTGGCCCCTGGCGTCGTAGCCGTCGGGGCTCACCACGTGCGTGTCGAGCGCCTGGAGGTCGTCCGCGTGCGCCTGCATGTCCTTGACCGTCCGGGCGACGCCGCCGTTCATCGCCGACAGCACGTGCACGGCGTCGTTGCCGGACTTCAGGAAGACACCGAGCCACAGGTCGTGGACGGTGTACGTCTGGTTCTCCTTTATGCCCACCACGCTGGAGCCCTCGCCGATGCCCGCCAGCTCGGAGGGGGCCACCTTGTGCGAGGTGCTCCTCGGGAACTTGGGCAGCACCGTGTCGGCGAACAGCATCTTCAGCGTGCTCGCCGGCGGCAGCCGCCAGTGCGCGTTGTGCGCGGCCAGGACGTCGCCGGACTCCGCGTCGGCGACGATCCAGGAACGGGCGGTGATGTCCGGGGGCAGGACGGGGGCGCCGGCCCCGAGGTCCACCTGGTTGCCGGGCCGGCCGAGCCGCTCGCCGCCGAGGCTCGACATGGTCGCCGGGGGCGTGGCCGACGGGGAGGAGCCGGGGCTCGCCGTCGGGCTCGCGTCGGCGGTGTCGACCGTGTCGGCGAACGCGGGCGCGCTGAGGGAAACGGTCAGCAGGGTGGCGGAAGTGATCAACAAGGATCGTCGAATGGTCTTTTTCGAGGCGGGCACGATCGAGAAAGTACAGGGGTTGTGACCGGAATTCCCGTCACCGATCGGGGGCGCCGCCTCGTCCTCTCCACCCCGGCGCCGGATCACGGTGGCCGACGGCGATACTGAACGCATGAAGCTCAGCCGCCCCGTGTCCTGGTTCCTGCTCGCCTTCGGGGTGTGGAGTTGGGTCATTTGGGTCACTTTCGCTAAGAATCTCTGGCAGGACGCCAGTGGGCTCGCGTTCGACGACGCGGGCGATCCGACCGCCTACTTCTGGGTGCATCTGACGCTCGCCGTCGTGTCGTTTGTCCTTGGGACGGTCGTCGGGGTCATCGGGTTGCGCGGCGTACGCGCTTTGCGCCAGACGTCATAACGGGGGATACGGCGTCATGGTCATCTTGTTCGTGTCGGTGGGCCTGGCCGTGCTGGCCGTGCTCGTCGGGCTGCACTGGTACGCGTGGCGCCGACTGGTGCGGGACACGACGAGCGGGCCGGGACCGGCCCGCCGGCTGGGCACGGTCCTCTTCGTCGCCGCGCCGCTGCTGATGGTCGGCGCCCTCGTGGCCGAGCGCGCGGGTGCTCCCTTCGTGCTCCAGCGGACGCTTGCCTGGCCCGGCTTCCTGTGGATGCCACTGGGCCTCTACCTCGTACTGGCCCTGCTGGCCGGGGAGCTCGTACGACCGCTCCTGCTCCGCGCCGACGCGCGCCGGACGGCCCGGCGGCGCGAGACCGCCGGGGCGGCGGTCTCGGACGGCCCGGCGGGTCAGGCGCGGGCAGCGGCCCCGGAAGGGCCGTCGGATGAGGCGGAGTCGGCGGACGAGGCGGGGTCCTCCGAACCGGCGGACGAGGCGGGGCCCGCCGAACCGGCGGACGCCGTGCTCGCGCCCTCGCGGCGGCTGTTCGTCTCACGCGTCGTGGGTGGCACGGCCGCCGCCGTCGCCGTCGGGACCGTGGGGTACGGGACGTACGGCGTGCTGCGCGGGCCCAGGGTGAAGCGGATCACCGTGCCGCTCGCCAAGCTGCCCCGGTCCGCCCACGGCTACCGGATCGCCGTCGTGAGCGACATCCACCTCGGACCGGTGCTCGGACGCGGATTCGCGCAGCAGGTCGTCGACACGATCAACTCCACGCAGCCCGACCTCATCGCCGTCGTCGGTGACCTGGTCGACGGCAGCGTGAAGAACCTCGGCCCCGCCGCCGCGCCGCTCGCCGGGCTGCGCGCCCGCCACGGGTCCTACTTCGTCACCGGGAACCACGAGTACTTCTCCGGGGCCGAACAGTGGATCCAGGAGGTGCGGGAACTGGGGATCCACCCCCTGGAGAACGCGCGGACCGAGCTGGCCGGATTCGACCTCGCCGGGGTCAACGACCTCCAGGGCGAGAGCGAGGGGCAGGGACCCGACTTCGGCAAGGCGCTCGGAGACCGCGACACGACACGGGCCTGTGTGCTCCTCGCACATCAGCCGGTGCAGATCCATGAAGCGGTACGCCACGGGGTCGACCTCCAGTTGTCCGGACACACCCATGGCGGACAGCTCTGGCCGGGCAACCTCATAGCGGCCGCCGCCAATCCGACGGTCGCCGGCCTGGACCGCTACGGCGACACACAGCTCTACGTCTCCCGGGGCGCCGGAGCCTGGGGGCCGCCCACCCGCGTCGGCGCTCCCTCGGACATCACGGTGGTCGAACTGGCCTCACTCGAAGCCTGAGAATCCGCTGTGAAGAGGGGCGGAAAAGATCGTTTTCGTCTGCCCCGAGCACTCTTCCCGATTCGCTTCCCCGGCCCAAACTCCTGTGATTAGGTGATCCGCGCCACTAAGGGAGTGGTGTGCGGGGCGCCTGGGGAGGGCACCGATGCGATCGGTTCGCTTATGGATTCTGGTGGCGCTGCTCGTCGTCGCGGGCGCCGGTGTGGCCGGCTGGCAGCTCCTGCCGGCGAAGGGGAACGACAACCGCACCATCACCGTGGGCACCACGGACGCCGTCACCTCGCTCGACCCGGCCGGCGCCTACGACGCCGGATCCTGGGCCCTGTTCAGCAATGTCTTCCAGTCGCTGCTCACCTTCGAGCCCGGCGGCGCCAAGCCCGTCCCGGACGCCGCCAAGAGCTGCGCGTTCACCGACACGGGACTGCGCACGTACCGCTGCACGCTCCGTGACGACCTCACGTTCCCGAGCGGGCGCGCGGTGACCGCCGAGGACGTGAAGTTCTCCTTCGACCGCGTCAAGCGCATCAACGACGAGGTCGGGCCGGCCTCGCTCCTCTCCACCCTGGGCAGCGTGGACGCGAGCGGCCGGACCGTCGTCTTCCATCTGTCCTCGCCCGACGCGACCTTCCCGTTCAAGCTGGCCACCGGCGCCGGATCGATCGTCGACAGCACCCGCTACCCCCGGCGCAGCCTGCGCACCGGCTCGGGCGTCGACGGCACCGGGCCCTACGTCCTGAAGGCGTACACGCAGGGCGCGAAGGCCGTCCTGGCCCCCAACCCCCGCTACCAGGGCGCCGTCGACGGCCCCGGCAGCCCCGTCGTACTGCGCTACTACGCCAACTCGGACGCGCTGCGGGTGGCGTGGCGGGCGAAGCAGCTCGACGTCGTGGCCCGTCAGTTGCCGCCGGCCGTGCTCGCCGCGCTCTCGCCGAGCGACCCCGCGCAACGCGTCACGGAGGCCGACAGCGCCGAGACCCGCAACCTCGTCCTCGACGTGCGCGAGAGTTCGCCGCTGCACGACCGGCGGGTCAGGCAGGCACTCGCCTCGCTGGTCGACCGCCAGGAGCTGGTCGACCGGACGTACCGCGGGACGACCGACGCGCTGTACGGGCTGATCCCGGCGGGCATCACCGGGCACGCGACCTCGTTCTTCGACGCCTATCCGAAACCGGACCCGAAGAAGGCGCGGGCCCTGCTGACCGAGGCCGGGGTCTCCCTGCCCGTGCGCTTCACCTACGGGTTCGCCGAGGGGCGGGGCGCCGCGGGCGAGGAGGCGGCCGAACTCAAGCGGCAACTGGAGGCGGACGGACTCTTCAAGGTGACGACCGAGGGGTTCGAGTGGACCGAGTTCCAGAAGAAGTACGCGGAGGGCGGGCTGGACGCCTGGGCGGTCGGCTGGGTCGCCGACTATCCCGACGCGGACACCTTCGGCGCGCAGCTCGTGGGCACCGGCAACAGCATGAAGAACGGCTACACCAACAGCGAGGTCGACCGTCTCATCAAGGAGACGCAGGAGGACGCCGACCGGAGCCGTACGGCGGACGCGTTCCACCGGCTCCAGACGCGCGTCGCCGAGGACGTCCCGCTGATCCCCCTGTGGCAGCGCAAGGACTACGTCATCAGCACGGAGGACATCAGCGGCGGCCAGTACCTGTCCGACGGGACCGGGGTCTTCCGCCTCTGGCGATTGAACTGGCTGTGACGAGGGGCCCCGGGAGCCGGGGCCACTCGCCGTCACGGCCGGTGCGTCCTAGGGGTGGGGCGTGGATCCGTACGCCGTCAGGAAGCGGTCGCGGAACGAGCTCATCTTCCACACCGGGGCGTCGTGCCGGGGCTGGAGTCCGTCCGTCCAGCCCCAGTCGGCGATCTTGTCGAGCACCTTGGGGTCCTTCGCGACGATCGAGACGGGCACGTCACGGCTGGCGTGGTTGCCGCTGACCCGCGCTATCGGCTGGTGGTCCCCGAGGAAGATCAGGACGGTGTTCTTGTTCCCGTACTTCACCAGGTAGTCGATCAGGCTCGTCACCGAGTACGAGATCGCCTTGCCGTACTCCACCTTGGACTTCTGCGAGCTGGTGATGATGTCGCCGGGCTTCTTGCCGGCCTTCTGGATGGCGTCGTAGACCGAACCGTCGCCGACCTGGTCCTGCGGGACGGTCTTCGGGATGGGGGCCCAGGGCTGGTGGCTGGAGGTCAGGATGATCGTCGACATCAGCGGCTTGTCGTGCTTCTTGCTGTGCACGAGACGCTCGAACGCGGTCAGGGCGTACTGGTCGGGCATGGTCGACCAACTGAACTTCGGGCCCTTGTAGCCGAGGTGGAAGGCGTCGTAGAGCTTGTCGATGCCGTAGAACTTCTGCTCGGGCCAGCCCTTCTGGATGCCCGGCATGACGCCCACGGTGTCGTAGTCGCCGGTCTTCTTGAAGGCGCTGATCAGGGAGAGGTGGTCGCCTGCGGTCACCGTGCGGTAGCGCTGCTGGTTGTTGATCCACAGCCCCGACAGGAACGTCGAGTGGCCGAGCCAACTGCTGCCGCCGTACGTCGCCGAGGTGAGCCAGCCGCTCTTCGCCGCGAAACCGGCCTGGGTCAGCTTCTCGTTCTCCGCGGTCAGGGTCGCGTCGACGTCCGGCGCGATGACCGGGTCCTCGACGGCGCTGCGGCCGTAGCTCTCGATGAACGTGACGATCATGTCCTTGCCGCGCAGATCGGTGAGCATCTCGTCGGGCGGTGTGTTCGCGAAGGCGTCCTTCTTGGCGATCCTGGCGAACTCGGCCTCGTCCCGCAGGGTGTTGCGCACCCGCGCCGCCCGGTCCTGGACGACCAGCGCGGTGTGCTCGGAGGCGATGGGCACCCCGGTGTACTGCACGCCGAGCGCCGCGCAGGTGACCCAGGCCATGGCCAGGACCAGGGTCGTGCGGGTCGCCGTCTCGGTGTTCCTGGCCGCCAGGTTGCCCAGCCGGACGACCGACAGCGTCATGAGCGCCAGGATCGCGATCACGAGCGCCACGGCCAGCGCCACGATGCCGAGCGCGCCGCCGTGGCCGAAGGTGTCCTGGAGGTAGGCCTGCGCGTCGGCGAACAGCGACCAGTCGAGGAC
The DNA here is from genome assembly GCF_055565895.1 of Streptomyces sp. NPDC028298. Lineage (NCBI taxonomy): Bacteria > Bacillati > Actinomycetota > Actinomycetes > Kitasatosporales > Streptomycetaceae > Streptomyces > Streptomyces sp. NPDC028298. The sequence goes on from NZ_JBVHTL010000004.1 coordinate 430,251, forward strand.
GACGTTGAAGCCGCGTCCGAGGTATTCGTTGAATCCGATGTCGAGGATGTTCAGGACGGTCAGCACGCCCAGGGCCAGCCCGGCGGCCACCGACAGCGCGATCCGCGGCCGGCGGGGCAGGACGATCAGCAGCGCGCCACCGAAGATCGCCTCCACCGGGAGCCGCAGGAATTCCGCCGGGCGGAAGCTGTCCGCCTGGCTCGGCATGAGCAGCGCGAACAGGACGAGCGTGGCGGCGACGAGGGTGGTCGTCCAGGCGAGGGCACGGGCGGCGACCGGATACCGGCCCCGCCACCCGCTCCCCGGCCCGGACCCGGACGGCTCGCCCCCCGGAGGCTCCTCGCCGCCTCCGGCTCCGTCCCCGGGGGCGGCGTCCGGGGCGGTCGGTGTGTCGGAGGTGTCGGAGGCGTCGGGTGTGCCAGGGGTGCCGGGGGCGTCGGGGGTTCCGGCGGTGTCGTCCCCGGGCGAGGCCACGTCCGTGTCCGCGCGGGTCTCGCGGGGCGCCTCGGTCCCGGTCGCGGTCCCCGCCCGGGTGCCGGTTTCGGGCGCCGTGCCGACGGCACTGGGAACCGTGCCCTCCGGGGCACCCGCGTCCCCTGCCCGGCCTTCGGCCCGGACCTCGGTCCCGGGGGCGCCGGTGGCGGCTTCGCCGTCGCTCCCGTCGGGGTCCGCCTCGTCACCAGGGCCGGACCCCGCCGGAGGCTCCTGCGGGGCGTCGGAATCGATCGAGGCGGCCTCCTCGGTCGTGGTGACCTCGGGGGCCGCCCCGGCCGCTGCCTCTCCCTCACCCGAGGCGGCGGCGTCCTGGTCCGTGCCGGTGCCGGTGTCCGTGTCGGTGTCGGTGTCCGCGTGGGGCTCCGGCGTCGGCTCGTCCCCCGGAGGCGTCTCGTCCGTGTTCGGTAGCTGTCGAGAGCTCGTTTTGAACGACAACCCGGCGGTCCTTCCGTGCGAAGCGCGGTGGTGGCGTGGCGGGCCGATCGGAAGCGACCGAAGCGCCCTCGTCGTGGTGTACGGGGCCGCGGCGGCCCGTGTTCAACCGCCTCGGTCAGCTTCTGTCCAAGTCCGTTTGCGCAGGTCAGAGCGACGGGTGAGGGGTGCTGCGGCGACCGTCGGGGGCTGGGCGGTGTCACCGGCCCCGCACCGGCAGCGTCACCGTCACCGCCAGTCCCTCGCCCGGGGCCGTCCGGACCGCGACGCTCCCTCCGTGGGCCCGCACCACACCCTCCACGATCGCCATCCCGAGCCCGCTGCCCGCGCCGCCGCCGGCCCGGAAGAAGCGGTCGAAGACCCGCGCCGCGTCCTCCTCCGCGAGCCCGGGGCCCTTGTCCGCGACGCACAGCCGCAGGACACCGTCGGAGCGCTCCAGGGTGAGCCGCACGGGCACGTCGCCGGGCGTGTGGGTGCGTACGTTGCCGACGAGGTTGCCCAGGACCTGCCGCAGCCCCGATTCGTCGGCCTGGACGAGCAGGGTGCCGTCGGCGTCCACGGTCACCGGGCGGCCGGGCTGCTGGGCCCGCAGATCCTCGGCGGCGTCCCGCACCAGCCGGCTCAGGTCGACGTTCCTGAAGCGCAGTTCGGGCCGCTGGTCGAGGCGGGCCAGGGTGAGCAGCTCGTCGACCAGCCGGCCCATGCGGTCGGCCTCCCCGTTCATCCGGTCCCAGGCACGCCTGCGCTCCACGGGGTCGGTCAGCATCCCCTTCTCGTAGAGCTGGAGGTAGCCGCGGATGGCCGCCAGCGGGGTGCGCAGCTCGTGCGAGGCGTCCCCGACGAACCGGCGGAGCTGGGCGGCGCTGTCCTCGCGCGTCCGGTAGGCCGACTCGACCTGGTGCAGCATGGAGTTGAGCGCGAGGCGGAGCTGTTCGACCTCCTGGGTCGGGTGATGGCTGGAGGGGACGCGCCGGGTCAGATCTCCCTCGGCGATGGCGGACGAGGTCTCCACCATGGCCTCCAGCGGCCTCATCCGGCGGCGCACGCTGAACATCGTCAGACACGCGAGGAGCGCCAACAGGAGGGTTCCCACGGCCAGATCGAGCTTGAGGGCCTTGGCGATGCCTTTGTGCAGTCCGTCGGTCGAGCTGCCGAACAGGACGTAGGTGCCGTCGGCCAGCCGCGTCGCGGTCGCCCGGTAGTCGACGCCGCCGATGGTGATGTCACGCGGGTCGACGGCACGGGCGAGGCCGCCGGGGTCGCCCACGGCCGAGGCGAACGCGCGCTGGGTGTCGGTGGGTTGGTAGCCGGCCACCGCGACGGCCTGACCGCCGCGGTCGACGGCCGCGAAGACCGACTCCGGCTTCGACGACTCGTCCGCGGCGGGTCCGATCCGCTCGTGCACGAACGCGAGGGCGCTCAGCGAGTCGATCTGGCGCATGGTGAGCTGCGAACCGCCCAGGGATTCCCGGGTCTTGAGGAGCTGGGCGTCCACCTGGTCGAGCAGGTAGTGCCGCATGCCCATCAGGCTCACGGCGGTCGCCACCACGATGCCCAGGGCCAGCAGTCCCACGTTGGCGATCGTGAGCTGGCCGCGCAGCGAGTGGATGCCGTGCCTGCGGCGCGCGGGGCGGCAGCCGGGCAGGACGGGCGCCTTCACGCGAGCCCGTATCCCACGCCCCGGCGGGTCTGGATCACCGGTGGCCCCAGTGGTTCGAGCTTGCGCCGCAGGTAGCTGATGTACGTCTCGACGACCGTCGACTCGGCGGGGTGCTCGTACTGCCAGACGTGGCGCAGGAGTTGTTCCTTGGGCACGATCCGGCCGCCGTTGCGGACGAGGAAGCGCAGCAGCGCGTACTCGGTGGGGGTGAGTTCGACCGTGGTGCCCGCGCGGTGGACGCGGTACGTCGTCTCGTCCAGCTCCAGGTCGCCGTAGCGCAGGGGCGGGCGCTGCGGCAGGACGTCGTCGGGCCGGGTGCGGCGCAGGACGGCGGTGATGCGGGCGACGACCTCGTCGATGTTGAACGGCTTGGTGATGTAGTCGTCGCCGAAACCGAGCGCGCCGACGATCTCGGCCGGTGCGTCCCGCGCGGTGAGGAAGACGACGGCCAGGTCCGGCTGCCGCAGGCGCAGTTCACGGCCCAGCGCCCGGCCGTCGCCGTCCGGGAGCATCACGTCGAGCAGGGCCGCGTCGGGGCGGGTGCGCTCGGCGAGCGCCAGGGCCTCGCGGACGCATCCCGCGGCCATCACCTCGAAGCCGTGGTAGCGCAGCGCGATGGTCAGGACGTCCGCGATGCTCGGCTCGTCCTCGACGACGAGCACGGTGGCTGCCTCGTGAGCGGTCATGTCCCCAGTATCGGCGGGGCCGTCGACGGCTTGGGCCGTTCGCTCCTTGGAGTTCCTTGAGAGTCATGGGCGGGTCGTGTCCACCGGCGCGGCCGGACACGAATCCTGGTGACCAGGACCTGGGGGACCGACCGACTAAGGAGCGTTGAACGTGGCGGTATTGGCACGGTGGTGCTATCGGCACCGGCTGGTGGTCCTGTTGCTGTGGGTGGGTGCGCTGTTCGGTCTCGGGTTCGCGGCGACCACCGCGGGCACGGACTACGCGAACGTGTTCTCCCTTCCGAACACGGACTCCAAGCGTGCGTACGACCAGATGGAGAAGGCCTTCCCCGACAGCGCGGGGGACACCGACACGGTGGTGTGGAAGGTCGTGGACGGAACGGTCCGGGACGCCTCCGTGCGCGACCGGATCCAGCCGGTGCTGGACGAGATCGCGGGCATGAAGGGCGTGGGCCGGGTCGCGGGTCCGTACCAGGGCGAGCAGGGGGCCGCGCAGATCAGCCGTGACGGCACGATCGCCTACGCCCAGATCACCTTCACCGAGCAGGCCAACGCCGTACCCAAGGAACTGGTGCAGGACGTCGTCGACACCGCGCAGGGTGCCGAACGGGCCGGACTCCAGGTGGAGTTGGGCGGTCAGGCGATCCAGCGGGTGCAGGAGCCGCCCACCGGGCTGGCCGAGATGGTCGGCATCCTGGCCGCGGCGGTCGTCCTCTTCCTCGCCTTCGGTTCGCTCTTCGCCATGCTGCTGCCGATCGGTATCGCGGTCTTCGGGGTCGGTACGGGCCTGTTCTCCACGCAGTTGCTCAGTCACACCACGGACATCCCGGATCTGGCCCCGCTGCTGGCCACCCTGATCGGCCTCGGTGTCGGCATCGACTACGCGCTGTTCATCGTCACCCGGCACCGGCGCGGTCTCCTGCGAGGCCTGGCGCCCGAGGAGTCGGCGGTCGTCGCCCTCAACACCTCCGGTCGGGCGGTGCTGTTCGCGGGCGGAACGGTGTGCATCGCGCTCGCGGGCATGCTCGTGACGAACCTGCGCTTCCTGGACGGCGTGGTCATCGGCACCTCCCTGACCGTCGTGTTCAGCGTGCTCGCCGCCACCACGCTGCTGCCCGCGCTCCTCGGCGTCCTCGGCACCCGGGTGCTCAGCCGCCGCCAGCGGCGCAAACTGGCGGACCGGGGCCCGGAGCCGGAGCGGGCGAGCGGGGCCGCGGCCCGCTGGTCGATGACCGTGCAGCGTCGTCCCCGTACGATCGCCGCCGTCGCGCTCGCCGTGATGGCGGTCCTCGCGCTCCCCGTGCTGTCGCTGCACCTCGGCGCCACCGACCAGGGCAACGACGACGGCACGACGACGACCCGGCAGGCCTACGACCTGCTCGCCGAGGGCTTCGGACCCGGCTTCAACGGTCCGCTCCAGGTGGTCGTGACCGCGGGTGACACCGGGGCCCTGGCGAAGAGCATCGGCGGCACGCCCGGGGTCGCCGCGGTCGCCGCGCTGCCGCCCGCCAACGGTGTGACGGTGATCCAGGTCGTGCCGACGACGTCACCGCAGTCGGTGAAGACCGACCGGCTCATCGACACCCTGCGGGACCGGGTGATCCCGGACACCGGGGCGACCGCCCACGTCGGCGGGGTCACCGCCGTGTCGAAGGACTTCGCCACGATCACCGGCGACCGCCTGCCGTGGTTCGTCGCCACGATCATCGGGCTCGGCTTCCTGCTCCTGCTGATCGCGTTCCGCTCCCTGGTGGTCCCGCTGACGGCCGCGCTGATGAACCTGATCGCGGCCGCCGCGTCCTTCGGCGTCCTGGTCGCGATCTTCCAGTGGGGCTGGGGCCTGGACCTGCTGGGCCTCGGCAAGGAGGGTCCGATCAACGCCTTCCTGCCGGTCATCATGCTCTCGCTGCTGTTCGGCCTCTCCATGGACTACCAGGTGTTCCTGGTCAGCCGTATGCACGAGGAGTGGGTGCACACGAGGGACAACGCGCGCGCGGTGCGGGTCGGGCTGGCCGAGACCGGCCGGGTCATCAACTCGGCCGCCCTGATCATGGTGTGCGTCTTCCTCGCCTTCGTCCTGAGCGGGGACGCGGGAGCGGCGATGGCGGGGGTCGGCCTCGCGGCCGCGGTCGCCCTGGACGCCTTCATCCTGCGTACGGCCCTGGTGCCCGCCGCGATGCATCTGCTCGGCGACTCCAACTGGTGGCTGCCGGCGTGGCTGGACAAGCGGCTGCCGCATCTGGCGGTGGAGCCCGCGGAGGAGCCGGCCGAGGACGCGGCGCCGGCCGGCGGCGGTGCCTCGGCCGTGCACGGCTTCGTCCGTGACGCGGAGGGCGAGCCCGTCGACGGGGCGGTCCTCACGCTGCTGTCCAAGGGAGGCCGGCAGCTCGACCGGGTGACCTCGCTGGCCGACGGTTCCTACATCGTCTCGGTCCCGGCCCCGGGGACGTATCTGCTGTCCGCGACGGCCCGTTCGTACGGGGCGCGGGCCCGGCACGTCGTCGTGACCGAGGAGCCGCTGGTGCACGACGTGGAACTGGTCCAGGGAGAGGTGGACGCCGACGCGGTCAACTGAGGCCGCCGGTCGCCGGTTTCCGGTTGTCGAACGGTCCCGGGGTACGGGGGCGCCCGCTTCGTCGGGCGCCCCCGTACCCCGTCCGGCCGTCCTGGCCGGGGCGCGGGGTCCGTCTCCTCGCCGGGGCGGCCGGGACCTCAGTCGGTGTCCTCCGCCGGGCCGGCGGTGCCTCGGCGCGTCCTCCTCGCCGGATCCGCGGGCTCCCGGTCCGTCTTCTTCGCCGGGTCGGGCAGGGCCTTCGTCATGCCCGGCAGGAAGTCCGTGAACAGTTCGTGCACCTCGTGGACGAGGGGCCGCAGCAGCCGGAAGCGGGCCAGCGAGACCCCGCGCGCCGTCAGACGCGCCCCGCGCTCGGCGAGCCGGTAGCTGCGTTCGCGGCCCTCGGTGCGGTCGAAGACCCAGTACAGGACGAGCCCCATCTGGGAGAGCCACATCAGCTCGGGCAGCACTTCCCGCAGTTCCTCCGGCACCTTGGTCTTCGCGCCGGCCAGCACTTCCTTGTGGACGCTGATCGCCTCGCGGCGCGCGTGCTCCGACTCGGGGGAGAAGGGACTGAGCGGACTGTCCGGGTCGGCGGCGTTCTTGAAGAACTGCACGGCGAACTCGTGGTACGGCGTGGCGATGTCCAGCCACACCTTCAGGACGCCGCCGAGCCGCGCCTCCAGGTCCGTCTCGCGGTCCAGCACCTCCCGGACCGCCTCCTGGTGTTCGGCGGCGATCCGGTCGTAGAAGCCCTGGATCAGGTGTTCCTTGCCGGCGAAGTAGTAGTACGCGTTGCCGACGGAGACCCCGGCCTCCTGGGCGATGGCTCGCATCGTCGTCTTGTCGTACCCCCGTTCCTGGAACAGCCGCATCGCCGTCTCCAGGATCAGGGCCCGGGTCTGTTCGCTCTTGGCCGGGCTCTTCGCCTCCTTGCCCGGGGACTCGGCGGGCTCGGAGGCCGCGCTGGGCTCGGCGGAACCGATGGGGCCGGGGCTGTCTTTCGGTGCTGGCACGGGACGAGCCTAACGACTGGGAACCGTCGTACATCCGCCGCTGTCGCAGGCGGGCGGCTCGAAGGTCCATCCGGCGGTCGGGTGGTAGCTCCAGCCGTCGCCCCACTCGTACGCGCCGCCGCCCCACCGCCGCGACGCCTGCGCCTCGCGCCACTTGGCGGCGGCGAGGGTCGCGCCCCTGGCCAGCCGCGCGCCCGCGGGCGTGCTCAGCCGGTGGGCCAGCGGCCGGAAGTCGCGCAGTGCCCAGAGGGTGACGATCCAGGCGGCGGCTCCCTGGTAGACCTGTCCGCCGTCCCCCACGACGGTGATCTCGTCCAGGGTGGCGCGATGGTCGAGCCCGGGGTAGCTCCGGGCGGCCTCCTCCGAACCGGCCGGCACGAACCGCAGCGGTACGAGCTGCGCCTGCCCGGAGAGCCACTTCTTCAGGAACGCGCACAGCGAGCAGCGCGCGTCGTAGAGGACGGTGAGCCCGAGGACCGGGACGCGTGCCGCGTCCCGGTCCCGGGTGGCCGCTGCGGCGGTCACCGGTCTCACGCCCCGGCCGTGGGCGCGACCCAGTCGGTCGGCCGCACCGGCGGCGTCTGCTCCCGCTCCATGACACCCCGCCGCCGGATCCTGTTGAGGGCGTAGACGTTGCCCAGGTGCATGACGCCGAGGACCAGCAGGACGACGCCCAGCTTGGTCGACAGGGCCTCGAAGATCTCGCGGGCGTCGGAGATCTCGTCGCTCTGGTGCAGATAGAGGGCGACGAAGCCGAGGTTGACGAGGTAGAAGCCCACCACCAGCAGGTGGTTGACGGCGTCGGCCAGCTTCTCGTCGCCGTGCAGGACGTCCGACAGGAAGATCCGTCCGTTGTGGCTCAGCGTGCGCGCCACCCAGACCGTCAGCGCGATGCTGACCAGCAGGTAGATGACGTAAGCGACGACTGTGAGGTCCATGTCCCCACCCCTTCTTGAACGCGTTCAAAACGCTGTCTGGGATGAATGTAGACCTCCTTTTGAACATGTTCAAGTCGGATCCGGGGCGGGCGGGCGCCGCCGCCCGGACCGCGGGGTGCCCGCCCGGCCGCCGGCGTCGCGAGGCCGGCGCCTCCCGGGCTATCCCCGCGCCCCGCGGGCCAGTTCGGGCCGCTTGGTGTAGTCGGTGAATCCGATGACGTTGCCCCAGGGGTCCGCGATCTCGACGGTCCAGCCGGTGGCGCCGGAGAAGGGCGCGTCGAGGACGGCGACGCCCGCGGCGGCCAGGGAGCGGGCCGCCGCGCGGGCGTCCGGAACCTCCACCCACAGCCGCGGCGACGCCCACGGGGGCGGCCGGTGGCTCAGCTCCCGGTCCAGCCGCAGCAGCACCCCGGGCGTCTCCTTGCCCACCCTCAGCACCGCGATCCCGGCCTCGTCCAGCCGGAACGCCGACACGAACCCGGCCCGCTCGTAGAACCCCACACCCTCACCGAGATCCCCGACGGGCAACAGCACGTTGTCGATCCCGAGCAACTCGCACGACTCGCGTGACACGTCATCTGACATGCCATCAGGTTAGGAGCGGGGAAGGGCGGCGCCCCGGAACGACCCGGGGCCGGGGACCGGTTGTCAGTGGGGGCTCGTACTCTCGGCGGCATGGGAATGGTGACGTTCGTCGACGAGACGACCAGTGGGGGGCGGGGCTCGGGCTGGGCCGTCGAGATCGCCGAGGAGCGGCTCGCGGTGCGTGAGCTGATCCGGCGGCGGGTCTTCCAGGAGGTCGCCGAGTACAACGCGAGCATGCCGGCGGTGTTCCAGGGGCTCGTGCAGCCCGAGGACACCGAGCGCGTGCTGAACGGCTACGCGCTGCGCACGCCTCGCCGGATCGACCCCGAGGCGCAGAGCGAGCTGGCGCTCGAGGCGTTCGCGGGGAACGGCTTCCTGGTGCTCGTGGGGGAGCGTCAGGTGACCGACCTCGACGAGGAGATCGAGCTGGTCCTGGGCACCGAGGTCACCTTCCTCAAGCTCGTCGCGCTGGTGGGGGGATGACGATGGCCGACACCAGGAAGCAACTGGGATGGATCCGCTCGAACGCGGCCCAGGGCAACATGGGCGGGCTCGCCACCGACCTCCTGCGGGCCGCCCTGGTCAACACCGTCCAATGGGGCACCGGCTGGGGCGAGATGCTCGACCTGCTGGCCGCGCTCCCCGCCGACCAGCGCGAAAGGCTGGCCGGCGCTCTCGCGGCGGGCTATCACACGGTCGGCGGCAGATCGGAACCCCGCAACCAGGTGCTGACCGTCCTCGCCGCGATCTCGCACGGCCTCCCGGAGGAGCCGCTCGCCGGCGAACGGGCCGGGCAGCTCAGGGAATTCGGCCGGCAGAACACCCTCTGGTCGGCGACACGGATCGACCTCCTGGCCGAGGCCGAACTGGCGGCCGGCCGCGACCTCGACCCGACCGTCGTCGCGGTCCTCCGCCGCACCGGCATGGACACCTACCGCCGCACGTTCATCGCGGCTCTGCTGAAGAAGCTCACGAACCCCGTCCTCAACGTCGGCGAGGAATGGGCCGAGCGGGCCATGAGCGACTCCTCCACACCCGACGAGCAGGCCCTGCTCACCCATCTGACGACCGCCACCGCCTCCAAGCCCTCCGCCGCGTGGGACCAGCGGGCCCGCGCCCTCGTCGAGGCCCTCGGCGCCGACCGGGTCCGCGCCGCCGCGCTGTCCTGGCTCGCCCTCGTCGGCCGCCCCCGCACCCACCCGCTGGAGGTCCGGGGGTACGAGGCCGACATCAACAACGCCTACGACCCGTACAACGCCGACGCCCTGCGCGGCCTCGCCTGGCTGGTCTCCCTGCTGCCGCCCCACCCCGACACCGCGCGGGCCCTCGGCGCGCTCGTCGAGACCTCCCTGAAGAAGGTCGCCGGACTGGGCCCGCGCAACCCGAAGGTCGCCAACGCCGGTGTGATCGCGCTGTCCCGCGTCGACGGAGAGGCCGCCCTCGCCGAACTGGCCAGGCTGGCCACCCGGGTGACGTACAAGGCCACCGCCAAGATCGTCGACGGTTTCCTGGACGCGAAGGCCACCGCCCTCGGGCTCACCCGGGAGGAGATCGAGGAGCTGGCCGTCCCTGCGTACGGCCTCACCGTGGTCGGGCAGGTGCGGCACGAACTCGGCGACACCACCGCCCTCCTCGAAGTCCATGGCACACGCGCCGCGCTGAGCTGGCGCAACGCGAGCGGCAAGGCCGTCAAGAGCGTGCCCGCCGCCGTGCGGCGCGACCACGCCGAGGAGCTCAAGGAACTCAAGGCGGCCGTCAAGGACATCGACAAGATGCTCTCGGCGCAGACCGAACGCCTGGACCGGCAGTTCCTCGCCCGGCGCACCTGGGCGTACGACACCTGGCGCGAGCGCTACCTCGACCACCCGCTCGTCGGCACCCTCGCCCGCCGCCTCCTGTGGACGGTCGACGGCACCCCGGTCGGCTTCGCGAACGGCGTGCTGTCCACCCTCACCGACGACCCGGTGACCTCGGGCGAGGAGGTCACCCTCTGGCACCCGGTCGGCCGGGAGCCCGCCGAGGTCGTCGCCTGGCGGGACTGGCTGGAGCGCCACGAGATCACCCAGCCCTTCAAGCAGGCCCACCGCGAGGTCTACCTCCTCACCGACGCCGAACGCGCGACGGGCACGTACTCGAACCGCTTCGCCGCCCACGTCGTGCGCCAGCACCAGTTCAACTCACTGGCCGCCGTCAGGGGCTGGCGCAACAAGCTCCGGCTCTGCGTCGACGACGAGGCGCCCCCGGCCACCCGGGAGCTGCCGCGGTGGGGGCTGCGCGCCGAGTACTGGATCACCGGTGACGGCGAGTACGGCGAGGACACCACCGAGTCGGGCAGCTATCTGCGGCTGCGCACCGACCAGGTGCGCTTCTATCCGATCGACGCCCCGCAGAACTCGGCGCACTGCTACGGCGGCGAGTACCGCATGTGGCTCGGCCCGGACGAGAACCCCGTCGAACCCCTGCCGCTCACGGAGATCCCGCCGCTCGTCCTGTCCGAAGTCCTGCGCGACGTGGACCTGTTCGTCGGCGTCTCCAGCGTAGGCAACGACCCGACCTGGCAGGACGGAGGCCCCGGCGGCCGTTTCCGCGAGTACTGGACGTCGTACGGCTTCGGCGATCTGAACGAGACCGCGCAGACCCGCCGCGCCCTGCTCGACCGGCTGATCCCGCGGCTGGCGATAGCCGACCGCTGCACCCTGGAGGGCCGCTTCCTGTCGGTGAAGGGCGAGCGGCACACGTACAAGATCCACCTGGGCTCGGGCAACATCCTGATGAGCCCGAACGACCAGTACCTGTGCATCGTCGCGAAGTCCGCGGCGGGCGGCCCCCGGACCGGCTATCTGCCCTTCGAGGGCGACGGGATGCTCGCGGTGATCCTCAGCAAGGCGATGCTGCTGGCCGACGACCTGACCATCACGGACCCGACGATCCTGAGCCAGCTCTGATCGGGTCCGTTCCGCCCGTTCATGGCCCCGTACGCGAGTGGGCCCCGCTTCCGGAGGGAAGCGGGGCCCACTCGACGTACGGGCCGACCTCAGATGCGGCGCGTGATCAGCGCGCGCTTGACTTCCTGGATCGCCTTGGTGACCTCGATACCGCGCGGGCAGGCGTCCGTGCAGTTGAACGTCGTGCGGCAGCGCCACACACCGTCCTTGTCGTTGAGGATCTCCAGTCGCTGCTCTCCGGCGTCGTCACGCGAGTCGAAGATGAAGCGGTGGGCGTTCACGATGGCGGCCGGACCGAAGTACTGGCCGTCGTTCCAGAACACCGGGCAGGACGACGTGCACGCCGCGCACAGGATGCACTTGGTGGTGTCGTCGAACCGCTCCCGGTCCTCGGCCGACTGCAGACGCTCACGCGTCGGCTCGTTGGTGTCCTTCGAGATGAGGAAGGGCATCACGTCGCGGTACGCCTGGAAGAACGGGTCCATGTCGACCACGAGGTCCTTCAGCACGGTCAGGCCCTTGATGGCCTCGATCGTGATCGGCTTCGCGGGGTTCAGGTCCTTGATCAGCGTCTTGCAGGCCAGGCGGTTCTTGCCGTTGATCCGCATGGCGTCCGACCCGCAGATGCCGTGGGCACAGGAGCGGCGGAACGTGAGTGTGCCGTCCTCGTCCCACTTGATCTTGTGCAGCGCGTCGAGGACACGCTCCTTGGGGTCGATCAGGATCTGGAAGTCTTCCCAGACCGACTCCGCCGAGACCTCCGGGTTGAAGCGGCGGATGCGGAACGTGGCGGTGATGTAGGGGGAGTCGGCGAAACCGGGCTCGGGTGCGCCGGCCGCGTCCGCCTTGTCCAGAGTGGGAGTAGCCATCAGTACTTACGCTCCATCGGCTGGTAGCGGGTCTGGACGACCGGCTTGTAGTCGAGACGGATGGACTCGGTGCCGTCGTCGCCGACCTCGCGGTACGCCATGGTGTGGCGCATGAAGTTGACGTCGTCGCGGTTCGGGTAGTCCTCGCGGTAGTGACCGCCGCGGGACTCCTTGCGGGCGAGCGCGGAGACGGCCATGACCTCGGCCAGGTCGAGCAGGTTGCCCAGCTCGATGGCCTCCAGCAGGTCCGTGTTGAACCGCTTGCCCTTGTCCTGGACCGAGACGTTCTTGTAGCGCTCGCGGAGCTCCGCGATCTTCTCCACGGCCGTCTTGATCGTCTGCTCGGTGCGGAACACCATCACGTTGGCGTCCATGCACTCCTGGAGCTCCAGGCGGATCGCGGCGACCCGCTCGGTGCCCGTGGAGTTGCGCAGCCGCTCGACCTGGGACACGACCTGCTCGGCCGGGTTCTCGGGCAGCTCCACGAAGCCGGCCTTCGCCGAGTACTCCGCGGCGGCGATGCCGGCCCGGCGCCCGAAGACGTTGATGTCCAGCAGCGAGTTCGTGCCGAGGCGGTTGGCGCCGTGCACGGAGACACAGGCGACCTCACCGGCGGCGTACAGGCCCGGGACGACGGTGGTGTTGTCCGAGAGGACCTCACCCTCGACGTTCGTCGGGATGCCGCCCATGGCGTAGTGCGCGGTGGGCTGGATCGGGATCGGGTCCGTGTAGGGCTCGATGCCGAGGTAGGTCCGCGCGAACTCGGTGATGTCGGGCAGCTTGGCGTCGAGCTGCTCCGGCGGGAGGTGCGTGAGGTCGAGGTAGACGTGGTCGCCCTCGGGACCGCAGCCGCGGCCCTCACGGATCTCGGTGTAGATGGAGCGGGACACGACGTCACGGGACGCGAGGTCCTTCATGACCGGCGCGTACTTCTCCATGAAGCGCTCGCCGTCCTTGTTGCGGAGGATGCCGCCCTCACCGCGGGCGCCCTCCGTCAGCAGGATGCCCATGCGCCAGATGCCGGTCGGGTGGAACTGGAAGAACTCCATGTCCTCCAGCGGCAGCCCGCGACGGTAGACGGCCGCCTGGCCGTCACCCGTCAGGGTGTGCGCGTTGGAGGTCACCTTGAAGAACTTGCCGGTGCCGCCGGACGCGTAGATCACGGACTTCGCCTGGAAGACGTGGATCTCGCCGGTCGCCAGCTCGTAGGCGACGACGCCCGCCGAGTGCTTGACGCCGTCGACCTCGGTGATGAGCTGGTCGAGGACGTAGAACTCGTTGAAGAACTCCACGCCCTCCTTGACGCAGTTCTGGTACAGCGTCTGGAGGATCATGTGACCGGTGCGGTCCGCGGCGTAGCAGGACCGGCGGACCGGGGCCTCGCCGTGGTTGCGGGAGTGACCGCCGAAGCGGCGCTGGTCGATCGTCCCGTCGGGCGTCCGGTTGAACGGCAGGCCCATCTTCTCCAGGTCGAGGACCGAGTCGATGGCCTCCTTCGCCAGGATCTCGGCGGCGTCCTGGTCGACCAGGTAGTCACCGCCCTTGATCGTGTCGAAGGTGTGCCACTCCCAGTTGTCCTCCTCCACGTTGGCGAGCGCGGCGGCCATGCCGCCCTGCGCCGCGCCCGTGTGGGACCGGGTGGGGTAGAGCTTCGTCAGCACGGCGGTGCGGCTGCGCTTCGTCGCCTCGATGGCGGCGCGCATGCCGGCGCCGCCGGCGCCGACGATGACGGTGTCGTACTTGTGGATCTTCATGAGTGGTTGCCTCAGCCCCGTGCCTAGCGGATGTTCGGGTCGAAGGTGAAGATCACCAGCGTGCCCAGCAGGATCGTGAACACCGTGGCGGTGTACAGCAGGCCCTTCAGCCACAGGCGCGTGTTCGTGCGCTCCGCGTAGTCGTTGATGACGGTACGCAGGCCGTTGGAGCCGTGCAGCATGGCCAGCCACAGCATCGCGAGGTCCCAGGCCTGCCACCACGGGCTGGCCCAGCGGCCGGCCACGAAGGCGAAGCCGATCTTGGAGACGCCGCCGTCGAGGACGAGCTGGATCAGCAGGTGACCGAGGACCAGGACGACCAGGACGATGCCGGACAGGCGCATGAAGAGCCAGCCGTACATCTCGAAGTTGCCGCGGGTCGACTTCGGGGTCTTGTTGGTGCGCTTGCGCGGGGCCTCGATGAAGGGGGCCGGGTTGTCGACGCTGTAGGCCGAGTGGTCTCCGGCGCCCTCCACGGGGCCGATGCCGGAAGCGGCGGTGTCAGTAGTGGACATCTGCGTCAGCTCCCGAATACTTCGCGGAATGCGTGACCGAGGACGGGGTAAAGGGCCCCGAACATCAGCACGACCCAGATACCGACGACGGTCCAGAGCATCTGCTTCTGGTAGCGCGGGCCCTTGGACCAGAAGTCGACGGCGATGACACGCAGGCCGTTGAGCGCGTGGAAGAGAATGGCGGCCACGAGGCCGTACTCCAGCAGCGCGACGATCGGCGTCTTGTACGTGGCCACGACCTTGTCGTAGGCCTCGGGGGAGACACGGACGAGAGCGGTGTCCAGCACGTGTACGAACAGGAAGAAGAAGATGAGGACGCCGGTGACTCGATGAGCCACCCAGGACCACATTCCTTCCCGGCCGCGGTACAGCGTTCCAGCCGGCACGGAAGAACCCTCCGGGAGCGGGGATTGGGGCCGCGCCGGCTTCTCTGTCGGTCGGGCCCGGCCGGGTACGGTCCACCGGCCCCGGCCATCGTAGCGACGTGTTGTCGGAACGCTTACAGCGGCCCTATCAATGTGATCAAACTGGCAATCAATCAGGCACGTTCGGGCTATTCCGGGCGCGGCGTGTCGGCGGGTCGTGCCTCGTGGGCGAACTGACGGACGAGTCGGGTCAGCCGCCCGCGGGCCAGTCTGCGCAGCTCGTCCGCGGTGACGATCCGCTCCTCCTCCGGGTCGTTCGCCAGGCGTGACCGGATGCCGGCGAGGACCTGGTCGAGGGCCTCGCCGGGGGCGAATTCGTCCAGACTGATGACGAACACATGTCCGAATCTGCTCTCGTACGCGGCGTGCGCGGCGCTCAGCGCGGTGTGGGCGGCGGAGTACGCGCCGTCCGGGAGCGGCGTGAGCGACTCGCCGGCCAGGGCTTCGG
This sequence comes from Streptomyces sp. NPDC028298, assembly GCF_055565895.1. Taxonomy (NCBI): domain Bacteria; kingdom Bacillati; phylum Actinomycetota; class Actinomycetes; order Kitasatosporales; family Streptomycetaceae; genus Streptomyces; species Streptomyces sp. NPDC028298. Next base: position 445,573 of record NZ_JBVHTL010000004.1, read on the forward strand.
CCAGGTCGGCGGGGGTCAGGTCGTACGCCGCCTCGTCGGCCGCGGCCAGCAGCGCGCCGAGATCCGGGTAGGGGCGGTGGTCGGCCAGACGGTGGACCCAGCGCAGGCTGCGGCAGCAGGTGAGCAGGGCGCGGGTGACCTCTCCGGTGGGTGCGGAGTTGAACCCGTCGAGGCGGACCGGGGACGGTTCCGTCCTCTGCTCGGGGAGGGCGACCTGGCCGGGGAGGCGTGGGAGACGGTGAGACGTCAGCGTGGATCCTCGGCGTGGGGGTGGGACGCGCGACGTCCGGTGAGCATGACGTGCGTGCGATACGTGTGTTTCGGCAGGGGCGGAAGTGAAAGTTGTGCCGCTCACGCTATCGAGGTGTGTCAGGACCTGTCCGACGGATGCCCGGATTTCACCCGCACGGGAGAGTTTCGGAGCATGCGGTGGACGGATCGGGTGACGGTCGGGGCAGAGTTCGCGGTGGGAGTGGGGAACCGGTCCGCCGGGATGCTCCGAAGAGGTGATCGCCTCGGCGAGGGAGTACACCTGTAGGACAGGACCGGCCCGGCGACGGCACGGTGAAGCGGGCGCCGCCTGGTCGGCGCCCTGAGGTGAGCGCCGCGCGGCGGGCGCGGTGGGACGAGGGTGGCGGAGTGAGCAGTGGCAGGCGGCGCGCGCCGCGTCGGCGGCGGTCGGGGCAGAACGGGCGGGGCAAACTCGTCGCGGCCGGTCTGGCGGTCGCCGGTGTCGTGGTGGTGGCCGTGGCGGTCTGGCCCGACGGGGGCAGCGGGCCGGCCGGGGCGCGGGTGCCGTCCGCGGACCGGTCGGGGACCGTGTCCGTCCCCAGCCCCTCGCCGACCCGGAGCTATCCCCTCTCCAAGGCGCCGCGCACCATCCCCGCCGTGCGCGAGCACACCGCGGCCCACGGTCCCGGCTGGCGCCCGGCCCGCGGCGCCCGGGTCGTCGTCGACGGCGACGGCCTCGCCGACGAGGGCAAGCTGCTCGCCGGCGAACTCGGACTGACGTACGCGGGGCGGGGGGCCGCCAAGGCCGGCGACGTCGAACTGGGCCTCGACAAGGGCAAGGCGGGCCCGGAGTCGTACACCCTGACCGTCGCGAACGGCCGGGTCACGGTCACCGGGCCCGCCGAGGCCGGCGTCTTCTACGGCACGCGCACGCTCAAGCAGGAGGTGCGCGGCGGCGGTACGGCGCCGGAGGGCGTCGTGCGCGACCGGCCCGCGAAGCCGGTGCGCGGGTTCATGCTCGACATCGCGCGCAAGCACTTCACGGCGGCCTGGATCGAGGACCGGGTGCGTGAGCTGGGGGATCTGAAGTACAACCAGCTCGGACTGCACTTCTCCGACGACCAGGGCTTCCGCATCGAGTCCGACAGCCACCCCGAGATCGTGTCGGCCCAGCACCTGACGAAGGACGAGGTCCGCCGGATCGTCGCCCTCGCGGCGAGCCGGCACATCACCGTCGTGCCCGAGATCGACTCGCCGGGTCACCTCGGCGCGGTCATCGCGGCCCACCCCGATCTCCAGCTCCGCAATGTGTCGGGCGTCCCCGTCCGCGGCGCCGTGGACATCTCCAAGCCCGCCTCGGCGAAGATCGTCGACGATCTGCTGAACGAGTACGCGGGTCTGTTCCCCGGCACCGACTGGCATCTGGGCGGCGACGAGTACCAGGCCCTGACGGTGGCCGACCCCGCGGCGTCCTTCCCGCAGCTCGTCACCGCGGCGAGGAGCAGGTTCGGGGCGGGGGCGGGCGTCGCCGACCTCACGACCGGCTGGCTGAACGACCGCGCCAAGGTGGTCCACGGGCACGGCCGGACGGCCCGGGCCTGGAACGACGGCTTCTTCCGCAGCAGCACCGTCCCGGCCGACGGCAGCCTTCGGGTGGCGTACTGGACCGGCAAGGAGATCGGGGCCCGGCAGCCGGTGGAGTACCTGAGCGCCGGTCGCAAGGTCGTCAACTACAACGACGAGTACCTGTACTACGTCCTCGGCGAGCCCCAGACCTTCGTCTACCCGACCGGGGAGCGCATCTACGAGCAGTGGACCCCGCTCGTCCTGCGCGGAACCACGCCGGTGTCCGCGAAGTACGACTCCCAGATCCTCGGCGGGTCCTTCGCCGTCTGGTGCGACCTCTCGAACTCCCAGACCCAGGACCAGGTCGCGGCGGGCATCCGCATGCCGCTGCGCGCCCTGTCCCAAAAACTCTGGGACCCCCGCAAGCCGTCCCTCTCCTGGACCCAGTTCAAGTCCCTGGCGGGCCAGTTGGGCTGAGGCGGCGTCGGTCCCCGATACGGGCTGGACGCCGTGACCTGCGGAACCGTATCTTCCGGCCCTGTCCGTACGCCGGGCGTGACCCTGGGAAGGGGCCGCCCGGCTTTCCGCGCCGCCACGCGGTGCCGTACTTCCGGGGGTCGCATGACCATGCCGTCAACGCCGCAGCGCCGGGCCCGGGCGACGACCTCGCGGAACCCCGCGGCGCCGCCGCGCTCCTTCGCGCCGTACGGGTTCGGCCGGTTGCGCTCGCCTGTCGCCCTCGGCCGAGCGGCGGCCGGGGTGCTCGGTCTGACGATCGCCGTGGACCTCTACGCGATCTGGGCGGACCTCACGATGCGCACCGTCGTCGGGGCGGCCGCCGACGGCGCGTCCGGCTATGAGGTCTGGCATCGGATCGAAGTGGCGGAGCCGTTCTACGTGGCCGCCGGCCACGCGCACAGGGCGGTGTTGATCACGGCCGTCGTCGTCTACCTGAACTGGTTCCTGCGGGTGCGCGACAACTCCGTCGTCTTCAGCCCCTTCGGGCAGAGCAAGTCCCGTGCCTGGGCGCGCTGGGGCTGGTTCGTCCCGGTGGTCAACCTGTGGCTCCCCCGCCGGATCATGCAGGACGTCTGGGACGCGAGCCGCCCGGAGGGTGCCCGGAGCGGATACGGGCTCCTCAATGCCTGGTGGGCCCTCTCGGTCATCGACGCGTCGGCCGGGCAGGCGGCCCCCACCCCGAGCCTCGAGTCCAATACGTTCGCGGAGGTCCGGGACGGCGCCGGCCGGCTGGCCCTCACTCACGCTCTCGACATCGTGGCCGCCGTCCTCGCCATCGTCGTCGTCCTCAAGCTGACCCGGATGCAGGACCGGAAGGCCCAGGCGGGTCCGGGAGTGCTCGGCGGCTGACGGGCGCGGAATGCGTGCCGGTCCCGGAGTGCGTCTTTGGCCGAAAACCTGTTCATTCGGCTCCCCGAACGGCAGGGTGGGCTCGCACTGTGACACTCCGGGTCCGTTGCACGCAGTAAGGGGAAGTGCGGGCTCCGTAAGGCAAGGGCGCCCTGTCGAGGCATTTCGAGGGAGTCGTGATGAGTCTGGTGGAACTGATCGCTCGGGCCGACGAGAGAGGTCTGGCGGCGAGTGGTCTGGCTTGTTTGGATCGGTGTGTACCGCTCCTCGGCGGTGACGACGACGTCCTGCGGCCCCTGTGGGCCAGCCTGGCGGAGGCGGACACCTGGGCCGAATGGGGAACGCGCCTGGAAGAGGCGCGCGCCAAGATGGACGCGGAGGACCCCGAGCCGGCCGTGACCGACGAGGATCACGCCGCCCTGCTCGCCCGGAGCATGCTGGACGCCGTCCCCGCGAAGCCCTCCGAGGAGGAACTCCGCGCCTGGTCGGACGCCTGCTCGGTGGCGGCTCTGCAGGTCCACCGGTTCCTCGACCACGCCGACGACGCGGAGGCGTGCGTGACGGCACGCCGCGAGGGGCGCACGGAGGGCATGTCCCCGCTCGTCGCCGCCGAACTGCGCCGCCAGGTGTCCGTCCTGGAACTGCTCGCCGAGCACGGCAAGGGCGGACTGCGCCTCGCGCTGGACGCGTCGACGGAGGGGCGACGCGTCCTGCGAGCGGTGGTCTCCCGCAGAGCACGGGGACGGGCCTAGTCCCAGGAGGACGAGCCCGCGAGGGTGCGCCGGAGGGGACACGGCTCCGGCGCACCCGAAACCTTGATCGCGAGGGGTTCCTGTGAGGGTCCTGGGGCGGACATGGCGGTCCTGGGCCGGTGTCGCGAACCCCGGCCCGGAGCGGTGACGAATCCGGCCGCCGTCGCGCTCTACCGAATGTGAACGCAACTCAAGCAACTCGGCCCTCGGCTGCGACGAAGCCCGTTCGCTGGGCGGCCGACACGGTCGCGGCCATGCGGGAGGGCGCCAGGCTGCGCCTCGACTACTCGGCACAGAGCCTGTGGCGCGTCGACCGCGTGATCGAGGAGATACGCAGGGACGGGGCCCCGTACGCCGCCGTCGAGAGCGTGCTGCGCGGATTCGGCGCGTACGCGGGCGAGGTGGTCGCCCGTCACACCGGCGCCGAGTGGTGGGAGACCGGCGGCGAGCACTGGCTCCGTACCCCCGACGGGCGGCTGTGGGACCCGATCGAGGAGGCCCGCCGCTGCTATGCGGGCGACGGCTCCCTGCGTCTGCTGTGCCGTGAGGCCGCCCGCTGAGGTCCGCGCGGGGTCCCGCCGGCCGGACGGCGGGGGACTCCGGCGTCCGCGACCGGGGCCGCCCGGCCTGGACGGAGTGCCCGGCAGTGTGCCCGGACAGAGTGTCTGACGCACTGTGACACTTCCGTGGGGCCCGACGCTGATGACCATGAGGGTGTCGGCGCGGACGGCCGCGCCGGCAGGCACATTCGGGCGAACTCGGTGCGAACGAGGACAGTGTTGGGCCAGGGAGGGGAACCCCGCCGCGCGCAGCCGTACGACGCGGAACTGGGCGTGGCCGTGGCGCGGGCGCAGGAGGGCGACGAGCTCGCCTTCGCGGCCGCGTACCGGATCGTGCAGCCCGGACTGCTGGGCTATCTGCGCGGCATCGTCGGCGACGACGCCGAGGACGTGGCGTCCGACGCCTGGCTGGAGATAGCCCGGGACCTGGGGCGGTTCCGGGGGGACGGCGCCGGGTTCCGCGGCTGGACCGCGACCATCGCCCGGCACCGCGCGCTGGACCATCTGCGGAGGCTTCGGGTGAGACCCCGGGGCACCGCCATCGAGCAGGACGCGCTGGACCTGCCCGGCGGGCACAGCACACAGGACGAGGCACTGGAGAGCCTGTCCACCGAGTACGCCCTGGAACTGGTCGTCGGCCTGCCGCGCGACCAGGCCGAGGCCGTGCTCCTGCGGGTGGTCGTCGGCCTCGACGGACCGGCCGCGGCCCGTGTGCTCGGCAAGCGGCCGGGCGCGGTGCGGACCTCCGCCCACCGGGGCCTGAAGCGGCTCGCGCGCCAGCTCGGTGTCGCGGGTGTGACGGATGAGGAGCCCCGGACGCTGGGGGAGTCGGGATGAGTAGGACGTCCGGAACGGCCGGCGGAGCGCCGTCGTCCGGAGCCGGGTCGTCGTACGGCGGAAGGAACTCGACCGGTGTACGGATGGTGCACGGCGGACGGCCGTCACGCGGAGGACGGCTGCCCCGCGTGGACGGGCCGCCGTCCGGGGCCGGGACGGCCCGGGGCGGGGTGTCGCCCCGCGGGCGCGGGACGTCGCGTGGAACCGGCGCGTTGTACGGCGCGGAGCGCGCGGCGCGGTCCCGGTACGGCGAGGAGTTGCAGGGCGGAGCGGCAGACGGAGATGGAACCGGACGTGGAACCGCACAGGGAACCGGGTGCGCGACCCGGCATGGGTGAACGGCGGGCCGGCGACGGCGCGGCCTCCGGCCCCGGCTCCGCTCCCGCGGCGGACCCCGTGGGCGTGGGGACCCCGCTGGAGGCGCTTCTCGCCGCGGCGATGCGCGGCCGCGGTGGCGACAGGGCGGGTGACAGGGCGGCGGAGACGCGGGCCGTGGCCGCCTTCCGGGTCGCGCGGGACAGCGGCGCGCACTCCGCACGCGCCCGGCGGAGGGACGACTGGCGTCCCAAGGAGCGGCAGGGGCCGCGCCGTTCGCTGCGGGCCGTGTTCGCCGTCCTGCTGGCCGGTCTGACCCTGGGCGGCGTCGCCGTCGCGGCCATCGGACCGGTCACGCACGAGGACGCCGGGCACCGGGGCGCAGCCGCGGCCCGTCCGTCCGGCAGTGTCCCGCCCTGGTTCCCCGAGACCGCCGCGCCGGTCGGTCCCGGTGTTTCCGACACCTTGCCTCCGAGCGGTCTCGTGAGCCGCCCGCCGCGCGCCCAGGACACCGAGGCCCACTGCCGTGCGTACGCGTCGGTGAAGGGTCGGGGCGACGCGATGGACTCGCGGGCCTGGCAGCGGCTCGTCACGGCCGCCGGCGGCGAGGACAAGGTGGAGGCGTTCTGCGCGGGCCAACTGGCCGCGCCCACCGGGACGAAGGGTGCGAAGTCCGCGAAGGGGACGGACGGCGCGGGAGGCACGGGCAAGTCCGGGAAGACGGACGGGACACCGGCTCAGAAGCCCCCGACCGCGACACCGAAGCCGGCCAAACCGAAGAATGAGTCCTAAGCCGGTCGAGGTCCTCGACGGACGAACGTCACCGCGATGCCCGCCGCGACGTCGCCGAACGGCCGGCCGGTGGTGCGGTCGGGCGGGTGTGTGCCGCGAGGGCGGCGGAGGTCTTCGGCGTGATGCCGTGACGGTGTGCGGCGGGTGTCTCGCGGCGCGGGGCGCCGGTTTCGGCCGACAGTGGGGCGGCCTCTGTGCGGCCGTGGGCGGAGCAGGGCGCCCGGCCCGGCCATCGGTGGTCACCTGACGCCGCGACAGGGATCCGTCCCCGTCCGGCAGTCGGCCGGTGTCCTCGCCGATGGCAACGGCCGGGGCCGCCACCCCCCACAGGAGAGGCCCCGACCGTCGCGCGGCACGGGCCGCGCGGCGACCCGTACTCTCTACAGCGCCGGGACTGCGTTTTGTGTCACACCTCGCACGGTCACCGCGTAGTTGCACGTTGTACGAACATGGACGGGGAGCTGTTTCAGGCCGTAACGTGCCTTTCGCGCCGGTGCGGAAAGAGGACGACCGCAACCACGAGGAACCCGGGACCACGACTGCGCGGATCCGGAGACCTGGACCACGTGGGGCCTGGGGCCGGAACCGCGTGGGGCGGCAGACCACGACCACGCGGACCCGAGACCACAACCGTCCATCGAGGAACGCACGACGGCGAGAAACCCGGTCCGCGAGAGCGGAGCCGGTCGAGGCGCAAAGAGGGGCGCGGGGGTGCTGGGGGACGACGCGGAGCTGACCGCCGCGGTACTGGCCGCACAGGACGGGGACGAGGCCGCGTTCCGGACTGTGTACCGAGCCGTGCACCCACGCCTGCTCGGATACGTCCGGACGCTGGTCGGTGAGCCGGACGCCGAGGACGTCACGTCCGAGGCCTGGCTCCAGATCGCCCGTGACCTGGAACGCTTCAGCGGCGACGCGGACCGCTTCCGCGGCTGGGCGGCGAGGATCGCCCGCAACCGCGCCCTGGACCACATACGGATGCGCGGGCGCCGTCCCGCGATAGGCGGCGACGAGACCGAGCTGACCGGCAAGGCCGCCGAGTCCGACACCGCGACCGAGGCCATGGAGGCGCTGTCCACCGGCAGCACCCTCTCGCTCATCGCCCAGCTCCCGCAGGACCAGGCCGAGGCCGTCGTGCTGCGCGTCGTGGTCGGTCTCGACGCCAAGACGGCCGCCGAGACCCTCGGCAAGCGCCCCGGCGCCGTCCGGACTGCCGCGCACCGGGGCCTGAAACGGCTCGCGGAACTGCTCGGCACCGATCCGGAATCCGTCGGCGCGCTCGACGCCGTACCCCCGCAACGAGGTTCCCGTACCCGTGCGGTGACGTCCGCCGGTGTGACGCATACGCGTTCGCGGGCGCAGAAGGACATGTGATGGCCGACGAGCAGTACAGGTGGCTGGACCGGGACGCCGCGGAGCGGCTGCTGAACGGGGAGCCGCTCGAAGTCGTCGACCCCGGCACACGTGACCGGGTGGACCGCCTCACCGCGGCCCTCGGCGCACTGACCGCGCAACCCGAGCCGACCGGCGACGAACTCCCGGGCGAGGCAGCCGCGTTGGCCGCGTTCCGCAAGGCACGCGAGAGCGGGGAGGGCTTCGCCGCGCAGCCCGGCCGGCACGGTCGGGCGCGGTCCGGAGCGCACGCCGCGGACGCCGGTCTCGTACGGATCGGACGCCCGGCCGCGCACGGACGCCGGACGCGCTGGGGGCGGCCCACCCGCTTCGGGCTCGCCGCGGTGCTGGCGGTCGGCATGGTCGGCGGTGTCGCCGTCGCGGCCGGAACCGGAGTCCTGCCGACCCCGTTCACCCGCGAACACCCGGGCCCGGCCGCGACGGCCACGGCCGCCCGGACCCCGGACCGTCCGCTCGTCTCGGCCTCGCCCACCCCCTCGCCCGGGGTCTCCGGCGGCAACGGCTCCGTGGTGCCGGTGCCTGACGGGCCGTCGGGAGATCCCTCCGCGGACACCTCCACGTCCGCGGGCGGCGCCGACCTGCCGAGCGGTCCGCCGAGTGCCGACACCGGCGGCAGCGCCGACCGCACCCGCGAGTGGTGGGTGAAGACACGTTCGTACTGCCGTGACCTCCTGGACGGCAAGGACCTCGACGGGGACCGCAGGCGCGTGCTGGAGCACGTCGCGGGCGGCGGTGCCCGGGTGCGGCTGTACTGCTCGGGCGTCCTCGGCCGCGGGCTGGGCGCCGGTGACGGTTCGGGCGACACCGGCGGCCAGGGCACGGACCAGGGCTCCGGCCAGGGCGACCAGGGGGATCAGGGCGACTCGGGCGGCGGTGACGGCGACGGCCACCACCTAGGTCCGGGCGGCAACGACCACCGGGACAACGGTGTCGGCACCCCGTCCGCGCTGCGTCCGCGCCTGACCTCGCTCCTGCCGGTCGCGCCGACGTGGTCCCCGCCGTCGGGCGCGACGCCCGGGACGATGCCGGGCCGGTCGGCCGGCACGCTCCTGTGACGCGCCACGACACCTCTCTGACCAGCACTTTCGCGGGTCGTTGAAATTTTTATCGCCTGGGTGTGACGTTTTCGGCCGCCGCGACGCAGTACGTGATGAGCCGACTGGTCATCGGCCGTAGCACGGAGCCGGGGTTCCCCCCGTACTCACGGCTTCGTGCAACTGGCGCGGGTGGGACACGTTCCCCCGGTCCCGCCCGCGCCCCACTCCCTCTCGCCCCGCCCTTCGCGCGCGGGCACGTCACCAGTAGACGACGACCTTGTCGCCCGTGCGGACCTGCGCGAACAGCGCCGCCACCTTGCTCTCGTCCCGGACGTTCACGCAGCCGTGCGAGGCGCCGTAGTAGCCGCGCGCCGCGAAGTCCGAGGAATAGTGCACCGCTTGGCCGCCGCTGAAGAACATCGCGTACGGCATCGACGTGTGGTAGATCGTCGACACGTGGTGGCGCGACTTGAAGTACACGGTGAACACCCCTTCGCGGGTGGGCGTGTACTGCGAGCCGAACCGGACGTCCATCTCCGAGACCGTCCTGCCGTCGATCATCCAGCGCAGGGTGCGGGTCGTCTTGCTGACGCACAGCACGCGGCCCTTCATGCAGCGGGGGTCGGGCTTCGCGGCCGGCTGCCCGCCGTAGGGGTACAGCTCCCAGGCGGCCGGTTCGTGCGTCATCCTCCGCAGCCGCTGCCAGGTCACGGTGTCCAGTTCACCGGTGCGCGGAAGCCCGCGCTTGCCCTGGAACCCCTTCACGGCCGCGACCGTCCGGGCGTCGTACGTCCCCGTCGGCGGGGTGATCAGCCAGGCGACCTGGTGCAGCCGGGCCTGCGCCCTGCGGATGGCGTCGCCCTTGTCGCCCCGGGACCACAGGACCTCGGCGGGCGGCTCGTCGTCCTTGCCCGTGGCCGCCGCGCCGGATGTGCCGTCCTTCCCCTTCGACGGGGAGGCGGGCTTGCCGTCGTCCTTCTTCGCCGCACCGGGGGCCGGGGCGAGCGAACCGTCGATCCGGACCGGCCCCTTCTTCCCCTGCGCGTCCACGGCGTGCGCCGTGCAGCCGCTCACCACGGCCAGCACGGCGAGCGCGGCCAGCGATCTCTTCAAGCCAGTCGTACGCATCCGGACCCCTGTTCCACCCGTCCTGTCGTGCACATCAGGCCCCCGTCCCGCCGTCATGTCACCTGAGATGCTCCCCGCGGGTGACCGGTTGCGAACGGGGCGGCATGGTGGAAGAGAACCATGGAACGAGCCGCCGCACGGCGGAACGGAGTCCCTGTCGTCAGGCCGCTTCACGGGAGGCACAGCAATGACGCGCGAATCCGAGTCCGGACTGCCCATCGAACCGGTCTACGGCCCCGAGGCCCTGGCCGGCTGGGACCCGGCCGAGAAACTCGGCGCGCCCGGCGCGTACCCCTTCACCCGCGGCGTGTACCCCTCGATGTACACGGGCCGCCCGTGGACCATGCGCCAGTACGCCGGGTTCGGCACGGCCGTGGAGTCCAACGCCCGCTACCGCCGGCTCATCGCCCACGGCACGACGGGCCTGTCCGTCGCCTTCGACCTGCCCACCCAGATGGGCCACGACTCCGACGCCCCGCTCGCCCACGGCGAGGTCGGCAAGGTCGGAGTGGCCGTCGACTCGGTCGACGACATGCGCGTCCTGTTCGACGGGATCCCGCTCGACCAGGTCTCCACCTCGATGACGATCAACGCGCCCGCCGCGCTGCTGCTGCTGATGTACCAGCTCGTCGGCGAGGAACAGGGCGTCCCCGCCGACCGGTTGACGGGCACCGTCCAGAACGACGTCCTCAAGGAGTACATCGCCCGCGGCACGTACATCTTCCCGCCCAAGCCGTCGCTGCGGCTGATCGCGGACATCTTCAAGTACTGCGGGGCCGAGATCCCGAAGTGGAACACGATCTCGATCTCCGGCTACCACATGGCCGAGGCGGGCGCCTCACCCGCGCAGGAGATCGCGTTCACGCTCGCCGACGGCATCGAGTACGTGCGCACCGCCGTCGCCGCCGGCATGGACGTCGACGACTTCGCCCCGCGCCTCTCCTTCTTCTTCGTCGCCCGGACGACGATCCTGGAGGAGGTCGCCAAGTTCCGTGCGGCCAGGCGCATCTGGGCCCGCGTGATGCGTGAGGAGTTCGGCGCGAAGAACCCCAAGTCGCTGATGCTGCGCTTCCACACCCAGACCGCGGGCGTCCAGCTCACCGCGCAGCAGCCCGAGGTGAACCTCGTCCGGGTCGCCGTCCAGGGCCTCGCCGCGGTCCTCGGCGGCACCCAGTCGCTGCACACCAACTCCTTCGACGAGGCCATCGCGCTGCCCACCGACAAGTCCGCGCGGCTCGCCCTGCGCACCCAGCAGGTCCTCGCCTACGAGACGGACGTGACGGCGACCGTCGACCCGTTCGCCGGCTCGTACGTCGTCGAGAGCATGACCGACGACGTCGAGGCCGCGGCCGTCGCCCTCATGACCCGGGTCGAGGACCTCGGCGGCGCCGTCGGAGCCATCGAGCACGGTTTCCAGAAGGGCGAGATCGAACGCTCCGCCTACCGGATCGCCCAGGAGACCGACTCCGGCGAGCGCGTGGTGGTCGGCGTCAACCGCTTCCGGATCGACACGGAGGAGCCGTACGAGCCGCTGCGCGTCGACCCGGCCATCGAGGCCCGGCAGGCCGAACGCCTCGCGCGGCTCCGCGCCGAGCGCGACCAGGGAGCCGTCGACGCCGCCCTCGCCGCCCTGAAGAAGGCCGCCGAGGGCACCGACAACGTCCTGTACCCGATGAAGGAGGCCCTGCGCGCCCGGGCGACCGTCGGCGAGGTCTGCGACGCGCTGCGCGGGATCTGGGGGACCTACGTGCCCTCGGACACCTTCTGACCTGTGTGATTTGAGCTGATGACGGGCGGGGGCAGATTTTCCCGTTCCAGGCCTGATGAGACGCCCGGACGCGTTGTCGTAGGCCCGTGCGACACTCCCTTTCATGCTTGGTGTCATCGATCTCCCCACCTATCTCGCGGGTCTCGTCCTGATCGTCCTGCTGCCGGGACCGAACTCGCTGTACGTGCTGTCCGTCGCCGCCCGCCGGGGCGTCCGTACGGGGTACACCGCCGCCGCGGGCGTGTGGTGCGGGGACACGGTCCTGATGACTCTGTCGGCGGCCGGTGTGGCCTCGCTGCTCCAGGCCAACGCCGTGCTGTTCAGCATCGTGAAGTACGCCGGCGCGGGATATCTGACCTGGCTGGCGGTCGGGATGCTGCGCGCCGCGCGGGCGATGTGGCGGGCCCGCCGGGAGGCGGTCGCCGAGAGCCCGGAGCCCGAGGCGGTGGCGGAGGAGCGGCCGTTCCGGCGGGCGCTGGTGATCAGCCTGTTCAACCCGAAGGCGATCCTGTTCTTCGTCGCCTTCTTCGTGCAGTTCGTCGACCCCGCGTACGCCTACCCGGCCCTGTCGTTCGTCGTGCTCGGGGCCTTCGCCCAGCTCGCGAGCGTGCTGTACCTGACCGCGCTGATCTTCAGCGGTACGCGCCTGGCGGCGGCCTTCCGCCGGCGCAAGCGCCTCTCCGCGGGGGCCACGACCGCCGCGGGTGCCCTCTTCCTCGGCTTCGCGGTCAAGCTCACCCTCGCCAGCGCGTAGCGCTCAGCCGGCGCCGAGGCCGACCAGGGCCGCGTACTCCCGCAGGCCCGTCGTGTCGGCGCCCGCCCAGCCCACGTGACCGTCGGGCCGGACGAGGAAGAGCCCGGTCCCGTAGCGCTCGTACGATCCGATCCGCACGCTGCGGACGCCGGGCAGCTCCGCCGGTTCCGTGACCGCGCCGACGGTGAGCAGCGTCCAGCGCGGCCCTCGGAACGCGTCGAAGAGGCGTACGCCGTCCACGGTCGCGTCGGGGGCGCGGTCACCCGCGCGCAGTGCCTCGTCCGGCAGGTCCGTGCGGGTCTCCACCGCGAGGGAGGAGCCGCGGTAGCCGAGGCCGAGCTGACGGGTCTCCCTGCCGCGGCGGGCCTCGCCGCGGTGGATCCGGGTGGACAGACCGAGCATCTCGGCGGCGACGGGGCGGCGTTCCTCCTCGTAGGTGTCGAGGAGCGAGGCGGGAGCCTCGCCGCGCAGGACCGCGCCGAGCTTCCAGCCCAGGTTGTAGGCGTCCTGGACGCTGGTGTTGAGCCCCTGGCCGCCGGCCGGGGAGTGGATGTGCGCCGCGTCCCCGGCGAGGAAGACCCGGCCCGAGCGGAAGCGGTCGGCCAGGGCCGCGCGCGGCCGGAACTCCGAGACCCAGTCGATCCCGGTCACCGCGTCGGCGGACAGGTGCGAACGGGCGGCGAACACCTTGCGTACGCCGTCGGGGGAGTTGTCGACCGTCGTTCCGGCCGGGAACCCGGCGACGATCTGGAAGAGGTCCGTGCCCGCGAGCGGGCAGACCGCCATGAAGCCGTCGGTGTCGCCGCCCGGCGGGAAGACGTGCCAGTGGTCGCGGTCCAGGCCGTCGACCCGGGCGTCCGCCACCAGGATCGGGTCCGGGGCGACGACACCCGAACCGTCCGCCCCGGCACCGGTCATGCCGATGCCCATGGCCCGGCGTACGGCCGAGCGGCCCCCGTCGGCGGCCACCACGTACCTCGCGCGGACGGTCCCCGTTCCCTCGCCCGAGGTGACGTGGGCGGTCACGCCGTCCTCGTCCTGGTGGAGCGCGGTCACCTCCCGGCCGAGGACGACCCGGCCGCCCAGCCCGGTCAGCCGCGCGTGCAGGATCTCCTGCGTGCGCCACTGGGGCACCATCCACGGCGCGGTGAACGGGGAGCCCGCCTCGCCGTCCTCGGCCGGGTCGAACATCGGGCGCTCGCCCGCCGGCTTCCCGTCCTGCCAGATCAGCCCGACCGGGTAGTCGCCGCCCGCCGCGCGGATCGCGTCGAGGACGCCGAGGTCCTCGAAGACCTCCATCGTGCGCGGCTGGATCCCCTTGCCGCGCGATCCCGGCGCCAGGCCCTCGCCCCGCTCCACGACGAGCGCGTCCACCCCCTGGCGTGCGAGATCGATGCCGAGCGCGAGGCCGGTCGGACCGGCTCCGACGACGAGTACGTCCACGTCCACGTGCGTGAGCTGCTGCGATGTCATGCGCATGACCCTTTCCTTAACGTTGTTAAGTTCGATGGGCCGAGCATGCCCTTAACGGCGTTAAACTGTCAAGCGTGGTTACCCAGAGACCCCAGCGCGCCCCCAGGCTGGACAAGAGGCAGGTCGTCGAGACCGCGCTGCGGCTGCTCAACGAGACGGGCCTCGACGGCCTGACCCTGCGGGCCATCGCCAAGGAGCTGAACGTCCAGGCGCCGGCGCTCTACTGGCATTTCAAGAACAAGCAGGAACTGCTCGACGAGATGGCCACGGAGATGTACCGCCGGATGGTGGACACCCCCGGCGCGGCCGGGGGCGACGGCTGGCGGGAGCGGCTGCTCGCCGCGAACCGCGGACTGCGCGCCGCCCTGCTGAGCTACCGCGACGGCGCCAAGGTCTTCAGCGGTTCACGCTTCACGGGCACCCTGCACGCCGTGGAGATGGAGCGGACCCTGACGCTCTTCACCGAGGCGGGATTCACGCTCACGCAGGCGGTCCACGCGACCTCCACCTCGTACCTGTTCACCATCGGCTTCGTCAGCGAGGAGCAGGGCGTCCAGCCGCTGCCGGGCGAGCGCCGCGAGGGGTACGACACGGACGAACGCGCCCGCCGCATGGCCGACTTCCCCCTGTCGGCGGCGGCGGGCGCGGCGATCTTCGACGACTACGAGCGGCACTTCGAGGACGGGCTCGCCCTGATCGTCGCGGGCATCGAGGCGCGCTACGGCATCGGCTGAACCCGGCCGCCGCCGGTCAGTGCCGTCCCGGACGCCCGGCCGCGCGGGCGCCGCGGATCGCGCGGGTCAGGACGGGCGGCAGCAGGTCGGCCGCCACCCGCCGGGCACGGGAACGGGTACGGGCGGGCCGCGGGAGGGCGGAGGCGCCCTGTGCGGCCGGGGCCGCCTCGGGACCGCTCGTGCCCGCGTGCCGGGACGGGGGGAAGGACGGGCCCCGCATGCCCTTCGTCGACTTGAGGCGGACGATGCGGTGTCCCGCGGCCTGCTGGACGCTCAGATGGCAGTCCTCGCGTCCGCGCACGGCCGCCAGCAGTGCCTCCTGGGCGGGCTCGGGATCGCCCCAGGTCCCGTACAGCTTCTGGGTGCTGAGGCAGAGCGGGCGCAGGCCCCTGGTGAGCACCGCCTCCCAGACGGCCACGGAGACGCCGGGCGTGTGCTCCGATCGGAAGTCGTCCAGGACGACGATCCCGCCGGGCAGCAGCGCCTCGCGGGCGGCGCCGATGTCGTCGTACACGTGCTCGTAGAGGTGCGAGGCGTCGATGTGGACGAACCGGCAGGAGCCGGCGGCCACTTCCGCCGGGACCACGCTGCTGGGGCCCTGGAGGACGCGGGGCAGCGCGTCGTGGAAGGAGAGGTAGTTCTCCTCGAAGGCCCGCCGGGTGAGCGCCCCGTAGGACTTCGTGGACTCCGCCCTGTTGGCGTCGTCGGGAGCGGACCCCTCGAACAGGTCGCACACCGTGTACCGCTCGGTGTCCTGGAGGTGGCGTCCGAGGAAGATCGCGCTCTTTCCCATGTAGACGCCGACCTCCAGCAGATCACCCCGTACGCCCGACGACTCCTGGCGGTCCAGGAACCACTCGAAGAGCGTCTGGTCGAGAACGGGGAACCAGCCGGGGACGTCGTCGAGCCGGTGGGGCGGTCGGTGCGTGCCGGGTGCGAGCGTCATGCGGGGAGCACTCCCTGGGTCGGCGCGGACTCCCGGGAGGGGCCCGCGCGGAGGAGCTCGTGTGGGGACGAGCCGTTACGGAACTCCTCCGCGTCTGCCCGGCGACGCGCGCCCCATCGGGCGGGCAGGTTAAGGGAAGGCCAATTCCCCGGCCCGCTACGCGCGCGGCTTCGACAGGGCCGTGCGCAGCCTCGGGGTGAGCCGGTTCTCCACGAACCGGTTGAGCAGCCAGGCGAGCAGCAGCATCGTGGCGACCGTGGCGAGGAACGCGCCGTACGACGGGAGGTGCAGGGTCCGGTGGTAGGCCTTGATGACGACCCAGCCCAGGTGCTCGTGAACGAGGTAGAACGGGTACGTCAGGGCCCCCGCGACCGTCAGCCAGCGCCAGTTCGCCCAGCGCAGCCAGCCCAGCGCGATCGCGGCGACGGCGACGTAGCCGAAGGTGACGACGAGGATGATGGCGTAGGACGAGCGGTTGGAGAAGAACTCCGGGTTCGGCGCGTGCCACAGGCGCTGGACCGCGTAGTGCTGGCCGATCAGCCAGCTCACGCCGACGATGCCCCAGGCGTAGGCGTCGCGGCGGTCGCGGTGGACGAGGTAGAGGCCGACGCCGCCGATGAAGTACGGGGCGTACTCCGGCATCAGGACCGTGTTGAGCAGGGGCTCGTTCACGCCCTGCGCGATGGCCGCGGCCAGGGTCCAGGCGGCGCAGAACAGGATCACGCGCTGCCGGTTCGCCCCCGGCAGCACGATGCACAGCGCGAAGAGGGCGTAGAAGCGGACCTCGGCCCACAGGGTCCAGCACACGCCGAGCACCCGGTCCACGCCCAGCGGCTGCTGGAGCATGGTGAGGTTCACCAGCACGTCGCTCGGGGAGACCGTCTTGTACGCGACGAAGGGCAGCGCGAACACGGCCGTCACGAGGATGATCGCGGCCCAGTACGCGGGCAGGAGCCGGGAGGCGCGGGAGGCGAAGAAGGAGCGCAGCGGCCGGCCCCAGCCGCTCATGCAGATGACGAAGCCGCTGATGACGAAGAAGACCTGCACGCCCAGGCAGCCGTAGGCGAACAGATGGTGCAGGGTGGGGAACTGGTGCTTGGGCGAGGTGCCCCAGGCCTGGACCACCTCGCCGTCACGGCCGCCGTAGTGGTAACAGGCCACCATCAGGGCCGCGACGAGCCGCAGCCCGTCGAGGGCGCGCAGCCGGTTCTCCCGGGGCGCCGCGGGTTTGGGCGCGGCGGACGTCTCGGCAGGTGGCAGGACGGTACGGACCACGGTGCCGGTCGACGTCCCGCGGGCCTCCTCGGGCGTGTCGATCACAAGGTTCCCCTCAATGGGACTCAGCTGGCCCACAGCACGTTAGTCCGATAGTCGGGGATGCTTACGGCCTCGCGAGGCCGGTTCGTCGTCTCGCCCACGGGAGTTCATCTGTGTGATGCCCCCGCGTTGAGAACTCTTCCGAATCGTGACAAATCGCCCACGGGCTTTTGGGGTGTCAAAAGGGGCGGGGGGGGGGGGGGGTTTGTCCCCCCCCCCCCCCCCCCCTCCCCCCCCACCCCCCCCCCCCCCCCACCCCCCCCCCCCCCCCCCCCCCCTTCTCCCCCCCCCCGTTTCTTTCACGCTTGGGGGGGGATGGGGGGGGGGGGGGGGGGGGGGGGGGGGGGGGGGTGTTCTTTCCCCCCCCCCCCCCCCCCCGCCCCTGGTGTCCCGCGGACGCGCCCGCCGCCTCAGCGGCCCACCGCACGCTTCAGCGAGCGCGCCCTGCGGGCGACCCGGCGCACGGTGGCGTTGCGCGGGATGAACGCGAGCTGGGCCGGCACGGCACCCGGCAGCGCCAGCGAGGTCAGGCGCTTGCGCTTGAAGTAGCGCCAGGTGTCCTCGGTGAGCTGGTGCGTCAGATAGCTCTCGGCCGCCGGACGCAGGTCCGGGTAGATCTTCGGCTGCATCGCGAAGCCGACGGCTCTCAGGAGCCGCGTCAGGTCCGCCACGTCCATGCCGGGGCGCCGCTCGGTGACCGCGGTGCCGTCCGCCAGGTCGGGCAGCAGCGCGTCCACGATGGTCACCGGGACGCGGTTGCTGTTCTCGTACGGGGTGAGCCGGTCCAGCAGCGGGCCGGTCCCGACGCGGGCCACCGGCAGGCCGTACAGCGCGGAGGCCGTGAGCAGCGCCGTGGAGAAGCAGCCGACGACCAGCGCGGGCCGCATCCGCTGGTAGAGCACCTCGGCGAGCACCGGGGTGTCGAGGACGGTGAGGTCCGCGCCCAGCCGCTCGGCCTCCTTCTCCAGCATCCGCGACCAGCGGGCCGGGGCGGAGGGGTGCGGCTTGAACACCACGCGGGTGTGGCCGAGCGCGAGGGCTCCCTTCAGCATCCGTACGTGGAGCTGCTCCTCCTCCTCGGCGGTGAGGATCTCCAGTGCCGAGAGGTACTGGCCGAGCAGCAGCGCCGGCTCGTCGACCGACGGCAGTTCGTCGCCGGTGTCGACGAGCTCCGCGAGCACCTTCACGAACGCGTCCGTGGGCACGATCTGCGGCTCGACGTCGAACTCGGTGAGCAGCAGCGGCTTCAGGCCGGGGACCAGGTCCAGATGGAGCAGCCGGGTCACCCGGGTGCCCACCAGCGGGTCGATCTTGTTGCGGGTGGGGCCGTAGCTCATCAGGCCGTCGGCGTACACCGTGACGGGCGCGCCCATGAAGATCTGGGAGACGCCGAGCGCCGGGTTGACCTGGATCGACTCCACGGCCAGTTCGACGTCGTCGTCGCCGAGGTTCCAGGCGAGCCGCAGATGCCGCTCCCACAGGGGGACGTCGTCCGGGCGCGGGGCCCAGCCGCCCGGGTGGAACGGGGAGATGGTCTCGTTCCACGAGATGACGTCGTCGAAGCGGCCGCGCAGCCGCTCGAAGCCGGGCATCGCGTCCACGGCGGGTGTCGTCTCCGGCGTCGCCGCGTTGTTGGAGACGAGCAGGATGCGCCGGTCGGCGGGCCCGAAGCTGTCGGTGTCGAGGGCCGCGGCGAGCGTGGCCGTGCCGTACAGCGTGGACGCCATGAAGATCTGGGTGGTCACGCGGCCACCCCCGCGGCGGGCGCGGGCCGTCGGCGCAGCCGGCGCAGCCGGGTCGCGCGCTGGACGTCCATGGAGTCGAGTGCCTCGTCGAGCACGCCCTGCGGCATTCGGCGCAGTGCCACGGCACTCATGGACTTCAGTTTCCGTGCCACCGCTGGCTCGAACCTTTCGATGGATCCCAGGTGATGGGAAATAATCGCGCAATACGTGCGCACGGCTTTGGGCAGGAGTTTCTCGGCGTCCCGGTCCTCGGCGGTTTCCGCCACGACCTGGTCGAACGCGCGAATGAAATCGAGTTGGCGCACGTCCCCGATCTGGGTGAGGGAGGAGGCGACGCCACGCCGGTAGAACACACCGAGCAGCCCCACCGTGGCGAAGGATTCGGCCTCCCGGTGCAGCTTCCAGATCCACGGCCGGTCCTCGGCCGTGCGCAGCCCGTCGGTGAAGTGGAGCAGCCCCCGGTCGACCAGCCGGCGGTGGTAGATGCCCGCCCAGGCGTAGGCGTAGTCGACGGAGGTGGACCGGTCGGAGGGGAGGATGGCGTCACGGGGATTCATGACGACCCCGCGCCGGCCGTGCGGGACACGGTGGACGGAGCGGGACCGCGCGGTGCACTGGACATGGTCCGTACGGACGAAGTCGCAGCCCAGATCCTCGATGGAGGACACGAGTTGTTCGTAGTATCCGGGGGCGAGCCAGTCGTCCCCGTCGAGGAACGTGAGGTACTCGCCACGCGCTTTGTCGATCCCGGTGTTGCGGGCGGTGGCCAGTCCTCCGTTCTTCTCGTGTCTGACATACACCGCACCCGGGAGCTCGCGCTCCGCGCGCGCGAGGATGTCCGGTGTCTCGTCGCGCGAGCAGTCGTCGACGAGAATGAATTCGAAATCCTGCCGTGCGTTCGCACGCAGGCTCTTCAGGGTGTCGGGCGCATATTGCTGCACGTTGTAGAACGGCACGATGACGGAGAGCTTGACCACCCCTGTGACGTTAGGGGGCGGCCCGGCATTCGTCTTTACCGTTGGTGAGATGCAAGGTGAACGACGCGTGGCGGTACCGTGAACCGCGTCGTTTTCTCAGTCGATCCTGGGCTGATCCCCCATTCGTCGACGCGCTGTTAACCGTTTGTTGTATTCAGGTTGGGCCGCTCCTCGAAATGGCTTCCTAGCGTCTAGGACGTGCCAGCAAGTACCTCGAAGTCGCTGCGGGTGGCCGTCCTCGCGGATTCCGACACCCGGTGGAAATGGGGATCGCTCACCGCGAACCGCATCTCCCCGGCAGAATCGGACATCCGCCTCGACGGATTCCTCCTGCGCGGCCGTGCCACCCCGACCGCCCGCCAGCTCGAAGAGGTGGGTGTCCGAGCGGACTCCCTCCGCGAGGTCACCGCCCTCGAGTTCCTGCGCGAGCTCGGCAAGGAGGACGACGTCTACGACGTCGTCGTCCTCGCCCTGGTCGGCGGCGCCGTCCAGGCGGTCCTGCACGGCCTGTCCCGCGCCTGGGAAGGACGCGCGAAGCGGCCCCTGGTCGTCACCGGCTACGTCGGCGTCGTCTACGAGAAGCTCGCCGACGGACTGCTCCTGCGCCACGGCGCGGACCTCGTCCTCGCCAACTCCCGCCAGGACGCGGACCGCTTCCGGGCCGTGTACGAAGGAGTCGGCGCGGACGCCGGATCGGTGACCGAGGTCGCGCTGCCCTTCCTCGGCGGCGCCGCGTACACCGAGAACGACCCGTCCGCGAAGGAAGGGTCCCGGCCCTACACGGTCGTCTTCGCCGCCCAGCCCTCCGTACCGGAGAGCCGCAAGGACCGTACGTACCTGCTGGACCGGCTCATCGGCCACGCGCGGCTCCACCCGGACCGCGAGGTCCTGCTCAAGCTGCGCTCCAAGCCGGGCGAGCACACCACGCACATCGAGGAACTGCCGTACCAGAAACTCGTGCAGAAGGCCGACCCGCCGGCCAACTTCCGCCTCGTGTACGGGCACATGGGTGAGGTCCTCGACCGCACCGACCTGCTCGTCACCATCAGCTCCACCGCCGCCCTGGAATCCCTGCACCGGCGCGTCCCCACCGTCGTCCTCAGCGACCTCGGGGTGCGCGAGGCGCTCGGCAACCACCACTTCGTGGGCTCCGGCTGCCTCGCCTCCTGGGACCAGCTCGACGCGGGACACCGGCCGGTGCCGGACCCGGAGTGGGTGGCCCGGCAGGGCGTCGCCGCCGACGGGTCGTACGAGACGGCCTTCGACGCGGCACGGCAGCGCATCACCGACCTGCTCGCGGCGGACAAGCTGCCGCCGCTCGCTCCCTACTACACCCCCGTCACCGCGCCCGGCTACCTGCCCGGCATCCTCGCCCGCCACCACCTCGGCCCGGACGGCAGCCCGCTGCCCGGCGCCCCGGCGGCGGACCGGGAACCCAGCCCCGTACGGCAGTTCGTGCGCAAGGCCGCCCGCGGTGCCTACCGCCACGGCGTCCAGCGCGTGGCACCGGTGATCCGGCGGATGGGCGAACTGTGAGTACCCCGACAGCGGGCGGCCCGCCGCCCCTCGCCCCCCACGCCTCCCTCACCTCCCTCGTCAAGGAGAACAGCGCATGACCAACTCGGAAGCGGGCAAGGCCGCCCCGGCGCGCCGCGTACTCGCGGTGATCCCGGCGCGCGGCGGCTCCAAGGGCGTCCCCGCGAAGAACCTCCTGCCCGTGGGCGGTGTGCCGCTGGTGGCCCGCGCGGTGCGCGAATGCCGCGCCGCCCGCCTCGTGACGGACGTCGTCGTCTCCACCGACGACCAGGCCATCGCGGCGGCCGCCCGTCAGGCCGGCGCCGAGGTCGTGCTGCGCCCCGCCGCCATCGCCGGGGACACCGCCACCTCCGAGGCGGCCGTCCTGCACGCCATGGACACGCACGAGGCGCTGCACGGCTCCCCGGTCGACGTGGTGCTGCTCGTGCAGTGCACCAGCCCGTTCATCATCCGCGAGGACGTCGACGGCGTCGTGGACGCGATCGTCACCAACGGCGTGGACACGGCACTGACCGTGGCCCCCTTCCACGGCTTCGTGTGGCGCGACGGCGACGACGAGCCCACCGCCGCGGTGGCCGCCGAGACCGGGCACGCGGCGGTCGACGGCCGCACCGGCGTCCTGGTCGCCGACACCGCCACCAGCGGCGGCTACGGCGTCAACCACGACAAGTCGTTCCGGCCGCGCCGCCAGGACCGCCCCCAGGACCTCCTGGAGACCGGAGCCGTCTACGCCATGGAGGCCACCGGCTTCCGCGAGGCGAAGCACCGCTTCTTCGGCCGCACCGAACTCGTGCGCACCGACCCGGCCCGCGTGCTGGAGATCGACGACCCGCACGACCTCGCCCGCGCCCGCGCGCTGGCCCCCCTCTTCGACGCGAACCGCCCCGGTTCGCTGCCGACCGCCGACGACATCGACGCGGTCGTCCTCGACTTCGACGGCACCCAGACCGACGACAGGGTGCTGATCGACTCCGACGGACGGGAGTTCGTCTCCGTGCACCGCGGGGACGGCCTCGGTATCGCCGCCCTCCGCAAGAGCGGGCTGACGATGCTGATCCTGTCCACGGAACAGAACCCGGTCGTCGCCGCCCGGGCCCGGAAGCTCAAGATCCCGGTCCTCCACGGCATCGACCGGAAAGACCTCGCACTGAAGCAGTGGTGCGAGGAGCAGGGCATCGCGCCAGAGCGCGTGCTCTACGTCGGCAACGACGTCAACGACCTCCCCTGCTTCGCCCTCGTGGGCTGGCCGGTGGCGGTCGCGAGCGCCCACGACGTCGTGCGCGGCGCCGCACGCGCGGTCACCACCGTCCCCGGTGGCGACGGCGCGATCCGAGAGATCGCCAGCTGGATCCTCGGCCCTTCTCTCGACTCCCTCGACAAGTAAGGAACTTCCCCGCCATGAGCACCAACTCCCGTCTGCGCCAGTTCGGTTCGAAGACCGCCGGCCCCGGCCACCCCGTCTACGTCGTCGGCGAGATCGGCATCAACCACAACGGTGAGCTGGAGAACGCCTTCAAGCTCATCGACGCGGCCGCCGAGGCCGGCTGCGACGCCGTCAAGTTCCAGAAGCGCACCCCGGAGATCTGCACCCCGCGCGACCAGTGGGACATCGAGCGCGACACCCCCTGGGGCCGCATGACCTACATCGACTACCGCCACCGCGTGGAGTTCGGTGAGGACGAGTACCGCCAGATCGACGAGTACGCCAAGAGCAAGAACATCGACTGGTTCGCCTCCCCGTGGGACACCGAGGCCGTCGCCTTCCTGGAGAAGTTCGACGTCCCGGCCCACAAGGTGGCCTCCGCCTCGCTGACCGACGACGAGTTGCTGCGCGCCCTGCGCGCCACCGGCCGCACGGTCATCCTCTCCACCGGCATGTCGACGCCGAAGCAGATCCGTCACGCGGTCGAGGTCCTCGGCAGCGACAACATCCTGATGTGCCACGCCACGTCGACCTACCCGGCGCAGGCCGAGGAGCTCAACCTCCGCGTCATCAACACCCTCCAGGCCGAGTACCCGAACGTGCCGATCGGCTACTCCGGTCACGAGACGGGCCTGCAGACCACGCTCGCCGCGGTCGCCCTCGGCGCCACCTTCGTCGAGCGTCACATCACCCTCGACCGCGCGATGTGGGGCTCCGACCAGGCCGCCTCCGTCGAGCCGCAGGGCCTGACCCGCCTCGTCCGCGACATCCGCACCATCGAGGCCTCCCTCGGCGACGGTGTCAAGAAGGTCTACGACTCCGAGCTCGGCCCGATGAAGAAGCTGCGCCGCGTCACGGGCGTCGTCGCCGAGGCCGAGATCGCCGCGGCCGCGGGCGAGCCCGTCTCGGTCTGAACGCCCTGAATCCCTTACGACGGGACGGTCGTACGTCGATGAGCCCCCGCGCCGGTTCCGCCGGCTCCTCCACTCTCGCCTTCGTCGAGAGTCCGGTACAGCTCCTGAACGTGCTGGAATGGGCGCACGCGCATGCCCACAACGGCGCGGCGCCCGGCGCGGGGCTCACCCTCGTCGTCCTGTCTCCCAACGACCCGATGACACGCGGCCAGCTCCGCCGGATGGCGGAACTGGCCCGCGACGAGGGTCACGCGGTCCGCTGGGAGGAGGCGCGTGGCGGCACCACGGCCCCCTTCCACACCATCGGGGGACTGGCGCCGCTGCTGCGCCGGGCCCGGCGGATCGTCATGGGGGACCCGTTCTCCCGCTACGTGCAGCTTCTGCTGACCATCACCAGGGCGCGTGACCTGGTCGTGGTCGACGACGGCACGGCGACGATGGAGTTCGTCGCCCAGCTCGCCCGCGGTGAACGCCTGGTGCGCTGGCACCGGCGCGGCGGCCGCCCCGGCCCGCGGGACGTGCTCTTCGCCCCCGTGTCCGCCTCGGCCCGCCGCCGGCTGACGCCCAGCGAACGCCGTACGGTCGAGGTCTTCTCCTCGATGCCGATCGAATCGGCACCGGACGGTGTCACCATCACCGCCAACGACTTCTCCTGGACCCGCTCCCGGTTCGGGCCGCCGCGCCTGACCAAGGGCGCGGACCTGGTCGGCACCTCGCTCGTCGAGACGGGCGTGGTCGACCCGGACCGCTACCTGGACGCGGTCCGCTCGCTCGCCAAGGCGCACGGCGCGACCCGCTACTTCGCGCACCGCCGCGAAAGCGCGGACAAACTGCACCGGCTGGCCGTCGAGACGGGCCTGGAGATCGTCCGTCCCGACCTGCCGCTCGAACTGATCGCCCGGCGCGGCCCCATAGGCCGCACGATCCTGAGCTTCCCGTCCACGGTCGTCCACACGCTGCCGCTCGCCCTGGCCGGCACCGAGGTGCGGGTCGCGGTCTGCGACATCGACCCGGCCTGGCTGACGGAGAACGCCTCGCCACGGGCCCAGGGCTTCCTGTCCGGGGTCACCGGGACCGCCCGGGACGTGCACCGTCTCTCGGCGGTGTCCACCATCTAGTTCAAGCCACAAGCAACTTCAGGCGTCCAGAGCCCGGCGTACCGCGCCGGGCTCTTCCGTTGGTCCATACCGCGATCTACGCGGATCATCAGGACCGCGCTCCGTCCATCCTCCACGGCGAACGCACCGAACAGTCGTGTGGTGTTCACCAGTCCTCCACAACGCGCGCGTTGGGGCGACACGATCCGGCCATTGAATCGCAGCGCGCGGTACCGGCCGTCGGTCGCGCGGGGGTTCCGTTTCCGGAGTGGGGGGCAGCAGGTGGCGTCCGCGCAAGAGGAGTCCGACAGACCGGAGTCCGGAAGAGCAGAGCCCGGGGGATCCGAGTCCGAGGACTCGACGTCCGAGGAACCGACGTCCGACAGACCGGAGCCGGACAGACCGGAGCCGGCTGGACCGGCTGCGTTCGGAGCCGAGTCGTTCGAGAAGCCGGCCGGGCCGGAAGCGGCCGGAACGGGGTCGGGCGGAACGAGGTCGGGGGGACCATGGTCCGAGGCGGAGAGCCGTGTGCTCGTTCCGCGGCGGCTCAACGCGGCCCGCGGGCTCGGTGACCGCGTCTTCCGCCACCAGCTCACCGCCACCGGCATCGCCGTCCTGGCCATCATGGCGGGGGTCGGACTCTTCCTCCTGCTGAGGGCCGGTCAGGCGCTGCGCGCCCGGGGTTTCGCCTTCCTCACCACCGCCGCATGGCAGCCGGACGTCCACAACTTCGGCATCGCGGCCGTCCTCACCGGCACCGTCCTCATCGCGCTCGTCGCGGTGGTGATCTCCGTACCGCTGGCCGTCGGGACCGCGCTGTTCATCTCCGACATCGCCCCGCGCAAGCTGCGCCGCACCCTGGTGACCATGGTCGACCTGATGGCGGCCGTCCCCTCGGTGGTCTACGGACTGTGGGGACTGTTCTTCCTCCAGCAGCACGTCATCGGCCTGTCGCGCTGGCTGTCCGAATGGCTGGGCTGGATCCCCCTGTTCAAGGTGGACGGCACCCAGCCGGGCGAACCGCTCGCCACCGAGAGCGTGTTCACCGCGTCCACCTTCGTCGCCGGGATCGTCGTCGCCCTGATGGTCGCCCCCATCCAGTGCTCCGTGATGCGCGAGGTCTTCTCGCAGGCCCCGGCCGGCGAACGCGAGGGCGCCTACGCGCTCGGCGCGACCCGCTGGGGCATGATCCGCTCGGTCGTCCTGCCGTACGGCAAGGGCGGCATGATCGGCGGCACCATGCTCGGGCTCGGCCGGGCGCTCGGCGAGACCATCGCGGTCTACCTGATCATCTCGCCGGTCTTCGTCATCCAGCCGCACATCCTGCAGACCGGCTCCAACTCGGTGTCCTCGCTGATCGCCCTGCACTACGGCGACGCCTCCGACTTCGGCATGTCGGCGCTGATGGCGGCTGGCCTGGCGCTGTTCCTGCTCACCCTGGCGGTCAACTTCACCGCCTCCACCGTGGTGGCCCGCAGCCGCTCCGGCGCGCAGAGCGAGGCATGAGATGACCGTCATCCAAGAGACCACCCCGACCCCCGTGCGGGCCACGGTTCCCGCGGACCCCGACCCCGTGGTCGAGCACGAGCCGCAGCCGCCGCGGCCGCGGCGCATCGGCGGCGTCACCCGCACCGGAGTGCTGTCCCTGTGCGGCGCCGCCGCCTCCGGACTCTGCGTCACCGTGCTGCTGTTCGGCCAACTCGCCCCGTTCTCGGGCGCGCTCGGCTTCGCCGTCACCGCCTACCTCGTCTTCCTGGCGATCTACGCGGTGCTCACCGGGCTCGACGAGGACGGCCAGGCCGTACGCGACCGGGTCATGACGGTCGTGCTGTGGACGGCGGCCACGCTGCTCTTCTCCGGCCTGTTCATGGTCGTCGGCTTCACCGCCTGGCGCGGCCGCGAGGCCCTGCCGCACGCCAACTTCTTCACCCAGGACATGCAGGCGGCGGGCCCCCTCGACCCGCTCACCCACGGCGGCATCGCCCACGCGATGCTCGGCACCCTCACCATGATCGCCATCGCGCTGGTGATCACCGTGCCGCTGGGCCTCGCCTGCGCCGTCTATCTGAACCAGATCCCGGGCCGGTTCTCCCGGTTCGTCCGCACCATCGTCGAGGCGATGACCGCGCTGCCCTCGATCGTCGCCGGCCTGATGGTGTACGCCACCTGGATCCTCGGCCTCGGCATGCAGAAGTCGGGACTCGCGGCCGGCTTCGCGATCAGCGTGATGATGCTGCCGATCGTGATCCGAGCCTCCGACGTGGTGCTGCGCCTGGTGCCCGGCAACCTCACCGAGGCCGCGGAGGCGCTCGGCGCGCCGCGCTGGCGCACGGTGTGGCACGTCGTACTGCCCACCGCCCGCTCCGGCCTCGCCACCGCCGTCATCCTCGGCACCGCCCGAGGGATCGGCGAGACCTCGCCTGTCCTGCTCACCGCCGGCTTCACGACCGCGCTCAACGCGGACGCGACGAGCGGGCCGATGGTCTCGCTCCCGCTCGCGGTCTTCAACTTCGTCAAGTCGCCCGAGCCCGCCTACATCGCCCGCGGCTTCGGCGCCGCCGCCGTCCTCATGGCCCTCGTCCTGGTGCTGTTCGTCATCGCCCGGGTCATCGGCGGACGCGGCCCCGGCCACCAGACCAAGCGGCAGGCCCGCCGCACCGCACGCGCCTCGCGCAAGGACGTCGAGCGGTTCGAGGACCTGCACGCGCCCGGCCTGTCCCTGTTCGAGACCCCCGGGGAACCGCACCCCGCCACCGCCCCGTCCGCACCCGCCACCGGAGAGACCGACTGATGCGCAGCCACCTCCACACCGCCCTCGGGCGCCTTCGGGCACTCGGGACGCTCGGCGCGCTGCTCGGCGTGATCGCCGCGCTGCTGGCCGGTCCGCTGGCGGCCCCCGCCGCGGCGGAGAGCTACACGCCCATATCCGGCGCCGGTTCCACCTGGGCCGAGAACGCCGTCGACGAATGGCGACGCGCCGTCAACCAGTACGGCATGCGGATCAGCTACGCCGGCACCGGATCCTCCGACGGCCGCCGTCAGTTCCTCAGCGGCACCGTCGACTTCGCCGTCTCGGACATCCCGTTCCAGACGCACCCGACCGACGGTTCGGCCGCCGAGCGGCCCGCGTCCGGGTCGTACGCCTACATGCCGATCGTGGCCGGCGGCACCGTCTTCATGTACCACCTGACCGTCAACGGCAAGCGGGTCACCAACCTGCGCCTGTCCGGCGACGTGGTCACCAAGATCTTCACCGGCGCGGTCAAGACCTGGGACGACCCGGTCATCAAGGCCGACAACCCGGGGATCCAGCTCCCGCACCGCACCATCGTCCCCGTCGTACGCTCCGACGGCTCGGGCTCCACCGCCCAGTTCACGATGTGGATGGCCAACCAGCACAAGTCGCTGTGGCAGGCCTACTGCCGCAGGGTCGGCCGCTCCGGGGCCTGCGGGCAGACCTCGTACTACCCGACCGTCTCCGGGATGATCGCCCAGTCCGGCGACCTCGGCGTCGCGGGCTACGTCGCCCAGAACTACGGCGAGGGCG
Organism: Streptomyces sp. NPDC028298; assembly: GCF_055565895.1. Lineage (NCBI taxonomy): Bacteria > Bacillati > Actinomycetota > Actinomycetes > Kitasatosporales > Streptomycetaceae > Streptomyces > Streptomyces sp. NPDC028298. The sequence goes on from NZ_JBVHTL010000004.1 coordinate 473,803, forward strand.
CGATCGGGTACGTCAACTACTCGTACGCCCTGAACGCGCACTATCCGGTCGCCAAGGTCCTCAACCACTCCGGCTACTACACCGAGCCGACCCCGCAGAACGTCGCGGTCTCGCTGCTCAAGGCGAAGATCAACACCGACCGGAACTCCGCGGACTACCTGACCCAGAAGCTCGAAGGCGTCTACAACGACTCCGACCGGCGCAACTACCCGCTGTCCAGCTACTCGTACATGATCCTGCCGCTGAAGGTGCAGGGCACCTTCACCAAGGCCAAGGGCAAGACGCTCGGCGCGTTCTCGTACTACTTCATGTGCCAGGGCCAGCAACAGGCGCCCTCGCTCGGCTACTCGCCGCTGCCGATCAACCTGGTCAAGGCGGGCTTCGACCAGATCCGCCGCATCCCGGGCGTGCAGGCCCAGAGCATCAACATCAAGGGCTGCAACAACCCGACCTTCTCCAGCGACGGGCACAACAAGCTCGCCGACACCGCCCCCTACCCGGCCGCCTGCGACAAGAAGGGCGCCGCGCCCTGCACCACCGGCAGCGGTGGCGCCAAGTCGGGCGGCGGTTCGGGCGGTTCGGGCTCCACGGGCGGCAGCGCGAGCGGCGGTTCGGCCTCGGGCGGTTCCGGCTCGGGCGGTTCCACCGCGGGGAGCACCGGCGGCGGCAGCGCCGACGGGGGTTCGGGCGGCGGCGGGTCGGCCGCGGGAGGCGGGACCGGCGGCAGCGCCGAACCGGTCGTCGACCCGGACACCGGTCAGACGCTCTCGCCCGGCTCGGGCGGCGGTTCGGGGAACGGCTCCTCGGGCGGCAGTGGCGGGAACGGAGCGGCGGCCGACACCATCGCGCTCGCCCAGCCGGTCTCCGTGTCCGGCAGCCAGGGCTGGTCCAGCACCCAGACGCTCATGCTGATCGCCGCCTTCCTCGTCCTCGGCCTCGTCCTGCTGCCCTCCGTGGTGTCCCGGGCGATCGCCGCGCGCGGCGCCGGCAAGGACTCCGGAGAGGAGCAGAAGCGATGAGACGCCGCATCACCGGCTCCCGCATCACCGGCTCCCGTACCACCGGAGCACGCGTCACCGACTCCCGTACCACCGGAGCGCGGACCACCGACTCGCGTACCCCCGGAGCGGACGGCACCGGGCCCGGCGGCGCGCGGGCGGCGGGCACGGGCCCGCGGACGCGCGGGAGCGCGATGCTCCGCGTGCGCCGGCTGCTCCTGCGCGTCGTCGCGGGCGCGGCCGCCGGCGCCCTGGCCGGACTCGGCGTGGCCCAGGCCGCGGCACCCGCTTCCGCGGCGGGCACCGCGACCGGCGCCTCGGCCGTCACGGTCTCCGGCCGCGGCGAGTTCAAGGACATGAGGTTCACCGTCGACCAGACCACCCACCTGACCAGTCAGGCGGTCACGGTCTCCTGGTCCGGCGGCACCCCGACCACGTTCGCCGGCACGTTGTTCAACACCGACTTCGTGCAGATCATGCAGTGCTGGGGCGACGACGACGGCACGGTGCCGTCCAACCCCGGCCCCTCGCGCACCCAGTGCCAGTACGGCGCCTCGCCGACAACCGACCGCGGGAGCTGGCCCGGCAACGACTACGACGACACCCGCAAGGTCTTCTACAGCGCCGACCCCGCCAACTACGGCCAGGACGACCGGTACGGGGCCGCCAACCCCAACGCGCCGGGCGAGGTGCCCTTCAAGTCCGTCGACGGCACGGTGATCACCTCCGGCACCCAGAACAACGCCTTCTTCAACCGCAACACCACCAACGAGGTCGACTTCGCCCGCACCGGCGCCGACGGCACCGGCAAGGAGTACTTCGAGGTCCAGACCGCCAACGAGGCCCCGCACCTGGGCTGCGGTGTGCCGGTCACCGTCAACGGGGGTACCAGGCCCCGCTCCTGCTGGCTGGTCATCGTCCCGCAGGGCCACCTCGACCTGGACGGCAGCCCCTACGCCGACCACAGCCAGGTCAACGCCGGCTCCCCGGTCTCCTCCACCAACTGGAGGAACCGCGTGGCGATCCCGCTCGGCTTCAACTCCGTCGGCACCAACTGCGCGCTCGGCGCCGACGAGCGCGCCACCACCGGCAGCGAACTCGCGGCCGACGCCATGACGAGCTGGCAGGCGGCGCTGTGCCCGACGGGCACGGTCTACGGCTACACGGAGCTCGGCGAGCCGGACACCCGCGCCCGCCTCACCGCCGACGGCGCCTCCGGACTCGCCTTCACCACCCGCGCCCTCGGAGCCGACACGGGGACCACGGCACCCTCCGACCCGACCGTGTACGCGCCCGTCGCGCTCTCCGGAACCGTCATCGGCTTCACCGTCGAACGCAGACCCAAGGCGGGCGCGCCGGACTCCGTCCGCAAGCTCGCGGGAACCAAGGTCGAGTCCATCGACCTCAACGCGCGGCTGGTCGCCAAACTGCTCACCGAGTCGTACCGCAACTCGCCCTGGGGAGCCGTCCTCGGCGACGCGTCGGCCACCGGCTACGACTGGGCCAAGGACAATCCCGCGGGCCTCGCGAGCGACCCCGAGTTCATCTCCCTGAACCCCGAGTTCGCGGACCTGTCGGTCTCCGAGACCCCGTCCACCGACACCGACCTGATCACCTCGCTCGGACACAGCGACTCCGCCCGCGCCCTGTGGCAGTGGATCCTCGCCGACAAGGACGCCCGCGGCTTCCTGGCCGGTGACGTCGACTCCTGGGGCACCAAGGTCAACCCGTACTACAGCACCACCGCGTCCCGTAACCCGACCGGAGTCGCCTTCGACCCGGCGAGCGCGGACGACTACCCCAAGAGCGACCCCTGGTGCACGATCCCGCCGGGCACCGACGCCACCGTCAAGCAGTGCATGACCGACTTCCACCCCTACGTCGAGGACATGCACTCCGGCGCGCTGCACACCCGGCGCGCCGACACCCTCTGGAAGTCGAGCTGGGACGCGCTCGCCAACCCGCCGGCCTTCAAGAGTCCCGGCCCCCAGACCGTCGGCTCCCGGTTCGTCATCACCGTCACCGACGCGGCCTCCGCCGCCCGCTACGGCCTCCAGACTGCCCGGCTGCGCAACACCTCCGGCGCGTTCGTCGGCGCCTCGGCCTCGTCCCTGACCGCGGCGGCCGCCGGCCTGACCGGCACCGGAGCTCCCGAGATCACCCCGGCCACGGCCGACGCCGAGGGCGCCTACCCGCTCGCCCAGCTCGTCTACGCGGCGGTCAGGCCGGCCGGGATCGACGCGGCCGCCCGCAAGGACTACGCGCGCCTGCTGCGGTACGCGGTCGGTGACGGACAGACCAGCGGCGCCGACCCGGGCCTGCTCCCGGCCGGCTACGCCCCGCTCTCCGCCGCCCTGCGCACCAAGGCGACCACGGCCGCCGACGCGCTCGTCGACTACAAGGGCCCCTCCCCGACACCGTCCGGCGACTCCGGCGGCTCCGGTTCCACCGGCGGCTCGAGCGGCGGCTCCACGGGCGGCAGCGACTCCGCGGCGGCCGGCGGCGCCGGCGGCGGCACCGACGACACCGGCACGGGCGGCTCCACGGGCGGCGCCGCGGGCGGCGACAGCGGCGGCAACGGCGCCACACCGAGCGCCGGCGCGAGTACGAAGCCGAGCGCCGCACCGTCCTACGACGGCGGCAAGGCCGTACAGACCACCGCGCTGGGCACCACGCCCGACGACCCGGCCAACTCCCTGCGGTACGCCGTCCCGGTCGGAGCCGCGCTCGGCGCCGTCGCCGGCATCGGCGCGCCGTTCGCCGGCGGCCGCAGGCTCACCCTGCCGCTGCGCATCCCGCTGCCCGGCGGCCGGGCGGTGACCGTCCCCGCGGTCTCCCTGCCCGAGTGGCTGCGCCGACGGCTGCCCCCGGGCCGGAGCTGAACCACCGGAGCGCGGGCCCGCCGGGCCCCGCTCCCCACAGACGGCCGCCCGCCCCGAAAGGCAGTCGGGGCGGACGGCCCGTACCACCCTGCCAGATCCGACCGACGTCACGTCGCACACCCTCTGGAGACTCTCAATGCGCACGACGCGCCTCTCGGCGGCCATGGTCGCCGCCGCCGTGGTGTCCGGCACGCTGGCTCTGGCGAGCCCGGCGTCCGCCGACCCCACTCCCGCCGGAACCTTCCGCACCCTGGTCGGCGTGGGCTCGGACACCACCCAGGACGTGCTCAACGCCCTGGCCGGCGACACCGTCAACGGCAACTCCTACACGGCCACCGCCGTGAAGTCGGCCACCGGCGCGGGCATCGCCTCGTACGACGCGATCGAGCCCGGCACCGGCTCGACCACCTCGAACATCCAGACCCGCACGGGCGGCCCGACCTTCCAGCGCCCGAACGGCTCCGGCAAGGGCCGCCTCGCCCTCAGCATGTCGCTGACCGGCGACAAGTTCCCCGACAGCTCGGGCGTCTCCATCAAGGGCCAGGTCGACTTCGCCCGCTCCTCCAGCGGCCCGAGCACCTCCGGCACCGCCTTCACCTACATCCCGTTCGCGCGGGACGCCGTGGGCGTCGCGGTGCGCGGCTCGGCCCTCAACACGCTGACCGTCGACCAGCTCCACGACATCTACTCGGGCACGCTGACCGAGGTCAACGGCCAGACCGTGCACCCGAAGATCCCGCAGAGCGGCTCCGGCACCCGCAAGTTCTTCCTCGGCGCCATCGGCCTCACCGACGCCACGCTCTCCCCGACCGTCGCGACCGTCCAGGAGAACCAGGCCAACGGCGCCCTCGACGCGGACGGCGCGCTCGTCCCGTTCTCGGTGGGCAGCTGGATCGCCCAGAACAACGGCATCTCGCCGGACTTCAGCACCACCGCGGCCGCCGCCGGCGCCCACCTGGCGGCCGTGCAGCTTCCCGGCGACACCGGCGCCACCACCCCGATCGCCACCGTGAACGGCAAGCTCGCCCCGGTCGGCGCCTACTACGAGAACGCCACCTTCGGCCGTGACGTCTACAACGTCGTGCCGAGCCGGGCCATCGACCCGACCAGCATCTTCTTCGACAAGGACCTCTACGACGTCTTCGTCACCAGCGGCTCGCACGAGGCGGGCCTCGCCTCCGATGCCGCCGAGGGCGTCATCGCCAAGTTCGGCTTCGTGAACGAGTCCTACAACGGCTCGGTCAACCTCGCCAAGCACGCCAAGCTCGGCGGCCTGGAGGAGTCCGGCGTCGACGCCGCCACGCCGGCCGCGCCGACCGTGAGTGGCACCCGTGGCGACGGCAGCGTCAAGCTGAACTGGACCGCCCCGGCCGCCACCGGTCTCCCCGTCACCGACTACCGCGTGACCCTGACCGGTTCGGACGGCGCCGTCGTGGCCGTCAAGGACGTCCCGGCCACCACCAGGTCGTACACCTTCAGCGGTCTGGCCCTCGGTCACTACACGGCCACGGTCTCCGCCGCCAACCTCAACGGCAGCGGCGCCGCCGCCTCCTGGACCGGCGACATCAAGTACACGACCACCCTGAAGGCGACCACCGCGACGACCGCGTACGGCAAGACCCCGAAGGTCGCCGTCACGGTCACCGGCACGCACGGCGTGGTCCCGACCGGCACGGTCACCGTCAAGGAGGGCACCACCACCCTCGGCACCGGCACCCTGGACAGCACCGGCAAGGTCTCCGTCAGCCTGTCCAGCCACCTGAAGGTCGCCACGCACAGCCTCACGGTGTCCTACGGCGGCAACAGCAAGCTGCTGACGTCCAACGGGACCGCCTCGCTGACCGTCTCGAAGGCGGCCCCGAGCGTCACCACCACCGCTCCGGCCTCCATCAGCCACCTCTCGCAGGCCAAGGTCACCATCAAGGTCACCGCGACCGGCACCACGCCGACCGGCACGGTCCGGATCTACGAGGGCTCGCACGTCATCGCCACCGGCACCCTGAGCGGCGGCACCGTGACCGTCAAGCTGCCCAAGCTGTCCCGCGGCACCCACACCATGCACGCCTGGTACGTGGGTTCCACCACGGTGAACTCGAAGAACGGCGCCGACTTCCGGATCAAGTCCACCTGATCCGCGGCCTGTAGCACCACCCGCCCGCCGGGGGCGCCCAGCAGGACGCTCCCGGCGGGGCCTCTCCCGTCCCACCCGCCCCACCCGTTCCCTGAGTTGAGTGAAGGAGACGCGCCGCCGTGACGGTCGCCGTACAGACCACGCTCGCAACGCCCCTGCCGCGGCCGGGCGTTCGAGGCGTCACCGCCGTCCGGCATCTCGCCCGCGGCGGTCTGCTCACCCTCGCGGCCCTGCTGCTCGGCCTCACCGCCCAGGTGCTGTTCCTCAGCGGCTTCCAGGAACGCGCCGCGCAGCACGCCGCGTACGACTCGCTGCGCGCCCAACTGGCCCTGGGGACCGCCCCGGTGGCCCAGACCGACCAGGAGGGCGCCCTGCTCGCCCCGGGCACCCCGGTCGCGATCGTCGACATCCCCGCCCTGCACGTGCGCCAGGTGGTCCTGGAGGGCACCGACTCCGGCGTCATGAAGGACGGACCCGGCCACCGCCGGGACACCCCGATGCCGGGGCAGGCCGGCACCAGCGTGCTGATGGGCCGCGCCGCCGCGTACGGGGGTCCCTTCGGACGCCTCGGCGACCTCGCCGCCGGCGACACGTTCACCGTGACCACCGGCCAGGGCAAGGCCACGTACCGGGTCTTCGGCGTCCGGCGCGCCGGCGATCCCGCGCCCGCTCCGCTCGACGCCGGCAAGGGCCGCATGGTCCTCCTCACGGCCACCGGAGCGGACTTCATGCCCGGCGGGGTGCTGCGGGTCGACGCCGAGCTGGTCTCCGCGCCGGCGCAGACCCCGGCCGCCGTCATCCGCTCCGGCACGCTGCCCGAGGCCGAACAGCCGCTGGCCCGGCCCGGGGGAGTGCCGTGGCCGCTGGTGATGTGGCTCCAGGCGCTGGTCCTCGCGGCCGTCGCCGCCGTGTGGGCCTGGCACCGCTGGGGCCGACACCAGACCTGGATCGTGTTCGCCCCGGTCGTCGCCGTCCTCGGCCTCCAGGTGGCGACCCGGGTCACGGAACTCCTCCCCAACCTGACCTGACCGTCCACAGCCCCGACGCCCCACGCCCCGACGCCCCGACCACCGGAACCCGCCCGACCGGCCGAGCCCGACTCGCCCGACCGGGTCACCCCGGCCCCGACCCACCCCGCCGAGCCGAGCCCGGCCCGAATTCGCCATGAGGTGCCCGACGTGACCGATGCGACCGCCGCGCGTGACAGCGCCGCGAACGAGACCGCCCCGACCGACAGCGTCCCGGCGGCCACCGCCGGTACCGGCCGTGCCGCGCCCGCCGCCACCGCCGTCATCGACCCGGGCACCGTGGTCGACACCGTCGCCCTGCCGCCTGTCCCGTCGGACGGGACCCTCCGGACCCGCCATGGCGCGGCCCCCGCCGAACTCGACGCGCGCGAGGTGTCGGCCTGGTTCGGCAGCCACCTGGTGCTGGAGCGGGTCTCCCTGACCATGCCCGCCGGACAGGTCACCGCCCTGATCGGCCCGTCCGGCTGCGGCAAGTCGACCTTCCTGCGCACCCTCAACCGGATGCACGAGCTGATCCCCTCCGCCGCGATGGCCGGCGAGGTGCTCTTCGACGGCGAGGACATCTACGCCCCCGAGCGGCGGCTGACCGAGGCCCGGCGCCGGATCGGCATGGTCTTCCAGAAGCCGAACCCGTTCCCGGCCATGTCGATCTACGACAACGTGGTCGCCGGCCTGCGCCTGACCGGCACCCGCGCGGGGCGCCGCGAGAAGGACGAGCTGGTCGAGGAGAGCCTGACCCGGGCGGGCCTGTGGAAGGAGGTCCGGGACCGGCTGCGGCAGCCCGGCGGCGCGCTCTCCGGAGGCCAGCAGCAGCGCCTGTGCATCGCCCGCGCTCTGGCCGTACGGCCCCGGGTCCTGCTCATGGACGAGCCGTGCTCGGCGCTCGACCCGACCTCGACCCGGCGTGTCGAGGAGACCATCCACGAACTCGCCGGACAGGTGACCGTCGTCATCGTCACCCACAACATGCAGCAGGCGGCGCGCGTCTCGCACCAGTGCGCGTTCTTCCTCGCCGAGCAGGGCACCCCGGGCGCCATCGTCGAGCACGGCCCCACCACCGACATCTTCGGCACCCCGAAGGACCAGCGCACGGCGGACTACGTAGCGGGCCGCTTCGGCTGAGCCCCCGACACCCACGCCCCGCCGCCGAGCCCCCCACACCGCCCCCACGCCACACCGGGCCGCCGGTCTCCGAGCTGCCCGAGCTGTCAGCGTGGCGCCGTCCGCGCCGGGCGTCCGCCCCGCACCGTCAGGCCGGGTCGGGTCGGGTCGCCTGCCCCGTGCCGTCCGTGCCGAGCCGTCCGAGCTGGCCGTGCCCGCACCGGGCCGGGCCGCACCGGGCCGTGCCGGTGTCGCCCGCACCGCCCGCGGGCCCGGTCAGAGCGCCCGCACCGCGCGGCGCCACGCCAGGCTGGCCGCGCCTGCGTCGTCAGGCCCCCTGGACCGAGCACCGACCGTGCCGTGCGGAGCCGTCCGAGCCACCGAGCCGGACGGCCCGCACCGACCCCGCCTGCACCGCGCCGGGCCGGGTTGCCCGCACCGACCCCGGGCCAGATCGCGGCGCCCGGACCGACCGGCGCCGTGCCGGTGTCGCCCGCGCCGCGCCGGGCTCTGCGCGCCGACCCCTCCCGCGCCACGCCGGACCAGGCGGTCCGCCTGCCCCGCCCGCGCCTTGGCGTGCGCGCCCGCCCCGCCCGGACCCGTGCGGGCCCGCACGCCCCCATGCGCCCGCGTCGCACCACCCGCGCCGAGACGGGTCGGCCCACGTCCGCCGAGCGGGTCGGTCCCACCCCCGCAGACGCGGGGCAGCACCCGGCGCCGAACGGGCCCCCACCCACCCCCGCCCCCGCCCCGAGCGCACCCTCATGACGGAACGTGACGCGAAAAGGGCCGGAGACGGTGGCCTCGCCGGGATCCGGGGGCTTCGGTGTGAGACCGTGGAGACGATGAAGGGGAACGAGCCCGGGAACCCCGGGCCTTCTCCGGTGCACATCGGCGGACGCCGCCGACGAGTCGGATCACAGCCGGTCACCGCACCCGTTCAAGATCCAAACGCCCGAAGAGCCGGGCGAGTTTACCCATCCTCGTAGCCGACCATGCGCCGCGCGGCCAGATTTTCTTCCCCTAACGGGCTGAACTTTTGTTGATCGTGGGTTAGTTGGCCGCCCGATCGTCCTACCCTTCAAAGGGTGAACCAACTGATGTCCCGAGAGTCCGAGGCCGATCTCCCCGGGGAGCCGCTGCTCCCGGGCGCGCTGCCCGAGGCACTGCGCGCCGAACTCGTCGCGTTCCGCCGCGACTTGCACATGCACCCGGAGCTCGGCAACCAGGAGTTCCGCACCACCGCGGCGATCAAGGCACGCCTGGAGCAGGCGGGCCTCGAGCCGCGGGTCCTGTCCATCGGGACCGGCCTCATCTGTGACATCGGGGACGCCGACGACGTACGCCCCATGCTGGCCCTGCGCGCCGACATCGACGCGCTGCCGATCCCGGACACGAAGAGTGACTGCGCGTACCGCTCGACGGTGCCGGACCGCGCCCACGCCTGCGGCCACGACGTCCACACCACGGTCGTGCTCGGCGCCGGTCTCGTCCTCGCCGACCTGCACGCGAAGGGCCTGCTGCCCCGGCGTGTCCGGCTGATCTTCCAGCCCGCCGAGGAGGTCCTGCCCGGCGGCGCCCCGGACGCGATCGAGTCGGGCGTGCTCGAAGGCGTCGGGCGGATCGTCGGCGTGCACTGCGACCCGAGGGTCGACGCGGGGCGCATCGGACTGCGGCACGGCGCCATCACCTCGGCGTGCGACCGGCTCGAAGTCGCGCTCGACGGCGCGGGCGGCCACACCGCCCGCCCCCACCTCACCACCGACCTCGTCACGGCCGCCGCGCGGGTCGTCACCGACGTGCCGGCCCTCGTCGCCCGGCGCGTGGACGCCCGCAGCGGGCTCGCGGTGACCTGGGGACGCATCGAGTCGGGTCACGCCTGCAACGTGATCCCCCAGCACGCCGAACTGTCGGGGACGATCCGCTGCCTGGACCTCGACGCCTGGCGGGCCGCGCCCGACCTCGTCCACGCGGCCATCGACGAGATCGCGAACCTCTACCGCGCCAAGTCCGAGATCAACTACATCCGTGGCGTCCCGCCGGTCGTCAACGACCCGGGCGTCACCGAACTGCTCCGCGAGGCCATGACCGCCCGGCGCGGCGCCCAGTCCATCGAGGACACCGAGCAGAGCCTCGGCGGCGAGGACTTCTCCTGGTACCTGGAGCACGTGCCCGGCGCGATGGCCCGGCTCGGGGTGCGCCGCCCCGGCGACCGCACCACCCGCGATCTGCACCGGGGCGACTTCGACGCCGACGAGCACGCGATCACGGTCGGCGTCGAGATGTTCACCGCCGCGGCCCTCCTGGACGCTTCCTAGGTCCACCGCACTGGCCCAGCCCCTCCCGGGGCCCCGGGCCAACTCCCTCCCGGGGCCCGCCGGAGCACCCCTCACGGGGCCCCGAACAGGCGACGGACACGGCCGGGTGAACTCCGGTCGCGCCCCCCACGCCCCCGCAGTAGCGTGGTCGCAGTTCTACGACAACAGTCACTTTGTGGAGCAGCGACCACCCCCTCCGTCACGCGGGGCCCGTTCCCCGGATTCGCCGCGTGAGGTCCGTGATGGTCACTGCGTCCCCGAACACACCTTTCGGCCGCATGGTTCACAAGGACGTAACCGGCCATCGGCACGAATGGATAACGGCCAGGCGGAACCCCGTTCCCTGGACGGTCTACGCGCGTTAATGTGCGCCGAACTCAGCACCCACTGCGGGGCTTTGGAGAATGGGGAGCTTCAGATGCGTCGGATTGCCAGCCTGACCCGCATCGCGGTGGGGGTCGCGTCGCTCGCACTCGCCGCCACCGCCTGCGGCGGTACCAGCAGCGACAGCAACAGCAGCAGCAACAGCAGCGAGAGCGGTGGCGGCAAGGGCCTCGCCATCGCGTACGACGTCGGCGGCAAGGGCGACCAGTCGTTCAACGACGCCGCGTTCGCGGGTCTGGAGAAGGCGAAGAAGGAGTTCGGCTACCAGACGGCCGACGTCGAGCCCACCGACAACGAGACCGACGCCGACAAGCAGCAGCGCCTGGAGTCCCTCGCCAAGCAGGGCTACAACCCGGTCATCGGCATCGGCTTCGCCTACGGCCCCGCGCTGGAGAAGGCCGCCGCGAAGTTCCCGAAGACGACCTTCGGCATCGTCGACTCGGTCGTCAACGGCAAGAACGTCGCCTCCCTGGTCTTCGCCGAGCAGGAGTCCTCCTACCTCGCCGGTGTCGCCGCCGCCAAGGCCACCAAGAGCAACACGGTCGGCTTCATCGGCGGTGTGGACGTTCCGCTGATCCACAAGTTCGAGGCCGGCTACACGCAGGGCGTCAAGGACACCAAGCCCGGCGTGAAGGTCCTCTCGCAGTACCTGACGCAGACCGCCGCCGAGGGTGGCTTCTCCAGCCCCGACAAGGGCAAGGCCGCCGCCGAGGGCCAGATCGAGAAGGGCGCCGACGTCCTGTACGCCGCCGCCGGTCTCTCCGGTCAGGGTGTCATCGAGGCCGCCTCCAAGGCGGGCGTGTGGGCGATCGGCGTCGACTCCGACCAGTACAAGCAGGAAGCGCTGGCGGCGTACAAGGACAAGATCCTGACCTCCGCGCTCAAGGACGTCGGCGGCGCGGTCTACACGCTGTCGAAGTCGGTCCACGACGGCAAGCCGCTGACGGGCACGCAGACCTTCGACCTCAAGGTCAACGGTGTCGGCCTCGCCGACAGCAACCCGAAGATGGGCGAGATCGCCGGCCTGAACGACGCCGTGGCCAAGGCGAAGGCCGCCATCATCGCCGGCGACATCAAGGTCAAGACCTCGTAGTCGCGTGAACGGCGGGTGACCGCGACGGGCTCCGGCCCGCCTCCGCCCCCACCGGGCGGGCGAACACGATCGAAGTACCGCGGAACGGGCGGGCACCCCGGGTCCCCCCCCGTTCCGCTGTCCGCCCTCAAGATCACCCTGCGTCCTTTTTCCTTTGCGATCGGCATGTGCGGGGCCCCTGGACACGTGGCGTCGAGCACAGCCGGATAACAAGGTGGACAGAAGGGGTTTTCTAGTTGGTCTACGCGCGTTAATCTGCGGCGAAGCCAGCGCCGAAGCTGAACCGTCAGGCGCTGAACGACAGGAGCACATGTAATGCGCCGGGTTACCCGCATCGCGCTCGCAGGCACTGCGACCGCCTCTCTCGCCCTCGCTCTGTCCGCCTGTGGCGGCACCTCGACCTCCTCGGACTCCTCGGACTCCAAGGGCGGCAACAAGGGCCTCGCCATCGCGTACGACGTCGGCGGCAAGGGCGACCAGTCCTTCAACGACGCCGCGTTCGAGGGTCTGAAGAAGGCGAAGGGCGAGTTCAAGTACGAGACCGCCGACGTCGAGCCCACCGACGGTGAGACGGACGCGGACAAGACCCAGCGTCTGGTCTCCCTGGCCAAGCAGGGCTTCAACCCGGTCATCGGCATCGGTTACGCCTACGGCCCGGCCGTCAAGGCCGCCGCGGAGAAGTTCCCGAACACCACGTTCGGCATCGTCGACGACTCCACCGTCACGGCGAAGAACGTCGCGGACCTGGTCTTCTCCGAGCAGGAGGCCTCCTACCTGGCCGGCGTCGCCGCCGCCAAGGCGACCAAGACGAACACCGTCGGCTTCGTGGGCGGCGTGGACGTTCCGCTGATCCACAAGTTCGAGGCGGGCTTCGAGCAGGGCGTCAAGGACACCAAGCCGGGCGTCAAGGTCCTCTCGCAGTACCTGACCCAGACCGCCCAGGAGGGTGGCTTCTCCAGCCCCGACAAGGGCAAGACGGCCGCCGAGGGCCAGATCGAGAAGAAGGCCGACGTCGTCTACGCCGCGGCCGGTCTGTCCGGTCAGGGTGTCATCGAGGCCGCCTCCGCCAAGAAGGTCCTGGCGATCGGTGTCGACTCGGACCAGTACCTCCAGGAGGCGCTGGCCCAGTACAAGGACTCGATCCTGACCTCCGCGACCAAGGATGTCTCCAAGGCGGTCTTCAACCTGGCGAAGTCGGTCGAGGATGGCAAGCCCGAGAGCGGTATCGTTCGGGGCGATCTGAAGTCCGGTGAGGTCGGCCTGGCCGACTCCAACCCGGCCTTCAAGAACAACACCGCGATCCAGGACGCCGTCAAGGCCGCCCAGGAGAAGATCATCAGCGGTGCGATCAAGGTCAAGACCAGCTGACGAGAAGTACCTCAGGAGCAGCCAATGCGGTCCCGGGGAAGTTCGGGCAAGTCGTCGTGCCGGCCGGCACGGGGAGGCGCCCGTTCTGCCCCGGAGCCGCTTGGTAACCGCGGGGTTACGTCCGCTCAACGGGATACGAGGAGTCTTGCTCCACGTATCCCGTTCTCGCGGCCTGTGGCCCCTTTCGTTGCCGTAGGGGCGCTACGCGCGTAGACGACCCCCTTTCCCTCAGGAGAGTGCGCCATCAACGCGTCCAGCAGCCCTCCGGCCGACGCGGTCAACGGTCAGGTGACCGCCGTCGAACTCGCCGGGATCACGAAGCGATTCCCCGGCGTCGTGGCCAACCACGACATCCACCTCAGCGTCCGCAAGGGCACCGTGCACGCCCTCGTCGGCGAGAACGGCGCCGGCAAGTCGACGCTGATGAAGATCCTCTACGGCATGCAGAAGCCGGACGAGGGCACCATCGCCGTCGACGGCGAACAGGTCACCTTCTCGTCGCCGGGCGACGCCATCGCCCGCGGCATCGGCATGGTCCACCAGCACTTCATGCTGGCCGACAACCTCACCGTCCTGGAGAACGTCACCCTCGGCAGCGAGAAGCTGTACGGGATCGGCGCCAAGGCTCGCCGCAAGATCGTGGAGATCTCCGACCGCTACGGCCTCGGGGTCCGCCCCGACGTCCTGGTCGAGGAGCTCGGCGTCGCCGAACGGCAGCGCGTGGAGATCCTCAAGGTCCTCTACCGCGGCGCCCGCATCCTGATCCTCGACGAGCCGACCGCCGTCCTCGTGCCGCAGGAGGTCGACGCACTCTTCGACAACCTGCGCGAACTCAAGGCCGAGGGCCTGTCGGTCATCTTCATCTCGCACAAGCTCGGCGAGGTCCTCTCGGTCGCCGACGACATCACGGTCATCCGGCGCGGTACGACGGTCGGCACCGCCGTGCCGTCCGAGACGACCCCCCGTCAGCTCGCCGAGCTGATGGTCGGCAGCGAACTGCCCACTCCGGAGACCTCCGAGTCGACCGTCACCGACCAGGCCGTGATCGAGGTCGACGACCTGGTCGTCTTCGCCAAGGGCTCGGTGTCGATGGGCAAGGGCTCCGCCGCCCTGCTCATGGACGAGGTGGAGCGCGGCGCCGTACGCCTCGTGCTCGACCACGTCTCCTTCACCATCCACGCCGGTGAGGTCATGGGCATCGCGGGTGTCGAGGGCAACGGCCAGACCGAGCTCATCGACGCGCTGATCGGCCTGAAGGGCGCCGACTCCGGTGTCATCCGCTTCGCGGGCGAGGACATCACCGCGATGTCCACGCGCAAGCGCCGCGAGAACGGCATCGGCTACATCCCCGAGGACCGGCACCGTCACGGCCTCCTCCTGGAAGCCCCCCTCTGGGAGAACCGCATCCTCGGCCACGTCACCGAGAAGCCCAACGCCAAGGGTGTCTGGATCGACATCAAGGGCGCCCAGCAGGACACCCGCCGCATCGTCGAGGAATACGACGTGCGCACCCCCGGCATCGACGTCACGGCCGCCTCCCTGTCCGGCGGCAACCAACAGAAGCTGATCGTCGGCCGCGAGATGAGCCACAAGCCGAAGTTCCTGATCGCCGCCCACCCCACCCGTGGTGTGGACGTCGGCGCGCAGGCCCAGATCTGGGACCAGATCCGCGCGGCCCGCCGCGAAGGACTCGCCGTCCTGCTGATCTCCGCGGACCTGGACGAGCTCATCGGCCTGTCCGACACGCTCCGGGTGATCTACAACGGCAAGCTGGTCGCGGACGCGGACCCGGCCACCATCACCCCGGAGGAACTCGGCTCGGCCATGACCGGTGCCGCCTCCGGACACCTGGAGAACGAGGAGCTCGCCGAAGCGGCCGAGCTCGAAGAGCCCGCCGAGAACCCGGCGGACGCCCCGGAAGACGAGGCCCGCTGATGAAGAAGTTCGACAAGGAGCGCATCCTCCTCGGGGTGGCCGGGCCGGTCATCGCGCTCGTCGTCGCCGTGGCACTGACGTCGATCGTGCTGCTCGCCTCGGGCAAGAGCCCGATCGAGCCGTACTCGATCATGTTCCAGCAGGCGACGTACTCCGACATCCAGGTCCTGATCATCAACCAGGCCTCGCTGTACTACATCGCGGCGCTGGCGGTGGCCATCGGCTTCCGGATGAACCTGTTCAACATCGGTGTCGACGGCCAGTACCAGCTCGCCGCCATGATGGCCGCGATCGTCGGCGCGCACGTCGCGCTGCCGGCCGTGCTCCAGGTCCCGCTGCTGATGCTGACCGCGATCTGCACCGGCGCGTTCTGGGCCGGCATCGCCGGTGTCCTCAAGGTCACCCGCGGGGTCAGTGAGGTCGTCGCGACGATCATGCTGAACGCGATCGCGACCTCCGTCATCGCCTACCTGTGGCTGCCCGACGTCTTCGGCGTCAAGCTCGGCAACAACAACACCACCGGCGAGATGCACAAGTCCGGCTGGATCCCCGGCTTCAGCATGGGTGACGCGGGCGAGATCTACGGCCTGGTCATCCTCGCCGTGGTCCTCGGCATCGGCTACTGGATCGTCCTCAACCGCACCCGCTTCGGCTTCGACCTGCGCGCCTCCGGCGCCTCCGAGTCCGCCGCCGCGGCCAGCGGTGTCGACCCCAAGCGCATGGTGCTCACCGCGATGCTCCTCTCCGGCGGCATCGCCGGCCTCGCGGGTCTGCCGATCCTGCTCGGCGACACCCACACGTACAGCCTGAACTTCCCGACCGGCATCGGCTTCCTCGGTATCGGTATCGCGCTGCTCGGCCGCAACAGCCCCGTCGGCATCGCCTTCGCGTCCCTGCTGTGGGCCTGGCTGGAGAAGGCCTCGCCCGAGCTCGACTTCCACGGGTACGACAAGGAGATCGCGGTCATCATGCAGGGCCTGATCGTGATCTCTGTCGTCGTCTCCTACGAGGCCGTGCGCGAGTGGGGTCTGCGCCGCCAGCAGCGCCGCGTCGGCGCCGAACTCGCCGCGGGCAACGTCCTCGGCGGCCCGAACAACACCGAGAAGGAGGTGGCTGGCCGATGACCACCGCAACCGACGTCAACCAGCCCACGCTGGAGCCCGCGGCTCCCAAGAGCCGCCGGATGTCGCTCCCCGTCCTCCTGCTGGTGATCGCGGGCGCCCTGGCGCTGACCTCGATCGTCCGCATCATCACCGGCGCCGACGGCATCACCAACGTCAGCCAGATGTCGACCGCGCTCGAACTGGCCGTCCCGATCGGCCTGGCGGGTCTCGGCGGTCTCTGGGCCGAGCGCTCGGGCGTCGTCAACATCGGCCTCGAAGGCATGATGATCCTCGGCACCTGGTTCGGCGCCTGGGCCGGCTACCAGTGGGGCCCGTGGACCGGTGTCATGATCGGCATCATCGGCGGCGCCCTCGGCGGCCTGCTGCACGCGATCATCACGGTCACCTTCAACGTCAACCACATCGTCTCCGGTGTGGCCATCAACATCCTCGCGCTCGGCATCACCCGCTATCTCTCCCCGATCGCCTTCGTCGGCCACCAGGGCGGCTCGGCCAAGCAGTCCCCGCCGGTCGACTCGCTCGGCCAGTTCACCGTGCCAGGGCTCTCCGACTGGCTCACCACCCTGAACTCCAAGGGCTGGTTCTTCATCTCGGACATCGCGGGTCTGCTCGGCGGTCTGGTCACCGACGTCTCCTGGCTCACCCTGATCGCCGTCGCGCTGATCCCCGGCACCTGGTGGGTCCTGTGGCGCACCTCGTTCGGTCTGCGTCTGCGCTCCTGCGGCGAGAACCCGATCGCGTCCGAGTCGCTCGGCGTGAACGTCTACAAGTACAAGTACATCGCCGTGATCATCTCCGGCGGACTGGCCGGCCTCGGCGGAGTCTTCCTCTCCCTCGTCGCCAACCCCTTCTACCTGGAGGGCCAGACCGCCGGCCGCGGCTACATCGGTCTCGCGGCGATGATCTTCGGCAACTGGATGCCCGGCGGCCTCGCGCTCGGCGCCGGCCTGTTCGGCTACACCGACAGCCTCAACCTGCGCGGCGGCTCCGAGAACGTCCACGCCCTGCTGCTGCTCGGCGCCATCCTGCTCGCCATCGGCGCGATCTGGCTCGCGGTCAAGAAGAAGTACGTCTCCGCCGTCATCACCCTGGTCATCGGCGTCCTCGTCTTCCTCTGGTACGCCCTGACCAACGAGGTGCCCACTCAGATCGTCTCCGCCACGCCCTACGTCATCACCCTCCTCGTCCTGTCCCTGTCGGCGCAGCGCCTGCGCATGCCGAAGGCGGACGGCCTGCCGTACCGGAAGGGACAGGGGAAGTGACGGCCGCCGGCGCGGACTCCGCGGACGTCGACTGGGAAGAGCTGCGGGAGGTGGCCCGTACGGCGATGACCCGTGCGTACGCGCCCTACTCGGACTTCCCGGTCGGCGCCGCCGCCCGCGTCGACGACGGCCGGATCGTCTCCGGCTGCAACGTCGAGAACGCCTCCTACGGCCTTGGCCTGTGCGCCGAGTGCGGTCTGGTCTCCGAACTGCGGGCCACCGGAGGCGGCCGGCTGACGCACTTCACGTGTGTCGACGGGCGGGGCGAGATCCTCGTCCCGTGCGGACGCTGCCGGCAGCTCCTGTTCGAGTTCGGCGGCGAGGAACTGATCCTGGAGACACCGCGCGGGCTCGTGCCCCTCTCCGAGATGCTCCCGCAGGCCTTCGGGCCGGGCCATCTCACCAAGTAATGCCCCGCGGCCCCTCCGACCGGCTGACGCCGGGGAGGGGCCGCTCATCTTTCGGAAGGAACGCCATGGCCATGGACGCCGTCTCCGTCATCCGCACCAAGCGGGACCGTGCCGAGCTGAGCGACGCGCAGATCGACTGGGTCATCGACGCGTACACCCGCGGCGAGGTCGCCGACTACCAGATGGCCGCCCTCAACATGGCGATCCTGCTCAACGGCATGAACCGCCGTGAGATCGCCCGCTGGACGGCCGCGATGATCGCCTCGGGCGAGCGCATGGAGTTCTCCTCCCTGTCCCGCCCGACCGCCGACAAGCACTCCACGGGCGGTGTCGGCGACAAGATCACCCTTCCGCTGGCCCCGCTCGTCGCCGCCTGCGGTGCCGCGGTGCCCCAGCTCTCCGGGCGCGGCCTCGGCCACACCGGCGGCACCCTCGACAAGCTGGAGTCGATCCCGGGCTGGCGCGCGCTGCTGTCCAACGAGGAGATGCTGCACGTCCTCGACACCACGGGCGCGGTCATCTGCGCGGCCGGCGACGGACTCGCCCCCGCCGACAAGAAGCTCTACGCGCTCCGCGACGTCACCGGCACCGTCGAGGCCATCCCGCTCATCGCGTCCTCCATCATGTCCAAGAAGATCGCCGAGGGCACCGGCTCGCTGGTCCTCGACGTGAAGGTCGGCACCGGCGCCTTCATGAAGACCATCGAGGACGCCCGCGAGCTGGCCTCCACGATGGTGGGCCTCGGCACCGACCACGGTGTGAAGACGGTCGCGCTCCTCACCGACATGTCCACGCCGCTCGGTCTGACCGCGGGCAACGCCCTGGAGGTCCGCGAGTCCGTCGAGGTCCTCGCCGGCGGCGGCCCCGCCGACGTCTTCGAGCTCACCGTCGCCCTGGCGCGCGAGATGCTCGACGCGGCCGGGATCAAGGACGCCGACCCGGCGAAGGCCCTCGCCGACGGCTCCGCGATGGACGTGTGGCGCCGCATGATCGCCGCGCAGGGCGGCGACCCGGACGCCGCGCTGCCCGTCGCCCGCGAGCAGCACGTGGTGAAGGCGTCGGCCTCCGGCGTGCTGACCCGCCTCGACGCGTACGACATCGGGATCGCCGCCTGGCGCCTGGGTGCCGGACGCGCCCGCAAGGAGGACCCGGTGCAGGCCGGCGCCGGCGTCGAGCTGCACGCCAAGCCGGGCGACACCGTCACGGCGGGCCAGCCCCTCATGACCCTCCACACGGACACCCCGGACCGCTTCGAGTACGCGCTCCAGTCCATCGAGGGCTCCTACGACGTCGCCGCGGCCGGGACGGACTTCAAGGCCACCCCGATCGTGCTGGACCGCATCGCCTGATCGTCACGTCCAGGGCGGGGACCGGTGCCGTCGCGCCGGTCCCCGCGCTTTCGCCCCTCAGCCGAGCAGGGCCGCGACCACCACGAGCACCGGTACGGCCAGGATCGTCGAGAGCAGGATCGACTCACGGGCCAGGGACTCGCCGACCCGGTAGCGCGAGGCGTACGTGAAGAGGTTCTGCGCGGCCGGCAGGGCCGAGGTCACCACCACGTCGAGCAGCGGCGCGCCGCGCAGGCCGAACACACCGGTGGCCAGCGCCCAGGCGGCCAGCGGCTGGCCCACCGCCTTCAGCGCGACCGACAGCAGCACCGGGCCCCGGTCCGAGCCCCGGCCCGGCAGGGCGCTGCCGCACAGTGAGATCCCGAAGGCCAGCAGCACCGCCGGCACCGACATGCCGCCGATCAGCCGCAGCGGTTCCAGGACCGGACCCGGCACGGTCAGGCCCGCCGCCGACACCGCCACCCCGCTCAGGGAACCGACCGCGATGGGATTGCGCAGCGGTGTGAGCAGACGACGCCACAGGGGGCCCTTCTCGCCCGCCGCGGACAGATCGAGAACGGTCAGGGCGATCGGCGTGACCATGATCTGCTGGAACAGCAGGACGGGCGCCACCAGCGAGGCGTCACCCAGTACGTACACGGCGATCGGGATGCCGAGGTTGCCGGAGTTGACGTAACTGGAGCAGAGCGCGCCGATCGTCGTCCTGCCCGGGCCCCAGCGCCGTACGGCCCCCGCCGCGACGAACACCCCGGCCGCCGCGGCCGTGCTCATCGCCGTGACCAGGAGCCGGCTGGAGAAGACGACCGACAGATCCGCCCCCGCGAGCGTCGTGAACAGCAGCGCGGGCGAGGCCACATGGAAGGCGAGCCTCGTCAGCACGTCCCGTCCGTCGTCCCCGAGGTGGCCCCGCCGCCCGATGACGTACCCGACGCCGATGACGACGGCGATGACCGCGAAGCCCGTCAGCACTCCGCGCACGAGGCCTCCTCGGCGGGCGGGGAGCAGGCCGGCAGGCCGTCACGTATCGCGGGCGGAACCGATTCATGGGGCATGCACTCAACCCAAGGGGGCGGAGCCGACGCGGGTCAATGTGATCTTCCGCGCCGCCCGCGATGAGTTCGCGGCCCCCCGGCGGTCTACTGACCGTGGACTCCGCGAAACCGGC
The DNA here is from genome assembly GCF_055565895.1 of Streptomyces sp. NPDC028298. NCBI lineage: Bacteria > Bacillati > Actinomycetota > Actinomycetes > Kitasatosporales > Streptomycetaceae > Streptomyces > Streptomyces sp. NPDC028298. The sequence goes on from NZ_JBVHTL010000004.1 coordinate 494,351, forward strand.
CGTGCTCGTGCTGCCAGGACTCGTCACCCGGGACGAGGTACCCGGGCTCTGCGAGGCTGTCCGGGCGCTGCTCACGGCGGGCGGCAGCGGGGTCGTGGTCTGCGACGTCGCCGGCCTCGGACCGCCCGGCCTCGCCACCGTCGACGCGCTGGCCCGCATGGAACTGGCGGCCCGCCGGGCGGGCGGCCGGATACGCCTGCGCGGCGCGGACCCGGCGCTGCGCGCCCTACTCGACCTCGTCGGCCTCCGTTTCGAGATCTCCGACGGCCGCGGGTCCGCCCTCGCCCCGGGGCCCGGGAGCCTCGGGACCGTCGAGGTGGAGGGGCAGTCCGAAGAGCGGGAACCAGCGGGCCGTGTCCAGGAAGAAGTGGAACCCGGAGATGCGGCCCTTTGAGATCTCCAGCACCTGCACCGACCAGGGGGTGTGGCCGCCCGCCTCCTCGTCCGGCTTGTACTGGGCGAACCCCGGCAGGCCGTTGACCTCCACCGGGATCAGACGCGAGTCGGCGCACGCGGCACCCAGGGTCGTCATGAAGCCGGTGATGTCGTCCGTGCCCCGCAGCCACAGGTCGAACGGCGGCATCGTCATGACCGCGTCCTCGTGCAGGAGGGCCGTCAGCGCCGTCATGTCGTACCCCTCGAAGGCCGCCACGTAGCGCTCCAGGAGCTTTTGCTGCTCCTCGTCCAGCGGGTCGGAGGTCGCGGCGTCCGCGCCCGCCCCGTCCCTCTCCGCGAGGGTGGCGCGGGCCCGCTGGAGGGCGCTGTTGACCGAGGCGACGGTCGTGCCGAGCAGTTCGGCGACCTCGCTCGCCCGCCACGCCAGGACCTCGCGCAGGATGAGCACCGCGCGCTGCTTGGGCGGAAGCTGCTGGAGGGCCGCCATGAAGGCCAGCCGCACGGATTCCTTGGCCACCGCGGCCTCCGCCGGATCGCTGGTCGTCGGCAGCACGCGGCCGTCGGGCATCGGCTCCAGCCAGGTGTTGTCCGGGCGGGGGGTGAGCGCGGCCTGCGCCAGCGGCGAGGGGCCCGTGAGATCCATCGGGCGGGCTCTCCTGTTGCCCGCGTTGAGCATGTCCAGGCACACGTTCGTCGCGATCCGGTACAGCCAGGACCGCATCGAGGAGCGGCCCTCGAACGAGGCGTAGCCGCGCCAGGCCCGGACCATCGTGTCCTGCACCGCGTCCTCGGCCTCGAAGGAGGAACCGAGCATGCGGTAGCAGTATCCGGTCAGCTCGACCCGGTGCCGCTCCAGCCGGACGTCCAGGTCCGCCGTCGTCGCCGTACCCTCGCTCATCGCCAACCCACCCCTGTGGCTGCTTCCGTTTCGCGCGTCATCGCGCCGGCACTTCGGAAGCTACCGCAGCCCACTGACAATGGCGTGCGGAGTGGGGAGAACGGCAGGTCACAGGGGGTGTTCCGGAGAGCGGACCCGGGCCCGGCGGAAGTCTGCGGGCCCCGGGCGGAAGTCTGCGGGACCCGGCGTTCCCCGGGACCCGGCGGGCGGGCCCGGGGAAGACGGGCCCGGGGCGGGCGGGTCCGGGGCGGGACCCGCCGGCTTCCGGGCCCCGGGCCTCAGTGGGCCGGAGCGGGCACGCCGCGCGCGGCTGTACGCGCCGCGCGGGAGCCGAACAGGGTGATCGTGACGACTCCCAGCACCGCGAACAGGCCCATGGTCACCGTGCCCGACCAGCCCCCCGCGTGGAAGGCGACCGCGCCCAGGGTGCTGCCCGCGCTGGAGCCGATGTAGTACGCGGACTGGTAGAGGGCCGACGCCTGCGCCCGCCCCGTCTTCGCGGTGTGGCTCACCGACGACGAGGCCACCGCGTGGCCCACGAAGAAGCCCGCGGTGATCAGGACCAGGCCGAGCAGCACCATGACCAGGGAGCCGGCCAGCGACAGCAGCAGCCCCGCGGTCGTGGTGGCGCCCGCCACGTACAGGGAGCCGCGGCGGCCCAGGCGGCCGGCCAGCCGGCCCGCCGTCGACGCCGACACCGTACCGACGAGGTAGACCAGGAAGACCGAGCCGACGATGCCCTGCGGGAGCGAGAACGGTGCCTCGCCGAGGCGGTAGCCGATGACCGTGTAGACCCCGCCGAACACCATCATGAACAGCGCGCCGATCGCGTACAGCCGGCACAGCAGCGGGTTCGCGAGGTGCTCGCGCACCGTGCGGGCCAGCACCCGGGGCCGCAGCGAACCCCGTGTGAAGTGCCGCGGCGCCGGAAGCAGCAGCCGGAAGGCCACCGCGCAGACCACGGCGATCAGCCCGATCGTGCCGACGGCCACCCGCCAGCCCCATTCCTGCGCCACCCAGCCGGTGATGACCCGGCCGCTCATCCCGCCGACGCTGTTGCCCGCGACGAACAGACCGATCGCGGTGATCAGCGCCTTGGGGCGGACCTCCTCCGCCAGATACGCCGTCGCCGACGCCGGGAGTCCCGCCAGGGCCGCGCCCTGGACCGCCCGCAGGGCCACCAGCGCGCCGATCGACGGCGCGAAGGGGACCAGGAGGCCCACGGCGACCGCCACCGCCAGGGACGCCGTCATCAACGTACGCCGTCCGAAGCGCTCCGAGAGCGCGCTCATCGGCAGGACGAACAGCGCGAGCCCGCCCGTCGCGGCCGACACCGTCCAGCTCGCCTCGCTCGCGCTGACCCCGAAGTCCGAGGAGACGAGCGGCAGCAGGGCCTGGGTGGAGTAGAGGAGCGCGAAGGTCGCGACGCCCGCGAGGAAGAGGGCGAAGCTCATCCGGCGGTAGCCGGGCCCGCCGGGGGCCATGCGGGAGTCGGTGGCGGCGGGGAGGGAGGGTGCGGTGGGAGCGGAGGCGGCGGCGCCCGTGGTGACGGGCGCCCCGGTACTGGCGGAAGGCATACCCCGAACCTAAGGAGCCCTTCTTCATCCGTCCAATGCATGGAATCGCCATAATCGTTCCCATGGTGCATCAGCAGAGGTCACAGGCTCACCTGTCACCGTTCAGTGACACAGAAGACAGTGCGCACTTCGCGAGACTGCTCGCCCCGCGCCTGGCGTACTTCGCCGGTGTGGCCCGCACCGAGCACGTGACCCGGGCCGCGGAACAGATGCGGGTCCCGCAGTCGACGCTGTCCCGGGCGATGGTCAGGCTCGAACAGGACCTGGGCGTCGACCTGTTCGCCCGCCACGGCCGCACGGTGTCGCTGACCCCGGCCGGCCGCACCTTCCTCTCCTCCGTGGAACGGGCTCTCGCCGAGGTCGGGCGCGCCGCCGAGGAGGTGCGCGCGGACGCCGACCCGGCCACCGGCAAGGTCGCCTTCGGCTTTCTGCACACGATGGGCTCGGAGACCGTACCGGGGCTGATCCGCGCCTTCCGCGCCGATCATCCGGGCGTCCGCTTCAGCCTCGTGCAGAACTACGGGGAGGCCATGCTGGAGCGGCTGCGGTCGGGCGAACTGGACCTGTGTCTGACCTCGCCCGTGCCGGACGCGCCCGATCTGGTGGGCCGCCGGCTCGACGAGCAGAAGCTCCGCCTGGTCGTGCCGGCCGACCACCCGCTCGCCTCGCGCAAGCGCATCCGGCTCGCCGAGGCGGCCGACGAGACGTTCGTGACCCTGGAACCCGGCTACGGGATGCGCCGCATCGCCGACGACCTGTGCCAGGAGGCGGGGTTCCGGCCGCGCATCGCCTTCGAGGGGGAGGAGGCGGAGACGCTCCGCGGCCTCGTCGCCGCCGGCCTCGGCGTCGCCCTGCTGCCGCCACCGGCCGTCCCCCGTCCGGGAGTCGTCGAACTGACCGTCACCGCCCCGCGCGCGGTGCGCGAGATCGGCGTCGCCTGGCTGGACGGCCACCCCGACACCCCGCCGGTGGCCGCCTTCAAGAAGTTCCTGCTCTCCCGCCGCGGCCACCTGCTGCCCGACTGAGCCACCGGGCGGCCCTCGGCCCGGTGCGGCCGGAGGCGCGCAACGCGTCGCCGGGCGGGAATCGCCGGAACGCCCTGGAGCGTGGCCGCCCTAGGGCGTGTTGCGAAAGTCCCGCCTGCCACGCGACGCCATGTACGCACTCTCGCCGCACCGGGCGAAAGCCCAAGTACATCCAGTACGAGGACTTCCGCCCGGCACGCCGAGAGCACGCACCTGGCGCCGCGCGGCCCGCCCTTCGGGCGAACGACGGGACTTTCGCAACACGCCCTAGCGGCGCAACGACTGCCCGAACCCCGCCGCCAGCGGCATCCGCAGGCCCAGCGGCGGCGGCGCGGCGAAGGCGTCCTCGACCGGGCGGGAGTAGGAGCGGCCGAACAGCGAGCCCATCACGAAGTCCTCGGCGAGGGCCAGGACTTCGTGCCGGTGCTGGTGCAGGGCGTGCCCGTCGGAGTGGACCTCGAAGCGGCAGATGCCGCGGTTGGCCTTCTTCGCGCGCGCGGCGAGCCGGAAGGACAACTCCGGGTCGGTACGGGCGTCGTTGGTGCCGTGCACGATCAGCACGCGCCGCCCCGCGAGCTGTTTCACCGGTTCGGGTGGTGCCGCGACGTCGTCCTCGGGCAGCCAGGGTGCCAGCGCCAGCACGGAGTTGACGGCCGGGTGCCCGCCCGCGCGCAGTGCCGCCCGGCCGCCCATGTCGATGCCGGCCAGGCACACGGGCACGTCTCCGTAGCGGCGGACGACCTCGTCGGCGGCCCAGGACGCGTCGGCCGCGAGATGGGCCTCGCTGCCGTTCCAGCCGCGGACGCGGTAGTGCACCACATGGCCGACCAGGCCTTCCTCGCGTCCGGCGCGGGCCAGTCGGCGCCCGAGCGCGCGTACGGAGGCGGTCGCCATCATGGGGGAGGGTCTTCGGGACGAGGTCTCCTCGCCGCCCGGCAGCAGCAGAACAACTCCGCTGACCGCCGTCGGCTCGGGGCCGAGCGCCCTCCCCAGCCGGGCCCTGCGAACCGGCGTCGCTTGCTGTGCCATGACAGAACAGTGTCAGAAGCAAGGGTGTACGCCACCCGTCCGCACGGTCACCGTTACGTATCGACGGATTCGTACAACAGGAGATCTACGCGCGTAGGGGCTAGAGTGCGAAAATGACGAGCCAGATCCGGAACACCCCGAGCTCGGAGCAGATCCGCCGGGCGCCCAAGGTCCTGCTGCACGATCACCTCGACGGGGGCCTGCGCCCCGGCACGATCGTCGAACTCGCCCGCGACACCGGCTACTCGGGCCTCCCCGAGACCGATCCCGGCAAGCTCGGGATCTGGTTCCGCGAGGCCGCCGACTCCGGCTCGCTGGAGCGCTACCTGGAGACCTTCGCCCACACCTGCGCCGTCATGCAGACCCGTGAGGCCCTGGTGCGGGTCGCCGCCGAGTGCGCCGAGGACCTCGCCGAGGACGGTGTCGTCTACGCCGAGGTGCGGTACGCGCCCGAGCAGCACCTGGAGGGCGGGCTCAGCCTCGAAGAGGTCGTCGAGGCGGTCAACGAGGGCTTCCGGGAAGGGGAACGGCTGGCTCGGGAGAACGGCCACCGCATCCGGGTCGGCGCCCTGCTGACCGCGATGCGGCACGCGGCCCGCGCCCTGGAGATCGCCGAACTCGCCAACCGCTACCGCGACTCGGGCGTCGTCGGCTTCGACATCGCGGGCGCCGAGGCCGGGTTCCCGCCCACCCGGCACCTCGACGCCTTCGAGTACCTCAAGCGCGAGAACAACCACTTCACGATCCACGCCGGCGAGGCGTTCGGCCTGCCGTCCATCTGGCAGGCGCTCCAGTGGTGCGGCGCCGACCGGCTCGGCCACGGCGTCCGCATCATCGACGACATCCAGGTGCGCGAGGACGGCTCGGTGGAGCTCGGCCGGCTCGCCTCGTACGTCCGGGACAAGCGCATCCCGCTGGAGCTGTGCCCCAGCTCCAACCTCCAGACCGGCGCCGCCGACTCGTACGCGGCCCACCCCATCGGCCTGCTGAGGCGGCTGCACTTCCGCGCCACGGTCAACACCGACAACCGTCTCATGTCGGGTACGAGCATGAGCCGGGAATTCGAGCACCTTGTCGAGGCGTTCGGTTATTCGCTCGACGACATGCAATGGTTTTCTGTCAATGCTATGAAGTCGGCGTTCATTCCTTTCGATGAACGACTGGCCATGATCAATGACGTGATCAAGCCCGGATATGCAGAATTGAAGTCCGAATGGCTGTTCCAGCAGACGGCTTCCACCAGCGGTTCTTCGGGAGAACAAGCCTGATCGAGGCGAAGGGAAAGCGGCCGGGTCTTCACTTGTTCTCCATGACTCGGCCGCTTTTCGATGTTTGCGGAGGGAGGGATGGCGTGTTTACGGTTCTGGACCGCTCACACACCGTCTCACCCACCCCAAGGACGCATTCACGATGAAGCAGTCTGCTGCCAAGACCCTCGGCGTCGCCGCTCTCGGCGCCGCTTTCGCCGCTGTCGGCGCGGGCGCCGCGAACGCCGCCCCGGCCCTGCCGGAGGCCTCCTCGGCGCTGGACACCGTCACCAAGACGCTGCCCGCCGAGAACGTCGCCTCGGCGCTGCCGGGTGCCGGTCAGGTGCTCGCCCAGGGCCAGAGCGCCCTCGGCACGGGTGTGGCCGCCGCGCAGCCCGCCGCCTCGCGTCTGCTCGCCGACGGGCCGACCGCGCCCGTGGCCGGACTGCTCGGAGGGCTGCCGCTGCAGGGGCTGCCCACGCACGGCCTGCCGGTCAACGGCATTCCGCTGGGCTGACGTCCGAGGCCGGACGCAGGCCCCCCGCCTGTCCGAGCCCGGGGCCTCGCGTCCGTACGCGGACGCGCCGTACGCGTCGCGGCCGTGCCGATCCCGGCCGCACGAACGCCGGTGGGGCACACCCTGTTCGGGTGTGCCCCACCGGCGTTCGCCGTCGGTCCGCGGGCCGCCACCGGGTGCCCGCCAGGGGCACCGGGGACCGTCCGCCCGGTTCACCAGGCGGTGCGCGAGACCTTGTCCTCGGACGGGAAGAGGATCCACAGCGCTATGTAGAGCAGGAACTGCGGGCCGGGGAGCAGGCAGGACAGGACGAAGACGACACGCATCGTCGTCGCCGAGGTGCCGAAGCGCCGTGCCAGCGCAGCACAGACTCCGCCGATCATGCGGCCGTTCGTGGGGCGGGCAAGGGCGGTCATGGTGGCTCCTTCGCGAACCGTCGTCGAGTGCCGGCGGGGCCGGCTTCGTCGTTCTCATCGGTGCCTTCACCGATGTCCTCAACGCTACGAGGACGACGTGCGCGACACCTCGCTCCAGGGGGCGATCCCGACCCTGGCAATCGTCGGGGTCCGACCCTGAGCCTGGTCCTCCGGGAGGACGGTCGCGCGGCGCCGCCTCTCGGCCCTGCGGCGGAACCGGGCCCTGAGGGCGGGTACGACCGCGAGATGCGCGAGCGCCACGCCGAGGGTGTTCAGCAGGATCGAGTCGATGTCCACGACCTGGCCCGGCACCCCGGTCTGGAGCAGTTCTATGCCCAGCGACAGCAGCACGCCGGCGGCGGTGGTCCGCAGGAGCGACCCGAGCGGGGAGACGGCGAGCCTGCCTCCCGCCATCGGGAGCAGCACACCCAGCGGGGCGAGCAGGCCGAGGCCCGCGGCGATGCGCCGGGCGGCCACCGCCGGGCCCAGTGCGAGGTCGGCTCTGATACCCGCGAAGGGCCGCAGGTTGGCGGCGCTCACCCAGGGGACGTCCAGCGGCCGCAGCGTGATCCAGGCGACGAGCGCCAGGTGTGCGACGAGGAGGACACCTCCTGCCACACGGACGCGGGTGACGGCGCTGCCGTCCTCTGAACCATGACGCTGCACGCCCCCCAAGACGCGGGGTCCGGCACGATCGGTTCCGCTGCGAAGCGTTTCGGCCCCGTGGCGTTACGAACCCCGGACAGTCGTCGACGCCGGGGCCGTGTCGCCCGGCGCGGCGCGCATCTCCGGGGTGCACTCGTAGCTGCGCAGGCCGGAGGGGGCGGGACCGCCCAGGACGACACTGCCGTCGTCCCGCGCGGCCGCCGAGTCCGAGAAGGTGCACACGATCTGGGCGAGGGCCGTGCGCGTGAGGTTCTGCGGCGGGGTGCTCAGCCGCAGCGTGTCCTCGGGATCCCCGTCGTGGGGCCCGCCGACCGTCATGCCGCCGCGTACGTCCGTCGTGTACCCGGCCTGCTCCTCGGGCGTCGAGGGCGCCTCGGCGAGCTCGTCCAGCAGCGCCTGGGCCACCAGGACCCGGCGTGCCGACTCCGCCGTACCGTCCGGGATGCGCACCGACCGGTCGACCGTGACCAGTTGTTCCGAGCAGAGCAGGAAGACCTGGACCGGCACCCCGTGCGAGGACTGGGTGGTGATGTCCGGGCCGGAGAGGGCGCAGGGAACCCGCGAGGGCGCCGGACCGAAGTCGGTGGGCACCTGGGTGGGACGGATACCGCATCCGGTGAGCAGCACGCCGAGCAACGGAACGGCCAGCCAGGGCAGCACCCTCCTTCGGGAGGTGGTGTGCGCCCGTGGGCCGGTGGGGTGTGCGGGGGTCATCCGGTGGTGCCTTCCGTGCCGTTCCCGTGCGCGGAGGCGTCCCGGCCCCGCGGGTGGTCGGCGAGCAGTTCCGACGGGTCCCGGGGGAGGCGCAACGTGAAGACCGCCCCGCCCTCGGGCGCGTTCGCCGCGGTGATCTCGCCGCCGTGGATGTGCGCGTTCTCCAGGGCGATGGAGAGGCCGAGACCGCTGCCCTCGGAGCGCGGACGGGACGCGCTGGCCTTGTAGAACCGGTCGAAGACGTGCGGCAGGACGTCCTCGGGAATGCCGGGACCGTGGTCCTGCACCTCGATGACCAGTTCCTCGCCCTCCATCCGCACCGACACCCGTACCGGCGAGCCGCCGTGCTTGAGCGCGTTGCCGATCAGGTTCGCCAGGATCACGTCGAGGCGGCGCGGGTCGAGCCGCGCCATCTTGCCGCGCTCGGCGTCCAGCTCGACGGCGTCCAGCCAGGCGCGCGCGTCGATGCAGGCGGTGATCTGGTCGGCGATGTCCACGTCGTCGAGGATGAGCCGGGCGGTGCCCGCGTCGAAGCGGGTCACCTCCATCAGGTTCTCGACGAGGTCGCCCAGGCGCCGGGTCTCGCTGACGACCAGCCGTACGGCCGGCTCGATCATCGGGTCGACGCTGCCGGTCTCCGCGTCCAGCTCCTCTTCGAGGATCTCGGTGACGGCGGTGATCGCGGTGAGCGGCGTGCGCAGTTCGTGCGACATGTCGGCGACGAACCGGCGGGACGCCTCGTCCCGCGCGCTCATGTCCGCGACCCGTTTCTCCAGCGACTCCGCCGTGCGGTTGAACGTCCGTGACAGATCCGCGAGTTCGTCCGTGCCGGAGACCCGCAGCCGGGTGTCCAGCTTGCCCTCGCCGAGCCGGCGCGCCGCGATGCCCAGCCGGTGCACCGGCTTGAGGACCGTGGTCGCGGCGGCCTGGGCGAGCAGCGCCGAGCCGATCAGCGCGAGCCCCGTCGCGATACCCAGCGACCAGGCCAGGGAGTTGAGGTCCTTGGCCTCCGGCTCCAGGGACTTGAGCATGTAACCGGTCGTGCTGCCGTCGATCACCCGGGCACCGCCCACGAGGTACGACTTGTCGTGTTCGGTGATCCGCTGCCAGTACAGGTGGTACGCGGACGTGTTGGTCGAGGTCAGCGGCTGCTGCTTGTTCACCGCCTTCTGGAGGGACTTCGGTACGTCCTCCAGCGTGAAGGTGTCCAGCTCGGAGTTGCCGGTGATCATCTTGCCGTCGGCGGCCTCGGCCGTCAGCAGCACACTGAAACGCTGGCTGCTGTTCGCCATCTGCCCGGCCGTGCGCTGGAGTTCGTCCTGCGCCGGGTGTACGGGCAGCATGCTCGCGTGGTTGCGCATCTCCTGCTGGAAGTCGCGCAGCACCGCGTCCTGGGTGCGCGTCAGCACGGCCTCGCGGTTGAGCCAGTACGCGATGCCCGAAGCGGACACCGCCGCGGTGAGCGCGACGAGTCCGAACACCACGACCAGCCGCAGCCGAAGACTGGTGAAGCGCAGACCGGACAGCAACGCCTTGCGCGCCGCGGCCCAGCCGCGGAGCTTGTCCTGCGGTTTGGTCACTGAGGGTTGTCCAGCCGATAGCCGACGCCGCGCACGGTACGGATCAGAGTGGGCGAGGACGGCACGTCCTCCACCTTCGCGCGCAGCCGCTGCACACAGGCGTCGACCAGACGCGAGTCACCCAGGTAGTCGTGCTCCCATACGAGACGCAGCAACTGCTGCCGGGACAGGGCCTGTCCGGGCCTGCGGCTCAGCTCCAGGAGCAACCGCAGCTCGGTGGGCGTCAGTTGCAGATCCTCACCGTTCTTCGTGACCGTCATCGCGGCACGGTCGATGACCAGCGAGCCGAAAGAGGCCGAGTCGTTCGCCTCCCGCTCGCCGCGGCGCAGCACGGCACGGATCCGGGCGTCGAGCACCCGGCCCTGCACCGGCTTGACGACGTAGTCGTCGGCGCCGGACTCCAGTCCGACCACGACGTCGATGTCGTCACTGCGCGCGGTCAGCAGGATGATCGGCAACTGGTCGGTGCGCCGGATGCGCCGGCACACCTCGAATCCGTCGATGCCGGGCAGCATCACATCCAGCACGATCAGATCCGGTCGCTGCTCGCGCAGCAACTTCAGACCGTCCTCGCCGGTGGCAGCGGTGGCCACGCGGTGTCCCTGGCGCGTCAGTGAGAGCTCCAGGGCCGTCCGGATGGCGTCGTCGTCCTCGATCAGCAACAGGGAAGGCACGAACGTCATTCTGGCCCATGTCATGCGTGTGTATCGACTGTTGGAGCGCTCCCACTCGACTCCCGCACCCAACGAGGGGTCCCGTCGCCTGCCGCCGGGGCCCGAGTGGTCGTCTGTGTAGTCGTACCGCTCTTCTCTGTGATCGCGCTGTGCCGCGCCCCGGGGCGGGCCCTGTGACAGGTCTGTGACAGTCGGCGGACACGGCCATGAAGTGGGCCCGGCAAGCTTTTCGACACAAGGCAGGACGCACGACGGAACGAACCGAAGGTCCGGGACTCCACGACGGGGGGCGCGAGATGAACACGCTGCACAGCACCAGCACTAGCGCAGTTGTCACGCGGCTCCACGACGTCACCCGGGCCACGGAGAAGTCCGGGGTCGTGAGCGGACGGGGGTGCGCTCGCGGTGCCGGGCGTCAGCACACCGCGTACATGACGGTGGTTGACGGTTACACGGGGGAGAACACCACGGCGCAGGCCGCCGTGGGCACGACGGGGGGGAAGGCTCACGGGGGAGCCGTGTACGGGGAGGGCTCGGGGGAGCGTCGTTCCGGGGCGGGGAGCGTGGAGGCCGAAGCGGCCTTCACCGCCTACGTCCAGGAGCGCCGCGCCTCCCTGTACGCAACCGCCTACCACCTGACCGGTGACCGCTTCGAGGCCGAGGACCTGCTGCAGAGCGCGCTGTTCTCGACGTACCGGGCCTGGGACCGGATCAGCGACAAGGCCGCGGTCGGGGGCTACCTCCGCCGCACCATGACGAATCTGCACATCAGCGCGTGGCGCCGCCGCAAGCTGAACGAGTACCCGACCGAGGAGCTGCCGGAGACGCCCGGCGACACGGACGCGATGCGCGGCACCGAGCTGCGCGCGGTCCTGTGGCAGGCGCTGGCCCGGCTGCCCGAACTCCAGCGGACGATGCTGGTCCTGCGGTACTACGAGGGCCGCACCGACCCGGAGATCGCGGAGATCCTCGGCATCAGTGTCGGCACGGTGAAGTCCAGCATCTGGCGCTCGCTGCGCCGGATGCGCGAGGACGAGGTCCTCAGCTTCGGCCGTGACGAGGAGGAGTCCTTCGGGGAGCTTGTCGCCTGAGGGGCACGGAGGCCGGCTCCGGGGGGAGCCGGTGACGGGGGAGTCGGTTCCGGGGGGAGCCGACACCGAACGGGGTCACGGGGAAACGGGTCACGGGGAATCGACCGTGTCACGGGGGACCACGGGGGAAACGGAAGAAGGTCCAGGCGGTCGGGGGTCCGCTTGGACCTTCTTTCGTGTTTTCGGGAAGCGGGCCGTTACGCGGTCGCCGTGGGGGCGATCGCGCGCGGCGCGGCCGGGGAGGCCGACGCGGCCTTCAGTCGGCCGAGTGCCTCGTCCCGGTCGCAGGGGTGGGCGCCCAGGGCGGCCTGGCGGGCCACGATGGAACGCTCGGTGCGCATCAGCCGCCAGCCGCGCCGCAGCAGGAAGGGCACCGACTTGCGGCCCTCCTTCAGATCCCGCAGGAACCGGCGCCGGAACGTGGTGACCGCGCCCCGGGACAGGCACAACGCGTCGGCGAGGACGCCGAGTTCACGGCAGCGCCCGACGATCTCGGCGGCGAAGATGCCCTCCGCGATGAACAGCGGCGCCCCGTCGATGCCCAGGGCCTCGGTCCCGGTGCGGGCGCTCAGCGAGATGTCGTAGACGGGGATGGTCGTACGTCCCGTACGGCACAGTTCCTCGATCGCGGCGACGGCGGTGTCCGCGTCCCACGACTGCGGGTGGTCCCAGTCGATGTCCTCGCTGCCCTCGACCTGGGGCAGCGTCGGATCCGTGGCCTCTTTGTAGAAGTCGTCGAGGCGCAGCACGGGGAGCCCGGAAGCGGCGGAGAGAAGGGACTTCCCGGAGCCGGAGGGGCCGCACAGCAGCACCACGCGGGCGGGTATCGGGAGAGGGGAACCCAATGGTCTGTACCTTCTGTGACAGGTCCGGCGGCGCCGCGCGTCGGCGCGGCTCCCCGCCATTATCCCCGGCTTTGCCGAATGTGCGGACGGATGTCGGACGGATGTGACGAGTGGCGCTGATATGCCTGTTGCCCCGCAGGAGCGAATCCGCCGCGCGGGCCGCTCGACGCCCGATCCCGTCAACTACTCTGCGTATCGCATCAATCGCATTCAGCTTCCGACCCGTCACCCCTGAACCCCCGCTAGCCGAAGAGGAACACCTGATGGCGCGACACGCAGCCCAGCGGAACACCCTGGCCCGTACGACGGCGCGGATCACCGCGGTGGCCGGCGTGGCCGCCGCCGGCGCGGCCGCGGTCACCCCGGCCTTCGCGGCCGCGGCCCCCGCCGTGGACGCCCCGCACCACCGGTCCGGCTCGCTCGGCAACCTCGACCCGCTGGCGGGACTGGCGGCGCTGAACGGGACCACGGGCTATGTCCTGGGCCCGATCGAGGGCCTCAAGCCCAACCCGCTGGCCGGCACCGGCGTCGACCCGCTCGACAACGGCGTGGGCACCCAGCTCGCGGACTTCAAGCCGCTGACCTCCAAGGCGCTCACCGGGCCGGTGGCGCAGGCGCGGTCGATCGGCGGCATCCCGGTGCTCGGCCAGGTGACCGGACTCCTCCACTGACCACTCCCACACGGGCCGACGGCCCCCGGGCATGAGAGAGCCGCGCTCCCCCTGGACGGAGGGGAAGCGCGGCTCTCTCGTGTCGCGGGGCCCCGGGGACACGGATCGGGGCCCCGGCGTCTCAGCGCCGGCCCGCGGGGCGGGCCGGACTCAGTAGGACGAGCCCGAGGCGCCCAGGGAGCCCGTCGGGTGCCAGACGGTCTTCGTCTCCAGGAAGGCCGTCAGGCGCTCGGTGCCGGGGGTGCGCGCGTAATCCACAGGCTGTGGACGAAGGACGCGCTTCAGGTTGTCCGCGGCCGCGATCTCCAGCTCCTTCGCCAGCACCTCGTCGGCGCCGGCCAGGTCGATCGCGTTGACGTCCTGGTGCGAGGCCAGCGGGGCCGCGATCTCCGCGGTCCGGCCGGACAGGATGTTCACGACACCGCCGGGCACGTCGGAGGTGGCCAGCACCTCGCCCAGCGACAGCGCCGGGAGCGGGGACTTCTCGCTGGCGATCACGATCGCCGTGTTGCCGGTGGCGATCACCGGGGCGAGGACGGACACCAGGCCCAGGAAGGACGACTCCTGCGGTGCCAGGACCGTCACCACGCCCGTCGGCTCGGGGGAGGAGAGGTTGAAGTACGGGCCCGCGACCGGGTTGCCGCCGCCCACGACCTGGGCGATCTTGTCGGTCCAGCCCGCGTACCAGACCCAGCGGTCGATCGCCGCGTCGACGACGGCCGCCGCCTTCGCCTTCGACAGACCCTCCGCGTCGGCCACCTCGCGGACGAACTGCTCCTTGCGGCCCTCCAGCATCTCGGCGACGCGGTACAGGACCTGGCCGCGGTTGTACGCCGTCGCCCCGGCCCAGCCGCCGAACGCCTTGCGCGCCGCGACGACCGCGTCACGGGCGTCCTTGCGGCTCGACTGCGGAGCGTTCGCCAGCCACTTGCCCTTGGAGTCGCTCACCTCGTACACCCGGCCGCTCTCGGAACGCGGGAACTTGCCGCCCACGTACAGCTTGTAGGTCTTGAAGACGCTCAGGCGCTGCTGCTCGGACTTCTCGGCTGCACTCATTTATCGCTCGCCCTCCGGGCTAGACGGGGCGAGGTACGCCTCCAGACCGTGCCGGCCGCCCTCGCGGCCGAAGCCCGACTCCTTGTACCCGCCGAACGGCGAGGTCGGGTCGAACTTGTTGAACGTGTTGGACCAGACGACGCCCGCGCGGAGCTTGTTCGCCACGGCGAGGATCCGGGAACCCTTCTCGGTCCAGATGCCCGCCGAGAGGCCGTACGCGGAGTTGTTGGCCTTGGCGACCGCCTCGTCCGGGGTGCGGAACGTCAGGACGGACAGCACCGGACCGAAGATCTCGTCGCGGGCGATGGTGTGCGCCTGGGTGACGTTCGTGAACAGCGTCGGGGCGAACCAGTAGCCGGAGGACGGGAGTTCACAGGCCGGCGACCAGCGCTCGGCGCCCTCCGCCTCACCCTGCTCGACGAGCGTGGTGATACGGGAGAGCTGCTCGGCGGAGTTGATCGCGCCGATGTCCGTGTTCTTGTCCAGCGGGTCGCCGAGGCGCAGCGTCGACAGACGGCGCTTGAGCGAGTCGAGCAGCTCGTCGTGGATCGACTCCTGGACCAGCAGCCGGGAACCCGCGCAGCAGACCTGGCCCTGGTTGAAGAAGATGCCGCTGACGATGCCCTCGACGGCCTGGTCGATCGGGGCGTCGTCGAAGACGATGTTCGCGCCCTTGCCGCCCAGTTCGAGCGTGACCTTCTTGTGCGTGCCCGCGATCTGGCGGGCGATCGCCTTGCCGACGGCGGTCGAGCCGGTGAAGGCGACCTTGTCCACGTCCGGGTGCTCGACGAGCGCCGCGCCCGCGTCGCCGTACCCGGGAAGGATGTTGACGACACCCTTGGGCAGGCCGGCCTGGCGGCAGATGTCCGCGAAGAACAGCGCCGTCAGGGGCGTGGTCTCCGCGGGCTTGAGGACGACCGTGTTACCGGTCGCGAGGGCCGGCGCGATCTTCCACGCCAGCATCAGCAGCGGGAAGTTCCAGGGGATGACCTGGCCCGCGACGCCCAGCGGACGCGGGTTCGCGCCGAAACCGGCGTGGTCGAGCTTGTCGGCCCAGCCCGCGTAGTAGAAGAAGTGCGCGGCGACCAGGGGGAGGTCGGCGTCGCGGGTCTCCTTGATCGGCTTGCCGTTGTCCAGCGTCTCCAGGACGGCGAGCTCACGGCTGCGCTCCTGGATGATCCGCGCGATGCGGAACAGGTACTTGGCGCGCTCGGAGCCGGGCAGCGCGGACCACTTCACGAAGGCCTTGCGGGCCGCCTTCACCGCGCGGTCGACGTCCGCCTCGCCCGCCTGGGCGATCTCGGAGAGGACCTCCTCGGTGGAGGGGGAGACGGTCTTGAAGACCTTGCCCTCGGCGGCCTCGGTGAACTCACCGTCGATGAACAGGCCGTAGGAGGGGGCGATGTCGACGACGGAGCGGGACTCGGGCGCCGGTGCGTATTCGAATGCGGAAGCCATGATGGATCAGTCCACCGTCACGTAGTCGGGGCCGGAGTAGCGGCCGGTGGCCAGCTTCTGACGCTGCATCAGCAGGTCGTTCAGGAGCGAGGACGCGCCGAAGCGGAACCAGTGGTTGTCCAGCCAGTCCTCGCCCGCGGTCTCGTTCACCAGGACCAGGAACTTGACGGCGTCCTTCGTGGTGCGGATGCCGCCGGCCGGCTTCACGCCGACCTGCACGCCGGTCTGGGCGCGGAAGTCGCGGACGGCCTCCAGCATCAGCAGCGTGTTCGCGGGCGTCGCGTTCACGGCCACCTTGCCGGTGGACGTCTTGATGAAGTCGGCACCGGCCAGCATGCCGAGCCAGCTCGCGCGCCGGATGTTGTCGTACGTCGACAGTTCGCCGGTCTCGAAGATGACCTTCAGGCGGGCGGCGCCCGAGGCCTCCTTCACGGCGACGATCTCGTCGTACACCTTCAAGTATCTGCCCGCGAGGAACGCCCCGCGGTCGATGACCATGTCGATCTCGTCGGCGCCCGCGGCAACGGCGTCACGCACGTCGGCCAGCTTCACGGGGAGCGCGGCGCGGCCGGCCGGGAACGCGGTCGCGACCGAGGCGACCTTCACCCCGGAGCCGGCGACGGCCTCCTTCGCGACGGCCACCATGTCGGGATAGACGCAGACCGCGGCCGTGGTGGGCGTCGTCCGGTCGGTCGGGTCCGGGAGGACCGCCTTGGCGCCGAGCGCCCGGACCTTGCCCGGGGTGTCCGCGCCTTCCAGCGTCGTCAGGTCGACCATCGAGATGGCGAGGTCGATGGCGTACGCCTTCGCGGTGGTCTTGATGGAACGGGTGCCGAGCGAGGCGGCGCGCGCCTCCAGGCCGACCGTGTCGACGCCGGGCAGCCCGTGGAGGAAGCGGCGCAGCGTGCTGTCGGACGCCGTCACGTCGCCGAGGGCGTGTGCTGGTGCAGAGGTGGGCATGGTCACCAGACGAGCATATCTACGCGCGTAGCGGCTTGTACAGCCCCGGGGTCCCGGGCGGATTTTTTCCACCGCCCGGTGTGCCGCCTTGCCCGCCGGCCGAGAGGCGCCTCTGCCCCTCCGGGCGGGATGCCCCCGGATACGCTCCCCGCCCCGGCCCGCGACCAGCGTTTCTTCGCCCCCTCCGCCCCTACCCGTCCCATACCTGGGGCTCCGCCCCAGACCCCGCTCCTCAAACGCCGGAGGGGCTGAAACTTTGGCCGGCCGGGGCGGAATCCTGCTGGAACCGTCTGGATCACGCGCCCGCAGCCGGGATCCGGCGTGAGGGGCCGTGCCGGTACATCAATGGCCGTCGCCACCGACGCCCACATCTCCGCCCGACGGCGACGGGCTGATGCACCGGCACGGCCCCGACCCACCCACCGGAGCGACACCGCCGACGTCAGCCCCGGCCCGCCCACCGGAGCGACACCGCCGACGTCAGCCCCGGCCCGCCCACCGGAGCGACACCGTCGACGTCAGCCCCGACCCGCCCACCGGAGCGACACCGCCGACGTCAGCCCCGGCCCGCCCGCGCGTCGATCTGCCAGCACGCCGCCGTGAAGCGGACCTCCCCCTCGTGGACGTACGGATCGAACGCGGGCCGGACCGCCGAGACGACCCGCGACCTCGTCGTCTCGTCCGCGTCGCGCAGCGCGATCCCGACCGGCCCGAACCGGCTGAAGTACGGGACCAGCTCCTTCTCGGGCATGACGCACTCCACGTCGACGGCCCGGAGACCGACCCCGGTCCACCCGGCCCCCTCCAGCAGCCGCCGCACCTTGTCCGCGTCCGCCAGCGCGAACTGCCCCGGCGCATCGGGATCCCGCGCGGGCAGATCCGGCATGAGCGGCGCCGCCGCCCGCTCGGCCGTCGTCATGAACGGGTTCTCCGCGACGTCCCGCCAGACGACGAACCTCAGCACGGCACCGTCCTTCGCGGCCCGCCGCAGATTCGCGAAGGCCCGCACCGGATCGGAGAAGAACATGACCCCGAAGCGGGAGACGACCGCGTCGAACTCCGCGGGCGGCTCGAAGACGTGATCCTGCGCGTCGGCGCGGACGAACGAGACGGCTCCGACGCCCGCACCCACCGCCTCCGAACCGACCCGCTCCGAACCCGCCCGGTCCGCACCCACCCGCTCCGCCCGAGCCCGAGCCGCCCCCACCATCGGCTCCGAGATGTCGACCCCGACACACGACCCCCCGGCCCCGAGCCGCCGCGCGATCGCCACCGTCGTGCCGCCCGTACCGCAGCCCACGTCGAGGACCCGACCCCCCTGCCCGGCCGGAAACGTCTCGACGAGCAGCCTCTCCAGCGGCGCGAACATCGCGTCCACCATGTCCTGGGCCTCGACCCAGGCATTCCCGGACGGCCCGTTCCAACGAGCGGCCTGCTCGTCACCCACGGCGTCACCGCCCGCGTCCCCCACCGTGTCACCCGCCTCGCGACCGGATCCCATCACGCCTCCTGTGGTTGCCCTCACGGCCTGGAGATGACACCGTCCTACTTCAAGCCGACTTGAGGTCAAGACGATGCCGGATCTGGATATCGCCGAAGTGGCACGCCGCGCCGGAGTACCCGCTTCGACCCTGCGGTACTACGAGGAGAAGGGGCTCATCGCCCCGACGGGCAGACGCGGCCTGCGCCGCCAGTACGACCCCGCAGTCCTGGAACGGCTGGCACTGATCGCGATGGGCCGGTCCGCCGGATTCTCGCTGGACGAGATCGCCCGGATGTTCACGCCGGAAGGGCCCCCGCGCATCGACCCCCGGACCCTGCTCGACAAGGCCGACGAACTGGACCGGACGATCCGCGAGCTGGAGGTCCTGCGCGACTCCCTGCGGCACACCGCCGCCTGTCCCGCGCCCAGCCACATGGAATGCCCGACCTTCCGCCGGATCATCGGGGCGGTCGTGGCCGGCACGGTGGTCCCGGGGAGACGGGCGGCACGGAGCCCTTCGCGACCATAGCGAGACCCGACCGAGCTCAAGCACGCGGCGCACGTCGGGCACAATCGGGACCATGACGACCCCCGACCACCAGTCACCCCTTCCGGACGCCTCGCGACCCGAGGCCAGGGACCGGATCTACCGGTCCCCCGCCGGTATCGCGGGCGGCGTCCTCCTGCTCCTCATCGTGGGCTGGCTCGGCTTCGACGCGCTGGTCTCCGGCCACGGCCGCACCCCTTGGCTGGCGCTCGCCGGACTGATCCTGATCGTCCCCGTCGTGACCGCGTTCACCCTGCGCCCCGCCGTCTACGCCAACGAGGACCGCCTGCGCGTCCGCAACCCGCTGCGCGTGATCGTGCTCCCCTGGAGCAAGGTCGCCTCGCTGCGGTCGCACTACTCGAACGAGGTGATCGACACCTCGGGCACGAAGTACCAGCTCTGGGCGGTGCCGGTGTCGCTGCGGGCCCGCAAGAAGGCGGCCCGGCAGACGGCTCAGGGCGCGCCCGGCCGCGGGGGCTCGCCGGCCCGCGCGTCCGCCTTCGGCCGGTCCGCCGCCACCGACACGCCGGTCCGCCCCGAGACCGACCGGATCATGGACGATCTGCGCGAGCTGGCGGAGCACCGGGCGGCCGCGGAGGGCGCGCAGGGTGAGGTCACGGTGCGCTGGGCGTACGAGGTGATGGGCCCCGCGCTGGCCGGCCTCGTGGTCCTGGTCATCCTGCTCCTCATGGGCTGACGTCCGCCGGACCCTCAGGGCGCGCTCGGCCACACCAGGACCATGTACGCGCCGCAGTACGCCGAACCGAGGACCGCGGCCGTGAGGAACCCCGTCCTGAGGCGGCGTGAGGCGCGGGCCAGGTACAGGGCCAGGGGCAGCAGCAGCGGGAAGCCGGGGAGCAGGAAGCGGGCCCGCGGGAAGTAGACACCGCCGCTGCCGAGGACGATCAGCAGCAGGATCCCGGTGTAGACGAGGAGCGGGAGCGGCTGGCGGTCGCCCACCGACAGCGCGTACAGCGCCACGGCCGCCAGCAGGGTCACCGTCACCATCACCAGGAACAGCTCCGGCGAGGAGTTCCGCGCGAGGACCTCCCGCAGCCGGCGCGCGGTCTCCGCGCCGCCGTCCCACTCGTTGTGCCACAGCCGCTGCACGGCGAAGTAGCCGTCCCAGCGGCCCAGCCTGTGCCCCACCCAGCCGACGTACGCGAGCCAGCCGGCCGGGGCCAGGACGACCGCGCCGAGCGCCCGGAGCGAGAAGCCGCGGCGCAGCGACAGCAGCGCGGCCACGGCCACGGCGGCGGCCACCGCGACACCGGTGGGCCGGGTCAGCCCCGCGAGCGCCGCCAGCGAGGCGGCCCACAGCAGCCGGCCGCTGAGGACCGCGTAGAGCGCCCACGCGGCGAAGGCGGTGAACAGCGACTCCGTGTAGCCCATCCACTGGACGAGCCCCACCGGCAGGGCCGCCCACAGCACGGTCAGCAGCACCCCCACGCGGCGGCCGTGGAGACGGCTGCCGACCGCGTGGACGCCCCACGCGGCGACGAAGGAGCCCACGACCGCGATCGCGAGCCCGGTCGAGGCGCGCGAACCGGGGGTCACCGCCGCGACGGCCTTGACCAGGACCGGATAGAGCGGGAAGAACGCCAGGTTGTTCGCGTCGAACGCGGTGCCCAGGTGGCGTGCGTAACCGTGGTCGGCGATGCCGAGGTACCAGTCCGCGTCCCACTGGGCCGCCAGGATCGGCCAGACGCCGTGATGCCTGCGGTGCGCCCAGAGCGCGAGGGTGAGCAGTCCGGTGAGACGGACGGCCGCGTAGGCGGTCAGGGCGGGGGCCGCGTGCCGCAGACCGGCGCGGACCAGGGCGAGGCGGCCGGCGGCGCCGGGCGCGTGCCGGGCGGCCGGGACGCCGGGGACGGTCCCGCCGGGCGCCGTTCGGGGCGGGGCGGACGTCCGCCGGGAATCGGTCGAGGGCACGCGGCGGCTCCTGGGACTCGAAGGTGCGCTGCCGGTAACCGTTCCTCGGTCGTCCGGTGGCGCACGGGAGCGCTGCGTCAACTGCCCTGCGGAAATCACCCGTAAGAAGGGCGGACGAGCGTGTCAGAACCTCACCGGAAGCCCCACACAGCTCCCCGCATGGGAATCCCGCACCGGAAGCCCCACACAGCTCCTCGCACGGGAAACCCGCACCGGAAGCCCCACACAGCTCCTCGCACGCGAAACGGAAGCCCCACACAGCTCCCCGCACGGGAAACGCGCACCGGGAAGCCCCACACAGCTCCCCGCACCGGAACCCCGCACGGCCCCCGGGCGGAGGCGACGGACACGCCGCGCCCCCACCCGGGATGCTCACCGGGGTGCCCCGGGGAAATGAACTCAGATGCCGGCCGCGGCCGACAGGTCCCGCTTGATCGCCGTCAGCAGCTCGGCCGCCCTCGCGTGGGCCGCCGGGAGCTCGTCGTGGCCGCCGACGGGCACCACGACCTCCAGGTAGCACTTCAGCTTGGGCTCGGTGCCGCTCGGCCGGACGATGACCCGGGCACCGTCCAGCGTGTAGCGCAGGCCGTCCGTGGGCGGCAGCTTGTCCGTCCCCCGGGTCAGGTCCTCGGCGCTGGTGATGGCGAGGCCCGCGAGCTCCGTGGGCGGCTGCTCGCGCAGCCGGCGCATGGCGTTCGCGATGACCGAGAGGTCCTCCACCCGCACCGAGAGCTGGTCGGTGGCGTGCAGCCCGTACGCGACGGCGATGTCGTCGAGGAGATCCAGCAGGGTCCGGCCCTGCTCCTTGAGCTCCGAGGCCAGCTCGGTGACGAGCAGGGCCGCGGTGATGCCGTCCTTGTCGCGTACGCCGTCGGGGTCGACGCAGTAGCCGAGCGCCTCCTCGTACCCGAAGCGCAGCCCCTCGACGCGGGCGATCCACTTGAAGCCGGTGAGCGTCTCCTCGTACGGCAGGCCCGCGCCCTCGGCGATCCGGCCGAGCAGCGAGGAGGAGACGATCGACTCGGCGAACACGCCGCGCGCGCCGCGTCGTACCAGGTGCTCGGCGAGCAGCGCGCCGACCTCGTCGCCGCGCAGCATGCGCCAGTCGGCTCCGGCCTTCACGGCCACGGCGCACCGGTCGGCGTCCGGGTCGTTGGCGATGATCAGGTCGGGTTCCGCCGCGCGGGCCGCCGCGAAGGCGAGGTCCATCGCGCCGGGCTCCTCCGGGTTGGGGAAGGCCACGGTCGGGAAGTCCGGGTCGGGCTCGGCCTGCTCGGCGACGAGCACCGGCTCGGGGAACCCGGCCCGCGCGAAGGCCGCGAGCAGCACGTCCTTGCCGACGCCGTGCATGGCCGTGTAGACGGTGCGGGCGGTACGCGGCGAGCCCTCGGCGAGGACGGCGTCCGTACGGGCCAGGTAGGCATCCAGGACGCTCTCGTCGAGGGTCTCCCAGCCGGACTCGGGGCGCGGCACGTCCGCGAGCGCGCGGACCGCGTCGATCTCGGCGGCGATCTCCGCGTCGGCCGGCGGGACGATCTGCGAGCCGTCGCCGAGGTAGACCTTGTAGCCGTTGTCCCGGGGCGGGTTGTGGCTGGCGGTGACCTCCACGCCCGCGACCGCGCCGAGATGCCGTATGGCGTAGGCGAGGACGGGGGTGGGCAGCGGCCGGGGCAGGACGGCGGCGCGCAGGCCCGCGCCCGTCATCACGGCCGCCGTGTCCCGGGCGAAGTCCTCGGACTTGTGGCGGGCGTCGTAGCCGATCACCACGAGGCCGCCGGTCCGTCCCTTGGCCTTGAGATACGCGGCGAGTCCGGCCGCGGCCCTGATGACCACGCTGCGGTTCATCCGCATCGGCCCCGCGCCGAGCTCACCGCGCAGGCCCGCGGTGCCGAACTGGAGCGTTCCGCTGAAGCGGGCGGTCAGCTCGGTGACGTCCGCCGCCGCGACGAGCTTGGCGAGTTCGTCACGGGTCTCCGCGTCGGGGTCCTCGGCCAGCCACGCCTCGGCCCGCGCGACGATGTCGTCCTGCACCTGGGGTGCACCTCTCTTCGGTCGTACGGCTTCCGTGTGCCCGGGTCGCTCCGCCCCCGGCGCCGGGGGCGCGTGACCCTGTCGCCTACAGACGATCCAGCACCTGGGTCAGAAGTTCCCCCATGCGCGCGGCCGAGTCGCGGCCGGCCTGGAGGACTTCCTCGTGGTTGAGGGGCTCGCCCGTCATACCGGCGGCGAGGTTGGTGACGAGGGAGATGCCGAGCACCTCGGCGCCCGCCTCGCGCGCGGCGATGGCCTCGAGGGTCGTCGACATGCCCACGAGGTCGGCGCCGATGACACGGGCCATCCGGATCTCGGCGGGGGTCTCGTAGTGCGGGCCGGGGAACTGCGCGTAGACGCCCTCTTCCAGGGAGGGGTCCACCTCCTTGCACAGCGCGCGCAGTCGCGGCGAGTACAGGTCGGTGAGGTCCACGAAGTTCGCGCCGACGATCGGCGAGGTGGCCGTCAGGTTGATGTGGTCGCTGATCAGCACGGGCTGGCCGGGGCGCATGCCCTCGCGCAGGCCGCCGCAGCCGTTGGTGAGCACGATGGTCTTGCAGCCGGCGGCGACGGCGGTACGGACGCCGTGCGCGACGGCGGCGACCCCGCGGCCCTCGTAGAAGTGGGTGCGGCCGAGGAAGACCAGGGCGCGCTTGTCGCCGATCCGGTACGAGCGGATCTTGCCGCCGTGGCCCTCGACCGCCGGCGGCGGGAAGCCGGGCAGCTCGGTGACGGGGAACTCGGCCTCGGGGGTGCCGAGGGCGTCCACCGCGGGAGCCCAGCCGGAGCCCATCACGAGGGCGACGTCGTGGGTCTCGGCGCCCGTCAGCTCACGCAGGCGCGTGGCGGCGGCGTCGGCGGCGGCGTGGGGGTCGCCCTGGATGTCGTCCGGAAGAAGAGATGCGTTCACGCGCAAGAGCGTAGCCGGTTCGGGCCTACGCGCGTAGATGACAGTGCTCACGGTCTTGCGATCGTTGTCTTGTCGTTTCCGACAAACGAACGAGACCGAGACCACTTCGCACGGCTCCGAGACGCCGCGGAGCGGCGGGGTGACGAGGGCGCCTGGGCGTCGGGCGGAGACGGGCGGGCGGGTGGGAGACACGCCGCGGAGCGGCGGAGAGGCGACGGCACCCTCGTGACCGGCCGAGACGGGCGGGCGGGTGGGAAAAGCGCCGCGGAGCGGCGGAGAGCCGAGGGCACCTTGGCGTCGGGCCGAGACGGGCGGGCGGGTGGGAAAGCCGCCGCGGAGCGGCGGAGCACGCCGGTAGGACAGACGTCAGCAGGGCCGCTTGCGCAGCTCCATGACGTAGTCGTGAGGAGCCCCGGCGGACTCGGCGGCGTCCGCGATCTCGCCGAGATAACGCGCCGAGGGCAGTCCCCCCTCGTACCCGTTCAGTACGTAGACCCACGCGCTCTCCTCACCCTCCAGTGTGTGCACACGTACACGCATCCGGCGGTAGACGTCGAGGCCGACGCCCTCCCAGCGGTCCATGGAGTCCTCGTCCGGCGGGGCGAGGTCGTACAGCGCCACGAAGACCTGGGACCGCGGCGCCTCGACGATGGTCGCGAGGGCCCCCTCCCAGCCCATGTGCTCGCCGCCGAAGGTCAGTCGCCAGCCGTTCAGCCAGCCCGTCGCGCGCAGCGGCGAATGCGGGGCGCGGCGCGTCATGAGCCGCGGATCGAGATTGCCGGCGTACGCGGCGTAGAGCGACATGGGGTCGAGGGTACGTCAGCGGCACGCGGGCCTCTCACGTAACAAAGTGGCTCGGATGCGCCGGACTCGGGGCCCCTGGGCGGAAGCACCTTGAAGCGTGCGGGACAATGGAGTACGTGACTCGGATCGTGATCATCGGTGGCGGACCCGGCGGATATGAAGCGGCGCTGGTCGCCGCGCAGCTCGGCGCGGAGGTGACCGTCGTCGACTGCGACGGTCTGGGCGGGGCGTCGGTGCTCACCGACTGCGTGCCGTCGAAGACTCTGATCGCCACGGCCGAGGTGATGACGACCTTCGACTCCTCCTACGAGGAGCTGGGGATCATCGTCGCGGACGACACCCCACCCATGGAGCAGGCGGCCAAGGTGGTCGGCGTCGACCTCGGCAAGGTCAACCGCCGTGTGAAGCGGCTGGCGCTCGCCCAGTCCCACGACATCACCGCCTCGGTGACCCGGGCCGGCGCCCGTGTCCTGCGCGGCCGCGGACGGCTGGAGGGCATGCAGGCCCTGGACGGCTCCCGCAAGGTCGTCGTGAGCGCCGCGGACGGCACCGAGGAGACCCTCACCGCCGACGCCGTGCTCATCGCCACCGGCGGACACCCGCGCGAGCTGCCCGACGCGCAGCCCGACGGCGAGCGCATCCTGAACTGGACCCAGGTCTACGACCTCGACGAGCTGCCCGAGGAGCTCATCGTGGTCGGCTCCGGTGTCACCGGTGCCGAGTTCGCCGGTGCCTACCAGGCGCTCGGCTCCCGCGTCACCCTCGTCTCCAGCCGCGACCGCGTGCTGCCGGGCGAGGACCCGGACGCCGCCGCAGTCCTCGAGGACGTCTTCCGCCGCCGCGGCATGAACGTCATGGCCCGTTCCCGCGCCGAGTCCGCCAAGCGCGTCGGCGACCGGGTCGAGGTCACGCTCGCCGACGGCCGGGTCATCAGCGGCACGCACTGCCTGATGGCCGTGGGTGCCATCCCGAACAGCAGCGGGATGGGCCTGGAGGAGGCCGGCGTCAAGGTCCGCGACTCCGGGCACATCTGGACCGACAAGGTCTCGCGCACCACCGCCCCGGGCGTGTACGCGGCCGGTGACGTGACCGGCGTCTTCGCCCTCGCGTCCGTCGCCGCCATGCAGGGCCGGATCGCCATGTACCACTTCCTCGGCGACGCGGTGGCCCCGCTGAACCTGAAGACGGTCTCCTCGAACGTCTTCACCGACCCGGAGATCGCCACCGTCGGCTACACCCAGGCGGACGTCGACGCGGGCAAGATCGACGCCCGGGTCGTGAAGCTGCCGCTGCTGCGCAACCCGCGCGCCAAGATGCAGGGCATCCGTGACGGCTTCGTCAAGATCTTCTGCCGCCCCGGCACCGGCATCGTGGTCGGCGGTGTGGTCGTCTCCCCGCGTGCCTCGGAGCTCATCCACCCGATCTCGATCGCGGTCGACAACAATCTGACGGTCGAACAGATCGCGAACGCGTTCACCGTGTACCCGTCGCTGTCCGGCTCGATCGCCGAGGTGGCGCGGCAGCTCCACACCCGGAAGACCACGGGCGAGGGCTGAGGCCTCCTGCCGACTCCCCGCTGGTCACGGGGAGTTGGTCACGCTCCGCAGCGCGAGGCCGGCGAGAGTGGGCACGTATACCACTGAGCACCCCGCCATGCGAACAACTTCTGTTATTCGGCGCAAACTGCTGAAAGCAGACGGTCGTTGGGGTTACTGTCAGTTTCGTGTTCGCTGCAGAACGTCGCCAATTGATCCTCGAAATGGTGCGAGCGAACGGGGCCGTGTCGCTCCGTGAGCTCGCCCGCGTCGTCCAGACCTCCGAAGTGACCGTACGGCGGGACGTGCGCGCGCTGGAGGCAGAAGGACTCCTCGACCGCCGGCACGGCGGTGCGGTATTGCCGGGCGGGTTCACGCGGGAGTCCGGCTTTCCGCAGAAATCGCATCTCGCGACCGCCGAGAAGACGGCCATCGCCGATCTCGCCGCGGGTCTCGTCGAAGAGGGCGAGGCCATCGTGGTGGGGGCGGGGACCACCACGCAGGAGCTGGCCCGCCGGCTCGCGCGGGTGCCCGGCCTGACCGTCGTCACCAACTCCCTGCTGGTGGCCCAGGCATTGGCCCACGCCAACCGCGTCGAGGTCGTGATGACCGGCGGCACCCTGCGCGGTTCCAACTATGCCCTGGTCGGCTCGGGTGCGGAGCAGTCCCTGCAAGGACTGCGCGTGTCCCGGGCGTTCCTCTCCGGGAGCGGTCTGACCGCCGAGCGCGGACTCTCCACGTCCAACATGCTCTCGGCGTCCGTGGACCGTGCCCTCGTCCAGGCCGCCGCGGAGGTCGTGGTCCTCGCCGACCACACCAAGCTCGGGACGGACACCATGTTCCAGACCGTGCCGACCGACCTCATCACCCGGCTGGTCACGGACGAGCCACCCGCCCATGACGACCGGGCGGCCACGGAACTGCAGGCCCTGGCCGATCAGGGCGTGCAGATCGCGGTGGCGGGGTCATCGGCGTCGGGCGGTGCGGGAGGTGATCCGCTTCCGGCGGGGCGTCAGCCACGTCGGGACGTACCGCTCCCGGGTCCGCGCCGCGGCCAGGTGGTCCCGGGCTCGGGACCGCAACTACGGAGCGCGACGGTGATGGGGGACCAGCCCCCGGCCGAACGGGCACGAGTGGCCGATCTGCGACGCCGCTGAGCGGTGTCCCCGGGACGGTGAAGCGGACGGCCGAGCCCCTCGGCCGACCGACCGGACCGGCTCACCGGTCCCAGGCCGTGCATCAGATCGGTTCACGGTTCACGGCTCAGGGCGCCGGGTCACCGGCGCAGGGCGGTCCGCGTTCCCGGGCCGCAGGCCGGGGGTTCACGGTGCCGGGCCACCGGGGGTACGGCGGTCCATGCCGCCGGGCCGCGGGCCGGGTGGCTCACCGGTCAGGCCCGCAGGCCGGGCCGGTTCACGGCTTCAGCCCGCGCAGGGTCAGGTTCAGCAGCCGGTCGGCCAGCGCGGGATCGTCCGGGGTTTCTTCCGCGGCCAGCGCGATCGCGTTGGTCAACTGGAGGAGATCCCCGATCGAGACGTCGGGGCGTACGGCCCCCGACTCCTGGGCGCGCAGCAGCAGGGCGCCGCCCGCCTCACGCATCGGGCCACTGCACCGGGCCAGGTGCGAACCGTCGTCCCGCGAGGCCGACATGAGGGCGCGCGCGAGTCCCCGGTACGCGCCCGCGTGCGAGATGATCTCGCGCAGCCACTCCACCAGCGCGGTGCACGGCTGCGGGGCGTCGAGCAACTCGCGCGAACGGGCGAGCAGATCGCTCACCGCGTCCTCGAAGACCGCGCTCATCAGGGCGTGCCGGTTCGGGAAGTGCCGGTACAGCGTGCCGATTCCGACGCCCGCGCGCCGGGCCACGTCCTCCAGGGACGCGTCCGTGCCGTGCGCGGCGAACGCGGAGCGCGCCTCCGCGAGCAGCCGTCCGTGGTTGCGCCGGGCGTCCGCCCGCATCACCCGCGGCGCCCCTGTGTCCTGGGCGGGCCCGGACGTTCCGGCCCACTCCTTCGCGGTCGCGCCCACCATGGCCTCCACCTGCCCTCTTCCCACCCGTCCGGCTGCGCTCCAGGATGCCACCGGCGGCCGCCGGACGGACGTGCGCGGGCTCCGCGCCGGACGGCTCGAAGCATCATGGACGGTTGCGCGGCCGGGACGCCGGGCGCCGCCCGGCCCGAGCCCCACTTCGTACGCGCAAACGCCCGCCAGGTTGTTCCGTACGGGGAAGCCCCTGGCGGCGGTTCCGTACGCGGAAGCGCCCGGCGGGCCGCGGAGGGCGGTTCGCCGGGCGCTTCTGACGCCACGGGACGGGTGTGTCACCCGTCCGCGTTTCAGTCCTTGATCTCGCAGATCGGGGCGCCGGACGTCACCGAGGCACCGACCTCCGCGCTCAGGCCCTTGATGGTGCCGGAGCGGTGCGCGTTCAGGGGCTGTTCCATCTTCATGGCCTCCAGGACGACGATCAGATCGCCCTCCTTGACCTCCTGGCCCTCCTCGACGGCCACCTTGACGATGGTGCCCTGCATCGGGGAGGCGAGGGTGTCGCCCGAGGCGACCGGGCCGGACTTCTTCGCCGCCCGGCGCTTGGGCTTGGCGCCGGCGGCCAGACCGGTGCGGGCCAGCGACATGCCCAGCGAGACGGGCAGCGAGACCTCCAGGCGCTTGCCGCCGACCTCGACGACCACCGTCTCGCGGCCGGGCTCGTCGTCGGTCTCGGCGTCGGCCGGGGCGGCGAACGGCTTGATCTCGTTGACGAACTCGGTCTCGATCCAGCGGGTGTGGACCGTGAACGGGTCCTCCGAGTCGGTGAGCTCGGGGGCGAACGCCGGGTCCACGACCACCGCGCGGTGGAAGGGGATCGCGGTCGCCATGCCCTCGACCTGGAACTCGGCCAGGGCGCGGGCGGCCCGCTGGAGCGCCTGCTTGCGGGTGGCGCCGGTGACGATCAGCTTGGCGAGCAGGGAGTCCCAGGCCGGGCCGATGACGCTGCCGGACTCGACGCCCGCGTCCAGGCGGACACCGGGGCCGGTCGGCGCCGAGAAGGCCGTGACCGTACCGGGGGCCGGCAGGAAGTTGCGGCCCGGGTCCTCACCGTTGATGCGGAACTCGATGGAGTGGCCGCGCAGTTCGGGATCGCCGTAGCCGAGCTCCTCGCCGTCCGCGATACGGAACATCTCGCGGACCAGGTCGATGCCGGCGACCTCCTCGGTGACCGGGTGCTCGACCTGCAGACGGGTGTTGACCTCCAGGAAGGAGATCGTGCCGTCCATGCCGACCAGGAACTCCACGGTTCCCGCGCCGACGTAGCCGGCCTCCTTGAGGATCGCCTTGGAGGACGCGTACAGCTCCGCCACCTGCGCCTCGGACAGGAAGGGGGCGGGGGCCTCCTCGACCAGCTTCTGGTGGCGGCGCTGGAGCGAGCAGTCACGCGTGGAGACGACGACCACGTTGCCGTGCTGGTCGGCCAGGCACTGCGTCTCCACGTGCCGGGGCTTGTCGAGGTAGCGCTCCACGAAGCACTCGCCGCGCCCGAAGGCCGCGACCGCCTCGCGCACCGCCGACTCGTACAGCTCCGGCACCTCTTCGAGGGTGCGGGCGACCTTCAGACCGCGTCCGCCGCCACCGAAGGCGGCCTTGATCGCGATCGGCAGACCGTGCTGCTCGGCGAACGCGACGACCTCGTCGGAACCCGAGACCGGGTCCGGGGTGCCCGCCACCAGCGGCGCGCCGGCGCGCTGCGCGATGTGCCGGGCGGCGACCTTGTCACCCAGGTCGCGGATCGCCTGCGGCGGCGGACCGATCCAGATCAGCCCGGCGTCGAGGACGGCCTGGGCGAAGTCCGCGTTCTCCGAAAGGAAGCCGTAACCCGGATGGATGGCATCCGCGCCCGAGTCCTTGGCGGCCTGCAGCACCTTGGCGAAGTCCAGGTAACTGGTGGCCGGAGTGTCACCGCCCAGCGCGAACGCCTCGTCCGCCGCACGGACATGCAGAGCGTCCCGGTCCGGTTCCGCATACACGGCAACGCTCGCGATCCCGGCATCCCGACATGCTCGGGCCACGCGGACAGCGATTTCGCCACGGTTGGCGATGAGCACCTTGCGCACGATGGCTCCCTCCTTGAAAACAAGCCGAGTTTAGGGACAGCCAACACGACACTTCGAGCTGTCCCCAGTGGTGAGCTTGCCCACACGGAGCGTGATACGAGGCTCGCCCTACCCGCGAAATCCCTTGTCGTGCCAAGGCACGCGGGAATCCTTCCCTGAACCCTAGCCCTCCGGTGTGGCCAAGGTCTCTGTGACTCCGTGCTGCGGCCCACAACGATTCTTTGTCGAGTCCCTACGAATGGCCCAACGATTCTTTGCCCTCGACGGAACCCTTGTCCCTGGGTTTACCCGTTAGTAGCGTTCGGGATGTCTGAGACGTACTTGGGGTAACAGCACGCGGAAGTGGGTGGGGCCGGTGGTACGGAGACCGCTGGTGTGGGTGGCGGCGATCGTGCTTTTCGTGGAGGCGATAGGTATCGCACTCCTCAACTGGTTCCTCGGGGTGGTCGTCGACCGCCAGGACATGTCCATGGCCGGGCTCGACTCCGACATGATGGCGCGGTCGTCGAAGATCGGCGGTCTTGTCTTCGGCCTCTACTTCCTGGCCTGTGCCGTGTCGGCCCTGCTGGTCGCGCTGCGGCAGCGCCCCCCGGGCGTGTTCGGGCGTGTCCTGCTGATCAGCGCCGCCGTGGTGCACGCCCTGCTCGGCGCCTTCACGGTGGGCCTGGTGGGCTGGGGAGCATTCACCTTCATGATGGTGGTGCTCGCGTTGATCGTGTTCACCCTCCTGGCGTACGACGGCCGCGAGACCGGCCCCGTCGACGCCGCGCCGGAGACCGGCGGGACGGGTGACGGCGAGGGCGACGCGGCCGACACGGGGAGCACCGGACCCGACGCGAACGCGGACGGCGCCGGCTCGGGTGAGGGCGTCCCCGCGGGGACCGTCGACCTCGGGAAGGGCTCCGAGCCGAAGGGCGCCGAGGCGGCGACCGGCGACGTGACGGGTGCCGAGGCGAGGGAAGCGGACGACCCGAGGGTCGCGGAGGAGGAGCCCGCGGTCGCGGGGGCGGCTCACTAGGCCACGGGGCCCCGTGACGGCGCCGGGTGGCTCCGGGGCATGGCCCGGGCTCTCAGGCCGTCCTCGGGCGGCTACCGGCCGTCCTCGGGCACGCCCACGAGTCCGCGTGGCCCGGGGGCCGGCTCACCGGCGTCCGGGCGCTCACGTGTGCGCGTGTCCGGACCCCGTCCGCCCCGACCCCGGCACGCCGACCGCCCTGATCCGTACGGGCGTTCCCGTGGCGGAAGGGCGTTCCCGAGGCGGACGGGCGGCGGGGCGGCTCGGTCCGATGCCCGGGCCGGTGGTCCTCACGCCTCCCGGGGCGTCCACAACTCCGTGATGCCCACGCCGAGTTCGCCGAGCAGCCTGCGGACGAGCGGCAGCGAGATGCCGATGACGTTGCCGTGGTCGCCGTCGATGCCCTCGATGAAGGGCGCCGAGCGGCCGTCCAGGGTGAACGCGCCCGCCACGTGCAGGGGTTCGCCCGAGGCGACGTACGCGGCGATCTCCTCGTCGGTCGGTTCGCCGAAGCGGACCACGGTCGAGGCGACCGCGGACTCCCACCGCTTCTGCGCGGTGTCCCAGATGCAGTGCCCCGTCTGGAGCGTGCCCGCCCGGCCGCGCATCGCCTTCCAGCGCGCGGTGGCCTCCTCGGCGTCGGCGGGCTTGCCGAGCGCCTGGCCGTCGAGGTCGAGCACCGAGTCGCAGCCGATCACCAGCGCGCCCTGGACCTCGGGACGGGCCGCCACGACGGAGGCCTTCGCCTCGGCCAGCGCGAGGGCCAGTTCGGCGGGAGTGGGTGCGGTGACGGCGTCCTCGTCGAACCCGCTCACGATCACCTCGGGGGCGAGACCGGCCTGCCGCAGCAGATTGAGCCGGGCGGGAGACTGGGAGGCGAGGACGAGACGGCGGCGCGGCTGATCGGTCATGCGATCAGGGTATCGGCGCCGATCCGCCCCTGCCTCGGCTGCCGGGCGGGTTCAGCCGAGGCCCACCAGGATCATCCCGATCACCATGGCCAGCGCCAGGAGAACGCCCAGGCGTCGCAACATGTCCTGCATGTCGCGGAGATCCTCGGGGGGTTCGTTCTCGGGGTCGGACCACAGCATGCTCCCGATCGTGCGGCGAGGGGGCGGCCCGACGCCTGAGTACGCGTACTCAACTTGCGGACGTCCTGTGAAACCGAGATCCCCCCGGGACGGGTCCGCGGGGGGATCGAGGCGTGGCGCGTGCCTGTGGGGCCGGGCCCCGGGGCGTGTCCTAGCCCGGCCAGTAGCTGCGGCCCCACGACGTCGGGCCCGGCCGGGGGAGCCGGTGCGCGGCGATGCGGGCGGGGTCGGACCAGGAGTCACGCGGCCCGGACGCGCCGGACGGGGCGGACGCCACCGCCGCGGCGCGTGCGCGGACCACCGCCAGTGCGGCGGCCAGCTCCTCAGGGGTCGGATTGCCCCGTACGACCTTGATCGTCATGTCTGCTCCCAGGGTCCTGGTCGGCGGGGTCTAGAGCGGGATGTTGCCGTGCTTCTTCGGAGGCAGGGACGCCCTCTTCGTACGGAGCTGACGCAGGCCGCGCACGACGTGGGAGCGGGTCTGCGACGGCATGATCACCGCGTCGATGTAACCGCGCTCGGCCGCCGTGTACGGGTTCAGCAGCGTGTCCTCGTACTCCTGGATGAGCCGGGCCCGGGTGGCGTCCTGGTCCTCGGCGGCCGCGATGGTGCGGCGGTGCAGGATGTTGACCGCGCCCTGCGCGCCCATGACCGCGATCTGGGAGGTGGGCCAGGCCAGGTTGAGGTCGGCGCCCAGGTGCTTGGAGCCCATGACGTCGTACGCGCCGCCGAAGGCCTTGCGGGTGATGATCGTGATCAGCGGGACGGTCGCCTCGGCGTACGCGTAGATCAGCTTGGCGCCGCGGCGGATGATGCCCGTGTGCTCCTGGTCGACACCCGGCAGGAAGCCGGGCACGTCCACGAAGGTCAGGACGGGCACGTTGAACGCGTCGCACGTCCGCACGAACCGCGCGGCCTTCTCGCTCGCGTCGATGTCCAGACAACCGGCGAACTGCATCGGCTGGTTGGCCACGATGCCGACCGGGTGGCCCTCGACCCGGCCGAAGCCGGTGAGGATGTTCGGCGCGAACAGCGGCTGCGTCTCGAAGAACTCGGCGTCGTCCAGGACGTGTTCGATCACCGCGTGCATGTCGTACGGCTGGTTCGCGCTGTCCGGCACGATCGTGTCCAGCTCACGGTCCTCGTCGGTGAGGGCGAGGTCCGCCTCCTCCGGGAACACCGGGGGCTCGCTGAGGTTGTTGGACGGCAGGTACGACAGCAACTGCTTGACGTACTCGATCGCGTCCTTCTCGTCGCCCGCCATGTGATGGGCCACACCCGACACGGCGTTGTGCGTACGGGCGCCGCCCAGCTCCTCGAAGCCGACGTCCTCGCCCGTCACCGTCTTGATGACGTCGGGACCCGTGATGAACATGTGCGAGGTCTGATCGACCATCACCGTGAAGTCGGTGATGGCGGGGGAGTACACCGCGCCGCCCGCGCAGGGACCGACGACCAGGCTGATCTGCGGGACGACACCCGAGGCGTGCACGTTGCGGCGGAAGATCTCGCCGTACATGCCGAGGGCGCTCACGCCCTCCTGGATCCGGGCGCCGCCCGAGTCGTTGATGCCGATGACCGGGCAGCCGGTCTTCAGCGCGAAGTCCATCACCTTCATGATCTTCTGGCCGAAGACCTCGCCGAGCGCACCGCCGAAAACGGTGAAGTCCTGGGAGAACACGGCGACCGGGCGGCCGTCGACGGTGCCGTAGCCGGTGACCACACCGTCGCCGTACGGGCGGTTCTTCTCCAGGCCGAAGTCCGTCGACCGGTGCCGCGCGAACTCGTCGAACTCGACGAAGGAACCCTCGTCCATCAGCAGTTCGATGCGCTCACGAGCCGTCAGCTTGCCCTTGGCGTGCTGCTTTTCGACGGCGCGCTCCGAGCCGGCGTGCGTCGCTTCCTGGATGCGGCGCTGCAGATCCGCGAGTTTGCCCGCGGTGGTGTGGATGTCGGGGTGGTGCAGCTCTTCCGGCTCGGACATCGGGTTGCGGCTCCCTGCCTGATCTAAGGGGACGTGAGGGTGACTGCTCGGAAAACGCGGTGCTCAGAAGCGGTGCTCAGAAGGGGGGCTTGCTACTCATCCGTAGCGTAGTGGCGTGCCTACCGATCGGCAGTGCGGCGTTTACCACACCTAGGCTGGGTTGCATGACGCCGCGAGATGCAGCAGACGCGAACGACAACCGGTGGTCCGATCTGGACCGTCCGCCGCTGAACGGGGCCGCCCTGCGCCGGGCACTGGTCCGCGACGGCGGCCTGTGGTGCGACGTGGAGGTGGTGGAACGGACCGGGTCGACCAACACCGACCTGGCCGCGGTCGTCACGAGCGAGAAGGGCGCCGACGAGGGCGCCGTCCTCGTGGCCGAGGAACAGAACGCCGGGCGCGGGCGCCTGGACCGCCGGTGGAGCGCGCCGGCCCGCTCCGGCCTCTTCTTCTCCGTGGTGCTGAAGCCCACCGGAGTCCCCGTCGAGCGCTGGGGCTGGCTGCCGCTGCTCACCGGCGTGGCCGTCGCCACGGCCCTCTCGCGCTCCGCGGGCGTCGACACCGCCCTCAAGTGGCCCAACGACCTGCTGGTCACCGTGGACGGAGAGGAACGCAAGGCCGGGGGCATCCTCGCCGAGCGCGCGGGAAGCGACGCGGTCGTCGTCGGGATCGGCGTCAACGTGACGCTGCGCGCGGACGAACTGCCCGTGCCCGGCGCCGGATCGCTGGTGATGGCGGGCGCGACGACCACGGACCGTGACACCGTGCTGCGGGCCGTGCTCCGCTCCCTGGAGCAGTGGTACGTGCGCTGGCGGGATGCGGGCGGCGACCCAGTCGCGTCCGGCCTCCAGGAGACGTACGCGGCCGGATGCGCGACGCTCGGGCGCTCGGTGCGGGCCGAACTGCCCGGCGGCCGGGCGGTCGTCGGCGAGGCGGTGGCCCTGGACGGGGACGGCCGGCTCGTCATCGCGACCGCCGACGGAGTGCGGGAGCCGGTGGGCGCCGGAGACGTGGTGCACCTGCGCCCCGCCTGAGCCGACGCCCCGCCGAGCCAACGCCCTGCCTGAGCCGCTGCTCTGCCTGAGCCGCTGCTCCGCCCGGGCCGCTGCTCCGCCCGGGCGCGCGCCCCGCAGAGCCGGCCCTCCGCCTGAGCCCGCGCCCCGCTGAGCCGACGCCCCGCCTGGACCGGCCCGCCCCCGTCTGAGCCGACGCCCGCCGCCCCGATCCCCCACGCGTGCCACG
The DNA here is from genome assembly GCF_055565895.1 of Streptomyces sp. NPDC028298. Lineage (NCBI taxonomy): Bacteria > Bacillati > Actinomycetota > Actinomycetes > Kitasatosporales > Streptomycetaceae > Streptomyces > Streptomyces sp. NPDC028298. The sequence goes on from NZ_JBVHTL010000004.1 coordinate 529,851, forward strand.
CGCCGACCGGGCGGTCGGTGGTCCGGGCGGCGGGAGGTCCGGCGGCGCGGTGCCCGGGAACTCCCCGGCGGCGCGGTGCGGCGGGTGGGGCGAGGGTGTGGCCGGTGGGGCGGGTGACGGCCCGGGACGGGCGAGTGGTCCAGACCTTCGGTGGCTCTCGGGCCTCGCTCCCGCCATCGGGAGTGAGCCAGCGCACACCTGCCGTAGAGTTGAGCGCGGTCGAACCTGACCACGGCAGATCGGAAGGGCAGCAGGAGTGACCGTCGACGACACCGGCTCCGGCACGGGTGCCCACCCCGCCCCCGGCGGCGAGCCCGGCCGTACCGCCGGGCCGGTCACGGACGCGACACCCGCACGGGCGGCCGCGGCCGGCGAGGCCCGGCACGAGGCCCGTCCCGACGCCGGGACCGGCACCCGCCCGAACCACCGCCCGGACGACCGCGAGGGCGCGGGAACCGGCCTCTCCGGCGAGGAGCTCGTCCCCGCGGGAAGCCGTCCCCGAGGCGACGACCACGACCACGGCACGGCCGGCGACAGCGGCGCGCGGCCGGAGGTCCGGCCCGACGCGCGGCACGAGGCGAACGGCCGGGTGGACCCCCAGGCCGAACCGGACTCCGAGGGCGACCCGCTCGCGCTGCGCCTGGAGGGGCTGATCCTCGGCGCCGAGCGGCGCTACACCCCGTTCCAGGCCGCCCGCAGCGCGGGCGTGTCCATGGAGCTGGCCTCCCGCTTCTGGCGGGCGATGGGCTTCGCGGACATCGGCCAGGCCAAGGCGCTGACCGAGGCGGACGTGCTCGCCCTGCGCCGCCTCGCCGGTCTCGTCGAGGCGGGCCTGCTCAGCGAGGCCATGGCCGTCCAGGTCGCCCGCTCCACCGGGCAGACCACCGCCCGTCTGGCCGAATGGCAGATCGATTCCTTCCTGGAGGGTCTGACCGAGCCCCCGGAGCCGGGTATGACCCGCACCGAGGTGACGTACCCGCTGATCGAGCTGCTCCTGCCCGAGCTGGAGGAGTTCCTCGTCTACGTCTGGCGCCGCCAGCTCGCTGCGGCCACCGGCCGGGTCGTGCAGGCGGCGGACGACGAGGAGATGGTCGACCGCCGTCTCGCCGTCGGCTTCGCCGACCTCGTCGGCTTCACCCGGCTGACGCGCCGCATGGAGGAGGAGGAGCTCGGCGAGCTCGTCGAGGCCTTCGAGACGACTGCGGCGGACCTGGTGGCGGCCCACGGGGGCCGGCTCATCAAGACCCTCGGCGACGAGGTGCTCTACTCCGCGGACGACGCCGGTGTCGCCGCCGAGATCGCGCTGCGGCTCATCGAGACGATGGCGAACGACGAGACGATGCCGGAGCTGCGCGTCGGCATCGCCTTCGGCACGGTCACCACCCGGATGGGCGACGTGTTCGGTACGACCGTGAACCTGGCGAGCCGGCTGACGTCGATAGCGCCGCGCGACGCCGTGCTCGTCGACGGCGCCTTCGCCGAGGAGCTGACCCGCACCGGTGACGCGCCGGCCTCCGAGGCGGAGGCCGCCGAGGCCGCGGCCGCCGCGGAGAAGGAGGGCGAGGAGCCCCCCTCGTACCGCTTCGCGCTCCAGCCGATGTGGCAGCGGCCCGTGCGAGGGCTCGGTGTCATCGAGCCGTGGCTGCTGGCCCGCCGGTCCGAGGACGCGTAGCACCTTCAGGCCGCCGTCCGGCCTCTACGGGTCACCGCTCGGCCTCTACGGGGCACTGCTCGACCTCTTTCGGTTCACCGTTCGGCCTCTTGGGGCCACGGCTCGGCCTCTCCCGCTCACTGTGCGTCCTGGCCGGACGACAGCAGGCCGTTCACGCAGATCCCCACGATCGGTACGCACACGCCCGGCTGCTGGTGGGACGGCGCCGTGGCGCTCGGGCTCGGGGACGGGGTGTGCCGCGGTGGCTCGGCGGGCGCGGTGGCCGGCGGGGTCGGCCGCGCGGCCGGCGGGGTCGTCGCGGGGGCCGTGGGGATGCCCGTGCTGCCCCCGGTCCCCGGCGTGGCCGCGGGGGCCGCGCCGTGAGCGGCCGGGACCGTGCCGGCCGGTGTGCGCACCGAGGCCGGGATCCCGCTCGTGTCCGAGGTGGGCGCCGGGCTCGTCCCGCCCATCGCGGGGCTCGCCGGCGCGGCTCCGGCCTGCGTGGGTGAGGGCATCGCCGCGACGGTGGGGACGGCGTCGTCGCCCGCCGTGTCGTTGTCCGTGGCGGTCGCGACCGGTTCGGCCTCCGCGTGCCCCCCGTCCGCGCTCCCGGTCACCGCGTCCGGCGTCATCCGGGTGAGGCTCAGCACCCCGGCGGCGAGCGCGAGCCCTCCCGCGGCGAAGAGCACGCGGCGGCGACGGGGCTTGCGGTGCCGGCCCCGGACGACCCGCAGCCGGACGGGCGCGGGCTCGTCGCCTCCGGGGGTGTACGCGGCCCCGCTCGCGCCGCCCGACCGCGGCGCCGGAACGATCCCTCGCCCTCCGACCTCGGTCTCCGGCGAGACCCGCACCCCCGCGCGCCCAGCACCCCCGGCCTCCGCCACGCGAGCCGTGGTTCCGGCTTCCGTCCGCCCGGCGTCGGCGGTGATCGCGACCGCGCGCACCGTGCCTCCGGGCTCCGTCCGTCGGGTGTCGGTCGTGATCGCGGCCGCGCGCACCGTGGTTCCGGCTTCTGTCCGTCGGGCGTCCGTGGTGATCGTGGCCGCGCGCACCGTGGGTCCGGCTTCTGTCCGCTCGGCGTTCGAGGCGTCTCCGGCGGCGCGCGTCGTGTCTCCGGTCTCCGTCGGCCGGGCGTCCGGGGTACGGGTGGTCGTCGGTGCCTCGGCCCGCGTCTCGGCGCCGTGCCCGCCCGTCGCGTCCTCGCCCGCGGCGCTTCCGGCTTCCGGCCCGTCGACGCGGTCCGCGCCCGTCGTGTCTCCTGCTTCCGGCGCCTGGGTGCCGGCCGCGGCGGTGGACACTCGGGTCTCGGCTTCGCGGGCGCTCGTCCCGGCTGCGGCGGCGGGGGCCTTGGCCCCCGTCTCCGGTCCCTGGCCGGCCGTCGCGGCCCCGGTCCCACGCGTGGGCGTGCCCGGAGCGCCGGGGGCCCAGACCTTCGCGGCCCTGTCCGGTGCGGTTCCGGTCTTCGAGGTGGCGGGGGCGGGTGCGGCGGCCTGCGGGGACGGGGTACGAGCCCCGGTGCCGCCCGTCCTCCGGGTCACCGCCGTGTCGACGTCGGCCCGCTTCCTGGCGGCCGCCAGGATGGCGCCCATGCGGGCGGTGGGCGTCTTCACGGTGGGCGCGTCCGGCGCGGCGGCACCCGACGCGGTGGGGGCCGGCATCGCCCTGTTGAGCGGCGTGACCCGGATCCACCGGTCGTCCGCCGCCGAGGGCCCCTCCGCCGCGGCGGAGGGGCGACGGTCGGGCGCCGTGTCCGCTCCGGCGGCCTCGGAGGCCCCCCGCTGGGCGGGCGGTCGCGTGAGTGTCGGTCGTGGGCCCGGCCGGGTGCCGGCGGCCTGCGGTGTCTCGCGGTTCGTCATGGTCGTCCCTCCCCGGTGAGCCGGTGTCCCTGATGCGCTGCGGCGGTGCGCAGGTTATGCACCCGCTGAGGGCGGCGAAACGAAGTTCGACGACATGTCACTCGAACGAGGAGGTACGGGCCGAGGGGGCGGGTTTCGCCGGACGGCACCTGCTGCGATGATCGGGGCATCGATTGTTAACCCGCGTTAACCGGGAGGGTGTCATGGCGCAGCAAGAGGCGGACCAGGTGACGGAGCCGGGCGAGCGGAGGTTCGGCGAGTTCGTGGCCGTGCGGCGGCACGGTCACGTCGCCGAGCTCGTCCTCGACCGGCCCAAGGCCATGAACGCCGTGTCCACGGACATGGCGCGGTCGATCGCCGGCGCCTGTGACGCCCTCGCCGCCGACCGGGACGTCCGCGTGGTGGTCCTGACCTCCACGCACGAGCGCGCCTTCTGCGTCGGCGCCGACCTGAAGGAGCGCAACTCCTTCACGGACGCCGAGCTGGTGCGGCAGCGGCCCCTCGCGCGATCCGCGTACACCGGGGTCCTGGAGCTGCCGATGCCGACCGTCGCCGCCGTGCACGGCTTCGCGCTGGGCGGCGGGTTCGAGCTGGCGCTGTCCTGCGACGTGATCGTGGCCGACCGTACGGCGGTCGTCGGACTGCCCGAGGTGTCCGTCGGCGTGATTCCCGGGGGCGGCGGCACGCAGCTTCTGCCGCGCCGGGTCGGAGCCGCGCGCGCCGCCGAGCTCATCTTCTCGGCGCGGCGTCTGGAGGCCGCCGAGGCGCGGGAGTTGGGGCTGGTGGACGAGCTGGTGGAGGCGGGGCGGGACACGGAGGAGGCGCTGGCCCTGGCCGCCCGGATCGCCGCGAACTCGCCGGTCGGGCTGCGCGCCGCCAAGCGGGCCCTGCGCCTCGGCCAGGGACTCGATCTGCGCGCCGGTCTGGAGGTCGAGGACGCGGCCTGGCGGTCCGTCGCCTTCTCCGGGGACCGTGCGGAGGGTGTCGCCGCGTTCAACGAGAAGCGCAAGCCGGAGTGGCCGGGGGAGTAGTCCCGGGATCCGGACCTCGTGGCCGTACCCCTGTTCGCCCCGCTGATGTCCCAATTATGGGCAAATATACCTAGCCTGGGGTGATGGGTGGTGAGGACAGTCGGCTGAGGGCCGTGGTGACGCTGGCGCAGGGGATGGCGGCGGCGCACACCCCGCGGGAGTCGTGGCGGGCCGCGGCGCTCGGCGCGTGCCACGCGCTGGCCGGGAGCTTCGCCGCGCTCTCTGTGTGGGAGCGCGAACTCGGCCGGCTGCGCGTGCTGGCCAACGTGGGCGAGCGCGCCCCGGGCGAGGACGAGTTCCCCGACGGGGAGGCCTACCCGGTGCACCAGTTCCCGGAGATCACCGAGTTCCTGCACGAGCGCTGGGCGGGCGGCGGCGAGCCGAACGCCTGGGTCGAGACCGCCGACGGCCCCGCGGTCGGCGCCTTCGGGTACTGCCACCAGCGCGTGGCGGCACTGCGCAGGCGTGGCCGCGGCTGCTGCGTCGTCGCGCCGATCGTGCTGCACGGGCGGGCCTGGGGCGAGCTCTACGTCGCCCGTTCGGCGGGTGCGCCGGTCTTCGGTCCCGAGGACGCCGACTTCGCGACCGTCCTCGCCTCCGTCGTCGCGGCCGGGATAGCGCAGACCGAGCGGCTGGAGGAGGCCCGGCGCCTCGCCTACACCGACTCCCTGACCGGGCTGGCCAACCGCCGCGCGGTGGACGTACGGCTGGAGGAGGCCGTGGAACGGCACCGGGAGGACGGTTCCGTGGTCAGCCTGGTCGTCTGCGACCTCAACGGACTCAAGCGCGTCAACGACACCCGCGGGCACGCCGTCGGCGACCGGCTCCTCGAACGGTTCGGATCGGTGCTCTCGCTGTGCGGGGCCATGCTCCCGGGCACCCTCGCCGCACGGCTGGGCGGCGACGAGTTCTGTCTGCTCGCGGTGGGCCCGACGGCGGACGAGGTGGTGCGGATCGCCGGTGAACTGTGCTGCCGGGCGTCGGAGTTGGAGCTCGGCGAGGGGGTGGCGTGCGGGGTCGCCTCGACCGGGGACGCGATCGGGCCCGTACGGTCGGCGCGGCGGTTGTTCCGGCTGGCGGACGCGGCCCAGTACCGGGCGAAGGCCGTCCGGGCCGCGAAGCCGGTGGTCGCCGGGCGCGAGGGCCCGGACGATCCCGTCGTACGCCTCGCGGACACGCCCCCGCCCACGGCGGGCGAACGCCGCAGGTTCCGCGGACGGCACGACAAGCCCCGCACATGACGCGCACCGGCGCGCCAGGCCCCCGGCGTTGTGACGTACGCCGGAGTAAGGGGTCAACCCGCCGCCCACTAGTGACATCATCGAATTCACTGCGTACGCTCCTGAATATGGATATGCACACTGTGGTGGTGGGGACGTCCGGAGTGACCGCGTCCGACGTTCTCGCCGTGGCGCGCGAAGGCGCCCGGATCGAGCTCTCCGGCGAGGCGGTGGCGGCCCTCGCCGCGGCCCGCGAGATCGTGGACGCGCTGGCCGCGAAGCCGGAGCCCGTCTACGGCGTCTCCACCGGTTTCGGCGCCCTGGCGACCCGGCACATCAGCCCGGAACTGCGCGCCCAGTTGCAGCGCAACATCGTCCGCTCGCACGCCGCCGGCATGGGCCCGCGCGTCGAGCGCGAGGTCGTCCGCGCGCTGATGTTCCTGCGGCTCAAGACCGTCTGCTCGGGACACACCGGTGTGCGGCCCGAGGTCGCGCAGACCATGGCGGACATCCTGAACGCGGGCATCACCCCGGTCGTCCACGAGTACGGCTCGCTCGGCTGCTCCGGCGACCTCGCGCCGCTGTCCCACTGCGCCCTGACCCTGATGGGCGAGGGCGACGCCGAAGGCCCCGACGGCGTCGTGCGCCCCGCGGGCGAGCTGCTCGCCGAGGCCGGCATCGCCCCCGTCGAGCTGCGCGAGAAGGAGGGCCTCGCCCTCCTCAACGGCACCGACGGCATGCTCGGCATGCTGGTCATGGCCCTCGCCGACCTGGAGACGCTCTACAAGTCGGCCGACGTCTCCGCCGCGCTCTCCCTCGAAGCGCTCCTCGGCACGGACAAGGTCCTCGCCCCCGAACTGCACGCCATCCGCCCGCACCCCGGCCAGAGCGCCAGCGCCGCCAACATGCTGGCCGTGCTGAAGGGCTCGGAGCTCACCGGCCACCACCAGGACGACGCCCCGCGCGTCCAGGACGCCTACTCCGTGCGCTGTGCCCCGCAGGTCGCCGGCGCCGGCCGTGACACCCTCGCTCACGCCCGCACGGTCGCCGAGCGCGAGCTGGCCGCCGCCGTCGACAACCCGGTCGTGCTGCCCGACGGACGCGTCGAGTCGAACGGCAACTTCCACGGCGCCCCCGTCGCCTACGTCCTCGACTTCCTCGCCATCGCCGCCGCCGACCTCGGCTCGATCGCCGAGCGCCGCACCGACCGGCTGCTCGACAAGAACCGCAGCCACGGCCTGCCGCCGTTCCTCGCGGACGACGCCGGCGTCGACTCGGGCCTGATGATCGCCCAGTACACGCAGGCCGCCCTGGTCAGCGAGATGAAGCGGCTCGCCGTCCCGGCGTCCGCGGACTCCATCCCCTCCTCCGCCATGCAGGAGGACCACGTGTCCATGGGCTGGTCGGCGGCGCGCAAGCTGCGCACCTCCGTCGACAACCTCACCCGGATCGTGGCCATCGAGCTGTACGCCGCCACCCGCGCCATCGAACTGCGCGAGGGCCTGACCCCGGCCCCGGCCTCGCGGGCGGTCATCGACGCGGTCCGCGCGGCCGGCGTCCAGGGCCCCGGCCCGGACCGCTTCCTCGCCCCCGACCTGGCGGCGGCGGACGCGTTCGTGCGCGCGGGCGGCGTGGTGGCCGCGGTGGAGCCGGTGACCGGCCCGCTGGCGTAGCGGAGTCCGTCGTGTGGGCCGGGTGTGTCCCGGCCCACACGACGGGATGTGTCCCGGCCCACACGCCTCGCCTCGCCCTCTGATATCGGGGTGTGCTACTGTCTCATTGATACGTTTTTGGTACCCATTTACTTTGTGCGCCTGATCGGAATCCTCCGCAGGCGCGTTTTGTTTTACCGGCATCTCCGGCATTACCCGGTGCATCTCCGGATGGGGGCCCAACTACCTGTTCAGGAGAACAACATGGCTACTGGCACCGTGAAGTGGTTCAACTCGGAAAAGGGCTTCGGCTTCATCGAGCAGGACGGCGGCGGCCCCGACGTCTTCGCCCACTACTCGAACATCGCCAGCTCCGGCTTCCGTGAGCTCATCGAGGGCCAGAAGGTCTCCTTCGAGGTCACGCAGGGCCAGAAGGGCCTGCAGGCGGAGAACATCGTTCCCGCCTAGTTCGAACGCGCTTTTCCAGAGCCGGGTCCCGCACCTTCGGGTGCTGGACCCGGCTCAGCGCTGTGACAGCTCATGCAGTCGGTGAGCGCTGTGTGTGCAGTCCGTGGGCCCAGGAAGGAAACCAGATCCAGCATGACTCGATCCGAACGTCCCGTCCGTAAGCGGCCGGCGCACGCACGTGCCGCGCAGTCCGGCGGCTCCGCGAAGAGCGCGGGCCGGGGAGCCGGCCGTGCCGGCGCCCGCAAGGTCGCGCCTCCGCAGGAGTTCTCCCTGCCCGAGACGATCACGCCGGCGCTGCCCGCGGTCGAGTCCTTCGACGCGCTGGACATGCCCGCCGCCCTGACGAAGACCCTCGCGGCCCAGGGCGTCACCGAGCCGTTCCCCATCCAGGGCGCCACCCTGCCCAACTCCCTCGCCGGGCGCGACGTGCTCGGCCGGGGACGCACCGGCTCCGGCAAGACGCTCGCCTTCGGGCTCGCGCTCCTCGCCCGCACCGCCGGCCGCCGCGCCGAGCCGCGCCACCCGCTCGCGCTCGTCCTGGTGCCCACGCGCGAACTCGCCCAGCAGGTCGACGACGCGCTGACGCCGTACGCCACCGCGGTCAACCTGCGCGTGGCCACGGCCGTCGGCGGGATGTCGATCGGCCGCCAGGCCGGCACGCTGCGCCGCGGTGTCGAGGTCCTCGTGGCCACCCCCGGGCGGCTGAAGGACCTCATCGAGCGGGGCGACTGCGCCCTCGGCCAGGTCGCGATCACCGTGCTGGACGAGGCCGACCAGATGGCCGACATGGGCTTCATGCCGCAGGTCACCGCGCTGCTCAAGCAGGTCGAGCCGGGCGGCCAGCGGCTGCTCTTCTCGGCCACGCTCGACAAGAACATCGACCGGCTCGTCAAGATGTTCCTCACCGACCCCGTCGTGCACTCCGTCGACCCGTCCGCGGGCGCGGTGACGACCATGGAGCACCACGTGCTCCACGTAGCCGACGAGACCGACAAGAAGGCGGTCGCGCTGCGCATCGCCGCCCGTGACGGCCGCGTGATCCTCTTCGTCGACACCAAGCGTGGCGCCGACCGCTTCACCAAGCGGCTGCTCGCCAGCGGTGTCCGGGCCTCCGCCCTGCACGGCGGGCGCAGCCAGCCGCAGCGCAACCGCACCCTCGACCAGTTCAAGAACGGTCAGGTCACCGCGCTCGTCGCCACCAACGTGGCGGCCCGCGGCATCCACATCGACGACCTCGACCTCGTGGTCAACGTCGACCCGCCGACCGACCACAAGGACTACCTCCACCGCGGCGGCCGTACCGCCCGCGCGGGGGAGTCCGGCAGTGTCGTCACCCTGGTGCTGCCCGAGCAGAAGCGTGAGATGACGCGGCTGATGGCGGACGCGGGCATCACGCCGCGCACCGCCCGCGTGAAGTCCAGCGACGAGGAGCTCGCCCGTCTCACCGGCGCCCGTGAGCCTTCCGGCGTCCCGGTCGTCATCGAGGTCCCGCAGCCGGTCGAGCAGCCGAAGGCGCGGCCCAAGACGCGGCGTGCCACCGGTGGCGGGGCCCGCCGCCCGGCGGTCGCCGACGGCGGCACGGCCGGACGCGCGAGCACCGGTTCCGACGGCCAGGCCCGCCGCAGGCGCGCCGGTCGTCCGGCCACGGACGCGGGCGCCGCGACGGGCGGCACGCCCGCCGGACGCCGCACGGGCACCGGCGCCGGCCGTCGCGCGGAAGCGGGCGGAGCGGCCGCGGGCCGCCGCACCGAGACCGGTGGCGCCGGAAGCCGTCGTACGGACGCGGGTGCCGGCGCGGGTCGTCGTGGCGAGGCCTCCGGCGGCGCCGGTCGCCGTACGGACGCCGGTGGTGGCGCGGGCGCGGGTCGCTCCGGCGGCCGCGGGCGTGCCGCGCAGCGCGGCGGCCAGAACGGCGCCCAGGGCGGCGGCCGCAGGGCCGCCTGACCGGCGCGGGTCCGACCCGCTCAGACATCGTGGCCCCGTAACCCCCTGGCAGGCGCCGGGGGTTGCGGGGCCTTCGTGTCAGCGGCCGTTTCCCGGGCGGGAGATCGGCCCGCACGGCCGGCCGAGCCGTGACCGGCCCGTGCCGCGCTGGTTCAGACGTCGCCGAGGAAGCCCGGGTCCACCCCGTCCAGCTTCAGGGCGAAGTCCCGGTGCAGGCCGAGGATCTCGGCCAGCGGCACCGCACGGCGGCTGGTCGACATGAGGTCGCGCCGCGCCTCCGCCGACCACAGGAACGGCACCACGGACAGCCCCTGGGTGCCCGTGAGGGCTCCGGACTCGGCCCGCCAGCCGGGCCAGCGCAGCGTGTCGTAGAACTGGTCCGTGCCCTCGCGCAGGAGCCACTGGAGCCATTCCCCGTGGCCCACTTCGAGCGACTCCCACTTCAGTGAGTCGGGCGCGAAGTACACGACCTCGCCGGGGCGACCGGGACGTCCCACCGACTCGGGGTCGGGGCCGTTGAGGACGAACGCCCCGCCCAGCACGTCGTGGCCGACGACGAGCCCGCCGTCCCGCGGGCGCCAGGCCGGATCGAAGTACTCGGGGAACTCGTTGACCTCGGCCAGCGAGGGCAGGTCCGTCGAGCCGCCCGGCAGCCCCGTCGAGGAGTCCTCGGCCGGGCTGCCGTAGATCCGCAGCCATCCGCTGTCCAGCACCACGCCGCCGCAGTTGAGCACCATCCCGCCCAGCCAGGACCGTGCCGTGACCTGGAGTTGGAGCAGGCTCGCGCGGGCCAGGTCCGGGTCCACGGGGGGAACCTCCATGGACACCCCGCTGGCGGCGAGCGCCTTGGACAGCAGGGGCCAGGCCGGTTCCTCGACGTCCGTCAGCTCGCTCAGCTCTCGCATGGCTTCCCCGTGGGTTGTCCGGAATGCGGTCGGTGCGCTCAGTAGGCAATCATGCGCTCTCGGCGCACGGAGTAGGCCACGAATCCGGCGCCCAGGCCCAGGAAGAGCGTGCCGCCGACGAGATAGGGCGTGGTGTCCACGGCGCCGGTGTCCGCGAGCCGGGTCCCGTCGTCACCGGACAGCGCGCTCGGCCCGGTGCCGTCGGAGAGCGCGCTCGGCGCGCTGCCGTCGGAGGCCGTACGGGATCCGGTGTCGCCCGAACCGGCGGACATCCGTGTCGTCGCGCTGACGGCCGGTGCCGCGGACGCCGAGGCCGTCGCGCCCGGTGACGGGACGTCCTGGGTCGCGTTGGCGGACGGGACGAACCACAGGGCACCCAGGAGGGTCCCCGCTGCGGTGGCGGTCAGCAACGATCGACGTGCGGCGGACACGAAATATCGATCCCCTTGTGGCGCTTGCGAATTGGCCGTGCGGGCCGATGCTAATGAAAGGCGCGGGTCGTGGGAAAGTCGCGCATGCCACGGGCCGTACGCTCCCTCCCATGAGTACCCCTGAGACCTCACAATTTGTCCGGCTTCGTGTAGAACTCGTCCTGGAGATCGGCGACGCCGACGCCGTCACCCGGGCCGCGCTGGGCCGGATCAGCGACGACGCGGACATGCCGGCCGATGAACGGGCCCACGCGGAAGGCGCAGTGACGGAAGACACTGCGGAAGCCCTGGCCTATCTCGTCGACCCGTTCGACCTGGTCAGCGAGGTGCCCGGCGTCGAGCTCGCGCAGGCCTCGTGGAGCAGCGAGCCCGTCGACTACGATCCCGATTCGCCGGATTGGGACATCGACGAGGATGATGCCGAAGAGGACGACGAGGAAGACGTGCGCGGCTGACGCGGTCCGGGGGGTGTGACCCCGGCCGGTGACCGCCGTCCGGGGCTTCTTGCCCCTGGCGTGGCACGGCCGCCTCCGCACCCCCGGCACCAACCCTCCGTACCGTCTCGGTCCTTGCGCCCGGACAGGGCGGACGTGGTGTGGGCCACACTTCCGAGGGAAGTGGAACGGGAGTAACCGGTTGTGGCGTTCTTAGTGGTTACGGGGCTCCCGTGGTCCTTTCGGGAATCGGCGACGATGGAGAAGCGTGTGATGACGATCAGTAAGCGGCGCAGGCGTCTTGTGGCGGCGTCCGCACTGCTCGGCGGGGTGCTGGTGCTCTCTGCGTGCAGCGGAGGCGACGACAAGGCCGGCACGTCGGGCGGCGGCGACTCCACGTCGCAGGCCAAGGTCGACGAGGCCGCGGCCAAGAAGACGTCCGAGGCCCTGATCAAGATCACGCCCAAGGACGGCTCCGACAACGCCTCGATCAACAACGGCACCGCCGTCACGGTCAGCAAGGGCACGCTCACGTCCGTCACGATGAAGACCGCGTCCGGCACCGCCGTCGCCGGTCAGATATCGGCGGACAAGAAGAGCTGGAAGCCGCTGAACCGCCTCGAGCGCGCCACCACGTACAAGATCGCCGCCGAGGCCGCCGACTCCGAGGGCCGCACTGCCCACGAGAACGCGTCGTTCACCACGGTCTCCCCCGCCAACAGCTTCATCGGCAACTTCACGCCCGAGGACGGCTCCACCGTCGGCGTCGGCATGCCGGTCTCGATCAACTTCGACAAGGCGATCACCAACAAGTCCGCGGTGCAGAAGGGGATCACCGTCTCCTCCAGCAGCGGCCAGGAGGTCGTCGGGCACTGGTTCAACGCCAACCGCCTGGACTTCCGCCCGCAGGACTACTGGACCGGCGGCTCCACCGTCACCCTCAAGCTGAACCTCGACGGGGTCCAGGGCGCGAGCGGTGTCTACGGAGTGCAGCAGAAGACGGTCACCTTCAAGATCGGCCGCAACCAGGTCTCCATCGTCGACGCCAAGACCAAGACGATGCAGGTCACCCAGGACGGCAAGGTCGTCAAGACCATCCCGATCTCCGCGGGCGCGCCGGACCACACCACGTACCAGGGCCAGATGGTGATCTCCCAGAAGTTCAAGGAGACCCGGATGGACGGCTCGACCGTCGGCTTCACGAACGACGACGGCAAGGGCGAGTACGACATCAAGGACGTGCCGCACGCCATGCGTCTGTCGAACTCCGGCACCTTCATCCACGGCAACTACTGGGGCGCGAAGTCCATCTTCGGTTCCGTCAACACCAGCCACGGCTGTGTCGGTCTGTCCGACACCAAGGGCGCCAACGACGCCAACACCCCCGCCGCGTGGTTCTTCAACCACTCGCTGATCGGTGACGTCGTCGTCGTCAAGAACACCGGCGACAAGACCATCGCCCCGGACAACGGCCTCAACGGCTGGAACCTGGACTGGGCGGCCTGGAAGGCCGGTTCGGCCGTCTGACCCGGGACGTGACGGCCCGAACCGGGCCGGCACCGTCCGGCGGACCGGCCGAGGCCGGGACGCGAGAGAGCGAACACCGATGCGGCGGTGGCCCCCAGGGGCCGCCGCCGCATCGGCGTCTCCCAACGATTTCTGGGCCCGGCCACAGCCTTCTCATGCTTCTCTTATTTCGGCCTTATTCCTTCATCACGCGCCGTAACTAGCTTGCGGCGCATGTTCTTCACCTACCTGAGGCGCGAACTGCGCCGCCGCAGAAAGGCGGCCCTCGTCGTCGCCTCCGGGCTCGCCCTGGGCATAGCCCTGGTCATCGTGGTCAGTTCCGTGTCCTCCGGCATGGAGAAGGCCCAGGGCAAGGTCCTGCAGTCGCTGTACGGGCTCGGGACCGACATGACGGTCACCAAGGCCGCCGCCGCCCAGAGCACCAGCGACCGTCCCCGCTTCAACTTCGACGCGAAGGACAGCGATTCCGACAAGGAGCAGAGCAGCGACCGCGTCATGGTCCAGGGCTTCCAGACCCTGCCCTCCTCGACCGTCTCCAAGGTCGACGCGCAGAAGGGCGTCGCGGACTCCGTCGGCGGCCTGAGCCTCCAGGTCATCCGTATCAACGGCCAGTTCACCCGCGGCCAGTTCAAGCAGGACCCGAACAGCAGCAGCGGCGGCGGCAACCGGCAGGGCGGCCCCGGGGCCCAGCAGTCCCCGCAGGGCCGCGTCGAGGGCGGCGGCGCCAACTTCGACGTCAACAACTACTCGGTCTACGGCACCGACGTCACCAAGCCGGCCCTCGGCCCGCTGACCTCGTCGAAGATCACCAGCGGTCGTACGTTCAAGACCACCGAGACGAACGCCAAGGTGGCCGTCGCGGACACGTCGTACGCCAAGGAGAAGAAGCTCAAGCTCGACGGCACCGTCACCGTCAAGGGCGTCAAGTACAAGATCATCGGCATCGCGACGCCCGACAGCGGCGACGCGGCGGCGAACCTCTACATCCCGCTCCAGCAGGCGCAGACGCTCAGCGACTCCAAGAACAAGGTCACGACGATCTACGTCAAGGCCTCGGACTCGCAGCAGATCGCCGGCGTCAAGAGCACCATCCAGAAGAACATCTCCGGCACGACGGTCACCACCTCCGCCGACCTCGCGGACACGGTCTCCGGCTCGCTGTCCACCGCCTCCGACCTCGCCTCCAACGTCGGCAAGTGGCTGTCGATCGCGGTGCTCGTGGCCGCGTTCCTGGTCGCCGGCCTGCTCACCTCCTCCGCCGTCTCCCGCCGTGTCCGTGAGTTCGGCACCCTCAAGGCGCTCGGCTGGAAGTCGAGCCGCGTGACCCGCCAGGTGGTCGGCGAGGCCGTCGTCAACGGCCTGGTCGGCGGTGTCCTCGGCATCGCCCTCGGCCTCGCGGGCGCCTACGTCGTCACCGAGATCAGCCCCAACCTCCAGGCCCAGGTGGCGAGCGCGGGCCGTGGCGGTCCGGGCGGAGGCGGCTTCGGCGGCGGGGGCGGCGGCTTCGCCGGCCCGGCCCGCCAGAGCGCCTCCAAGGCCCTCGACGTCGCGCTCACCGCGCCCGTCAGCGTCAACACCATCGTCATCGCGGTGGGCCTGGCCGTGGCCGGAGGCCTGATCGCCGGTGCCTTCGGCGGCTGGCGCGCCTCCCGGCTGCGCCCCGCCGACGCCCTGCGCCGCGTCGAATAAGCCCCGCCCCATACGTACTTACGTATCCCAGGAGTAACACCATGTACGAACTCAGAGGCGTCACCAAGCGCTATACGCGGGGCAAGGAATCGATCAACGCGCTCGCCGGGATCGACCTGACGATCGGCGACGGCGACCGGCTCGTCATCCAGGGCCCCACCGGCGGCGGCAAGTCCACCCTGCTCCAGATGCTCGGCGGACTCGACCGCCCCACCGCCGGCAGCGTCGAACTCGACGGCGTCGACATGGCGAAGCTGTCCGAGGCGAAGCTCACCCGGGTGCGCAGCGAGAACATCGGTTTCGTGTTCCAGAGCTTCAACCTGATCCCCACGCTCACCGCCCAGGAGAACGTCGAGACCGCGCTCGTACCGCTGCGGGTCAAGGCCAAGGAACGGCGTGAGCGGGCCGCCGCGGCCCTGGAGTCCGTGGGGCTCGCCGAGCGCCTCGGACACCTGCCCGCCGAGCTCTCGGGCGGTCAGCAGCAGCGCGTGGCGATCGCCCGCGCCCTGGTCAAGCAGCCCAAGGTGCTGCTCGCCGACGAGCCCACCGGCAACCTCGACGAGAGCATGCGCGACGAGATCATGGAGGTGCTCGAAGCCATGTGGAAGGAGCACGGCCTGACCTTCATCATGGTCACGCACGACTCCGCGATCGCGAAGAAGGCCCCGCGCCTCGCGACGATCCGCAAGGGGCTGATCACCGTCAAGGAGAACGCGGCACGGTAGCGGCGGCGCGCGCCGCCCCGCGGCGCGGAATGAGCCCGCAGCGAAAGGGCCACCGGAAACAGAGCCTCCGGTGGCCCTTCCGTGTTTGTGTGGAGACATGACCGTCTCGACAGTCGAATACATCCGGTACCGCATTCCCGAGGAGCAGTCGGCCGAGTTCCTGGCCGCCTACACCCGTGCCGCCGTCCAGCTCGCCGCGGCGCCGCAGTGCGTCGACTACGAACTCGCCCGCTGCGAGGAGGACTTCGAGCACTTCGTCCTGAGGATCACCTGGACCTCGACCGAGGACCACATCGAGGGCTTCCGCGCCTCCGAGCTCTTCCCGGACTTCCTCGCCGAGATCCGCCCGTACATCGGCAGCATCGAGGAGATGCGCCACTACAAACCGACCTCCGTGCGCGGCCGGGGCGCCTCCGAACCCACCCTCTACGCCTGGGCGGGCGGCGCCGAGGCCTTCGCCCGTCTCACCGAGGCGTTCTACGACAAGGTCCTCAAGGACGACCTCCTCGCGCCGCTGTTCGCGGACCTCGCGCCGGAACACGCCGCCCATGTGGCCCTCTGGCTCGGCGAGGTCTTCGGCGGACCGCCGGCGTACACCGAGGCCCAGGGCGGCCACGGCCACATGGTCGCCAAGCACCTGGGCAAGGGCATCACGGAGCCGCAGCGCCGCCGCTGGGTGAACCTCCTCCAGGACGCCGCCGACGAAGCGGGGCTCCCCACCGACGCCGAGTTCCGCTCCGCCTTCCTCGCCTACGCCGAGTGGGGCACGAGGCTGGCCGTGTACTTCTCCGGCCCGGACGCGACACCCCCGGCGGAACAGCCCGTACCGAAGTGGACCTGGGGGGCCGCACCGCCGTACCGGCCGTGAGCCGGGCGCCGACGCGTGCGGTGCGGCGGTACCTGCCGGTTGTGAGCCGTGAGCCGACGCGCGCGGTGCCGCCGTACTGGCCGTGAGCCGGGCGCCGGCGCGTGTGGTGCGGCGGTACTGGCCGTGAGCCGGGCGCCGGCGCGTGTGGTGCGGCGGTACTGGCCGTGAGCCGGGCGCCGGCGCGTGTGGTGCGGCGGTACCTGCCGGTTGTGAGCCGTGAGCAGGGCCCGCCGCCGTGCGGGCGCCGACCCCCGCCGGGAGTCGGCCGGGCGCGGTCAGTGGGGTGAGGGCACTCCGGCGCGGGTCGCGTCCTCGCCCCACGAGGCCAGCAGCCGCAGCGCCTGGGCCGAGCTCGACCCCGGCTCCGCGTGATACGTCACCAGCGCCAGCTCGGTGTCACCGACCAGCCGGAACGACTCGAACTGCAACGCGAGGTCGCCCACCAGCGGATGCCGCAGCAGCTTCACCCCGTGGCTCTTCTCCTTCACGTCGTGCGTCGCCCACAGCCGCCGGAAGTCCTCGCTCTTCACCGACAGCTCCCCGACCAGCGCGGCCAGCCGCGGATCGTCCGGATGACAGCCCGCGTCCATGCGCAGCAGACAGACGATGTCGATCGCCTTCTGCTCCCACTCCACGAAGAGATCCCGGTACTCGGGCCGCAGAAAGACCATCCGCGCCCAGTTCCGCTCCTGCGGCGGCAGCTCCGACCAGTCCCCGAAGACGGCCGCGGCCATCCGGTTCCACACGAGCACGTCGGAGCGGCGTCCGGTGATGTACGCCGGGACGCCGTCGAGGGTGTCGAGAAGCTGACGCAGGGAGCCGCGCACCTGCTGCGGCCGCGCCGCCTGCCGCTTCTTGTGCTGCTTGGGCTTCGCGAGATGCGTGAGGTGGTTGTGCTCGGCGTCCGTCAGCCGCAGCGCCTTCGCGATGGCGTCCAGCACCTCCGCCGACACGTTGCGTCCGTGCCCCTGCTCAAGGCGCGTGTAGTACGCGACGGAGACCCCGGCGAGCTGGGCCAGCTCCTCACGGCGCAGCCCGGGCACCCGGCGGTGCCGTCCGAAGTCGGGCATCCCGACGTCCTCCGGCTTCAGCCGGGCGCGGCGGCTGCGCAGGAACTCGCTCAGCTCGGCACGCCGGTCGAGAGGGAGGGCCGCCTCACCGGCGGGCCCCACGGAGGGCTGTTCATCCATATGTCCAGTATCAACGGTCGTACGACACGGAGCCTGACCCCGCCAGTGGTAGGACCAGCGAACGTACGCAGAACCGTGGTCTGGGTGACCCGCGCGGGATCGGGCAGGCTTGACGCCGTGCCCGACGCGAGACAGCCGGGCACCTACCACCCCCCTCCTGAGGAGAACTCCGGCATGACCACAGTCGTCGCGTACGCCGCACCCGCCGCCAAGGCTCCGCTGGAGCGCACCACCATCGAGCGTCGCGCGGTCCGGGAGCACGACGTCCTGATCGACATCAAGTTCGCCGGCATCTGCCACTCCGACATCCACCAGGCCCGCGAGGGCTGGGGCAAGGCCGCCTTCCCCATGGTGCCGGGCCACGAGATCGCCGGCATCGTCGCCGAGGTCGGCTCCGGCGTCACCAAGTTCAAGGTCGGCGACCGCGTCGGCGTCGGCTGCCTGGTCGACTCCTGCCGTGAGTGCGACAACTGCGAGGCCGGTCTGGAGCAGTACTGCACCGGCGGCGGCGTCGGCACGTACAACTCCGTCGGCAAGGACGGCGAGCCCACCTACGGCGGCTACTCCCAGAAGATCGTCGTCGACGAGAACTACACCCTGCGCATCCCCGACGGCATCTCCCTGGACGTCGCCGCGCCGCTGCTCTGCGCCGGCATCACCACGTACTCCCCGCTCAAGCACTGGAACGCCGGCCCCGGCAAGAAGGTCGCCGTTCTCGGCATGGGAGGTCTCGGCCACATGGGCGTCAAGATCGCCCACGCGCTCGGCGCCGAGGTCACCGTCCTCTCCCAGTCGCTGCGCAAGAAGGACGACGGCCTGAAGCTCGGCGCCGACCACTACCACGCCACCAGCGACCCGGAGACCTTCAAGGCGCTGCGCGGCACGTTCGACCTGATCCTGTCCACCGTCTCCGCACCGCTGGACCTGGACGCCTACCTCGCCCTGCTGCGCACGGACGGCGCCTTCGTGAACGTGGGCGCGCCCGAGGAGCCGGTCCGGCTCAACCTGTTCTCGGTGATCGGCGGCCGCAAGACCCTGGCGGGCTCCGGCATCGGCGGCATCCAGGAGACCCAGGAGATGCTGGACTTCTGCGCCGCGAACGGCTTCGGCGCCGAGATCGAACTGATCGACGCGTCCGAGATCAACGAGGCCTACGAGCGGGTCCTGGCCAGCGACGTGCGCTACCGCTTCGTGATCGACGCGGCCACGATCCAGTAGTCCCGGCCGGCCCGGCAGCCCCGGCCGCTTCGCGGCACCAACAGGCGCACGACCCCCGAGGGCGCCGCTCCCGTCGTACGACGAGAGCGGCGCCCTCGGCGCTTCCCGACCGGAGGTGACCTGCCAGAATGCCCGCTCCCGGGGGCGGCCGCCCAGCGGATGTGCGGGACGGTGATTACTGGATAGAGTCACCCTTTTACACATGGTTGTGGGGACAACCAACGGGGCCGTTCGGCTGCCGACATCGGGGGAGGGCCTGCAGCTCATGAGTCGTCGCTCTACGGGTTTCGTCGGCGTCTGGGCCGAGGTGCAGCGGCAGCAGCAGCGCCAGCGGGAGCTCGACGAGAGACGGCGCAGGCAGGCGGAGCAGCAGGCGCGGGCCCACCAGCGGCGGGCCGCCCAGGAGTACCGCGAGTACCGGCAGGCCGAGGCGCGGCGCCGTACCGAGGAACTGGACGCCGAGGTCGCCTCCCTTCAGGGGCTGCTCGCCGCGGGCTGCCGGGCGCCCGCCTTCCGGGCCGCCGCGCTCCTGCGTCCCGAACAGGTCCAGCCCTTCGCCCCGGGCCCGCTCGCGCAGCCGGTGGTCATGCCGGACATGGACCGGTACCAGGTGCAGGGCGGCTGGACCGCGAACCGCCGGGCGCAGGCGCAGGCCGAGGCGCGCGCCCGCTTCGAGCACGACTGGCACGCCGCCCAGGCCGCCGAGGCGCACCGGCAGCGCCAACTGGCCTCGTATCAACGGGAGTACCAGCAGTGGGCCGACGCCACGCTGGGGGAGGCGCGGCGGCACAACGCGGGTGTCGCCGAGGTGGCCGAAGGAGTCCGCCACCGGGATCCCGACTCCGTGATCGAGTACTTCTCCGCCGCTCTCTACTCGTCGTCGGCGTGGCCGGAGGGCTTCCCGCGCCGGATCGCCGCCGCCTACGACGCGGCCGCCGGGGAACTGGTCCTCGACTGGGAGCTTCCCGCCTACGACGTCGTCCCCGAGGCGAAGGCCGTCCGCTATCTGTCCGGCGCCGATCAGGACAAGGAGACCGCCCGTCCCGTGACCCAGCGGCGGGCCCTGTACCGCGAGGTCCTCGCGCAGTGCGTCCTGCTCGTCCTGCACGAGCTCTTCGGCGCCGACGAACAGGGCGCGCTCGAATCGGTCGTCCTGAACGGCTTCGTGGACGGGCACGACCCCGCCACGGGCCGGCCGCACCACATCGTCCTCGCCACCGTCAGGGCCGCCCGCACCTCGTTCCTCGCCCTGCACCTCGCCCAGGTGGACGCGGCCAGTTGTCTGACCGACGGACTGCGCGGACAGCTCTCGGCCCGGCCGGACCAGCTCACGCCCGTACGGCCCGGCCGGCGGCCCCAGGACGTCGGGAACCGCGTCGTCGCCCACGGCGGTGACGAGGATCCCGACCTGTACGCCATGGACCCGATCGCGTTCGAGGAGCTCGTGGCCGATCTGTTCCGGGCCATGGGGATGCAGGCGGTGACGACCCAGCGCTCGAACGACGGAGGCGTGGACGTCGACGCGCTGGACCCGGCGCCCATCCGGGGCGGCAAGATCGTCGTCCAGGTGAAGCGTTACCGGAACACCGTGCCGCCCACCGCCGTACGCGACCTGTACGGGACGGTGCAGGACGCGGGCGCCAACAAGGGCGTCCTGGTGACGACGTCGGGGTTCGGACCCGGCTCGCACACCTTCGCCGAGGGCAAGCCGCTGGAGCTCATCTCCGGCCCCGAACTCGTGGACCTGCTGCATCGGCACGGGCTGCGGGGGAGGCTGGGGGACGGGGGCCGCTCGGGGGCGGCGTCGGCGGCCCGGCCGGTTCCGGAGCCGGATGCGACGCGGCCGGTCCAGGCGCCTCGGGGGCCGGGACGGTCCCGGCCGTCTTCGGGGACTGTCCGGCCGTCTTCGGGGGCTTCCCGTCCGTCTTCGGTGGCGTCGGGTGCTTCGCGTGCCTCTACGCGGGCGTCGGGGGCGTCCCGCCCCGAGGCGGGGACCCCGCTGCCCGACGACCACAACGTCCTCGGGATGGGATGGACCGGGGGCGTCGCACTGGACGTCTGCGCGCTCGTCTGCCGGGGCGGGCGCGTCCTCGGCGACGATCACTTCGTGTTCTACAACAACCCGCGGACACCGGACGGTTCGGTGTCCGCGCTGCCCGCCACGCCGCCCGACAAGGCCGCGATCGGCGTCTCCTTCGACGCCCTGCCGACGGAGGCCGACCGGGTCGTCCTCGTGGCCGCCGTCGACCCCGAGGCCGACCCGGACGCCGACCTCTCCGGCTTCACGGACGCCGGCATCCGGCTGCTGGGCCCGGACCTGACCGAACTGGACCGGCTCGACGTCTCCGACGGCCGGCCCGGCGAGACCGCCCTGGTCCTCGGCTCCTTCCGGCGCCGTGCCGACGGGAACTGGAAGTTCGTCCTCGGCGGCAAGGGCTATCCGGGCGGTCTCGCGGAACTCGTACGGGACTTCGGCATCGCGGTGGAGTAGCCCCGCGGGCCGGGCGCGCGCCGGCCGGGCCTCAGGGGGTGACGACCGCGCCGGCGTAGACGTTGTCCGGAGTGACGATCTCTGTGACGGCCCTGGCGACCAGCGTGGACGGTTCCTGGCCCTGGTAGGTGATGTCGGTGTTGAGCATGACGACCAGGGTGGCCTTCTTCGAGGGCAGGTACACGGTCACGGTCTCGTATCCCGGCAGGGAGCCGTTGTGCCCGATCCATCCGCTGGCGTTGAAGATGCCGAGCCCGTACGTCGTTCCCGGGAAGCCGGTCGGCAGCGTCTTGAGGCGCTGCGCCTGGGTCTCGGGGCTGAGCAGCGTGCCGGTGGCGACGACCTTGGCCCAGTGCCGCAGGTCCTGGAGGTTCGAGATCATCGCCCCGGCGGCCCAGGCCCAGCTCGGGTTCCAGTTCGTGGAGTTCGCGACCTCGCCGCTCAGCGTCTGGTCGGTGTAGCCCTGCGGGTGCGGCTTGGGGAACTCGTTCCCCTTCGGGAACAGCGTGTGGCGCAGACGGGCCGGGCGCAGGACCCGCTCGTCGATGATGTCGCGGAGCTTGCGCCCGGTGACCTTCTCGACGACGAGGCCCAGCAGGATGAGGTTGGTGTTGGAGTACTCGAACTGCGTGCCCGGGGCGAAGGTGTTGGGGTGCTTGAAGCCGTACGCGAGCAGCTCTCGCGGGGTGAAGAACCGCTGCGGGTCGCTCAGCAGGTCGTGCTCGAAGTCCGCGTCGGAGGTGTACGGGAACAGTCCGCTGCGCATCTCGGCGAGCTGGCGCAGCGTGATGTGGCGGCCGTTCGGGACGCCGGGGATGTAGCGGGAGATGGGGTCGTCCAGCCGGACCCGGTGCCGGTCGACGAGTTCGAGCAGCGCGGTGACGGTGAAGGTCTTGGTCTCGCTGCCGATCCGCACGTAGTCGTCGGCGGACATCGGCTTGCCGGTGGCCTTGTCGGCGACTCCGGTCGCGCGGACGTAGTTGCCCTTGCCGGGCATCCACAGACCGACGACGACACCGGGGATGCCGGCCTGCTTACGGACGTCCTCGACGGCCTTGTCCAGCCGGGCGCTCAGCGCCGGGCCGAGACTGTCGGTCGCCTCGTCGTCGTTGCCGTACCCGTCCCTGTCCGTGGCGTGCACGGGGGTCGGTCGTACGCCCGGCGGGTGGAAGGCCGCGGCGGGCGTCGTGGTCATCGGGGCCAGCACGGTCGCCGCGAGCAGTGCCGCGACGAGGGGACGGCGGTAGGAGCTGTGCCGCATGGGGGGCGCCTCTTCCGGATCAGGTGCGGGTTCTGGTTCAGGTTCAGGTCCAGGTCACGGGAGCAGACGGCAACAGCACCATCCGCGCCCCCGGTACGGGCTCCGGTCCGATCAACGTTCCGGCAAGTCCACTCGATCGGAGCCACGGGGGCCCGCAACCATCGGGCGCGCCGGCGGGTCTGCTTTACGTCGAGGAGGACCGGGACCGGCGAGGCGCGGGAATGGGGGGACGGGGGGACGGGATGAGGAAGCGGACGAACACCCGGAACACGGACCGCCGGACAGGGATGCCGGCGAGGCGCCTCCTGCTGGTGATCACGGGTCTGTTCGTCGCGGGCACCGCCGTGACCTGGCTCGCGGTCACGCATCTCGCCTACGCCACGGGGATGGCGGGCACGTCCGGACGGCTCAGTGTCCAGGCCTGCTCGTACAGCCAGTCGGGAGGCCACCGGTACCCGCACTGCCACGGCATCTTCCGTTCCGACGACGGGACCGTGGTGGACACCGACGCCACGGTCGACAGCGACGTGCCCGTCGGCAGCACGGTCGCGCTGCGGCGGACGTCCGCTGACACCTACGAACAGACCGGCGTGGCCGCCGTGTTTGGCTGGCTGGCGCTGTCCCTGCTCGGCCTGGTGGTGCTGACCCTGGGAGCCACGGTCGTACACGCCCGAACCGGCCCGGAGGCCGGATCCCGCGGGCTGCGGATCCTGCTGGGCGTCCTGGCCACGGCAACGCTGACCAGCGCGTTCATCGGCGGGGTGGCGGGCGTGCTGCGGAGCCTCTGAGGCAATGGAGGGCACCCGCGTCGGCCGCGCGGGCGGTGGGTGTCCGCGCGACCCGGTGGCGTTGTCAGTGGTGCGGCATACGATCCCGCCATGCGAGCTTCAGGAACGTTCAAAGTCGCCGGATTCACCCCGGCGCCCGTGCCGGGCCCCGCGATCGAGACGGCACTGCCGGTCGGCGTCGCCACGATGGAGAAGGAGTACGAAGGCGAGATCGCCGGACGCTCCGCCACGCTGTTCACCGCCGCGTTCGATCAGTCCACCGGCGTGGGGACGTACGTCGCCATGGAGTCCTTCGAGGGAACGCTCCACGACCAGGCGGGCACCTTCAACTTCGCCCACTCCGCGACGACGCTGGGCGAGTCGAGGGAGAGCGAGTTCTTCACGATCGTGCCGTCCAGCGGAACAGCCACCCTGACCGGAATCACCGGAACCGGCGGCATCGCGATCGCCCCGGACGGCACCCACCGAATCTGGTTCGACTACGAGCTGAACCACTAGGACTCCTCCTGCCGAGCACACCGCTCACCAAGGTGGCGCCGATGAAAGGGGCTGACGCGGACGTGGAGTTGAGCCGAGCGGAAGCGATCGCGCTCGTGCGGCGGATCGAGGACGTGGACTACGCCTCCGAGTCCGAGGCGAACGACTTGCTGGAAAAACTCGACAGAGCCCTGGCCTGCCCAACCGGCCATGTCTCCGGCCTGATCTTCTGGCCCCCGGAGCGGGAGCTGTCCGCAGAGGAAGTGGTCGATCATGCTCTGGCCTACCGGCCGATTGCCTTGTGAACTCGCCACTCGGATGCGTGGTCGGATCGTCGACAAGGCCAAGCAGCGGCCGTAGCTCGAAAATCGGTGGTCACCTGGGCCGGCCCAGCCCACGCTGTACGTCATGGAAGAACCGCAACGTCAGATCCGCGCGGCCCACACGGACTCCACGATCACCGTCTATCAGGCGTACCGCCCGGAGATCGGCGGACCCGCCGCCCGCGAGGGTCGTTTCCCCGCCGCGTGGAAGCTCGACCGCATGACGTGGATCAAACCCAGCTTCATGTGGATGATGTACCGCTCCGGCTGGGGCATGAAGGAGGGTCAGGAGACCGTCCTCGCTGTCGAGATCACGCGTGACGGCTTCGACTGGGCGCTGCGTCATGCCTGCCTGTCGCACTACGTCCGCGGACTGCATCCCGATCGCAGCGCCTGGCAGCGCGACCTCAAGCGCGCGCCCGCCCGGGTCCAGTGGGATCCCGAACGCGATCTGCACCTGCGTCCCCTGCCATACCGCTCGCTGCAACTGGGGCTCTCAGGTGAGGCGTCGACGCGGTACGCGGACGAGTGGATCGTGTCCATCAGCGACGTGACCCCGCTCGCCCACGAGATACACGCACTCGTCAGGGACCGCGAACTGGACTCGGCCACCCGCCTGCTCCCCCAGGAGGAGGAGTACCCCGCCGGCGAAGAACTCCTGGCCCACCTGTGTCACTGACCGGTGGCCCGGGCACAACCGCGGGCATCACCCACGGGCCGCATGGCGGCAGCAAAGGTCTGTGAAGGGCGACCGCGTGGGCACTGCGGGCCGGTACGGCCCCGGAGGTTTCATGGGGCCGGTCCGAACGCCGTCATGCGGAAGCCACCACCTCGCCGGCCATGACCTGGGGAGGGTTGGGGAGCAGGGACGCAAGGTTGTCCCGCACGAAGTCCGCAGCCCTCGAGATCGATTCCTCGGCACCGGCCCGGTCCTGGAAGACGCTGGTCGAGACCATCACTCCGTCCCCGGCATCGATCCAGTAGTAGGCCACGAAGCCGGAGACCTGGCGCATGAGTGCCACGAACCCCTCGTTCACGAGACGTGCTGCCTCGGCCGAATCGGTCACCCCTTCGTACCGCCGGACTGCTGCGTACATCGCCAAGCTCCTCACGGCGTTCCGGGTTCGTTCTCTGCTGAGACGTCGTACCCCTGCGACGGCTGCCTGGCTCATGAGGCGTCCGGCAGTCACCTGAAGAGCCGCCTCGGGTGGTCCGAACGGCGGTTGCCCGACAGGGTCGGCCGCGACGCGTGAGGGCGGGCCGCTCGCGCAGGGCCGGACCCGGAAGGGGCACGGAGGCTGTGGTCCGGCCCGTCAGGGTTTCAGGCCCTGGAGGCCGTCGTAGGCGGACATCAGCAGTTCCAGGCCCCGCTGGTCGTTCGCTGGTTCGCGCATCTGGTGGGTCACGTAGGCGACCGCCATGCGGTGGTCGGGGTCGACCACGACCAGGGAGCCGCCCCAGCCGCCCCAGCCGATGCCGGTGTCGAACAGGCCGTAGCCCAGGCCCCAGCGGACGGGCATGCCCAGGCGGCGGTCCTCGCCCTTGAACTGTTCCTGTCGTGCGAGCTCGCAGACCGCCGGTGACAGGAGCCGGGTGCCGCCCAGTGCTCCTCCGCGGGCCATGACCGACTGCACGAGCGCGACCGAGCGGGCGTTGCCGAATCCGCTCGCCGCGGGGATCTCCGCCCGGCGCCAGGCCGCACTGTTGCCGTCACGGACCCTGAGGCGCGCGGTGCCGGCGGCCGGTGTGGTGCCGCCGGGCGCGCTCGCGGTGTAGTCCTCGTCCTGGCCGGGCGGCGGGATCGTGAGGGCCACCCGGTGGTCCTGTGCGGCCGGCAGCCCGATGTGGAAGTCGGCGCCCAGCGGGCCCGCCACCTCCCGTGCGAAGAACGCGCCCGGGCCGGCGCCCGTGATGCGGCGGATCACCTCGCCCACGAGGAAGCCCTGGGTCAGCGAGTGGTACCCGGCCGCGGAGCCCGGCTCCCACTGCGGGGTCTGCGCCTCCAGACGCGCCGTGGCGGCCGTCCAGTCGTACAGGTCCTCGACCGGTCCGTCCCAGTCGGGCAGGCCCGCGGTGTGCGCGAGCAGGTGCCGTACCAGCACCTTCTCCTTGCCCGCCCGGGCGAACTCCGGCCAGTAGTGACCGACCGGCGTGTCCAGGTCGAGCTCGCCCCGGTCGACCAGGATCAGCGCGCACAGGTTCGTCATCGTCTTGGTCACGGACCAGACGTTGGTGATCGTGTCCCGCTGCCACGGGGTCGTGCGGTCCGCGTCGGTGAAACCGCCCCAGACGTCCACCACCGGTTCGCCGTCCACGAAGACGGCCACCGAGGCACCGGCGTCACCCTCGTCCAGCATCACGGACAGCGCCTGGGGCACAGCGATGAAGAGATCGTCGTACGAGCCCTGGATGTCGGCCATGTGTGGTTTGTAGCCCGGGAACGTCCGAGGGGCAACCGAATTCCCGGGCGCCATGATCACCCGGCCCGGGGAAGAACCCCGCCCCGCGGCTTCCCGGCCCCGGGAAGCACCGCCCCGCCCCGACCCCGGGGCGAGCCGCCCTCGCCCCGCGCGCCGCCGTCAGTGCGACAGGGTCGCCGGGCTGCCGCCGTTGGCCTCGTACCCGGCGACCGCCAGCGCGCGGTATATCGCGTAGTCCGCGGCCGGATCCTGGCTCAGGGTCCACGGCAGGGCGCCGACGTGGCCGTCCACGTGCACCAACTGGTTCATCGCCTCGGACCAGCGCTCGCCGCGGACCAGGAAGCAGACCAGCAGATGGCGGACGTGGGCGAGCATCGGGTCGTCGGGGCGGGCCGCGTGGACCGCGTACAGCGCGCCGTGGACGGCCTTGGTCACGACCTCGCTCTGGTAGAAGCCGCGGACCAGGTTCACCTCGGGCAGGTGCTCGAAGACCGCGAACAGCGGCATCGCCGCGAGGAGGGAGCCCTCCGGCGCCCGTGCCGCCGCGGCCTCCGCGAAGGCGTACGCCGTCTCCCGCGAGCCGTGCCACTTCTCGCACCAGTAGTGCAGGGCCGCCAGGTGCGCGCCCATGTGGGACGGCGCGCGGTCCAGGATCTTCAGCCAGAGCTTCTCGAACTCCGGCTGGGTGTAGCCGAGTCCGCGCGCCACCGACAGTTCGATGATGTACGGGATCGGGTCACCGGGGGACAGCAGCGCCGCGTCGCCGCAGGCGGACCGAGCCTCCTCCATGATGATCCGGAAGTCGTCGGTGCCCGGCGTCGACGTCCGCCAGGCCTGCTGCACCAGGAACTCGGCGTGCACCGCGGCGCCGCCCGCGTCCTTGGGAGCCTCGGCACGCCACACCCGCAGCCACTGCCCGCCGGGCGTCTCGCTGACCCCGCCGGGCCGCTGCATGAGCTCGAGCGACGCGGCGCCCGCGAAGGCCTGCACCCGCTGCCAGCGGGTCTCGCCCTCGGTCTCGGTGCCGGCCAGGAGCTGCGAGGCCGCGCGGTAGTCCTGGGTCCGCTGCACCACGTCCAGGACGTTCAGCAGATCCGCGTCCGGTCCCGGCATGCGGATGTCCAGCTCCTCCTGGCGCAGGAAGCCGTAGTTCGCCGGGTCCGCGGCGTCCGGGTCACCGGGCGTGACGAGCTGTATACCGGTGCGCCTGCGCCGGAACACCGGCAGCAGGACCACGCTGAACATGGCCAGCGCCATCAGGACCCAGAGAATCTGCATGCCTCCAGCGAACCAGACGCGTCCGACAATTGGCCAACCCGGTCCGTCACGCTGTGGGCGAAGGCCCGCTCCGGCCTCGGGTGCGCGCAGCACGCTCCGCGTCCGGGCCCGCTCCGGTCCCGGCGCACGCGTCACGCTCTCGGCGAAGGCCCGCTCCGCGGCCGGGTGTACGCCGTCACGAACGCGTAAGGAGCACTACGCTCGGGACTCATGAGCGACAGGCACATCAGTCAGCATTTCGAGACGCTCGCGATCCACGCGGGCAACACCGCCGATCCCCTCACCGGAGCGGTCGTCCCGCCGATCTACCAGGTCTCGACCTACAAGCAGGACGGCGTCGGCGGCCTGCGCGGCGGCTACGAGTACAGCCGGAGCGCCAACCCCACCAGGACCGCCCTGGAGGAGAACCTCGCAGCACTGGAGGGCGGCCGCCGCGGCCTCGCCTTCGCGTCGGGACTCGCGGCCGAGGACTGCCTGCTGCGTACGCTGCTCAGCCCCGGTGACCACGTGGTGATCCCCAACGACGCGTACGGCGGCACCTTCCGGCTCTTCGCCAAGGTCGTCTCCCGCTGGGGCGTCGAATGGTCGGTGGCCGACACCAGCGACCCCGAGTCGGTACGGGCCGCACTGACCCCGAAGACCAAGGCGATCTGGGTCGAGACGCCCTCCAACCCCCTCCTCGGCATCACCGACATCGCCGTGATCGCGCAGATCGCGCGCGAGGCGGGCGCCCGGCTCGTCGTCGACAACACCTTCGCGACCCCCTACCTCCAGCAGCCGCTCGCGCTCGGCGCGGACGTCGTCGTGCACTCCCTGACCAAGTACATGGGCGGTCACTCGGACGTCGTGGGCGGCGCCCTGATCACCGCCGACCAGGAACTCGGCGAGGAACTGGCGTACCACCAGAACGCGATGGGCGCCGTCGCCGGGCCCTTCGACTCCTGGCTGGTGCTGCGCGGCACCAAGACCCTCTCCGTGCGCATGGACCGGCACAGCGAGAACGCCGGCCGGATCGCCGACATGCTCACCCGGCACGCGCGCGTGACGCGGGTCCTGTACCCGGGTCTCCCGGAGCACCCCGGTCACGAGATCGCCGCCAAGCAGATGAGGTCGTTCGGCGGCATGGTCTCCTTCCAGGTCGAGGGCGGCGAGGAGGCGGCCGTCGAGGTCTGCAACCGTGCCAAGGTGTTCACGCTCGGTGAGTCGCTGGGCGGGGTCGAGTCCCTGATCGAGCACCCGGGACGCATGACGCACGCCTCGGTCGCCGGTTCGGCGCTGGAGGTCCCCGCCGACCTCGTCCGCATCTCCGTGGGCATCGAGAACATCGACGACCTGCTCCAGGACCTGCAGCAGGCCCTGGGCTAGAGCCGAGGACGGCGGCCTTCGGTGGGCCGCTCCGGCCCGCCGTCGCCGCCCGACCGGACCTCCACCACTGCCCGCGCGCCGGACCACCGGCCCGCGGGCAGTGGCGCACGGTCACCGGCCGTCAGCCACGGTCCGCGAACACCGGCCTTCGGCACGGCCCGAGATCACCGGCCCGTCCCCGGGAAGCGTTCGGTCACCAGCCCGTCAGCGGGGGAGTCGTGTCCGACGGCGGTTCCACCCACGGACGGGCCGTCGCCGCCCAGACGGCGAAGACGACGGCCGCGGCGAGCAGCGCCAGCCACAGCAGCCGCCGCACCGCCCGCGCACGGCGCTGCACGCGCCGTCCGCGGCGTACGACCTCGCCGTACAGGTCGGCCGGCACCACGGGCGCGGGTGTCAGCTCCAGCATCCGCCGCACGGCCGCCTCGCGCTCCGACAGGTTCATGACGGCGCCACCTCCAGGGCCGGTGCCGGGTCGCGGGGCGGGTGCAGCAGCGTCGCCATGGCGCGGGCGCAGATCGCCCGTACGCGTTCCGGGGGGAGCCCGAGCAGGGCCGCCGCCTGCTCCTCGGCGACCCCCTCGTACAGCCTGAGCACGAGGATCAGCCGTTCCTGGGGCGTGAGGGAGGCCAGGACGTGGTCCGGGGACGTACGCCGGCGCCCGAAGCTCCCGTACTGGTGCCAGGCGGTGCGCTGGAAGCGTGCGGCCAGTTGCCTGCGGGCGCTGTCGTAGGGATCCTCGCCGTGGAGCCGGTCCCATGAGGCGTACGTGTGGGCGAGGGCCTGCGT
This sequence comes from Streptomyces sp. NPDC028298, assembly GCF_055565895.1. NCBI lineage: Bacteria > Bacillati > Actinomycetota > Actinomycetes > Kitasatosporales > Streptomycetaceae > Streptomyces > Streptomyces sp. NPDC028298. The sequence continues at coordinate 559,852 of NZ_JBVHTL010000004.1, forward strand.
CAGCAGTCGCCGCGCGCGCGGGTTGGCGTCCCGGGGCTCCGCGGTGAGCAGGGTGGCGGTGTGCAGCAGCCGCCCCGCCGCGCCCGCCACGAAGGCCTCGAACTCCCTGGCCCGGCGAACGCCTTGGGAGGCACGCCGTTCTCGCACCATGCCTCCCGCCTGAGGGTGACCCTGAGAAGGCCCGCGGCCGCGTGCGACCCGTCGCACCCCGTACGACGAGGACCCGGTCTCATATGAGGCCAGGGGGCGCCTTCCGGTCAAGAGTTCGGAGCACATGCACGCGCGCGTGCCGCGCGACGAACGCCCGGGGACACCGGGGCCCCGGCCTGCGCCCCGCCCCGGGCGCGGCTCACCACCCGCCCCGGGCACGGCCCATCAGCCAGTCCTGAGCGCGACCGGCGGCCGAAACCAGGGCTCGGCGCGCCGGTCTGCCCCAGGTGCGGTCACCGGCAAGCTCCGGGCGCGGCCGACGGCCGGAAAGGGCCCGGCCGACCGGCCGGCACCGGCTCCGTTCAGGAAGCCGGCTCGGTCTCCGTGGTCGGCAGGCCCTGGGCCGCCTGGCGGGCCGAGAGCGCGCCGTTGAAGCGGGTGAGGAGCGCGCAGAAGACCTCACGCTCCTCCGGTGCCCAATCGTGTGTCAGCTCGGCCATCAACTGACGCCGGGACGTGCGTACTTCGTCGAGCCGGGACTGGCCGCGCGGGGAGAGCTGGAGCACCACGGCGCGCCCGTCCTCGGGGTGCGAGGTGCGCTTGACGAGCCCGGTGTCGACCAGCGGGGCGACCTGCCGGGTGACCGTCGAGGAGTCGATCCCCATGCTCGCCGCGAGCGCCTTGACGCCCATCGGGCCTTCCTTGTCGAGGCGGTTGAGCAGGAGGTAGGCGGCACGGTCCATGGAGTTGCGCACCTGCCCCACCCCGCCGAGCCGGGTCTGTTCCGCACGGCGCGCGAAGACCGCGACCTCGTGCTGAAGGGCTTCGAGAAGACCGGTGTCACCGACGGTCGTCATGTCCATCGACATCTCTGGTGTAGTGGGCATGGCCGGGGGCTCAATTCATGCGTGGGGAGCTGGGTTGGGGGACAGGTTACGCGGCCGGGGCGCGGGCCGTACCGGCGCTGCGCAAACCGAGTCTCGGAGCGTGGTCACCACGGGAGTGCGCCAGCGTGAACTGCGAGACTGACGGTCATGAGCTACAGCAGTGCTGACTCCTTTCCCAGTGTGACTCTCGACGACGTGCGCGGCGCGCAGAAGATGCTGTCGGGGGTGGCGCGGGTGACCGCGATGGAGGGCAGCAGGTATCTGTCCCAGCTCGTCGGCGCGCCGGTGCAGTTCAAGTGCGAGAACCTCCAGCGGACGGGATCGTTCAAGCTGCGCGGCGCGTACGTGCGGATCGCGGGCCTGCTCCCGGAGGAGCGCGCGGCGGGCGTCGTCGCCGCGAGCGCGGGCAACCACGCGCAGGGCGTGGCGCTCGCCTCCTCGCTGCTCGGTGTGCGGTCCACCGTGTTCATGCCGAACGGCGCCCCGCTGCCCAAGGTCGCGGCCACCCGCGACTACGGCGCCGAGGTGAGGCTGCACGGGCAGGTGGTCGACGAGACCCTGGCCGCCGCGCAGGAGTACGCGCGGCGGACGGGCGCGGTGTTCATCCACCCCTTCGACCACCCCGACGTCATCGCGGGGCAGGGCACGGTCGGCCTGGAGATCCTGGAGCAGTGCCCGGAGGTGCGCACGATCGTCCTCGGGATCGGCGGCGGCGGGCTCGCGGCGGGCGTGGCCCTCGCCGTGAAGTCGCTGCGCCCGGACGTCCGGATCATCGGCGTGCAGGCGGAGGGCGCGGCGGCGTATCCGCCCTCGCTCGCGGCGGGGCGGCCGGTGTCGGTGGAGAACCCGGCGACGATGGCCGACGGCATCAAGGTCGGCCGTCCCGGCGACGTGCCGTTCCGCCTGGTCGAGGAGCTGGTCGACGAGGTCCGCACGGTCTCCGAGAACGATCTGTCCAGCGCGCTGCTGCTGTGCCTGGAGCGCGCCAAGCTGGTCGTCGAACCGGCCGGCGCGAGCTCCGTCGCGGCGCTGCTGCGCGACCCCGGCTCCTTCGAGGGCCCGGTCGTGGCGCTGCTGTCGGGCGGGAACGTGGATCCGCTGCTGATGCAGCGCATCCTGCGGCACGGCATGGCGGCGGGCGGCCGCTATCTGGCGGTCACGCTGCGGCTCACCGACCGGCCCGGCGCCCTGGCCACGCTTCTCGGGGTGTTGTCAGTGGCGGACGCTAACGTCCTCGATGTGAGCCACGTACGGACCGATCCGCGGCTCGGGCTCACGGAGGTGGAGGTCGAGCTGCACCTGGAGACGAAGGGGCACGAGCACTGCGCCGAGGTGAACGCGGCGCTGCGCGAGGCGGGGTACACGGTCATCGAGTGAGGGCGCGGCCGCCCGAAGGGGCCCGGCCGTCCCACTCGGGGAAAATCCATTGAGAGACGCGATACATCGCGTTACGGTGGGTCCGGATCGGCGCCGACGGGGCCGGGCCGATGACTTTCTCGTCGTGCACCAGTCCCCAGTACGCGCACATTCGCAAACACGCGCACATCCGAAAATCCCCAACGACGTGGAGAACACTCATGCCAGGCGCCATCTACGCCGAAGGCCTGGTGAAGACCTTCGGTGACGTAAGGGCTCTGGACGGCGTCGACCTCGATGTCCCGGAAGGCACCGTGCTCGGCCTGCTCGGGCCGAACGGCGCGGGCAAGACGACCGCGGTCCGCTGTCTGACGACCCTGCTGCGCCCCGACAGCGGCAAGGCCGTCGTCGCGGGCGTCGACGTGCTCAAGGACCCCGACGCGGTACGACGCAGGGTCGGCCTCTCCGGACAGTTCGCGGCGGTCGACGAATACCTGACCGGCCGCGAGAACCTCCAGATGGTCGGACAGCTCTACCAGATGCGGGCGAAGGCCGCGAAGGTCCGCGCGGACGAGCTCCTGGAGCAGTTCAACCTCGCCGACGCCGCCGACCGCACCGCGAAGACGTACTCGGGCGGCATGCGACGCCGTCTCGACCTCGCGGCGGCCCTGGTCGTGTCGCCCCCGGTGATGTTCATGGACGAGCCCACGACCGGCCTCGACCCGCGCAACCGCCAGCAGCTCTGGGACGTCATCAAGCAGCTCGTCTCCGGCGGTACGACGCTGCTGCTCACCACCCAGTACCTCGAAGAGGCCGACCACCTCGCGCACGACATCTGCGTCGTCGACCACGGCCGCGTCATCGCCCGCGGCACCGCCGACGAGCTCAAGGCGCAGACCGGCGGCGAGCGCGTCGAGGTCGTCGTGCACGACCGCGAGCACATCGCGACCGCCTCCGAGGTGCTGCGCGCCTTCGGCAAGGGCGAGACGACGGTCGAGGAGCACACTCGCAAGCTCACCGTGCCCGTCACCGGCGGCGCGAAGCTCCTCGCCGAGGTGATCCGCGAGCTGGACGGCCGCGGCATCGAGATCGACGACGTCGGCCTGCGCCGCCCCACCCTGGACGACGTCTTCCTCTCGCTCACCGGCCATGTGGCCGAGGAGAAGCCCGAGGAGGGCGACGGCCCGGCGGACGACCGGGGCGGCAAGGGCAAGGACGCCCGCACCGACGAGAGCGTGAAAGAGGCCGTGAAGTGAGTGCCCTCAGCGACGCCGTGCGGGTCACGGCACCCTCGAACCCGGTCTTCCAGTCCGTCCGGGACTCCCTGGTCATCGCCAAGCGGAACCTGATCAGAATGTCCAGGATCCCGGAGATGGTCATCTTCGGACTGATCCAGCCGATCATGTTCGTGGTCCTGTTCACGTACGTCTTCGGCGGGTCCATGAAGATCGGTGGCAGCACCAGCGCCACCGACTACACGAACTTCCTGATGGCCGGCATCTTCGCCCAGACGGTCACCTTCGCGACCGCGGGCGCCGGCGCGGGCATCGCCGACGACATGCACAAGGGCCTGATCGACCGCTTCCGGTCGCTGCCCATGGCGCGGGGCGCGGTGCTGACCGGCCGCACCCTGGCCGACCTCGTGCAGACCGCGCTGACCCTGCTGGTCCTCGCGGTGGTCGCGGTCATGGTCGGCTGGCGGGTCGGCTCGAACGGCAGCACCGACGCGTTCCGCGTCATCGGGGCCTTCGGTCTGCTGCTCCTGCTCGGGTACGCGTTCACCTGGATCGGCGCGCTCATCGGCCTGTCCGTGCGGACACCCGAGGCGGCCACGTCCGGCGGGCTGATCTGGCTCTTCCCGGTCACGTTCATCTCGAACGCGTTCGTGGACACCAGCAACATGACCCCCTGGCTGCGGCACGTCGCCGACTGGAACCCGTTCAGCGCCACCGTGCAGGCATGCCGGGTGCTGTTCGCCAACCCGGGCGTGTCGACGTCCGACGCCTGGCCCATGCAGCACCCTGTCTGGGCCTCGGTGATCTACTCGGTCCTGATCGTGGTGATCTTCCGGACGCTCGCCGTCCGCAAGTACCGCTCGGCGACGGCGTGACGCCGGTGTCCTGACGGCGTGCCGTCCAGGCTCCGATCGACGCGGACATGACGATGCCCCCGGCGTGCTGCCGGGGGCATCGTCGTCGCCGGTTCGGGGCTCAGCCCCGGTGCGGTTCGGCCTTGAGGATCTTCACCGAGGCGAGCTTGCCGTTCGGCAGCTCGTACTGGGCGTCCTCGCCGACCTTCTTGCCGTTCACTCCGGAGCCCAGGGGCGACTGCGGAGAGTACGTCTCCATGTCCGAGCTCGCGTATTCGCGGGAGCCGAGAAGGAAGTCCAGGGTGTCGTCCTCGTCGCCGTCGAAGGCGATGGTCACGATCATGCCCGGTGCCACCACGCCGTCCGCCGCGGGAGCCTCGCCGACCTTGGCGTTCTCCAGGAGCTGGGTCAGCTGGCGCACACGGAGCTCCTGCTTGCCCTGCTCTTCCTTGGCCGCGTGGTACCCGCCGTTCTCGCGCAGGTCCCCCTCCTCGCGCGCGGCCGCGATCTTGGCGGCGATCTCCGTGCGCGCAGGACCAGACAGGTACTCCAGCTCGGCCCTGAGCTGGTTGTACGCCTCCTGGGTCAGCCAGGTGACGTTCTCACTGGTCTGGGTCACAGGTGCTCCTCGTAGGTACTGGGAATACAAAGCATCGCCCTACCCTGAAGCATGTTCTCTCACGGGTGGGCGAAACCACGAGCCTAACAATTCAGCGGCTCCGAGGGGAGGACATAAGACATCAGAATTGCATCAACGCTGGTCAGCCGCAGGTCGGCGCCGGTCACCCCGAGTGATTCCGGCCCGCGCCGCTGCCGTCGGGACCCGATCGGCGGTGCCGCTCAGCCCGCGTGGCAGCCGAGGAGTTCCGCCGTGGTGCCCCGGCCCGTCGTACGCAGGGTGACCACCTTGTCGAGGCGGGAGGAGTCCTGGTCGAAACGGAAGTCCGCGCGGCCCACCTCCAGGCCGTCGGCGTCCTGGGAACGCAGGGTGCAGTAGCCCTTCGTACCGGCGTCCTTGTGCACCTCCAGGTGCACCTCGACCGCGCGGTCCGAGACCGCCTTGAAGGTGATCACCTGCGCGCTGATCTTGGAACCGGCGATGTAGTCGTAGCCGAACCAGCCGACCACGCCGATCAGGGCGACCCCCAGCACGCCGCCGATGATCCTGAGCTTCCGGTCGGCCCGCTCGTCCGCGGAGCGGCCGTACCGGCCCTCGGGCAGCCGCGTGCTCGACGTACTCATGATCGTCCTCTCGGCTGGGGTCACCGGGACGGACCCCGGAATTAATCGCCCCCCGATTCCGTCACTATAGAAGCCGCCCACAGCGCGGAATCACGCCGGGCGCCGACAGCCGACTCAGGCGACAGCCGACTGACCGAGGATTGAGTCTTGACTGACCAGCTGCGACTGATGGCCGTGCACGCCCACCCCGACGACGAGTCGAGCAAGGGTGCGGCCACCATGGCGAAGTACGTGTCCGAGGGGGTGGACGTGCTGGTCGTGACCTGCACGGGCGGGGAGCGCGGCTCCATCCTCAACCCCAAGCTTCAGGGCGACAAGTACATCGAGGAGAACATCCACGAGGTACGCAAGAAGGAGATGGACGAGGCCCGCGAGATCCTCGGCGTCAAGCAGGAGTGGCTCGGCTTCGTCGACTCGGGCCTTCCCGAGGGCGACCCGCTGCCGCCGCTGCCCGAGGGCTGCTTCGCCCTGGAGGACGTGGACAAGGCGGCCGGCGAGCTGGTCAAGCAGATCCGCTCGTTCCGCCCGCAGGTGATCACCACGTACGACGAGAACGGGGGCTACCCGCACCCCGACCACATCATGACCCACAAGATCTCGATGGTGGCCTTCGAAGGCGCCACGGACACCGAGAAGTACCCGGAGTCCGAGTTCGGCCCGGCCTACCGGCCGCAGAAGCTCTACTACAACCAGGGCTTCAACCGCCCGCGCACCGAGGCGCTGCACCACGCGCTCCTGGACCGCGGGATGGAGTCGCCGTACGGGGACTGGCTGAAGCGCTGGAGCGAGTTCGAGCGCGCCGAGCGCACGCTGACCACGCACGTTCCCTGCGCGGACTTCTTCGAGATCCGTGACAAGGCGCTGATCGCGCACGCCACGCAGATCGACCCCGACGGCGGCTGGTTCAAGGTCCCCATGGAGATCCAGCGGGAGGTCTGGCCGACCGAGGAGTACGAGCTCGCGAAGTCCCTCGTGGACACATCCCTCCCCGAGGACGACCTCTTTGCGGGCATCCGCGACAATGCCTGACATGAGCGCAAGCCTGGCACTGACGCACCTCGTCCCCCTCGCCAAGGAGGTCGACGAGAACAAGGTCACCCCCGGCGTCCTCGGCTTCATCGTCTTCGCGGTGATGGCCCTGGCCGTCTGGGGTCTGATGAAGTCCATGAGCAAGCACATGGGCAAGGTCTCCTTCGAGCAGGACCCCGAGAACGAGGCGGTGTCCGCCGACGGCTCCGGATCCGGCGGGACCGCTCCCGCGAAGGGCTGAGCGGACGCCCGCACCCGCGGGCTCCCCGGGCCCGGGCCCGACGGCCGAGACCGCAAGACCACCGCGACCGCCGGACGACGGCGACCGCGACCGGCCGACCCGGGTCACCGGCCCGCCCGCCTGATGGCCGCGACCGGCCGGTCCGCGCGACCGGCCTGACGGCGGGCCGTCGGCCGTGACGGGGCCGCCCCCTCGCCATGACCGGGGCCGCCCCTGCCATGACCGGCACCCGGTGTGATCCCAGCGGGCACACACCGGGCTCCGCCATGCGCCCACAGGGCGCCCAGCTCACCTCGCCGTGGCCGGCAGGCGCCCGGTTCACGTCGCCGTGGTCGGTCGGCGTCTGGCTCACGTCGCCGTGGTCGGTCGGCGTCTGGCTCACCTCGCCGTGGCTGGCAGGCGCCTAGTTCGAGGTGCCGTGATCGGCAGGCGCCCGGCTCACGGTGCCGTGATCGGCCGGCGTGTGGCTGACCTCGCCGTGGCCGGCAGGCGCCTGGTTCACGTCGCCGCAGTCGGCAGGCCGCTGGTTCACGGTGCCGCGGCCGGCAGGCCCCCGGCTCATGTCGGCACCGGCACGCCCATCACGTCGCGGGCGTGGCGGCCCGGCACCATGCCCAGGCGCCAGGCCTGCCATCCGGCGTCCAGGTCCACTCCGCGCTCCAGCAGCAGCCGGTAGGCCTCGATGAAGTCGTCCAGCCGGCCGTCCCGGGTGGCGTGGCCGGCCCGGCCGAGCTGCGACAGCTCCTCCACGGCCACCGCGGCGCCCACCTCGTGGCCGCCGGGCGCGGCGTAGGGGAGCAGCGTGCAGCGCAGGAAGCGGGCCCAGTCCTCCCCGCGCCGGTCGCCGTACGAGGCGAAGAGGCCGACCGCCTCGTCGCACAGGGTCAGCGCCTGCTGGGTCCGGGCGTTGCCCGCGTCGACGACGGCGAGCTCCAGACAGGTCCACGCCTCGCCGTGGGCGACTCCGATGCGCTGGAAGTCCGCGCGGGCGTCGACCAGGAGCTGGCGGGCGAAGCCCGAGTTCCGCAGGGAGCCCGTCTGCGCGGCGCGCTGGTCGCGGGTCACGCGGGCCGAGTGGTGGCGGGCACAGGCCAGCCCGTAGACGTCCCGCATGCGCGAGAACATCGTCCGGGAGCGCTCCAGCTCCCGCACCGCCTGGTCCAGGCTGCCGGTCTCCTCCAGGGACTGGCCCAGGTAGTAGACCGTCCAGGCCTCGCCGCGCGCGTCCTCGTTCTCGCGGTGCCGGGAGGCCGCCTGGCGCAGCCCGTCGACCGCGGCGGACGGGTCGCCCTCGACGAGCCGCGCCCGGGCGAGCTGGGTGAGCGCCCAGGCCTCCCCGCGGGCGTCGCGCGTACGGCCGTACAGGTCGAGCGCCTCGCGCAGTTCACGCTCCGCGCGCGGGACGTCGCCCATCCGCAGGCCGAGCTGTCCGAGCTGGAAGTGGGCCCAGGCCTCGCCGTGCACCGAGCCGCTCTCGCGGTGCAGGACCAGTGCCTCGGTGAGCAGCCCGAGGGCCTGGCCGAGCCGGGACCTGTCGCGCTCGACCGCCGCGAGCGCGTGCATCGTCCAGGCACGGTCGGCGGCCAGCTCGGGCGCGGCCTGGAGGTCCATGGCCTCCTGGAGCTTGGCCGCCGCCTCGACGAGGCCGCCCTGGTGGTGCAGCGTGATGCCGAGCGAGCACAGGGCTCTCGCGGCCCCCGCGTCGTGGTGGGCCTCGAAGTACAGGTCCACCACCGCGGCCAGGGTCGTCCGTGCCTTGTCCAGCTCGCCGAGCTGGCGGGCCGCGATACCGGTGCGCCACTGCACCGAGCGGACCAGGAGCCCCTGGTCGACGGCCTGGGTCAGCTCGCTGATCTCGCCCAGCCGGTACAGGTCGCCGCGCAGCAGGCAGTAGTCGCACAGGGCGCCCAGCAGATGGAGCACCGCCGCCTGGTCCACCCCTTCGGCGTGCCGGAGGGCCGCGGTGATGAAGCTCGACTCGTCGTCCAGCCAGCGCAGCGCGGCGTCCAGGGAGGTGAAGCCGTGCGGTCCGAACTGGTCGGCGCGTGTCGACGTCTTGCCGTCCACCAGCCGGATCACCGAGTCGGCGAGCTCCGCGTAGTTCACGATGAGACGCTCCTGGGCCGCCGTCCGCTCGGAGGCCTCCTCCTCGTCGAGGAGACGCGCCGCGGCGAAGGTCCGTACGAGATCGTGCAGGCGGTAGCGGCTGCCGCGCACATGGTCGATCAGGCCCGCCCGGGACAGCGCGGTCAGATGACGGAGCGCCTCGGGTTCGTCCGTCGCGAGCAGGGACGCGGCCGCCGCGGCGCCCAGCGAGGCCCGGCCGGCCAGGGCCAGCCGGCGCAGCAGGCGGCGCGCCGGTTCCGACTGGTCCGTGTACCGCAGCCACAGCACCCGTTCGACGGGCTCCACCGGGCCGTAGGCCGCGAGGTCGCCGGCGAGGGCGCGCGGGGTGCGGGGGCCGAGCGAGGAGCCCGCGATCCGCAGGGCCAGGGGCAGGCCGCCGCACAACTCCCTTATCCGGTCGGCTGATTCGGCGTCGTACGGACCGGAGGCGTCCTGGGCCGCGGCGGTCAGCAGTTCCTCGGAGCCGGCCGCGTCCAGGGCGTCCACGGGGAGCTGGTGCACCCAGGCGGCGAGGCCGGCGGACAGGTCGAGGGGCTTGCGGGCGGTCACGAGCACCAGGCTGTCGGAGCGCTCGGGGACCAGGGTGCGCACCTGCTCGGCGTCGCTCGCGTCGTCCAGCACGATCGTGACGGGCAGGCCCGTCAGATGCTGGTGGTACAGCTCGCTCAGTCGTTTGACCTGCTGGTCCTGCGAGGAGCGCTCGCGGAAGAGGAGCTGTTCGCGCGGGGCGCCCAGCCGGTTCAGCAGGTGGAGCAGCGCGTCGCGGGTGGTGAGCGGCGGATCGTCCGGGCTGCCGCCCCGCAGGTCGACCACGCAGGCGCCGCGGAACTGGTCCTTGAGGGCGTGCGCGGCCCGGACCGCGAGGGTGCTGCGGCCGGAGCCGGGGGCGCCGTGCAGCACGACGACCGTCGGTCTCGTCTCCGTGCTCGCCCTGGCCGCGTGAACCCACTGCGCGATCCGTGACAGTTCGGCGCGGCGCCCGGTGAACGGGCCTTCCTGTTCGGGGAGCTGACCGAACGACTGCTCCAGCACGTTGCGGCGGCGGGCGGCCGCGCTCTTGTCGGTGCGGCGCAGTTGGGGCGCGCCCTTCTTGGCGCCGGTGGTGGCGCTGAGCACCCGCTGCTGGTCGAGGAAGGGGCGGACGCCCCGTACCTCCAGGGCCGTCAGCCACTGGAGCCGCAGTTGCTCGGGTCCGCCGGGCTGTCCGAGGGCTCCGGCGCGGCGGCTCGCGGCGGGCACGTGCGTGGCCGTCACCTTGAGGACGGTGGCGGTCGCGCCCGCGACGGCCACGGTCGCCCCGGTGCCCACCGCCGTGCCGGCGCCGGTGCCGAGGGCCAGGTCGGCGACGACGGCGGCGACCGCGCCGACCGCGGCCACCAGCAGGGGAGTTCCGGACCCCTCGCGGGCGAACCGCTGCCCGAAGGTCTCCCGTCCGGCCTCGGACTCCTCCAGCGCCCGTTCGTACGCCGTGTACTCCTCGGCGGCCGTCTCCGTCATCGCGTCGAGCGAGGCCCGCGCCCGCGACAGCAGGGCGCTCCCGTCCGCGCGCCCCCCTGAGCGCCGCACCTCCTCCTCGACAGCCCGGACCAGCAGCCGCTCGGCCTCCGCCCGATGGCCGTCCCGCATGTCACGTCCCCCTCCGGCAGCAACTCCCTGGCCTATGAGTGTCCTTCGGCCGCGACGCGAGCGCGAGGGGGCGTCGATCATTCACCGCGATCGTGTGTGCCGGCCGTCGGAATCCGTTCCCCTGGACGCGGACGACCCGGCTGTTCCTCGCGGGGGCCACGGTTTTTGGAGAGGGCGAGGAACACACAAGCGCAGGCGAGCCCCGCCTCCGCCACCGCGCAGGCCAGGGCCTGGAGCAGGGGGGCGCCCGGCTGCGCGGTGGTTATGTCGAACCAGGCGTCGAGCACCGCGACCGCCGCCGTCGCCGAGGCGGTCAGCCGGGCCCGCGGATCGCGGCGCAGCCCCAGCGCGGCGGTGGCCGCGCAGCCCGCGGCCATCAGCACGTCGAGCCCCGCCCAGGCCACCTGCCAGTTCCGCACCTCCGTGCTGGCCGGGAGCGTCCGCACGAGGAGCACCATCCAGGGCACGAGTGCCACGGCGGTGACGCCGAGCAGCACGAGGGCCCAGTCGCTTCGCATCATGGTGCGCTTCATCTCCATGCCTCAACGATAGGATCACAGAGGAAATTCTGCAAAGAAAATTCTGCAGAACAAGTTCTGTGGACGTGACGGGCCGGGGATACCGTGTCCGTATGCCCGACCCCGAGCTGACCAGCCTCGAACGCACCGCCCTGTACAAGTCCCTGGGCAACCCGCTGCGCCGCCGCATCCTCGACTACCTCGGCCGGCACGGCGAGGCGAACTCGACCGTCCTCGCCAGAGAACTCGGCGAGAGCTCGGGCACGACCAGCTACCACCTGCGCAAGCTGGCGGACCAGCGTCTGATCGAGGAGATCGCCGAGAAGTCGGGCGGCCGTGAACGCTGGTGGCGGGCGCTGCCGTTCAGCCACACCACACCCGATCCGTCCACCATGGCCCCCGAGGAGCTCGCGGCCGCCGAGGGCGTGGCACGCCTGAAGATCGAGATGGACACCGGGCTGTACCTCCGGGCGCACCGGGAGTACGCGGGCCCCGAGGGCTGGGCCCAGGTCCAGCGCTCCGGCACCTGGATGACCCAGGGAGAACTCCTGGACTTCGTACGGGAATACAGGGCGCTCCTGGACCGGTACGGCCACGCTCGTGAAGATGCCCCCGACGGGGCGCGCCCGGTGCATCTGCGCTTCTACGCCGTCCCGGACGCCGTGGGAGAGTGGGAGGGTGAACCGACTGGCCCATGAGACGTCCCCGTATCTGCTCCAGCACGCCGACAACCCCGTCGACTGGTGGCCGTGGTCGGCCGAGGCCTTCGACGAGGCCCGCAGAAGCAACCGGCCCGTTCTGCTGAGCGTCGGGTACAGCGCCTGTCACTGGTGCCATGTCATGGCCCACGAGTCCTTCGAGGACGAGGTGACGGCCGCCTACCTGAACGAGCACTTCGTCAGCGTCAAGGTCGACCGCGAGGAGAGGCCCGACGTCGACGCCGTCTACATGGAGGCGGTGCAGGCGGCGACCGGGCAGGGCGGCTGGCCGATGACCGTGTTCCTGACCCCGGACGCCGAGCCGTTCTACTTCGGCACGTACTTCCCGCCCGAGCCCCGTCACGGCATGGCCTCCTTCCGGCAGGTGCTGGAGGGCGTGTCGAGCGCCTGGAGCGAGCGGCGGGACGAGGTCGCCGAGGTCGCCGGGAAGATCACGCGGGACCTCGCCGAGCGGGAGATGTCCTTCGGGGACAGCCGGGTACCGGGCGAGGAGGAGCTGGCCGGGGCGCTGCTCGGACTCACCCGGGACTACGACGCGGCGCGCGGCGGATTCGGCGGCGCGCCCAAGTTCCCGCCGTCCATGGTCATCGAGTTCCTGCTGCGCCACCACGCGCGGACCGGCTCCGAGGGCGCCCTGCAGATGGCCGTGGACACCTGTGAGCGGATGGCGCGCGGCGGCATCTACGACCAGCTCGGCGGCGGCTTCGCCCGTTACTCCGTCGACCGGGACTGGGTGGTTCCGCACTTCGAGAAGATGCTCTACGACAACGCTCTTCTCTGCCGTGTCTACGCGCACCTGTGGCGGTCCACCGGGTCCGAGCTGGCGCGGCGGGTCGCGTTGGAGACCGCGGACTTCATGGTGCGTGAACTGCGCACCGCCGAGGGCGGGTTCGCCTCGGCGCTCGACGCGGACAGCGACGACGGCACCGGCAGGCACGTCGAGGGCGCCTACTACGTGTGGACGCCGGCGCAGCTTCGTGAGGTGCTCGGGGAGGCGGACGCCGGGTTCGCGGCGCGGTACTTCGGGGTCACCGAGGAGGGCACCTTCGAGGAGGGCGCCTCCGTGCTGCAGTTGCCGCAGCAGGAGGAGGTCTTCGACGCGGACGCGCTGGCCTCGGTGCGGGAGCGGCTGCTCGCGGCGCGGGACGGGCGGCCCGCCCCCGGGCGCGACGACAAGGTGGTCGCCGCCTGGAACGGGCTCGCGGTGGCCGCCCTCGCGGAGACCGGCGCCTACTTCGACCGCCCCGACCTGGTGGAGGCCGCGATCGGCGCCGCCGATCTCCTCGTACGGCTGCACATGGACGACCGGGCGCGGCTGGTGCGCACCAGCAAGGACGGCCGGGCCGGCGCCCACGCCGGGGTGCTGGAGGACTACGCGGACGTCGCCGAGGGCTTCCTCGCGCTGGCGTCCGTGACCGGGGAGGGGGTCTGGCTGGAGTTCGCCGGGTTCCTGCTCGACCACGTCCTCGCGCAGTTCACGGACGCGGAGTCGGGTGCGCTGTACGACACGGCGGCCGACGCGGAGCGGCTGATCCGCCGCCCGCAGGACCCCACCGACAACGCCACGCCCTCGGGGTGGAGCGCGGCGGCCGGGGCGCTGCTCTCGTACGGCGCGCAGACCGGCGCGGAGCCCCACCGCACCGCGGCCGAGCGGGCGCTCGGTGTCGTGAAGGCGCTCGGGCCGCGGGCGCCCCGTTTCATCGGGTGGGGGCTCGCGGTGGCCGAGGCGCTGCTCGACGGCCCCCGGGAGGTCGCGGTGGTGGGCGAGGCCGGTGATCCGGCCACGACGGCGTTGCGGCGTGCGGCCCTTCTGGGCACCGCGCCGGGGGCCGTCGTGGCGGTGGGCGTGCCGGAGAGTGACGAACTGCCGCTGCTGTCCGGGCGACCGCTGGTGGACGGGAAGCCGGCCGCGTACGTCTGCCGAAACTTCGTCTGCGACGTCCCGACGACCGATCCCGACCGGCTCGGCGCGGTTCTGAACGGCCGAAACGCGTAACCCCCAACTGGTCCAAACGCCCCCAGAGAGCGGTTTGTTCGGCTATTTGACCTACCGTGACGAAACACGCTCTTCATCAGAGCAACCCGTGTCCTTCACAGATCACCCATAGCGTCTGCCTGGGGTCGCGACAGCCATCACGCGCTGTCGCGACGGGGGTCAGGGGATCTGGGGGGATCTGTGCTCACTTCTGTCTTCATCGCTGCCGTTTCACTGGCGCTCTTCTGGATGGCGGCCTTCACCCTGTGGTGGCAGATGCACGCGTGGCGTACGCCCGAAGTGCTGGCATCCACCCGGTTCGGCCGTCCGGACGGGGGTGAGAGCCTGTCCTTCTCGCTGCTGCTGCCCGCGCGGCACGAGCAGGCGGTGCTCGACCACACCATCCGGCGGCTGCTGGAATCCGGCCACACGGACTTCGAGATCATCGTCATCGTGGGGCACGACGACCCGGAGACCACCGAGGTGGCCCGGAGCGCGGAGGCGCGCGACCCGCGGGTGCGGGTCGTCGTCGACCACCACGAGCGGAAGAACAAGCCGAAGGCCATGAACACGGCCCTGCCGCACTGCCGCGGCGAGGTGGTCGGGGTCTTCGACGCCGAGGACCAGGTGCATCCCGAGCTGCTCGCCCACGTCGACCACGCGTTCCGCACGACGGAGGCGGACGTCGTCCAGGGCGGGGTGCAGCTCATCAACTTCCATTCGAGCTGGTACAGCCTGCGCAACTGCCTGGAGTACTTCTTCTGGTTCCGCTCGCGCCTCCACCTGCACGCGCAGAAGGGGTTCATCCCGCTCGGCGGCAACACCGTCTTCGTACGGACGCGGGTCCTGCGGGAGGCCGGCGGCTGGGACCCGGACTGCCTCGCGGAGGACTGCGACCTGGGCGTCCGGCTGTCCAGCGTCGGCAAGAAGGTCGTCGTCGCCTACGACTCCGGCATGGTGACCAAGGAGGAGACCCCCGGCTCGCTGATGTCGCTGCTCAGACAGCGCACCCGCTGGAACCAGGGCTTCCTGCAGGTCTACCGCAAGCGCGACTGGAAGCAACTGCCCACCTTCGGGCAGCGGTTGCTCGCCCGCTACACGCTCATGACGCCGTACCTCCAGGCGGTCTCCGGGGTGATCATCCCGCTCAACGTGGCGGTCGCGCTCTTCCTCGACGTGCCCGTCGGGATCGCCTTCGTCACCTTCCTTCCGGCCGTGACCGCCCTGGTCACCTTCGTCTTCGAGCTCGTCGGGCTGCACGACTTCGGCAAGCAGTACGGGCTGCGCGTCCGCACCGTGCACTACCTGAAGCTCGTCGCCGGCGGGCCCTTCTACCAGGTCCTGCTCGCGGGGGCCGCCGTGCGCGCCGTCTGGCGTGAGCAACAAGGGCGCAACGACTGGGAGTTGACCAGTCACGCCGGCGCGCATCTCACCGAAGCGATCCGAGAGGACGTTCCCGCGTGACCTCCACCCTTCCCGCGGCGGCCACACCCACGGCCCCCGCGCAGCGGCCGAACGCGCCCGAAAACCTCCCGGCACGGCTCACCGGCCCGTTCCTGCGGGGCTCGCGCCCCGATCTGATCCTGTGCGTGGCCCTGCTCACGGCGATCCTCGTCGTCCAGGGCTGGAACATCGCCGCCTACCCGGCGCTCAGCGACGACGAGGGCACCTACCTCGCCCAGGCCTGGGCCGTCCAGCAGGGCAAGGGCCTGGCCCACTACACGTACTGGTACGACCATCCACCGCTCGGCTGGATCCAGATAGCGCTGCTGACCTGGGTCCCCGCGCACCTCAGCCCGTCCCTGATGACCGTCGGCTCGATGCGCGTCGCGATGCTCGTGGTCAGCGCGGCGAGCGCGGTCCTGCTGTACGTCCTGGCGCGCCGGCTGTCGCTCCCGCGCTGGGCGGCCGGACTCGCCATGGTCCTGTTCGGGCTGTCCCCGCTCTCGGTCGTGCTCCAGCGGGAGATCTTCCTCGACAACATCGCGGTGACCTGGACGCTGCTCGCGTTCTGCCTGGCCGCGTCGCCGAGCCGGCACCTGTGGCACCACTTCGGCGCGGGCCTCGCGGCCGCCGCCGCCGTGCTCACCAAGGAGACGATGCTCGTCGTCCTGCCCGCCCTGTTCGTCACGATGTGGCGGCACAGCCACCGCGACACCAGAAAGTTCGCGCTCACCGGCGCCGTCACGGCCTGCGTGCTGATCGGCACCGCGTATCCGCTCTTCGCCCTCCTCAAGGGTGAGTTGCTGCCCGGCGGCGGACACGTCTCGCTCTGGGAGGGCATCACCTACCAGATGAGCCGCCCCGGTTCCGGATTCCTCCTGGAACGCGGCACCGGCTCGTACGGTGTCCTCCACTCCTGGCTCTACTACGACCGGGTGCTGCCGCTCGGTGGCCTCGCCGGCGCGCTGCTGCTCCTGGTCACCTTCCGCTGGTCGGTGACGGCCCGCGCGCTGGCCGGTCCCGCGCTCGCCGTGGCGATCCTCGCCCTGGTGGCGCTGCGCCCCAACGGCTACCTGCCCGCGATGTACGTCGTCCAGGCCCTGCCCTTCCTCGCCCTCGTCCTCGCCGGGGGCGCCGCGAGCGTCGCCCACGCCGTGCTGCGCAGACGGCGGACGGCCCAGGAGAGCGCCCCGGTCACCTGGGGGCGCCGGGGGCTGGCGGCGGTGCTCCTGGTGGCCGCGGGTTCCTATGTCGTGCCCCGCTGGTACGACGGCGACCGCACCGCGGTGACGGCCGACGCCAACGCCCCCTACCGGGCGGCCTCGTCCTGGCTGAGGACCGAGGTGAGGAACCCCGAGGACACCCGGGTCCTGGTCGACGACGGACTCTGGCTCGACCTCGTGCACGACGGCTACCGGCCGGGCCTCGGCGCCATCTGGTTCTACAAGGCCGACCTCGACCCCGCCGTCACCAAGACGATGCCGCGCGGCTGGAAGGACCTCGACTACGTGGTCGCCTCCCCGACGGTACGGCGTGACGCGGCCGACCTGCCGAACGTGCGGGCCGCGATGGAGCACTCCAGGCCCGTCGCCACCTTCGGCACGGGCGAGGACCGCATCGAGATCCGGCGGATCGACGCCACCGGAGACGCGGTCGACGACAACGACACCACCACCACGGTCCGTTCCGGAGGCGGTCGATGAGCAGCTTCGAGAGCACTGTCCCCGGCGAGCTGGGCGAACCGGCGGTACGCGCCGTCGGGATCCCGGAGCCCGGGGCCGTCACCATCGTCGTGCCGACCTTCAACGAGTCGGCGAACATACGGCAGTTGCTGCGCCAGATCACCGAATCGGTGCCGGCGCGGCTGCCCTGCGAGGTCGTGTTCGTGGACGACTCCACGGACGACACTCCCGAGGTGATCGCCGAGGCCGCGCGGGACTGCCCGTTCCCGGTGAGCGTGCTGCACCGCGAGGAGCCCGTGGGCGGGCTCGGCGGCGCGGTGGTCGAGGGGCTGAAGGCGGCGAGTTCCCAGTGGATCGTCGTGATGGACGGTGACTGCCAGCATCCGCCGTCCCTCGTACCGGAGTTGATCGCCTCGGGGGAACGCACGCACGCCGGCCTCGTGGTCGCCAGCCGGTACATCAAGGGCGGCAGCAGGGAAGGGCTCGCGGGCGGATACCGGATCGCGGTGTCACGCGGCGCGACCTGGCTGACCAAGGCGCTCTTCCCGCGCCGGCTGCGCGGCATCAGCGACCCCATGAGCGGGTTCTTCGCGATCCGGCGCAGCGCGGTCACCGCCGAGGTCCTGCGGCCGCTCGGCTACAAGATCCTGCTGGAGCTGGCCGTGCGCAGCCGCCCCCGGCGGGTCACCGAGGTGCCCTTCGTCTTCCAGGACCGCTTCGCGGGCGAGTCCAAGTCCTCGGCGGCGGAGGGCCTGCGGTTCCTGCGCCATCTCGTCGGACTGCGCACCGCCTCGCCGGTGGCCCGCATGACGGTCTTCGGGCTGATCGGCGCCACCGGCTTCGTGCCGAACCTCCTCGGCCTCTACGCGCTCACCGCCGCCGGACTGCACTACGTACCGGCGGAGATCCTCGCCAACCAGCTCGGCGTGGCCTGGAACTTCCTGCTCATCGAGCATCTGCTGTTCCGGGAACGCCGACGGCACCGCAGGGGCTGGGACCGGGCGGCCCGGTTCGCGCTGCTCGCCAACGCCGATCTGGTGCTGCGCATCCCGCTGATCGCGCTCTTCGTCCGCCACCTCGGGATGGGCGCGCTGTCCGCCACGGCCCTGGCCCTGGTGACGACCTTCGTCCTGCGCTTCGCCGGGACCGAGGCGCTGGTGTACCTGCCGCGCCGCGCCGGCGCCGGGCGGGGGAGCCGCGCCGAGAGGGGGACGGCGTGAGATTTCGGACGAGACCACGACGGAGGACCGCCCTGCTGGCCGTGACGGGTCTGGCCGCCGGACTGCTGCTGGTGTCCCCGCAGCCCGCGTCCGCGGCCAACCTCGTCACCAACCCGGGCTTCGAGACCGGCGGCACCGACGGCATGCCGTCCTGCTGGGAGAAGTCCGGCTGGGGGGACAACGACTTCACCTTCGCGACCGTGTCCGACGCCCACTCGGGCACCAAGGCCATGAAGGTCACGCTGACCCGGCGGGTGGACGGCGACCGCAAGGCGCTGATCACCGAGTCCACCGCGTGCGCGCCGGTCGTCACGGCGGGCCGGCAGTACGACCTCGGGCTCTTCTACAAGACGACGACCCCCGACGCGGCGATCACGCTGTTCCGGCACGACACCACGGCGGGCTGGCAGTACTGGACCGACCTCAAGACCCTGGACATGGCGGCGGCCTGGACGCAGGCGACGGTGCGCACGCCGGCCGTCCCGGCGGGCACCGACCGGATCACCTGGGGCGTCTCCGTGTACGGCACGGGTTCGGCGACCACCGACGACTACACGATGGAACAGGTCTCCGAACCGATCCCGCCGGCCACCTGCACCGGCACGGCCGACGAGTGCGCGAACGGGAGGTGGACGGTCCTGCCGACGCAGAACCCGGTCCGCTCCATGCACTCCGTCGTCCTCAACAACGGCAAGGTGCTGCTGATCGCCGGTTCCGGGAACAGCGAGGAGAACTTCGACGCGGGCACGTTCACCTCGGCGGTCTACGACCCGGCGACCGGCTCGTACAAGGTGATCCCCACACCCAAGGACATGTTCTGCTCCGGGCACGTCCAGCTCGCGGACGGCCGGGTGCTGGTGCTCAGCGGCAACAAGGCCTTCCCGGTCGCGGGCGGCCACGGGTACGAGGGGTACAGGGAGTCGTACGTCTTCGACCCGGTCACCGAGACGTACAGCAGGACGAACGACCTCAACGACGGCCACTGGTACCCGTCGGCCACCGAGCTGGGCAACGGCGACATCATCTCGTTCGGCGGGCTGCGCGAGGACTCGTCCGGTTCGGTGACCGCCGAACGCTGGTCGAACGCGCAGCAGCAGTGGCTGCCGCTGTGGCAGGTCAACCAGACCTGGTCGTTCTGGGGTCTGTACCCGTCGATGATCCTGATGCAGGACGGGCGGCTCTTCTACTCGGGCAGCCATGTCTTCGGCAACGGCACCCCGGGCACGGGTTCCGCGATCTACGACTACGACGCCAACACCACCACCGCGATCCCCGGTCTGCAGAACAAGGACGAACGCGACCAGTCCGCGAGCGTGCTGCTGCCCCCGGCCCAGGACCAGAAGGTCCTGACCCTCGGCGGCGGCAACATCGACTCCAACCCCGCCGCCAACCGGCTCACCGACATCATCGACCTCAAGGCGGCGAACCCGGCGTACACGATGGGCCCGAAGATCCCGCAGGGCACGGTCGACGTCGGCAACGGCAAGGTCGCCCAGACCGGCGAGCAGGGCAAGATGTACGTGTCCGCCGTGCTGCTGCCCGACGGCAAGGTCCTGGAGACGGGCGGAGCGCTGCACAACCGCGCCGATCCCGTGTACGAGGCGTCGATCTTCGACCCGGCGACCTCGGCGTTCGACCCGGTGGCCGCCGACCCGGAGGCCCGCGGCTACCACTCCTCGGCGTTCCTGCTGCCCGACGGCCGCGTGATGGCCACCGGCGACAACCCGGGCAACGGCACCTGGAACCACGACGTGTCGATCTACACCCCGCCGTACCTCCTCAAGGGCAGCCGCCCGACGATCACTTCGGTGATCGACAAGGAATGGGTGTACGGGGACACGCAGCGCATCACCGTCGACCGGCCGGTCGTGAAGGCCGAGTTGATCAGGCCCGCCGCGGTCACCCACTCCTCCGACCCCAACCAGCGGTTCGTGGACCTGCCGCTGAGCGTGGACGGGAACAACGTCGACCTCAACGTGACGAGCAACCCGAACCTGGCGCCGCCCGGCTGGTACATGCTCTTCGCGGTGGACGCCAACGGCGTTCCCTCGGTGGCGCAGTGGGTGCATCTCCAGGGCCCCTCAGCGCTCGCCGCGGACACCGCCTCGGCGCACGTCCACTCCTTCGCCGACTCCCTGACGGGGGCCGTCACCGGGGCGGACCGGAAGCGGACCTCGCAGAAGGTGTCCACGACGATCTCCGGCTGCGACCGGCACTACGGGTCGATCAACGTCTGTGTGCCGACGGTCTTCCCGGAGGGGGTGAGGAAGACGACGGCCTCCCGCTGTGCCTGGCTGAAGAAGAACGACTACGGACGGCTCAGGATCAACGGCAAGGACGATCCCCTGGGCCTCGACCCCAGCAGGGACGGACTGGCCTGCGGCGCGAAGGATCTGATCAGGCGCTAGGGCGTGTCCGCAGGGCGCGTCCGCCCCAGGGCCGGCGCCGGGGCCGTGCGTCCCGGCGCCGGACGGGTCCCGCGGACGTCCGCGGGACCGCGTCAGGTCCCGAACTCCGCGAGGGCGCGCTCCACGACGGTCTCCAGCCGGTCGTGGTGCGCGCCCTTCCAGTAGGCGCGCCCGCACTCGGCGCACTGGGCGAAGACGTCGTACGACCGCTCGGTGCCGCTCTCGAGCTGGTCGGCGACCTGCTCCTTGGTGGCCCGGGCGAGCAGGCCGTTGCACGCGGTGCAGCGCGTCCAGGGCCGAAGCTCGGGCGCGAACCGGCCCAGCACGTCACGGAGCTGGTCGTCGGGGCGGGTGCTGTAGACGAAGCCGCCCGCCCACAGTTCGCGGCGCCGCAGCAGACCGCGGTCGCGGCTGAGCAGGACGCGCCGCTCGGCCGCCGAACGGGCGGCGAGCGCCGGGTCGCCGATGTCGGTGGACTCGTAGGCCGTGTCGACGCCGAGCAGCCGCATCCGGCGGGCGAGGGTGCCGAGATGGACGTCCAGGAGGAAGCGCAGCGGCGCGCCGGGGACCTGCTGGGGGCGTTCGACGGCGCCGACCCGTACGGACTCGCCCGCGGCCGGGATGTGGGAGAAGGGCACCTCGCGCCCGTCCACGACCAGGGCGCCGACCTCCGTCAGCGGGACGCCCAGCGACTCGACGACATGGCCGAGGGTGGAGGAGCCGTCGGTGCCGACCGGGGTGACCCCGGAGCGGCGGGCGTGCGGGACGAACAGCCCCAGTTCGGGAGCGAATTCGATGTGGATCTCCGGTCCGTTCACACGGTCAGGATGTCACGCGGGAGGTGTCCGCGGCCTCCGGGTTTCGCGGGGGAAGGCCGTGCTCCAAGACGTCCACGGCGCGCTCGACGAGTTCGGCGAAGTCGTCCCGGTGGCCGTTGTCGGCCCAGTAGAGGGAGGTCTCCATGAGCCCGCCGATCAGGGACATCGCGAAGACCCGGACCTCCAGGCTGTCCGGGTTGCGGCCGGTGCGCTCGCCGATGGCCCGGCTCAGCAGCCGCCCGGTGACCGAAGCGCTCTCCATCATCCGCGACCGCACCGCGGGGACCTCGACCATCAGCCGGGTCCGCAGCCGGCTGACCTGGGGGTCCTCGGATTCCCCCAGGCCGATGGCCTTGCCGAGCACATGCCGCAGGGAGTCGAACCACGGCTCGTCCGCGGGACGTTCGCGCAGCTCCTGTTCGAGGAGCGGGTCGTACTCGTCCGTGAGGACGATGTCCTCCTTGGTGGGGAAGTAGCGGAACACCGTGGAGGGGGAGACCTCGGCCGCCTCCGCGATCTGCTCGATCGTGGTGGCGTCGTACCCCTGCCGCTCGATCAGCCGGTACGTGGCCTCGCGGATCGCGATGCGGGTCTTGATCTTCTTCCGCTCGCGGAGCCCGGGCTGGGGCTCCGCGGCGGGAGTGGAACTCTGTGCGGTGGCGGCCATGGGTCTCATTGTCCGGCATCGGCCGTGGCCGGTGCCATGTCGGTGCCCTCCTCGGACGCGGGGGCGGACCGGGGCGGGTTCGGCAGCAGGGCCGCAGCCAGCAGCGCGGTGACCAGCGCCGCGATCCCGCTGACCAGCAGGACCAGGTCCATGCCGTGGATGTAGGCGGCGTTCGCGGAGGCTTCGAGAGCCCGGTCCCCGAGCCGGCCGGCGACGACATGGGCGCCGACCACCGAGTCGTCGGCCGCCTGCGCGGCGGCGCGCGGCAGCGCGGAGGTGTCGAGGCGGTCGGCGTAGGTGCTCGCGAGCAGGGAGCCGAGCAGGGCGATGCCGATCGCGCCGCCCACTTGGCGGACCGTCATCAGCAGTCCGGAGCCGCTGCCGGCCCGGTCGCGGGGGAGCGCGCCCAGCGCGGTGGACATCGCGGGCACCACGGCGAAGCCGAAGCCGAGTCCGGCGACGGTCAGCCACAGGGCGGTGGCCCCGTACCCGTCGTCGACGGTCGTACGGCTGCCGAGGAACGCGGCGAAGGCGAGGACGACGAGACCCGCGCTGATCACCGCGCGGGGCCCGAAGCGGGTCACCAGCGGCTGTGCGCCCCGGGAGGCGATCAGCAGGCCGCCCATCATCGGCAGCAGACGGACGCCGGTGCCGAGGGCGTCGTGGCCGAGGACCGCCTGGAGGTACTGCGGCAGCACGAACATCAGGCCGGACAGGACGAACATGACGAGCGTCGCGGCGAGGGTGTTGAGCAGGAAGCCGCGCTGCGCGAGCAGGGCCAGATCCAGCATCGGGCGGGGGCTGCGGCGTTCGCGGACGACGAGCAGGGCGATCAGGACGACGGCGGCGGCGAGGCAGCCGAGGACGAGCGGGTCGCCCCAGCCGCGGGACGGGGCTTCGATGATCCCGTAGACGAGGACGCTCAGACCCACCGCGGTGAGCGCGGTGGACAGGGCGTCCACCCGGGGCGAGGCGGGGTCGCGGGTCTCGGGGAGCAGAAAGACGCAGGCGGTGACGCCGATGGCGGCCATCGGGACGTTGACCAGGAAGACGGATCCCCACCAGAAGTGGTTCAGCAGCCAGCCGCCGATGATCGGGCCGAGCGGCAGTCCCAGCGCCGAGGCCGCGGAGACCGCTCCGACCGCCTTCGTGCGCTCGTCGGGTCCGAACAGCGAGGGCAGCACGGCGAGCGCGAGCGGCATCACGAGCGCGCCGCCGACGCCCATCAGGGCCCGGGCGGCGATCACCCAGGTGACGTCGTCGACGAGGGCGCCGGCCAGGGAGCCGCCCAGGAACACCACGAGGCCGGTGATGAGCATCCGGCGCCGCCCGAAGCGGTCGCCGAGCAGACCGGCGGGGAGCATCAGCGAGGCGAAGACGACGACGTAGGCGTCCGCCATCCACTGCTGCTCACCGGTGGACGCGCCCAGGTCCCGGGCCATCGTCGGCAGTGCCACGTTGAGGATCGTCATGTCGAAGCCGAGCACGAGCATGCTCGCGACCAGGGCCCCGAGGGCCCACCAGCGTCGGGGGTCGCGCCGAACGGCGCCGTCCTGCGTGAGAGTCACCATGAAATGAGAGTAACTCTCAAAAGCCAGGTGATGTCAATCGAGTACGGCTTTCAGTGGGTGGCGGGTGGCGCGTGTTTGTCGCGGCGCGGGCGGGGAGGCCGGACGGTGGCCGGAAAACGCGCAGTGGCCGCGGCTGGGGAGCCGCGGCCACTGGAAGGGCGGGAGTGTGGGTGGGGGTGGGGGTCAGCCGTGCTGGTAGGCCACCAGGGAGATGCCGACGTAGTGCACGATGAACGCCGCGAGGGTCAGGGAGTGGAAGACCTCGTGGAATCCGAACCAACGCGGTGACGGGTTGGGCTTCTTGATCCCGTAGATCACTCCGCCCGCGCTGTAGAGCAGTCCGCCGACGATCACCAGGACGAGGACGGCGATGCCGCCCGTGCGCATGAAGTCGGGCAGGAAGAAGACGGCCGCCCAGCCCATCGCGATGTAGCAGGGCGTGTAGAGCCAGCGCGGGGCGCCGACCCAGAACACCCGGAAGGCGATGCCCGCCGCCGCGGCGGCCCAGATGCTCCACAGGAGCCACTGCCCCTTGGCCTCCGGCAGCAGGAGCATGGTCAGCGGGGTGTAGGTGCCCGCGATGATCAGGAAGATGTTCGCGTGGTCGAGTCTGCGCAGGACACCGTCCATCCGCGGGCTCCAGTCGCCGCGGTGGTACAGGGCGCTCACGCCGAACAGGAGGCAGGCGGTCAGGGCGAAGATCCCGCAGGCGATGCGGCCCCGGGTCGAGTCCGCCAGTGCGGTGAGGACCAGTCCGGAGACGAGGGCGGCCGGAAACATGCCGAGGTGCAGCCAGCCGCGAAGCTTGGGCTTGATCTCTTCCGACAGGGAGTGCGCGACAGACGTCTGGCCGGCGGCCGGCGAGTCCGTGGGCGCGTCGGGGGCGGACGCAGTCATGCGCCGAATCGTACCTACGGAACCGTAAGTTACGCGTCAGTCCCGCATAAGCGGGCCCCGATAGTGGCCATGATCTCACGCCATTGGCGGGCGCCGCCGGGGTACTCGCGGTGAACCCGGGGTGAGCGGGCGGAAACCTCCCTGGAAGTGGCGATGCTCACTCCGCTCAGGTGTGAGGCCCTCTGGACATATGCGCGCCCCGGTCGGATCATCAAATGAGTGCGGTCGGCACCGGATGAGCGCCAGGGGTTCAATCACCGTGAAGCATCCGGGTCGCAGCCCCCACGGGGCACAACAACAAAACCCCTCATTTAGGAGCAATCGTGGCGCGCGACATCGCGGCTCCCGTCCCGACCAACCACAAAGAACTGATCTCGTGGGTCAACGAGATCGCCGAACTGACCGAGCCGGACAGTGTGGTCTGGTGCGACGGATCCGAGGCCGAGTACGAGCGACTGAGTGAGGAGCTCGTCCGCAAGGGCACCTTCAAGAAGCTCGACCCGATCAAGCGCCCCAACTCCTACTACGCCGCGTCCGACCCGACCGATGTCGCGCGGGTCGAGGACCGGACGTTCATCTGCTCCGAGAAGGAGGAGGACGCGGGCCCGACGAACCACTGGAAGGCCCCCGCCGAGATGCGGGAGATCTTCTCCGGCGAGCAGGGCGTCTTCCGCGGCTCGATGCGCGGCCGCACGATGTACGTCGTCCCGTTCTGCATGGGCCCCCTCGGCTCCGACCTCTCCGCGATCGGCGTCGAGATCACCGACTCCGCCTACGTCGCCGTGTCCATGCGCACCATGACCCGCATGGGACAGCCGGTCCTGGACGAACTCGGCACCGACGGGTTCTTCGTGCGTGCCGTGCACACGCTCGGAGCCCCGCTGGCCGAGGGCGAGGCGGACGTGCCGTGGCCGTGCAACTCCACGAAGTACATCTCCCACTTCCCCGAGACCCGCGAGATCTGGTCGTACGGCTCCGGCTACGGCGGCAACGCGCTCCTCGGCAAGAAGTGCTACGCCCTGCGCATAGCCTCCGTGATGGCGCGCGACGAGGGCTGGCTCGCCGAGCACATGCTGATCCTCAAGCTGACGCCGCCGCAGGGCGAGTCGAAGTACGTCGCCGCCGCCTTCCCGAGCGCCTGCGGCAAGACCAACCTCGCCATGCTGGAGCCCACGATCTCCGGCTGGACGGTCGAGACCATCGGTGACGACATCGCCTGGATGCGGTTCGGCGAGGACGGCCGCCTCTACGCGATCAACCCCGAGGCCGGCTTCTTCGGTGTCGCGCCCGGCACCGGTGAGCACACCAACGCCAACGCGATGAAGACGCTGTGGGGCAACTCCGTCTTCACGAACGTCGCGCTCACCGACGACAACGACATCTGGTGGGAGGGCATGACGGAGGAGACTCCGGCCCACCTGACCGACTGGAAGGGCAACGACTGGACCCCCGAGTCCGGCACGCCCGCCGCGCACCCCAACGCCCGCTTCACGGTGCCCGCCTCGCAGTGCCCGATCATCGCGCCCGAGTGGGAGGACCCCAAGGGCGTGCCGATCTCGGCGATCCTCTTCGGCGGCCGCCGCGCCACCGCGGTCCCGCTGGTGACCGAGTCCTTCGACTGGAACCACGGCGTCTTCCTCGGCGCGAACGTCGCCTCCGAGAAGACCGCCGCCGCCGAGGGCAAGGTCGGCGAGCTGCGCCGCGACCCCTTCGCCATGCTGCCGTTCTGCGGCTACAACATGGGCGACTACATGGGGCACTGGGTCGACGTCGCCAAGGACAAGGACCAGGCGAAGCTCCCGAAGATCTACTACGTGAACTGGTTCCGCAAGAACGACGCGGGCAAGTTCGTCTGGCCCGGCTTCGGCGAGAACAGCCGCGTCCTGAAGTGGATCGTCGAGCGCCTCGACGGCAAGGCCGAGGGCGTCGAGACCCCGATCGGCGTCCTGCCGACCCGGGAGTCCCTCGACACCGACGGTCTCGAACTCGCCGAGTCCGACCTCGACTTCCTGCTCACGGTCGACAAGGAGGTCTGGCGCGAGGAGGCCGGACTGGTCCCCGAGCACCTCAACACCTTCGGCGAGCACACGCCCAAGGAGCTGTGGGACGAGTACCGCGCACTGGTGCAGCGCCTGGGCTGACGCCCCCAACCACTCCGCGGCCGACCCGAGTTGCCCTGACCTGCGACCGTTGCGGCGGTCGGCCGCGGTGACCGCACCCGCCGGGGTCTCGCGCACATCAGCGCGGGACCCCGGCTTTTTCGTCCCCGGCGTCCCGCCCGTGCCGGAACGGCTGAAAAAGCGCGGATTTCGAGGGACACTCCTGACATCCTGCACTGGACCCCGAAATGAGGTGGGCGGGGTGCGTACGCCTGTCAGTGACCCCATGAAGATCGGTCCGTACCGCATCGTGGGCCGGCTCGGCTCCGGTGGCATGGGATGGGTGTATCTCGGCCGCTCGCCCGCCGGGCGCGAGGTCGCGGTCAAGGTGGTGCGGCCCGAACTGGCCGCGGAGCGCGAGTTCCGGGAGCGCTTCGCGCGCGAGGTCGCCGCGGCGCGCGTGGTCAGCGGCGCCTACACGGCGGCCGTGGTCGACGCCGACACCGAGGCCGAACTGCCGTGGCTGGCCACCCTGTACGTGGCCGGTCCCTCGCTCGCCGAGGCGGTCCGCACCGACGGCCCCCTGCCCGAGCCACAGGTACGGCGGCTCGGCGCGGGCCTGGTCGAGGCGTTGCAGGCCATCCACGCCGCACGCGTCGTGCACCGGGACCTCAAGCCGGCCAACGTGCTCCTCGCCTCCGACGGCCCGCGCGTCATCGACTTCGGGATCTCCCGTGTGGACGGCGCCCCCGGCCTCACCCAGGTCGGCGTCGTCGTCGGCACCCCGCCGTTCATGTCCCCCGAGCAGATCAGGGGCGCCAAGGTGGGCCCGGAGAGCGACGTCTTCTCCCTCGGCGGGGTCCTGGTGTACGCGCTCACCGGACGCCCGCCGCACGGCAGCGGGGAGTCCGTGCGCCACCGCGTGGCCTTCGAGGCCCCCGAACTCGACGGCATCGCGGGCCCGATGCGGGAACTGGTCGCGCGCTGTCTGGCGAAGCGTCCCGAGGACCGGCCCCGGCCGGCTCAGCTCCTGGACGGGCTGCTGGAGCAGGAGCCCCGCCGGGCCGACTGGCCGCCGCCCACCGTCGCCCACACCATCAGGGTGCGCACCCAGGACCTGATGAAGCGCCGCAAGGAGAGCACCAGCGTGTCCGTACCCTCCTGTCTGCTGTCGCACGCCCAGGCGCTGCTCGACGCCGGACTGACCGACGCGATGGTCGCCGAGGCGGTGGGCCGTGGCGACGCCTGACTCCTTTTCCGGCCGGGGCCGGGAGATTCTCGAAATCGGAACGCACTGGCGGCAGTTGGTGCAGACCTGGGTGGCGAGACGGAATTTCCACACGGAGACCGACACCGTTTCCGTCTCCATGCGATTCGACCTCGAGGAAACGGGCCGGATGATTACCGTCCGGTTCATGACGACCAAGAGACTTCTGGTCGCATTCGCCACCGACGGCCATTTCCTGCGCAAGGACCAACTCGCTCTCGCCGCCGCCGCGTCGAACGCGTGGAACACCGAACAGCTCCATCCCATGCTGTCCGTGTGGGACGTACGGGGGCCGCGCCCCTGTCTCGCGGGCGTGTGCGACCTTCCCCTGACCTGTCGTATGACGCAAACAGATTTCGATGCTTTGGCCAGTGATTGGGTGGAGCGGGCGAGACAGATGTTCACCCGATGCCATCAGGTGTTCGAGTTGTAGAAGTGATGCCCCCCGCGTTTCTCAAACCCTTCCGGACACCCGCCACTTTCCGCCAGTATGGGCGAGTGCCTTTCAGGGCCACGGGGGTGTTGTGTCAGGGCCACGGGGGGTCTTTTTCATGCGGCGTCGCCTTTCCCTCATCATGCTTTTCGGACTCCTGGCCGCGTCGGCTCCGGCGGTGGCCGCCACGGCGGCCCAGCCGTGCGGCGGCACCTTCGAGCAGCGTCTGGGCTGCTGGGCCCGCGCGACCGACGAGGGCACGGTCCGCGTCACCGTCGACCGGAGCCTGCCGTTCGACGGCAGGGCCGCGAACCGCAAGGGCTTCGAGCAGACCCTGGTGGACCGCAGCGCCCGACTCCTGGTCGAGGTGCCCTCGGGCGTCCACACCGGCGAGGGCGGCACGGCACTCGTCGTGCTCGCGGACCACGACCACAGGTTCCTCGCGGACGACGCCGTCATCGACGCGCTGAAGCCCGGCACCGTCAAGGAACTGGCCGACCGCCGGGCCTGCGACCCCCGTAAGGCGGGGGACCTGTGCGCCCGGCTCGCCAAGGGGCGGCTGACCGGGGCCGACCTGGTCCGTCTCGGCCTGGCCACCGACCTCTCCCGCACGGACACCGTCGGCGGCTCCGCGGCCGGCTCGTCCGCGAACCCCGGCGGTGACGAGACCGCCACCGGGCAGCAGGGACAGGGCCAAGGACAGGGGCAGAGCCCGGCCCAGGGTCAGGGCCAAGGCCAAGGCCAAGGCCAGGAGACCGGGAAGGCCGGCGACACCGGCCGGGACCCCGGAACCTCCACCGACCCCGGCGACGGCGGCGGCTGGGACACCGCCACCGCGGTGCTCACCGTCCTGTGCGCCGTGCTCGTCCTGCTGCTCGGCGTCCTGCTCTTCCTGATCCGCCGCTCCGCGCGTTCCGTCGCCGTCGGCACCCTGTCCAGGCGCTCGCTCGCCGCGCCCGGCGTCGGCGCCGTACCGGCCGCCTCGACGCCCCGGCCCCGCGGCCGTCCCCGTACCCACGCGTCCGACCAGGCCACCACCCGTACCCGCGTGTCCGACGAGGCCGCCGCCCCTCCCCGCACCCGGATGCCCGACGAGGCCACCACCCGCCTCCGGGCCACGCCCGCGCCCCGCAGCCACGGCCGGCGCGTCGGCAACGTACCGGGCCCCGCCCGGCCCGCCGTCGTACGCACCGAACTGCACCCGCAGGGCTATGTCGAGGTGGACCACGTGCTGTACCGGGCGGTGTGGGCCGAGCCGGGCCGCCCGCCGCCCGCGCCCGGCGGACTCGTCGACGTCACCGAGGCCGGGGAGCGCGACTCCGACGTCCTCTACGCGTTCCCGCCGACACCCGGACGGCACGCCAAGGCCGCCCGGCCCTGAGACCAGGAGAGACCCACATGCACAGCGACTACCCGCCCACCCTGCCGGCGGAGTACGCCGACATCGAGTTCGAGAACAACGCGCAGCGGATGCCGCTCGTCCTCTGCCTCGACATCTCCAGCTCGATGGCGGGTCAGCCCATCCAGACCCTCAACAACGCGCTCGCGGAGTGGACCCGGGAACTGCACGACGACGTCAGCCTCAGCTACAGCGTCGAGGTCGCCGTGGTCACCTTCGGCGGCCAGGGCGTCGCCGCCTGGCGCGGACCCCAGCTCCTGCCCGCGCACGCGCCGGTGAGCCCCTTCGTGCCGGCGCACATGTTCCACCCGCCGCAGCTCGCCGCAGCCGGCGTCACCCTGATGACCGAGGCGCTCGAACTGTCGATGAACATCGTCGCCGCCCGCAAGGCCGAACTGCGCGCCTCCGGACTCCAGTACTACCGGCCGCAGATCTGCCTGGTCACCGACGGACTGCCCACCGACGCGACGGGCCATCTCACCGACTCCTGGCAACGGCTGATCCCGGTCCTCGCCGACGAGCAGCAGGCCCGCCGCTTCCGGCTGTACGCGATCGGCGTCGGCGGCATCACGGACCGCGGCGAGCAGG
This sequence comes from Streptomyces sp. NPDC028298, assembly GCF_055565895.1. Taxonomy (NCBI): domain Bacteria; kingdom Bacillati; phylum Actinomycetota; class Actinomycetes; order Kitasatosporales; family Streptomycetaceae; genus Streptomyces; species Streptomyces sp. NPDC028298. The sequence continues at coordinate 590,303 of NZ_JBVHTL010000004.1, forward strand.
TGCTCCGGTCCTTCGCGCCGAAGTTCAACGCCCGGCTCCAGGGATTCCCGTTCCGCGAACTGCTCCAGATGATGTCCGCGAGCGCCAACGCCGAGCAGAAGGGCGCGGGCGACGAGGTCTTCGAGAAGATCTTCAGCCAGTTCAAGACGCAGCGCCCGGCCTGGGAATCGTGACCGATGACCCGATGGGACTCCTGAGTGATGACCACAGCCGACGAGCGGGAGACGCCGTGGCGGATCCACGGAATGAGCGTCGAGGGATACCGGCACCGCCGCCAGGGCCGGCCCTGCCAGGACGCCTGCGGGCACACGGTGACGTCCTCCGTCGCGGTCCTCGCCGTCGCCGACGGCGCGGGCAGCCGGCCGCGCTCCGAGGAGGGCGCCCGGCTCGCGGTGGAGCTGGCCACCGAGCACTTCGCGCGGCGGGCCGCCACCCTGGCGGACCGGCGCCCCGGCACGGCGGTGCGTGAGCTGCTGCGGGACGCCTTCCACGACGTGTGCAAGGTGTTCCTGGACCGCACGGGCCCCGACGCGGCGGACTTCGCGACCACGCTCACCGTGGTCGTGCTCACGCGGGGCTGGCTCGGCCATCTGTCCCTGGGCGACGGCTTCGTCGTCCTGCGAGCCGGTACGGAGGACGGTGAACGGCAGTTCCATCTGCTGCCCCAGCCGGCCGCCGTCAGCGAGTACAGCAACGAGACGGTCTTCCTCACCTCGCCGGACGCGGCCCGCCGGGTGCACACCGACTGCGTGTCCGACGACGGGATCGACGGGGTGCTGCTGTCCACCGACGGACTGGCGCAGGCCGCGCTCAACCGGTCCCCGGGCGGCGCGCTGTCCCCGAACACGTCCTTCGCCGAAGCCGTGTTCCGCTCCCTCGACGTCCCCGGACCGGTGACCGCGAGCGCCCACGAGGGCCTGGGGACCCTGCTCCGGTCCGACCGGCTCACCGCGCTCAACGCCGACGACAAGACCCTGCTGCGGGCCGTCCTCAAGGCGCGGCCATGAGCGGGCGCACGGTGTTCCTGGACGGCAAGCCGGTGACCCTCGCCGAACTGCCCCTCAAGGGCGGCGGCCAGGCGGCCGTCTTCCCGGTCGTCGGCGACGACGGAATCGTCGTCAAGCTGTACCGCGAGACGCCCGGACCCAAGGAGGAGCAGCGGCTGAAGCGGATGCTGACGATGTCGCCGCTCGTGACCCGTCCCACCGACGCCTCCCAGCCGCCGGAACTGGCCTGGCCGACCGCGCTCGCCCGCGGCCCGCAGGGCGAGTTCCTCGGCTACGCCATGCGCCGCTTCGGCGAGCCCCAGCACGTCCAGCTCATCGGCCTGTTCACGCGCGCCCAGCGCCTCAAACTGTTCGCCGACCGGGCCGACTGGCGCTTCCTGCTCGGCGTGGCCTGGAACCTCGCCTTCATGACGGCGCGCATGCACTACGACAACCTCGTCATCGGCGACTTCTCCAGCAGCAACGTCGTCGTCGACGCCAACGGGTTCGTCACGTTCCTCGACTGCGACTCCATCGCCTTCAACGACCCGGAGACCGGGGAGCTGTTCCCCTGTCTGATGCACACCACCGACTACTCGTCCCCCGAGCGGCAGGCCGGCGGCCCCGCCACCCGCGCCACGGACGAGTTCGCCCTCGCCGTCCTCGTCTACCAGCTCCTGACGGCCGGGAACCACCCCTTCGGCGGCGTCCCGCACGACAGCGCGTCCGAGTCGACCGTCAAGGACAACATCGCCGCCAGCATCTCCTACGTCGTGCGCCCGGAGCGGGTCGTCATCCCGCGCGGCACCATCGACCCCTCCGTGCTCCCGCCCGAACTCCTCGCGCTGGCCCGCACCGCCTTCGGCCCCGGGGTGCAGGACCCCGCCACCCGGCCCTCCGCCGAGGCGTGGCTGCGCGCCCTGGACAAGGAGCGCGCGCTGGTACGGGTCTGCCCGACCCGTCCGCTGCACGCGTTCGGTTCGCATCTGTCCTCGTGCCCCTGGTGCGGCCGGGCGGCGCTCACGGGGCACGACGTGTTCAACGGCCCGGCCTCGGTCCCGGCGCCGGGCGTGATGCAGCCCGGGCCGCAGCCGCCGGTGCCGGCACCGGGCGAGCCGTGGCCGACGGGGCTGAAGGTGGCGCTGCTGATCCTGGCGGTCGTGATCCTGGCGGTGATCGTCGCGAACGCCTGAGCGGCCCGGGGCCGGCCCGGGCCGCTTGAGCCGCCGGTGCCCCGGAGCCGCCGGGGACCGTGCGTGGCCGTCGTGGTGACCTGGGCGGCGCGCCGGGGGCCGCCTCCGTCACTGCGAGCGGCCGCGGTCCTCCAGGTAGCGGGTGTGGGACTCCTGGCGCCGCGCCTCCGTCTCGCGCAGGGCCGCGGCGAGCCGGTCCGACTCCTCCTGGAGCACGGTGAGCTGACGCTCCAGATGGCGCTCCGGCGGCTCGGTGCCGGGGGCCAGCCGGGTCCACCACCGGGTACGGACGAAGGTGTCGACCGCTTCCGGGATGTCCTGGCGTACGGCACGCGACAGGGCGTGCACGCCCTCGGGGTCCTGGGCGAGGATCTCGGCGACCCAGCCCGGGTCGAGCAGGGCGGTGAGGACCTCGGTCAGCTCGGTGAGCCGGCCGGCCGCCGCCGGAGGCAGCTCGACGCCGTCCAGGTACTCCCGCAGCTTGCCGAAGTCGACGCGCAGCTCGGCCAGTTGGGCGGAGGGGTCGGGGAAGTCGGGCGGCGCCGGGCGCTCCGGCGGCGCGATCAGCGCGCCCGCGCCGTACAGACCCGCCACGACGACCGGCCAGTACGGGCCCGCGAGACCGGTGAAGGTCAGCGCGAGTCCGGCGATCCCGCACGCGCTGCCGGTGAGGTTCTTGCGCGATTCGAGGAAGCCGAGGAGCTTATTGGTAGCCACGGATCTCCTCGAAGGCGCCGTCGAGCGAGCCCTTTCGGGCGTCGAAGAGACGGCCGCCGGTCAGGTCGGCGATGTGCTGGAGCTCCCCGCGGTCGGAGTCGCCGAACAGGATGGGGAAGACCGGGATCTCCCGCCGGTCGCCGGGCAGCCTGCCGTAGAAGTCGTCGAAGTCGGAGGGGCTCGCCCCCTTGGTGTTCTCGCCGTCCGTCATCAGCACGATCGAGGTGAACGTGTCTTCGTCGGCGCCCAGATGCTCGTACGCCTTCTCCAGCGAGGTGTAGATCGCGGTGTCGCCGTCGGCGCTCAGCGCGCGGGTGTCCTCGCGGATGGCGTCGATCCCGGCCTTCGGGTTCTCGGGGCGGACCACATGCGTGCTGACGCTCTTGACCTGGGAGCCGAACGGCATGAGCGTCACCTCCTCGCGGTCGCGGAAGTCGCCCGTCAGATCGCCCAGGGACTTCTTGAGCCGGTCGAGGCGGTCGCCTTCCATCGAGCCCGAGGTGTCGAGGACGTACACCGTCCGGGACGGCCGGCGCAGCTTGTTCTCGTAGGAGTCGAGGAGGTGGTCGGCCACCGACCGGCTGCCGGGGAAGGGGAGTTCACGCCGTCGTCCGGTGTCGAGTCCGGCCGCCGGGGCGACGGAGGCGACGACCGGGCGGCGGTGCGTCCGCTCGGTGATCAGCTTCTGGGCGGCCGGCGCGCGCAGCGCCTCGGCGAGGCGCTTGACGTCGTCGCGGGTGTCCGTGGAGGACGCGGCGAGGGAGGAGAGCGGATAGTCGGCCGTCACGACGCCGTCGCGCGGGCGGATGACGGTCAGACCCTTCACGCCCTTGAGGACGGACTCGTAGTTGAGCAGGGCGTCGACGGTGCCGCGGTGTTCGTAGGCGGTGGCCAGCCAGCCCGACGAACCCGACGTGAGTTTCTGTCCCTTGAAGAACTCGCGCAGCCGGGGAGTCGCCTCGGCCACGTCGGCGTCCGTGAGCGCCGACTGGGCGCCGGACAGCGCGGAGGCCACCGAGATCAGGGTGGAGAAGCCGGAGTTGGAGCGCGCCGGATCGGTCATGCCGTACGTGAGGTCTCCGTCCGCCACGGCCTTCTCCACCTGCGACCAGGTGACGTCCTCCGGCTTCCAGCCGAGGGCCCGTACCGTGGCCGGCTTCACGCCGATGGCCACCGGGCTCGACATGACGGGGGTCTCCGAGACGACCTTCCTCGCGGCCTCGGGACGCAGATGCAGATAGGCGTTGGAGGACAGCCACAGGGCGTCGTAGCGGTCGTCCGAAGCGCCCCGCGCGATCAGGTCCACGGCGGCGAGGGTGCCCATGTAGGTGGGTCTGACCTTGATGCCGGTGTCCCGCTCGATCCGGTCGAGCACCGGCTTCATGTCGCCGAGTTCGCTGGAGGCGAGGACCCGCAGGGTGCCGCTCCGCGGCTTCCCGTCGTCCCCGGACGGCGCGTCCCCCTGGGCCGTGCAGGCCGTCAGGGCGAGCAGGGCGACGGCGCCGGCCGCCGCCTGTCGGAGCGCTCTCATCCCTGCCCGCCTTCCAGGGCGCCCCGCGTGCGGCTGCGCTCCAGGTAGGCTCCGGCGTTCTGGAGTTCGGAGGTCAGGGACTCCACGGTCGCGGCCATCGTCTCGGTCGCCCTGACCTTGTACGTGTCGATCGCGTCGAGGGTGCGGTAGATCTCCTGGAAGGCGGTCCGCAGCGTCTCGGCGCCGACCGCCGGGTCGGCGGCGATGCGCTGGATCTCCCCGCTCTGGGTGGACAGCATCTCGGCGTTGCCGCGGATCAGGTCCTCCGTCGTGCCGCGCAGGGCGTTGACCTGCTCGACGACCTTGCGCTGGTTGTCGAGGGCGGAGGCGAGCATCACGGAGATGCGCAGCGCGGAGACGGTGGTGGTGGCCGCGCGGTCGACGCCCTTGATGAGTTCGTCGTTGTTGCGCCGGACCACGTCCATCGCCAGATAGCCCTGGGCGCACACCGCGAGCTGGGTGAGCAGGTCCTGGTGCTTCTGCCGGACGGGGAAGAGCACGTCGGAGCGGAGCGTGTCGGCCTGCGCGGGGTCGGCGGCGTCGACTCCCGCGATGTGCGCCTCCACCGCGCCGTCCAGGGCCTGGGTGAGCACGACGTACTCCTGGAGCTTGCCCATCGTCTCCCAGAGCCGGACGCGTTCGGTCTGAAGCGCCGCGTTGTCCCGGCGCAGTTCGTCCTGGCCGCCGCGCAGCGAGCCGACGATCTTGTTCAACGTGCCTTGCGCGGAGGCGTACTTGGCGACGTGGTCGCGCAGCTTGTTGCCGCCCGGCAGCCGGGACAGGAACTTCCTGCCCTTGCTCGCGGACAGGTCGCGCGGGTCCAGGTCCTCGACCACGCGCCGGAGTTCGACGAGCGAGCCGGCGACGTGCGACTGCGCGTCCTCGCCCTTGGAGGGCAGGCTGCGGATCGTGCGCTCCAGCATGCGGTTCGACTGGGCGGCGGCGCCGCGCATCTCGGTGGCCCCGAGGCCGGCGATCTCCCCGACCTTGCCGGCGAACTCGGGGGAGCGGGCGTCCAGGACGGCGAGTCCCTCGATGTACTCCGCGGCCCGGCGCGCCATCTCGTCCTGCACCCCCGGGTCGACGGGGACGAGCCCGCCCGCCTTCTCGCGGGGCACGGGGGCCACGGCCTCGGGCGGTGTGAGGGTGAACGTGTCTTCGGTGCTGCTCATGTTCTCTTCCCCCTAGTTCCCGGCCCGGCGCGCCATCTCGTGCAGCACCTTGTAGGCGGGCACGGGCGCCTGCCGGACGCCGGTCAGCTTCTGATTGAGATAGGTGGCACGGCCTGCGGTGGCCGCCGTGAACTCGGCTCCGGCGCCCTGCGGACGGAAGCCGTGCCGGACGGCCAGGCGGCGCAACGCCGGGTCGGTGCTGAGGAGTTCACCCAGCGCGCGGCCCTCGGGCGTGAGCGGTACGACCGTGTGGTCGCTGTTGGCGGTGGTGTCCGGGTAGAGGACCGTGAGGTCTCCGGTGTCCTTGCCCTGGGTGAGCAGCGCGGCGACCTGTGACTCGTAGACGAGGACGAGCGGGTTGCCCGCGCCGCTGACGAAGTCGCCGAACGCGGCGTCGGTGCTGGGCTGCTGGGCGCCCTGGACACTGATGAGCCGGTGCATCAGGGACGCGGTGCGGCCGACGGCGGCGTCGTCCGTGGCCACCCGCCCGCCGTCGGCGACGTAGGACGCCGCGGCGAGGTAGAGGGCGCCGGAGTTGGAGGTCTCCGGGTCGGTGGTGGCGACGTACAGCGTGCCGGTCAGCTCACCGTGGGCCGAGGCGCCCTTGAGCTGCTGCCAGGTCCGGCCGTGCTCGGCCGCGTCGAGGTAGGCGGCCATCCTCAGCGTGCCGGTGTTCTTGTCGAGGGTGGCCAGTCCGTTGGCGGCGAGGACCTCGGCCGCGCTGCGGTGGGCCACCACGACCAGGGGCGAGTAGAAGGGCCGGGGCAGCGGCTGACGGACGTGGTACTTGTCCGCGAGCTCGTCGGCCGGGGCCTGGCTGGAAGGGAAGGCGAAGTCGTACCCCTTGAGTTCCAGGCCGTCCATGGCCCAGGACCCGGAGGTCTCCGTCTTCACGGTGTAGCCCTTGGCGGCGAGGGCCTTCACCACATCCGGATCGGAGAAGAACTCCGCCTTCTCCGAACCGATCACTCCTCGCACGGTCTTCGTTGCCGTGCCCTTGTCCTGACCAGTGCGGCCTGCGACGACGGCTGCTGCCACTCCGCCGATCAGCAGGACCGCCAGGACGATTCCCGCGATGCGTCTCACGCCTGGAGCGTGCACCTCGGAATCCAACGTTCCCCGTCCCCGGGGGTGAACACGGGGTGACCACCGGGTCCCGGTACGCAACCGGAGGAGGGGCTGCCGCTACCCGGCCGGCGCGGGGCCTGTCACGGATGGACGGGTGGGCGTGGCGCCCGGTCCGCGCGTCACTTCGAAGACGCGCGGACCGGGGCCGTACGGGGCCTCGGGCCAGGGGCCCGAGGGGGTGGCCCGGAGGCCGGAGGTCCGGCCCGGGGGCCGGGCGGACGGCGAGGGCCGGGGTGTCAGTGGGTGGCCAGCTCGCGGGGTTCTGCGGTGGCGGAGGGGGCGGCGGAGGCGGAGGCGTGGGCGTCCATCCGCTCGGCGGAGAGGATCGCCGCGGCCGTGTCGGCGCGGGAGGCCGCGACGACCAGGGCACGGCCCGCCAGGGCGTGGGCCCGCCGGTGGAGGGCCGACAGGTGGGACTCGCCGGCCTCCGGGGCGGCCGGGGCGGCCTGCGCGCGGAGCGGGGCGCCGCCGCGCAGCCGGCTCACCTGCTGGGTCAGCCGCTCGGCGCCCGCGTCCAGGTCGGCGGACGGGGCGAGCGCGCGGATCTCGTCCGTGACGGCGAGCAGTGCCGCGAGGTGGCCGGCGAGCTGGATGTCCAGCTCCTCCTCGCGCGACCGGTGGGGGAAGTCGGAGGAGGGGGCGCCGACCGTCGTGTGGACCGACTTCGACCGGATCGGTTCGTACATGGAATGGCCTCCTGTGCCTGACAGGAAGCCATCCTAGCTTGGATTTCGTCTAAAGTTGAGCTGGTTCGCATACTGGGACGCCACGCACACTCAGGGTGAGCGCGGGCCGCGTCCCGGCGGGTGTCACGGCTGGCCGTAGCCGTCCAGGAACGAGCCGATCCGGGTCACCGCGTCCGTCAGATCCGCGACCGTCGGCAGGGTGACGACCCGGAAGTGGTCCGGCTCGGGCCAGTTGAAGCCCGTCCCCTGGACGACCATGATCTTCTCGGCCCGCAGCAGATCGAGCACCATCTGCCGGTCGTCCTTGACCTTGAAGACCTTCGGGTCGAGGCGCGGGAAGAGGTACAGCGCCCCCTTCGGTTTCACGCAGGTCACACCCGGGATCTGCGTCAGCAGTTCGTGGGCGACGTCCCGCTGCTCCTTCAGACGCCCGCCCGGCAGGACCAGGTCGTTGATCGTCTGGCGCCCGCTGAGCGCGGCCACCACGCCGTGCTGTCCCGGCATGTTCGCGCACAGTCGCATGTTCGCGAGGATCGTCAGTCCCTCGATGTAGGACGCGGCGTGCGCGCGCGGCCCCGAGACGGACATCCAGCCGACGCGGTAGCCCGCCACCCGGTACGCCTTCGACATGCCGTTGAAGGTGAGGGTGAGCAGATCGGGGGCGATCTTGGCGGTCGCGGTGTGCGTGACACCGTCGTACAGGATCTTGTCGTAGATCTCGTCGGAGCAGACCAGCAGGTTGTGCCGCCGGGCGATGTCCGTCAGCCCCCGGAGCATCGCGTCGTCGTAGACCGCGCCCGTCGGGTTGTTCGGGTTGATGATGACGATCGCCTTGGTGCGGTCGGTGATCTTCCGCTCCACGTCCGCGAGATCGGGCATCCAGTCGGACTGCTCGTCGCAGCGGTAGTGCACGGCCGTGCCGCCGGACAGGGAGACAGCCGCGGTCCACAGCGGGTAGTCGGGCGCCGGTACGAGCACCTCGTCGCCGTCGTCCAGCAGCGCCTGCATCGCCATCACGATGAGCTCGGAGACGCCGTTGCCGATGAAGACGTGGTCGACGTCCGTCTCGATGCCCAGGGTCTGGTTGTGCATGACGACCGCGCGACGGGCGGCGAGCAGGCCCTTGGCGTCGCCGTAGCCGTGCGCCGAGGAGACGTTGCGGAGGATGTCCTCGAGGATCTCCGGCGGGCACTCGAACCCGAACGCGGCCGGGTTGCCCGTGTTGAGCTTGAGGATGCGGTGACCGGCCGCTTCGAGCCGCATCGCCTCCTCAAGAACCGGACCCCGGATCTCGTAGCAGACGTTGGCGAGCTTCGTGGACTGGATCACCTGCATGCCCGTGAGCTTACGACCGCCCGCCGTACGCCGGGGCGTGTTTTTCACCACGTGAGCCGTGTCGGTTCCGGCATCTTTGTCCTTCGGCTGCGCCGAACCCCCAGGTGATCCCTAGAATGCGCGATCATGTCCTGGCAGTCCGGAGATCCCGAAGCCCGGCCGACGGTGTACCTCCCGCAGAGCGACGAGGACACGCCTTTGGCCTACGAGGCGTACGCCGATCCCGCCGAGGCGCACGGCTGGCGGAAGGCGTACACGGACGGCGACGAGACGACCTCCCTGCCCGTCGTCGGCGGCGCCGGGCGGCAGCAGCAGCGGACCCGGCACCGCAGGCGTGCCCGGAACAAGCGGCGCATCGTCGTGGCCGGGGGCGCGGCCGTCGCCGTCGTCCTCGGTGTCGTCACCCTGGCCGCCCTCGACTCCGGCGCGGCCGACGGGTCCGGCGACGGCGCGCCCTCGCGGACGTCCGAGCCCGTGCGCCTGGCGACCGGCCCCGCGGAACCGGACGCCTCCTCGGCGCGGCCGTCGGCCACCGACGTGCCCGTGGTGCCGGCCGCCCCGTCGGTGTCCGCCTCGACCCTCGCGTCCGCGAGCACGGGCACCGCTTCCCGGAGCGCGTCCGCGTCCCCGAGTGCCTCCGCGAGCCCGAGCGCGAGCAGGTCCACGGCACCCACGACCTCCGCCCCCGCCCCGACCCCGTCGACGACGAGCCCCACCGGACGCCACGGCCACGGCCGCGGGCACGGCGGCTGGGGCTAGGGCCAGGGTCAGGGCACCAAGGGCTGTCCGGCGATTCCCGGCTGCCCGGTGAGAGTCAGGGCTGGGGTGCCGGACGGGAACCCTCCACGGGCTCCGGGCCTGTCGGGCCTCCACGCGTGGGGCGCTCCTCCTCCGCCGTGGCGCGTTCCTCCTCCGCCGCGGCGACGCGGCGCACCTCGCCGGCGCGCTGTACGCCGCCGAGGCGACATACGCCGTTTCCGGCACTCCAGGCCGGAAACCGCTCCTTGTTCACTTTTCCCTCTCCCCTCACAATGCGCATGACAACAACTGGCCGGAAGACCTCCGGTCAGCGGAAGGCGGACGGACGACCTCCGGCCGCCCCAAGTCGCAAGAGGGGACCCCCACATGAGAAAGCCTCTCGTCGCCGCAGTCTTCGCCCTGGTGCTGTCCGGGGCGGGCGCGGCACCCGCGGTCGCGGCACCCGCTCCCCACGCCGTACCCGCGTCCTACGCGGCTCCCGCGCACGTCCGGGCCTCCGTCGACGCCGCCGACACCCAGGCGGCGCCCACCTTGAAGGCCGTCAGCCTCGCCGGGACCGTCTCGCTCAGCAACTGCTCCGGTTCGGTCATCCGCTTCCCCAACTCGGCGGACACCGACCCGGCGCTCGTGCTCTCCAACGGCCACTGCCTGGAGACCGGTTTCCCGGACCCCGGTGAGGTGATCGTCGGCCAGTCGTCCAGCCGGACCTTCGGCCTGCTCAACTCTGCGGGCACCAGGGTCGCGACCCTGCGCGCGAGCAAGGTCGCGTACTCGACCATGACCGACACGGACATCACGATCTACCAGCTCACCAGCACCTACGCGACCATCAAGAACTCGTACGGCATCAGCGCGCTGACCGTGCAGGACACGCACCCGGTCGCCGGCACCGCCATCACGGTGGCCTCCGGCTACTGGAAGCGCCTCTACAGCTGCAACGTCGACGGGTTCGTGTACCGCCTGAAGGAGGGGGGCTGGACCTGGAAGGACTCGGTCCGCTACACCTCCGCGTGCCAGACCATCGGCGGCACCTCGGGCTCGCCGGTCGTCGACCAGTCCACCGGCAAGGTCGTCGCCGTCAACAACACCGGCAACGAGGACGGCGAACGCTGCACGGTGAACAACCCCTGCGAGGTCGACGCGAACGGCACCGTCACCGTCCGCCAGGGCATCAACTACGCCGAGGAGACCTACCAGATCCCGGCCTGCTTCACGACGGGCAACAAGCTCGACCTGGCCCGGAGCGGGTGCGTCCTGCCCAAGCCGTAACACCGCGGGAGGGCGGGCGGTCACGTCGTCCGGCGGACCGCCCGTCCCGCCAGCACGTCCGTCCGGCGCCCGTCCTCGACGACGAACCGCCCGTCGATCAGGACGTGCGGGATGCCGGTGGGCAGGGTGCGCGGCTCCGCGAACGTCGAGCCCGCCGCGACCGTCGCCGGGTCGAAGAGGACCAGGTCGGCGCGGTACCCCTCGCGGACGAGACCGCGGTCGGGCAGCCGCAGCCGGGCGGCGGGCCTGCCGGTGAGATGGGCGACGCACTCCTCCAGCGTCAGGACGCCCAACTCCCGTACGTAGCGGCCCAGGTAGTGCGGGAAGGTGCCGTAGGCGCGCGGGTGCGGTTTGGTGCCGTGCAGGATGCCGTCCGAGCCGCCGGTGTGCACCGGGTGGCGCATGATCGCCCGGACGTTCTCCTCGTGACCGACGTGTTGCAGGATCGTGGGGCCGAGCCGGTCCTCGACCAGCAGCCGCCGGGCGGTGGTCCAGGGTTCCTCGCCGCGCAGGTCGGCCGACTCCCGGACGGTCCGGCCGACGTACGTACCGAGCCCGGGGTCGTTCACCCCCGAGATCTCGATCGTGTCCCACGCGATGGGCACGCCGTGGCAGCCGTCGGCGCCCACGACCTCCATGTGGTGCCGGACCCGTTCGGCGGTGTCGTCGTCCCGCAGCCGGGCGAGCACCGCCTCCGGGCCGCCCTCGCCCGCCCAGCTCGGCAGCATCGCCGCGAGGGTGGTGCACCCCGGGGTGTACGGATAGGTGTCGAGGGTGATGTCGGCACCCCGCTCCAGCGCCTTGTCCAGCAGGGCGAGGAGTTCCGGCGCCCTGCCCTCGTTCACCCCGAAGTTCATGGTGGCGTGGGCGAGATGGAGCGGACAGCCGGCCTCGCGGGTGAGTGCCACCATCTCCTCGTACGCCTCCAGCGCGCCCGCCCCGTACGAGCGGTGGTGCGGGCAGTAGTAGCCGCCGTGCTCCGCCACCACCCGGCACAGCGCGGTGAGTTCGGAGTCCCGGGCGTACATCCCCGGCGTGTACGTCAGTCCCGAGGACATGCCGACCGCGCCCTCCCGCAGCCCGTCCGCCACCAACCGCCGCATCCGGTCCAGCTCCCGGGGGGTCGCCTCGCGGTCCTCCCAGCCGACGGCGAGCATGCGGACGGTGCCCTGGGGGACGAGGTAGGCGGCGTTGACCGCGATGCCCTCGCCGTCGAAGCCGTGGTCGAGCCGGTCCAGGTACTCGCCCACGGAACGCCAGTCGAAGTCGATGTCGTCGCCGTGGCCGTTCCAGCCGGTGATCGTCCGGCGGACCTCGGCGAGCGTACGGTCGTCGACCGGCGCGTACGACAGGCCGTCCTGGCCGATGACTTCGAGCGTCACGCCCTGGGCGGCCTTCGCGCTGTGGTCCGGGTCCCGCAGCAGCGCGAGATCGCTGTGCGCGTGCATGTCGATGAAGCCGGGGGCCAGGACCAGGCCCTCCGCGTCCAGTTCCCTCGTGCCGCGCGGCCGTTGGCAGCCGGCCGCCGCGGCCTCCTTGACGATCGCGACGATCCGGCCGCCCTTGACGGCCACGTCCGCGCGATACGTCGGCGCGCCGCTGCCGTCGGCGACGTCCACGTCCTGGAGGACCAGGTCGGCGTGGTCCATGGGGCGACTCCCGTCTCGGTGGGGCTGGAGATCTTCGGAGGGAAGAGGGGGTACGGATTCCTCGGAATGAGGAAGGGCGTACGCATTCCTCGGAGGGAAGGGGCGCGGGGACGTCTAGAAGAACGTACGGACGTAGTCGACGACCGTGCCGTCCGCCTCGACCAGCGGGATGAGCTGCCACTTGTCGAAGGACGTGCACGGATGGGACAGGCCCATGCCGACCCAGTCGCCGACCTCCAGGTCCGCCCCGGGCTCCGTGCGCAGCCAGGCGTGCTGGTCGGAGAGCTTGCTCACCTCGATGCCGTCCGCCGGACGCTCGGCCCCGCCCCGGCGCACGACCTGGGCGACGGGCAGATCGAGGTCGTGGGCCGCGTCCCGCTTGCCGGCGTTGGTGAAGGCCTGTTCGGGGGAGGGCCGCGAGACGACCTGGGACCAGAGGCGGAAGGCCGGGTGCAGGGCGCCCTCCCGCGGGACCCGGGCGAAGGGCGTGAGCCTGCGGTAGTGGCCGTCGTCGTGCGAGACGTAGGCGCCGGAGCGCAGCAGTTTCAGTACGGGCAGCGAGAGTTCGGGGATCTCGGCGAAGACGTCGGCGACCGCGTCGAACCAGGCGCTGCCGCCCGCGCTGACGACGATCGTGTCGACGTCCTTGAACCGCCCGGCGCCGTCGAAGGCCGCCGCCAGCGCGGTCAGCCGCCGCAGCCAGGCGTGCACCCGCTCGGGGTCCGCGTCCGGCACCTCCCCCTCGTACCCGGCGACCCCGGCCAGCCGCAGCGTCCCGGTCGCCGCCACGGCGTCGGCGACGGCCGCGCAGTCCTCCTCCGTCCGCGCGCCGGTACGGGCGCCCTCTCCCGCGGCGAGTTCGACGACGACGTCCACCGGGCGGGCGCTCCCGCGCAGCGCGGCGTCCATCAGTTCCACCCCGCGCACCGAGTCGACGTAACAGACGAAACGGAAGTCCGGGTCCGCGGCGAGTTCGGCGGCGATCCAGCGCAGGGCCGCGGGGTCGACGAGTTCGTTCGCGAGGAAGATCCGGTCGATGCCGAACTCCCGGGCCACCCGCACCTGGTGGGGGACCGCCAGGGTGATGCCCCAGGCGCCGTGCTCGATCTGCCGCCAGAAGAGCTGGGGCGCCATGGACGTCTTGCCGTGCGGGGCGAAGGAGAGGCCGTGCCGGTCGGCGTACGTCTCCATGAGTTCGAGGTTGTGGGTCAGGCGCTCGGCGGAGAGGGCGAGGACGGGGGTGGTGAAGCCGTCCGTGAAGAGGTTGCGGCGCTGGGCGGCCAACTCGCCGACGCTCAGGCCGTCGGCGTCCGGCGGCAGGCCCTTGAAACGGTGGTCGACGCGCTCCGCCGCGAGAGCGGCCAGGGGTGCGGCGGCGGTGTCGGCGCTCATGGGGCCTCCTCGGCCTGTTCGGTCGTGTTGCATCATGTGCAACGCTCATTGCGTATGTCGTTCGCTGCTGTCTAACATCCCAGCCGACGCAGGGTCAACGGTGCCGTTCGCCGCCGTGGGCCGCCAGAGCGAGGAGCCCCGACCACCGTGAGCAGCAACGGACCCACGGGTGCCATGTCCCCGGACGCCGGCACCGAGACCGCCGCCGGCACCGGCACGGTCGTCGGCACCGGCACCGGCACCGACGCCGGCACCGTCGACGTGGTGGCGCTCGGCGAGTCCATGGTCACCTTCCTGCCCACGCGCCCCGGACGCCTCGCCGACGTGCCGTCCTTCGAGCGGGGGATCGGCGGCGCCGAGTCGAACGTCGCCTGCGTGCTCGCCCGCTCCGGTCACTCCGCCCGCTGGGTCGGCCGGGTCGGCGCCGACGGGTTCGGCGACCACCTCGTGGAGGCGATCGGCGCGTACGGCGTCGACACCTCCGCCGTGCGCCGGGACCCCGGCCGGCCCACCGGCGTCTACTTCCGCACCGCGGGCGACCGGGCGACCGACGCCCACGAAGTCGCCTACTACCGGGCCGGGTCCGCCGCCTCGGCCATGACGGCGGGGAACACGGACCTGGCCGCCGCCCGCTCCGGCCGCGTGCTCCACCTCTCCGGCATCACCGCCGCGCTTTCCGAGGGCTGTCTCGACCTGATGCGCGAACTGACCGCCCCCCGGACCGGCCGTCCCCTGGTCTCCTTCGACGTCAACCACCGCCCGGGGCTGTGGCGCGGCCACCCCGAGGGGCCGCGCGTCCTGCTCGACCTCGCGCGCCGCGCCGACATCGTCTTCGTCGGCGACGACGAGGCCCGCGACGCCTGGGGCCTGCGCGGAGCGCGCGCGATCCGCGCGGCACTGCCCGAACCGGACGTCCTGGTCGTCAAGTACGGCGGGGACGGAGCCGTCGTGTTCGACGGGTCCGGCACGGAGGCGCCCGAGGGGACCGAGGACCCGACCGGCACCGCCACCTTCGTCCGGGCCCTCGGGGTGGACGTCGTCGCGGCCGTCGGCGCCGGCGACGCCTTCGCCGCCGGGTTCCTCTCCGCCACCCTGCGCGGCCTGCCCGCCCGCGACCGCCTGCGGCACGGCCACCTGACGGCCGCCGCCGCCCTCACCGTCCCGGGCGACCTCGCCGAGCCGCCCGCCCGGGGGCTCGCCGACCGGCTGGCGGCTCTCGACGACCGTGCCTGGGAGACACTTCGTCTCGGCCCCGGCTGGACCGAAGCCGACCCACGGGCCGTCGAGGAGGTACGTACGCCATGAGCCAGACCGTCGACCGAGCGCTGAGCATCCTGCCGCTGCTCGCCGAGGGCCCCGCCGACCTCGGCCAGGTCGCCGACCGCCTCGGCGTCCACAAGTCCACGGCCCTGCGCCTGCTGCGCACCCTGAACGAACACGGCCTGGTGTACCGCCAGTCCGACCAGCGCTACCGGCTCGGCGCCCGCCTCTTCGCCCTCGCCCAGGAGGCCGTCGAGAACCTCGACGTCCGCGAGATCGCCCACCCCCATCTCGTCCGCCTCAACGAGAGCTGCGGACACACCGTCCACCTCGCCGTGTACGAGGAGAACGAGGTCCTGTACATCGACAAGGTGGAGAGCCGCTACCCGGTGCGCATGTACTCGCGCATAGGGAAACCGGTCGCCATCACCGTCGCCGCGGTCGCCAAACTCCTCCTCGCCGACCTGCCCGAGGCCGAACGCCGCGCCGTCGCCGACAGGCTCGACTACCCGATGTACACGGCCCGTTCGACCCCGAACGCCCCCGCCTTCCTCAAGGAACTGGCGACGGTGCGCGAACAGGGCTGGGCCACCGACCTCGGCGGCCACGAGGAATCCATCAACTGCGTCGCCGCACCCGTCCGCGGCGCCGACGGACGCGTCGCCGCCGCCATGTCGGTCTCCGCGCCCAACGTCGTCGTCACCGCCGAGGAACTCCTCACCCTGCTCCCGCTGGTACGCCGCACGGCCGACGCCATCAGCCGCGACTACTCCGGCAAAGCCCCCACGAAGGAAGACCCGAAGGAATGATCACCGCATGACCGACAAGACCGCCCTCACCCCCTCGACCCACACCACCCCGCCCGCCAAGTTCTCGCACGGCGTGCGGAAGGGGAACATCCTCCAGGTCGCCGGCCAGGTCGGCTTCCTGCCCGCCGAGGAGGGCAGGCCCCCGACGCCCGCCGGTCCCACCCTGCGCGAGCAGACCCTCCAGACGCTCGCCAACGTCAAGGCCATCCTCGAAGAGGGCGGCGCCGGCTGGGACGACGCGATGATGATCCGGGTCTACCTCACGGACACCGGCCACTTCGCCGAGATGAACGAGATCTACAACCAGTACTTCGAGGAGCAGGGCCTCACCGCGCCCCCCGCCGCCCGCACGACGGTCTACGTCGGCCTGCCGGCCGGACTCCTCGTCGAGATCGACGTCCTCGCCGTTCTCGGCTGACGTCCCCTCCGGGCCCGCGTCCGCGCCACTCCCGCGCGACCGCGAGACCCGCACATCCGGCGCGACCCGCGCAACTCCCGCACCACGTACGACGTCACGGTGCGGCACCCCACCACCCACGGGGAGCCGCACCGCGATCCGCCCTGCCCGAAAGCCCCCACGGACTGACGAAAAAGAGGCTCCCCCGACATGTCGTCGTACCCGCTCGCAGCGACAGCCCCGGCCCCACCGGCCCCACCGCACACCGGCGGTCTCCTGCTCCTCCTCGACGGCACGGCCGGTCTGCTCACGGTCGCCGCCCTCGGCATCGCGCTCCTCCTCTTCCTGATCATCAAGGTCCGGCTCCAGCCGTTCGTCGCCCTGCTCGCCGTCTCCATAGCCGTCGGCCTCGCCGCCGGACTCTCGGTCACGGAACTGTTCGGCACGGTCCAGAGGTCCGACGCGGTCTCGGTCGTCGAGTCGGGCATGGGCGGCATCCTCGGCCATGTCGCGATCATCATCGGCCTCGGCACGATGCTCGGCGCGATCCTCGAAGTCAGCGGTGGGGCCGAGGTGTTGGCGTCCCGGCTGCTCGGACTCTTCGGGGAGAAGCGGGCCCCTCTCGCCATGGGCCTGACCGGCCTGATCTTCGGCATCCCGGTCTTCTTCGACGTCGGCATCTTCGTCCTCGCGCCGCTCGTCTACGCCGCCGCCAAGCGGTCGGGCAAGTCCATCCTGCTCTACTGCCTGCCGCTGCTCGCCGGTCTGTCGATGACCCACGCCTTCCTGCCGCCGCACCCCGGCCCGGTCGCCGCCGCGGGGCTGCTGCACGTCCAGCTCGGCTGGGTCGTCCTCATGGGCATCGTCTGCGGCATCCCCGCCGTGCTGGCCGCCTGGGTCTACGCGGCCTGGATCGGCAGGCGCCTCTTCGTCCCCGTACCGCAGGACATGGTCGAGGCGGCCGCCGAGGCCAAGCGGGCCGTCGTCGAGGAACAGCGGGCGTCGGGGGTGGAGCCCCAGGAGAAGCCGGTGCCGCTCGGCACGGTCCTCGGCATCATCGGTACGCCGCTGGTGCTGATCCTCGCGGCCACCTTCTCCTCGATCGCCCTCGACCCCTCCACCCTCCGCTCGGTCATCGAGTTCTTCGGCCACCCGTTCGTGGCCCTGACCATCGCCCTGGTCCTCGCCTACTACCTGCTCGGCATCCGGCGCGGCTGGTCCCGCAAGTCTCTTGAGAAGGTGTCGACCTCGTCCCTCAAGCCGGTCGGCAACATCCTGCTGGTGGTCGGCGCGGGCGGCGTCTTCGGCGCCGTGCTGAAGGCCAGCGGGGTCGCCCAGGCACTCTCGGACACCTTCAACGACGTCGGCCTCCCGGTGATCGTCCTGGCCTATCTGATCTCGCTGGTCCTGCGCGTGGCCCAGGGCTCGGCCACCGTCGCGATCGTCACCACGGCCGGCATCGTCGCGCCGCTGCTCACCGAGGGCGACCACTCCCAGGCCTTCGTCGCGCTGGTCATCATGGCGATCTCGGCGGGTTCGATCTTCGCCTCGCACGTCAACGACGGCGGCTTCTGGATGGTGGCCAAGTACTTCGGCATCAGCGAGCGCGACACGCTGAGGACCTGGACCGTCCTGGAATCGGTGCTGTCCGTCGCCGGGTTCGCCGTGGCCGCCGTCGTGAGTCTCTTCGTGTAACAGTGGCATCGCCAATTCGGGCCTGGCTGTGTCCCGCACAGGATCTTCGACCATACTTCCCGCTGTGGAGCAGCGCATAGGTTCGAAGAGCCAGCCCCTGGACGCCGCCGCGGTGAACCCGGCGTACATCCCCGGGCTTACGTCACCCGTCCCGGCGGAGCCGAAGGACGCGGTCGCGGAGACCGAGGAGGCCACCGCGGAGGAGACCGTCTCCGACGGGACGGTCTCCGACGACGTGGTCTCCGACGAGGCGGCGTCCGACGAGGCGCCCGCAGCCGAGATCGCGGAGGAGACCGAGATCGCGGAGGAGGCCGAGCCCGTGGAGGAGGCCGTGTCCGACGGGGAGGCCGTGTCCGACGGGGAGGCCGGGTCCGCGGAGGAGAGCGGACCCGCCCCCGACGGTCCCGTCTTCGAGGCCTCCGACCGGCGTGCCTCGATCCGGGCCGACCACAGCGGTGTCCGGCTGCGCCTGGACGACCAGGAGGCGGAGTTCCGCTGGGACGAGATCGGCGCCGTCGAGACGGAGTCGCCGCGCTTCGGCAAGCGGTTCACCATCACGGTGCACACGCCGGAGCGCCGCTGGTATCCGATAGAGATCGAGGCGAACGCCCGGGCACGCTTCAAGGAGTGGGAGGAGCAGCTCGACGCCGTCCTGGACGCCTACTTCGAGGACGGCGAGGACCACGCCACCGAGTCGGAGGCCGAGGTCGACACCGAGGCGGACGTCGAGGTCAAGGCGGACGTCGAAGCCAAGGCGGATGCCGAGGCCGAGGCCGAGAAGCCGTAAGCGGTACGGGGATCCGCGCGCCCGGTCAGGTGGGGCGCGCGGACCCCCGGCCCCCGGCCGGTCCGGCGGGGGCGTTCTCCCCTATGAGCAGTACTGGGCGGCCTTGCCGATGGACCGGTACATGCAGTCGGCGTTCTCCAGGAGCTGGAGCACCGCGTCCCGGTTGCGGGAGGTCTCCCGCTCGATGACCTCGTCGGGCGGGTAGAAGCCGCCTCCGGAGCTGGACGTCGGGTACATCTCGAAGGTGTAGTCGAAGATCTTCTGGGTGCCCCAGAGGTAGTCGTCGATCGAGCCGTCGGTGATGTACAGATCGCTGGACTGCTCGGGCGTGTACCCGTTGCTGGCGGCCATCTTCTGGCCGATGGCCTTGAACGCGGCGGCGTCGTCCGCCGTCATCCCGGTCGCGGTGTCGGCCGTGGTCCACCCGAACGGCCAGAGCACCAGCTCGCTGTAGGTGTGGAAGTCGATTCCCGCGGTGATCTGCTGCTTGCCGCCGACGACCCGGCCGCGTACGAAGTCCGCGACCACCTTCACCTCGGGCGCGGACTCGGCCGACGCGCCGCGGTAGGTCTCGGAGGACTTGGAAGACGAGGAGCCGCCGCAGCAGCCCCACTTGTAGTTCCAGTTCCGGTTCAGGTCCGTACCGACGTACGAGGAGCCGGAGTTGGGCTGGCGGTTCTTGCGCCACGAACGGTACGAGCCGCTCGCGATGTCGTACTCGCCGCCGTCCGGGTTGAGGTCGGGGACGATCCAGATCTCGCGGTTGTTCACCATGTTCGTGACCCGGGAGTCGCTGCCGTAGCCGGCCCCGAGCTCGCGCAGCAGATACAGCGCCATCTCCACCGTGAGGTGTTCGCGGGCGTGCTGGTGGAAGGTCAGCAGGACCTCGGGCTCGTTCTCGTCGGTCGCCACGTTGTCGCTGACCTTGATGGCGACGATGTCCCGGCCCTGGTAGGACTTGCCGATCACCCGCTTGCTCATGATGCCGGGATAGGCCGCGAGCCGCTGGTCGATCTCCGTGTTCATCTCGGCGTAGTTGTGGTACTTCGAGTCCGCCGTCGGGAAGTCGAAGAGCCGTACGCCGCCGGACGAGCGGTCGGGCGCCGAGCCCAGCGGAGTGACGTCGTAGCCCTGCCGGCGCAGTGTGGCGATCTGGTCGGCGCGGCCCGAGACGACGACGGTCTCCGCGTCGGCCTCGTCCACGGTGACGCCCGACCGCTGGATCTGCGTCCGGGAGGCGGAGGTCGAGCCCTGGTGGATCTCGTACTGCCTGACGTCGTCGGACGAGGGCGCGAGGGCCCTGGCCCCGTTCGCCGTGGCGTCGGTGGCGGTGGCGGTCAGGGGAGCCGCGAGAGCGAGGGCCGCGAGAACGGCGAGGGCGGCGCCGCGACGGCCGCCTCTGCTCCCGCCGCCACTGCCACGTGGGCGAAATCGCATGAAGTCTCCTTGTTTCTCCGGAAAATTCCGGGATCTCCGGAATTGTGGGGGAACGGAGCTGGGGGGTGGCGCAAGGTGACGTGCCTGGTGCGGGTGTGGCGCTCATGGTGAGGCCATGGCATGAGCAGGTCAAGAGATGCCCAAGAGGTGTCGGCGGGAATCAGCCGCGCCGAACGGCACCGAACCCGCCCCCCGTCGGGCGGCACGGGCCGCGTCCGCCGTACGCCGTACGCCGTGCGCGACGGCACCGGCCCCGTTCGCCGCGTGTGCGGCGAACGGGGCCGGGAGGGGCACCGCCGGGGAAGGGGGAGCAGGCGGTGGGGACTACAGGGAGTGCACGTGCGGGCCCACCGCGTTCGACCAGGCGCTGCCCGCGGAGGCGTCCCAGTTGGTCGACCAGGTCATCGCGCCGCGCAGGCCCGGGTAGGCCTTGGCGGGCTTGAACGAACCGCAGTTGGTGAGCTTGGTCAGGCAGTCGAGGGCGTTGTTCACGATGGTCGGGGAGACGTAGCCGCTGCCCGCGCCGCTGGTGGAGGCGGGGAGGCCGAGGCCGACCTGGGACGCGTCGAGACCGCCCTGGAGCTGGATGCAGGCGAGCGCCGTCAGGAAGTCGACCGAGCCCTGCGAGTAGACCTTGCCGTCACAGCCGAGCATCGAACCGCTGTTGTAGTACTGCATGTTGACGACGGTGAGGATGTCCTTGATGTTCAGCGCGGTCTGGAAGTAGGAGTTCGACGTGGACTGCATGTCGATGGTCTGCGGGGCCATGGTGATGACCAGGGACGAGCCCGCCTTCGCGGACAGCGAGCGCAGCGCCTGGGACATGTAGGTCGCGTTGAGACCGTTCTCCAGGTCGATGTCCACGCCGTCGAAGCCGTACGTCTGCATCAGGGAGTAGACGGAGTTGGCGAAGTTCGTGGCCGAGGCGGAGTCGCTCACCGAGATGGTGCCGTTCTGCCCGCCGATGGAGATGATGACCTTCTTGCCCGCGGCCTGCTTGGCCTTGATGTCGGCCTTGAACTGGTCGACGGTGTAACCGCCCAGCCCGGCCGAGTCGAGCGTGAAGCTCACGGCGCCCGGCGTGCCGGTGGCGTCGGCGAACGCGACGGCGATGATGTCGTACTGCGACTGCACCGCGGAGAGCTTCTGCACGGTCGCGCCGTTGTTGAAGTTCTGCCAGTAGCCCGTCACGGCGTGCGCGGGCACGGTTCCCCCGCCCCCGCCGCCGCCCGAGGCGCTCGTCGTCCCGGTGACGGCGGACGACTTCGCCGACTCACCGGCCGAGTTGGTCGCGCTGACCTGGAACGAGTAGGACGTCGAGGCGGAGAGCCCCGAGACGGTCGCGGAGGTTCCGGTCACCGACTGGACCTTGGAGCCGCCCTGGTAGACGTTGTAGCCGGTCGCGCCCGACACGGTGTTCCAGGCCAGGGAGACCGACGAGGAGGTCGTGGAGGACACGGCGAGGCCCGCGGGGGTCGCCGGGACCGTCGGGGCCGGGTCGCCGCCACCGCCGCCGTCGGGGCCGAACACCGAGAAGTCGTCGGCGAAGTAGGCGGGCTGTCCGTACCAGCCGTGCGTCCAGACCGTCACCGACGTCGTCGAGGCACCGGTGGTGAAGGTGGTCGAGAGCTGCGTCCAGGCGGTGTTGGGCGTCCAGGTCGAGACGTCCGTCGTCCCCGTGCCGGTCGCGCCGAGGTAGGTGTAGGACCCCTGGACCCAGGCGCTCAGCGTGTACGTCGAGTTGGGCTTCACGGCGACGGACTGGGAGCACTGCGCGTAGTCCTGCCCGGCGGGCGTGGCCTTGAGGGCGGCCGAGCCGCCGTGGACCGGCGAGGAGACGGTCGCGCCGCTGCCCGCCGAACAGGTCCAGTTGCTCAGGCCGGACTCGAAGCCGGCGTTCTTGACGTTGTTGACGTCGGCGGCCTGGGCCTGGCCCGCCAGGCCCGTGAGGGAGAGGACGGACGCGGTGACGGCGGCGGCGAGCGCTCCCGCCCATCTCCGTCCGGGCATACGGGTGACGCGGTCCACTGGGTCCTCCAGGGAGAGGTGGGGGAGGGGAGGGGGAACGGAACGGTGGCCACCGCCGGTGGATACAAGTTGGTCCAGACCAATCTGGTTGTCAAGACCTCCGGCACTTCCAACACCCTTATGTGAGGCCCCAGTTGTTTTGAGACGGCTTACTCTCCGTTGATCACGCCCGCACCTTCGGTGAGATGATCTCGGAGATTCGGTGTTGAGCGGGCCATGCCGTGGATATGGTGCTGATGCAAGAGGGCGTCACCGTGGCGATCCGCGGCCGTTGAAGGAACGACTGTGACGCTCTATGGCGACAAAGGGGCGATCTGAGGCGGTGGTTGACCACCCCGCCGCAGCGAACGGGGTGTGTGCAGCGTGCCGACCGCGATAGCCGTCACCAGTCCCGATCTGGTGCTCCCACCGCACGACCGGCAGACTCCGCCGGCGGCCGTCCAGCCGCTCGGCACCCTGGAGGACTCCCTCACCGGGATGCACACGCTCATCGAGCAGCACGGGTATGTCATCGCCCTCTACCCGGCCTCCGCCGACACCGCCGTCACCCGGCGGCTGCACACCGTCCGCTCCGTCCTGGAGAGCGACCGCATCGCCCTGCTCGGCATCGAGCTGCCACCGCTCGGGATCGCCCTGCTGGCCCAGCAGTTACGCCAGCTCTCGGTCTGCGACTTCAGCCCCGGTGTGCTCGCCTCCGCCGCCCGGCTGCTCGCGCACTACATCTACGCCGGCGCCCTGCTCGGCTCGGTCGCCAAGCTCGACCGGGTCCCGGTCTCCCTGAAGTCGCACGCCAAGTCCTGGGTGCCGGGTGCCCAGTTCGCCGTACTGGCCAATCCGCGCGCCGAGCTGATCAGAGTCGGCCAGGAGGAGCTGCCCGGTCCGGAGTTCGGGACCCGGCTGCTCTCGGCTTCCGGCCAGCCGCCCTCCGACTGGGTCACCTCCACCCTCGCGCCCGCCTGGCAGGTCCAGGGCGCCGCCACCGTCCCGCTGCCCGAGGAGTCGGTCCGCTGGTGGGGGACGAACCGACTCGTCGAGTTCGCCGCCGGACTGTACGACGTCTCCGTCCTCTACCAGCTCGTGTCCTCCGTCCGGCGGGACGAGTGCCGCTGGTGCGGCCTCGAACTCATCGGTGACCGCTGCGGGTTCTGCGCCGCCCCGCTGCCGCCGCCGCCCACGGCGCAGGAGCTTCCGGCCACGACCGTCCGGGCAGCCTCTCCGGTACGCGCCCTGCCCCGCGGCGCCACATAGGCCCCTCGGGCCCGTCCGAGCCGCACGACCTCACCGGCACGACCGCACAGCGCACCAGGCACGAACCGCACAGCACGTCCGGCACGACCGCACAGCGCATCCGGCACCACCCGCCCGACCCCGCCGTCCCCGTAGATCGAGGTTGTCCTGAACATGCTGCATCAACCCGGAGGTCAGCCCCCGGATCCCCGGCAGGAACGACAGCCCGGTCCCCTTCCCGGCTCCGCCCCACGAGGAGAGATTCAGTGAACTCGCGCCAGCGCCGCGGCGTCATCCTGCTGGTCCTCTCGGTCCTGTGCGCCCTCGGCGCCTTCGCCGGAGTCCTCTCGGTGATCCGCGACGTGAACTCCAAGGTCGGCCCGGAGGTCACGGCGTACCGCCTCAAGAGCGACATCGCGCCCTACAAGGAGCTGACGGCCGACCAGTTCGAGAAGATCTCGATGCCCGAGCGGTGGCTGTCGTCCACCGCCGTCACCGACCTCGCGCGGATCCGCGGGAAGATCGCCGTGACCCGGCTGGAGAAGGGCTCCCTGCTGCAGGCCGACATGATCGTCGACAAACCCCGGCTGGCCGCGGGGCAGCAGGAGATCGCCATCATGATCGACGCCTCGACCGGCGTGGCCGGCAAGATCGACCCCGGCTCGCGGGTCAACATCTACGCCACCTTCAAGGCCGAGAACGACAAGGGCCGGGACCAGTCCAAGGTGATCGTCGAGAACGCCCGCGTCATCGACGTCGGCAAGCTCACCGCCCTCGAACCCGACCAGTCCAGCGCCGATCGGCGCAACAGCGCCGCCCAGGCCGTCCCGATCACCTTCGCGCTCGGCACCGCGGACGCCCAACGCGTCGCGTACGCCGAGTCGTTCGCCGAACACGTCCGGCTCGCCCTGGTGGCCGGCGGCTCCGACACGATCGTGGCGCCCGGCGACCGCACGTACACCCTCGACGAGGACAAGTAGGAGGCCGCGCATGAGGTCCATGCCCACCGGGCCGCGTACGAGGCCGGCCCCCGCGACGAGGGCGCGGCCGGCGCCGTGCCCCCGGTCGGGGACGCGGCGGCGGGTGCCGGGGGTGCCGTCGCCCGCCGCGGCACAGGGCACAGGGGCCGCCGCGCGGCACGCGAGCGAGGAGCTTCGCCGATGACCATCCGTATCCTTCCCGCCGTCGGCGACATCGACTCGGCCCGCTCGCTCACCACCCTGCTGAGCCAGCTCGCCGACACCGAACCCGCCCCGCCCGTACCCGACTCGACCGCCCTCCTCGACACCCTGGCGCGCCTGGCCGCCGAGTCCCTCGACGAACTCCCCGAAGTCGTCCTCGTCCACGAACGCATCGGCCCCGTACCGGCGCTGGACCTGATCCGCGACCTCGTGATGCGCTTCCCCGCCGTCGGCGTCGTCCTCATCACCGCGGACACCAGCACCGGCGTCCTCACCGCCGCCATGGACTCCGGCGCGCGCGGCATCATCGGCCTCCCGCTCGGCTACGACGCCCTCGCCGAACGCGTCCAGGCCGCCGCCGCCTGGTCCGCAGGAATGCGCCGCCACCTGCACAGCGGCGCCCCCGAGGTGTACGCGGGCCCCGGCGGCACCGTCGTCACGGTGACCGGAGCGAAGGGCGGGGTCGGCGCGACCGTCGCGGCCGTCCAGCTCGCCCTCGCCGCGAAGGCGTCGGGACGCGACGTGGCGCTGCTCGACCTGGACCTGCAGTCCGGGGACGTGGCCTCGTACCTCGACGTGCAGTTCCGCCGCTCGGTGGCCGACCTCGCGGCCATCACCGACATCAACCCGCGCGTCCTCCAGGACGCCGTCTACACCCACGACAGCGGCATCGCCCTCCTGCTCGCGCCCGCCGAGGGCGAACGCGGCGAGGAGGTCACCGACCGCGTGGCCCGCCAGGTCGTCTCCGCGCTGCGCTCCCGTCACGACGTCGTGGTCGTCGACTGCGGCTCCCAGATGAACTCCGCCACCGCCGCGGCCGTCGAGATGGCCGACCGGGCCCTGCTCCTCGTCACCCCCGACGTCGTCGCCGTACGCGCCGCCAAACGCATGGTCCGGATGTGGGACCGCCTCCAGATCCGCAAGGCGGAGGAAACCACGACCGTCGTGAACCGCTTCGCCCGCGGTACGGAGATCCAGCCGTCCCTCGTCGAACGCGTCACCGGCACCAAGGTCGCCCGCGCGGCGGTCCCGGCCGCCTTCAAGGAACTCCAGTCGGTCGTCGACGCGGGCCGGCTCCAGGACCTGGACGCCCGCTCGACCGTCAAACAGGCGCTGTGGTCGCTCGCCGCCGAACTGGGCCTCGTCGTCCCCCAGGAGGGCGGGGCAGGCGGCAGACGCCGCAAGGCGTCCGCGTCCGACCGGGGCGCGCTCTCGCTCCGCGGCCGGGGCGGCGACCGGGGAGCGGTCACCCTCGAATTCGCCGGGATGTTCCCGCTGCTCCTGGTCGTCATGACGATCCTGTGGCAGTGCGTGCTGTACGGCTACTCGTACTCGCTGGCCGGGAACGCGGCCGACGAGGCGGCACGGGCCGCCACCGCGGCCTACGCCGTCCACGGCGACGTCGCGGGCGCCTGCGCGGCGGCGGGGAGCAGGCATCTGCCGGGCTCCTGGAAGGACGCGGGCATCGCGTGCGGCTCGTCGGGCCAGGTCATGACGGCCACCGTCGACGTCGACGTCCCGCTCTTCTTCCCCGGCTTCGACGCGGGCTTCCACGTGCAGGGCAAGGCGGGCGCGGCGCTGGAGGGGGACGACGGATGAGGACGCACCCGCGGACGGCATCCGGCGGAAGGGGACGTGCCGGTACATCACATGTCCGTCGCTTACGTCCGGATCGGCCGACGCTTCACACCACACCGACGTCTGATCCAGCGGCGACAGACGGATGTACCGGCACGCCCCCGACCCACGACGCACCCGCGCCCGTCACCGCCGCCGCACCGGTGACCACACCGGCACCCGCACCCGCGAGCAGGCTCCGGGACGACCGGGGCGTCTCCATCCTGGAGTTCGTCGGGTTCCTGCCGATCCTGCTGCTCATCGGGATGGCGACCATCCAGCTCGGGCTCATCGGGTACGGCGTCAACCAGGCCGGCTCCGGGGCGCGGGCGGCCGCGCGGGTCGCCTCGCAGGGCGGCGAGGGCGGGGCGGCCGGGACGGCCGCCGTGAGCGGATGGCTCGACCCGAGCGTGTCGTTGGAGGGAGGGCCCGGGACCGACCTCACCACCGCCACGGTCACGGTCACGGTCCCCAACGTCATCCCCCTCTTCGACCGTTACACCGTCAGCCGCCACGCCACCATGCCCACCGACGACTGACCGGGAGGAGCCGACACCATGAGCCTGCGATCCCGCATCGCCTCCCCCGACGAGGGGGGACCCGCCCGTGAGGACGGACACCTCGTCGCCGTCTACCGCGCCAAACTCCTCGAGGAGATCGACCTCGCCGAGATGTCGAGCCTGGCGGCGGCCGAGAGAAGGGTCCGTCTCGAACGGGTCCTCGGCCACATCATCAGCCGCGAGGGCCCGGTCCTCTCCACCGCCGAACGCTCCCAGCTCATCCGCCGGGTCGTCGACGAGGCCCTGGGACTCGGCGTCCTCGAACCGCTCCTCGCCGACGCGTCCATCACCGAGATCATGGTCAACGGCCCGGACTCGATCTTCGTCGAGCGGGCCGGCCGCGTCGAACAGCTCCCGCTGCGCTTCGCCTCCAACGAGCAGCTCATGCAGACCATCGAACGCATCGTCTCGACGGTCAACCGCCGCGTCGACGAGTCCAACCCGATGGTCGACGCCCGCCTGCCCACCGGCGAACGCGTCAACGTCATCATCCCGCCGCTCGCCCTGACCGGCCCCACCCTCACCATCCGCCGCTTCCCCCGCGCCTACACGCTCCCCGAGCTGATCGGCCTCGGCTCCCTGGACGAGCAGACGCTCATGCTGCTCGCCGCCTTCGTCCGGGCCCGTTTCAACGTCATCGTCAGCGGCGGCACCGGCAGCGGCAAGACCACCCTGCTCAACGCGCTCTCCGGTCTGATCCCCTCGCACGAGCGCATCATCACGATCGAGGACTCCGCGGAGCTCCAGCTCCAGCAGGAGCACGTCATCCGCCTCGAATCACGGCCCCCGAACGTGGAGGGCAAGGGCCAGATCACCATCCGCGACCTGGTCCGCAACTCCCTGCGCATGCGACCCGACCGCATCATCGTGGGCGAGGTCCGCGGCGGCGAGACCCTCGACATGCTCCAGGCCATGTCGACCGGCCACGACGGCTCCCTCGCCACCGTCCACGCGAACTCCGCCGAGGACGCCCTCATGCGCCTGCAGACCCTCGGCTCGATGTCCGAGGTCCAGATCCCCTTCGAGGCGCTCAAGGACCAGATCAACTCCGCCGTCGACGTCGTCGTCCAGCTGTCCCGGCACGCCGACGGCTCCCGCAAGGTCACGGAGGTCGCGCTGCTCGTCTCGCACGGCCGCGAGCAGTTCCGGGTCACCCCCGTCACCCGCTTCGTGCCCCGCCCGGTGGGATCCGACCGCGTCGTGAGGGGCCACTTCGAGCACCTACCGCTCCCGCGCCCGGTCGCGGAGAAGCTGTACGTCGCCAACGAGCCGCTGCCGCCCGCCTTCGGGGTCGCCGAGGCCATCGACGTACTCAACACGAGGCAGGCGATCGGATGACGCCTTCGACAGGGGGACCCGCCACCGAGGAGTCCCGGGCCGAGCGGTCCGCCGCCCCCTTCACCCCCGCCCTCCTCACCCTCGCCCCTCTCACTCCCGTGCCCCTTACCCCCGTGCCTCTCACCCCCTCGCCCCTCACCTCCGAAGGGAGGCAGCCATGAACAACGACCCCGCACTCCTCGCCCTCGGCGGGACGCTCCTCGGCGGCACGCTCGCCGTCGCCGGAGTGCACATTTACGCCTCGGGCCGCGCCCAGCGACGGGACCTCCTCGACCGCCTCTCCGGCGGCGGCCTGCCCCCGACGGCGGGCGGCAGGACACGCCGCTTCGCGGGCGTCGACCGCCGGCTGCGCCGCACCGGCCTCGGCCGCACGATCCACCTGCGCCTGACGGCCACGGGACTCGATCTCACGGCGGGGGAGTTCTTCACCTACGTCACCGCCGTGGTCGTCGCCCTGTGGCTGATCGCGGCCGCGACCCTGGCCCCCTTCTTCGGCCCGATCGCGGCCCTCCTCGGCGTGTGGAGCGCGGGCATCTTCCTCAACTGGCAGCGCCAGAAACGTATCGAGGCGTTCATCAACCAACTCCCCGACGTGGCACGCCTGCTGGCGAACGCGACGGCGGCCGGCCTCGCCCTGCGGACGGCGCTCGCCATGGCCGCGGAGGAGCTGGAGGCCCCGGCAGGCGAGGAACTGGCGCACGTGGCGGACCAGTTGATGCTGGGCCGCACGATCGACGACGCCCTCGGGGAGCTGTCGGAGCGACTGCCCTCCCGCGAGCTGATCGTCCTGGTCACCACCCTCGTCCTGGCGAACAAGGCCGGCGGCTCCGTCGTCAGCTCCCTGCGCAACCTCACCCAGACCCTGGAGGACCGCAAGGAGACCCGCCGCGAGGTCCGCACGATGCTCTCCGAGGTCAACGCGACCGCCTTCACGGTCCCCTTCCTCGGCATCGGCTCGCTCGTGCTCATCAACTCCTCGAACGAGGGAGCCCTCGCCCGCGTCACCGGCTCCCCCCTCGGCCAGGGCCTCGTCCTGCTGGCCCTCGGCCTCTACACCGTGGGCTTCTTCGTCATCCGCCGGCTCGGCAAGATCGAAGTGTGAGGGAGGGATCACCATGCTGCCGCTGCTGCTCGCCGTCCTGATGGGCGCGGCCGTCGCGGGCGTCCTCCTGGGCGTCCGGATGATCCGCTCCGAGGTCAAACTCCCCAGCGACCTCCAGCTCGCTCTGGAGGTCGGCGGCACCCGTGTCTCGGCCGCGGACTCGGCCGTCGACCGCCTCGGGATGCGCTTCGCGCCGACCGTCCTGCGTCTGATGGGCCCGCGGCGGGTGGACGCCAAACGCCGGCGCATCGACATGGCCGGCAACCCCGGCGGTCTGACCCTGAACCGCTACGCGGCCCGCCGCGCGGTGTACGGGGTCTTCGGCGTCGTCCTCGGGCTGGTCTTCCTCTCCAACGGCCAGCTCCTCTTCGCCGTGCTCACCTTCGCCTTCGGGCTGGTCGCCGCGGACGCCCTCATCTGGCAGGCCGTCCGGGAGCGCAAGGAGGTCATCGACCGCACCCTGCCCGACTTCCTCGACGTCCTCGCCGTCGTCGTCTCCGCGGGGCTCGGCTTCCGGCAGGCCCTGGACCGCGTCGCCGAGAAGTACGAGGGACCCTGGGCGGACGAACTGCGCATCACCCTGCGCCAGATGGACATGGGCGTCAGCCGCCGCCAGGCCTTCGACGAGCTGCGCCGACGCAACTCCTCCGAGCAGGTGGCCCAGTTCGTCTCGGCGCTCCAGCAGGGCGAGGAACTCGGCTCCCCGATCGCCGAGACCCTCATCCAGCTCGCCACCGACATGCGCCGCACCGACGCGCAGAACGCCCGCCGCCGGGCCGCCAAGACCATCCCCAAGGCCACGATGGTCACGCTGGTGTTCATGCTCCCGGCGACGATGATCCTCATCGCGACGGGCATGTTCCTGGGCTCGGGCACCGACTTCGGCTCGATCCTGGGGCGCTGATGAAGAGCCTTCCGAGGAGCCGGGGTGGCGCGGCCCGCGAGCGCCTGCGCCAGTCCTTCGAGCTCGCGCGAAGCCGTGGACAGCGGTCCGTCCGCCTCACGCGAGGCCGTGCGCGGCGGTTCCTCCGGCTCGCGCGGACCCGCGAACAGCGGGGCACCGGCTACCTCGCCGACGACGCGCCCGCGCCCGGCGGCATCCGCCTCCAGCTCAACGCCCTCCAGGCGCTGTGCCGCCAGGCCTTCGCGGTCCGGCTGGCGGCCATCGTGGTCGGCGCGCCCTTCGCGATGACGAACGCCACGGGCGGCCTCCTGCGCTACGCGGTCCTCGCGGCCGCCGTCCTCGGCGTCATGGGCTCCTACGCCATGCTCCGGGACTGGGACCGCTTCGGCCCGCGCCTCCTCGCCCACCCGACCCTGATGGGCCTGGACCTCAGCTTCGGCGCGGTCCTGCTCCTGACCGCGTCCCCGGCCTCCCCCCTCGCCTACGCCACGGTCTGCACCCCGCTCCTGTCCGGCCTGCTGTACGGCTGGCGCGGCGCGGGCGTCTTCACCGGATTCCAGCTCGTCGTGCTGCTCACGGTGTTCCGGGCCTGGGAACACCGGCCGGGGGCGGGATCCAACACCCTGCTCATCGCGGGCTTCTGCGTGGGCGCCGGCATCATCGGGGTGACCCTGCGCAATCTGCTGTTCCGCTTCGGCACGGCGGGACAGGCCCTGGCCGAGGCGACCAGCAGGCTCGCCGTCGCGGAGGCCGTGGAGTCCGAACGGGCCCGCATGGCACGCGAGATGCACGACTCGGTGGCCAAGACGCTGTACGGGCTCGCGCTCGCCGCGGACGCACTGGCCGCCTCCTCGGAGAGCGGGGACCCGGGGGCGCTCAAACGCCAGGCGACCGCCGTCGCGGACGCGGCGCGCCTCGCCGCCGCCGAGTCCCGCACCCTCCTGACGGACCTGCGACGGCACAGCGACCTGACC
Organism: Streptomyces sp. NPDC028298; assembly: GCF_055565895.1. Lineage (NCBI taxonomy): Bacteria > Bacillati > Actinomycetota > Actinomycetes > Kitasatosporales > Streptomycetaceae > Streptomyces > Streptomyces sp. NPDC028298. The sequence continues at coordinate 621,436 of NZ_JBVHTL010000004.1, forward strand.
GACCCCGACATCGACCTGCTGCCCGAACTCGACGCCATGGCATCCGACTTCGAGGCGCGCACCGGCCTCGCCCCGGTCGTACGGCTCCGGGGCGCGCCCCCGGTCCTGCCCAGCAGCGCCGCCCACCACGTCCTCGCGATCGTGTCCGAGGCCCTGGAGAACGCCCACCGGCACGCGGACGCGAGCACGCTGACCGTCGAACTCGATGTTTCCGCGAACGTGTTCGCGCTTCTCGTCCGTGACGACGGCGTCGGCCTCCCGGCTCCGGCGACCCCCGCCAGGCTCACCGCCTGGACGAGATCCGGCCATTTCGGCCTGCTCGGCATGACGGAACGGGCCGCGTGCGTCGGCGGCCTCCTCCGGCTGGACCGGCCCCTCGGCGGGGGCACCGAGGTCCGGCTGACCCTCCCGCTCCAGACGGCCGCCCTTCCCGCTCCCCCCACTTCCCAAGAGGAGGCCGCACATGCCTGACCAGGCACTTCCCGGCCCGTCCCTGCGTGTCCTCGTGGCCGACGACAACCCGGTCGTACGGGCCGGCCTGACCGCGCTGCTGGACGCGCACCCCGACATCACGGTCGTCGCGGCGGCACGGGACGGGGCGGAGGCGCTGGACCGTGCCGCCCTCCTCGTCCCCGACGTGGTCCTCCTCGACGTCCGGATGCCCGGCACGGACGGCCTCACCGCGCTGCCCGCACTGTGCGCGATCGCGCCCGTCATGATGCTGACGTACAGCCGTGAACCCGAGGTCGTGGCGGAAGCCCTGCGCAGAGGCGCCTCCGGCTACCTCGTCCATGGCGAGTTCACGGCGGCCGAACTGATCGCCGCCGTACGGGAGATGCGCCACGGGCGCCCGACTGTCCCGGATTCACTCGGAGTTTCGTACCAACCCCACTCGTTCTCTTCGCATCTGCAACCGGCTGTGGCACAGTCTTCGGAGGCTCGGCCCTTACCGGCGGCGGGACTTCACCGCCATGCCGTCCATCCGTCCGAGTTCGGTCTGAGTTCGAGGGAGGTGGAGGTGATGGACCTCATCGCGGCCGGTATGAACAACCGGCAGATCGCCGCCACCTGCTTCATCGCGGAGAAGACCGTGAAGAACCACATCAATCGCATCTTCGCGAAGCTGCACAGTTCCTCGCGGAGCGAAGCGATCGCCCACTGGCTGGGCACCGCGCACGAGGGGTGGGGGCGATGACTCCGCACCGCGTTCCCCACCAGCGAAGTTGGGCCCCTGGGCCCACTCGCGGTAGGCGACTTCTCACGTACGGTGCTCGGGTCGTTAGTGGCCTCGGCAGGGAGGGCAGTCCTGATGAACAGGTTCACCGCATGGACCCGAACGGTGATCGCCCGGACACGGGGCGCCCACCGGGACGCGGGGGCGGGGTTCGTGGAGTACGCGGGCTTGATGATCATCATCGCGGGGATCTTCACGTTGATCGACCAGATCGGCCTGGACGGGTTGATCTCCGGTGCGATCCGGAACGCGGTCACCCAGGTCACCGGAGGCTGACCCGTTCGACCCGCGGCGACCGAGGACAGACCCTCCCCATCTACATCTGGCTGACGGGGATCCTGCTCTTCGCCGCGTTCGCCTTCTTCGCCTTCGCCCAAGCAGCGTCCGCCCGCAATGGAGCTCAATCCGCGGCGGACGCTGCGGCGTTGGCGGCCGCGCAGGACTCCCGTGACGAACTCGTACAAGGGCTGACGGGCGCCATCGGTACGGACGACCACTGGCTGGACTGGCTCGACGGTGACAAGTTCCAGGGTGCGGGGGCCGTGGCCGCCGCCGCCCGACTGGCCGCCGAGAACGACTCGGACGTGCAAAGTGGGCCTGAGCCCACCGTCGTGAACGGATTCCCCGGGTATCGCGTGGCGATCGAGACCCGCTACACGGTCGGCGACTCGATCATTCCGGGCACAGAGAGCCGCCATGCCCAGGCGCACGCGACGGCCGTCATCGAACCGCGCTGCACCTTTCCCACCGACGCGGACCCCAAGAAGCCCGTGCGGCTGGATTGTGCCGGGCGCAGTGTGGACATCGATCCCGAACATTTCCATTCGGACGAACTTCCCGACGCGTCCGTGCTGTTCTCAGTGCATCTGGCCGAGTGAGAGGAAGCCGTACCGATGGATCTCCGGCACACCATGAAGGGCCGCAGGGTCATGACCGCGGTGGCGATCAGTACCGGATTGCTCCTCACGGTGTCCGGGTGCGGCAGCGGAGACGGCGGCGACAAGCCGAAGGCCGACTCGTCCTCCTCCCGGTCGGGCGCGCAGGGCGGCTCGAAGCAGGCGTCACCCTCGGCGAGCCAGGACCAGGTGCTGGCCGAGGTCAAGGGTGGTGACGTGACGCTCACGATCACCTCGGCCGTGCGGGACCAGGGCGGATTCGTCACCGTCAGCGGCACGGTGACCAACGGCGGCGGCCAGTTCTGGGTCGCCGCGAACTGGCGCGGAGACGAACGCGAGTTGAGCCGGAACGGCGCCTCGATGGCCGGAGCAGCGCTGACCGACAGCAAGGGAAAGAAGAAGTACCTCGTCCTGCGGGACACCCAGGGGCGTTGCCTGTGCACCAAGTTCGACGGCGGAGGCGTGGACGCGGGCCAGTCGGCCGACTGGTTCGCCCAGTTCCCCGCACCCCCCGCCGGAACCGACGCCGTCGACTTCCAGGTCGGCTCCATGCCACCCGCCTCCATCGAGATCTCCGAGGGCTGACCCATGGCCCTCCCGCCCCGAGCCGCCGCGACGGCGTTCACGGCTCTCGCCGTACTGGTCACCCTCGGCCTGCCCGGGCCCGCGCACGCCGACGACAGCGACCCCAGTGCCCCGCCCGGCAGCGTCACCACCTCCCCGCCCCCCGATGTCGACGCCAACAGCCCGGGGCTCAAGCTCGCCGACGGCGCCACCCTCGCGCCCGCCAAGGTGCTGGACATCAAGTCGGTCGTGGAGGACCTGGGCGGCGAGGAGCGCCGGGAGGACACCAACGAGGACGTGACGTTCGCCCTCCAGGCGGAGGTCCTGTTCCCCAAGGACAGCTCCAAGCTCAACCCGGAGTCCCAGTCCCGTATCCAGGCGATCGCCGACGAGATCAAGGCCCAGCACGCCACGACCGTCCGCGTCTTCGGATTCACCGACAACCTCGGCTCGTACGCGCACGGCCTGACCCTCTCCAAGAAGCGCGCGGAGGAGGTGCACGACCGGCTGGCCGCCGCACTCGGTCCGGCGGAGGCGGACGTCACCTTCGAGGTGCGGGGCTACAGCGAGGACTACCCGATCGCGGACAACACCTCGGAACAGGGCCGCCGCAAGAACCGCCGGGTGGAGGTGACCTTCCCGAGGGGCGCCGCGGACGGGAACAGCGCCTGACGCGCGCGTCACCTTCTCCCGCGCCCGGCCTCCTGGCAGCATGCCCCCGACGAACGGGTCGCGCACGAGGTCGATGGAGTCCGCCATGAGGAAGATCGTGTTGATGTCGTCGGTGTCCCTCGACGGATACATGGAGGGCCCGGACCGCGACATCGAATGGCACCGGGTCGACGCCGAACTGCACCAGCACTTCAACGACCTGGTCAAAGGCTTCGGCGCCCTGATGTCCGGACGGGTGACCTACGAACTGATGGCCTCCTACTGGCCGACGGCCGACAAGGACCCGGACATCAGCCCGGAGATGGCCGAGTTCGCCGGGATCTGGCGGAACATTCCCAAGGTGGTGTTCTCGCGGACGCTCGACCGCGGCACGGGACACACCACGGTCGTACGGGAGGTCGTGCCCGAGGAGATCCTGGCGCTCAAGGCGCAGGAGGGCGGCGACCTCGCGCTCAGCGGCGCCGACATCGCCGCGGAGTTCCTGCGGCTGCGCCTCGTCGACGAGATCAGGCTGTACGTGCACCCCGTCCTCCTCGGCGCCGGCAAACTGCTGTTCCCCGAGTCCGAGGCCCCGACCGACCTCCGCCTCGTCGAGACGCGGACCTTCGGCAACGGCGTCACCCTCCTGCGCTACGAGCGCGACACCACCGCGGGGCCGGGCGATGCCGCCGGGACGCAGGGAACCGCCGGGACGGACCGCGCGTAAAGCGGTTGTCCGCCGGGGGAGGCCCGGGTAGGAAGACGGCATGACCTCCCTCGGTGTCGTCTTCCGCCCCCAACTGCCCCCCGAGCGGCTGCGCGCCCTGGCCCGCGCGGCGGACGAGGCGGGGCTGGAGGAGCTGTGGCTGTGGGAGGACTGTTTCCTCGAAGGCGGCATCTCCGCCGCCGCGGCGGCCCTCGCCTGGACCGAGCGCCTGCGGGTGGGAGTGGGACTGCTGCCCGTCCCACTGCGGAACGTCGCCGTCACGGCGATGGAGGCCGCCACCCTGTACCGGCTGTTCCCCGGGCGGGCCACCGTCGCGGTCGGCCACGGCGTCCAGGACTGGATGGGACAGGTCGGGGCGCGGGCCGAGTCGCCCATGACGTTGCTGCGGGAACATCTCGACGCGCTGCGCGCCCTGTTGCGCGGCGAGCGGGTGACCACCGAGGGGCGGTACGTGAAACTCGACGGGGTCGCCCTCGACTGGCCGCCCTCCGAGGTGCCCGAGGTCCTCACCGGCGCCACCGGGCCCCGTACGCTCCGGCTGGCCGGACAGGCGGCCGACGGCACGGTCCTCACCGCCTCGACCACGGTCGACGGGGTACGGCGGGCCCGCCGGCTCATCGACGAGGGACGGCGGGCGGCCGGCCGGACGGAGGAACACCACCGGGTCGTCGTCTATCTGCTCACCGCCACCGGGGACGGCGCGGCCGGCCGGTTGCGCGCCGAGATCGAGGCCGACGGCGACGGCTCCGTCCCGGAGCTCGGGGTCGCGGGTGACGCGGACGCCGTCGCCGAGGCCGTCCGGCGTCTCCTCGACGCCGGTGCCGACACGGTGGTCCTCCAGCCCACCGCCGACGAGCCGGACCCCGAGGGCTTCGTCCGCTTCGCCGCGGAACGGGTCCGCCCGCTGATCTCCACGGCAGATTGACCGAAAACCTCCCAATGGAGGTCACTCGGCGTGAGATGTCCGTCCGGAGGGATCGGCGGCGGACCGGGCGGGCGACGCGCCGTGTGCGCGACATCCGCACGGGGTTTCCACATCGTTATCGATCGGCTGTCGCCAGGGTTGTTCGGCTGACGTAAGTTCAGACCAAGGTAATTCGCGTGAGCAAAGCTGCGCGTGTGGCACCGCGCAGAGGAGGGGGCTGCGCGGTGCTGCCTTCCCTGGTGACGCGCTGTCAGGCGTACCGGACGGTGATCCGCGCGCCGCGTCGCACGCCCCAGCGCTCCATCGACCCGGCCTCCGCCTCCAGGACGTGCCGGGCCCGGGGTCGCGGCAGTCCCAGCCGGCCCGGGCGCATCGTGCGTACCGCCAGGACCCGCGACGACCGGTCCAGATAGGCGACATCGATCGCGAACCGCATCCCCAGGGTGTGCACCGAGCTCGCCGGTGTGAGCAGCAGCGCGCCCTCGATCCCCGAGCGCCCGAGCAGTCCCCGCCGCCGGGCGCGCGCCGTGGCGGCCAGTTCCAGGGGCACCGGCTCGGATGTCCCCTGCGGTGTGTCCGTCGTGAACGTGGCCATGGGTGCGAAGTTAGCGGGCGGGTCAAGCCGGGGGCGCCACGCGGATCACTCGCCCGGAGTACGGACGGGCGCGGCGGTGCCATGTCGTGGAAACGGTCACGAACCCATTGGATCTCTGTCGATCCTCCACGATTCCCTTTGAATCAGCCATGAATCGGCCATGATCACGCCCGGAATCCATGGTTCCGCGCTCATCGCGGCGTTGTCGGACGACTCCGGAGAGTAGTTGTGGCACGCGGATGCACGCAGCATCACTTACGAAGGGTTATGGTGGAAACCCCCCCCTCGGGCCGGTCCGTCTCCCCCCCACGGACCGGCCCGTTTTTTGTGCCCACGACGGCCCGCCCGGCGGGCGCCCCCGTGCGCCCCTCGGACCGGCCGCCGCGTGCGGCCCGGGATTCCGGTGACTCAGTGCCGTTGGGCCCAGATGTTCGTGCCCCGCGTCGACACCGCGAACGTGTCGATCTCCCTCAGCTCCTCGTCGGTGAGCCGCGGGGTCGCCAGTGCCTCCAGGTTCTCCTCGAGCTGGCGCACGCTGGACGCGCCGATGAGGGCGGAGGTCATCCGCTGGTCGCGCAGCACCCAGGAGAGCGCGAGCTGGGCGAGCGACTGGCCGCGCCGGGCCGCGATGTCGTTCAGCCCGTTCAGCCGGCGCACGACCTCGTCGCTCAGCAGCCCCGGGTCCAGCGACTTGCCCTGGGTGGCGCGCGAGCCCTCCGGGATGCCCTGGAGGTACTTCCCCGTCAGCAGACCCTGCGCGAGCGGCGCGAAGGAGATGCAGCCCATGCCGGCCGCCTCCAGCGTGTCGAGCAGTCCGTCGTCCTCGGTCCAGCGGTTGAGCATCGAGTACGAGGGCTGGTGGATCAGCGGACGGACGCCCATCCCGGTCAGGATCCGGGCCGCCTCCGCCGTCTGCTCGCTGCTGTAGGAGGAGACGCCGACGTACAGCGCCTTGCCCTGCTGGACGGCGGACGCCAGCGCGCCCATCGTCTCCTCCAGCGGGGTGTCCGGGTCGAAGCGGTGCGAGTAGAAGATGTCGACGTGGTCGAGGCCCATCCGCCGCAGCGACTGGTCCAGCGAGGACAGCAGGTACTTGCGGCTGCCCCACTCGCCGTACGGACCGGGCCACATGTCGTAGCCCGCCTTGGTCGAGATGACCAGCTCGTCCCGGTAGGGCGCGAAATCCTCCTTCAGCAGCCTGCCGAAGTTCAGTTCCGCCGAGCCGGGCGGCGGTCCGTAGTTGTTGGCGAGGTCGAAATGGGTGACGCCGAGATCGAAGGCGCGGCGCAGGATCGCGCGCTGGGAGTCGAGCGAGCGGTCGTCGCCGAAGTTGTGCCACAGACCGAGCGAGATCGCGGGCAGTTTGAGCCCGCTGCGGCCCGTACGCCGGTATTCCATCGAGTCGTACCGCTCCGTTGCGGCACGGTACAGAGTGGGGTCGTTCATGGGGACGAACCTATGTCAGGGTGCACAGGCCCCTCGGCAGGCCTCGCGTTGCGCAGGGGTAGGCTTCGCCCCGGGGGACCGCCATATGGACAGGGACTGTGCTCGGGCGCGGCTGTCCGATCCGCACGGAGGGGCTGACAACACGTGACCTTGCGCGACAACCTGCGCCGTCTGCTGGTCAGGTTCTATGCACGCAGGGTGGAAGGCCACCTCGACCACGACCAGGTGCCCAAGCACATCGGCGTCATCATGGACGGCAACCGCCGCTGGGCGAAGGCCGCCGGTTCGACGACCGCCCAGGGACACCGGGCCGGAGCGGACAAGATCGAGGAGTTCCTCGGCTGGTGCGCGGAGACCGATGTCGAGGTCGTCACCCTGTGGCTGCTGTCCACCGACAACTTCGACCGCCCGCAGGAGGAGCTCGGTCCGCTCCTCGGCATCATCGAGGGCGTCGTGCGCACCCTGGCGGCCGACGGCCGCTGGCGGGTGCACCACGTCGGGACGCGGGACATCCTGCCCTCCCCGATGCAGTCGGCGCTCAAGGAGGCCGAGGAGGCCACCGCGCACGTCGAGGGCATAGTCGTGAACGTCGCCATCGGCTACGGCGGCCGCCAGGAGATCGCCGACGCCGTGCGCTCGATGATCCTCGACGCCGCGGACAAGGGGACCTCGATGGAGGACCTCGCCGACCGCGTCGACGTCGACCTCATCGGCAAGCACCTCTACACCGGTGCCCAGCCCGACCCCGACCTGGTGATCCGCACCAGCGGCGAGCAGCGGCTGTCCGGATTCATGCTCTGGCAGACCGCCCACTCCGAGTACTACTTCTGCGAAGTCTTCTGGCCGGCCTTCCGCAAGGTCGACTTCCTGCGCGCCCTGCGCGACTACGCGGCGCGACACCGCCGCTACGGAGGCTGAAACACCGGGCATCCCGCGTACTTCGGGGTGCCCGGGAGGGACGCACGTCATCGGGAGTTAACGAACGCGCCGTCATGTGCCCTGGCATGGCTTGGCTCGTTCGAGGGCATAAGCCTTGCAGGTCGACGCCCGAACCACGGGTGTCGTATCTCAGCGGACGGCACGGGGCCGTCCGCCCGGGAGGCCCTTTGCACCAGCGCGATCGTGCGGTCAGCACGGACGAGGCGGAGGGCCGGTTTTCGGCCCGTGCATCGGTGCCGCGAACCGGTCCAGATCTCCTTCGTCGCTCCCCGACCTCATCCGAGGGGGTACGTCCTTCCGTGGTGACCAGCACAAAGCGCCGTAATCCAGACCGGCGCACCTATGTTCTCGACACCAGCGTCCTGCTGGCCGACCCGAATGCCCTGAGCCGCTTCGACGAGCACGAAGTCGTGCTGCCGATCGTCGTGGTCACGGAGCTGGAGGCCAAGCGGCACCATCCCGAACTCGGCTACTTCGCCCGGCAGGCGCTGCGCCTGCTCGACGAGTTCCGGGTCCGGCACGGCCGCCTCGACTCCCCGATCCCCGTCGGGGACCTCGGCGGGACGGTACGCGTCGAGCTCAACCACTCGGACCCCAGCGTCCTGCCCAGCGGGTACCGCCTGGGGGACAACGACTCCCGCATCCTCGCGGTCGCCCGCAACCTGCAGGCCGAGGGATACGACGTCACCGTCGTCTCGAAGGACCTGCCGCTCAGGATCAAGGCGTCCTCGGTGGGTCTCCTCGCCGAGGAGTACCGCGCGGAGCTCGCCATCACGGGCTCGTCCGGTTGGACCGGCATGTCCGAACTGGCCCTGTCCGGCGAACAGGTGGACATCCTCTTCGAGGAGGGGCACGCCTACGTCCCCGAAGCCGCCGGCCTGCCGGTGCACACGGGACTGACGATCCAGTCGGAGCGCGGCAAGGCCCTCGGCCGTGTCACGGCCGAGGGCAACGTCCGGCTCGTGCGCGGCGACCGCGAGGCCTTCGGCATCAAGGGCCGCAGCGCGGAGCAGCGCATCGCGCTCGATCTGCTGCTCGACCCGGACGTCGGGATCGTGTCGATGGGCGGCCGGGCCGGCACCGGCAAGTCCGCGCTCGCGCTGTGCGCGGGCCTGGAGGCCGTCCTGGAACGCCGCCAGCACCAGAAGGTGATGGTCTTCCGGCCGCTGTACGCGGTGGGCGGGCAGGAGCTCGGCTATCTGCCCGGCTCCGAGTCCGAGAAGATGAGCCCCTGGGCCCAGGCGGTCTTCGACACGCTCTCCGCGGTCACCAGCCGCGAGGTCATCGAGGAGGTCACCGCGCGCGGCATGCTGGAGGTCCTGCCGCTCACGCACATCCGCGGCCGCTCGCTCCACGACGCGTTCGTGATCGTGGACGAGGCCCAGTCCCTGGAACGGAACGTCCTGTTGACCGTTCTGTCCCGTATCGGCGCCAATTCGCGGGTCGTTCTGACCCATGACGTGGCACAAAGGGACAATCTGCGCGTCGGGCGCTACGACGGAGTGGTCGCCGTCGTAGAGAAGTTGAAGGGCCATCCGCTCTTCGCGCACGTCACGCTGAATCGTTCCGAGAGGTCCCAGATTGCGGCACTCGTGACCGAAATGCTGGAGGACGGGCAGATCTGATCCAGGCTGCCCCACCTGCTCAAAGGGTGGTGCATACACGCTGGTTGGCGCCGTCCGGCAAAGGCGAAGAGCCTAGCCGGGCGGCGTCTTGCTGCGCTGGTGTTTCCGCGAAACAGCCGAGGCAAACGGGGTGTGAGCTTTCACACGCGACACGGAATTGCCGAGCGGCGCCGGGTAACGGCTAGAGTCTCACTCCTGTCAGGCCCCGCATACGACACACCTGTACCCCCAGCGGCACAGAACACCGGAACCTCAGAACTCCATAGAGCCGTCGTATGCCGCCCGCGCACCACGTGGCGCTCCCTCAGCGGGAGTTGCCCACCGGGCCCGTGTCTCCCCGTGACCCCGCAGTTGGGAGGCCAGCGCCGAGGGGCACGATTGCGTCCGCGAGGGTCACCTAAACGGGCGATGCTGGAAGGAAACCGTGTGAGCCGGATTTCGGTCCGGGGATTCGCAGTGGCTTCGGCCACCGCGGTCACCGCTGTCGGAAGCGTGGTCGGAGTTGCCTCGGGCAGCGTCGCCCAGCCCTCGAACGATGCCGAGGCGACGGCGAGCGACTCGACTCTCCTCGCAGACATACCTGCCGGCCAGCAGGCCCAGGTGCAGACCGCTTCCCTGACGCAGCAGGCCGATGCCCAGGCCATCGCCGCCGACGCGAGCGCCAAGAAGGACGCGGAGGCGGCCGCCCGCAAGCAGGCGGCCGACGACGCCGTCGCGAAGCAGAAGGCTGCTGCGAAGGCGGAGAAGGAAGCCAAGGAGCGCAAGGCGGCGGAGGAAGCGGCCAGCCGCTCCGCGACGCGCGACGCCTCCAGCTTCTCGGTCAAGTCCTCGTACACCGTCGCCCAGATCCAGGCGATGGCGGCTCAGATGGTGCCGAGCGGTCAGTTCCAGTGCTTCAGCAACATCGTGAACCACGAGTCGAGCTGGAACTACCACGCCGTCAACGCCTCCTCCGGTGCGTACGGTCTCTTCCAGGCCCTGCCCGCGGGCAAGTACGCCTCGGCCGGTTCCGACTGGCAGACCAACCCGGCCACCCAGATCAAGTGGGGCCTGAACTACATGAACAGCCGGTACGGCAGCCCCTGTGAGGCCTGGTCGTTCTGGCAGGCCAACAGCTGGTACTGAGTTCCACGCCGTACGCCGGCGGCTCAACCTTGCGGAGCCCCTCCCCGTCCTACGGGGAGGGGCTCCGGCCATGTACGGTCGGACCCGACGACTCCAGGGGGAGTGGTGGGGAGCGGCGGGGGAAGAGGACGCATCATGTCGCGTGTACCAGGATGGCTCGGCCGGATCGGCGCCGGACTCACCGAGCTGGGAGAGCGGTTGGACGAACGCCGCGCCGAGGTCGAACTCGAGTCGCGGGGCCCGCTCGACGGCGAGGACGGCTCCGACCGGTCCGCCCCCCTCGACGCACCCGGCCCCCAGGCGAAGACTCCCGCGCCCTCCGGTACACCCGACGGCCCGGCGGACGCCGACGCCTCCACGCTCCCGGTCCAGCGCCCCTCCGAGGAGCAGGCCGCGGCGCTCGCGCACGCGCCGCACCCCCACCGTCCCGACCCCGCCCTCGCCGTGCCGTGGGGAGTGCGTGTCGCCGCCGAGGCGGGCTGGCGGCTGCTCATCCTCGCGGGCACCGTCTGGGTGCTGATGCGGGTCATCAGCGCCGTACAGCTCGTCGTGCTCGCCTTCGTGGCCGCGCTGCTCATCACCGCGCTGCTCCAGCCCACGGTGGCCCGGCTGACGCGGCACCGGGTGCCGCGCGGGCTCGCCACCGCGCTCACCGCGATCCTCGGCTTCGTCATCATGGGGCTGATCGGCTGGTTCGTGGTCTGGCAGGTCCAGGAGAACATCGACAACCTCTCCAACCAGATCCAGGACGGCATCGACGAGCTGCGCAAGTGGCTCCTCAAGGGCCCGTTCCACGTCACCGACAAGCAGATCAACGAGATCGCCAAGAACCTCCGTGAGGCGATCGGGGCGAACACGGACCAGATCACCTCGGCGGGTCTTCAGGGTGTGACGGTGATCGTGGAGGCCCTCACCGGCATCCTGCTCACGATGTTCTCGACCCTCTTCCTGCTCTACGACGGCAAGCGGATCTGGGAGTGGTCGCTCAAGCTCGTCCCGGCCGCCGCCCGGACGGGGGTCGCCGGCGCGGGCCCGCGCGCGTGGCGCACGCTCACCGCCTACGTCCGCGGCACGGTGATAGTCGCGATGATCGACGCGATCTTCATCGGCCTCGGCATCTACATCCTCAAGGTGCCCATGGCCGTGCCGCTCGCCGTCTTCATCTTCCTCGGCGCGTTCATCCCGCTGGTGGGCGCGGTGATCTCCGGGGCGCTGGCGGTGGTGGTCGCGCTGGTGACCCAGGGCGTCTTCGTCGCCGTCATGACCCTCGTGGTGGTCCTCGCCGTCCAGCAGATCGAGGGCCACATCCTCCAGCCCTTCATCCTCGGGCGCGCGGTCCGCGTCCATCCCCTGGCCGTGGTCCTCTCGGTCGCCGCCGGCGGCATGATCGCCGGCATCGGCGGAGCGGTCGTCGCGGTCCCGCTGGTCGCGGTGACCAACACGGTGGTCGCGTACCTGCGTTCGTACGCCGGTGAGGCGGAGCTGCGGGACACCCCCGAACCCCGCGGCGCCACCGCCGTGGACGCCTCCCCGGCCCACCGGCCGACCTCCTAGAGCCCGCTCCGGGACCCGTCCGCGGCGTCGGCCCGCCCCACGACGCCAGGCGGCACGCCCCGGCGGCCTCGCAGGGAACGCACAGGGCCCCGCCCACCGTGATGGTGGGCGGGGCCCTGTGTCCGTGTGTCGGTCCTACACGGCGAGGTGCGCCTCGGCGTCCAGCGTGGCGGCGACGGCCTGGAGCACGGCCGCGATCTTGAACGCCTCCTGGATCGTCTCCCGGTCGACGCCGGCCTTGCGGAGCACCTGCTCGTGGGAGTCGAGGCACTGGCCGCAGCCGTTGATCGCGGAGACGGCGAGCGACCACAGCTCGAAGTCGACCTTCTCCACACCCGGGTTGCCGATGACGTTCATCCGCAGACCGGCGCGCATCGTCCCGTACTCCGGGTCCGACAGCAGGTGCCGGGTCCGGTAGAAGACGTTGTTCATCGCCATGATCGCGGCGGCCGACTTGGCGGCCGTGTACGCCTCGGGCGACAACTGGGCCTTGGCCTCGGGCTCCAGCTCACGCAGCACGCGCGGGGACCGCGAGGCGATGGCGCAGGCCAGCACCGTGCCCCAGAGCTGCTGCTGCGGCAGGTCGCTGTTGCCGATCACCGAACCGAGGTTCAGGCGCAGGTCCTTGGCGTAGTCCGGTATGGCGGACTTCAGTTCGTCGAGAGCCATGGAAGGTCACTCACCGGCCAGCAGGGCGACCGGGTCGAGGGTGGTCTCGCCCTTGGTCCAGTTGCACGGGCAGAGCTCGTCCGTCTGGAGAGCGTCCAGGACCCGCAGGACCTCCTTGGGGTTACGGCCGACGGAGCCGGCGGTCACCATGGAGAACTGGATCTCGTTGTTCTGGTCGACGATGAAGACGGCACGCTTGGCGAAGCCGTCCTCGCCCTCGATGCCGAGGTCGCGCATGAGCTCGTGCTTCGAGTCGGCCATCATCGGGAAGGGCAGGTCACGCAGGTCGTCGTGGTCCTTGCGCCAGGCGTGGTGCACGAACTCCGAGTCGCCGGAGAAGCCCAGCACCTGCGCGTCACGGTCGGCGAACTCGTCGTTCAGCTTGCCGAACGCCGCGATCTCGGTGGGGCACACGAAGGTGAAGTCCTTGGGCCACGCGAAGACGATCTTCCACTTGCCCTCGTAGGTCTTGTGGTCGATCTGCTCGAACTCCTTGCCCTTCTCCAGCGAGACACAGGCGGTCAGGTCGAACGTGGGGAACTGGTCACCGACAGTGAGCACAAACTCTCCTAGCAGCAAGGGGTAGCCCTTTTTGGGGGCGTTTCCCTAGGGGGGTGGACGGCCTTGATCGTGGCACAGCCGGTATTGATTCGGGAAATAGCTACACTTGGTCGTGTTGATCGACTACGGCTATCAGTGACGCCCGGTGAACGGGCCCGGAAGGACGAGGACGGCCATGGCGAGCCCCACCGGCAGGACGGGCGGCAAGGGCGGCGGGCGCCGTACCCCCAGCCTCGCGCAGCTTCGCGCTTTCACCGCCGTCGCCGAGCATCTCCACTTCCGGGACGCGGCCGCCGCGATCGGCATGAGCCAGCCCGCGCTGTCCGGTGCCGTCTCCACGCTGGAGGACACCCTCGGGGTGACCCTCCTGGAGCGTACGACCCGCAAAGTGCTCCTGTCGCCCGCGGGGGAGCGCCTCGCCGTACGCGCCAAGGCCGTACTGGCCGAGGTCGGCGCACTGATGGAGGAGGCGGCGGCCGTCCGGGCGCCGTTCACCGGAGCCCTGCGCCTGGGGGTCATCCCCACCGTCGCCCCCTACCTCCTGCCGACCGTCCTGCGTCTCGTCCACGACCGCTACCCCGACCTCGACCTCCAGGTGCACGAGGAGCAGACCGCCAGCCTGCTGGAGGGGCTGACGGTCGGCCGGCTCGACCTGCTGCTGCTCGCGGTCCCCCTCGGTCTCCCCGGTGTCGTCGAACTCCCGCTGTTCGACGAGGACTTCGTGCTGGTGACCCCGCTCGGCCACGGGCTCGGCGGACGGGAGGGCATTTCGCGCGAGGCGCTGCGCGAACTGCGGCTGCTGCTGCTCGACGAGGGCCACTGCCTGCGCGACCAGGCCCTGGACATCTGCCGTGAGGCCGGGCGCGCCGACGCCCCCGTGACCACCACCGCCGCGGGCCTGTCGACCCTCGTCCAGCTCGTCGCCGGCGGTCTCGGGGTGACCCTGCTGCCCCGTACCGCCGTCAAGGTGGAGACGACCCGCAGCGATCAGCTCCTCACCGGGTACTTCGCGGACCCGGCCCCCACCCGGCGGATCGCGCTCGCGATGCGGTCGGGTGCCGCGCGGAGCACGGAGTACCACGAACTCGCGGAGGCCCTGCGCGAGGCGCTGCGCCCCCTGCCCGTCCGGGTGTTGGGCGCGGACGCCTGAACCGCCGTACAGAGTCGGTCAATCGGGCGACCGATGACGTCCCGTGACAGCCGGGAAATTTCAAGTTCCGTCAGGTAGTGCGACTCTCGCTGGGATATCCACCCCGGCTGATACACATACCCCCTCAGGGTGATTCGTCAGGCGTCTGTGCGAAGTGCCGGAAGTTCCAAGGGGAGTGATGTCGGGCATTCGGGATTCCCTTGGCAGGGTCGGATACGACCTGCTGTCGCACGCGCTGAGCGAATGCCAGAACACGCGGGCGACGGGGAAACTGCGGGTGTCCGGAAAACCCGGGGGAGTTTTCCATCTGCGTGACGGCGCCGTCGTCGCCGTCGAAAGTCCCGGCGCCCCGGGAGCCGAGGCGCGGCTGCTGCGCTCGGGCCGGGTCAGCGGCGAGCAGTGGGCCGAACTGCTCCGCGAGTCCGGCGGTACCCGGTGGCCCGAGGCCGGACTGATCGCGCACGGATACGCGGGGGCCGCGCAGCTCCGGGTCGTCTGCATGATGGCGATGCAGGACGCGGCGTTCGCCGTCGTGGCCGGTGACGTGGAGGCGTGCGACCCGCTCGACGCCGCCTTCGAGCCGTACGCGCCGGTCGCCCTCGGAGAGGCCCCCGGGCGGCTGCTCCAGGACGCGGCGAGGAAGCTGGCGGCCGTCGCCGCCCTGCCGCGGCCCGTACGGCCGGATCGGGAACGCCCCGTGCCGGCCGCGGTGCCGGACGAGATACGTGAGCAGCTCCCGCCACCGCACAAGGAGCTGCTGGCCCAGGCCGACGGCCGCAGGACCGCCCGCGACATCGCCTTCGCGACCGGGCTCGGCGCCTACACCGTCACCGTGGGGATGGCCCGCATGCTCGGCGAGGGGCTGCTGGAACTGCCGGCGGAGTCCGACTCCGCCGTCCGCGTCACCGTGCGGGACCTGCCCACCGGGGCGCTCCGCCAGCGGCCCGCCGGAGCCCCGCCCGCCCTGGACCCCGAGGTGTTCTCCGCCCTGTCCTCAGTGGTGGCCGCAGGGGAGGAGACGGCACGGGACCCCGCCCCACCGGACCCCGCGGCATCGGACCCCGCCGGCCCGGACCCCGCGGCACCCGAGCGTCGGCCGGACCCCGGCCCGCCACCCCCCGCGATCGCTCCGGCCCTGCCCCGCAGGGAGCCCGGCGCGCACGCCCCGTCGCTGCCCCGCCGTGAGCCCGGCGCGAGCGGAATAGCGGAGACCCTCGCCCCCGAAAGGGCCGGAGCGAGCTGGAAAGGATTCTTCCGGCTGCGCCACAGGATCTGGACCCCGGACTCAGGAACGTAGAACCGACATGCCTGTCAACGATCGAATGCGCACCGTCATCAGGGAGTTCAACGCATGAATCACGAGGCACTGGCCAGGGAAATGAGGGAACTCCGGGAACAGGTGCCCGGAATCACCGACACGGCGGTGGCGGCCGCCGACGGAATGCTCATCGCGGCCGACACCGCCGACATGATCGACCCGGAGAGCCTCGCCGCGATCGCCGCCGCGGGACTCGGCATCGCCCGCCGCGCGACCGCGGTGACCGGCAGGGGCGCGTTCCGCCAGACCGTGACCTACGGCAGTCAGGGCCTCGCGGCCTTCTACGCGGTCGGCGACACCGCGCTGATGATCGTCCTCGGCGACGAGGGCATCGACCTCGAACGGCTCCACGAGCTGACCCGGCCGGCTCTCGGCCGCATCGGCTCGATCCTCACCGGAACCGGCCCCGACCCGCTCGCCGGGACACCCGCCGAGCCCGATCCGCACGCCGCGGCACCCGACGCCCTCGTCGGAGCCGTGACCGACACCGCGACCGAAGGGGTATGACGACATGGCCACCAAGCGAATGACGCCCGGGTTCTCCGACCAGATCATGGGCCTGGTCAAATCACTGCGCACCGACGCCCCGGACTGCGTCGCCTCCGGAGCCGTCGACATGTCGACCGGGATGCTGCTGAGCTACGAGACCGTCGACAACCATCCGCCGGAGGTCCTGGACCTGCTCGCGGGCGCGACCCTCGACCTGTTCCAGGGGCGCACGGTCCAGATGATCGAGGACGTGTTCAAGGAGCGCCGCGGCATCGAGTCCGAGTCGCACTTCTTCCAGGAGATCCTGGTCAACAGCGACAACCTCACGCATCTGTTCGTGCGGATGAGCGACCAGCAGGACGTGGTCGCCGTCGTCGTCTGCCGCAAGGCGGTGAACGTCGGGATGCTCTTCGCCCAGGTCCGCCGCGTGGTGAAGGAGTACAGCATGTGAACGCGGACCGGTGGCCCTCCCCGGGCGGGGAGGCCACCGGCGGCGCGTCCGAGGGCGCGGAGCGGACGCGGTCCGGCCGCGCCCGTGTCCGTGTCGGTTTGGGGCCTATTCCGTGCGCAGCCCGTCCGGCCGCATCAGCCGGATCAGCGGCGGCAGGCTGAGCAGGGTCACCAGGAGCACGACACCCGCGCCGATCCCGGTCATCGACAGAACGCTCGCCCAGTCCACGCTCACCGAGGTCCCCGTCATCTTGAGCAGGACCGTGCCGAGGGTGAGCCCGACGACGGCCGCGAGGCCGAGCCCCAGCGCGATCGGGATCGCGGTCTGCCACAGCACCGACATGCTCAGGGTGCGGCGCCGGGTGCCGAAGGCGACCAGCGCCGACAGCAGTTTCTTGCGCTCGCGGAGCTGTTCGAGCTGGGAGATGAGCAGACTCGCGCCGATCAGCACGAGGACGCAGGCCGCGCCGACGGACAGGCCCGTACGGATGGACGTGAACTTCCGGGACTGGGTCGTCGCCGACCAGACGGTGGCGTCGGTCAGGGGGCCGATCCTCGCGGCGCTGTTGCGCACCAGTTCCAGGACGTCCGGCACCGACTCGTCGAGCTGGACGTAGACCGTCGCGCGCGTGGCGGACGCGGCCCGTTCGGGCAGCGCGCCGGGCGTGAAGAGGAAGCCGCCGAGCTCGCTGCCGGACGGGTCCTTGCGCAGACCGGCCCGCTTGACCCCCTTCGGCACCGTCCAGGCGATCTCCCGGCCCTCGTCGGAGGAGCCGTAGGAGGGGTCGAAGTAGAGCCTGGTGCCGGCCTTGTCGAGCTTCGCGGTGGTGGTGTCCCACGAGGCGTTCTCGACGGCGAAGACGTCACCGTTCTCGCAGGAGGGCAGCACCGCCGTCTCCCGCAGCGCCGCGCAGTCGCCGACCGTCGCGGTGGTGGTGTTCTCCGGTTCGTCGCGCCCGTCGCCCACGTCGGTCCGCGCCAGGGCGGTCAGGTGGGTGACGCCCCTGGTCCCGGACAGTTGCCGGACCGCCCGGGCCGAGGAGACCCCGTCGGGTACGGCGACGGACATCTGGGCCCGGGTGAGGTCCTCCTTGCTGATCTTCGTGTAGTCGTCGTCGACCCCGGCGAACAGCATCTGCAGGGCTATAGCGCCGGCCACGGCCACCGCGATGCCGTTGACCAGCCGGGCCGCCGAGCCGCTGCTCAACTGAAGCCTGCGGATGGCCAGTTGCCAGGCCACGCCGCCGGAGTTCAGCCGGGCGACGACCGCCTCGACCACCCAGGGCAGCAGCGCGGTGATGCCGACCAGCAGCAACAGGACGCCGCCGATGACGAGGTACTGGTTGAAGTCCCCGTTGGACCGCCCCTGCCCGATCATCGGGTACAGCATCGCGAGGCCGCCCAGCGGCAGCAGCAGCCGCCACCACAGCCGGCGCCGCGAGGGCCGCGCGGTGCGCACCACGCCGAGCGGCTCGATGACGACACCGCGCAGCGCCAGGAGCGTCACCGCGACCGCGGCGGACGGGACCGCGAGGGCCACCAGCGCCACCAGCGCGGGCGAGGGATCGAGGTCGGCCGGGAAGACGCTGATCCTGAACACCATGATCAGACCCGCGACCTGACGTCCGACCAGGAAGAACCCCGCGCCGAGGACCAGGCCCAGCAGCGCGCCGGCCAGCGCCTCGCCGGCGGCGATCCGCCGGGTCATCCGCCCGTCCGCGCCGACCAGCCGCAGGGCCGCGAGCCGGCGGTCGCGCCGCTCACCGCCGAACCGGACGGCGGCGGCGATGAACACGCCGACCGGCATCAGCAGCACGACGAAGACGATCAGTACGAGCAGCACCAGGACGGGGTCCATGGCCTCGGACTGCCCGGGGGAGCCGAAGACGTCGATGCGCTCGACCCGGCCGCTGCCGACGGCGGTCGCGGTGAGGTCCTTCGAGCCCGCGTAGAAGGCGAGTTCGTGCGGACCGACCAGTCCGGCGTCGGCGATCGTGCCGGTGACGCGGTAGTCCAGGCGCTCGCGCAGCAGCTTGCCGTCGGGGGACTTCAGCAGCCGGTCGAGGGCGGGCGACACGACCATGTCACCGGCCGCGGGGAACGCGGACACGCCCGGCGGCAGCGGGGCCCGGGAGCCCTCGGGCTGCAGCAGCCGGCCCCGTACGTCCTCGTCGCGGAAGGCGGTGTCCACGTGCGCGACGATCAGCGTGCGGTCCGACTTCTTCCTGACCGTCCCGCTGTACGTGATGTCGCCGCGGGCGCTCTCCCGGTCGTGCCGGGAGGCCAGCGCGCTCGGCAGCGCGGTCGTGAGCAGCAGCAGCGCCACCCCGAGCCCGACCCCGACGGCCGTCAGCAGGACCCGCACCCAGGCCTCGCGGCCCCCGGTCACCGCGAACCTGGCGCCCATGGCGAGGTCGCGGGTCCACTGGCGGGCACTCATACGATCCGCTCCATGTCCCTGGACCTGCCGTCGCGTACGACGACCTCTCGGTCCGAGTACGCGGCCACGCGCGCCTCGTGCGTGACGAGCACGACGGCGGCGTTGGTCGAACGGGCGGCGTCCGTCAGCAGCTCCATCACGCGCTCGCCGTTGAGGGAGTCGAGCGCCCCGGTCGGCTCGTCGGCGAACAGCACCCGGGGACTGGTGACCAGCGAACGGGCGACGGCCACGCGCTGGCCCTGTCCTCCGGAGACCTCGCCGGGCCGCTTGTCCTTGAGGTCGTCCACCTCGAGGCGTTCCATCCACGACAGCGCGGTGCGTTCGGCCTCCTTGCGGCCCGTGCCGTTCAGCCGCAGCGGCAGCGCGACGTTCTCGACACAGCTCAGCTCCGGTACGAGCTGGCCGAACTGGAAGACGAACCCGAACTCCGAGCGGCGCAGCGCACTGCGCTGGGCGTCGTTCATCGTCGCCATCTCGCGGCCGTCGTACGTGATCGAGCCGGAGTCGGGCGTGACGATGCCGGCGAGGCAGTGGAGCAGGGTGGACTTGCCGGAGCCGGAGGGGCCCATCACGGCGACGACCTCGCCGGGGTGGATGGAGAAGCCGGCACCGTCCAGCGCGGTGGTCGGACCGTAGGTCTTGCGCAGCTCGGAGGCGGTGAGCAGGGAGCCGGCGGGAGGGGCGGAGGTGGTCATCGGGCCGTCACCGCCTCGGCGAGCCGGTCGAGGCGCGCGGCCGTCAGCTCCAGCCACCGCAGATCCGCCTCCAGGTGGAAGAGGGCGTGGTCGCAGATGAGCTGGTCGGCCAGGTCGCCCTTGCGCTTGCGCTCGGTCAGCATGCGCATCATCCGCAGGTGCTCCGAGCGCTGGGTGTCGAGGAGCTCGCTCGCGTCCCGGTGGGTCAGCAGCGCGAGGACGACCTTCGTGTACAGGGTCGACTGGAGGTACGGCTCGGGCGTCTCCGGCGTCGCGAGCCAGCGCTGCACGTCGGTGACGCCGGCCTCCGTGATCGCGTACCGCTTGCGCTCGGGCCCGTCGCCCGCCTCGATCCCGTCGATCTCGACGAGCCCGTTCTTCAGCAGCCGCGACATCGTCGAGTAGACCTGGCCGTAGTGCAGAGGCCGGTCGTGACCGAATTTCTCGTCGAAGGCCCGCTTCAGGTCGTAACCGTGGCGCGGCCCGGACTCCAGGAGCCCTAGAAGGGTGTGACCGATGGACATGCCGAGCACTCTACACACGGCGTATACACGGCATGTATACGCAGCGCGTATAGGTCGACCGAGGAAGCCGCCCGGCGCGGGAAGCGCGCTGGTCAGGGCCGATTGTCACGGTTCTGGAACCGTCCGGCCGCTCTGTGCGCACCCCCTGTGCGCGCCCTCCCTCGCGCGGGACGGCGCCCCGTGGCCCCGGGCGCCCGCCCTCCCGCGACCCGGGAGCGCGCGGCCCGGCGGGGACCCGGTCCGCGCACCGGACGCCCGTTGTCGGTCGTCTCACTTTCCCCCGCCCCGGCAACCTTCCGGCCCTTCCGCACGTCGGAATCAGTGAGGCGGTGCCCATGGCGTGCTGATTGTCACGTCCGGAAAAGACCGGATCGGCGCCCCTTTGTCATAGCGCGCGGTGTTAGTTTGCTGAGCTGACCTGACCGGCGAACTTGTGTGCCACACGAGAATGAAGCGGAGCGGATCGACCCATGGGACGAGCTGAAGAGAGACGAGCGCGGCAGGCGCAGGGCCGCCGCGCGGCGCCCCAGCGCTCGTCCGGGCACGAATCGGCGGGCGCGGCGGGCGGCGCGAAGGCCGCCGGCAAGCCCCGCCGTACCGGCATACGCCGGTTCGTGAACTGGAAGACGATCCTCGGCACGTTCCTCGGCTTCTGCCTGCTCGGCATGGCCGGCTTCATCGTGCTCTACATGATCGTCCCGGTGCCCGAGGGCAACGCGGCCGCCAAGCGCCAGAGCAACATCTACCAGTACAGCGACGGCTCGATGCTCGGGCGCAGCGGCAAGGTCAACCGCGAGATAGTCGACCTGGCCAAGGTGCCCAAGAGCGTCCAGAAGACGTTCGTCGCCGCCGAGAACAAGACCTTCTACGGCGACTCGGGCATCGACCTGAAGGGCACCGCTCGAGGCCTGATCAACACCCTGTCCGGCAAGGGCAAGCAGGGTGGATCGACGATCACCCAGCAGTACGTCAAGAACTACTACCTCAGCCAGGACCAGACCGTCACGCGCAAGCTGAAGGAAATGGTCATCTCGCTGAAGGTGGACCGCAAGAAGACCAAGGACGACATTCTCGCGGGCTACATCAACACCAGCTACTACGGCCGCAACGCCTACGGCATCCAGGCCGCGGCGCAGGCCTACTACCAGGTCGACGCCCAGGACCTGAACGTCGCGCAGGGCGCCTACCTCGCCTCGCTGCTCCAGGCCCCGAGCCAGTACGACTGGGCGGTCGCCTCGAAGACCGGCAAGAAGCTTGTCGAGGCCCGCTGGAACTACACCCTCGACAACATGGTCGAGATGCACTGGCTCGACGCGGGCAAGCGCGCCGGCATGAAGTTCCCGGTCCCCAAGGAGCCCAAGGGCGCGCCGGGCATGGAGGGCCAGACCGGCTACCTGGTGGAGGCGGCCAACAACGAGGTGGCCAAGCAGCTCGTCGCCCAGGGCACCGCCGAGGACCTGGACGACGCCAAGGCGTTGCTCACCGCGGGCGGCTGGACCATCACGCTGAACGTGGACCCGAAGAAGCAGGCGCTGCTGGAGAAGACCGTCAAGCAGCAGCTCACCAGCAAGCTGGACCCGAAGAAGCGCAAGGTCGACGCCAACATCCAGGCCGGTGCCGTGTCGGTCGACCCGAAGACCGGCAAGATCCTCGCGATGTACGGCGGCACGGACTACTTCAAGCACTACTTCAACAACGCGACCCGCCGCGACTACCAGGCCGCGTCGACGTTCAAGCCGATGATCTTCGCGGCCGCACTCGACCAGCAGGCCAAGACGCGTTCCGGGCAGCCGATCACCGCGAACACGGTCTACGACGGCACCAACCGCCGTCCGGTCGTCGGCAGCGACATCGGCTTCGCGCCGCCGAACGAGGACGAGGCCAGCTACGGCCCCGTCACCGTGCAGACCGCGATGAACAAGTCCATCAACTCCGTCTTCGCGCAGATGGGCGTCGACGTCGGCATGGACGAGGTGCTGAAGGTCGCGGGCAAGCTCGGCATGAACACCAAGGGCCTCCAGGCGGTGCCCGCGCAGACCCTCGGCTCCATGGGCGCGAGCCCGCTGGAGATGGCGGGCGCGTACGCCACGCTCGACAACCACGGCAAGAAGGTCACTCCGGCGCTCGTCGCCACGGCCGAGCACAAGGACACCACGGTCAAGATGCCGGACCCGATCGGCGAGCAGGCCATCAGCGAGGAGGCCGCCGACACGGTCACCTCGGTGCTGACCGGCGTGGTCGACGACGGTACGGCGCGGGTCTCGGTGCGCAACAACCCGGCCCGTGACGGCCAGCAGGTGGCCGGCAAGACCGGTACGTCCGACAACAACAAGTCGGCCTGGTTCACCGGCTACACGCCGAACCTGGTCACCTCGGTCCTGCTGTTCGGCGAGGACGCGAAGAGCCACGCCCAGGTCTCCATGAAGGGCGCCACGGGTCTCTACCTGGAGGGCGGCCGCGTCAACGGCGGTGGCTACCCGGCGAAGATCTGGGCGGCCTACACGTTCGAGGCGATGGCGGGCAAGGTCACCAAGTTCGACCTGAACACCACCTCGGGCGCCGCGGTGGCGCCGACCGACCTGCCCACCGCCACCCGGTCGCCGTCCAGCACGCCGTCGTCGACCCCGACGACCGAGGAGCCGACGACGGAGCCGCCCACCACGAGCGCTCCGCCGACCCCCACGGACGAGCCGACGACGACCGAGCCGACGACGACGAGCCCGTCCACACCGACGAGCCCGCCGGCCACGGACGGCGGCGCCCTGACGAATCCGTTCGACCGGTCGGGTCAGTAGCGGCGCCCGCGTCCTGACGCGCGAGGAGGGCACCCGGATCTCCGGGTGCCCTCCTTCTCGCCTTTTCGAGGCCGTGGCCGGGGTTTCCGAGCCCTCGCGGCTCCCGGGCGCCCTCAGCCTTCGTCGACGGCGCGCGCGATGCGGTCGCCGGTCTCCTTGTCCACGTTGCGCCAGTACTGGAAGGCGCGCTCCAGCACCGGACGGGTGACACCGGCCTGGAGATGGCCGCTCACGTTGTCCACCAGCCGGTCCCGGGCCGTCTCGTCCAGCACCTCGCGGACCATCGTGCCCGCCTGCCCGAAGTCGTCGTCCTCGCGGTGCGGCTTGTACGCCTCGCGCACCAGCTCACCGGCTGTCTGCCAGCTCGCGGGGTCGCCGAAGCGGCCGTCGTAGTCGGCCGCGGGGCCGCCGTAGGAGTTCGGCGCGTACGGGCGGGCCGCCTTCGACGGCTCGTAGCGCATCGCGCCGTCCTTGGCGTACGAGTTCACCGGGGCGTGCGGCCGGTTGGGCGGGAGCTGGCTGTAGTTGGGGCCGATCCGGTACCGGTGGGTGTCGGGGTACGAGAACAGCCGGCCCAGCAGCATCTTGTCCGGCGAGGGGCCGACGCCGGGCACCATGTTCGAGGGCTCGAAGGCGGCCTGCTCGATGTGGACGAAGTAGTCCTCGGGATTGCGGTCCAGGACCATGCGTCCCACGTCGATCAGCGGGTAGTCCCCGTGCGGCCAGACCTTCGTCAGGTCGAACGGGTTGAACCGGTAGTCCGCCGCGTCCTCGAACGGCATGATCTGGACCTTCAGCGTCCAGCTCGGCGCGTCCCCGGACTCGATCGACTCGAACAGGTCACGGCGGTGCCGGTCCGGGTCCGTCCCCGCCAGCTCGTCGGCCTCCGCCTGGGTGAGGAAGTCGATGCCCTGGTCGGTCTTGAAGTGGTACTTCACCCAGAACCGTTCACCGCCGCCGTTGATCCACATGTAGGTGTGGGAGCTGTAGCCGTTCATGTGGCGGTACGTCCTCGGGATGCCCCGGTCGCCCATCAGCCAGGTCACCTGATGCGCGGACTCGGGCGAGAGCGTCCAGAAGTCCCACTGCATGTCGTGGTCGCGCAGCCCCGTCACCGGGTGGCGCTTCTGCGAGCGGATGAAGTCCTGGAACTTGATCGTGTCACGGACGAAGAAGACCGGGGTGTTGTTGCCCACCATGTCGTAATTGCCGTGCTCGGTGTAGAACTTCAGCGCGAAGCCGCGCGGGTCGCGCCACGTGTCGGGGGAGCCCTGCTCGCCCGCGACGGTCGAGAAGCGCGCCAGCATGTCGGTGCGCCTGCCGGGCTGGAACAGGTCGGCCTTCGTGAACTGGCTGACGTCGTTGGTCACTTCGAAGAAGCCGTACGCGCCACTGCCCTTGGCGTGCACCACGCGCTCGGGCACCCGCTCCCGGTTGAACTGCGCCATCTTCTCGATGAGGTAGTGGTCCTGGAGCAGGATCGGGCCGTCGGGGCCGACGGTGAGCGAGTGTTCGTCGCTCTCCACCGGAATCCCGACGTTGTTCGTGGTGTACGGAGCCTTCCGGGATGCCTGCGTCACGAGCGTCCTCCCGTCGGAGATGAGGTCGTCAGGTCGCTTCGCCCACCCCAGCAGTCAACGCTGCCGACACCATGTCGGCAACACGGACCACGGCCCGGCACCTGCCGGTCCGACAGGCACCGGTACGGGTGTCACGGGCACCTGGACACCGGCGCGGGTGCCGGGCGTCACCGGACACCGGCCGGATGCCACGAGGCACCCGGCACACCGGCACGGGCGCCGCTGGGCACCCGACCACCGGGGCGGGGCCGGACGAGTACCCGGTCAGTTCCGGTTCAACTCGAACCAGACGACCTTTCCCGTACTCAGCCGGGTCGCCCCCCACCGCCGCGCCAGCCGGTTCACCAGGAACAGCCCGCGACCGCCCTCGTCCGTGGCCCGCGCCTGCCGCAGCCGCGGAAGCTGGGGCACGTCGTCACCGACCTCGCAGCGCAGGACGTCCGTCCGCAGCAGCCGCAGCGTCACCGGCCGCGACGCGTACCGCACCGCGTTCGTCACGACCTCGCTGACCAGCAGCTCCACCGCGTCGGTCATGTCCTCCATGCCCCAGCGGGCCAGTGCCCGCCGGGCCAGGCGCCGGGCGCGGCCGGGCGCCGCGTCCTCCGGCTCCAGGAACCAGTACGCGACATCGCTCGGCGCGATCCCGTCGAACCGTGCGGCGAGCAGCGCGATGTCGTCGTCCCGGTCGCCCGGGCCGAGCATGTCGAGCACCTCGTCGCACAGCGCTTCCAGCGGCGGCGGATGATCCGGTCCGGTCAGCGCGGCCACCGCCGCGAGCTTCTCCCGGAGCTGTTCTATGCCGGTCCAGACGTCGCGGAGCCGTGACTCGACCAGGCCGTCCGTGTACAGCAGGAGCGTCGCCCCGGCCGGCGCGTCCAGCTCCACCGCCTCGAAGTCGACCCCGCCCACGCCGATGGGGGCGCCCGGCGGCACCCGCAGCACCTCGGCCCGCCCGCCCAGATGCAGCAGCACCGGCGGCGGATGGCCCGCGTTGGCGATCGTGATCCGGTGCGACACCGGGTCGTAGACGGCGTACAGGCAGGTCGCCATGCGGTCGGTGCCGAGCCGCTGCGCCTGCTCGTCGAGATGGTGCAGCACCTCCTGCGGCGGCAGGTCCAGCCCCGCGAGGGTCTGCGCCGTCGTCCGGAGCTGGCCCATGATCGCCGCCGACGTCATGGAGTGGCCCATCACGTCACCGACGACCAGCGCCACCCGGCTGCCCGGCAGCGGGATCGCGTCGTACCAGTCGCCGCCCACCCGGGCCGTCTCCGCGGCCGGCAGATAACGGGACGCGAGGCGCACCCCGGTGGGCCGCGGCAGCGTCTCGGGCAGCATCGTGCGCTGCAGCTCGTCGGCGATGTACGCCTCACGGCCGTACAGCACCGCCTTGTCGATGCCCAGCGCGCTGTGCGTGGCGAGCTGCGCGGCGACCAGCAGATCGTCCGCCTCGAAGGCGAGCCGCTCCGGCCGGCGCAGGAACAGCGCCGCCCCGATCACCCGGCGCCGGCCGCGCAGCGGGGCGAGGATCGCGCGCTGCCCGCCGGGCACCGGCAGATCGTCGCCGAGCAGTTCGGGCAGCGCGGCCCGGGCGGCGGGCGCGTCCGCGAACACCGGCCGCACCCCGCGCAGCACCTCGGCGAGGGCGCCGCCGGGGCGCACCTCGCACAGCTCGGCCGTCATCGCCGACAGCTCGCTGGGCTCGGGCCGCAGCGCGGGCAGGAAACCGCTCTCGGTGTCCCGCTCCTCGGGGATGCGGTCCGTGCGCCGCAGGCGCAGCACGAGGGGCCCCGTCGGCCGCTCGTCGCCGACCGGCAGCGGGTCGCGCAGATAGACGAGGATCGCGTCGGAGAAGGTCGGCACGGTCGCCCGGCACAGCCCCATCACGATCTCGTCGAGGTCGATGCCCCGGGCGATCCGCCGGGTCGCGGCGCCCACGAAGCGCAGCCGGTCCCCGTCCCGGCGCATCGGCATCGGTCCGCCGTGCGGGACACCCTGACCCGTACGGCGCTCCTTGGCCCCGGAGGTCCGCGAGGCACGGCCCTGCTCGGCGTCCGGCTGGATCGGAATGCCCTCCGGCGCGGGCCGGGGGCGGTGGGTGTCGGGCTCGGTCACCGAGGGCTGCGAGTGCTCGGAGCCGGACCCGGAGGGGGCCGGCGAGGACGAGGGCACGTCCGTGCCCGAGGACGCGGTCACGCCGGTGTCGGACACCTGGCCGCCGGTCTTGCCGCGCTTGCCGCGCGGCTTGGACGCACCCGAACCCCTCGGTGCGTCACCCGTGCGGGCCTGTACCGGTAACGCGCCGGAACCCGGGAGCTGGGACGGCGGCTCCGAGGTACGCAGGAGCGCCCCGCGAGGGTCCGCGGGGGCGGGCGCGCCGCTCTGCCGGCGCTCGTGCGAGGTGGGGTGCTCCGTCACGCGTGTCGAGTCCATCCGTCCGGGGCTGCGCGCCGAGCGCACAGTTCTTCCCGCAGCCCCGATACCCGGAATGTGTGCCCCAGGAACGGATTCTGCGTGTCGTCAGGGCCGGAACCCGCGGCGCGAACGGCCGCGGCCCGGCACGATACGGCTCGCCCACGGCCGAAAACGGCCCCCGTCCGCGGCGGGGCGGTGACCGAAGCCCCGGTCCGTGCGGCCGTCGTGGCGGGTCCGCGCGGTGCGACCGGTCTCTGGCCGGCCACGCCGCCGTACGCCTCGTACCCCTCGCTCACGTCTTGCCGCCCCTCGGTGACATATGGTCAAGCCCGGCTCATCCTGCGGGAGTTGTCGCTGCCGTGTGCCCTTGCGGAAGACGATCCTACGGTTGTACCACGGGGGCGCATCAAGGGTCTCATGAGGACACGTGCGCGGGCGTACGGTCCCAGTCATCCGGCAGAACGGGAACCGGCCAGCCCGGATCCGGCCTCCAGTGCTGCCAGCCGTCCGAGAACGGCGCGCCCCAGGCACGGATCACCTCCACCGCCGACCACCCCGCTTCCCTCACTCGTGCAGCCAGTTGAGCATCCATCAGACCGGCCCGTTGCGCCATGGCGAATTCGTCCTCGTCGAGCCAGCGCCAACTGCGGTCCGGGTGCACCGAGATGTCGAGGAAGTGGTCCTCGGAGTCCACCCCGCCCGCCCAACGGACCAGCGGAGCCTCCAGGTTCACGTACCAGTTCTTGAAACGCCAGCCCTGTTCCCAGAACAGCCACACCGACCAGGCCTCGCCCGGACGCGCCAGCTTCAGCACACCGGTCCCCGACCAGCGGCCGCGCCGCACCGCGCGAGGCTTCGTGTAGCGCGACTCCAGCGGTTCTGCGTGCACCGGCGAGCCGTCGGCGAGCACGGGCTTGACGCATTCCGTGTCCGGCGCCATCCACACCGCGAGCAGGTCGGCGTCGTCGCGTACGACCGTCACGGGCCGGCAGATGTGGACACTGTCGCCGCCGTTCTCCCGGTACCGCCACAGGATCGGTTGTCCGGGCTCCCAGTACGCCGCCCGCCCGTCCGCTTCCGCTCGTCTCACCGCTCCACCCTCTGCCATGACCAGATATTAGGTGCCCGGGGCATACGACGCTGCGGCAAGCGTCACGGTTCACGCCATCGGGAACCCGCTGTTACGGAGCCGTCATCAGGCGTTTCTCGCGGGCGCCGTCCGTTACGGGTGCGTCATCCGCAGGACATCCAGGGCCTCGTCCAACTGCTCCTCGGTCAGGTCCCCGCGCTCCACGTACCCCGACTCCAGCACCACCCGGCGGATCGTCTTGCGCTCCGCCAGCGCCTTCTTCGCGACCTTGGCGGCCTCCTCGTACCCGATGTACCTGTTCAGCGGCGTCACCACGGACGGCGACGACTCCGCGTACTCCCGGGCCCGCTCGCGGTGCGCCACGATCCCGTCGACCGTGCGGTCGGCGAGCAGCCGGGAGACGTTCGCGAGCAGCCGGACCGACTCCAGCACGTTCTTCGCGATCACCGGCAGCATGACGT
The DNA here is from genome assembly GCF_055565895.1 of Streptomyces sp. NPDC028298. NCBI lineage: Bacteria > Bacillati > Actinomycetota > Actinomycetes > Kitasatosporales > Streptomycetaceae > Streptomyces > Streptomyces sp. NPDC028298. The sequence continues at coordinate 650,351 of NZ_JBVHTL010000004.1, forward strand.
TCAGCTCGAAGTTCCCGGCCGCGCCCGCGGCGGCGACGGTCGCGTCGTTCCCCGTGACCTGCGCGGCGACCATCAGCACCGCCTCGGGAATCACCGGGTTCACCTTGCCGGGCATGATCGAGGAGCCGGGCTGGAGGTCCGGGAGGCTGATCTCGGCCAGTCCGGTGCGCGGTCCGGAGGCCATCCACCGCAGATCGTTCGCGATCTTCGTCAGTCCGACGGCGATGGTCCGGAGCTGACCGCTCGTCTCCACGATCCCGTCGCGCGCCCCCTGCGCCTCGAAGTGGTCGCGGGCCTCGGTCAGCGGCAGGCCGGTCGTCCGTGCCACCTCCGTGATCACCGCGGCGGAGAACCCGGGCGGGGTGTTGATCCCCGTCCCCACGGCCGTGCCGCCGAGCGGCAGTTCGGCCAGCCGCGGCAGCGAGGCCTCCAGCCGTTCGACCCCGTACCGCACCTGGGCCGCGTACCCGCCGAACTCCTGGCCGAGCGTCACCGGCGTCGCGTCCATGAGGTGCGTGCGCCCCGACTTCACGACATCGGCGAACTCCCGCGCCTTGCGCTCCAGCGAGGCGGCGAGATGCTCCAGCGCGGGCACCAGATCGCGGGTGACGGCGGCGGTCGCGGCGATGTGGATGGAGGACGGGAACACGTCGTTGCTCGACTGCGACGCGTTCACCTCGTCGTTGGGGTGGACGTCCCTGCCCAGCCGCTCGCCCGCCAGCGTCGCGATGACCTCGTTGGCGTTCATGTTGGAGGAGGTGCCCGAGCCCGTCTGGAAGACGTCGACCGGGAAGTGCGCGTCCCAGCGCCCCTCGGCGACCTCAGCGGCCGCTTCCTGGATCGCCTTCGCGGCATCCTCGCCGATCACGCCCAGCTCGCCGTTCACCTTCGCGGCGGCCCCCTTGATCCGGGCGAGCGCCTCGATGTGCGCGCGCTCCAGGCGCTGCCCCGAGACGGGGAAGTTCTGCACGGCGCGCTGCGTCTGCGCCCGCCACTTCGCCTCCGCGGGCACCCGCACCTCGCCCATGGAGTCGTGCTCGATCCGGTACGCGCCTTCGCCCTGGCCATCCGCCATTGGTGACACCTCCATGGGGGACAGCATCCCGGAGCCCGCCGGTGTTCCCGCCCGGCGCGCGTCACCCGTACGGCGTCCACCTCGCGGGGTGGACGCCGTACGGGGCCGCACTACGCCAGTCCGGGGCCGCGCACCGGGATCGTGGTGAAGGTCGGGGCGGGGGCGGGGTCCTGGAAGAAGTCGTTGCCCTTGTCGTCGACGACGACGAAGGCCGGGAAGTCCTCGACCTCGATCTTCCAGACGGCCTCCATGCCGAGCTCCTCGTACTCGACGACCTCGACCTTCTTGATGCAGTCCTGGGCCAGACGGGCGGCCGGACCGCCGATGGAGCCGAGGTAGAACCCGCCGTGCGCGTCGCACGCGTCGGTGACCTGCTTGCTGCGGTTGCCCTTGGCGAGCATCACCTTGGAGCCGCCCGCCGCCTGGAACTGCTCGACGTAGGAGTCCATGCGGCCGGCCGTGGTCGGACCGAAGGAACCGGACGCGTAGCCCTCGGGGGTCTTGGCCGGGCCCGCGTAGTACACGGGGTGGTCCTTCAGGTACTGCGGCATCTCCTCGCCCGCGTCCAGCCGCTCCTTGATCTTGGCGTGCGCGATGTCGCGCGCCACCACGAGCGGGCCGGAGAGCGAGAGGCGGGTCTTGACCGGGTACTTCGTCAGCTCGGCGAGGATGTCGTCCATCGGCTGGTTCAGGTCGATCCTGACGACGTCACCGGCCTCGTCCAGGTGCTCGTCCGTGGTCTCCGGCAGGAAGCGCGCGGGGTCGGTCTCGAGCTGCTCCAGGAAGACGCCCTCGGCGGTGATCTTCGCGACGGCCTGGCGGTCGGCCGAGCAGGAGACCGCGATCGCGACCGGGCAGGACGCGCCGTGCCGGGGCAGGCGCACCACGCGGACGTCGTGGCAGAAGTACTTGCCGCCGAACTGCGCGCCGATGCCGATCTTCTGGGTCAGCTCGAAGACCTTCTCCTCCAGCTCCTTGTCCCGGAAGCCGTGGCCGAGCTCGGAGCCCTCGGAGGGGATCTCGTCCAGGTAGTGCGCGGAGGCGTACTTCGCGGTCTTCAGCGCGTACTCGGCGCTCGTGCCGCCGACGACGATCGCCAGGTGGTACGGCGGGCAGGCGGCCGTCCCCAGCGAGCGGATCTTCTCCTCCAGGAACTTCATCATGGAGCCCTCGTTGAGGACCGCCTTCGTCTCCTGGTAGAGGAACGACTTGTTGGCCGAGCCGCCGCCCTTGGCCATGAACAGGAACTTGTAGGCGCCGCCGTCGGTGGCGTACAGCTCGATCTGCGCCGGCAGGTTCGAGCCGGTGTTCTTCTCGTCCCACATGGTCAGCGGGGCCATCTGCGAATAGCGCAGGTTCAGGTTCTTGTACGCGTCGTAGATGCCGCGCGAGAGGGCCGCCTCGTCGCCGCCCTCGGTGAGCACGTTCTGGCCGCGCTTGCCCATGACGATCGCCGTGCCGGTGTCCTGGCACATGGGCAGGACGCCCGCGGCGGCGATGTTCGCGTTCTTCAGCAGGTCCAGGGCGACGAACTTGTCGTTCGCCGAGGCCTCCGGGTCGTCGATGATGCGGCGGAGCTGGGCCAGGTGCGCCGGGCGCAGGTAGTGCTGGATGTCGTGGATGGCCTCCGCGGCGAGCTTGCGCAGCGCCTCCGGCTCCACCTTGAGGAACGTCCGCCCGTCGGCCTCGAAGGTGGAGACACCCTCGGAGGTCACCAGCCGGTACGGGGTGGTGTCCTCTCCCTGGGGGAGCAGATCGGTGTACGCGAACTCAGGCATCTCGCCTATTCCTCACTCGACAGTCGGCTTTGCGGTGCTCGGTCGCCTCGGGCACCCCTACGGCGCGTTCGCCGGAGGCCGGCCGTCATCGGCAGCGTCCACCAGCGTAGAACCTGACACGGACGGCGAGGCTGTGAGGTAAGGCTCAGTTCGGACACCGGACCCACGGGTTCCGGTGAGGACGGGTTTCCCGCGGGTGGCGCGTGAGGGGTAGTCGCGATCTATCGCGTTTGGGTACGCTGTCGCCGTGGACCTTCAAAAGAGCCCCGACGCGAGTGCCGCCACGGCGGCGAAGCCGGCCGAGCTGCGCGCCTCGGACGCCGACCGCGACCGGATCACCGACATCCTGCGCGAGGCGGTCGCCGAGGGGCGCCTGACCGCGGAGGAGCACGCCGAGCGGGTCGAGGGCGTGCTGGCCACCAAGACGGTCGGCGAGCTCGACCGGTTCGTCCGCGACCTGCCCGCCGCCCACACGGGCCGCGCGTCCGCCGCGTACACCTCGGCGCCGAACCGCCCCACCCAGGGCGCGATCCCGGCGGAGGCCGACGAGAACGTGGTGGCGGTCTTCAGCTCCGCCGTCCGCAAGGGCCGCTGGCGGGCGGGCCGGCGCATCCACGCGTACTCGGTCTTCGGCAATGTCGAGATCGACCTGAGCGAGGCGATCTTCGAGTACCAGCAGGTCGTGATCAAGGCGATCTCGGTGTTCGGCAACGTCGAGATCTTCGTTCCGGAGAACGTCTCGCTGCGCGGCAGCGGCGGTGGCGTGCTCGGCAACTTCGAGGTGGACACGCTGGACTCGGGGGACCCCGACGCCCCCGTGGTCTACATCGACGGCCTCGCCGTCCTGGGGAACGTCGAGGCGCGGCCCAAGCGCGGCAAGCTCATCGCGGACATCCTCGACCGGGTCACCAGCCGGGTGAACGAGCGGGTGGCGGACCGGCTGGACCGGAGTTTGCGCAAGCACCTCGACCGTTGACGCTCGTGAATATGCGGGCGGCGGATGCGGTCGGTCCGCGGCGGACGATCGATCACGCGTGAGAACGGCCGGGCTTCGGCACGCAGTGCATAGGCGCGCGCACAGCGGGTAGGGCTTGCTGCATCGTCTCTTGGAGGGCGCTGTGGAACTTCCCCGGTGCCCGGCACGCTCGCGAAGCCGTCGTCAGGAGTAGACCGTGCTGCAACCGCCGCATCAGTCCCTGCAGGTAGCTGCCGTTCCGGCCCAGCGGGCGCCCGTGCGGGACAGGGATCAGGAAGCGCCATGGCACACGGAGGCGGTGTGCAGGCGTGACGAAGCCGGCCTGTTCTTCGCTCCCTCCAAGGAGCCGACCGCTTCACGTCTCTCCCGTGAGGAGGCGGCCAAGCGCGTCTGCGCCCGCTGTCCGGTCATGGTCGAGTGCCGCGAACACGCGTTGCTGCAACCCGAGCCGTACGGCGTCTGGGGCGGACTGACCGCCGCCGAGCGCCGCGTCGTGCTCGCCAGGCGGCGCCGCCGCGACCTGGAACTGAAGAAGGCCGCCCGCGGCACGATAGCCGCGGCCGGCTGACCCACCCGGGAAGGCGGGACCCCAGGGCGGCGACACCCCCAGGGGCGTCCCGCCCGGGGCGCGTGGACCTGCCCGCGGCGCCGACACGGAAAAGGGGCGCCCCTCCGCACAAGGGGCGCCCCTTTCGCGCCGTGTGGGCGCCCGGCCGGCAGGGCCGGTGGTCCTACTTGGCGCGGTCGAAGTCGATCGCGCTGTACGCACGCAGCTTGCTCAGCCGGTGCTCGGACCGGATCTGGCGGACCGTGCCCGACTTGGAGCGCATCACGATCGACTCGGTCGTCGCCGTCTCGGAGCGGTAGCGCACCCCGCGCAGCAGCTCGCCGTCGGTGATCCCGGTCGCGACGAAGAAGACGTTCTCGCCGGAGACCAGGTCGTTCGTGGTCAGGACGCGGTCGAGGTCGTGACCGGCGTCGATCGCCCGCTGCCGCTCCTCGTCGTCCTTCGGCCACAGCTTGCCCTGGATGGTGCCGCCGAGGCACTTGACGGCACAGGCCGAGATGATGCCCTCGGGCGTGCCGCCGATGCCGAGCAGCAGGTCGATGCCGGTTCCCTCGCGCAGCGCGAGGATGGAGCCCGCGACGTCGCCGTCGGAGATCAGCTTGATGCGCGCGCCGGTCTCCCGGATCTCCTTGATGATCCCGTCGTGACGCGGGCGGTCGAGGATGACCACCGTGACGTCCTCGGGCGTGACCCGCTTGGCCTTGGCGACCCGGCGGATGTTCACCGCCACGGACGCGTTGATGTCGACGAAGTCGGCGGCCTCGGGGCCGGTGACCAGCTTGTCCATGTAGAAGACCGCGGACGGGTCGAACATGGTGCCGCGGTCGGCGGCCGCGAGCACGGCGATCGCGTTCGTCATGCCCTTGGCGGTGAGCGTGGTCCCGTCGATCGGGTCGACGGCGATGTCGCACTCGGGACCGGTCCCGTCGCCCACGCGCTCCCCGTTGAAGAGCATCGGGGCCTCGTCCTTCTCCCCCTCGCCGATGACGACGACGCCGTTCATCGAGACGGTGGAGACGAGGGTGCGCATGGCGCGGACGGCGGCGCCGTCGGCGCCGTTCTTGTCGCCCCGGCCGACCCAGCGGCCCGCGGCCATCGCGGCGGCCTCGGTGACACGCACCAGTTCGAGGGCGAGGTTGCGGTCGGGGGCTTCCGACGGGACTTCGAGTTCGGAGGGCAGATGATGTTCGGTCATCGACACGCACCTTTCTGATACGACGACGGCCGGATGAGGGTGTGCCCCGACTCTATCGCCAGGCTTGCAAAATGAGCAGGGGGGCCCACGGATGAGCAGGCCAGGGCACCTGCGACGATAGGGGCGTGGCAGGTATGAAAGGCAAGCAGTCGGTCCGGGACATGATTCTTTCCCTGGGCCTCATCTCGCTCATGGCGGGTGTCATCTACATCTTCATTCCGCATGACGACTCCGAGCCCGATCTCAAGCGTGTCGACTATCAGGTCGAGCTGCTGACGGCTCGCCGTGCGGCGAGCTATCCCGTGGCGGCGCCCGAGGGTCTGCCGTCGGCGTGGAAGGCGACCTCGGTGCGGTACGACGGCAGCGAGTTCGACGCCTGGCATCTGGGCTTCCGTGCCCCCGACGGTCAGTACGTGGCGGTCGAGCAGTCCACTCAGCGGCCGGCGGTGTTCATCGACACGGCGAGCCAGGGCGCGCGGCAGACGAAGGCCACCGAGCGCATCGGCGACCGGACCTGGCGGCGCTACGAGGGCGACCACTACGACGCCCTCGTCCTGGAGGGCAAGGGTTCCACGACGGTGGTGACCGGCACCGGGTCGTTCGGCACGCTGGTGAAGATGGCGGAGTCCCTGAAGACCTCCTAGCGGCGACCGGTACGGCCGCGCAGAACCCCCAAGGCATGCAGAAGGGCCCCCGGCGGCGCGCCGGGGGCCCTTCTCGTTCGCTGGTGCCGTCGGTCAGACGGTCGTGATGACCTGGTCGGCCTCGAGGCGCGGGGAGCGCGGGAACCAGGCGTCCTCGCCCGGCTTGCCGATGTTGACGATCATCAGCGGGGTGTGGTCGTCGTCCAGGAACTCCTTCTGGACGCCGGCGAGGTCGGCGCCGGTCATCGGGCCCGCGGCGAGGCCGGCGGCGCGGACGCCGATGATGAAGTACGCGGCCTGGAGCGCGGCGTTCATCGCGGCGGCGCTCTCACGGACCGGGCGCTCGGAGAAGAACATGTCCTTGGCGGCGGGGAAGTGGGGAAGCAGCGCCGGCAGTTCCTCGTGGAACTCGTTGTCCGCGGAGAGGATCGCGACCAGCGGGGCGGCGGCGGTCTTCGCCTGGTTGCCCTCGGCGAGGTGCTGCACGAGACGCTCGCGGGCCTCGGGGGAGCGGACCAGGGTGATGCGCAGCGGCGACTGGTTGAAGGCGGTCGGGCCGTACTTGACCAGGTCGTAGATCGCCTGGACCTGCTCGTCGGTCACCGGCTCGTCGGTGAAGGTGTTCGCCGTGCGGGCCTCGCGGAACAGCAGGTCCTGAGCGGTGGGGTCAAGGACGAGAGACATGAAGAACCTTCTCGGTATGTGCGGTGGATCCGGGGGGATCTGTTGGCGAGTACGACAGTACGTCGAGGAGGTTTAAAGTTCAACCAAAAGCGGGGCGTGGTGATCCGCTTCACAGGCGGAGGCATCGAAAAAAAGGGGGCCCGCCGTCTCACGGGCCCCGCTGGAGCCACTCGGAATCGGAGAAGGACGTCACCCCGCCCCGGACGCGCCCGTCACGAGGACGTGGGGCCGCTCGTCACCCGGAGTCGCGGCACCGCACGTCACCTCGAGCAGGCGCCGGACCTCACTCGGATCCGGAACCGGCGCCCTCGGCGCCTTCCCCCTCCGCGGACTCCTCGGCCAGGGCCGCGTCCAGACGGGCCCGAGCGCCCTCCAGCCAGCGCCGGCACACCTTGGCCAGCTCCTCGCCGCGCTCCCAGAGCGCCAGGGACTCCTCCAGGGTCGTACCGCCCGCCTCCAGACGGCGTACGACCTCGATCAGCTCGTCCCGTGCCTGCTCGTACCCGAGCGCCTCGTCCACCTTGCTGGTCATGCGCCCACCCTATGCATCGACTCGAACCGTGAATTCACCCTCGGCGACCCGCGCCCGCAGCGTCTCGTCCGCCGCCACCTCGGCCGGGTCCCGGACCACATGACCGTCGGCCCGCTGCAGCACCGCGTACCCCCGCTGGAGGGTCGCCGCGGGGGAGAGGGCCACCACGCGCGCGTGGGTGTGCGTCAGCTCCGAGTCCGCGCGGTCCAGCAGATGCCCGAGGGTGCGCCGCCCCCGGTCGAGCAGGGCGGACACCTGGTCCGCCCGCTCGTCGATCATCCGGTGCGGATCCTCCATCGAGGGCCGGGCCAGCGCGTGCGCGAGGCCGCGCTCCTCGCGGTCGATGAACGACTGGACGCAGCGCCGCGCCCGGTCCCGCAGGAACCGCACCCGCTCGTACTCCTCGCCGACGTCCGGCACGACCTTCTTGGCGGCGTCCGTCGGTGTGGAGGCCCGCAGGTCCGCCACGAGGTCGAGCAGCGGGCTGTCCGGCTCGTGCCCGATCGCCGACACGACCGGCGTACGGCAGGCCGCGACCGCGCGGACGAGCTGTTCGTCGGAGAACGGCAGCAGGTCCTCCACGCTGCCGCCGCCGCGCGCCACCACGATCACGTCGACCTCTTCGAGGGCGTCCAGCTCCTTCACCGCCTGCACGACCTGCGGTACGGCGTGGACACCCTGCACGGCGACGTTGCGCACCTCGAAGCGGACGGCGGGCCAGCGGTGCCGCGCGTTCTCCAGCACGTCACGCTCGGCCGCCGACGCGCGCCCGCACACCAGCCCGATGAGCTGCGGCAGGAACGGCAGCGCCTTCTTGCGCTCCGCCGCGAACAGCCCCTCGGCCGCCAGCGACTTCTTGAGCTGTTCGAGACGGGCCAGAAGCTCTCCCACTCCCACCGGTTTGATCTCGGTGGCGCGCAGGGAGAGCTGCCCGCGCGGCGCGTACCACTCCGGTTTGGCCAGGACGACTACCCGGGCGCCCTCGCTCACGACGTCGGAGACCGCGTCGAAGACCTGTCGGTAGCAGGTCACGCTCACCGAGATGTCGTACGACGGGTCGCGCAGCGTCAGGAAGACGACGCCCGCGCCGGGGCGCCGCGACAACTGGGTGATCTGCCCCTCGACCCACACCGCGCCGAGCCGGTCGATCCATCCCCCGATGAGCCGTGACACCTCGCCGACGGGCAGCGGAGCGTCCGCGGACGTGTTGAGAGCCATGCGCCCGAGCGTAGTGGGCCCCACCGACAACGCCCGTGCGGTCCGCCACGGTTCGAGGCCGTCGGCCGCGGCTCGCGGCCGTCCGCAGCGGTCCGGCCCCTGGCCGTGCACGGTCCGGCCCCCGTCGGGTGGGGTGCTGCCCCCGGTCGGGGACTACCCCGTCGCGGCCCCAGCCCGCCCCCGTTGGGCGAACAGCACCACCAGCCCCGCCGCCAGCCACACGATGCCCGTCACCTGGGCCGTTCCCGACGCCTCGGCGATCACCGCGACGGTGATCGCGGCCCCCAGTACGGGCAGGAGCACGTGCCGCCACCACACCACGGGCCCGCCCAGATGCCGTACGGCGAACCAGCCCACCACCGACGCGTGCAGCAGCGTGAACGCGGTCAGCGCGCCGATGTCGACCACCGAGACCAGCTTGTCCAGGCCGTCGTCGCGGCGCGCCGCCCAGACGGCGGCGACCGTCGTGATCACCGCCGCGCACAGCAGTGCCGCGCGCGGCACCCCGGACCCGGTCCGCGCCAGGGCCCGCGGCAGCCGCCGGTCGCGGGCCATCGCGAAGACGATCCGCCCGGCCGCGGCCTGCCCGGCCAGCGCCGCGAAGGCCGCGCCGACCGCCTTGCTCACGGCGACCAGGTTGTGCAGCCACGAGCCGACGGCGGCGTCCACGGCGTCGTAGAACGCCGGCCCCTGGAGCGCGGGGTCGGCGGCGAGCCGCGCGGACGGCAGCGGCTCCAGCAGCGCCGCCAGATAGGTCTGCGCCACGAACAGCACACCCGCGAGCACGAGACAGAACAGCACCGCGCGGGCCACCTTCTCCGAACCGCCCGTGACCTCCTCGGCGAAGGAGGCGATCGCGTCGAAGCCCAGGAAGGACAGGACGGCGACCGAGACGGCGCCGAGCACGGCCGACAGCGCGAACGCGCCCTGCGTGCCGTCACCCGACAGCGGGGACAGCCAGTCGCGGTGCGCGCCGTCGCGCGCGAGCACCACGGCCGCCGCCACGACGAAGACGACGAGGACCACGATCTCCGTCGCGAGCACCAGGAAGCCGACGCGCGCCGCGGTGCGGACCCCCAGGAGATTGAGGGACGTCGTGACGAGGACGGCGAGCGTGGTCCACACCCACCGGGACACCTCCGGGACCAGCGCGTTCATCGCGATCCCGGAGAACAGATAGGCCACCGCCGGGATGAGCAGATAGTCCAGCATCACCATCCACCCGGCGACGAACCCGGCCGCCGGGCCGAGCCCCGCGCGCGCGTAGGCGAACACCGAACCGGCCTGGGGGACCACCCGGACCATCTGGGCGTAGCTGAAGGCGGTGAACGCCATGGCGGCCGTCGCGACGACGTACACCAGCGCGACCGCCCCGTGCGACCTCGCGTCCAGCGTCCCGAAGATCCCGACCGGTGCCATCGGCGCGATGAACAGCAGGCCGTAGACGACCAGGTCCCGGAAGCCGAGGCTGCGGCGCAGCCCCCGCCCGGCGGGGTCCGCCTCGGCGGTGGCCGGTGCTTCGGACATCGTGCCTCCCGGGAATCGCCTGGTCCCACCCCCAGCGGCTGTCCACAGTCTCTCCGAGGAGGCGATCCCCGACCCGCCGGACGCGGCCTTACGATGGGGGCATGACCGCTTCGCCTGGCCGCCGTGTCCTGCTCGCCGCCCCCCGTGGCTACTGCGCGGGCGTGGACCGCGCCGTGATCGCCGTCGAGAAGGCCCTCGAGCAGTACGGGGCCCCGATCTACGTCCGTCACGAGATCGTCCACAACAAGTACGTCGTGCAGACGCTGGAGAAGAAGGGCGCGATCTTCGTCGAGCAGACGGCGGAGGTCCCCGAGGGGTCCATCGTCATGTTCTCGGCGCACGGCGTCGCCCCCGTCGTCCACGACGAGGCCGCCGCCGGCAAGCTCGCCACCATCGACGCGACGTGCCCGCTGGTCACCAAGGTCCACAAGGAAGCCGTCCGTTTCGCCAACGACGACTTCGACATCCTCCTCATCGGGCACGAGGGCCACGAGGAGGTCATCGGCACCTCCGGCGAGGCGCCCGACCACATCACCCTGGTCGACGGCCCCGAGGACGTCGCCAAGGTCGAGGTCCGCGACCCCTCCCGGGTCGTCTGGCTCTCCCAGACCACCCTCTCCGTCGACGAGACGATGGAGACGGTCGACGCCCTCAAGGAGAAGTTCCCGCTCCTCATCTCGCCGCCGAGCGACGACATCTGCTACGCCACGCAGAACCGCCAGCTCGCCGTGAAGCAGATGGGTGCGGAGGCCGAGCTGGTCATCGTGGTCGGATCGCGCAACTCCTCGAACTCGGTCCGGCTGGTCGAGGTAGCCAAGCTGGCCGGCGCCCGCGCCGCCTACCTGGTGGACTTCGCCGAGGAGATCGACGAGGCCTGGCTGGAGGGCGTGACCACGGTCGGTGTCACCTCCGGCGCCTCCGTCCCCGAGGTCCTCGTCGAGCAGGTCCTGGAGTTCCTGTCCGGGCGCGGCTTCGAGGACGTGGAGATCGTCAAGGCCGCCGAGGAGTCCATCACGTTCTCGCTCCCCAAGGAGCTGCGCCGCGACCTGCGCGCGGAGGCGGCCGCTCTGGTGGAGGCGCGTACGGGTGGGCCGTCCGGGAAGTGACATTCAGCCGTACGTCGTAACGTAGGGCCATGAAGATCTTCGGTGTGGACATTGGCGGATCCGGGATCAAGGGTGCCCCTGTGGACCTTGACCGCGGGGACCTCGCGGAGGAGCGCTGCAAGGTGCTCACCCCGCACCCGGCGACGCCCGACGCGGTGGCCGACGGCGTGAAGGAAGTCGTCGACCACTTCGGCTGGACGGGCCCGGTGGGGATCACGTTCCCCGGTGTGGTGACCGGCGGTTCCACCATCCGTACGGCGGCGAACGTCGACAAGTCCTGGATCGACACCGACGCGGGCGCGCTGCTCGGCGAGCGGCTGGGCGGCCTGCCGGTGACCGTGCTGAACGACGCCGACGCGGCGGGTGTCGCGGAGATGGAGTTCGGGGCCGGGAAGGGCCGCCGGGGCACGGTCATCCTGCTCACCTTCGGCACCGGCATCGGCAGCGCCGTGTTCACGGACGGCGAGCTGGTCCCGAACACCGAGCTGGGGCACCTGGAGCTGAACGGCCACGACGCCGAGAAGAAGGCGTCCACCAAGGCCAAGGACGACCACGAGCTGACCTGGGAGCACTGGTCGCGCCGTGTCTCCAAGTACCTCGCCCATGTCGAGATGCTGTTCTCCCCCGAGCTGTTCATCATCGGCGGCGGAGTCAGTCGCAAGTCCGAGAAGTTCCTGCCGCTGATCGAGGGCATCAAGGCGGAGATCGTTCCGGCGCAGCTCCAGAACAACGCCGGGATCGTGGGCGCGGCGATGCGGGCCGCGCAGATCGGCCGCTAGCGGCGACACCGCTCCCGACGGCAGGAGAGGGCGCAGGCCGACATGACGAGGGCCGCCCGCCCGCCGTCCACGGACAGCGGTACGAGGCCCGTCAGCCCGCCTGTCCGCGGGCGGACGGGCGGCGGACGGGCGGTCGGGTACGCGGGCCTTCGACGGGCCGTCAGCGGGCCTGTCTGCCGGGCGGTACGGCGCGTGCCCGCTCGCGCCGCTGGGCGGCCCGGCGCCGCGACATCAGACGGATCCGGCGGAGCGTCACGACGAGGACCGCGGCCAGCGTCCCCCCGTACAGCCAGCCCGCCTGCAGGGCCAGCGTGGTGACCAGGCCCATGAAGAACCCGCCGAGCCCGCCCCCGCCGTCGTCGGTGATCGGCGGCAGCCCGCAGGCGAAGGCGATCGGCAGGACCACGGGGGCCGTCACCAGGTCGCCGGGCCGCACCCACAGCGCGGTCAGCACGCACACGGGCAGGAACAGCACCCCGTAGACCGTGGCCGACCCGCCGAACAGCAGGTGGTCCAGGCAGGCCAGCGCGAACATCGACGCGCCGCAGAACAGGCCGCCCCCGAGCCCGGTCAGCCGGGGACGCGAGGAACGGCGCGGTTGCCCGGCCGCCGCGGGCACGGGTCGCCGCGCCACCGGGCCGTCCCGTCGGACACCGCCGTTCGCCGCCCGTCCGGCCTGGGCCGGAACAGGTGCTCCGCGTCGCGGTCTGTACTGAGGGGGACGCGTCCTGTGTTGCTCCACTGGACCAACTTAGGTCGTTTTATGTGTGGAACGGCTCATCGGACACGCCGGAGACCGGCCGAAGGCGAGGCCGTGGAAAGAGCTTGGCCATGCGTTCGATACCTCGCGGGCGGGGGGCGGGCCACGCCGTAGACTGGTGGATCGGCCCGCTCTTCTGGAGGGCCCTTCGCCCATCCTCTCGTACGGGAAGTCGCAACGTGTCGCTCACGATCGGAATCGTCGGTCTGCCCAATGTCGGCAAGTCGACCCTGTTCAACGCCCTGACCAAGAACGACGTGCTCGCGGCCAACTACCCGTTCGCCACGATCGAGCCGAACGTCGGCGTGGTCGGTGTCCCCGACCCGCGTCTGACCAAGCTGGCCGAGATCTTCTCCTCGCAGCGCGTCCTGCCGGCGACCGTCGACTTCGTCGACATCGCGGGCATCGTGCGCGGCGCGAGCGAGGGCGAGGGCCTGGGCAACAAGTTCCTCGCCAACATCCGTGAGTCGGACGCGATCTGCCAGGTCATCCGTGCGTTCAAGGACGAGAACGTCGTGCACGTCGACGGCAAGGTCTCGCCCAAGGACGACATCGAGACGATCAACACCGAGCTGATCCTCGCCGACCTCCAGACGATCGAGAAGGTCCTGCCGCGCCTCCAGAAGGAGTCGCGCATCAAGAAGGACATCGCGCCCAAGGTCGCGGCGGTCGAGGCGGCCAAGGAGATCCTGGAGAAGGGCGACACCCTGTTCTCCGCGGGCATCGTCCAGGGCTCCGGCAACGAGGAACTGCTGCACGACCTGCACCTGCTCACGACCAAGCCGTTCCTCTACGTCTTCAACGTGGACGAGGACGAGCTGGTCGACGAGGACTTCAAGGCCGAGCAGCGCGCCCTGGTCGCCCCCGCCGAGGCGATCTTCCTCAACGCCAAGCTGGAGCAGGACCTCGCCGAGCTGGACGAGGAGGACGCCCTGGAGCTCCTGGAGTCGGTGGGCGCCGAGGAGCCGGGCCTGGCCACGCTGGCCCGCGTCGGCTTCAACACCCTCGGCCTGCAGACCTACCTGACGGCCGGCCCGAAGGAATCCCGCGCCTGGACCATCAAGAAGGGCGCGACGGCCCCCGAGGCCGCCGGTGTGATCCACACCGACTTCCAGAAGGGCTTCATCAAGGCCGAGGTCATCTCCTTCGCCGACCTGGTCGAGACCGGCTCGGTCGCCGAGGCCCGCGCCAAGGGCAAGGCCCGCATGGAGGGCAAGGAGTACGTCATGCAGGACGGCGACGTGGTGGAGTTCCGCTTCAACGTGTAGTCGTGCATGCCCGCACGTCGGCGGCCGAGTCGAACGTGCGAGCCGGAAAGGGGTCGGACTCTGTCGAGTCCGGCCCCTTCGCCGTCCCCGTGCCGGACGGGTGCCGAATGGTGTGACGTGGGGTCGGGGAGCGGTCAGGTCTCGTACACCGTGGACCGGTGTCCCCCGTGGACGACCCGGCGTCTCCCGTGAGGAACTGGGCGAGGGTGGTTACTAAGGGGGACCTGCTGGCCGCCTGGCCTTTGTGAGCGGCGTACGGCGGGTGGGGTACGGGAGTCGCTGAATCCCGAGGGCGTTCAGGGCCGGGCCAGGCCCGTCTTCACGCCGGCGCCGCACAGCGGCACCACCGCCTCCCGGCGGCCGAGCGCGCCCTCGCGGACCGCCGCCCAGCAGGCCACGCCCGTCGACTCCACGTACAGGCCGCGTCCCGCGAGGTCCGTCTGCGCGTGACGGATCTGGTCCTCCGTCACCGTCAGGAAGGCGCCCCCGGAGGCGCGAACCGCGCTCAGGATCTGGCGGGCCCGCAGCGGGTGCGGGATCGCGATGCCCTCGGCGAACGTGGGCGCCATCGGAGTGACGCCGACGAGGTCGTCCGCGCCCTCGGACCAGGCGCGGGCCAGCGGGGCGACCGCGGCGGACTGGACGGCGTACAGGGCCGGCCTCTTGTCGATCAGCCCCGCCGCGTGCAGCTCGGCCACGGCGAGGGCGGCACCGAGGAGCAGCGTGCCGTTGCCGACCGGCACCACGACGGCGTCCGGCAGGCGGCCGCCCAGGTCCTCCCAGAGCTCGTGGACGTACGTCTTCGTGCCGTGCAGGAAGTACGGGTTGAAGACGTGCGAGGCGTAGAACACGCCGTCCTCGTCGGCCGCCTCACGGGCCGCGCGTGCCGTCGCCTCGCGGTCGCCGTCGACCACCCGCAGCCGTGCCCCGTGCGCCTCGATCTGCTCCAGCTTCTTCGCCGAGGTGCCCTCGGGGACGTACACCGTGCACGGCAGCCCGGCCCGGGCGCAGTAGGCGGCGACGGCCGTGCCCGCGTTGCCGCTGCTGTCCGCGAGCACCTGCCGGGGTCCGAGCCGCAGCGCCAG
Organism: Streptomyces sp. NPDC028298; assembly: GCF_055565895.1. Taxonomy (NCBI): domain Bacteria; kingdom Bacillati; phylum Actinomycetota; class Actinomycetes; order Kitasatosporales; family Streptomycetaceae; genus Streptomyces; species Streptomyces sp. NPDC028298. Next base: position 665,546 of record NZ_JBVHTL010000004.1, read on the forward strand.
CTCGGCCAGCAGCACGGCCCCGCGGTCCTTGAACGACAGCGTCGGCATCAGGAAGTCGAGCTTGGCGAGCACGCCCTCGCGCAGCGGGACCAGCGGGGTACGGCCCTCGCCGAGGCTGACCGTGGGCGCGGCGAGCGGCAGGCACTCCGCGTACCGCCACAGCGAGTTCACCCGGCCGGTCAGGGACGCCAGGGGAGCCGGTGTCGGCGAGAAGTCCAGGTCGAGCGGGCCGCGGCAGACCGGGCAGCACCAGGCGAGCGAGCCGGCGGGGACGCGCGTGCCGTCCGTCGGGCAGAAGCAGTCCGGCAGTGCAGTCATGGGTGCAGGTTAGACGCGCGACCGCGGGGCGCGGCGTTCCCGAGGGCCCGGCCACGTCCGTGCTCCGGCCGTCGTCCGGTCGATCCCTGTCGCGGCCCTGTCCGTGCTCCGGCCGTTGTCCGGTGGGTCCCTTGTCGCGGCCCCGTCCGCGCTCCGGCCGTCGCCCGGCCGGCCCCGTCATGGCCCTCGCCCGTGCTCCTGCCGTTGTCCGGTGGGTCCCTGTCGCGGCCCCGTCCGCGCTCCGGCCGGCGCCCGGCCGGCCCCTGTCACGACGCCTGTCACGGCCCCCGTCCGCGCCCCGGTCACCGTCCGGTCGGCCTCCGTCACCGCTCCGCCCGTGCCGTGCGTACGATGCGCCCAGCCATTCGGCAGTCGTACGCGCGTTCCATCACGGATGGATGAGGAGCAAGGGAAACCGTGGCCATACCCCCGCCGCCCGGACCGCAGCAGCCCGAAGGGCAGTACCCGCCGCCGGGGACCCCGCCGTATCCCCGGTATCCCTCCCCGGAGGGCCCGTTCCAGCAGCCCCCGCAGGCCCCCTACGCGGGGCCGTACCAGCCCTGGGGGCAGGGCTACTCCCCGTACAACCGGCCCGTCCCGTTCAACGGGCTCGCGATCGCGGCGCTGGTCCTCGGCATCCTCTGCCTCCTTCCCGCCGTCGGGCTGGTGCTCGGGATCGTGGCGCTCGTCCAGATCAAACGGCGCGGCGAGCGCGGCAAGGGCATGGCGGTGGCCGGCATGGTGATGTCGTCGATCGGTGTCGTGCTGCTCGCGCTCATGGTCGCCACCGGGGGAGCCCGCGATTTCTGGGAGGGCTTCGAGGACGCGGCCGGCGACTCGGGAGGCTCGGCGTTCTCGCTGGAGGTGGGCGAGTGCTTCGACACCGCGGGCGGCTCCTTGAAGGGTGTGACGATCGACGTCGACGAGGTGCCGTGCACGCGTGAGCACGACGCCGAGGTGTTCGCGGAGTTCGAGATGTCCGAGGGCGACTACCCGGGCCAGGACGAGGCGGCCGACGAGGCCGACCGGCGGTGCTATCTGCTCCGGAACACCTACGCGATGGACTCCTGGGCCGTCCCGGCGGACGTGGCCGTGTACTCCTTCACGCCGACGGCGCAGAGCTGGCGCGTCGGCGACCGCGAGGTGAGCTGTCTGTTCGGGAACACCGACGACGAGGCCGGCCTGACGGGCTCCCTGCGCAACGACCAGCTCACGCTGGACCCCGACCAGTACTCGTATCTGAGCTCGGCGGCGGCCATCGACAACGCGCTGGACGCGATACCCGACACCGAGTACATCGACGACGACCTGCCCGCCTACAAGGAGTGGGCGGGCCACGTCTCGGAGGCGCTGGCCTGGGAGGCGGACGGGCTGCCCGCGCACAGGTTCTCGCCGGAGGCCGCCAAGCTCGTCGCGGCCCTGGCCAAGGACCTGGAGCGCTCGGCGAAGGAGTGGGACAAGGCCGCGCGGGCGCCGGACGCGGACACCTTCTCCGACCACTACGAGAAGGCCCTGAAGCTCATCGACCCCGAGAAGACGGTCACCACCCGCAAGGCTCTGGGGCTCGCCACCACCCCGCCCGTGTACGACGACGGAGGGGGCGCCGGTAGCGGCGGCGAAGACGGTCCCGGGATCGAGGTGTGACGGCAGCCACAGTGGGGAGAAAGTGCCTGCGTAATGCCCTCAAAGGCGCGCGTCATCACTTCGAGTGATTCTCTGGCCTTCGCTTGCATGGCACAACCCACGGTTGCCACGCTGTTGCTGTCTGTACAACCTGATGGGAGCGGCTAAGTGACATTCGGTGAGCAGCCGGCGTATCTGCGCGTCGCGGGTGATCTCCGCAAGAAGATCGTCGACGGCTCGCTGCCACCGCACACCCGGCTCCCCTCGCAGGCCAGGATCCGCGAGGAGTACGGGGTCTCGGACACCGTCGCCCTGGAGGCGCGCAAGGTGCTGATGGCCGAGGGCCTGGTCGAGGGCCGCTCCGGCTCGGGCACGTACGTCCGCGAGCGTCCGGTGCCGCGCCGCGTGGCCCGCTCCGGATACCGGCCGGACAGCGGCGCCACCCCCTTCCGTCAGGAGCAGGCCGACTTCGCGGTGCGCGGCACCTGGGAGTCCCGCAGCCGTCAGGTCGAGGCGAGCGGCGCGATCGCCGAGCGGCTGGCCATCCAGCCCGGCGACCGCGTGATGTGCACGAACTACGTCTACCGCGACGGCGGAGAGGCGATGATGCTCTCCACGTCCTGGGAGCCGCTCGCCGTGACCGGGCGCACGCCGGTGATGCTCCCCGAGGAGGGCCCGCTCGGCGGCATGGGAGTCGTCGAGCGCATGGCGGCCATCGACGTGATCGTGGACAACGTCACCGAGGAAGTGGGCGCGCGCCCCGGACTCGCCGAGGAACTCCTGGCGCTGGGCGGCGTGCCCGGACATGTGGTCGTCGTCATCCAGCGCACCTTCTACGCCTCGGGCCGCCCCGTCGAGACGGCGGACGTGGTGGTCCCGGCGGACCGCTACCGCATCGCCTACCACCTGCCCGTGAAGTGACCGCGCGTCACCCGGGCCGCGGCTGAGCCCGGTTGGAATCTGGCCTTTCTCAAGTGGGGGACCCGGGAACGACTTCGCCCTGTTCGCGGGCGCGCGAGGAGTCGTGGGCGGCGTGTTCGACGGCGTGCGCCCCCCGGGTCGAAGCTCCTTACTGGCCGGTTGCGTACCTCTTTGTGTAAACCCGTGTTCGCTGCGTGAAGGTAAGGCGTACGCTCGGGCATATGCGGATTGCGGTTTCGATGGAATGCGGGGTTCGACGGGGGCCCGGGGCGGGAAGTGGAGGGGCGCTATGAACGACAGCACGATCACGCTTCCCTGGCTCGTCATACGGCAGGACGACAACGGCAATCGCTATCGCGTGGGCAGGTACGCGACCAGGGCCGAGGCCCAGAAGATCGCGGACAGCCTCGACGACCGCGGGCACAAACAGCTCTACTGGGTCGAGCGGATCGGGCCGAACGGAACCCGCTGATCCACCGGGAGCCGGACCTCGTCCCGCTCCCGTAGGCTCCGGCGCATGACGGAACGGATCGTGGTGGTCGCGGGCGCCCTCGTGCGCGGCGGACGTCTGCTCGCCGCCCGCCGCAGTGCGCCCCCCGACCTCGCCGGCCGCTGGGAGCTTCCGGGCGGCAAGGTCGAACCCGGTGAGACCCCCGAACGCGCCCTCGTGCGCGAGCTGCGCGAGGAGCTCGGCATCGACACGCGGGCGCTGGAGCGCGTCCCCGGGGAGTGGCCGCTGAAGCCGGGATACGTCCTGGTGGTGTGGGCCGCCCGGCTGCTGCCCGGCTCGGCCGAACCGGAGCCCCTGGAGGACCACGACCAACTGCGCTGGCTGAGCGCCGAGGAGATCTGGGACGTGGACTGGCTGGACCAGGACGTGCCGGCGGTCAAGGGCGCACTCCCGTGGCTCGATCCGGGCGCCTGACGACCCGAGTGCCTCCTCGTGCGCCGTTCGCGCCATAGTGTGCCCCGGGCGCGGTAAAGCTCCACCGATACCGGGTATGTGCCCCTTAACCCCCCGAAACCGGGCAGGGGTGGGGTTTCTGGTCTGGGAAGTGATCGGCTTGATCGACACTGACGGCTACTGCGCCGAGTGGACCTTTCCCGCGGAGCCCGGTGCCGTCCGCACCGCCCGCGCCGTCGTCCGGGGGCAGCTCCGCGACTGGGATCTCGAATCCCTCGGCGACATCACCGCGCTCCTGGTCAGCGAACTGGTGACGAACTCGCTCCGCCATGCCACGGGACCGATCGGCGTCCGTCTCGTACGTCCCGAGGACGTGCCGGGCGCTCTGCGCGTCGAGGTCTCCGACCCGCTGCCGGACCCGCCCCGGGAACGGTCCGCCGACACCTCCGACGAGAGCGGCCGCGGACTCCAGCTCCTGGCCGGCTCGTGCCGGCGCTGGGGCACGTGGCCCGCGGACAACGGCAAGACGGTCTGGTTCGAGCTGGCCGTGCCTGACTGAGACACCGGGGCCGGCGCGCCCGCGCGGCGCGCGGCCGGATCACGCTCCCGACCCGTGTCGCGTTGTGTGGTTCGACGGGGTGCCACCTGGTTAGAAGACTGGGAGTATGTCGCGGCCGGTCCAAAAACCATCGGGACCGTGCTGTGATCGTGAACACCGTGTCGCGCGGCACCGTAGTGCTGGATACTGCGGGCAGCCGCCCCCGGTGACCGGTGCCGGACGCGGTGAGCTGGAGGGGACGGTTCGCGTGAGCGAGATACCAGCGAAGGCCACGGAGTCCGAGGACCCGTCGGGCGGCGCGAGGGCCGATGCGGCGGGCGATGACGCGCGCCCGGTTCCCGACGGCACGGCGGACGCGACCACGGAGGACGCGTCGGACGCCGCCGCCGAGGGGGACGCGGCCACGGAGCGCGCGGCCGACGCCGCCGACGGCACGGACCACGCGGCGGGGGCCGCGGTCGCCGGTCCGGACGGCGACCGGAGCGACGGGACGGGCGAGACCGGCGAAGCGCCGGGGGACGCCATGTGGCAGAGCAGTCCGCCCGGTTCGATCTACGACTACATCAAGGCCGCCTCCTTCTCCATCGGCGCGGACGGGCTCGTCGACCAGTGGAGCCTGCGGGCCGAGCAGATCTTCGGCATCCCGGCGGAACGGGCCGTCGGCATTGACCCCATCGAGGCGTTCGTCAGCGAGGACCGGCGCGAGTTCGGTCAGCGGAAGATGGCGGAGATCCTGGACGGCCGCGAGTGGACCGGGCTCGTGCCGTTCCGCACACCCGCCGCCGAGGACGCCGACGAGGGCTCCGAGGACTCCGGGGGCAGGGAGGGCCTCGCCGAGGTCTACGTGATGCCGACGACCACCGAGCACGGCGAGCGAGCCGCCGTATGCATCGTGGTGGACGTCCGTACCCTGCGGACGATCGAGACGGACCTGGCCGCCTCGCAGGCGATTTTCGGTCAATCTCCTTTCGGGTTCCTGCTGATCGACACGGACCTCCAGGTCCGGCGAGCCAACCAGCGATTCGCCTCGATCTTCGGCGGCAGCGTCGACGACCACCGCGGCAAGGGCGTCCACGACTACCTTCCGCGCGCCGAGGCCGAGCGGGTGACGGCGGTTCTGCGCCGGGTCCTTGAGACCGGCGAGTCCATCACGGACATGCACGTCACCGGTCAGGTCCCCGGCTCCGACGAGCGCCGTCACTGGTCCATCAACCTCTACCGCGTGCACAGCGGCAGCGGCCGCCCCATCGGTATCGCGTGGCTCGGAACCGACATCACCTCCCGCCGCGCCGCAGCCCGCGAAGCGGCCGCAGCCCGGCGCAACCTCGCCCTGCTGAACGAGGCGGGCGCCCGCATAGGCAACTCCCTCGACCTGGAGACCACCGCGCGCGAACTCCTGGACGTCGTGGTCCCGGGCTTCTGCGACCTCGCGACGGTCGACCTCTACCAGGGGCTGCTCGCCGGCGACGAGACTCCGCCCGGACTCGCGGACGGCAGCGCCGAACTCCGCCGGGTGGCCTTCGCCAGCGCCGTCTCCGACGCGCCCTTCGCCGGCGGTCCGGCGCCCGTGGCCGTCGGCGCGGTCCACCACTTTCCGTTCAACTCGCCCTGCGCGGACGCCCTGCGCACCGCCCGGCCGCAGCAGATACCCGCCGACGACGGCGGCCTCATCCAGTCGACGCTCGCGGTCCCGATGGTCGCCCACGACACGGTCGTGGGACTCGCCCAGTTCTCCCGCACGAAGGGCAGCGAGCCGTTCGGGGAGCGCGACCGCGCGCTGGCCGTGGAGCTGGCCGCCCGCGCGGCCGTCTGCATCGACAACGCGCGTCTGTACCGCCGTGAGCACGAACGCGCCCTCATCCTTCAGCGGTCCCTGCTGCCCCCGGGCGACCCCGAGGCCTCCGGCCTCGACATCGCGTGCCGCTATCTGCCGGGCAACGCGGCGACGGAGGTCGGCGGCGACTGGTTCGACGTCATCGAACTCCCCGGGCACCGCACGGCGCTCGTGGTGGGCGACGTGATGGGACGCGGGCTGCGCGCCGCCGTGGCGATGGGCGAACTGCGCACCGCGGTACGCACCTTGGCGCTGCTCGACCTCGAACCCGCCGAGGTGCTCTCGGCGCTGGACGAGATCGCGCGCGGCCTCGGCACGCCCGGAGGGGTCCAGCAGGCCACCCGGACGGCCCGTCAGCCCCGCGACGCCGACCTCTCCGAGGTGTACCTGGCGACCTGCGTGTACGCCGTCTACGACTCCGTGACCCGCCGGTGCACCTTCGCCAACGCGGGCCACCTGCCGCCCGTACTGGTCGAGCCCGGCGAGAGCGCGCTGATGCTGGACGTGCCGCCCGGGATGCCGCTCGGGGTGGGCGGCGAGCCCTTCGAGGAGGTGGAGGTCGAACTCCCCGAAGGCGCCCTGCTGGCGCTCTACACGGATGGACTGGTCGAATCGCGCGACCACCCCCTCGACGAGGGACTGCAGGCGTTCGTCGGCGCCCTCACCGACCCCTCCCGGCCGCTGGAGGACGTCTGCGACCACGTCCTCAACACCCTCGACACCCACCACGGCGAGGACGACATCGCCCTGCTGATGGCGCGTGTCCAGGGGCTGCCCGCCGATTCCGTCGGCGACTGGACCCTGCCGCGTGAGCCGCGCAGCGTGGGACGGGCCCGCGAGTACACCCGCACCCAGCTCGTCGCCTGGGACCTGGAGCCGCTCGTCGACACGACGGAACTGCTCGTCAGCGAACTGGTGACGAACGCCCTGCGCTACGGCGAGGGCGAGATCAGGCTGCGGCTGCTCCTCGACCGCACCCTCGTCTGCGAGGTCTGGGACGCCGGACTCGTCCAGCCGCGCCGCCGCCGGGCCCGCGACACCGACGAGGGCGGGCGGGGCCTCCAGCTCGTCGGCCTCCTCTCCGCGGGCTGGGGCTCCCGGCGCACCCCGCGCGGAAAGACCGTGTGGTTCGAACTCCCCCTCCCGGACGGCGAGACCAGCCTCACGGACCCGGCGGAAGCACTGCTGAGCCTGTTCTGAGGGCCGGCCGGGGGTGCCGACCCGCGGGGTCAGGTGAAGAACGCTCCCCGGCGGCCCCGGGTGCGAGGGCCGCCGTAGCTCATCGGGCCGCCCTCGCCGTCGCTCAGCAGGATCCCGCCGAGCACCGCGCCGCCCGCTCCGGCGCCGCCGCGGCCGCCGGAGGGATTGCCGTACGCCCGTACGTCCCGTTCGGCGAGCCGGCGCGCCTCACGGGCCAGGTCGTCGGCCTTCAGCGCCTCGGAGAGCGGGACGGTCCCCGGCCCGAGCAGCCGGCGCGCCTCCGCCAGCCGGGTCCGCGCCTCACTGCCCACCACCCCGCCGTGGGTGCCGATGAAGCACGCGGCCCCGGCGAGCGCGCTGCGCGCGGGCAGCAGCGCCTGCCCGTGTCCCTCGGGGACGTCACCGCCGACCGCCCCGGCCAGGCCCGCCGCGGCCTCCGTCACCCGGCGCAGCGCGTCCAGCGGATCGTGGGGGCCGGCGGCCGTCTCGTGACGCACCGCGGAGAGCACCACCTCCAGGTGCCCCAGCCGCCCGACGAGTCCGGCACGGGCCTCCGCCGGGAGCGCCCGGGCCGTGTTCCACGAGTCCTCCGCCGCCGTCAGGGCCGCGGGCAGCCCGGCCGCCGCCGAGTCCAGTTCCGCCGCCAGCCGCTCCACGCCGTTCGCCAGGTCGAGGGCCTGCCCCAACGCCCCCTCCGCCGCGCGCAGATGGGCCGCGGCCTTCGCGCCGTCGCCCCGGTCCGCGTACTGCCGTGCCTGGTTGAGATGAGAGGTGGTGAACAGAAGGCGGTCCTTGGCCTGTTCGGCGTCACCGGCGACCGCGAGCGAGGCGGCGGGGGCGTACCGCTCGTGAAGCTCCGCGAGGGTCGCCTCGGCGCCGCGGATACGCGCCGCGACCTCCCGGAAGCGGGCCTCGGCGGATTCCAGGGCGGCCACCGCGTTGCGCTCCAGGGCCCGGATCTGGTCGAACCCCGGCGCCGCCGCGTCCAGCCGCTCCCCGGCGTCCCGGCAGTGGGCGACGATCTCCTCCAGGGCCTCCCTGCGGTCGCTGTCGTCCCGGGCCGGGTCCACGCCGGTGCCCTCCGTCTCGTCGAGGCGCTGGCGCAGCCGGAAGGCCGCGGCGAGAGCGGCCTCCGCGTGCCTCAGGTCGTAGACGTACGGCTCGATCGCGTCGCCCGCCGACCGGTCCGCGGCGAGCGCGAGCTCCTCGACCCCGACGCGGACGCAGTCGTCGGTCTCGACGAGCAACCGCCGCGCCTCATCGTCGAGTTCGTGCAGAGGGGTGAGCTCTGTGTCGCCGCCGGGTGTCGTCCGGGTCGTCGCCCGCCGTCTGCGGCGCCCGTATCCGTACGCCGCCAGCGCGCCCGCGGCGCCGGCCGCGACCAGGGGCGGCACGAGATCACCGGTCGTCGTGCCGTCCTGCGCGGTCGTGACCGGCCGGGCGGCGACGTCCGTGTCCCGCGTCCGGACCACCGGGGTGTCGGCTCCCGCCCGCGCCAGCGGCAGCACCAGCCAGCCCATCGCGACCAGCCCCCCGAGCACGGCATGCGCCACCCGCACGGCTATGTGCGACGGGACCCGGCGCGACCGGCTGCGGCTCAGGGGCGACGTCACATTTGGGAGCGTATGGCCGTTCGAGCGGCTCCGCGACCGGTATACGAGGAGTTGGGGGCAGTTGGGGTACGAGAGGTGTCGGGGTGTACGGGAGGGGCGCGGGGGCCGTTCCCGCGGGCGCCCTCGGGCCCGGGGCGGCCTGCCGCGCCTTCGCCGCGGGAAGCCCCACCATGTGATGACGGCCCGGGTCCCGCGTGCGATGATCGCGGCGCGTGCCCCTGTTCGGCACGCGGGGGAGTGGGGGTTCGATGCACTGGTACTTCGTCGGGTTCGCCGCACTGATCGTCGTCGCGCAGGCCGGAATCGGGATCGCGGCCCTGACGCGGTACTGGATCCCGCCGTGGGTGCGGCGCAGGGTCGTGCGCCCGAAGCTGTGGGGCTGGGGCGCGCTGGCGGGGGCCGTCGGATGGTCCCTGTTCATCTTCCTCGGGCCGTTCCAGGAACCCGACGCCGAGTTCACGCCGTACGCCCTGGGCGGGATGGGCCTGTTCATCGCGAGCCAGGTGGTCCAGATGATGGGGCAGTACCCGGGGCGGCGCCCCGTGGCCCCGCCGGACCCCGAAGGACAGTGACGGCGCCGCGCGCGGACCGGGGACGGCGAGCCGTCCCCGCCCCGCCCGAGCCCGGGTCTACGTACTCCGCCGGCCGATCTTCGATCCCAGCCACACGAGCGGGTCGTACTTGCGGTCGACCGCCCGCTCCTTCAAGGGGATCAGCGCGTTGTCCGTGATCTTGATGCCCTCGGGGCAGACCTCCGTGCAGCACTTGGTGATGTTGCAGTAGCCGAGACCGTGCTCGTCCTGGGCCGTGGCCTTGCGGTCCAGCCCGGACTCCGCCGCCGCGTCCAGCGGATGCATGTCCAGCTCCGCCACCCGCATCAGGAAGCGCGGACCGGCGAACGCGGGCTTGTTCTCCTCGTGGTCACGCACCACATGACAGGTGTCCTGGCACAGGAAGCACTCGATGCACTTGCGGAACTCCTGCGACCGGTCCACGTCCTCCTGCATCATCCGGTACTCGCCCGGCCCGACCCCGGCGGGCGGGACGAAGGCCGGGACCTGACGCGCCTTGTCGTAGTTGAAGCCGACGTCGGTCACCAGGTCCCGGACGACCGGGAAGGCGCGCAGCGGGGTGACGGTGATCGTCTCCTCTTGGGTGAACACCGACATCCGCGTCATGCACATCAGCCGGGGCCTGCCGTTGATCTCCGCCGAGCACGAACCGCACTTGCCCGCCTTGCAGTTCCAGCGCACGGCGAGGTCGGGGGCCTGGGTCGCCTGGAGCCGGTGGATGATGTCGAGGACGACCTCGCCCTCGTTGACCTCGACCCCGAAGTCCTGCAGGCCACCGCCCTTCACGTCTCCGCGCCACACCTTGAAGCGGGCCTCGTAGCTGCTCACTCGTACAGCTCCTCTTCGGCGAGGTACTTGACCAGCTCCTCCTTCTCGAAGAGGGCGAGCAGGTCGGGGCGGATGGGCTGGGTGGTCTCGTTCACCAGGTCGATCTGTCCGGCCACCGGGTCGGTGGCGGCCAGCCCGCCGGTCGGGTCGGTGAGCCGGCACAGCAGGTTGATCCGGCGCCAGGAACGTTCCATCGCCGGGTGGTCCTCGCGGGTGTGGCCGCCCCGCGACTCGGCGCGCTCCAGCGCCGCCCGGGCGACGCACTCGCTGACCAGGAGCATGTTCCTGAGGTCCAGGGAGAGGTGCCAGCCCGGGTTGAACTGACGGTGGCCCTCCACCCCGGCGCGGCGTGCCCGTACCCGCAGCTCGGCGAGCTTCTCCAGGGCCTGCTCCATCTCGGCCTCGCGGCGGATGATGCCGACCAGGTCGTTCATGGCCTGCTGGAGTTCCTGGTGCAGGGTGTACGGATTCTCGGGCGGCCGCGAGGCGACGGCGGGCGGGCCGCCGGGGGACGCGGCGGGGACGGACTCGGGGCCCTCGGCGGAGAAGGGCCGCAGCGCCTCCGCGGCGGCCTCGTCGACCTGGGCGTCGTCCACCGGCGGTCGTGTGTCCTCCCCGGTGAGACCGGCCGCGTACTCCGCCGCGTGCCAGCCGGCCCTGCGCCCGAACACCAGAAGGTCGGAGAGCGAGTTGCCGCCGAGCCGGTTGGAACCGTGCATGCCGCCCGCGACCTCGCCGGCCGCGAACAGTCCGGGCACCCCGCGTGCCGCCGCCGTGTCCGAGTCGACCGCGATGCCGCCCATCACGTAGTGGCAGGTGGGCCCGACCTCCATGGCCTCCGCCGTGATGTCCACGTCGGCCAGCTCCTTGAACTGGTGGTACATCGAGGGGAGCCGGCGCCGGATCACCTCGGCGGGCATCCGGGTGGACACGTCGAGGAAGACACCGCCGTGCGGTGATCCGCGACCGGCCTTGACCTCGGAGTTGATGGCCCGCGCCACCTCGTCGCGCGGCAGCAGCTCCGGAGGACGCCGGTTGTGGTCCGGGTCCTCGTACCAGCGGTCGCCCTCCTCCTCCGACTGCGCGTACTTCTCCTTGAAGACGTCGGGGATGTAGTCGAACATGAACCGCTTGCCCTCGGAGTTGCGCAGCACCCCGCCGTCACCACGCACCGACTCGGTGACGAGGATGCCCTTGACCGACGGCGGCCAGACCATGCCGGTCGGATGGAACTGCACGAACTCCATGTTCAGCAGCGGCGCCCCGGCGAGCAGCGCCAGCGCGTGCCCGTCGCCCGTGTACTCCCACGAGTTGGACGTCACCTTGAAGGACTTGCCGATGCCACCGGTGGCGATCACCACGGAGGGGGCCTCCAGGACGAAGAAGCGCCCCGACTCCCGCTCGTAGCAGAAGGTCCCCGAGACCCGCTGTCCGTCCTTCAATATCCGTGTGACGGTGCACTCCTGATAGATCTTCAGGCGAGATTCGTAGTCACCGGTCTCCCGCATGTCCTCCTGCTGGAGGGACACGATCTTCTGCTGGAGCGTGCGGATCAGTTCGAGGCCGGTGCGGTCGCCCACGTGGGCGAGGCGCGGGTACTCGTGGCCGCCGAAGTTGCGCTGCGATATCCGGCCGTCCTTCGTCCGGTCGAACAGGGCGCCCCAGGTCTCCAGCTCCCAGACCCGGTCCGGTGCCTCGCGGGCGTGCAGCTCGGCCATCCGCCACTGGTTGAGGAACTTGCCGCCGCGCATGGTGTCGCGGAAGTGGACCTGCCAGTTGTCGCCCGAGTTCACGTTGCCCATGGCGGCCGCGATGCCGCCCTCGGCCATCACCGTGTGGGCCTTGCCGAACAGCGACTTGCAGATCACCGCCGTACGGGCGCCGCGCTCGCGTGCCTCGATCGCGGCACGCAGTCCGGCGCCGCCGGCACCGACCACGACGACGTCCCACTCCTGTCGGTCGACCACGGACATCAGAGGGCTCCACCCAATCTAGAAGAAGCGCGGATCGTCGAAGGCGCCGGACGCGACCAGGTACACGTAGAAGTCGGCGAGCGCGACGCTCACCAACGACGCCCAGGCCAGCAGCATGTGACGGGCGTTCAGCTTCCCGACCCACTGCCACATCCGGTACCGCACGGGATGCTTGGAGAAGTGCTTGAGCTTTCCGCCGACGATGTGCCGGCAGGAGTGGCAGGAGAGGGTGTACGCCCAGATCAGCGTGATGTTGACCAGGAACACCAGCGTGCCGAGGCCCATGTGGCCCCAGGCGTAGTGCTCGTCGCGGAAGGAGAGCACGGTGTCGTACGTGAGGATGCCGGCGACGACGAGGGCCGCGTAGAAGAAGTACCGGTGGATGTTCTGCAGGATCAGCGGGAAGCGGGTCTCGCCGGTGTACTTCTTGTGCGGCTCGGCCACCGCGCAGGCCGGCGGGCTCGCCCAGAAGCCCCGGTAGTAGGCCTTGCGGTAGTAGTAGCAGGTCAGCCGGAAGCCGAGCGGGAAGATCAGGATGATGATCGCGGGGGAGATGCCCCACCAGCTCCCGAACAGGTCCGCGTTCGGGCCGGAGCGCATCGTCCCGCACCGCTCGGCCAGACAGGGCGAGTAGAACGGCGAGACGTAGGGCGCCGCGTAGTAGTGCGTGTCCGAGAAGGCCCGCCACGTCGAGTACACGACGAAGGCCAGCAACCCGGCCGCGGTGGCGGCGGGCGCCAGCCACCAGCGGTCGGTCCGCAGATGCGGGGCGGCGATCGCGGCGCGCGTACCCGTTCGTACACCGCCGCTGTTCAGATGAGGTTCCGTACCAGTGGCCAACTTCGCACTCCGGTCGGGTTCGGGGGTGCGCCGGTGTCGCGGGCGCTAGTGGGAGGGACCGTGGTGCGCGCCGAGACCCTCGTCGTCGGAATCGGTCCACAAGGAGCTGTCGTACGGGGTGTCGGAGACGGTCACCAGGTCGGGCAGCCTGTCGGAGGCGGACACCGCCGGCCCGGGCCCGGTGGGGCGCCTGGGGGAGGGTCCGGCGGCCTCGCGCAGCAGCGCGAGGCTCTCGCGCAGGTGGTCGGCGTCGGCGCGCACGCGGCGCATCTCCAGACCGGTGCCCATCTGCTGTTCCAGGCGCCGCACCGACCGCTGCAGATCGTCGAGGCAGCGCTGGACTGACGTCAGGTCGTCGTGCACGGACATGACTTGCCCTCACTTCCGTGGGCCCCGCGGCCTTCAGGCGGCAACGTTCATGCGCCTGCGAGTGTTGCGCGTCACAAGGTCCCGTGTGAAGGCGTGTGCACGGATTGAAGACCGCCGCGCTCCAGAACGACTGGCGCGCGCCGCCCGTTCCGCTCGCGCGCCGGTCGAATTCCGCGCGCGCCCGGGAGCGGTCCGGAGGGCCGCCCGGCAGGCCGGACGGCACGGGGAACAGCGCGCCGGCGCCGTGTTCCCCGTGCACGCCGCCGGGCTCCGCGCCCGCGCGCCCGCCTCCGGCGCCATTCCGGATGCGGACCGGCGCCGCGGGCCCGGCGGCACTTCGGACGGGGCCCGATGCGGCCGGATTGCGCCGCACGAGTGGGGTTACCCGGCCCCGTCGCCGTGTCGCCGCCTTCCCCTTGCCGCTCTGCTCTTCAGTTGGCACGTAGATCGGATCAACTCACTAATACCGCCGAACGGGACCAGAAACGGACCAGCTCCCGCGGCGGAGCGTCCCCCGGAGGTTGCAGTGATGTCCCACGAAGGCGTCGGACTGCGCGCGGTGATGCGCTCGGCCGCATTTCTCACCGCGGGCGCGCTCGCGGTACCCGCCCTCGCCGCGTGCAGTGCGGACGACGAGGCGGACAGACCCGTGGCCGTGCAGGACATCGCGCCCGCGTCCCGTGACCAGATCGCCGACGGCGGCACGCTGCGCTGGGCCGTGGACGCCGTGCCGGAGACGCTGAACGCGTTCCAGTCGGACGCCGACGCCGCGACCACCCGTGTCGCCGGCGCCGTCCTGCCGTCGATGTACCGGCTCGACGCGAACGGCCGGCCGCAGATCGACTCCGACTACCTGGAGTCCGCGAAGGTCGTGGGCACCTCGCCCAAGCAGGTCGTGCTGTACAAGCTCAACCAGCAGGCCGTGTGGAGCGACGGTCGCGAGATCGGCGCCGCGGACTTCGCCGCCCAGTGGCGCGCCCTGTCCGGCAAGGACTCCGCGTACTGGACGGCGCGGAACGCCGGCTACGACCGGATCGAGAAGATCGAGCGGGGCAAGAACAACCTGGAGGTCCGCGTCACCTTCAGCCGGCCCTACGCCGACTGGAAGGCGCTGTTCTCGCCGCTGTACCCGAAGGACGTCATGGGGACCGCGGACTCCTTCAACGACGGCGCGCGGCGCAAGCTCAAGGTCACCGCGGGGCCCTTCGCGGTGAAGACGGTCGACCGCAAGTCCGGCCAGGTCCGCCTCACGCGCAGCGCCCGCTGGTGGGGCCGTCCCAGCAAGCTCGACGAGATCGACCTGGTGGCCGTCGCCCGGGACAAGCGGGCCGAGGCGCTCGCCGACGACAGGCTCGACCTGGCCGAGATCGACCCCGCCGAGGCCGAGCGCGTCACCCTCGCCGCCCGGCACAAGGACGGCGCGCCGTTGCAGGGGGCCTCCGCGACGAGCGAGAAGAGCGAGAAGAGCGGCAAGAGCGCCAAGGCCACCTCCGGCACGAAGGACGAGAAGAGCGAGTCCGAGGAGGAGGACGGGAAGAACGCGGCGGACGACAAGAGCGACAAGAGCGACAAGGACGAGAGCGCCGAGCACGAGAAGACCGGGAAGAGCGCCGAGCACGAGAAGAGCGAGAAGGCCGACAAGAGCGAGAAGGCGGCTCAGAAGGGCAACAAGGACGAGGACAGCGACAAGAGCGAGAGGGCGGCCGAGAAGAGCGCCCGGCAGAAGAAGACCGACGACGGCGAACAGGACGACGAGAGCGAGAAGGGCGATGCGGGAACCAAGGGCAGCGGGGCCGGCGCGACGAAGGCCTCCGAGGGGTCGGGACTGAGCGGCTTCGTGGTCCGCAAGTCCCTCGAACCCGCCTACACGCAGCTCGCCCTCAACGGCTCCGAGGGCCCCCTCGCCGACGAGCGCGTCCGCCGCGCGGTGGCGCGTGCCCTGAACCGCAAGGAACTCGCCCAGGCCGTCCTGCGGCCGCTCGGTCTGCCCGCCGAACCGGTCGGCAGCCACCTCGCCCTCGCCGGCCAGGCCGCGTACGCCGACAGCAGCGGCGCCCTCGGCAACCAGGACGCCGCCGAGGCGCGGGCGCTCCTCGCGGACGCCGGGTGGGTACCGGGCGGTCCGATCACGGAGCAGAAGAAGACGGAGAAGGCGGCCGGGTCCAAGGGCAAGAAGGGCGACGGCTCCGAGGACGGCAGGCCGGGCGGGGGCGGGACGTACGTCCTCGGCGACGACGACAAGCCCTCCGGCGTGGGCCGGGGCCCCGCCCAGGACCCCAAGGACCACGCGAGGAAGCAGGAGCAGCAGACCGGCGTGCGGCAGGGCGCCCACACGGACGAGCAGGCCGCCCGGCACCTGGACGGCCGCCAGTACGCCGGCCAGGGCGGGCTTCCGGGGGCGTACGCGCCCCAGGGGACGGCCGCTCCGGGGAAGGGGACGGCGGCTCCGGCGGGCGCGGCGTCCAACGTCCTCGCCAAGGACGGCAAGCCCCTGGCGCTGCGCTTCGTGGTGCCCTCGGGCGCGGGCTCGGAGTCCCTGCGGCTCGTGGCCGACCGGATCGCGCGGATGCTCCAGCGCGTCGGTGTCCGCACCGACATCACGAAGGTCTCGGACGAGAGCTACTTCAAGGACCACATCGCCTCGGGCGACTACGACCTCGCGCTCTACTCGTGGCCCGCCTCCGCCTTCCCCGCCACCGACGCCCGTCCGATCTACGCCAAGCCCGTGCCGGCGGCCGACGGCTCGCTGAGCGTCGAGCAGAACTACACCCGCGTCGGCACGGACCAGGTCGATCAGCTCTTCGACCAGGCACTCTCCACCCTGGACGAGGACGAGGAACGCTCCCTGGTCCGCAAGGCGGACGCCCGCATCTGGGCCGCCGCCGGTTCCATCCCCCTCTACCAGCGCCCCCAGCTCGCCGCCGCCCGCGTCGGGCTGGCGAACACCGGGGCCTTCGGATTCCAGACCCCGGTGTACGAGGACATGGGCTTCCTGAAGAAGGGCGCGAAGCCCTCGGCGAGCCCGTCGAAGAGCCGGTGACCTGCGGGTGAACGATCCGGGCCCGTCCTGTGGCGGGCCCGGTCCCCCCTGCCCCCGGTGGCCCTGCGGAGGCCGCTTCTGTCAAGGCCACGTACCATGGGGTAAGGCCGTGGCGTGTTCAGCCCGGCAGTGGCCCCGCGGATGCGGAGGCCGTCCACTCACTCCGGGAGAAGCGCCTCACTATGGCCACGCGCCACGACATCCGCAACGTCGCCATCGTCGCCCACGTCGACCACGGCAAGACCACTCTGGTCGACGCCATGCTCAAGCAGGCCGGTGCCTTCGCCGCGCACGCCGCAGAGTCGCTGGACGACCGCATGATGGACTCGAACGACCTGGAACGTGAGAAGGGCATCACGATCCTGGCGAAGAACACGGCGGTCAAGTACCACCCGAAGGATGGCGGCGACGCCATCACGATCAACATCATCGACACCCCCGGCCACGCCGACTTCGGTGGTGAGGTCGAGCGCGGTCTGTCGATGGTGGACGCGGTCGTCCTGCTGGTCGACGCCTCCGAGGGCCCGCTGCCCCAGACCCGCTTCGTGCTGCGCAAGGCGCTGCAGGCCCGCCTGCCCGTCATCCTGTGCATCAACAAGACGGACCGTCCGGACTCGCGCATCGACGAGGTCGTGAACGAGGCGTACGACCTCTTCCTCGACCTGGACGCCGACGAGGACCAGATCGAGTTCCCGATCGTCTACGCCTGCGCGCGTGACGGCGTCGCCTCGCTGACCAAGCCCCAGGACGGCACCGTCCCGGCCGACAGCGACAACCTGGAGCCGTTCTTCACGACGATCCTGGAGTCCGTCCCGGCCCCGTCCTACGACGAGTCCGCGCCGCTCCAGGCCCACGTGACCAACCTGGACGCCGACAACTTCCTCGGCCGTATCGCGCTGCTGCGCGTCGAGCAGGGCGAGCTGCGCAAGGGCCAGACCGTCACGTGGATCAAGCGCGACGGCACGATGTCCAACGTGCGCATCACCGAGCTGCTGATGACCGAGGCGCTCACCCGCAAGCCCGCCGAGGTGGCCGGCCCCGGTGACATCTGCGCCGTCGCCGGTATCCCGGACATCATGATCGGTGAGACCCTCGCCGACCCCGAGAACCCGATCGCGCTGCCGCTCATCACGGTCGACGAGCCGGCGATCTCCATGACCATCGGCACGAACACCTCGCCGCTGGTCGGCCGCGGCGGCACGGGCAAGGGCGCGGACGCCAAGTCCGCGGTCAAGGACCGCAAGGTCACCGCCCGCCAGGTCAAGGACCGCCTCGACCGCGAGCTGGTCGGTAACGTCTCGCTGCGCGTGCTGGACACCGAGCGCCCGGACGCCTGGGAGGTCCAGGGCCGCGGTGAGCTCGCGCTCGCCATCCTGGTCGAGCAGATGCGCCGCGAGGGCTTCGAGCTGACCATCGGCAAGCCCCAGGTGGTCACCCAGGTCATCGACGGCAAGGTCCACGAGCCCGTCGAGCGCATGACGATCGACGTGCCCGAGGAGCACATGGGCGCGGTCACGCAGCTCATGGGTGTCCGCAAGGGCCGGATGGACAACATGTCGAACCACGGCTCCGGCTGGGTCCGCCTGGAGTTCGTCGTCCCGTCCCGCGGCCTCATCGGCTTCCGTACCGAGTTCCTGACGGGTACGCGCGGTACGGGCATCGCCCACTCCATCCACGAGGGCCACGAGCCGTGGTTCGGCACCCTGACGACCCGTAACAACGGTTCGCTGGTCGCCGACCGCGCGGGTGCCGTCACCGCGTTCGCGATGACGAACCTCCAGGAGCGCGGTGTGCTGTTCACCGACCCCGGCACCGAGGTGTACGAGGGCATGATCGTCGGCGAGAACTCGCGCTCGGACGACATGGACGTGAACATCACCAAGGAGAAGAAGCTCACGAACATGCGGTCGGCCTCGGCCGACACGTTCGAGGCGATCGTCCCGCCGCGCAAGCTCTCCCTGGAGCAGTCGCTCGAGTTCTGCCGCGACGACGAGTGCGTCGAGGTGACCCCGGAGGCCGTTCGCATCCGCAAGGTCGTCCTCGACCAGAAGGAGCGCGGCCGCACCGCGAGCCGCGCCAAGCACGGCTGATCCACCGGTCCCGCCGGCCTGATCCGTCAGGCCCGGCCGGCTGATCCACCGGCAACCTGAGCCCGGGTGCCCCCGCATGGGGGCACCCGGGCTTTTTTGCCACCCGTTTTCCGCCCTCCCGTGTCCGAAATGCGGTGCGTCCAGACCGATAGGCATGTAACACGTCCGTTTCGGGGGCTTCTCCCGCAGATCATTTTGTCCAGATTTTGGAAGATGTACGCGGCAGCTGTGATGGAACCGAGACCTAAAGGCTGTGGTCGGTTATCTGGCTCATGTCACATAGTTAGCCGCGTAACGCTCGGGTCAATGGGTCATGCGCTGTGGGGACAGCGCCGACTCACGAGCACAGTGGGGTACTTGATCCTCCGTCAGGGGTGTCGGAGGTCGACCAGTACCCCTCCTGTCCGTGCACCGGTTGAGTCATGAGGAGGTACCCATGTGCGGTGTCATCAACGCCCTGTGGGTCACATCGTCCCCCGCGGTCCGCGACGACGGCGCGGAGTTCCGAGCCCTGATCCGCGCCACCGCGTACTGACGCGGGGGCCGGCGCCTGTGTCCGGCCCGACGGACCGTGACGTGGTTTCAACTACGCGCGTCCCGCTGGGACTTCCGGGCGACATCGGGCGATCGACGTCTCTTCTGAACCGAACGGTGGCCGGGCACGCCAGGTGACGGCCGCCGACTCGGCACGGCCTGTTCCGCTCCGGCGGACCGGCGTGGCCGGGTACGGCACACCCACACTTGCGGAATGGGCGAATTGTGACGAGTCCTATCGAGACTGAGGACGGCGCGGAACCGGTCGTCGTGCACGGCGGGCAGGCGGCGACCACGAAACCCGAGGGCGAGCAGCTCGTCGGCCGGTCTCCCGGCCAGTTGATGTGGACCCGGTTCAAACGGGACCGCTCGGGGGTCATCTCCGCCTACGTCGTGGGGTTCTTCTTCCTGATCGGGCTGCTCGCCCCGCTGATCGCCAAGCTGTACGGCAAGAACCCGTACACGGTGTACGCGGACGAGCGCCCGGAGCTCTTCGACAGCGCCGGCGTGCCGCTCCAGCCCAACGGCGGTATCAGCAGCGAGTTCTGGTTCGGCCTGGAGCCGGGCAACGGCTACGACGTCTTCACCAAGCTGATCTTCGGCATCCGGACCTCGCTGATGATCTCCGTGGCGGTGACGGTCACCGTCGTGATCACCGGCATCCTGCTGGGCGTCACCGCGGGCTACGTCGGCGGCAGGGCCGACTACGCCATCAGCCGCGTCATCGACTTCCTGCTGGCCTTCCCCTCGCAGCTCTTCTTCATCGCGAGCATGCCGGTCGTGGTCTCGCTCTTCGTGAGTCCGCGCGACGAGACACCGACCTACGTGCGCGTGGTCGCGCTGATCGTCGTCCAGTGGTTCCTCGGCTGGATGAGCCTCGGCCGCATCCTACGGGGAACCTCACTGTCCCTGCGCGAACGGGAGTTCATCGAAGCGGCGAAGGTGAGCGGGGCGTCCCCGTGGCGGATCATCCGCAAGGAGGTCCTGCCCAACGTGGTGACACCGCTCCTCGTGCAGACCACCTACCTGCTCCCGAACTTCGTGACGATCGAGGCCGGTCTGTCGTTCCTCGGCGTCGGAATCGTCGAACCGACGCCCGACTGGGGACAGATGTTCTCCAAGGCCTCGACGGAACTCGTGCTCCAGAACGACATCACCTACATGTTCTTCCCGGGCGTCTCGATGATCATCTTCGTCGTCGCGTTCAACCTGCTCGGGGATTCGGTCAGGGACGCCTTCGATCCCAAGACGGCTCGCTGACCGCAGAGTTGTGGGCGCCTTCGCCCCGATCTCGAACGGCACCTCCACAGCACCTCAATGTCAGATCACTGGTTCGAAGACCGCAGACCGCAACTCAACGGCACCACAGGTGCACTTGTTCGCACCGGTGACAACAGATGGGTAGGAATCTGAGTGATGAGTAGGGGCGGACGCCACGCATACGCCGCAATCTCAGTGCTCGCGGCGGGAGCTCTCGTGCTCACCGGTTGCAGCAAGGGCGGCAGCGACAAGGGGAACGACAGCAACAAGGACAAGGAGAACGCGCAGCGGCAGCAGCAGTCGATCAAGTTCGGCAACGCGGCCGACTCCACCGGTCCCGCGGCCGAGGTACCGGGCGCGAAGAGCGGCGGCACGATGGAGGTCCTCCAGCGTGACAGCTACGCGCACCTGGACCCGGGCCAGATCTACGTCTCCGACGAGGGCTCCCTCGCCACGCTGCTCCACCGTGGTCTGACCGGGTACAAGGCCACGAGCGACGACGGCTCCAAGCACGAGATCGTCGGCGACCTCGCCACCGACTCCGGCACCACGACGGACGGCGGCAAGACCTGGAAGTACACGCTCAAGGACGGCATCAAGTTCGAGAACGGTACGGCGATCACGTCCAAGGACGTCCGCCACACCTTCGAGCGCATGTTCGCCTCGTTCATCAACCAGGGCCCGCCCTACGTCCAGCAGTGGCTGGCCGACACCCCGGGCGCGGACTACCGCAAGCTGCTGAAGGACGGCCCCTACAAGGGCAAGCACCTGCCGGACAGCATCCTGCAGACGCCGGACGACAAGACGATCGTCTTCAAGTTCAAGACGTCGCACCCCGACCTTCCGTACGCCCTCGCCATGGCGGGCTACGCGATCGTCTCCGAGAAGGGCGACACCAAGACGAAGTACGACCGGGCGCCCGTGACGACCGGTCCGTACAAGATCCAGTCGTTCAAGTCCGGCAAGTCGATGGTCCTGGTGAAGAACACCAACTGGGACCCGAAGACGGACCCGATCCGTCACCAGTACGTGGACAAGTTCAACATCACGTTCAACCAGCAGTACGAGACGTCCACCAAGACGCTGCTGGCCGACACCGGAGCCGACCAGGCCGGCATCAGCTTCAACAACCAGGTCGACGCGGGCAACCTCTCCAAGGTCCTCGCCGACCCGAAGATGAAGTCCCGCACGGTCTCGGGCTTCCAGCCCTACGTCGGTCAGATGAACATCAACCTGAGCCACCCGGCGCTCAAGGACAAGAAGATCCGCGAGGCCATCGCCTACGCCCTGCCGATCACGCCGTTCGTGCGCGCCTACGGCGGCACCGACGCGATGCAGGTCGCCGGCGGCCTCATCAGCCCGACGGTCAGCGGCTACGACGCCGCCTTCGACCCGCACGGCAAGATCAAGAAGCCCGCCGGTGACCCGGTCAAGGCCAAGGCCCTGCTGAAGGAGGCCGGCAAGGTCGGCATGAAGCTGACCTTCGGCTACATCAACACCCCCGAGGGCCAGCAGTACTCCACCGCCATGGCCGAGGGTCTGAAGAAGGCCGGGTTCGACGTCCAGCGCCAGGAGATCCCGGCCGAGACCTACTACGACCAGGTCAGCAAGCTGGACAACAACTACGACATCTTCCACACCGCGTGGGGTGCCGACTGGCCGTCCGCCTCGACCGTGATCCCGCCGCTGTACGACGGCCGCGCGATCGCCGACGGCGCGCAGAACTACTCGCAGGTCAACGACCCCAAGGTGAACGCGGACATCGACCGCATCAACAAGATCACCGACCCGGTCAAGGCCGCTGCCGAGTGGGAGAAGGTCGACCAGTACCTGGTCAAGGACGTCGTCAACGTCGTCCCGACCGGCTACTACAAGCAGACCCAGATCGCCGGTTCCAAGGTCGGCGGCCTGGTCTACGACGACGTGATCGGTGGCGTCGACCCGCGTCGCCTGTTCGTCAAGTAACCGTCGCTCTGACGGGGCCCGGCGCGCTCACCGCTCAGCGAGGCGGACGCGCCGGGCCCCGTCGGGCCCGCTGACGTCTGAGAGCTGCCCCTGCCATGCTGCGCTTCCTCATTCGCCGGACACTCGGCGCCGCCGTCATTCTCTTCCTGCTGAGTATCGTCGCGTTCCTGCTGTTCTTCGGGATGCCGAGGGACCCGGGTCTGCTGATGTGCGGCAAGACATGCACGCCTGCCAACCTCGCGAACATCCATCACGTGCTCGGCCTCGACAAGTCGATCCCGGAGCAGTACTGGATCTTCCTGCACAACCTCGTGCTGGGCAGCAACGGCTTCGACCAGGGTCCGTGCCCCGCGCCCTGTTTCGGGTACTCGTACCACACCAATGAAGAGGTCTGGGGCACGCTGATGGACCGCCTGCCCACCACGGTGTCGCTGACGCTGGGTGCCGCGGTCTGCTTCCTCATCGTGGGTCTGGGCACCGGCATGCTCGCCGCGTGGAAGCGCGGAACGCTCGTGGACAAGACGGTGACCGCCGGCGCGATGGTGCTCAGCTCGATGCAGATCTACTTCCTCGGCCCCCTGGCGCTGGCCGCCCTCGTCTACCAGAGCCACCTCTTCGACAAGCCCGCCTACAACGACTTCACGGCGGACCCGGTGAGCTGGTTCACCGGACTGATCATCCCCTGGGTGATCCTGTCCACGATCTTCGCCTCGCAGTACACCCGTATGGCGCGCTCGTCGATGATCGAGCAGCTCCAGGAGGAACACGTCCGCACCGCCCGCGCCAAGGGCATGTCGCGCAAGTACGTCTTCTTCCGCTACGCCTGGCGCGGATCGCTGATCCCCATCGTCACCATCTTCGGCATCGACCTCGGCTCGCTGCTGGGCGGCGCGATCATCACCGAGTACACCTTCGGACTCCCCGGCCTCGGCAAACTCGCCGTGGAATCGGTCTTCTTCAGCGACCTTCCGCTGCTGCTGGGCGTGATGCTCTTCTCCGCCGCCATGATCCTGCTGTTCAACATCATCGTGGATGCCTGCTACGCCTTCATCGACCCGCGCGTGCGGCTGTCCTAGGAGCACTCCGTGACCACTCTGACCAAGGAATCGGGCGCCGGCACCCCGGCGGACTCGGGTGCCTTCCTCTCGGTGCGCGACCTGTACGTCCGGTTCAAGACCGAGGACGGCGTCGTCAAGGCCGTCGACGGGCTCTCCTTCGACCTCGAACGGGGCAAGACCCTCGGCATCGTGGGGGAGTCGGGCTCCGGCAAGTCGGTGACCAACCTGACGATCCTCGGCCTGCACAACCCGATGTTCACCACCATCGAGGGCGAGATCGTGCTCGACGGGCAGGAGCTGATCACCGCCCGCGAGTCGGAGTTGGAGAAGGTGCGCGGCAACAAGGCCGCCATGATCTTCCAGGACCCGCTGACGGCGCTCTCCCCCTACTACACGGTGGGCCGGCAGATCGCCGAGCCGTTCTGGAAGCACACCGGGGCCTCGAAGAAGGCCGCCTGGGACCGCGCGGTGGAGATGCTCGGCAAGGTCGGCATCCCCAACCCCAAGGAACGGGCGAAGGACTATCCGCACCAGTTCTCCGGCGGTATGCGCCAGCGCGCGATGATCGCGATGGCGCTGGTCTGCGACCCCGACCTGCTGATCGCGGACGAGCCGACCACCGCGCTCGACGTCACCGTGCAGGCCCAGATCCTCGACCTCCTGAAGAACCTCCAGCAGGAGTTCGGCTCGGCCATCATCTTCATCACGCACGACCTGGGCGTCATCGCGGACATGGCCGACGACATCATGGTGATGTACGCGGGCGGGGCGGTGGAACGCGGCACGGTGAACGAGGTGCTGCGCTCGCCCCAGCACCCCTACACCTGGGGCCTGCTGAACTCGATGCCGCGGCTGGACTCGGACCTCGGCACGCCGCTGGCGCCCATCCCCGGCGCGCCGCCCTCCCTGCTGCGGCCGCCGTCGGGCTGCCGGTTCCACCCCCGCTGCACCTTCCAGGGCGAGGTCGGGGGCGCGCGCTGCGTGGACGAACTCCCGCTGCTGCCGGCGGGCCGGGGCGGCGCGTGCCACCTCACGGCCGAGCAGAAGCGGACCATTTTCATCGAGCAGATCAAGCCCCGGCTGCGGTAGGGAGAACAGCGAGATGAAGGAAGACGTCGCGAAGGAAGACGTCGAGAAGGACGTCACGGCGGGCGCGGCCACGCTGCCCGCCCCGCGCTCCGCAGGCGGTGACAGCTCCGACGAGCCGCTGCTCGTGGTCGAGAACCTGGTCAAACACTTCCCGGTCAAGGGCGGTTTCCCGATCAGACGGACCATCGGCGCGGTGCAGGCCGTGGACGGCATCGACCTGACGGTCCACGTGGGCGAGAGCTTCGGCCTGGTGGGGGAGTCGGGCTGCGGCAAGTCCACGACCGGACGCCTGATCACCCGTCTGCTGGAGCCGACGGGCGGCACCATCTCGTACCGCGGACAGGACATCAGCCACGCCGGCCGCAAGCAGCTCGCGCCGGTGCGCTCCGAGATCCAGATGATCTTCCAGGACCCGTACTCGTCGCTGAACCCGCGGCAGACGGTCGGCAAGATCATCTCCGCGCCGATGGAGATCAACGGGATCAATCCGGCGGGCGGCCGCGAGAAGCGCGTGCGTGAGCTGCTGGAGATCGTCGGTCTGAACCCCGAGCACTACAACCGCTTCCCGCACGAGTTCTCCGGCGGTCAGCGCCAGCGCATCGGGGTCGCCCGCGCGCTGGCGTCCGAGCCGAAGCTGATCGTCGCCGACGAGCCGGTCTCCGCCCTGGACGTCTCCATCCAGGCGCAGGTCGTCAACCTCCTCCAGGACGTGCAGCGGGAACTGGGCATCGCGTTCCTGTTCATCGCCCACGACCTCGCGGTGGTACGGCACTTCTCGCAGCGCGTCGCCGTCATGTACCTCGGCAAGGTGATCGAGGTCGGCGACCGGGACTCCATCTACACCCGGCCCCGGCACCCCTACACCCACGCCTTGCTCTCCGCGGTCCCCGAGGTCGAACTGGAGGAGACCGACAAGCCGCCGCGGGAACGCATCCGCCTCGCGGGCGACGTGCCGTCGCCCATCGCCCCGCCCTCCGGCTGCCGCTTCCGCACCCGCTGCTGGAAGGCACAGGACAAGTGCGCGAGCGAGGAGCCGCCGCTGGTCCGGATCGCGGGCAACCGTGAGGGCCACCTGACGGCGTGCCACTTCCCGGAGGAGCCGACCACCGAGGCCCGGGACGAGGACATCGTCCTGGACCCGGCCCTGGCGGCCCTGGAGGACGCCCCCGAGGCCGGCTAGGACGGCCTGCCGTACGGAGGAGGGGCCCGCGCCGGACGCGCGGGCCCCTCTCCCGTACGCGGGCCGTGGGGCGCGTCCGGCCGGAAGGGGAGCCCGTACCGCGCGCGGGGGCCGCCGTCGCGGGCAAGGGGCCGTCACAGCCCGGCGGGCCGGCGGTGCGGTCAGGCCCGGCCCGCGACCGTGATGATCTCGGGGGCGGTGGGGGCGAGCGGCCGGCGTCCCCAGTCGCCGTACTGCTCGTGCACGGCGAGCCCGGCCTCGCCGAGGAACCTCCGCACGGCGTCCGCGCCCAGGAAGCGCAGGGTGCTGCGGCTGACCCGCGGCCGCTCCCAGTCCGGGTGCTCGAAGGTCTCGCTGAACGTCACCCGGTCCCCGAGCACCGGCGTCTCGACCTCGTGCCGCACCCGTACGGGGTCCCCGTGCTCGTCGCGCACCTCGCGGGCCCGCTCGGGCCGCCACCCCTCCCACGCCCGGACGGCGGGATTGCGGGTCTCGAAGACGAACCGCCCGCCGTCGCCCAGGGCCTGGCGCACGGCGGCCAGCGCGGAGCGCACCTCCTCGTCGCCGACGAGCACCTGGAACGCGTGCCCGGTCATCACGACGAGGTCGAACTCCCGCTCCCAGCGCACCGATCCGAGGTCGCCGAGCACCCACTCGACGTCCGCCTGCCCGCGCGCCTGCACCAGCATGGCCGCGGCGGGATCCAGCCCGCACAGCCGCCCCGCGTGACCGGCCTTCCGGGCACGCGCCAACAGGCGTCCCGTCCCGCATCCGACGTCGAGCACGGACCGCGCGGACATCACCAGATCCAGGTAGAAGTCGTCGCTCGGACCCCATGGATTCAGCGCGTCGTACAAGGCGGCGAGTGAGACGTCACTGAACGATCGGTCAGCCATCACAGCAGTCTGTCAGCCGCGGCGGTCTCACGAAACCACTGATCGGAAAGGAACGGGTGAGCAACGTGAGGGGAAAGAATGGCAGGTTGGAGGGACGGGGAACGGGAGCCGGGGTGTGCCGGGCTCCGACACCGCCGACGAGGATCGGGACGAGATGCTGCATCACATCGAGCTGTGGGTACCGGACCTGGGACGGGCCGTACGCTCCTGGGGCTGGCTCCTGGGGCGGCTCGGCTACACGCCCTACCAGGACTGGCCGGACGGCCGGAGCTGGCGGCTGGGGGAGACCTACCTGGTCTTCGAGCAGTCCCCGGCCCTGACCGCAGACCGCCACGACCGGCTGCGCCCGGGCCTGAACCACCTCGCCTTCCACGTCCCGGGCCGCGCCGAACTCGACACCCTGGTCACCGAGGCCCCGGACCACGGCTGGACCCTGCTGTTCCCCGAGGCCCATCCCCACGCGGGCGGTCCCGCCCACTACGCCGCCTACCTGGAGGACCAGGACGGCTTCGAGGCCGAACTCGTGGCCCGGCAGGAGGAGTAGGGGAGCGTTAATCGCTCGACATCGAACGGCCCCGGCCGGGATGCTTCACCCCGATGACTTCACAGACACGTACGGACATGCCCCGTGACTGGGACGAGCGTTCCCAGTTGGCCACCTTCCTCGACTACGCCCGGGCCACCGCCCGCGCCAAGTGCGAGGACGTCTCGGCCGAGGACGCCCGCAAGGCGCCGCTGCCCGGGTCGCCGCTCATGACCCTGAGCGGGCTGATCAACCATCTGCGCTGGGTCGAGTACTACTGGTTCCAGGTGGTCTTCCAGGGCGAGGAGGACGAGGGGCCCTGGACGGACGAGGACCCCGACCGCGAGATGCGCATCGCCGTCGACTTCCCGCTCGCGCAGCTTCTCGACGAGTACGAGGAACAGAGCGCCCGCTACCGCACGTTGGTGGCCGAGCACGACCTCGACACCAAGGCCAAGAGGGCCGGTCGCGACGGCACCCACGTCGACCTCCGCTGGATCGTCCTCCACCTCGTGGAGGAGACGGCCCGCCACAACGGCCACCTCGACATCCTGCGCGAACTGGCCGACGGCCGGACGGGAGGCTAGACCATGGGAGACGCGCGGGTACCGCACCCCACCATCCGTACGATCACCTTCGACTGCACCGGTGATCCCTACGAAGTCGGTCTGTTCTGGAGCCGGTTGCTCGGCCGGCCGCTCCACGACGACGACAAGCCCGGTGACCCGGAGGCGGTCCTGGAGGACCCGTCCGGCGGCCCGACGCTTCTGTTCGTACGGGTTCCCGAGGGCAAGGCGGCCAAGAACCGCGTCCACCTCGACCTGACCCCGCACGGCCGCACCCGCGACGACGAGGTCGAACACGCCGTCTCCCTGGGCGCCCGCCGCGTCGCCGACCACATCCGCCCCGACGGGAGCGGCTGGGTCGTCCTCGCGGACCCCGAGGGCAACGAATTCTGCATGGAGCGCGGGGACCTGGAGCTGACGGACAAGTCCTAGGGCGTGTCCCGGCCGGACCCGGAACGCGAGAAGGCCCGCACGGGGAAGTGCGGGCCTTCGTTCCCCTGGAACCGGCGTTCACGGGCTCGGGTCAATGGGCCGGGAAAGACGGTTCCTGAAGGTGGCGGCTGACGAAAAGGGGTGTGTCAGACCGCCGCCTCGGAGTCCTTCGCGAGACGCGGGGCCGGGACGGTCTCCGTAGTCTCCGGGTAGTGGCACGCCGTCAGGTGACCGTCGTTGCTGCCCGAGATCTGCACCAGCGGCGGAGCCTCGGTCGCGCACTTCTCCGTCGCCTTCCAGCAGCGGGTGCGGAACCGGCAGCCCGACGGCGGGTTGAGCGGCGAGGGGACGTCACCCTTGAGCAGGATGCGCTCACGGGCCGGGGCGTCGTCCGCGGTCGCCTCGGGGACGGCGGACATCAGCGCGCGGGTGTACGGGTGACGCGGGTTGTCGTACAGGTCCTCGCGGTTGGCGATCTCGACGATCTTGCCGAGGTACATCACCGCGACGCGCTGCGAGAAGTGCCGCACGATCGCGAGGTCGTGCGCGATGAACAGGAACGCGATGCCCAGGTCCCGCTGGAGGTCCTGGAGCAGGTTCACGACCTGCGCCTGGATGGAGACGTCGAGCGCCGAGACCGGCTCGTCCGCGACGATCAGCTTCGGCTCCAGGGCGAGTGCGCGGGCCACCCCGATGCGCTGGCGCTGACCGCCGGAGAACTCGTGCGGGAAGCGGTTGTAGTGCTCGGGGTTGAGACCGACCGTCTCCAGCAGCTCACGGACACGCTTCTCGTAGCCGCCGGGCGTCTTGATCCCGTTGATCTCCATCGGACCCGAGATGATCTTGCCGACCGTCTGCCGCGGGTTCAGCGAGGCGTACGGGTCCTGGAAGATCATCTGGATCTCGGAGCGCACCGGCGCGAGCTGCTTGCGGTCGGCGTGCGTGATGTCCTGGCCGCGGTACTTGATGCTGCCGCCCGTGGGCTCCAGCAGACGCGTGACCAGCCGGCCCGTCGTCGACTTGCCGCAGCCGGACTCGCCGACCAGACCGAGGCTCTCGCCCTCGGCGACCTGGAAGTCCAGACCGTCCACGGCCTGGACCGCGCCGATCTTCCGCTTGAAGGGGAAGCCGCCCATCACCGGGAAGTGCTTGGTCAGTCCGGTGACGTCCAGGAGGGGGTTCGTGTTGCTCATGATCGTGAAGTCCCGTCTCAGTTACGTCAGTGCGACCGCGTCGCGGCGAAGTCGGCGAAGAAGTCGCGGCGCTGGTCCGCCGTGAGGTGGCAGGCGGCACCGCGCCCGTCCGTGACCTGGAGCAGCGGCTGCTCGCTGGAGCAGCGGCCGTCCGTGACCTTCTCCGCGAAGGTGCACCGCGGGTGGAAGCGGCAGCCCGACGGCGGGTTGAGGAGCGAGGGCGGCGAGCCGGGGATCGGCGACAGCGGCACGTCGACCGGGCCGTCCAGGCTCGGCATGGAGCCCAGCAGGCCCCAGGTGTAGGGGTGCTGCGGCGCGCGCAGCACCTCCTTCTTGGTGCCCCGCTCCACGCACCGGCCGCCGTACATCACCAGCACGTCGTCCGCGATGTCCGCGATGACGCCGAGGTCGTGGGTGATGAAGATGATGGCGGTGCCGAACTCCTGCTGGAGGTCCTTGAGCAGGTCCATGATCTGGGCCTGGACGGTGACGTCGAGCGCGGTGGTCGGCTCGTCCGCGATGAGCAGCTCGGGGTCGCAGACCAGCGCCATGGCGATCATCGCGCGCTGGCGCATACCGCCGGAGAACTGGTGCGGGTAGTCGTCCACCCGGACGTCCGGCTGCGGGATGCCCACGCGCCGCAGCATCTCGATCGCCCGCAGCCGGGCCTCCTTCTTGGAGGCGCCGGTGTGCTTGCGGTACGTCTCGCCGATCTGCCGGCCGATGGTGTGGTACGGCGACAGCGAGGCCAGCGCGTCCTGGAAGATCATCGACATCTTGTTGCCGCGCAGCCGCTCCATCTCCCGCTCGGAGGCGGTCAGCAGCTCCTTGCCGTCGAGCAGGATCTCGCCGTCGATGGCCGTGCGCTCACGGTCGTGCAGACCGAGGATCGTCAGGTTCGTGACGGACTTGCCCGAACCCGACTCGCCCACGATGCCGAGCGTCTTGCCCTTGGCCAGGTCGAAGGTGAGACCGTCGACGGCCTTGACGACGCCGTCCTCGGTGGAGAAGTGGACCTTCAGATCCCTGACGGACAGGAAGGGCTGCTGATCGGTGCTCGTCACGGGGACGCTCCTGGGGGGTGATGCGAGGGGGTAGCTTGCGGTCGGCGGGTGAGCGGCGCGGGGGCGCCGGGGTCAGGCGAGCCGGATCCGCGGGTCGATGAAGGCGTAGACGGCGTCGACGACGATGTTGAAGAACACGATCGCGCCGGAGGCCACCATGGTCACGGCCAGCAGCATCGGCAGGTCGTTCGCGTCGACGGCGTTCACGGCGAGCTTGCCGATGCCCTGGAGGCTGAAGACCGACTCGGTGATGATGGCGCCGCCGATGAGCGTGCCCAGGTCGATGCCGAAGATCGTGACGATCGGACCCATCGCGCCGCGCCAGGCGAAGCGGAAGAACACCGAGCGCCGGGACAGACCCTTGGCGCGCGCCGTACGCACGTAGTCCTCGCTGAGCTGTTCCACGAGCTGGGAGCGGGTCATACGGGTGTAGTTCGCGGTGAAGATGATCGACAGCGTCAGCCAGGGCAGCAGCAGACCGCCGGCCCAGGCCGCGGGGTCGTCGGTGAACGGCGTGTACGAGGGCTGCTCGAGGATGCCGAGCTGCTGGACCAGGAAGTACATCGCGATGTAGCCGACGAAGTAGATCTGGAGCGAGGAGCCGATCAGCGAGAACGAGCTGGCGATCTTGTCGGCGGCCTTGCCCTGCTTGACCGCGGCGATCATGCCGGTGCCGACACCGATGATGAGGAAGAAGACCGCGGCGCCGAGCGCGAGGGAGAGCGTCGTCGGCAGGCGGTCCATGATCGTGCCCAGGACCGGCTCACGGTTGGTGAACGAGAAGCCGAGGCACGGGGCGTTGCAGTTGCCCAGGCCGCCGTAGTCACGCCCGGCGAAGATGCCCTCCAGCCAGTGCCAGTACTGCACCGGCAGCGGATCGGCGATCCCGAGGTTCACCCTGACCTGCTCCAGGAGGTCCTTGGTGCAGACCTTGCCGCACGCCATGCGGGCAGGGTCACGCGGGATCGCGTAGAAGAGCATGAAGGTGACGGCGCTGATGATCAGCAGAATCACAAGTGCGCCGAGGATTCGGCGGACTAGAAAACGGAACATGTGGCGTGACTTTCCGGACGGGGCGCCGTCGCCGGGAGTGTGGGGAGAGGTACGAGGGGGTGGAGAGGTACCGGGGCGGCGGCACGGGTGCCGCCGCCCCGGAGCTGGATCAGGCCTTCGCGGCGTAGACCTTGCCCAGCGCGATGCAGGTGTTGCCGGAGTCGTAGATCACGCCGCCGACCTTGGAGCCGTGGAAGTAGTTGCGGATCGGGTTGTAGTCCGGAACCACGGCGGCGAGCTGCATGATCTGCTCGTCGATGTCGCCCCACATCGTGGCGGCCTTCTTCGCGTCGGGCTCGATCGTGGCGGCGGCGATCGCCTTGTCCACGCTCGCGTCCTTGAGCTGCGGCCAGTTGACGCCACCGTCGGCGATCTGGCTGCTGTCGAAGCAGGGCTGGATGACGGCGTAACCGGCCGGCCAGTCCGGGCCCCAGCCCGCGGCGAACATGTCGTACTCGTTGTCGAGCTGGCCGATCTGGCTGTAGAAGGAGGTCTTGTCGACCTGCTTCACGACCGGGGTGAAGCCGGCCTTGGTCAGCGCGGTCTTGATCGCGACGGCCTGCTTCACGGCGTTGTCCGACTGCTGCATCGCGACGACGATGCGCTGGCCCGACTTGCCGGCCTCCTTGAGAAGGGACTTGGCCTTCTCGGGGTCACCCATGGGCTTGGTCTTCTTCTCGTAGAGGTCGAAGTCCTTGTGGCCCGGGGTGAGGGGGCTGATGATCGTGGTCGCGGTCGCCGTGGAGAGCGAGCCACCACGGATCTGCTGGAGCTGCTTCGAGGGCCACGCGAAGTTGAGCGCCTGGCGCACCTTGACGTCGGTGATGCGCTTGGTGTTGATCGCGAAGTAGTAGCAGGTGGTGTCGACCTGGGTCAGGACGCGCTTCTTGAGCGTCGGGTCCGTCATGACCTTCTGGATGCGCTCCGGGGCGACCTCGTTGAGCAGCGACAGCGTGAACTGGTCGTTGCCGTTGTCCGCGATGTAGCGGTCCGTGGAGGCCAGCGGCTGGAAGCCGAACTGGAAGACGAACTTGTCCGGGTACGCGTTGCGCAGCGGGTCCGTCTCGGCGACCCAGTGCTCGTTGCGGACCAGCGTCGCGCCCTTGCCGATGCTGCGGCTCTCGATCTTGTACGGGGCGCAGGACAGCGGGTGCTTGTCGTACTTCTCCTTGGTGTCGTGCTTCTTGGGCACGATGGAGAAGCCGCGCATGGCCACCATGAAGTTGAAGTCGGCGTGGGCCTCCTTCAGCTTGAACGTGATGGTCTTGCCGCTGACCTCGATGGAGTCGAGGTGCTTGCCGCCGTAGGGGCCCTTGTACTTGTCGCCGCCGATGAGCCAGCCCTGCGGGTAACGGGGACCCTGGGTGACGAAGGAGGCGAAGAGGCGCTCGAAGGTGTGGCGCACGTCCTCGATCGTGACGTCGGAGCCGTCCTCCCACTTCACGTTGTCCTTCAGCGTGAAGGACCAGGTCTTGCCGCCGTCGGCCGCGGTGCCGGCGTCCGTGGCGAGGTCACCCACGAGGGTGGTGCCGCCCTTGGAGTCGACCTTGTAGCCGGTCAGGCCGCGCAGGAACAGGACCGAGCAGGCGCCCTCGTACGAGGAGTAGAGCTGCGCCGGGTCCAGGTGGTCCCAGTCGATCTGGTCGAGGGTGTAGATCGTGCCGCCCTTGACCGCGCCGGCGACCTCGGGGGCCGGACCGGTGGAGTCGGCCTTGGTGCCGACCAGGATCTCGGCAGCCTTGGCCTTCGCCACGGACGGGGCCTTGTTGCTGCCGCTCCCGCCGCCGTTGCCGCTGCTGCAGGCGCTCAGAACCGTGGTGGCACCGGCGGCCACACCAGTGGCTATCAGGAAGTTTCTGCGGGAAAAGGACATGGCTTACCTGCCTAGTGGTGGGTGAATGTGAGACGGGTAACCAGCCGGACGGCTATGACCGGTACTGGGGGTGGAAGTCAGCGCTTGGACTTCGGGTCGAGTGCGTCGCGGACCGAGTCTCCGAGCAGGTTGAAGGCGAGGACGAAGATGATCATCGAGACGCCCGGGAAGATCATGAAGGTGATGTCTTCCGTGTAGAAGCCGGCACCACGCTGGATCATGACGCCCCAGTCCGGGGTCGGGTCCTGGATACCGACGCCGAGGAAGGCGAGACCCGCTTCGGCCGTGACGTAGGCCGGCAGCATGAGGGTCGACTGGATCAGGATCGGTGTCCAGAGGTTGGGCAGAAGTTCCTTGAAGACGATGCGGCGCGAGGACGCGCCGGTCACCTTCGCCGCCTCGACGAACTCGCGCTCCCGCAGGCCGAGTACCTGACCGCGCAGCAGACGCGCGATGGAGGCCCAGCCGAAGGCGGAGAGGACGAGGATCAGGCAGGTGGCCCGCAGCCAGGTCGGGACCTCTTCGTTGAAGGGCACGAAGAGCGCGTAGACGACCGGCATGAAGGCGATGAAGAACAGCGTCGACGGGAACGACAGCAGAATGTCGATCACCCGGCCGACGAAGTAGTCCGTCTTGCCGCCGAGGTACCCCGCGGTGATGCCGATCACGACACCGACCACCGTGGTCAGCAGCGTGGCGGCGGTCGCGATCATCAGCGACGTGCGGATGCCGTACAGCAGGAACGTGAAGACGTCACGTCCGAGCTGGGGCTCGATGCCGAACCAGAAGCTGCCGTCGATGCCGCCGTTGGGCTTCACCGGGAAGGCGAAGTCGTTGAGCAGGCCGTCGGTCTCCTGGCCGTACTGCTCGTACGGGTTCTTCCCGTACAGCTTGGCTATCAGCGGCGCGCAGATCGCGATGACGAAGAAGAAGACCACGATGTACGCGGAGACGACACCGGTGCGGTCGCGCTTGAAGCGCGTCCAGGCGAGTCGTCCGGGGGAGCGACTTTCCGAGCCCTTGTGGGTGGAAGACGAAGCCGGGGTCTTGCCGGTCTCGTCGGTCACCTCAAGTGGGGCGGCCGCGGATGGAGTAGGGGGGGTCATGATGCTCCAGGCCCGAGGGGGTCAAGGGCTCCGCAGGGCGCTCCCTACGGGCTACGCCGGACTTTTTCAACGCAATTCATGCAAGGTCAATAAAATCTCGGTCGCCTTGGTCTTCTCTTTACTTTCTTTACCTCTGATTGACCTGAGCGTAACTACGCGTGTAGCGCACTGTGGCCGTTCTGTGTCCGGATTCGGACTAACAGGGCGAAACGGGCAATGAGTTCGTTATCCGGACGCCGTAGTCTCGGAATGCGTACATCTCGTGCACTGGAATCAACAGTTCCGCATCGAACGGCGAAGATCTGTTGCGTGGAAGGTCAAGATCGTCTGCGAGGACGGTCAAGATCATTTGACGGAGTGTCCGGAACGCCTCCTTCCGGATGGATCGCCACTCGGAAGGGTGGGGTAAATGTGCGATCTGCCCTATATAGGAAGATATTGGGCCCTAAAGGCACACCGCGCTGGAACCGGACGTCCGAGCCCGACCCCGGCGCCGGCGGCACAGCGCACTCTCGAGGAGGCACTCCATGCGTGGAGCCACGCACGCCAAATGGGCCGCATGCGCGGCGGCGGTAGTCCTGGCGGCGTCCGCCTGCGGAGGGGGAGGGGGTGACAGCGGCGGCGGCAGCGGTTCCGGCACCGTCAGCGCTTCCTGGGGCGACCCGCAGAACCCGCTGGAGCCGTCCAACACCAACGAGGTGCAGGGCGGCAAGGTCCTCGACATGATCTTCCGCGGGCTGAAGCGGTACAACGCCAAGACCGGCGCCGCCGAGGACATGCTCGCCAAGAGCATCGAGACCACCGACTCGCAGAACTTCACGATCACGGTCAAGGACGGCTGGAAGTTCAGCAACGGCGAGGCCGTCACCGCGCAGTCCTTCGTCGACGCCTGGAACTACGGCGCCAGCCTGAAGAACAACCAGAAGAACGCGTACTTCTTCGGCTACATCGAGGGCTACGACAAGACGCACCCCGACACGGGCAAGCAGACCGCCGACACCCTGTCCGGGCTCAAGGTGACCGGAACGAACACGTTCACCGTCAAGCTGACCCAGAAGTTCTCGACGTTCCCGGACACCCTCGGCTACGCGGCCTTCTCGCCGCTGCCCAAGTCGTTCTTCAGCGACCACGCCGCCTGGGTCGCGAAGCCCGTCGGCAACGGCCCGTACACGATCAACAGCTACGCCAAGGGCTCCCAGATGTCCCTGACGAAGTGGGCCGACTACCCCGGGGACGACCCGGCGAAGAACGACGGTGTGACCCTCAAGGTCTACACGGACAACAACACCGCCTACAACGACCTGCTGGCCGGCAACCTCGACCTCGTCGACGACGTGCCCGCGGCCCAGCTCAAGAACGCCAAGAGCGACCTGAACGGCCGGTACATCAACACCCCGGCCGGCATCATCCAGACGCTCGCCTTCCCGTTCTACGACCCGAAGTGGAACACCAGCGGCGCCACCAAGGTCCGCCAGGGACTGTCCATGGCGATCAACCGCCAGCAGATCACCGACACCATCTTCCAGAAGACGCGCACGCCCGCGAGCGACTGGACCTCACCGGTGCTCGGCGAGAAGGGCGGCTTCCAGGAAGGCCTGTGCGGCAAGTACTGCGACTACAACCCGTCCGAGGCCAAGAAGATGGTCCAGGAGGGCGGCGGTCTGCCCGGTGGCCAGGTCAAGATCACGTACAACGCGGACACCGGCTCCCACAAGGAGTGGATCGACGCCGTCTGCAACTCGATCAACAACGCCCTCGGCAACGAGAAGGCCTGCGTCGGCAACCCGGTCGGCACCTTCGCCGACTTCCGCAACCAGATCGGGCAGCACAAGATGCCCGGTCCGTTCCGGGCCGGCTGGCAGATGGACTACCCGCTGATCCAGAACTTCCTCCAGCCGCTGTACTACACGAACGCCTCCTCCAACGACGGCCAGTGGTCCAACAAGCAGTTCGACAGCCTGGTCAACCAGGCGAACGCGGAGACCGACACGAGCAAGGCCATCAAGCTCTTCCAGCAGTCCGAAGAGGTCGTACGGGACAACATGGCCGCCATCCCGCTCTGGTACCAGAACGGCAGCGCCGGCTACTCGGACAAGGTCTCGAACGTGGCCCTGAACCAGTTCAGCGTGCCCGTCTACAACGAGATCACCGTCAACTGAGCCGCCACGGCGGGCCCGCCACGGCGGGTCCGCCCCTCTCTCCCCGGAGCACTCATGGGACGGTACGTCATCCGGCGTCTGCTGCAGATGATCCCGGTCTTCTTCGGCGCCACGCTGCTCATCTTCCTGATGGTGAACGTGATGGGCGACCCCATCGCGGGCCTGTGCGGCGACCGGCAGTGCGACCCCGCCACGGCCGCCCAGCTGCGCGAGGAGTTCAACCTCGACAAGAACGTCTTCGTCCAGTACCTGCTGTACCTGAAGGGCATCTTCACCGGTGACTTCGGCACCGCGTTCGACGGGCAGCCGGTCACCGACCTGATGGCGACCGCCTTCCCGGTCACCATCCGACTGACGATCGTCGCGATCTTCTTCGAGATCGTCATCGGCATCACGCTCGGTGTCATCACCGGTCTGCGCCGCGGCCGGCCCGTCGACACCGGCGTCCTGCTGCTCACCCTCGTCGTCATCGCGGTGCCGACCTTCGTCACCGGTCTGCTGGCCCAGCTCCTGCTCGGTATCAAATGGGGCTGGATCAAGCCGTCGGTCTCCGGGGACGCCACCTTCGGCGAGCTGATCGTGCCGGGCCTGGTGCTGGCCTCGGTCTCCCTCGCGTACGTGACCCGTCTGACCCGGACCTCCATCGCGGAGAACAAGCGGTCCGACTACGTCCGTACGGCCGTCGCCAAGGGCCTGCCGCGGCGCCGCGTCACCATCCGGCACCTGCTGCGCAACTCCCTGATCCCCGTGGTCACCTTCATCGGCACCGACATCGGCGCGCTCATGGGCGGCGCGATCGTCACCGAGCGGATCTTCAACATCCACGGTGTCGGCTACTACCTCTACCAAGGGATCGTGCGCCAGAGCACCCAGACCGTCGTCGGCTTCGTGACCATCCTCGTCCTCGTCTTCGTGGTCGCCAATCTGCTCGTCGACCTGCTGTACGCCGTACTCGACCCGAGGATCCGCTATGCCTGAGCAGCCGCCGTACGAGGAAGAGGAATTCCACCACGGCCCCGAAGGTCCGCCGCCGGAGGACCTGGCCATCGCTCCGACCGGCTTCGGCGGCCCCATGGACCTCGGATCGAGCGAAGCGGAGACCCTGGAGAAGACCCCGGGCGGACCGGAGGGGACGGGGCCGAAGGAGAAGCCGCGCTCCCTGTGGTCCGACGCCTGGCGGGACCTGCGCCGCAACCCGGTCTTCATCATCTCCGGACTCGTCATCCTCTTCCTGGTCGTCATCTCGATCTGGCCCTCGCTGATCACCGACCAGTCCCCCCTCAAGTGCGACCTCTCCAAGGCGCAGGAGGGCTCGCAGCCCGGACACCCCTTCGGCTACGACGGACAGGGCTGCGACGTCTACACGCGGACCGTCTACGGGACCCGCGTCTCCATCAGCGTCGGCGTCCTCGCCACGATCGGGGTCGCGCTCCTCGGCTCGTTCCTCGGCGGGCTGGCCGGCTTCTTCGGCGGGGTCGGCGACTCGGTCCTGTCCCGGATCACCGACATCTTCTTCGCGATCCCCGTCGTGCTCGGCGGTCTGGTCCTGCTCTCCGTGGTGACCAGCAACACGATCTGGCCGGTCGTCGGGTTCATGGTGCTGCTCGGCTGGCCGCAGGTCTCCCGGATCGCGCGCGGCTCCGTCATCACCACCAAGGAGAACGACTACGTCCACGCGGCGCGGGCGCTCGGCGCCTCCAACTCCCGGATGATGCTCCGGCACATCACCCCGAACGCGGTCGCCCCGGTGATCGTCGTCGCGACCATCGCGCTCGGCACGTACATCTCGCTGGAGGCGACGCTGTCGTACCTGGGTGTCGGTCTCAAGCCCCCGACGGTGAGCTGGGGCATCGACATCTCCTCGGCCTCCGCGTACATCCGCCAGGCACCGCACATGCTGCTGTGGCCGGCCGGCGCGCTCGCGATCACCGTGCTCGCGTTCATCATGCTCGGCGACGCGGTGCGCGACGCCCTCGACCCGAAGCTGAGGTGAGAGCCGTGCTCCTCGAAGTGCGCGATCTGCAGGTGGAGTTCAGGACCAGGGACGGGGTCGCCAAGGCCGTCAACGGCGTCACGTACAGCGTCGACGAGGGCGAGACGCTCGCCGTGCTCGGCGAGTCCGGCTCCGGCAAGTCGGTGACCGCCCAGGCGATCATGGGCATCCTCGACATCCCGCCCGGGAAGATCACCGGCGGCGAGATCCTCTTCCAGGGCAAGGACCTGCTGAAGTTCAAGGAGGAGGAGCGGCGCAAGGTCCGCGGCGCCGAGATGGCGATGATCTTCCAGGACGCGCTGTCGTCCCTGAACCCCGTGATCAACGTCGGTGACCAGCTCGGCGAGATGTTCACCGTGCACCGGGGGATGTCGCGCAAGGAAGCCCGCGCCAAGGCGATCGAGCTGATGGAGCACGTGCGCATCCCGGGTGCCGCCGAGCGGGTGCGGGACTATCCGCACCAGTTCTCTGGCGGTATGCGCCAGCGCATCATGATCGCCATGGCGCTGGCCCTGGAACCCGCGCTGATCATCGCCGACGAACCGACCACCGCGCTCGACGTCACCGTGCAGGCCCAGGTCATGGACCTGCTCGCCGAACTCCAGCGCGAGCTCAACATGGGGCTCATCCTCATCACCCACGACCTCGGCGTGGTCGCGGACGTCGCCGACAAGATCGCGGTGATGTACGCGGGCCGGATCGTCGAGACCGCCCCGGTCCACGACATCTACAAGGCGCCCGCCCACCCGTACACCAAGGGTCTCCTCGACTCGATCCCCCGGCTCGACCAGAAGGGCCAGGAGCTGTACGCCATCAAGGGACTGCCGCCCAACCTGATGCACATCCCGCCGGGCTGCGCCTTCAACCCGCGCTGCCCGATGGCCCAGGACATCTGCCGCACCGAGGTGCCGCCGCTCGCCGCCGTCGACGAGAACCGCGGGAGCGCCTGCTTCTTCTGGAGGGAGTGCCTCGATGACTCAAGCCGCAACTGAGCCGCTGCTGGAGGTCAGTGGACTGGTCAAGCACTTCCCGCTCACCCAGGGGATCCTGTTCAGGAAGCAGATCGGGGCCGTCAAGGCGGTCGACGGGGTCGACTTCCACCTCGACCGCGGCGAGACCCTCGGCATCGTCGGCGAGTCCGGCTGCGGGAAGTCCACCGTCGCCAAGATGCTGGTCAACCTGGAGCGGCCGACCGAGGGCGCGATCAAGTACAAGGGCGAGGACATCACCAAGCTGTCCGGCAAGGCGCTCAAGGCGGTGCGCCGCAACATCCAGATGGTGTTCCAGGACCCGTACACCTCGCTCAACCCGCGCATGACCGTCGGCGACATCATCGGGGAGCCCTACGACATCCACCCCGAGGTCGCGCCGAAGGGCGACCGGCGGCGCCGGGTCCAGGACCTGCTGGACGTGGTCGGGCTCAACCCGGAGTACATCAACCGCTATCCGCACCAGTTCTCCGGCGGCCAGCGCCAGCGCATCGGCATCGCGCGGGGCCTGGCGCTGCGGCCCGAGATCATCGTGGCCGACGAACCGGTCTCCGCGCTCGACGTCTCCGTGCAGGCGCAGGTGATCAACCTGCTGGACCGGCTCCAGGCCGAGTTCGACCTCAGCTACGTCTTCATCGCGCACGACCTGTCGATCGTGCGGCACATCTCCGACCGGGTCGGGGTGATGTATCTCGGGCGGATCGTGGAGACCGGCAAGGACGTCGAGATCTACGACCATCCCACCCACCCCTACACGCAGGCGCTGCTGTCCGCGGTGCCCGTGCCGGACCCGGAGGCCCGGGAGCACCGGGAGCGGATCATCCTGCACGGCGACGTGCCCTCGCCCGCGAACATCCCGTCCGGCTGCCGGTTCCGCACGCGCTGCTGGAAGGCACAGGAACGCTGCATGTTGGAGGTGCCGCTGCTCGCGGTGCCGGCCGAGTTCCGGCTCGTCGAGGGACCGGCCGCCCACGACTCGGCCTGTCACTTCGCGGAGGAGAAGCAGGTCGTGCCGCCCGAGGAGCCGTCCGACGGAACGCCATAGCGTCACAAACATGGGCAAACTTCGTTAACACGCAGGCAACTTGACGGAAGCGGTACCGATATACGGACGCGGCAGGGTGAACACCGTACGGCCGTGCGGGTGCCGTGAACGAGCCGGGGTGTCGCCATGTCACCCCGGCTCGTACTTTTGCGCCCGCTCGGTGGGGGCGGTCGGTGCTCAGTCCAGACCGAGGGAGCGCTTCAGGAAGTCCACCTGGAGCAGGAGCAGGTTCTCGGCGACCGTCTCCTGCGGGGTCATGTGGGTGACCCCCGACAGGGGCAGCACCTCGTGCGGGCGGCCGGCGGCGAGCAGGGCGGAGGAGAGCCGCAGGGCGTGCGCCACCACCACGTTGTCGTCCGCGAGGCCGTGCACGATCATCAGCGGCCGGTGCGTGTCCGCGGGCTCGGCCAGTCCCTCGTCGGTGACCAGCGAACTCTTCGCGTACACGGCCGGGTCGGCCGCCGGGTCGCCGAGGTAGCGCTCCGTGTAGTGGGTGTCGTACAGCCGCCAGTCCGCGACCGGGGCGCCCGCGATGCCCGCGTGGAAGACGTCGGGGCGGCGCAGCACGGCGAGCCCCGCGAGCCAGCCGCCGTACGACCAGCCGCGGATCGCGACCCGGGACAGGTCGAGCGGGAACCGTTCCGCGAGACCGTGCAGCGCCTCCACCTGGTCGTCGAGGGACAGCGTCAGGTCGTCGCGGATCGCCTTCTCCCAGGCGGGGGAGCGCCCCGGGGTGCCGCGGCCGTCGGCGACGACCACCGCGAAACCCTGGTCGGCGAACCACTGCGAGGTGAGGTGCGCGTTGTGGGCGGCCAGCACCCGGGGGCCGTGCGGACCGCCGTAGGGGTCCAGGAGGACGGGCAGGGGAGTGTCACCGTCGTAGTCGGTCGGCATAAGCACGGCGCATGGGATTTTCTGTGCGCCCCCCTGTGTGAGCGTCACGCGCGGGGTCAAACCGGGATCTTCGGCGTACGAGGGGATGATCGCGAGTCGCTTCCCGTCGCGCAGCACCTGCACCTGGGCACCCGGCTGGTCGAGCACCGACGACACGAGCACCGTCACGCCCCCGGCGCGCACGGCCGAGTGCACGCCGGGCTCCTGCGAGACGCGCTCCAGGCCGAGTTCGTTCACCCGGTACACATGGACTTCACCCGTTTCGGGGGAACTCGCTCCCTCGCCCGCCGAGGCCGAGACCAGCACGTCGTCGGCCGACACGTCGAGCACCGCCCGCACGTGCAACTGCGCTCCTGTCAGCGGGCGTTCGCCGAACGCCAGGACCCGCGCGCCGCCCTCGTCGGCGATCCGCACGAGCTGTCCGCCGGGGCTCCAGCACGGCACCCCGGGGAAAAGATCAAGCCAAGTTGGATCTTCGTCCGCGTGCACCATCCGGGTCGCCCCGGAATCGGGGTCCACGGCCAGGAAGAGCTGGCTGCGCTGATCCCTCGCCTGCACCAGAAGCAACGGTGCCCCCGCGGCTGACCAGTGCACATGTGCCAGATACGGGTAGCGCGCCCGGTCCCAGGACACCTCGGTGCGCACCCCGTCGAGCCCGAACACGAAGAGCCGCACCTCGGCGTTGGCGCTGCCCGCCACCGGATAGGCGACCCGCTGCGGATCGGCTTCCGGGTGCGCCGGATCGGAGATCCACCAGCGCTGTACGGGCGTGTCGTCGACCCGCGCGACGAGCAGCCGGTCCCCTTCGGG
This sequence comes from Streptomyces sp. NPDC028298, assembly GCF_055565895.1. Taxonomy (NCBI): domain Bacteria; kingdom Bacillati; phylum Actinomycetota; class Actinomycetes; order Kitasatosporales; family Streptomycetaceae; genus Streptomyces; species Streptomyces sp. NPDC028298. The sequence goes on from NZ_JBVHTL010000004.1 coordinate 707,912, forward strand.
CGACCACCAGAAGCCGCGCGAACGCCCCATCTCCTCGGCCGCGATGAACTCGGCCAGTCCATAGGAAACAGTCCCGGGGCCCGCGGCCGGCTCCGGCTCCGCGACGGCCCGGTCGCCCTCGCCCTCGGCCCCGACGACGCGCAGGGCGCCCCCGGACACGTACGCCACGAGCGTGCCGTCCGGGGAGGGGCGCGGGTCGATCACCGGCCCGGGGACGCGGAGTTCACGCGCGGTACCGGCCCGCAGCTCGGCCGTGAACAGCCGCCCTGACAAGGTGAAAGAGGCCAACTCGGCGGCTGCGTCGGTGGCATATCCGACGATGCCCGCGCCGCCCTCGCGGCTGCGCTCGCGGCGCGCCCGCTCCTCGGGGGACAGGCGCTCGGTGGCTCCGCCGAGCAGGGCCGCGGGGTCGGCCACGACGCGCTCACGGCCCTCGGGCACGTCCAGCACCCACAGTTGGTTCGCCCGCTCCGTGCCGGAGGGGGAGCGCAGGAACACCACGCGGGAACCGTCCGGGGACACGGTGAACGCGCGCGGCGCGCCGGAGCTGAACCGCTGGGTGCGGGCGTACCGGCGCGGGAAGGAGAGAGGCTCGGTCGTCATGCCTCGACCATATTGGCCATGCGCCCCCTTGTGCGGCCGTGCGCCGATCGATGCGCGCGTACGGATAGTTATGATCACTAGCGCTGCGTGGGTAGGAACCTGCTGGCTGCTGTTTGGATGTACCGACCCCTCGTGTCCGACCCCGTACCGGACCCCAAGTCCCTGGGAACTTTGGAGGTGAGCCGCCGTGGCACTCTCGATTTCGGCGGTGGTGCTGCTGGCGATCATCGTCTTTCTTCTGATCAAGAAGTCAGGACTGAAAGGCGGGCACGCGGTCGTCTGCATGCTGCTCGGCTTCTATCTCGCCTCCTCGACCATCGCGCCCACCATCAGCGATCTGACCACCAACATCGCGGGCATGATCGGCAGCATCAAGTTCTGACCGCTCCCGGGGCCGTGGGCGGGGAGGGCGTCCGGCTCCCGCTCCCCGTCTGCCCCGTCCGGCCTCCCCGAAACGGGCCGGCCCGCGCCGCCGGTCGGCGGGGGACCAGGGCCTCGTAGGGTGGGTTCCATGACGGAACTGCCCGACCGGCGTCTGCTCCTGGTGCACGCGCACCCGGACGACGAGTCGATCAACAACGGCGCGACCATGGCCCGGTACGCGGCCGAGGGCGCCCAGGTGACGCTGGTGACCTGCACCCTCGGCGAGGAGGGCGAGGTCATCCCGCCCGAACTGGCCCATCTCGCCCCCGACCGCGAGGGCGGACTCGGCCCCTACCGCACCGGCGAGCTGAGCGCCGCCATGAAGGAACTGGGCGTCACCGACCACCGCTTCCTGGGCGGCCCCGGGCGGTTCCGCGACTCCGGGATGATGGGCGCCGAGCAGAACCACCGCCCCGGCGCCTTCTGGGCCGCGGACGTGGACGCCGCCGCCGACCACCTCGTCGAGGTGATCCGCGAGGTGCGCCCCCAGGTGCTCGTCACCTACGACCCCGACGGCGGGTACGGGCACCCCGACCACATCCAGGCCCACCGCGTGGCCGTGCGCGCCGCGGAACTGGCCGCGGATCCCGCCCACCGCCCGGACCTCGGCGGCGCCTGGCGGATCGCCAAGACCTACTGGAACCGGGTGCCGCGCCCGGTCGCCGAAGAGGCGTTCGCCCGCCTCCGCGAGGCCCTCCCCGGGCTGCCGTTCGACCGGACGGCCGCCGTCGACGACGTACCGGGCGTGGTCGACGAGGCGAGCGTCACCACCGAGATCGACGGCACGGCGTACGCCGCGGCGAAGGCCGCCGCGATGCGGGCGCACGCCACCCAGATCACCGTGGACGGCCCCTGGTTCGTCCTCTCGAACCAGCTGGCCCAGCCGCTCTTCACTACCGAGTACTACGAACTGGCCGGCGCCTCGCGCCCCGCGGCGCGCGAGCGCGACCTCTTCGAGGGGACCGGCACGACCGCGCGAGGGACGGATCCACGATGAGCTCGAACGGACAGCGCGGCGGGGGAAGCCTGCTCGCCCAGCCGCTGAAGCCCCCCTCGGGCGGGCGGATCGCCGCCTACCTGGGGCTCTTCCTGCTCGGTGCCGTGGTCGGCGTCGCCGGAGCCTTGGTGCAGCCGGGCTGGTTCCCGTTCGGGCTGCTGCTCGCCCTGGCGGGCGCCGCCGGACTCTTCCTGGGTGGCGCCCGGGCGGCGGGCACCCGGGCCGGAGCCGTCGCCCCCGCGGCCGGCTGGATGGTCGCCGTCGTCCTGCTCACCGCCAGCCGCCCGGAAGGGGACTTCCTCTTCGGCGCGGGAGTCGTCTCGTATCTCTTCCTGCTCGGAGGCATGGCCGTGGCTGTGATGTGCGCCACTCTGGGCCAGGGGCGGCAACCAGGCCCTTCCGGCGCCCGACTTGGCAAGTGACGTACCACTTCGCCGTGTCGGTCCCGTGCGGGTCCCGCGCGAGATTCCTGCACGGTCGAGGTTTGCGGGCCGGACATGGCCAGTATGGTGGTGCGCGCCGCCGAGCTGCCCGAGATGAGGTCGAGTAAACGGGCGGCGGAGCCAACCGGGAGAACCTGCCTTGAGTCGTGAAACTGACAGTTCGTCCTCCGGGCCCAACGGGCGCGGTGGAGCCGCGTACCCGTCGGGGACGCCGCCGTACGGCACCCCCGCGGCTTCCGAGAACGGTGCCGACGCGGGCCGTTCGGCCGCCGGCAAGCCGACGGAGGAGCGCAAGACCGAGACAACGCTGACGACACGGATCCGGATCAACATCCCCGGATCGCGGCCCATCCCGCCCGTGGTCGTCCGTACACCCGTCGCCGACACCGACGCCTCGCCCGACAGCGGCGAGAGCGCGGGAGGCGCCACACCGGCACCGCAGGGCACGAGTTCGCCCGCGGGCGCCTCCGGTCCGGCGGCCACCGCCGCGGCCCCGTCCGCCCCCGCGACCGCGCCCGTGGAACAGAGCGCGCCCGCCGAGGAGAAGACGAGCGACTGGTTCGCGCCCCGCAGGGCCGGCACGCCCCCCAAGGGCGGCTCGACCAACGGCGCGGGCCTGCCGGGCGGTTCGGCTCCCGCCGGCGCCCTGCCCGCCGGGCCCACGCCCGCCACGGGACGGCCGGCGCCGTCCACCGGGGCGGGTCCGCTGGGCATCACCGGCGGACGGCCCGGCGGCACGAACGGTGCCCCGCTCCCCGGCGCCACCGGCGCCGGACCCGTGGCCCCGGGTCACGGCGGCGGCACCGGCTCCTTCGACGTCTCCGGGGCACTGCGCGACACCGGCTCGTTCCCGGCCATCGGGTCACCCGGCGCGAACGGCACGCCCGGCGCGTCCGGCACGCCCGCGGGATCCGGCGAACCGCGCCGCGACGACCTCCCGTACTTCTCCGAGAGCGGCCGCGGCGGCCCGGCCGGTCCCACCGGCGGTCCCGCCACCGGAGACGGCCCGCTGCGGCCCCCGGCCGGCGCGGGCGCGGCCCCCGGCAGCCTGGCCGCCCGGCCCGACCCGGCCCCCGGCAACCGCAACACCGGCGCGGGATACTCCGGCGCGCGCGGCGGCCTCAGCGGCGGTCTCAGCGACGACACCGCGATCCTCACCCCGCAGAAGCCGGCGCCCGACCCGGGCCCCGGTGCCTACGGCGCCCCCGCGGACAACGTCTCCGGACACACGCTGACCAGCGGCATGCCCGTCGTGTCGCCCAGCCAGAACTTCGCCTACGACGGGGAGCCCGAGGGCGCCCGGTCGCACACCCCGCCGAAGCTCCCCGAGCCCGTGCGGCAGCCCTCCGCCCCCGCGAAGCCGGCGAAGAAGAAGGGCCGCAACAAGCCCGCGCTGCTCGGCGTCCTCGTCGTGGTCCTCGTCGGCGGTGCCTACGGCGCCGGCCTGCTCATGAACCACTCGGACGTGCCCAAGGGCACCACCGTGCTCGGCGTCGACATCGGCGGCGGCACCCGCGACGACGCCGTCCAGAAGCTCGACGACGCCCTCGGCACCCGCATGAACAAGCCGCTCACGCTGTCCGTCGACGGTGACACGGTCCAGCTCAAGCCCGACCAGGCCGGACTCCAGCTCGACAGCCAGGCCACCGTCCGTGCCGCCGCCACCAGCGACTACAACCCGATCTCCGTGATCGGCTCGCTGTTCGGGCAGGGGCGTGTGGTGGACCCCGTCATGCCGGTCGACAAGGAGAAGCTGCAGGCCGCCCTGGAGCGCGCCGCGAGCGGCTCGGGCTCGGCGAGCGACGGCACGATCAAGTTCCAGGCCGGCAAGGCCGTCCCGGTCTACGGCAAGGCCGGCAAGGGCATCGACGTCGAACCCTCGCTCCAGGCCGTCCAGGACGCGTACCGCGCCCAGGTGGAGAGCAACACGGCCGCGCCGGTGAAGGTCGCCACCACGACCCGCCAGCCGACGATCAGCAAGGCCGAGGTGGACCGGAAGATGTCGACGTTCGCGAACGTCGCCATGTCCGCGAACATCACCGTCCGGACGGACGCGGCCCACGCGGTCTCCTTCAGCCCGCAGAAGTCCATCTGGAAGTTCCTGAGCGTCCAGCCGATCCAGGGCAAGCTCGTCGAGCACTACGACCTCAAGGCGCTCGAGGAGCTGTACGGGCACGCCTTCGACGGGGTGACGATCACCAAGGGCGACGGCAGCCAGAAGGCCGTCAGCCCGCAGGACGTCGCCTCGGCCGTCGGCAGGGCGCTCGTCGGGAAGACGGCCGCCGACCGCATCATCACCATCTCCACGAACCCCACCTGAGGGGCCCAGCCCACGCGTCGAGGGCGCCCGGCCGGAACCCCACCGGCCGGGCGCCCTCGCGTCGTCCGGGCCCGCCGATCCGGCGGCGTCCGCGGCGGTCCGCCGACCCGGTCCGGGCCGGGCGGACATGACGGTGGTTCGCGCCGCCGTATGACATCTGTCATCCGCCGCTCAGGACACACCACACTGCCGCGCGCTCCCCCCTGTCGACCACGATGGACGGCATGACAACGACTGCGGCGACCACCACCACATCGGTGGTCCGGTTCGAATCGGTGACCAAGAGCTACGGGAACGTCCGGGCCGTGGACGGACTGACGCTCGAACTCCATCCCGGTGAGACCGTCGCCCTGCTGGGCCCCAACGGCGCGGGCAAGTCGACCACGCTCGACCTGCTGCTCGGCCTCAAGAACGCCGACAGCGGCACCGTGCGCGTGTTCGACACCGGCCCGCGCGAGGCGATCGTCGCCGGCCGGGTGGGCGCCATGCTCCAGAGCGGCGGGCTGATGGACGAGGTCACCGTCGGTGAACTGGTCAAGCTCGCCTGCGACCTGCACCCGAGGCCGTACCCGGCGAGCGAGGTCCTCGCCCGCGCGGGCATCGCCCAGATCGCCGACCGCAAGGTCAACAAGCTCTCCGGCGGCCAGGCGCAGCGCGTCCGCTTCGCCCTCGCCACGGCCGGCGACAGCGACCTCATCGTCCTGGACGAGCCCACCACCGGCATGGACGTCTCCGCCCGGCAGGCCTTCTGGGCCACCATGCGCGAACAGGCCGACCAGGGCCGTACGGTCCTGTTCGCCACGCACTACCTGGAAGAGGCCGACGCCATCGCCGACCGCGTGCTCGTCCTGCACCGCGGACGGCTGCTGGCCGACGGCACCGCCGCCGAGATCAAGGCCAAGGCGGGAGCGCGCCGCGTCTCCTTCGACCTGGAGGGCCCGGTCGACGAGGCCGCGCTGCGCGCGCTGCCCTTCCTCACCTCGGTCACGGTGTCCACGAGCGGCTCCGCCGCGGGGTCCGGGCAGACCGTCCGCATCCAGTCCTCCGACGCCGACGCCACCGTCCACGCGCTGTACGGGCTCGGCGTCTACCCCCGCAACCTCGAAGTCGCCGGGCTCGGTCTCGAGCAGGCCTTCGTCGCCATCACCGAGGCCGAAGAGGCCACGCTCACCGCCGCCGGGGCCCAGGAGGGCACCAGCACCGCCGCCGAGGGGGCCACGTCCAAGTGAACAGTCTCATCAAGCTGGAGATCACCCGCGCCCTGCGCAACCGCAAGTTCCTGTTCTTCTCGGTCATCTATCCCTCGGCCCTGTTCCTGCTGATCGCGGGCAGCGCCGACAGCACCACGAAGGTCGACGGCACCGGCCTGACCCTGCCGACCTTCTTCATGGTCTCCATGGCCTCCTTCGGCGCCCTGACCGCCGTCCTCATGGGCAACAGCGAGCGCATCGCCAAGGAGCGGGAGAGTGGCTGGGTACGGCAGTTGAGGCTCACCCCGCTGCCCGGCCGCGGCTACGTGTTCGCCAAGACGGCCAGCGCCGCCGTGATCAGCCTGCCGTCGATCGTGATCGTCTTCGTGGTCGCCGCGGTGGTGAAGGACGTACGTCTGGACACCTGGCAGTGGGGCGCGCTCACCGGCGTGATCTGGGCCGGCAGCCTGGTCTTCGCCGCGCTCGGCGTCGCCATCGGCTACATGGCCAGCGGAGACGCGGTCCGGCCGATCACGATGATCGTCTACTTCGGTCTGTCGATGCTCGGCGGCCTGTGGATGCCCACGACGACGTTCCCCGACTGGCTCCAGAACATAGCCAAATGGCTCCCCACCCACGCGTACGCTGCCCTGGGGCAGGCCATCGAACTGGGGAACGCCCCGCACGCGAAGGACGTCGCCATCCTCGCCGTGTCCTTCGCCCTCTTCGCGGGCGGCGCGGCCTGGCTGTACCGGAAGGACACGCTGAAGGCGTGAACGCCATGACGGAAGACCCGCTGCCCGACGCGGCCCGCACGGACCGGATCGTGAGGATGGGGGAGTCCCCGCGCAACCTCCGCGAGGCCCTGCGCAAGTCGGTCTGGATCGTCATCTGGCTGGTGTTCCTCAGCTCGCCGGTCCACGACCTCGTCTCGGGCGACCACACGCCCGGGGCCACCGCGGCCGGCTGGGTGGGCCTCGCGGCCTTCGTCGCCGTCTATCTGACGCTGGTCTTCCGGCACATGGGCAAGGCCTTCACGGGCACCCTGGCCGTCACGCTCATGGTGTTCGCCCTGGGCGTGCTGGCCGTCGCCCTGTGTCTGACCCTCGGCGCGCCCTGGCTCGGCCTGTTCGTGTACGTCTCGGTCGCCTGCGGGACGACGTTCCCGCTGCGCGTCTCCTACTGGACGATCCCGCTGACCGCCGTCGTGATGCTGCTCGTCGGCCTGCACGGCGGCGAGGAGGACGCGCGCAACCTGGTCCTGCTCGTCGTCCTGATCGGCTTCGCGATGACCGGCGTACGGCAGTTGGTCCGTACGACGGTGGAGCTGCGCAAGGCGCGGGCCACCGTCGCCCAGCTCGCCGCCAACGAGGAGCGGCTGCGGCTCGCCCGCGACCTGCACGACCTGCTCGGCCACTCGCTGTCGCTGATCACGCTGAAGAGCGAGCTGGCCGGGCGGATGCTCCCCGACCATCCCGACAAGGCGGCCCAGCAGGTCGCCGACATCGAACAGGTCAGCCGCCAGGCCCTGGTCGACGTGCGCGAGGCCGTCACCGGCTACCGCAGGCCCCGGCTGGCCGGGGAACTCGCGGGTGCCCAGGTCGCGTTGACCGCGGCCGACGTGATCGCCGACCTGCCCGCCGAACCCGACCTCGACGGCGTCCCCGAGGAGACCGAGTCCGCGCTGGCCTGGGCGCTGCGCGAGGCGGTCACCAACGTCGTACGGCACAGCGGCGCCCGGCGCTGCACCGTGCACCTCGTCCGCCGCCAGACCCTGGACGGTCCCGTGCTCGAACTCTCGGTGGAGGACGACGGGTCGGGCGGCACCTCGTCCGCCGCACCCGGCAACGGCCTGACCGGGCTGACCGAACGCCTGGAGAAGGCGGGCGGATCGATGGAGGCGGGGCGCGTCCGGCACGGATTCCGGCTGGTGGCACGGGCACCCCTGGAGGGCGGCCGGGTCCCTGCGGGCGCGGGGGACGACCCCGTAGGATCCGGTGCATGAGCCGCACGATCAAGGTCCTGCTCGCCGAGGACCAGTCGATGGTCCGCGAGGCGCTGGCCGCCCTGCTGGGACTGGAGCCGGACATCGAGGTGGTCGCCCAGGTCGCGCGCGGCGACGAGGTGCTGGCGGCGGCCCGCGCCCACGACGTGGACGTGGCGCTCCTCGACATCGAGATGCCGGGCATGACGGGCATAGAGGCGGCGGCCGAGGTCCACAAGGAGCTCCCGGGCGTCAAGCTGCTCATCCTCACGACCTTCGGCCGCCCCGGCTATCTGCGCAGCGCCATGGAGTCCGGCGCCGACGCCTTCCTCGTCAAGGACGCCCCCGCCGCCCAACTCGCCGCGGCCGTACGCAAGGTGCTGGACGGCGAGCGGGTCATCGACCCCACCCTGGCGGCGGCCGCGCTCGCCGAGGGCGCCAACCCCCTGACCGACCGCGAACGCGAGGTCCTCCGCGTCGCCGCCGACGGCTCCACCAACGCCGAACTGGCCAAGGCCCTCCACCTCTCCCAGGGCACCGTCCGCAACTACCTCTCGACCGCGATCCAGAAGCTCGCGGTACGCAACCGCGCGGAGGCGGTACGGATCGCGCGGGAGAAGGGCTGGCTGTGAGCGGCGCGGCGGGTGTGCCTCAGTTGAGCATCGCCCGTGCCGCGTGGGCCTGTTGGCGGACCCGGGACGCGGCCGGTTCGTCGACCGCGGCCACCACGTCCGCGTAGGCGTCGAGTTCGGCGGCGCCCGTCAGGAAGTCTCCCCGCTGGACGAGGAGTTGAGCCCGCTCGTAGCGCAGCCGCGCCGGGTGCGAGGGCAGCAGCAGGGAGAGTTCCACCGACCACAGGGCCACGTCGGAGCGCTCCGGCCGCGCGGCGGCCCAGGCCCGGATGTTGTTCAGGACGCGCAGGACGACGTCGAGCCGGTCGGCGGGGGCGAGCATCGACGGGTCGAGCGGGGCGCCGGTCGCGCCCGCGACGAGGAGCTGCGCGTCGGAGCCGGTCAGGACGCGCCCGCCGTCGAACGGGTCCGCGAGCACCTGCTCCTCGGGCGGTCCGAAGCCCACCACGAAGTGGCCGGGCAGCGCGACCCCGTACACCGGCGCCCCGGCCCGCCGCGCGACCTCCATCCACACCACCGAGAGCAGGATGGGCAGCCCGCGCCGCCGGCGCAGCACCGCGTGCAGCAGGGAGGACTCCAGCCGCTGGTAGTCGCCCGGCGTGCCCCGGTACCCCAGGCGCCCGCCGAGGAGTTCGGCCAGGGCGGTCGCCCAGGCCCGGGGGCCGCCCGGACGGAAGGGCAGCCGGCCTGCCAGCTCGTCCAGGAGGATCTGCGCGGCGTCCGTCCCGGCGTCGTCCAGGGTCCCGTCCGCCGCGGCGCCGACCAGGAGGCACAGCTCCGCCAGGTCGGGCCGCTCGGCCCGCGCCTCGTCGGCGAACCGGCGCCGTACCTCGTCGGCCCGGCCGGGCCCGGGGGGCTGAGGGGAACGCATAGCCCACTCGTGCCCGGTCACGTCGATCGATACGGCGCGCCACCCGCACCGGTCTCGCCCGGCGCGCCGCCCGTCCCCGGCGAGGCGTCCGCACCGGCGCTCCCCGGGCCGGCCTGTGCGACCGGGCCGGACGGCCACCGGTAGTGGTGGTAGGCGTGGTGCGGGGCGAAGCCCATGCGGGCGTACAGCTCCCGCGCCCCGGCGTTGTCCGCCTCCACCTGGAGCCAGGCCGCCGAGGCGCCCTCCTCCAGGGCCCGGCCGGCCAGGGCGGCCATGACGGCGGTGGCGAGGCCGCGGCGGCGCAGGCCGGGATCGACCTCCACGGCGGCGAAACCGGCCCAGCGGCCGTCGACGACACACCGCCCGATCGCCGCCGGAGCCGCGCCCCCGGCACCGGGAACCGTCGCGAACCACACCGAGGGGCCGCCGCCCAGCACCTTCAGGGCCACCTCGCCGACGCCCTTGCGCTGATAGCGGCCGAGCCACGCCTCGTCGGCCGTGCGGGAGAGCGTCACCCCGGGTGCCTCCCGGTCCGCGACCGGCGCGAGCGCGCCGGTCCACAGCTCGGCGGTCACCTCGCGCGTCCAGCCACGTGCCTCCAGCTCGGCGCAGAGCAGTTCCTGCGTGCCCTCGGCGCCCGTGGCCGTCTGGACGAAGGCGGGCAGGTCACGGGCCGCGTACCAGTCCCGTACGTACGTGAGCGCACGGTCGAGCGGCACGCCCGGGTCGCCCAGCGGCAGCACGGAATTGGCGCGCCGGGTGAAACCGCCGGCCGCCCGCAGCTCCCAGTCGCCGAGCGGCTCGCTCTCCACCGGCGGCCAGGCCCGCGCGGCGACACGCGCCAGTTCCTGGTAGGACGCGGCGGGGCCGCGGCGACGGGCCGGGGCGGACGGCACGACCTTGGCCGCGACCAGGGAGGACTCCGCGATCCGGACCTGTTCGCCGGTCCGCCGTGTGATCAGCAGCACACCGTCGTCCCATGATGTGAGAACACCGACCGTATCGGTGAACTTCTCCACCGTGTCTCCATCGTCGGTCAGGCGCCGTACCGAGATACGTTTTCCCACGTCAGCAGCGGTGACGCGGACCTCCAGGCGGCCGGCTGCAGAGAATTCCACAGGTCAGTTCACCCCTCCTGTTCGGATCATGCCCAGGAACGGAGATACTAGGGGCGGGCATCGACTACGCCGCGCTCCCGCGCGCCAGGCGGCGGAGCCTACGACAGGCCCGCCAGCGCCCTATCGAGGAGGAACGACAGCGTGACCTACGTCATCGCGCAGCCTTGTGTCGACGTCAAGGACAAGGCGTGCATCGAGGAGTGCCCGGTCGACTGCATCTACGAGGGCTCCCGGTCCTTGTACATCCACCCGGACGAATGCGTCGACTGCGGAGCCTGTGAGCCGGTGTGCCCGGTCGAGGCGATCTTCTACGAGGACGACACTCCGGAGGAGTGGAAGGACTACTACAAGGCGAACGTCGAGTTCTTCGACGAGCTCGGCTCGCCCGGCGGCGCCAGCAAGCTCGGCCTGATCGAGCGCGACCACCCCTTCGTCGCCGCGCTGCCGCCGCAGAACCAGTAAGCGGCCCGCATGCGCGCCGCCTCGGTCCCGTACGGCCTGATCACTCCGGTCGCCGTACGGGACCGAGGCGTTTGCGGTGCCCGCCACGTGAAGCGTCCGTGCCGCGGCCCGTACCCGCGTGTACGGGGCGTCCGTACGAGAAAGTGAGCCTGATCCCGTGTCCGCAGTCTCCGACCGGCTTCCCGTCTTCCCCTGGGACAAGCTGGAGCCCTTCAAGGCGACCGCCGCAGCTCACCCGGGCGGCATCGTCGACCTGTCCGTCGGCACGCCGGTCGACCCGGTGCCCGAGCTGATCCAGAAAGCTCTGGTCGCGGCCGCGGACTCGCCCGGTTATCCCACGGTGTGGGGCACGCCCGAGCTGCGGGACGCGCTCACGGGCTGGGTGGAGCGACGGCTCGGCGCGCGGGACGTCACCCACCGCCATGTCCTGCCGATCGTCGGCTCCAAGGAACTGGTCGCCTGGCTGCCGACCCAGCTCGGCCTCGGCCCCGGAGACAAGGTCGCCTACCCCCGCCTGGCCTATCCGACGTACGAGGTCGGCGCGCGGCTCGCGCGGGCGGAGCACGTGGTCTACGACGACCCGACCGAGCTGGACCCGACGGGCCTGAAGCTGCTGTGGCTGAACTCCCCGTCGAACCCGACCGGCAGGGTGCTGTCCGCCGCGGAGCTCACCCGGATCGTCGCCTGGGCCCGCGAGCACGGTGTCCTCGTCTTCTCCGACGAGTGCTACATCGAGCTGGGCTGGGAGGCCGACCCGGTCTCGGTGCTGCACCCCGACGTGTGCGGCGGCTCCTACGAGGGGATCGTCTCGGTCCACTCGCTGTCCAAGCGCTCGAACCTGGCCGGCTACCGCGCCGCGTTCCTCGCGGGCGACCCGGCCGTGCTGGGCGAGCTCCTCGCGATCCGCAAGCACGGCGGCATGATGACCTCCGCGCCGACCCAGGCCGCCGTGGTCGCCGCGCTGTCGGACGACACGCACGTCCGGGAGCAGCGCGAGCGCTACGCGGCCCGCCGCACCGTCCTGCGTGACGCCCTCCTGGGCCACGGCTTCCGGATCGAGCACAGCGAGGCGAGCCTGTACCTGTGGGCGACCCGGGACGAGTCCTGCTGGTCCACGGTGGCCCACCTGGCCGAGCTGGGCATCCTGGTGGCCCCCGGCGACTTCTACGGCGAGGCGGGCGAGCGGTTCGTCCGCGTGGCGCTCACGGCCTCGGACGAGCGGGTGGCGGCGGCCGTGGAGCGGCTGCGGTAGTCCGGCCGTCCTGCCGCGCACCGTCGCGGACAGCGGAACGGGGGTCCGGGGAAGCGTGTTCCCCGGACCCCCGTGGCCGTACGGCCCGTCCGGACCGCTGACCGCGGCCCGGCGGCGGGATCTAGCCGAGCGGCAGGCCCTTCAGCGGGAGCTGTCCCGTCGGCAGGCCGCCCTTGGTCACGGCGTCCGTCGGCAGGCCGCCCTTCGTGACGGCGTCCGTCGGCAGGCCGCCGCCGGACGCGGCCTTCGTGGTGTCACCGAGCAGGCCGCCGGCCTGCCCCGCGACGTCACCGGCCACCTTCTGCGCGGCGGGCGTCGCCTTCTTGGCGGCCTTGCCGCCGGCCTTGCCCGCGGCCGGGAGGGACTTCTTGACCGCCGCACCGCCGGACGTGTCGGCGATCCCGGTGACGTGGTGCGTGGCTCCGTCGAGGGTGTGGCTGACGTTCGCCCCGTCCAGGGCGGTCAGCCCGCCGAGGCCGGGGGCGGCCGGCAGGTCGACGGCCGCGCTCGCGGAGCCGGCCGCGCCGACCACGGGTGCCGCTCCGGCCGCGACGAGCAGCGCGACACGGGCGATCCGGTGGGTCAGGGAGAGGGACATGGTGCTCCTTAGACGGAAGGGAACGGGAAGCGTCCGGCCGGAGCCGATCGGCCGAGTCGATCGGCCGGGTCGATCGGCCGGGTCGATCGGGAGGTGATCGTTCCGGGCTCGGACGCAGTGACTACCGCTCGAAGTCCGCGAAGGTTGCGGTGGCCCGCCGCAAAGAGTTGGTAATGCGTCGCATTATCGGTTGTGGATAAAAACGGGCAAACGATGCCCGGCCCAAGGGCTCGTGGAGTCGCCACGGCCCTTTGCTCCCAAGGGTTTCCACGCGCCGGGGAGTGAGTGCCCGAAAGCGCGCGCACATCGCCGGCCCCCGGAGTCCGCGTCCTCCCCAGGGGTGAGGGACCGCACTACTGCCCGGTGACGATCCGGACCTCGGCGGCGGCGTCCTCCGCCTCCGCGCCGCTCTTGTCGTCGGCCGTGCGCCACGAGCCCTCCGCGGTCCCCGCGGTCCACTCGCGCCCCGCGTACGACACCCGGTCGATGTGCAGGGCCGAGGAGTTGGCGACGGCCCAGTGCGCCACCTCCCAGCCGCGGCGGAGCGCCGTGGTCCCGGATCCGGACCCCTCGCGCACGGGGACGGTCACCGTGCGGTCGGCGGTCTTTGTGGCGACGGGGGCCGGAGAGGCCGAGGCGGCGGCGGAAGCCGTGGAGACCGGGGAGTCCGAGGCGACCGCGGACCGTGACGCGGCCGGTGCCGGTGCGGCGGAGGAACCCGCGGCGTCCACCGTGGCACCCGCCTCCTGGAACACGTCCCGCCCGAAGTCCCGTGCCAGCGCGGCGCGCACCGGCTCCGGGCCGCCCGCCGGAGTGGTCGCGGCCGGGCGCCCCTGACAGGTCAGCGTGGCCGCCGCGCGGCCGGTCAGGGCGGCGGCGAGCAGCGTGGCGTCCGGCTCGTGCTTGGCGTACGCCTGCGGGAAGCCGCTGTGCTGCACCCGCTGCGCGGCCACCGTGAGCGGCAGCCGGGAGTACCCGGGCACCTTGGCCAGATGCTCGTAGAAGATGCCCGCCGCGTACGTCGGGTCCATGATCTGTTTCTCCGTGCCCCAGCCCTGCGACGGGCGCTGCTGGAACAGACCGAGGGAGTCCCGGTCGCCGTGCCGGATGTTGCGCAGCCCCGACTCCTGGAGCGCCGTCGCGAGGGCGATGGCCACCGCGCGCTCGGGCATGCCGCGCGAGGTGCCGATCGCCGAGATCGTCGCCGCGTTCACCGCCTGTTCGGGAGTGAACTCGTACGACGCGCCGTCGCCGTTCGCGGAGACGACCTTGCACCGCGGCGCGCCCACGCCGCCGGTGAGGTACTGCACGCCGAGGTAACCGGCGACCGCGAGGAGGACCACGAGGGCCCCGCCGTAACGCAGGAGGCGACGGCGGCGTCGCCGGACAGGAGTGGGGGACGGCTCAGACACGCGTACAAGGTACTGGAGAGCGCTGTGGGCGGACCCTGGGGCTGTGGACAACGTCGGCGGCGCCGGGGGATACGACCGCATCCGGCTGCTTTCGGTACCCCAGGACCGGGCGCGCTAGGGTCGAGGCCATGGCCGACACCCCTCTTGACCTCACCCTGGACGCGGCGGAGCTCACCGCCCGGCTCGTCGACTTCCGCTCGGAGAGCGGCGCCGAGAAGCCGCTCGCGGACGCCGTCGAGACGGCCCTGCGCGCGCTGCCGCACCTGACGGTCGACCGCCACGGCAACAACGTCGTGGCCCGCACGAACCTGGGCCGCGCCGAGCGGGTCGTCCTGGCCGGTCACATCGACACCGTGCCGATCGCCGGCAACGTGCCCTCCCGCCTCGACGAGGACGGCGTGCTGTGGGGCTGCGGCACCTGCGACATGAAGTCGGGCGTCGCCGTCCAGCTCCGTATCGCGGCCACCGTCCCCGAGCCGAACCGGGACCTCACCTTCGTCTTCTACGACAACGAGGAGGTCGCGGCCGATCTGAACGGGCTGAAGCACGTGGCCGAGGCGCACCCCGAGTGGCTGCGGGGCGACTTCGCGGTCCTCCTGGAGCCCTCGGACGGACAGGTCGAGGGCGGCTGCCAGGGCACGCTGCGGGTCCTGCTGAAGACCAAGGGCGAACGGGCCCACTCGGCCCGGAGCTGGATGGGTTCGAACGCGATCCACGCGGCCTCCCCGATCCTGGCCGCGCTGGCCGCGTACGAGCCGCGCTACCCGGTGATCGACGGTCTGGAGTACCGCGAGGGCCTGAACGCGGTGAACATCTCCGGCGGGGTCGCCGGCAACGTCATCCCCGACGAGTGCGTCGTCACCGTCAACTTCCGCTACGCGCCCGACCGCACCGAGGAGGAGGCGATCGAGCACGTCCGCGAGGTCTTCGCCGACTGCGGCGTGGCGGAGTTCGTCGTCGACGACCACAGCGGTGCCGCCCTGCCCGGCCTGTCCCACCCGGCCGCCGCCGCGTTCATCGAGGCGGTGGGGGGCACCCCGCAGCCCAAGTACGGCTGGACGGACGTCTCCCGTTTCAGCGGTCTCGGCATCCCGGCGGTCAACTACGGCCCCGGCAATCCGCACCTGGCCCACAAGCGGGACGAGCGCGTGGACACGGCCAAGATCCTGGCGGGCGAACAGCGGCTGCGCGACTGGCTCACCGCCTGAGGAGCGCCCCGTACCCGTCGGCTGTTCACGGCGGACATGCCCACGTCCCCCCGCCGTAACCAGCGGAGATCTACGCTGGGGCGGAACGACCTTCCCCCGCACCGGTTTCGGCCGGGGCGGGGGAGATCCGTACGCGGAGGGAGTGGACATGGCTACTGGAGACCCGAGGGGCAAGAAGCGGCCACCTGAGGAGCAGCGGCTGGGCCCGGTGCTGCGCAGGCGGGACCAGGTGCAGGCGAGCACCACGGATCAGCGGCTGCTGGACGCGGGCGGTCCTTCGGACTGGGTGCACACCGATCCCTGGCGTGTTCTGCGCATCCAGTCGGAGTTCATCGAAGGCTTCGGCACCCTCGCCGAACTCCCGGCCGCGATCAGCGTGTTCGGCTCGGCGCGGACCCCGGTCGACTCGGCCGAGTACGAGGCGGGGGTCGCGCTCGGCCGCGGCCTGGTGGACGCCGGGTTCGCGGTGATCACCGGTGGCGGTCCGGGTGCCATGGAGGCGGCGAACAAGGGTGCCCTGGAGGCGAAGGGCATCTCCGTCGGGCTGGGCATCGAGCTGCCCTTCGAGCAGGGGCTGAACCCGTACGTCGACATCGGCCTGAACTTCCGCTACTTCTTCGTGCGCAAGATGATGTTCGTCAAGTACGCGCAGGGGTTCGTGGTCCTGCCCGGCGGCCTCGGCACCCTGGACGAGCTCTTCGAGGCGCTCACCCTGGTCCAGACCCAGAAGGTCACCCGCTTCCCCATCGTGCTGTTCGGCACGGAGTACTGGGGCGGCCTGGTGGACTGGCTCAGGAACACCCTCGTCGCCCAGGGCAAGGCGGCGGAGAAGGACCTGATGCTGTTCCACGTGACCGACGACGTGGACGAAGCGGTGGCCCTCATGTCGAAGGAAGCCGGCCGCTAGGTCGTGTCCGCAAAGTCTCGCCTGCCCGGCGACGCGGACACGCCCTAGCCGTTCACGGGGTGGGGGTACGGCAGCCGTACCCCCACCCCGTCCGCTACGCCAGCCCGCGCCGGGCCACCGCCGGCGGCCGGTGTCCGGCGATCGACGCCACCATGTCCAGCACCTGACGGGTCTCCGCGACCTCGTGGACGCGGTACACCTGCGCCCCCAGCCACGCCGAGACCGCGGTCGTCGCCAGGGTCCCGACGACCCGCTCCTTGACCGGCTTGTCGAGCGTCTCGCCGACGAAGTCCTTGTTGGAGAGGGAGACCAGAACCGGCCACCCGGTGGAGACCATCTCCCCGAGCCGCCGCGTCGCCTCCAGGCTGTGCCGGGTGTTCTTCCCGAAGTCGTGTCCGGGATCGATGAGCACCGACTCGCGCGGCACGCCGAGGGCGACCGCCCGCTCCGCCAGGCCGAGCGTGACCCGCAGGATGTCGGCCATCACGTCCCCGTAGGCGATCCGGTGCGGACGCGTGCGCGGCTCGGACTCCCCGGCGTGCGTGCACACGAGCCCGACCCCGTACCGGGCGGCCACCTCGGCCAGCCGGGGATCGACCCCGCCCCAGGCGTCGTTGAGCAGGTCGGCGCCGGCCTCGCAGACCGCCTCGCCGACCTCGTGCCGCCAGGTGTCGACGCTGATGACCACGTCCGGGAAGCGGCGGCGCACCTCGGCGACGAAGCCGACCGTCCGCCGCGCCTCCTCCTCGGCGGTGACCTCCTCGCCCGGACCGGCCTTGACCCCGCCGATGTCGATGATCGCGGCCCCCTCGGACACCGCCTGCTCCACGCGCGCGAGAGCCGGCTCGTCGCGGAAGGTGGCCCCCTGGTCGTAGAAGGAGTCCGGGGTCCGGTTCACGATCGCCATGATCACCGGCTCGTGCGCGTCGAATTCGCGCCTGCCCAGCCTGAGCATCCCCTGTGACCTCTCCCAGTCAGTCGCACCGATAAGCCGCCTGCGACCTTAACTGTCACACTCGCATGGCACGATCGGAGCCTGACACTTCCAGCGTCAGACTGCTTTCGCCAGCACCAGTACTTTCGCGCCGACGCGACCCGCGCCGGCCTCAGAGCGTGGGGACCTCAGCGATGTTCATGTTCTTGTTCCTGGTCGTCGCCCTCGCCGTCGTGGTCGCCGCGGTGACCCTGTCCGTGGTGGGCGGCGGTGAGAACGCGCCCCTTCCCGACGCCGAGCCCGAGCGGCTGCACGATCCGCTGCCGTACGACCGCCCGGTGCACAAGGGCGACGTGGACGCCCTGCGTTTCGCCGTCACCGTGCGCGGCTACCGCATGGCGGACGTGGACGACGCCCTGGGCCGTCTCGGGGCCGAGATCGGCGAGCGGGACGCCCGGATCGCCGATCTGGAGGCGGCGCTCGCCGGGGCCCGCGCGGCGGGCGGCACCACCTCGCTGCGCAAGCACCCCGAGGACGAGCGGTGAGCGGCGCGCTGGCCGGCCCCGACGGACTGCTGCGCTGCCCCTGGGCGCTGTCCACCGAGGACTACGTGGCGTATCACGACGAGGAGTGGGGCAGGCCCGTCCGCGGCGACGACGCCCTGTACGAGCGGCTGTGCCTGGAGGCCTTCCAGTCGGGGCTGTCGTGGATCACGATCCTGCGCCGCCGCTCCGGCTTCCGCGCGGCCTTCGCGGACTTCGAGATCGCCAAGGTCGCGATGTTCACGGAGGCCGACGAGGAGCGCCTGCTCGCCGACCCGGGGATCATCCGCAACGGCGCCAAGATCCGGGCGACCGTCGCCAACGCGCGCGTGCTGGCCGCGTGGGCCCCGGGCGAGCTGGACGAGCTCGTCTGGTCCTTCGCCCCCGACCACACCTCGCGTCCGGCCCCCGAGAACCTCTCCGACGTGCCGGCGGTCACCGACGAGTCGACCGCGCTGTCCAAGGCGCTCAAGAAGCGCGGCATCCGCTTCGTGGGCCCGACGACGGCGTACGCGCTGATGCAGGCGTGCGGCCTGGTGAACGACCACCTGGCCGACTGCGCGGTGCGCGACGCCCGCTGACCACGTGACGCCCGCACGGGCGCGGAGGCGGCCGCCGCGGGCCGCACGCGCGGTCCGCGGCGAACCCCCGGAGGTTCAGCGCCCCAGGTACTTGGGCTTCTCCTTGTTCACGAACGCCTGGACCGCGATGGCGTGGTCCTCGGAGGCACCGGCCCGCCCCTGGAGCTCGTCCTCCTTCTCCAGGGTCTCCTCCAGCGAGTGGGTCAGCCCGAACGCGAGGGACTCCTTGAGGGCGGCATAGGCCAGCGTCGGCCCGGAGGCCAGGGCCCGCGCCACCTTCTCCGCCTCGGCCCGCACCTCGGCGGCCGGAACCAGCCGGTTCGCGATGCCCAGCTCGTACGCCTCCTGGGCGCTGATGCTGCGCGGGAAGAGGAGCAGATCGGCGGCACGGCTCGGGCCGATCACCCGCGGCAGCGTCCAGGAGATGCCCGAGTCGGCGGTCAGCGCGACACCGGCGAAGGACGTGTTGAAGGCGGCCGTGTCGGCGACGACGCGGTAGTCCGCGGCCAGCGCGAACCCGAACCCGGCCCCGGCGGCGACTCCGTTGACCCCGGCCACCACGGGCTTCGCGGCGCCGACCAGCGCCCGCACGATGGGGTTGTAGTGCTCGCGGACGGTACTCATCGTCCCGCCCGACCCCGACTCCCGGTCGGCGGCCAGCAGCCCGATGTGCTCCTTGAGGTCCTGGCCGACGCAGAACGCCCGGTCACCGGCCGCGGTCAGCAGGATGGCCCGTACGGCGTCGTCCCCCGCGGCCGCCTGCGCCGCGTCCCGGAAGGCGACCTTGGTCTCGACGTTCATCGCGTTCATCGCCTCGGGGCGGTTCAGTGTGATCGTCGCGAGTCCGTCGCTCACCTCGTAGAGCACGGTGTCGGCCATGGTGGGTCCCTTCCGGGGGTCGCGGCTCGTCGTACCGGCCGGTACGTCCTGTGTCCGATGACAGCATGGCGGAGATCACCGGCCGTGGCGCGGGGCATGCATGTGACCTGCATCAAAGAATTCCGTGCCACGAAGGCCGATGCGGCGGCGCAGTATCGCAGCCACATCGCCGAATTGGGTGGTTTTGCTCAAGCGCGTTGCGCAAGCGATGCCGACTGATGTTGGTCATCGGGTCCTGAGATGCGAGATAATGGCCTGGAAGCAATGTGTTCGATGCCGGTGACGTGTGTCCTATGAGAGGACGTGCGTGCCCTCCGAGGGGGCCGTCGGCGACGATGAGCTGGTTTCAGGAAGGGGAACGAGCATGGCGGCCATGAAGCCGCGGACGGGCGATGGCCCGCTCGAGGTGACCAAGGAGGGGCGGGGCATCGTCATGCGCGTTCCGCTCGAAGGCGGCGGTCGGCTCGTCGTCGAGCTGACCCCTGACGAGGCCGACGCGCTCGGCGACGCCCTCAAGAAGGTCGTCGGCTGACGCGGAACGCGACCCTTAGCTCTTTCGGCTTCCCCGGTACCGCACATGGTGCCGGGGAAGCCGCATTTCCACGGTCGTACGAGACCGCCGCACAGCCCCGACCCGCGAGAAAACGCAGGTCAGCGCTCTGCGAGAGCAGGCTGGTCGGCGCTCGGCGGGAACGGGCGGGTCAGCGCTTGACCGCGCACAGCAGGCCGTCGCCCACCGGCAGCAGGGAGGGCACCAGCTCCTGGCTCTCGCGCACCGCGCGCAGCAGTTCGCGCAGCCGGCTCACCTCGACCGGCTGCGGCCCCGAGTCCACGGTGCGGCCGTCCGCGAAGACGCCCTCGAAGGCGACGAGCCCGCCCGGGCGCAGCAGGCGCAACGATTCAGCGAGGTAGTCCAGGCTCTCCAGCCGGTCGCCGTCGCAGAACACCAGGTCGTATCCGGCGTCCGCGAGACGGGGCAGGACGTCCAGCGCGCGGCCCGGGATGAAGCGCGCCCGGTTGCTGGCGAACCCGGCGGCGCGGAAGGCCTGGCGGGCGAACTGCTGGCGCTCCGGCTCCGGATCCACGGTGGTCAGTACCCCGTCCGGCCGCATGCCGTGCAGAAGATGAATCCCGGAGACGCCGGTCCCGGTACCGATCTCGGCGACCGCCTTCGCGTCCAGGGTGGCGGCGAGCATGCGCAGCGCGGCACCCGTGCCGGGTGTCACCGAGCGCAGGCCGACCTCGTGGGCCCGGTCCCGGGCCCAGCGCAGCGCCTCGTCCTCGGCGACAAAGGCGTCGGCGAACGCCGCCCAGCTCGTCTGCCGGTTGCCGGTAATGACCCTCTCCTGTCCCCGTGGTTGCCTGGGCGTGACTGTATCCGTTGGTGTTGGGAACCTGCGGATGGGACCGGGCGTTTAGAGGGGTGGGAGAACCGAGCGGGGGGAAGTCGATGAGTCGGTACACGGAGCGGGGACGCGGGCGGACACCGGCGCACCCATATGAGCCCGTATCAAATTCCCGTAAAACCGCTTATCCGGAGCTAACGGGCGAGGTGGCTATGGTAGGGGCTCCACTGGACACCACCAGAGCCGACAGGGGAGGTGCGGCTGCGCCTGTGGATCGGGGAGGAATGCTGCGGCGCCTGCTCAGATCGACCGGTGAGCCGAAATCCGTGACCGACAACGCCGACCAGCTCCCCGTTGCTGCCCCCGCGCAGACCGCGACGTTCACCACCGACGCGGAGGCGCAGGCGTGGACTCCGCCCACCTGGGAGGAGATCGTCAGCACGCACAGCGGTCGCGTCTACCGTCTCGCCTACCGCCTCACGGGCAACCAGCACGACGCGGAGGACCTCACCCAGGAGGTCTTCGTCCGCGTCTTCCGCTCGCTGTCGACCTACACGCCCGGCACCTTCGAGGGCTGGCTCCACCGCATCACCACGAACCTCTTCCTCGACATGGTCCGGCGCAAGCAGCGCATCCGCTTCGACGCCCTCGGCGACGACGCGGCCGAGCGGCTGCCCAGCCGTGAGCCCTCCCCGCAGCAGGTCTTCAACGACGCGCACTTCGACGCCGACGTCCAGCAGGCGCTGGACACCCTCGCGCCGGAGTTCCGCGCCGCCGTCGTCCTCTGCGACATCGAGGGACTGTCCTACGAGGAGATCGCCGCGACCCTGGGCGTCAAGCTCGGCACGGTCCGTTCCCGGATCCACCGCGGCCGCTCCCAGCTTCGCAAGGCCCTGGCACACCGGTCTCCCGAGGCCCGCGCCGAGCGTCGCTCGTTCGCGGCCCGAGTGCCCGTGCTGGGGGGAGGGGGCGCGACCGCGTGAGTGGAACCCGTCCCACCCCTGCCGAGCAGCACCTCGGAGACCGACTTTCCGCCCTGGTGGACGGAGAGCTCGGTCATGAGTCGCGCGACCGCGTCCTGGCCCACCTCGCCACCTGCGCCAAGTGCAAGGCCGAGGCCGACGCCCAGCGCCGACTGAAGAACGTCTTCGCGGAAGTGGCCCCGCCGCCGCCCTCCGAGAGCTTCCTCGCCCGCCTCCAGGGACTCCCCGGGGGAGGCGACTCCGACAGCCCGCGCCTGAACGGCGGCAGCTTCGGCGGCGGACTGCCCGGCGGCTCCACGGGCTCAGGACTGCCCGGCGGCTTCGGACTGCGCGGCGGGACCTTCGGGTACGTGCCGGGCGGACCGCACGCCGACGTACTGCCTCCCGCTCCGGGGCGCGGCTTCCGCATCCACGACGTCAGCCGTCACGAGGCCGACCGGTCCGCGTCGCGCGGGCTGCGGTTCGCGTTCGTCGCCGCGGGCGCGGTCTCGCTCGCGGCCGTCGCGCTCGGCGGCGTGACCACCGGCATGCCCGGGGACACGGACGCGCGCGGAGGAGCCGGCGCCGGGAGCAACGTCACGCCGTCCCGGTCCCAGGGCGCGGGCGCGACCTCGACTCCCGAGTCGCAGCGCCGCCGGTCCACCGGACCGCTGCTCGCCCAGGGCGAGCGGTCGCTCGGGACCGGTCAGGTGGCGCCGACCTCGGTGTCCGCCCCGCTGCTGCCCGGAGTCCCCGCTCCGGCGGGCCGCGCCCAGGACGCCGTGCACACACTGACGACACCGGTGGTCGCCGGTGCCGCCGCGATGTCCCCGCTCATACGTCCCCTCACCGACGTCCAGCCGCTCACGCCGACCCGGGCGCCGGGGCTGCTCGCCGCGCCCGCCGCGACACCGTCCCCCACTTCGTCCCCGTCCCCCACCCCTCGTAACGCCCACTGACACCGTCCTCTGCGCGTCGGCCCGGGAACCTGGTTGAATCCGGGGTGAGCCGCGTCCGCGGGAGGGATCACGGACGCGGAGGCGACGACTTTGTGGTGGCCGTCGGCGTGTCGTGCCGCGGGCCGGGTGTGGGGAGAGCATGAACGAGGGCAGGCCCACGAAGACGAAGTGGTGGAGTCGACCCCGGCCCGAGGCCGAGGAAACGGACACCGCACCGGCTCACCCCACAGATCCGCACCCCACCGCCCCGCCGCCCGCGACCGACACGAAGCCGCCCACCCCCGCACCGCACCCGCAAGGCGCCCACGGGGCGGACGAGGCGGGCGCCACGCCGAGCGCGCCGGAGCCGCAGCCGTACGGGGGAGACGCCCCCCGGGCGGTCACCGACGACACGTCGAGTGTGCAGGAGTCGCAGCCGCAGGCGGGAGAGGCCCGTGGTGGTGACGCCGGGGGCGACTACGAGCTGGAGCGGCCCGCGCGCGTTCCCGTTCCCGCCCAGGCCGGGCCGCCCACCGTCCCTGTCCCCGTGTCCCGAGCCGGCGCCCAGGACGGGGCCGAGTCCGCCCCACCGGTCCAGCACCCCGCCGAACCCGCGGTCCCTCCGGCCCCGCTCGGCTCCGACGTGCCCGTCGAGCCGGTCGAGGCCGACACCCCCGATCCCTGGCGGAACTACGACCCCTGGGCCGTCCCGCCCGGGTCCCCGGAGCAGTACGGGCATCTCCAGCGGAGCGGACCCTTCCAGCAGACCGGTGCCGCCGTGTCCACCGTGGCGCAGCGGCGCGGGAGGGCGAGGAAGTCCCTGACGCTCGCCGCCGTCGTGCTCGCGCTGGCCTCCGGCGGCGTGGGCGGCGTCGTGGGGGCCTATCTGGAGCGGAACGGGGGGCTGACGGACATCGAGCTGCCGCAGGCCACCAAGGAGGCCCCGGGGCGCGCCCCGGACAGCGTCGCCGGGATCGCGGCCCACGCGCTGCCCAGCGTCGTCACCCTGCACGTGCACGGCAGCGAGGAGGACGGCACCGGTACCGGCTTCGTGCTCGACGGCGAGGGACACATCCTCACCAACAACCACGTGATCGCCCCCGCCGGCGGCAACGGCACGATCACCGTGACGTTCAGCGGCGGCCAGACCGCGAAGGCCCGGGTCGTCGGACACGACAGCGGCTACGACCTCGCCGTGGTCAAGGTTTCCGGAGTCCGCGGCCTGGCCCCGATGCCGCTCGGCAACTCCGACAGCGTCCAGGTCGGCGACCCCGTCGTCGCCATCGGCGCGCCCTTCGACCTCGCCAACACGGTCACCTCCGGGATCATCAGCGCCAAGGACCGGCCCATCACGGCGGGCGGCGAGAAGGGCGACGGCAGCGACGTCTCGTACGTGGACGCGCTCCAGACCGACGCGCCGATCAACCCCGGCAACTCGGGCGGCCCGCTGCTCGACTCCCGGGCCCGTGTCATCGGCATCAACAGCGCCATCCGTTCCGCCGACAGCGGCTCCGACCTGGGGACCGGCCAGGCGGGTTCCATAGGGCTCGGCTTCGCCATCCCCGTGAACCAGGCCAAGCGGGTCGCCGAGGAGCTCATCAACACCGGCAGGGCCACCCACCCTGTGATCGGTGTCACGCTCGACATGAACTACTCGGGCGACGGAGCCCGGGTCGGCACGAAGGCCGCCGGGGGCGGTGCTCCCGTCACGGCCGGCGGCCCCGGCGCCAAGGCGGGCATCAGGGCCGGTGACGTCATCACCGAGGTCGACGGCACGCGGGTCCACTCCGGTGAGGAACTCATCGTGAAGACCCGCGCCCACCGGCCCGGGGACCACCTCCGGCTGACCGTCAGGCGCGGCGGCGCGGACCGGACGATCACCCTGGTCCTCGGTTCGGCGGACGGCGGCTGAGGGGCGCCGGCGTCCGGCCCGCGAGTGACACGAACCTCACAGTCGAGCACGACGTCCCAGCTCCGGACGGCAAACATCGAGGAAAACCCGCGCCGTACCCGAAGGCGGGAGCCCCGGGACAGTTCCGGACGGACGGGATCGACGGGTACGGTTGGAGGCGGCCCGGACCACGGAAGACTCCCGAGGGCCGAGGACCGAGGGCATCGCGAGGAGCTACAGGTGTTCAATGACGTAGGACCGCTTGAGCTGGTGACGCTCGTCGTCCTGGCCGTGCTCGTCTTCGGTCCCGACAAGCTCCCGAAGATGATTCAGGACGTCTCGCGCACGATCCGCAAGATCCGCGAGTTCTCGGAGAGCGCCAAGGCGGACATCCGCGACGAACTCGGTCCGGAGTTCAAGGACTTCGAGTTCGAGGATCTCAACCCCAAGACGTTCATACGCAAGCAGCTCGACAACGACGAGCTGGGGCTCAAGGAGATCCGCAACGGCTTCGACCTGAAGAAGGAGATGGCCGAGGTCACGGACGCGGTGCACAGCCGCGAGTCCGACTCCTCGGCGTCCGCCTCCGGCGGCTCCGTCGACATGACGAAGAAGCGCGAGAAGCTCGACGGCGACGAGCGCCCGCCGTACGACGCCGACGCCACCTGATCCTTGTACGACCCCGTCCGGCCCCCGTAGGACGCCCCCCGACCCCCGTACGGCACCGTCTGATCCGTACGGAGTACCGCGGGGCGGCCCGTCGCGCGGGAGCGCCGGCGGCCGGGCACCCATGACCTTCCTGAGGTGCGAAGCCCTGCCCGGAGGCGGGCGCACGCGGCCCCGGAACGTGTTCCTCCACCGGCCGCGGACGGGCCCCGCGCGGTCCGAATACGCCGTTCGGGCGCCTTACGCGCCGGGCGCTTTCAGCGCTGCTCCGAGCAGGGTGGCTATGCTGCCCAGTTGTTGTGCGGACCGACAAGGTCGCCCGAGGGGGGTGGGCCGCCCGGTCCGACGAGAGCGAGGAGGCGTCCGGCAATGGAGACGACAAGTCGGGTAGGCGCGCAGGCGCCGGCCGCGGAGGGTGGCCAACAGGTCCCCTCCGCCCGGCGTACGGTCGACGGCTACCTGCTGGCGCCCTTCCCCTGGTACGGCCTCGACGAGGCCTTCACGGGGCCGCGCTGGCTGATGCAGGTGGGCACCTCCGCGGACGGAATGGTCGAGCACGGTTCCGTCGGACACGGGGACGAGCCCTCGGTGCGCCCCGAGCCGGGCGAGGACAAGGAGCGGTTCGCGGTGGTCGTCACCGTCGCCGCCAGCCCCGTACGGCGCAGCGCGGACGGTACAGGGCTGCTGGAGGCCACCTCGGTGTCCTCGGCGGCGTGGCTGGCCGGTGTGGGGCTGCTGTCCTTCACCTGGCCCGGCCAGATGGACCACACCCTGCGCGACGACTGGCTCGACCAGCAGACCGAGACCGCGTGGGTGCTGGCCGACGACCTGGACGGCCCGGACTGGTCGACCCTGTCGCTGCCCGTGGACGGCGTTCCCACGCCCTTCCACTACCGCGAGTCCGAGTTCGGCTGGGTCCTCGCGGGTTCCACCCAGGAAGGCGTCCACGTGGGCGCCTACGGGCGGGGGATGAGCGCGTACGGGCTCGGCTTCGCGGTGATCAAGGACATCGGGTCCTACGCCTAGGACCTCGGGTCCGTACGAGGGAGGGGGCGCCGTCCGTGTCGGACGGCGCCCCCTCCCTCGTACGAGAAGCCCGGGAACCCTAGAACTTGTTGCGCGGGGTGATGCCCAGCGACATGCCCGACAGGCCGCGCTGGCGGCCGCCCAGCTTGCCCGCGATGGCGCGCAGGGCCGAGCCGGCGGGGGAGTCGGGGTCGGTCAGGACGACCGGCTTGCCCTCGTCGCCGCCCTCGCGCAGCCGCACGTCGATCGGGATGGAGCCGAGGACCGGGACGGTCGCTCCGGTGGTGCGGGTCAGACCGTCGGCGACCGACTGGCCGCCACCGGTGCCGAACACGTCGACCATCTCGTCGCAGTGCGGGCAGGGCAGCCCCGACATGTTCTCGACCACGCCCACGATCTTCTGGTGGGTCTGCACGGCGATGGAGCCGGCCCGCTCCGCCACCTCGGCCGCCGCCTGCTGCGGGGTCGTGACGACCAGGATCTCGGCGTTCGGGACGAGCTGGGCGACGGAGATCGCGATGTCGCCGGTGCCCGGCGGGAGGTCCAGGAGCAGGACGTCCAGGTCGCCCCAGTACACGTCCGCCAGGAATTGCTGGAGCGCGCGGTGGAGCATCGGGCCGCGCCAGACCACCGGCGCGTTGCCCGGGGTGAACATGCCGATGGAGATGACCTTCACGCCGTGCGCGGACGGCGGCATGATCATGTTCTCGACCTGGGTCGGCCGGCCCTCCGCGCCGAGCATGCGCGGCACCGAGTGGCCGTAGATGTCGGCGTCCACGACACCGACCTTGAGCCCGTCGGCGGCCATCGCGGCCGCCAGGTTCACCGTGACCGAGGACTTGCCGACGCCTCCCTTGCCGGAGGCGACGGCGTAGACGCGGGTGAGCGAGCCGGGCTTGGCGAAGGGCACCTCGCGCTCGGCGGTACCGCCCTTCAGCGCGGTCGCCAGCTCACGGCGCTGTTCGTCGCTCATCACGTCGAGTTCGACGTCGACCCGCGTGACGCCCTCGACCCGCGAGACCGCCTCCGTCACCCGCTGGGTGATCGTGTCGCGCATGGGGCAGCCGGAGACCGTCAGGTACACGGCGACCGCGACCACGCCATCCGCACCGATCTCCACCGATTTGACCATCCCCAGTTCGGTGATGGGTCGGTTGATCTCGGGGTCGTTCACCGTCGCCAGTGCTTCACGCACCGCGTCTTCCGTAGCCATAGGGACGATGGTACGGCGCGACCCATGTGCCCCGGAAAGCCCTGTCACCGGTCGTCTACGTCACGTCCCTGCGACCGATCCGCCGGGAATACGACCCGCTCGTCCCCGTGGCCGTCGGAATGGCGGTCCTCCAGCTCCTTGACCAGGTCCTGGAGTTCGTTGCGGATCCAGTCGCGGGTGGCGACCTCGCCCAGGCCCATCCGCAGGGCGGCGATCTCGCGGGTGAGGTATTCGGTGTCGGCGATGGACCGCTCGTTCTGCTTGCGGTCCTGTTCGAGGTTGACCCGGTCGCGGTCGTCCTGCCGGTTCTGCGCGAGCAGGATCAGCGGGGCGGCGTAGGAGGCCTGGAGCGACAGCATCAGGGTCAGGAAGATGAACGGGTAGTTGTCGAAGCGCAGGTCGCTCGGCGCGAAGATGTTCCAGACGACCCACACGATGATGACGACCGTCATCCAGACGATGAACCGTCCGGTGCCGAGGAAGCGGGCGATGCGCTCGGAGAGCCGCCCGAAGGCCTCCGGGTCCCACTCGGGCAGCAGTCTCAGCCGCTGCGGCTTCGGCTGGTCGAGCCGGGTGCGCGGGCGTGGGGCGGCCGTCGCCCCCGTGGCGGCCCGCTCACGGGTCTCACGGTCGGGCGCCATGGCGTCCCTCGTGGTGGTCCTCGTGGTGGTGGTCCTCGTGGGTCTCCGCGTGCATGCTCTCGTGCACGCCCTCGTCGAGGTGGAACTCCGTCTCCCGCCAGTCCTCGGGGAGCATGTGGTCCAGTACGTCGTCCACGGTCACCGCCCCGAGCAGTGAGCCGCTCTCGTCGACGACGGGGGCCGCGACCATGTCGTACGTGGCGAAGAACCCGGCGACCACCGGCAGCTCGTCCTCCGGGGCCAGCGGCTGGAGGTCGTCGTCGACGAGCGAGCCGACCAGGGTGGGAGGCGGATCGCGCAGCAGCCGCTGGAAGTGGACCGCCCCCAGGTACTTGCCCGTCGGTGTCTCGTCCGGCGGGCGGCACACGTACACCTGGGCGGCGAGCGCGGGGGAGAGGTCGGGGTTGCGGACCCGGGCGAGCGCGTCGGCGATGGTCGCGTCGGGGCGCAGCACGATGGGCTCGGTGGTCATCAGCCCGCCCGCCGTCCGCTCCGCGTAGGCCATGAGCCGCCGGACGTCCGCCGCCTCGCCGGGCCGCATCAGCGTCAGCAGCCGCTCGACGTCCTCGGTGGGCAGCTCGGCCAGCAGGTCGGCCGCGTCGTCGGGGTCCATCGCCTCCAGGACGTCCGCCGCCCGCTCCTCCTTGAGCTTGCCGAGGATCTCGATCTGGTCGTCCTCGGGCAGTTCCTCCAGCACGTCGGCGAGACGGTCGTCGTCGAGCGCCGCGGCCACCTCGCCGCGCCGCTTGGGCGACAGGTGGTGCAGGACGTTCGCGAGGTCGGCGGGCCGGAGCTGCTCGAAGGTGGCGAGGAGGCTCTCCGCGCCCTGTCCGTGCTCCTCCAGGGAGAAGCCGGTGACGGAGGACCAGTCGACCGTCATCGTCTCGCCCTTGGCGCGCCGGAAGGCGCCGGCGCGGCCCTTGCGCACGAAGACCCGGCCGATCTCCCACTCCCTGCGGGCCGGGAGCTGCTGGATCGACACGTCCAGGACCGTCACCTCCTCACCCGTCTCGACCAGGGTCACGAGCCGGTCGAGCAGCTCGCCGAACACGAGCCGTTCGGTGGGCCGCTGTTCGAAGCGGCGCACGTTCAGGACGCCGGTCGTGATGACCTGGCCGGACTCGATGCCGGTCACCCGGGTCATGGGCAGGAAGATGCGGCGGCGCGTGGACAGCTCGACGACGAGGCCGAGCATGCGCGGCGGCCGGCGTCCGACGCGGAGCATGGCGACGAGGTCCCGCACACGGCCCACCTGGTCGCCGTTCGGGTCGAAGACGGCGACGCCGGACAGGTGCGAGACGAAGATCCGGGGGGCGGCTGCGGCCATGCCCGGGCCTCCTTCGCTTCGATGCGTTCTGTGCCGGTCTGTCCGCTCGGGTGGGCTTCAGGCTAGCCCGTCCCGGTCGGGTACGCCCTGGTGGGCGGTCCGGACGGACTGCCTCCGCCGGACGGGTGCCGCACCGGTACGCTGCCGTACGCCGTTTGAGGACCGCGCACGAGAGGCAGCCCCACCTGTGACCGCAATTCCCCAGGGCCGTTCCCGCAGAGCCCTGACGGTGGCCGCGATGTGCGCACTGGCCGTGACAGCGACGGGTCTGACGGGGTGCGGCAGCGAGGATCCGGACGCGGGCACGAACGGGGTCGGCAAATTGTCCGCCGCCGCCATCCAGGCGAAGGCGAAGTCGGCGGCCGGGAAGGCGTCGACCGTGCGGCTCTCCGGGACCGTCGTCTCGGGCGGCACCACGTACACCCTCGACATGCGCCTGAAGCCCGACGGCGGCACCGGTTCGGTCACCTCCAAGGGGGCCGGGTTCCGGCTGCTGCGGGTCGGCAAGCACCTCTTCCTCAAGGCGGACGCCGAGTTCTGGGCCCACGAGGACGGCGAGAGCGACGGCAAGTCGTCGGACACCGCGGCGGCGGACAAGCTGGAGGGCATGTACGTGAAGGTGCCGACCGGCGATCCCGTGTACAAGCGCTTCAGCGGCTTCACCGACAAGGACGTCCTGCTCGACGGGCTGCTCGCGCTGCACGGCACGCTCGCCAAGGACGGACACCACGAGCAGGAGGGCGTCCGCACGATCCGCATCTCCGGCGACAAGGGCGCGGGCGGCACCCTGGACGTCTCCCTCAAGGGCACCCCGTACCCGGTCCTGCTCGGGCGCGCGGGCAACGCGGGCACCCTCCGGCTGACCGACTGGGGCAAGGACTTCCCGCTCGCGGAACCGCCGAAGAAGGACACGGTCGACTACGGGCAGCAGCTCCCCTCGTCGTGACCCGGCCCGGCCGGGCGACAGGCTCCGGCCGCTCGCGTCGCGCGAGCGGGAGGTGACCTGGAGGCCGGGCGGTGCGGCTATCCGCGCCGGCGCCGCTTCAGCAGGAGGCGGGGCAGCGCCGCCGGAACCGGCAGGCGGGTCGTCGCCGGGGTCGGCAGCGGCGGCTCGGCGAGCGAGCCCTCGGGCAGACCGGCGGTCGCGCCCGTCGGTTCCAGACGCACCACCCGGCATTCGCGCGCCCACCGCTCCGGCATCGCCTCGCCGTCCGGGGCGTTCAGCCGCTTGCCCTTGAGCTCCCCGACGGCCGCCTCCCACGCGGGGCTGTGCGCGGCGAGCTCCACGACCGTGGCGGACCAGGTGACGAGCCGCCCGCCCTTGTCCTTGCTGCGTACGGTGACGACGGCGTGGCCTCCGTCGGCCAGCCCCGGCAGCGGCTGCTCGCCGGGCCCGTCGCCGACCAGGCAGGCCGCGCCGTCGTGCCACACGTGCCACAGGGCGCGGGTGGGCACCTCCTGGCCCGGACCGGCCGCCGAGGGCTCACCGTCGCCCCGCACCCAGATCAGCCCGGACTTCTTGGTGGCCTCCTCGACGAGGGCCTGGTCGAGCAGCTCTTGCGTCATGGCGCCCAGACTATCCAGCCCCCGCCACGGCCGGCCCCCGCTACAGCCAGCCGTTGCGCTTCAGGATGCGGTGGATGGACAGACACAGGCCGACCGTGATGCCCATGACCACCGGGTAGCCGTAGCGCGCGTGCAGCTCGGGCATGTGCTCGAAGTTCATGCCGTACACACCGCACACCATCGTCGGTACGGCGACGATCGCGGCCCACGAGGTGATCTTGCGCATGTCCTCGTTCTGCGCCACGGAGGCCTGGGCGAGGTTCGCCTGGAGGATCGAGTTGAGCAGTTCGTCGAAGCCGAGGACCTGCTCCTGGACGCGCGCGAGGTGGTCGGCGACGTCACGGAAGTACTTCTGGATGTCGGGGTCGATGAGCCGCATCGGGCGCTCGCTCAGGAGCTGCATGGGCCGCAGCAGCGGCGACACCGCCCGCTTGAACTCCAGCACCTCGCGCTTGAGCTGGTAGATCTGCCCGGCGTCGGTGCCGCGCGGGGTGCCCTTGCGGCCCGGCGAGAACACCTCGGTCTCGACCTCGTCGATGTCGTCCTGGACGGCGTCCGCGACCGCGATGTAGCCGTCGACGACATGGTCGGCGATCGCGTGCAGCACCGCCGAGGGGCCCTTGGCGAGCAGCTCGGGGTCGTCCTGGAGGCGGTGCCGCAGCGCGCGCAGCGAGCCCTGCCCGCCGTGCCGGACGGTGATGAAGAAGTCCCCGCCGGTGAAGCACATGACCTCGCCGGTCTCGACGATCTCGCTGGTCGCCGTCAGCCGGTCGTGCTCGACGTAGTGGATGGTCTTGAAGACGGTGAACAGGGAGTCGTCGTAGCGCTCCAGCTTGGGCCGCTGGTGGGCCTGGACGGCGTCCTCGACGGCCAGCGGGTGCAGCCCGAACTCGCGGGCGATACCGGCGAATTCGTCCTCGGTGGGCTCGTGCAGGCCGATCCACACGAAGCCGCCGTCGCGCCGCACCTGGCGCATGGCCTCCTGCGGCGTGAGCGGTGTGCGCGTCTCGACCCGGGCGCCGTCGCGGTAGACGGCGCAGTCGACCACGGCCGACGGAGTGGCGGGGTCGCGGGTGGTGTCGTACGAGCCACTGTCCTTGCGCAGGGAGGGACGGGGGCGGACCGCGGCACGCAGGTCACGGATCATCGACATGGCAGGCTCCTTCTCGCGGCGGAGGCGGCCGGCGACGGTTGGAACTACCCGGAATGGGGACGTCCTGACTGCGGATGTTTGGCACGTCCACAAAGCGGGGAGCACCGCACCGTCGCGGTGGCAGCTTCGCTGTTGATTCAGATCGGACAGATCAGGGGTTCAGATCGGACAGATCAGGCGGAAACGAAGCGCTCTTCCGTGGTGCACCGGGCGACGCTGACACGTGTGCACACGATTGCGGGGGGCGGCAGCCGGCAGGGCCGAAGGCCCGGCTGAACCAGCTACGTACTCAGCGACCGGAAGAGCGGGTGGTACTGCACGATCGACTTCGATCCATTGCAGCCCCACCTCCTCCGGTCGGTCCCCCGTGAGGGACGGTCCATCCCCCGCGGGGGAGTCCGGCTCCCTCCGAAGGGGAGTCGGATCAGTCTCAGTGCGCCGGAGTACGGGAGCAACTCCCGCAGTGCCAAGAGGGTCTGGGGGCCCTCAGTCATGCACTGCTCCGACCAGCGGCCAAGAGTATCAGCGCACCGATACGTCAAGGCCCCGCTTTGCGCGTTGTTGACCGGGGTCCGGTGCGCCGTGGCGCAATTGACGCCGCCTATGCTCGGTTCATGGCTGATGTTCTTCCTCTGGTCGAGGCCCGTTTGCGCTCCGCGCTGGGCGAACCCGACGCGCGGGCCGCGGTCACCTTCCTGGGCACCGACCGCATCGAGGTGCTGCGGTTCACCGAGGGCGACATCGTGCGCTACGCCACCCTCGGCATGTCCGCCCAGCCGATGGCGGACCCGACCGCCGTGCTCGCGGATCCGGTGAAGGGCCCGCGCGCCGAGCTGGTCCTCTCGGTGCGTCCGGCCGGGACCGACACCGACAAGGTGCTGCGCCCGCTGGCCGTGCTCGCCGCCTCGCCCCAGGTCGAGGGTCTGATCGTGGCCCCGG
Source organism: Streptomyces sp. NPDC028298 (assembly GCF_055565895.1). NCBI lineage: Bacteria > Bacillati > Actinomycetota > Actinomycetes > Kitasatosporales > Streptomycetaceae > Streptomyces > Streptomyces sp. NPDC028298. The sequence continues at coordinate 740,936 of NZ_JBVHTL010000004.1, forward strand.
GCGCCTCGCTCGACGTGGGTGAACCCCTCTGGCCCGGCGCGCCGTTCACCTCCGTCCTGGTCGCCGAGGCCGGCGGTCTCGTGGAGGACCTGGAGCTGGACGCTCCCGCCGACCCCGTACGTTTCCTGCCGCTGCTCCCCATGACGCCCAACGAGGCCGCCTGGAAGCGCGTCCACGGCGCCGGCGCCCTCCAGGAGCGCTGGCTGAACGGCGGAACGGACCTGCGCGATCCGCTGCGCAGGTCCGTCTCCCTGGACTGACGGGTCACGGGACGCCGTATGTGGTGAGCCGTCAGGTCTCTTGCTCCGGCGCCGAGTCCCGTTCCTCGGCGTCGAGTTCCGTCAGGCGGTGCCCAGGTCCGCTCTCCGGTGGTCGAGCCTTGTGCCGGTCCGTCACGTACCGCTCTCGACGGCTCAGTTGGCGAAGACCGTGACGCCGTCCTCGGTGGCGTGGACCGGTTCCAGCTCCTCGGCCTTCTCGGTGAGCGCCGTACGCCGTACGTAGACCACGGCCGCGCCCAGCAGCGCGGTGACCGCGGCGACGACGAACGGGACGCGGATGTTGCTCCACTCCTCGATCTTCGGGGCGAAGTACGGCGCCGCCGCGGCCGCGAACCAGCGCACGAAGTTGTAGCCGGCGCTCGCCACCGGGCGCGGGGCGTCGGAGACCCCGAGGGCCAGTTCCGTGTAGACGGTGTTGTTCACGCCGATGAAGGCGCCGGACAGGATCGTGCAGACGATCGCGGTGGTGTGGTCGCCGTAGCCGAGGGCGAGCACGTCGGCGGCGAGCAGGACCAGGGAGCCGCCCAGCACCTTCAGCGAGCCGAACCGCGCCTGCATCCGGGGCGCCACGATCACCGAGAAGACCGCGAGCAGCAGACCCCAGCAGAAGAACACCGCGCCGGATTTGTACGGCGTCATGTTCAGCACGAACGGGGTGAAGGCCAGCACGGTGAAGAACGTGTAGTTGTAGAAGAACGCGGAGGCCGCGGCCGAGGCCAGACCGCCGTGGCCGAGCGCGCGCAGCGGGTCGAGCAGCGAGGTCCTGCGCGCGGGCTTCGGCTGCTCCTTGAGGAACGCCGTGATGCACAGGAAGCCGATCGCCATCAGGAAGGCGGTGCCGAAGAACGGGTAGCGCCAGCTCGCGTTGCCGAGCAGGGCGCCCAGCAGCGGCCCGCAGGCCATGCCGAGGCCCAGCGCGGACTCGTACAGCAGGATCGCGGCCGCGCTGCCGCCGGCCGCCGCGCCGACGATGACGGCGAGGGCGGTGGAGACGAACAGCGCGTTGCCGAGTCCCCAGCCGGCCCGGAAGCCGACGAGCTCGCCGACCGACCCCGAGGTGCCGGCGAGACCGGCGAAGACCACGACGAGGGCGAGGCCGAGCAGCAGGGTCCGCCGCCCGCCGATCCGGCTGGAGACGAAGCCGGTCAGCAGCATCGCGAACGCGGTGATCAGGAAGTACGAGGTGAAGAGCAGGGACACCTGGCCGGCGGTGGCGTCCAGTCCCTGGGCGATGGACGGCAGGATCGGGTCGACGAGTCCGATGCCCATGAAGGCGACGACGGACGCTCCGGCGGTCGCCCAGACGGCCCTCGGCTGACGCAGGAGGCCACCCGCGCCCGCGTCGAACGTGTCGCCCTCCGCGGGGCCTTCCGTGCTGTTGATCATGCCCGCTCCCTCACTGTGCGCCGACTGGATCGTTGGCCTATACACACAATAAGTTAGGTGAGCTAATAAATGCAAGATGCATGTAGTTTTTGGCGTGGCCGGTCCATGCCGGACGGGTGATCGTCCTTGACGCGGGCAAGGACGGGGAGGACCGTTGAGCCCTATGAGGGGCGAACCCAGTTGCCCGAAGTGTGGTGGCCGGGTCAGGGCTCCCGGCCTCTTTGCCGATTCCTGGCAGTGCGATGTGCACGGCACGGTGCATCCGCTGCAGCCCGTGATCCCGCCCAGCGTCGAGGCCCTCGGTGTGGTCGTGCACCGCGCCCGGGTACCGGTGTGGATGCCGTGGCCGCTGCCGGTCGGCTGGCTGTTCACCGGAGCGGCGTTCGCGGGGGACGACCGCAGCGGGGGCAGGGCTACCGCCATCGCCTGCTCGGGGCCCGGACCGCTGGGCGGCATGGGTGAGCTGATCCTCGTCGCCGAGGAGCTGGGCGTCGGCCTCGGCGCGCGGTACGCGGGCATGGACGGCCCCGACCCCGGCCCGTACATGAGCGTCGAGAAACCGCCTCAGGCGAAGGTCCTCGCGGCCGGCCGGCCCACCCCGCTCTGGCATGTCACCGGCTCACCCGACGACCGCGCCGTGTTCGCGGGCGAGGCGCGGGGGCTGTGGCTGTGGGCGGTCGTGTGGCCCGAGCAGACCGGGCTGCTGATGTACGACGAACTGGTCCTGACGGATCTGCGCGACGCGGGCGCCGAGGTCGACCTGCTGCCGTGCGGAGCGTTGTCGCCGCGCATCCTGGAGCCGTAGCCCGGGCCCTCGGGGGCCCGGACGGCGTGTGCCGTGCGCCCTGAGGCGGGGAGCGTCGCGGGCCCTCGATTTGGTTCAAGGGTGTCCGGGTGGCGCGGTGGTGTAGGGGGTGCTCCCCTGGTGCGGGTGTGACAGAGGGGGGTCGATTCCCGCTATCCTTGAGCGTCCCGACCGTCCCGTCACCGCCTGGAGTCCGCGTAGTGCGTATCGACCTGCACGCCCACTCCACCGCTTCCGACGGTACGGACACCCCCGCCGAGCTGGTGCGCAACGCGGCCGCCGCCGGTCTGGACGTCGTGGCGCTGACCGACCACGACACCACGCGCGGCCACGCCGAGGCGATCGCCGCACTGCCCGAGGGGCTCACCCTCGTCACCGGCGCCGAACTCTCCTGCCGGATCGACGGCATCAGCATGCACATGCTGGCCTACCTCTTCGACCCCGAGGACGCGGCCCTGCTCGCCGAGCGCGAACTGATCCGGGACGACCGGGTGCCGCGGGCCCAGGGGATGATCGCCAGACTCCGGGAACTCGGCGTGCCGATCACCTGGGAGCAAGTGGCGCGCATCGCGGGCGACGGCTCGGTCGGCCGCCCGCACGTCGCCTCCGCGCTGGTCGAGCTGGGCGTCGTCGACAGCGTCTCCGACGCCTTCACCGAGCAGTGGCTGGCCGACGGGGGCCGCGCCTACGTCCCCAAGCACGAGACCGACCCCTTCGAGGCGATCCGGCTGGTCAAGGGGGCCGGAGGCGTCACCGTCTTCGCGCACCCCGCCGCCGCCAAGCGGGGCCGGACCGTGCCGGAATCGGTCGTCGCGGAACTGGCCGGCGCGGGTCTCGACGGCATCGAGGTCGACCACATGGACCACGAGCCGGCCACCCGGGCACGGCTGCGCGGTCTGGCCTCCGAACTGGGGCTGCTGACCACCGGCTCGTCCGACTACCACGGCAGCCGCAAGACCTGTGTGCTCGGGGAGTTCACGACCGACCCCGAGGTCTACGGGGAGATCACCCGCCGTGCCACCGGGGCGTTCCCGGTACCGGGCGCGGGTGGAGCCGTCTGACTCCCCGGACGTTCCGCGCCACGCGGGTCCCGCTGAGCCGCCCCTGACCGCCGCGCGTCTTCTGCCGAGGTCGCACCGGCGGGCCGGTACGCGTCGGGACCGGTACGTGAGGCCCGTACGGACCTGCCCGGTGCCGTAACCCTCCTGGTACGCCCTCTGCCGCCTCCTCCGGATCGCGCGCGCTCCCGCGCCCGCGTCCGGTCCGGCGGGATGTCACGTGCGTCCTGGTGCGCCGCCGGGTCACGTTCCCGGTGACCCGGTCCTCTCGGGGCCGCCGGCCCCGAAAGGTCATGCCGCCCGTTCCGCCTCGCGGAATCGGACGTGGCGCCCGGTGCGTGCCGTCGGACCGCGGTCGTGCCGTCTGTTGCGTGTCGGCGCACCGGTCGTGTGCGGCTCGTTCCGTGCCGCGGGACCGGTCGCACCGGCCGGTCCGTGTCCCGGGACCGCTTATGCCCCCCGTTCCGCGCCGCGGGACGAACTGCCCGAAACGGTGGCCGGAAGACCCGCCCACCTCCTCCCACCACCTCGCAAGGCTTCCCTCACCATGTTCGACGTCGCCGTCTTCGGCTCCCTGTTCCTCACGCTCTTCGTCATCATGGATCCCCCCGGGATCACCCCGATCTTCCTGGCGCTCACCGCCGGCCGCCCCGCCCGGGTGCAGCGGCGGATGGCCGTCCAGGCGGTCTGCGTCGCTGGCGGCGTCATCACCGTCTTCGGGCTCCTCGGACACCAGATCCTGGACTACCTGCACGTCTCCGTGCCCGCGCTGATGATCGCGGGCGGACTGCTGCTCCTGCTCATCGCGCTCGACCTGCTCACCGGCAAGACGGACGAGCCGAAGCAGACCAAGGACGTCAACGTCGCCCTCGTGCCCCTCGGCATGCCGCTGCTGGCCGGGCCCGGCGCGATCGTGTCCGTGATCCTCGCGGTGCAGAAGGCCGACTCGGTCGCCACCCAGGTCTCCGTGTGGACCGCGATCCTCGCGATCCACGTCGTGCTGTGGGTCGTGATGCGGTACTCGCTGCTGATCATCCGCGTCATCAAGGACGGCGGAGTGGTCCTGGTGACCCGGCTCGCGGGCATGATGCTCTCCGCCATCGCGGTGCAGCAGATCATCAACGGCGTCACCCAGGTGATCCACGGGAGCTGACGGCCCGGCGTGGCGTCCACGTCGCGTATACGAACGGAGCCCCGCACGGCATGTCGCCGTGCGGGGCTCCGAAGTCTGTGAAGCGTCTGCTGTCCGCTACGCCCTTCGCGTCCACGAGGCGCTTTCGGCGCGTCCTCGTACGGCGGAGCGGACGGTCGTCGTCGTTACGAGGCGGTGGTGTCGGCCGGGCGGATCCACAGTCGCTGCCCGATGGCGGCGGCCTGCTGAACGATCCGGTTGACGGAGGCGGCGTCCACGACAGTGCTGTCCACGGGCGTGCCGTCGACATCGTCGAGTCGCATGATTTCGAAGCGCATGGGCTTCTCCCTTCGTCTGGTCATCCTCCTGAGGAGAACTACTTGAGTGTGTGGCGAGCGAGGCATCTCTGCACTCGCTCACACAGGGAGTCAACGGGGTGCGTGTTACAAACATTCCCTACGCTAAGGAAATTTTTCGAGAACCTAATTACCCGCGGGTAGCCCGGGTGGCGGAGACCGAACGGCGCCGGTTGTGTTCGCAGCGTGACCGCCGGGACAATGGGCAGCGATGAACGACGACCACGCGGCCCTGGCCGCCCGCATAGACCGTACGAACGAGCTCCTGCAGCGCATGCTCGCCGAGGTCGCGAAGACCCCCTCCACCCACGCGATCTTCGTCGACGCCGGATATCTGTACGCGGCCGCGGGGCGCCTCGTCGCCGGCACGGAGGACCGCCGTTCGTTCGACCTGGACACCGAGGGCCTCATCGAGGCACTCATCGACCGTGCCCGCACGATCTTCGCCGACAGCCGGCTGCTGCGCGTCTACTGGTACGACGGAGCACGGCGCCGCATCCACACGGCGGAACAGCAGTCCATCGCCGAACTCCCGGACGTGAAGGTCCGGTTGGGCAACCTGAACGCCAACAACCAGCAGAAGGGCGTCGATTCACTCATCCGCTCGGACCTGGAGTCCCTCGCCCGGCACCGCGCCATCAGCGACGCGGCCCTGCTCGGCGGCGACGAGGACCTCGTCTCGGCGGTCGAGGCGGCGCAGGGCTACGGCGCCCGGGTCCACCTCTGGGGCATCGAGGCGCCGGAGGGCGGCAACCAGGCCGAGCCGCTGCTCTGGGAGGTCGACAGCCAGCGCACGCTCGACCTCGACTTCTTCAAGCCGTATGTGGCCCGGCGGACCGCCCAGTCGTACGATCCGGCGGCGGCGGTCCGGCCCACCCGGGAGGACGTGCGCTTCGTGGGCGCCCAGATCGCCGCGAAGTGGCTGGCCGCCCGCGGCCGCGAGTCCCTGGCCGAGCTGCTGCCGGGGCACCCCTATCTGCCCGGCTCGGTCGACCAGGACCTGCTGGTCGAGGCGGAGGGCCTGCTCCAGTACTCGCTGCGCGGCCAGTCGGACCTGCGCCGCGCCCTGCGGGACGGCTTCTGGGAGCACCTTCAGGGGCAGTACTAGCCGACGCCGCCGAAGGCCCGCTGTCGGCGTCCGTGGCGGTGGCGGTCGGGGCAGCCGGGAGTCGCGTCAGCCCGAGCCGTCGGGAGCGCTCGTGGGCCGTGTGCCGTCCCAGAACGCGGCCAGGGCGTGGGCGGTCTCCAGCGGCTGGTCGGCGTTGGGGGAGTGTTCCGCGCCCTCCACGACCGTGCGGCGCGCGTCCAGCCGTACGGCCATCGCATCCAGCAGGGCGACCGGCCAGGTGTCGTCGTGCTCGCCCGACAGCACATGCTTCGGGAGCGGGACGGCGGCCAGTTCGGCGACCCGGTCCGGCTCCTGGCAGAGCTGGCGGCCCGTGGCGACGAGCTGGGCGGGACTGTTGCCGAGCCAGCGGCGGCGCAGGTCGGCGAGGTCGTCGAGCCCCGCGTCCAGCCCGCCCGTGTCGGTCTCCTCGGGGGACTCCATCGCCTGGATGGCCTCCCACACCTCGGCCATGCTCATCACGGCCAGCGCGTCCCGCAGCAGCTTGACGCGCTGCTGCTGCGTCGAGGAGATCTGCGCGGGGCCGGAGGCCATGAGCGTCAGGGACACGAACGGCGACGCGTCGAGCAGCACCGCGGCACGGGCTATCTGTCCGCCGAGCGAGTGCCCCACGAGGTGCAGCGGAGTGCCGACGGCCGCGGCCTGCGCGAGCACGTCCTGCGCCAACTCGCTCTGCGCGTAAGCCGATTCGTCGTCACGAGGTCCGTCGGTCTCGAACTGTCCGCGCCCGTCCACGGCCACCGTCCGGTAGCCCGCCGCAGCCAACGGCACGTGCAGCGCGATGAAGTCCTCCTTGCTGCCGGTGAATCCGGGCAGCAACAGGGCGGTCCCCTTGGGCCGCCCTTGTGGCGAGGCGTCGAGCACGGCGAACTCGCCGCGCGCGGTGGACAACCGGTACGCGCGGACACCGGCGGGCGGAACGAACGTGTAGGGCCTGCTCATGCCGAGGAGGCTATCGGGCGTCGGCGACGGCCGCTCGACGGGTGCGTTGCCCCCGGGCCGTTCCCCGGTGAAGTCCGCCGCGGTCCGGCGGCGGAGGCGGGGCCGGGAAACGCCGACGGCCCGGCCCCACCGGATGGGGGACCGGGCCGTCGAACGAGAGATCAGCTCTCCGTGGGCTCCGTGGCCGCTGCCTTGCGGGTGCGGCGGCGCGTGGCGGGCTTGGCCTCCGCGGCTTCGGCGGCCTGGGCCGGGATCTCGGCGTCGGCGACGGCCTTGCGGGTGCGTCGGCGCACGGGCTTGGCCTCGGTGTCGGTCGCCTCGGCGGCCTCGGTGACGTCCGTGGTCGCGGCCTTGGCGCGGGTGCGCCGCGGCTTGGTGACCGTCTCGGTGACCTCGGTCGCGGGGGCCTCGACGGTGTCGACGGCGGCCTCCGCGGCCTTGCGGGTCCGGCGGCGCGCGGGCTTGGCCTCCGCGGCTTCGGCGGCCTGGGCCGGGATCTCGGCGTCGGCGACGGCCTTGCGGGTGCGTCGGCGCACGGGCTTGGCCTCGGTGTCGGTCGCCTCGGCGGCCTCGGTGACCTCGGCGGTCGCGGCCTTGGCACGGGTGCGCCGAGGCTTGGTGACCGTCTCGGTGACCTCGGTCGCGGGGGCCTCGACGGTGTCGACGGCGGCCTCCGCGGCCTTGCGGGTCCGGCGGCGCGCGGGCTTGGCCGGAGCCTCGACGACCTCGACGGCCTCGGTGACCGTCTCGGCGGCGGGTGCCGTCTCGACCGTCTTGCGGGTGCGGCGGCGGGCCGGCTTGGCCGGAGCCTCGGCGACGATCTCGGCGGCGGCGCTCTCGACGACCGCCTCGGCGGCGGTCACCACGGCCTCCGCCGTCTCGACGGCGGTCGCGGCGCTCCTGCGGGTCCGGCGACGGCGCGGCGCGGCCGGCTCGTCGGTGACGCCCTCGGCCGTCGCCACGGCGGATTCCGCGGCCTCGGTCACGGGGGCGGCGGCCGCCACGGCCTCGCCCGCTCCACCGCGCGTGCGCCGACGGCGGCGCGGCGTGCGGGGCTCGTTGCTCTCGACGGACGCGGGCGACTCCGAGGACGCCGGAGCGGCCGTGGACGCGGACGTCTCCTCCGCGGGCGCTCCGTTGCGCGTACGACGGCGCTGGCGGGGCGTACGCGGAGCGCGCTCACGCTCGGTGGTCGCCGGCGCGGCCGAACGGCCACCGCGGCCACGCGGGCCGCCACGGCCACCGGTCTCGCCCAGGTCCTCGACCTCCTCGGCCGCGAGCCCGGCGCGGGTGCGCTCGGAACGCGGCAGGACACCCTTGGTGCCGGCCGGGATGCTGAGCTCCTCGAAGAAGTGAGGAGAGGTCGAGTACGTCTCCGGCGGGGCCGGGAAACCGAGGTCCAGCGCCTTGTTGATGAGCTGCCAGCGCGGGATGTCGTCCCAGTCGACGAGGGTGATCGCGATGCCCTTGGCACCCGCGCGGCCGGTGCGGCCGATGCGGTGCAGGTACGTCTTCTCGTCCTCGGGGGACTGGTAGTTGATGACGTGGGTGACACCCTCGACGTCGATACCGCGGGCGGCGACGTCGGTGCAGACGAGGACGTCGACCTTGCCGTTGCGGAAGGCGCGCAGCGCCTGCTCGCGGGCACCCTGGCCGAGGTCGCCGTGGACCGCGCCGGAGGCGAAGCCGCGCTGCTGGAGCTGGTCGGCGAGGTCCGCCGCCGTCCGCTTGGTGCGGCAGAAGACCATCGCGAGACCGCGGCCGTCGGCCTGCAGTATGCGCGAGACCATCTCCGGCTTGTCCATGTTGTGGGCGCGGTACACGAACTGCTTCGTGTTCGCGACCGTCGCGCCCGAGTCGTCCGGCGCGGCGGCGCGGATGTGGGTGGGCTGCGACATGTAGCGGCGCGCGAGACCGATGACCGCGCCCGGCATGGTCGCCGAGAACAGCATCGTCTGACGGCGGGCCGGCAGCATGTTCATGATCTTCTCGACGTCGGGCAGGAAGCCCAGGTCGAGCATCTCGTCGGCCTCGTCGAGGACGAGCGCCTTGATGTGCTTGAGGTTGAGCTTCTTCTGGCCCGCGAGGTCCAGCAGTCGGCCCGGGGTGCCGACGATGACGTCGACGCCCTTCTTCAGGGCCTCCACCTGGGGCTCGTACGCACGGCCGCCGTAGATGGCCAGGACGCGTACGTTGCGGACCTTGCCCGCGGTCAGCAGGTCGTTGGTCACCTGGGTGCACAGCTCGCGCGTCGGGACGACGACGAGGGCCTGCGGGGCGTCGGTGAGCTGCTCGGGCTTGGCCCGGCCCGCCTCGACGTCCGCGGGGACGGTGACGCGCTCCAGCAGGGGGAGGCCGAAGCCCAGCGTCTTGCCGGTGCCGGTCTTGGCCTGGCCGATGACGTCGGTGCCGGAGAGGGCGACCGGGAGGGTCATCTCCTGGATGGGGAAGGGGTTGACGATTCCGACGGCCTCAAGGGCCTCGGCGGTCTCAGGAAGGATTCCGAGCTCTCGGAAAGTCGTAGTCAGGGTGCTGCCTCTTCTGTGTACGCGGTGCGAGGCGAACGCGGGGGTCGTGTCGGGACCGTGCCGGGGACGTCGGCCGCTCTTGACGGGCGGGCCGGGTGGCATGGGACCACTGCCGACGCTCGAGCTCTCGTGCCGCTGAGGGTTCCCTCCGGATGTCGTACGCAATGTGCCGTACCGACGTGGAGGGCTGTCGGGTCGGAGCCGATCGGGCCACCGACCGGGCATCCTCATTCGTGCGGCCCGTCGAATACTCGCCGGGCGCATTACCACCATACCCCGGATTCGCGCACATGCGATGGCCGATTTGGTCACGTAGTCGTCGTCACACAGGTTGACCAGGGACTTCCCTCGTGCTGTGAGCGGGCTATTGTGCGCTTCATGACGACGCCTGACAACGCCGCTGAGAAGCCCGCCGAGGCCCCCGCCGACACCGCCCCCGCGGCCACCGGAGTCGCCGCGCAGAACTGGGAGACGGCCTCGGCCGAGCCCCAGTACCGCGCCGCGGTCGTGGACCTGCTCGGAGCGCTCGCGTACGGCGAGCTCGCGGCGTTCGAGCGGCTCGCGGAGGACGCCAAGCTGGCGCCCACGCTCAGCGACAAGGCGGAGCTGGCGAAGATGGCGTCCGCCGAGTTCCACCACTTCGAGCAGTTGCGGGACCGGCTCGCCGCGATCGGCGCCGAGCCGACGCAGGCGATGGAGCCCTTCGTCGCCGCGCTCGACGGCTTCCACCGGCAGACGGCCCCCTCGGACTGGCTGGAGGGGCTCGTCAAGGCGTACGTCGGCGACTCGATCGCCAGTGACTTCTACCGTGAGGTCGCGGCCCGCCTCGACTCGGACACCCGCGGGCTCGTCCTCGGCGTCCTCGACGACACCGGGCACGCCGGTTTCGCCATCGAGAAGGTGCGCGCCGCGATCGACGCCGACCCGCGCGTGGGCGGCCGGCTCGCGCTGTGGGCGCGCCGGCTGATGGGCGAGGCCCTGTCCCAGTCGCAGCGCGTGGTCGCCGACCGCGACGCCCTGTCGACGATGCTCGTGGGCGGCGTGGCGGACGGATTCGACCTCGCCGAGGTCGGCCGGATGTTCTCCCGGATCACCGAGGCCCACACCAAGCGGATGGCCGCGCTGGGCCTGGCCGCCTGAGGCCTTGGCCGGGCCGGAGGTCTAGGCGCGCGGTTCGCGGTCGCGGGGCCTTCGCAGGGGTCTACGCGGTCGCCGAGCGGCGTCGAAAACGCTCCTCGGGGCGCAGCAGCAAGGACAGCAGCGCCGCCGAGACCGCCACCGCGCCGAGAAGAATGGCCAGGAAGTGGCCGGAGCCCAGTGCCGAGTGCGTCAGGAAGGCACCGAACAGGGCTCCCGCCACGCCGGTCGACAGGACCAGACTGCGGGACGGCAGCCGGTGGGGCAGGCGGTACGAGGCCGCCCATGCCAGCGCGAGACCGATCAGCGCGGAGCCGAACGCTTCCAAGAACATGGTGGGGTCCCTCCCGCACGGCCGGTGCAAATCGGTCGTAGCCGGTCCTACCCCTGACGATCGGAACGCAACCCTCCCCGCCGCCCGGCATGTGCTCCATCTGCGGAGGTGAGGGAGCGGAGACGGGCGTGCGCACGGGAAGGGCCCGGTGACATCGTCACCGGGCCCTTCCCGTACTGCTGCGTGGTTCAGTCGCCTTACAGGGCGCTGAATCCGACCTTGCGCTGCGTGGGCTCGCCGAGCTCCACGTACGCCAGCCGGTCGGCCGGAACCAGGACCTTGCGGCCGTGGTCGTCCACGAGGCTCAGGAGCTGCGACTTGCCGGCCAGCGCCTCGGACACCGCGCGCTCGACCTCTTCCGGGGTCTGACCGCTCTCCAGAACGATCTCGCGGGGCGCGTGCTGCACGCCGATCTTGACCTCCACGGCTTTGTCCCTCCGACGGTCAGTCATGTGCGCGTTCGTACGCGCCGTACGCAGCACACATTAGCCCGGCGAGGGGACGCGCACGCTCCGCCCGGGAACGCCAGGAGCGAACAGCCGACGGGAACAAAGAAGCGGCCGGGGGCGAGCCCCGGCCGCTTCCTCCGCGTCGGTGTTCCGGAGATCCGGAGATCCGGAGATCCGGAGATCCGGAGATCCGGAGGTCCGGTGGACCGGCGGTCCGTCGGATCAGTGGTGGTCGGTGCCGTGCAGCGGGAATCCCGCGATGCCCCGCCAGGCGAGCGAGGTCAGAAGCTGCACCGCCTGGTCGCGCGGGACGCTGCGGTCGCTGTGCAGCCAGGAACGGGCCACCACCTGGGCCAGACCGCCGAGGCCCGAGGCCAGGAGCATCGACTCCGCGCGCGAGAGACCCGTGTCCTCCGCGATGACGTCACAGATCGCCTCGGCGCATTCGTGCGTCACCTTGTCGACGCGCTCGCGCACCGCCGGCTCGTTGGTCAGGTCGGACTCGAAGACCAGCCGGAACGCGCCGCCGTCGTCCTCCACGTACGCGAAGTAGGCGTCCATCGTGGCGCGGACGCGCAGCTTGTTGTCCGTGGTCGACGCGAGCGCCGCCCGTACGGCCAGAAGCAGGGACTCGCAGTGCTGGTCGAGCAGGGCGAGGTACAGATCGAGCTTTCCCGGGAAGTGCTGGTAGAGAACCGGCTTGCTGACTCCCGCGCGTTCGGCGATGTCGTCCATGGCGGCCGAGTGATATCCCTGCGCAACGAAAACTTCCTGGGCGGCGCCGAGGAGCTGGTTGCGCCGGGCACGGCGCGGCAGGCGAGTGCCCCGCGGGCGTGCTGCCTCTGTCTGCTCGATGGCTGTCACGCCGCCTCCCAATGTTGTCCACGTGCGGTGTGCGCCGCGCCGCCATCGTACTTTTCGGTAACCCTGCTGTGTGCGGTGCGAGCGCAGAATTTCACGGACCGGACCCCGACCGGGACGGCGCACAGTGTGCCGAAGGGGACGAGCTGGGCATCGTGCGGCCGTGGCGGCCCTGATCAGCGATGTCCGATCACCCGCGGACGTCGGCTCGCGGGTGGATGCCGGGCCGCCTTCGTGGCCGCCGGGTCACCTGTAGTCGTCCTCGTTCAGACGGACGACCCGGGCCTGCTCGGCCAGATCCCCGTCGTCGGCGTTGAGGCGGTCGCCCGGGGGTTCCGGGTCGACGTCGTCCGCGGGGTCCAGCTCCGCGGACTGCTCGGCGGCGTCGGCCTCCGGGGCCTCCGCGTCGGGGATCTCCCGGAACTGGTCGTCGAACGTTCCGGGGTCTGTCGGGTCGACTGTCATGGTTCCTCTTCCCGAACGGTACGAGTGCGCTCCTGTGTGCCGGACGAGTGCCCTCGTTCGAAGCCTAGGAGACACGCGATCCGGACGCTATGCGATCCGGCCGCGATCTGTGACGGCGAACACATGAGCCCCGGCGTGATCGTCTCGTAACATTGCGGCATGTCTTCGACCGAACTTCCTTCCGCGCCGGCCGCGAGTCTCACGCCGCGGGTCGGCGCCGTCAGGGTCGCCGAGGGGGAGCGGCTGCGATCGGTCGGGCTGCCCGGCATGACCCTGACGATCCGGTCGAGACCGCCGGCCCGCGAGGGACTTCCGCCCGCGCTGTACGTGCACGGTCTGGGCGGCTCCTCGCAGAACTGGTCGGCGCTGATGTCCGAGCTCGACGGGGTCGTGGACAGCGAGGCCCTCGATCTGCCGGGCTTCGGGGACTCGCCGCCGCCGGACGACGGCGACTACTCGGTCACCGGACACGCGCGCGCGGTCATCCGCCATCTCGACGCGTCCGGACGCGGGCCAGTACATCTTTTCGGCAATTCCCTCGGTGGAGCCGTCACCACGCGCGTCGCGGCGGTGCGGCCCGACCTCGTCCGGACGCTCACGCTGGTGTCTCCCGCGCTGCCCGAGATCCGGGCCCAGCGCACCGCCTGGCCGACCGCTCTGCTCGCCCTGCCCGGGGTGGCGGGACTGTTCACGAGACTCACCAAGGAATGGAGCGCTGAGCAGCGCGTACGGGGTGTGCTGGCCCTCTGTTACGGCGACCCCGGCATCGTCACTCCCGAGGGTTTCCGTCACGCGGTCGAGGAGATGGAGCGGCGGCTCGCCCTGCCCTATTTCTGGGACGCCATGGCACGTTCGGCGCGCGGGGTCGTGAACGCCTACACGCTCGGCGGGCAGCACGGATTGTGGCGTCAGGCCGAACGGGTGCTCGCCCCGACGCTCCTGGTCTACGGCGGCCGGGACCAACTTGTCGGCTACCGTATGGCGCAGCGCGCGGCCCGTGCCTTCCGCGACTCCCGGCTGCTGTCCCTGCCGGAGGCGGGGCACGTCGCCATGATGGAGTATCCGGAGACGGTCGCCACCGCCTTCCGTGAACTCCTGGCGGACCAGGGGGAGTTGACCTCTTCGGTGGCAATCGGCGCGGAGAGCTGAGGCGGGAAGTGGGACGACACAGTCGTCGGGGGCGGGCCGGCAAGACGGACACCGCGCAGACGCGGGCGGTTCCGGCGGAGGAAGCGGCACCCGCTCCGGCAACGGGCCCGGACGGCGCCCGCCGCGCGACGACCCGTCCGCCGGGCTCCCTGGGTCCCTACCCGCCGGCGAGCGGCACCCCGCAGCACGGCGCACCACGCTTCCCCGACGGGACCCCGGCGCACGGCGTCCCCCGCTTCCAGGGCGGCACCCCGTCGCAGGGCGGGCCACGTCTTCCCGACGGGACCCCCGCGCACGGTTTTCCGCGGGTGGCGGACGGCACTCCCGCGCGTGGGGTGCCGCGGTACGCGGACGGGACCCCGGCGCACGGCGTTCCCCGCTTCCAGGGCGGAGCCCCGGGCCAGGGCGGGCCACGTCTTCCCGACGGGACTCCCGCGCACGGCGTTCCCCGCTTCCAGGGCGGAGCCCCGGGTCAGGGCGCACCGCGTTTCCAGGCCGGCGCCCCGGCGCAGGGCGGGCCGCGTCTTCCCGACGGGACTCCGGCGCACGGTTTTCCGCGGGTGGCGGACGGCACTCCCGCGCGTGGGGTGCCGCGTCACGGCGACGGGACTCCGGCTCATGGATCCCCGCGTCTCCCGGAAGGGACCCCGGCCCACGGGACCCCGCGTCTTCCCGACGGGACCCCCGCCCATGGAATGCCGCAGGTGCGCGGTGGGCATCCCGAGCAGCGTGAGCAGGGCGGCGGCTGGGGGGAGTCCGGGGCCGGCGCGGCTTCTCAGGGCGCGCCCGCCGGAGCGCGGGTGCCCCGGCAGCGTCATCAGGCCGGGGCCGGACCCCGGCAGGCGTACGTCGACGCGTTCGACCTCGACGAGGGGCAGGACGGCGGCACGGCGGGGCGGACGGCAGCGTCTCGCGCCGCCGGGCTCGACGACTCCGCCGGCCGGAACGCCCGGTCCGCCGTCACCGACGACCGCCCGCTGCCGGAGACCGGCGAGCAGGGTGAGGCCAAGGCCCGTAAGGGGTGGGCGTTCACCGGGATCGCCGCGGCAGCCGTCACCACGGTGCTGGCCGTCGTCGTGGCCGGACAGATCGCCACGGGAGGGCACGACGCCGACGCGCGGGCGCAGACCGCGGACAGCGGCGGCCGGACGACCCAGGACTCCGCCTCGCGGGGCGACGACCGGCCGACCCAGTCGGGGCAGCCGCAGGTGGCCGCGGCGCCCCTGACGTACGACCAGCAGATGGCCAGGACGTACCCGCTGGGGGAGAAGCTCAAGGCGTCGGGGAAGTTCGCCGCGGTGCCCGGATTCGTCAAGGCGCCCGGCAAGGGACGCAAGTACACCTACCGCGTCGACATCGAGCAGGGCCTCGACCTCGACGGCGCGCTCTTCGCGGACGCCGTGCAGAAGACCCTGAACGACAAGCGGAGCTGGGCGCACGGCGGCGCCCGGACCTTCGAGCGGATCGACTCCGGCACACCGGACTTCGTCATCACGCTGGCGAGCCCCGGCACCACCGCCGAGTGGTGCGCCAAGTCGGGGCTCGACACCACGGAGGACAACGTCTCGTGCGACTCGGCGTCCACCGAGCGCGTCATGATCAACGCATACCGCTGGGCCCAGGGCTCCAAGACCTACGGCTTCGGTGACGAGATTCACGCCTACCGGCAGATGCTGATCAATCACGAGGTCGGCCACCGGCTCGGATACGGCCACGTCAGCTGCGAGAAGGACGGCGAGCTCGCCCCGGTCATGCAGCAGCAGACCAAGTTCCTCGACCACGACGGAATCCACTGCCGGCCCAACCCCTGGCCCTATCCCACGAGTTGACGGAAAGCGCGCGCACCGCTTTGACATGCGGAAAAAGATCGTTCATATTTTCCGCATGTCCTCCCGTCACGCCTCCGTTCGCGCCGCCATCGAGCTGGCGCTCATCGGCGTGACCGCGCTCTGCGTGGCCGACATCCACTGTTGCTGACGCCCGCCCCAGGCGAGTGCGTCGCTTTCCTTCCCGTCTTGTTCCCGTGCGCCCCTGAACCTCCGCGGTTCCGCGCGCCCGTGCCCCTTTCGGCCCGGTCGGACTCCGACGCCTGACGCCCTGGGCGAGCTCCGCGCTCCGCCGTCTCACTCCGTGTCATTCCGTCTCAGTATTCGAGTCATCCGAGAGGTCGTCTTCCGATGCGTCAACCGTCCGTCACAGCGCGCCGCGTGGCCGC
This sequence comes from Streptomyces sp. NPDC028298, assembly GCF_055565895.1. Lineage (NCBI taxonomy): Bacteria > Bacillati > Actinomycetota > Actinomycetes > Kitasatosporales > Streptomycetaceae > Streptomyces > Streptomyces sp. NPDC028298. Next base: position 757,160 of record NZ_JBVHTL010000004.1, read on the forward strand.
GGCATCCGTCAGCCTGATCGTGGCAGCGGGCGCCGCCGCCTGCGGGCCGAAGGACAACGATGCCAAGAGCTCCGGAGGCGACTCCCAGCCCCACAAGGGCGGCACGCTCACCGTCCTGAACTCCAACCCGCAGTCGGACTTCGACCCCGCGCGGCTCTACACCTCCGGCGGCGGCAACGTGCCCTCGCTCGTCTTCCGCACGCTCACCACCCGCAACCGTGAGAACGGGGCCGCGGGTGCCCAGGTCGTCCCCGACCTCGCCACGGACACCGGCCGCCCGAGCGAGAACGCGACCGTGTGGACGTACACCCTGAAGAAAGGACTCAAGTTCGAGGACGGCACGCCGATCACCTCCGCCGACATCAAGTACGGCATCGAGCGCTCCTTCGCCGCGGAACTCTCCGGCGGCGCGCCCTACCTGAGGGACTGGCTGATCGGCGGCGCCGACTACCAGGGTCCCTACAAGGACAAGAAGGGCCTCGACTCGATCGAGACGCCGGACGCGCTGACCATCGTCTTCCACCTGAACAAGCCCGAGGGCGAGTTCCCCTACCTGGCCACGCAGACGCAGTTCACGCCCGTCCCCAAGGCCAAGGACACCGGCACCAAGTACGAGGAGCACCCGGTCTCCTCGGGCCCGTACAAGGTCGTCAAGAACGAGAACGACGGTGAGCGCCTCACCCTGGAGCGCAACACCCACTGGTCCGCCTCGACCGACGCCGAGCGCAAGGCGTACCCGGACACGATCGACGTACGGTCCGGTCTGGACTCCTCCGTGATCAACCAGCGGCTGTCCTCCTCCCAGGGCGCCGACGCCGCCGCCGTCACCACGGACACCAACCTCGGCCCGGCCGAGCTCGCCAAGGTGACCGGGGACAAGGAGCTGGCCTCGCGCGTCGGCACCGGGCACTTCGGCTACACGAACTACCTCGCCTTCAACCCGAAGGTGAAGCCGTTCGACAACCCGAAGGTGCGCCAGGCGATCTCGTACGCCATCGACCGCACCTCGGTGATCAACGCGGCGGGCGGCTCGTCCCTCGCCGAGCCGGCCACGACGTACCTGCCGAACCAGAAGTCCTTCGGCTACACGCCCTACGACCTGTTCCCGGCGGGTGCCTCCGGCAACGCGGCCAAGGCCAAGGAACTGCTCGCGCAGGCCGGCTACAAGAACGGCCTGAGCATCACGCTCACGCATTCCAACAGCAAGGACTTCGAGACCAGCCCCGAGATCGCGACCGCGATCCAGGACGCGCTCAAGAAGGCCGGCATCACGGTCAAGCTCCAGGGTCTGGAGGAGAACGACTACAGCGACAAGATCCACAGCGCGAAGGACGAGCCGGGCCTCTTCCTCGCCCACTGGGGTGCCGACTGGCCCTCCGGCGGCCCCTTCCTGGCCCCCATCTTCGACGGCCGGCAGATCGTGAAGGACGGAGCCAACTTCAACTCCGGCTTCCTCGACGACAAGTCGGTCAACGACGAGATCGACGCGATCAACAAGCTGACCGATCTCGACGAGGCCGCCAAGCGCTGGGGCGCGCTGGACAAGAAGATCGGCGAGCAGGCCCTGACCGTGCCGCTGTTCCACCCCGTCTACAAGCGCCTGTACGGCGAGGGCGTCAAGAACATCGTGATCAGCGACTGGACCGGCGTTCTGGACATCTCCCAGGTCGCGGTGAAGTAGCGCCGTGAGCGAGGCACTTGTCGCCTCCCCGGCCCCCGCGGCGGATCCGTCCGCCGCGGGGGCCTCGGGGGCCCGTCAGTTCTGGCGGCGGCTGCGTGCGCAGCGCGCCGCCCTCGTCGCGGCGGCCGTCGTCGCGCTGCTCGTCCTGATCGCGCTCGCCGCGCCGCTGCTCACGGCGATCGAGGGCCAGGACCCCACCACCTACCACCCCTCGCTGGTGGACTCCGCGCGCGGCGGCGTTCCCGTCGGCCCGCTCGGCGGCATCGGCGCGGACCACTGGCTCGGCGTCGAACCCCAGACCGGCCGCGACCTGTTCGCCCGCCTCGTCTACGGGGCCAGGGTCTCCCTCGGCGTCGCGCTCGCCGCGACCGTGGTGCAGGTCCTCATCGCCGTCGTCGTCGGTGTCTCGGCGGCCCTCGGGAACCGCTGGGTCGATCAGGTGCTGAGCCGGATCACCGAGATCATCGTCGCGCTGCCGCTGATGATCATGTCCTTGGCGCTGCTGGCGATCGTGCCCGGCAGCTTCCCGCGCCCCGTCCTGGTCGCCCTCGTCATCGGTCTGATCGCCTGGGGCACCCTCGCGAAGATCGTGCGCGCGCAGACGCTCACGCTCAAGCAGCTCGACTACGTCGCCGCCGCGCGGCTCAGCGGCTGGGGCACCTGGCGGATCGCCCGCCGCGACCTGCTGCCGGGCCTCGCCGCCCCGCTCATCACCTACTCCGCGCTCCTCGTGCCGGCGAACATCGGCGTCGAGGCCGCGCTGTCCTTCCTCGGTGTCGGCGTGAAGCCGCCGACTCCGTCCTGGGGACAGATGCTGACCTCCGCCGACGTCTGGTACCAGGCGGCGCCCCAGTACCTGCTGCTGCCCGCGGGCGCGCTCTTCGTCACCGTCCTCGCCCTGACCGTCCTCGGCGACGGCGTGCGCACGGCCCTCGACCCCCGCGCGGCCTCCCGCCTGCGCGTCGGCACGGGCCGCAAGGCGGAGGCCAGGGCCGACGCGAGCGGGAACCCGCGGAGCGACGGCGACCCGACCGTGCCCCACCAGGGCACCCCCGGCGCGGATCTGACCGTGGCCGACGTGGCCGGCACGGGCGTGCCCGGGTCGGGTGCGGCCGGCACGGATCTGCCCGGTGCGTCCGGGGTGTCCGCCGACGGGTCGAAGGAGGCCACGGCATGAACGGCTTCACCGGGTTCGTCCTGCGCCGGACCATCGCGACCGCGGTCACCCTTCTCGCCATATCGGTGATCGTCTACGTCGTCTTCTACGCCACCCCGGGCAACGTCGCCCAGATCACCTGCGGCCCGCGCTGCTCGCCCGTCCAAGTGCACCAGGTCGCCCAGCAGTTGCACCTCGACGACCCGTTGTACGTGCGCTACTGGCACTTCCTCCAGGGACTCCTCGCCGGTCAGGACTACTCGACCGGCACCTCGGTCCAGCACTGCCCGGCGCCCTGCCTCGGGCTGTCGTACCAGACGGACCAGCAGGTCACCCGGCTGATCCTGGCGAAGCTGCCGGTCAGCCTGTCGCTGGTGTTCGGCGCCATGCTCGTATGGCTCGTGCTCGGAGTCGGCACCGGCGTCCTCTCCGCGTGGCGGCGCGGCCGGCTCAGCGAGCGGGTGCTGACCGGACTCACCCTCGCCGGCCAGGCCACGCCCGTCTTCGTCATCGGTCTGATCCTGATGATCGTCGTCTGCGGCCAGCTCGAACTGCTGCCCTTCCCGCAGTACGTGAACTTCTCCGACGACCCCGAACAGTGGGCGTGGAACCTGGTGCTCCCCTGGCTCTCGCTCGCCCTCGTCGAAGCCGCCGCGTTCGCCCGGCTGACCCGGGCCTCGATGCTGGAGACGCTGGCCGAGGACCACATCAGGACCTTCCGCGCGTACGGCGTGGGGGAGCGGTCGATCATCGGGCGGCACGCCGTCCGGGGAGCGCTCGCCTCGATCATCGCGCTGAACGCCAACACCTTCGGGTCGGCGGTCGGCGGCGCCGTGCTCACCGAGACCCTGTTCGGACTGCCCGGCATCGGCCAGGAACTGGTGCACGCGGTGAACGTCGTCGACCTTCCCGTGGTCGTCGGCATGGTCCTGGTCATCGGCTTCTTCGTGGTCATCGCCAACGCCGTCGCGGACGTGCTCTACGCGGTGGCCGACCGACGGGTGGTGCTGGCATGAGCGACTCTTCCCCGACCCTGTCCGCGGTCGACCGGGCGGAGGCGGGCTCCTCGCCCGGCACCTCCACGGACCCCTCCGCGACCTCCGCCCCGGCCGTATCCGCCGCCCCGCTGGTCGACGTGCGTGACCTCGTCGTCGACTTCGGGGGGCTGCGCGCCGTCGACGGGATCTCCTTCCGGCTGGAGAAGGGCGCCGCCCTCGGCCTGGTCGGCGAGTCCGGCTCGGGCAAGTCCACCGTGGCGTCGGCCCTGCTGGCGCTGCACCGGGGCACCGGAGCGCACGTCGACGGCACGGTCCGCGTGGCCGGCATCGACGTCCAACGGGCGTCCGACGACGAACTGCGCGGGCTGCGCGGCGGGAAGGCCGCCATGGTCTTCCAGGACCCGCTGTCCTCCCTCGACCCGTACTACGCGATCGGCGACCAGATCGCCGAGGTGTACCGGGTGCACGCCAAGGCGTCCCGGCGGGCGGCACGCGCGCGTGCGGTGCGGGTACTGGACCGCGTCGGCATCCCCGACGCGGCCCGCCGGTCCCGCTCGCGCCCGCACGAGTTCAGCGGCGGTATGCGCCAGCGCGCCCTCATCGCCATGGCGCTGGCCTGCGAACCCGAGCTCCTGATCGCCGACGAGCCCACCACCGCGCTCGACGTGACCGTCCAGGCGCAGATCCTCGACCTCCTGCACACCCTGCGCCGCGAGACCGGGACCGGACTACTGCTGGTCACCCATGACGTCGGGGTCGCGGCCGAGAGCGTCGACGACATCCTGGTCATGCGGCACGGACGCGCGGTGGAGCACGGCCCGGTGCGTGAGGTCCTCGGCGCGCCCCGGGAGCCGTACACCCGCGAACTCCTCGGCGCCGTCCCGCGCGTGGACACCCCGCGGTCCGGCGGCCTCGTGCGGCCGGGCGACATCGAGGGGCCGGACGACGTCGAGGGGCCGGGCGATGCCACAAGACCGGGCGACGCCACCGGTCCGGGCGACGTCGTCCTCGAAGCGGCCGGGCTCCGCAGGGAGTTCGGGCGCGGGAAGCGGCGGTTCGCCGCCGTGGACGACGTGTCCCTGAGCGTCCGCCGGGGCGAGACCCTCGGCATCGTCGGCGAGAGCGGCAGCGGGAAGACGACCCTGGGACGGATGCTGGTCGGGCTCCTGGAGCCCACCGCCGGCGTGGTCCGCCACGAGGGGCGCGAACAGTCCGGCGTCCGCCCCTCGGTGCAGATGGTCTTCCAGGACCCCGTGTCGTCCCTCAACCCCCGGCGCAGCGTGGGCGAGTCCATCGCCGACCCGTTGCGGGCGCGCGGCGACCGGGACGAGGCGCGCGTCCGGGGACGCGTACGGGAACTGCTGGAGCGCGTGGGGCTCGACGGGGCGCACTACGACCGCTACCCGCACGAGTTCAGCGGCGGACAGCGCCAGCGTGTGGGCATCGCACGGGCGCTGGCCGCGGAACCCCGGGTCATCGTGTGCGACGAACCGGTCTCCGCGCTCGACGTCACCACCCAGGCCCAGGTCGTCGCCCTGCTCGGTGAACTGCAGCGGGAGCTCGGACTGGCGCTGGTGTTCGTGGCCCACGACCTCGCGGTCGTACGCCAGGTCAGCGACCACGTCGCGGTGATGCGGCGCGGCCGGATCGTCGAGCACGGTCCCGCCGACGAGGTCTACGAGCGCCCCCGCGACCCGTACACCCGGCAACTGCTGGCCGCCGTACCGGCACTCGACCCGGAGGTCGCGGCACGCCGCCGCGCGGAGCGCGCGGAACTGTCCCCGGCGTGATCCGTACGCGCGGGGCCCGCGGGCACGTGCCCGCGTGAACGCGTAGCGCTACGAAACGCGGCCTGCGCGGGAAAGTTACGACCGTTCACCCCTTTTGGTGGTGCGATGGACAACCGTCCGTCGCACCACCGCCTTGTCCGCATACCTTCGTCCCGCTGCGAGCCGCCGGTCAACGGCGGCTCCTCATACGGGAGATCGGGGGTGTGCTCGTGCGCATCGGACTGCTTACGGAGGGTGGCTATCCGTATGTGAGCGGTGACGCCGGACTCTGGTGCGACCGGCTCGTGCGCGGGCTCGGGCAGCACGAGTTCGACCTCTACGCGCTCAGCCGCACCGAGCGCCAGGAGGACCAGGGCTGGGTCCGGCTGCCGCCCCAGGTCGGCCGCGTCCGCACGGCACCGCTGTGGACGGCGCACGACGACGGCGTGGTCTACGGACGCCGGCTCCGGCGCCGCTTCGCCGAGGCGTACGGCGAGCTGGTGGCGGCGGTGTGCGGGGGTCCCCGCGCCGCGGGCCCCGAAGCCCCCGGCGGTTCGGCGGATCACGCCGGCGTCGAGGCGGACCGTTTCGCCAGCGCGCTGTACGAGCTGGCCGAACTCGCCCGGGACGAGGGAGGACTGGCCGGCGCCCTGCGCTCCGAGAGCGCGGTGCGCGTCCTCGAGGACGCCTGTCGCGCACCCGGCGCACTCCGCACGGCCCGCACCGCCCGCGTCCCCGACCTCCTCACCGTCACCGCCCACATCGAGCGCGCGCTGCGCCCCCTCTCCCTGGACTGGTACGAGGACGACGCGCTCGGCTCGGCGGACCTCTGCCACGCCGCGGCCGGTGGGGCGGCGGCCCTGCCCGGCCTGCTGGCCCGGCACTTCCTCGGCGTCCCGCTGCTGGTCACCGAGTACGGCGTGCACCTGCGGGCGCACTACCTCGCCGCCTCGACCCTCGAAGAGGGCCCCGCCGTCCGCGCGCTGCTCGCCGCGTTCCACGGCCGCCTGGCCACCGAGGTCTACCGCGCGGCCGCGCTCATCACCCCCGGCAACGCGCACGCCCGCCGCTGGCAGGAGCGCTGCGGCGCCGACCGCGCCAAACTGCGCACCGTCCACCCCGGCATGGAGGCGGCGCGCTTCGCCGACGTGGGGGAGGGAGTGCGGGGCAGCCGCTCCGCGGACCCCGGCACACTGGTGTGGGTCGGCCGCATCGAACCGGCCAAGGACCTGATCTCCCTGCTGCACTCCTTCGCCGAGATCCGCAAGGCCGAGCCGGACACCCGGCTGCGGATCGTCGGCGCCCCCGCGGAGGACCCCGAAGCCGCCACGTATCTGACCCACTGCAAGGCGCTGGCCGCGCAGCTCTTCCCCGACGAGGCGGACGGCGTGCACGCCGTCGGCGACAACCCCGTCTCCTTCGAGGAGATCGGCGGCCCCGAGATCCCGAGCCTCGCCGACGCCTACGCCTGTGGCGCCGTGGTCGTCCTGTCCAGCGTCGTCGAGGGCTTCCCGGTCAGCCTCGTCGAGGCCATGCTCTGCGGCCGGGCCACCGTCTCCACGGACGTGGGCGCGGTCGTCGAGGTCATCGGCGGTACGGGTCTCGTGGTTCCCCCGCGCAATCCGCGGGCGCTCGCGGAGGCCTGCGTGGCACTGCTGCGCGACCCCGAGCGCGGCGAGCGGCTCGGCGCGGCCGCCCGCGCACGCGCCCTCGAACTGTTCACCGTCGAGCAGAACATCACGGCATTTCACGGCATTTACCTGGAGATCGTCTCGCACTCCCCGGTGCGCCGGGTCGTCGTGGACGAAGAGGGGGAGCCGCTGCCCTTCGGCGCCCCCGCCGAGGCCCACGTGCCCGGGTGCTGGACCGAGACCCGCTTCACGACCGAACGCCGGCCGCGCTGGGCCGAGGGCGCACCGGTCCGCGCCACCGTGCCCCCGCCGGTGCCCGTCTCCGTCGGGGAGGGCACGTGACCATCGACAGCGCGGGACGCGGCACCGCCCCCCTCAACGACGGCGACTCCGCCCGTGAGGGCCTGCACGGCACGCGCGGGCCCGCCGTGCGCCGTGGCGCGGTGGACCCCGTGAAGGCGCTCATGCACCGGCACCGCGAGCTGTGCGAGCGCGCGGTGGACCCGCTGGAGATCGCGGCGGGTCTCGAGGCGCACGGGGTCACCGACCGGACCGCCGCCCGGCTGCGGCACCGGGACGTCTTCTCGCTCGCCGAGGAGATGTACGCCCGCGCGGCCCGCGACGGGGAGACGGCCCCCCGCACCGACCCACCCGGCCCTTCCGGCCCGCGCGCCTACTGGGCGGCGCTCGCCCTGGTGCCGGGCGCCCTCGGCGCGGCCGTCGTCGCCGGACTGCGGCTCACCGAGGGGCAACCACGGCTGGCCGTCGCCGCGTTCGGCGCCCTCGTCATCGCCGCGGGCCTGCACATCGCCCTCCGGCGCGGCCCCCTGAGCACCCCGCACCGCACGACGGGCGCTGCCCGCGCGTGGACCTGCTGGCTCCTCGCGTACGCCCTCGTCGGCGACGGACTGATCGGCGCCGCCCGGGACGGCGGCCCGCACGGACCCTGGCCCCTGGCCACCGCACCCGTGCTCGCCCTCTGCCTGGCCTGCGCCCCGGCAGCCTGGTGCGCCCACCTCTTCGCCGCCCGCGCCCGCCGCCGGCTGAGCGCGAGCCGCGGCCTGGAGGAGTTCGCCGCCTCCGTACGGCCCCTGCTCCTCGGGGCGTTCGCCCTGTTCACGGCCGCACTGTGCGGGCTGCTCGCCCTCTGCGGGACGGCACTGGACGAGCCCCCCGCCTACGCCGGGGCCGGTGCCCTCGGCGCACTGCTCCTCCTCGCCCGGCTGCTCACTGCACGCGGCTTCCCCCAGGTCGCGGGCCGCGCGCTCGCCGGCGCGGCCGCGGTGGAGGCCACCGCCCTGGCCACCGTCTTCGCCGCGCGGCTGCCCGGCTGCTCGTTCCTGGCCACCCCCGTCGACGGCCTGGTCGACGCCGCGGGCGCCGGGGCCGTGCCGGCCCTGGCCTGCGGGGCGGGCGCTCTCGTCCTCCTCGTCCAGGCGACCCGCACGCTCACCCGCGCCTCGGCCCACGCCCGGCCCTTCCCGCCGCCGTGAGCCCTCCCCGGAGCCCCGGCAGCCTCGCGGCCGCCCGGATCCGGGCCCTCGACTCCCGCGGGGCCGACACCGCGGGCCCTCTCCCCGACCTACGGCATCACCTTGAAGGAGACAGCCAGATGATCACCTCCCGAACCGGAGAATCCGCCCCGGGAGCCGCCCGATGAGGGTCCTGCTGATCGGAGCCAACGGTTACCTCGGCCGATTCGTCGCCGACAGACTGCTCGCCGATCCGGCCGTGCAGCTCACCGCGCTGGGCCGGGGCGACGACGCCGACGTACGGTTCGACCTCGCCTCGGGCAGCCCCGGCGCGCTCACCCGCTTCCTGGACGCGGTCCATCCCGGAGTCGTCATCAACTGCGCGGGCGCCACCCGCGGCGGCGCCCGGGAACTGACCCGGCACAACACCGTCGCCGTCGCCACCGTCTGCGAGGCCCTGCGCCGCAGCGGCTGCGGCGCCCGGCTGGTCCAGATCGGCTGCGGCGCCGAGTACGGGCCCAGCCAGCCCGGCTCCTCCACCGCCGAGGACGCCGTCCCGCGCCCGGGCGGTCCGTACGGAGTGAGCAAACTCGCCGCCACCGAACTCGTCCTCGGCTCCGGCCTGGACGCCGTGGTGCTCCGCGTCTTCTCCCCCGCAGGACCGGGCACGCCCGCCGGATCCCCGCTCGGCCGGCTCGCCGAAGCCCTGCGCCGCGCCATGCAGGCCAGCGACGGCGAACTCAAACTCGGCGGCCTCGGTGTCCAGCGCGACTTCATCGACGTCCGAGACGTCGCCCGCGCCGTGCACGCCGCCTCCCTGTCGGCCGCGCAGGGCGTGATCAACATCGGCTCCGGCCGCGCCGTACGTCTCCGCGACGCCGCCGCCGTCCTCGCGCGCGTGGCCGGCTACAACGGCAGCCTGCACGAACTCGACGGCCCGCCCGGCCCGTCCATGAGGCCGTCCATCGGCCACCCCCGCCCCGAACCCGACCACGTGGCCCCGGTGTCGTACCCCTACCCCGACGGCTGCGGAAGCTGGCAGCAGGCCGACGTGCGCACCGCGCGCGACCGGCTCGGCTGGCGGCCCCGGATCAACCTCGAGGAATCCCTGGCCGACATCTGGATGGAGGCGGCATGTCGTATCTGACCAGGACCGCGACCGGCAGCGCGAGCACCGACCTCGGGCTCGGCTTCGGTGTCCCCGGATATGCGCACCCCCTCGTCGCTCCCCTGGAATGGGACGAACTCACCCGCCCCGGCACCCCCTTGCACTGGGTCGTCCTGAACGTGGACGACGGCCCCGGGGAGCGGCCCGACCCGCGCTGCCTGGAGGCCACGGGACGGCTGCGCAACGCGGGAGTCCGGGTACTGGGACTCCTCGACGCCGCCCATGGAGTACGCCCCTTCGGCGAACTGATCGCCGACGCGCGCCGCCATCTCGACTGGTACCAGGCCGACGGGTTCATCCTCGACCGCTGCCCCACCGAACGCGCCGCGCTGCCCGACACCCGCCGGACGGCCGACGAGCTGCGCCGCCTGAGGGACGGCGCCCACATCGTGTTCGGTCACGGCACCCACCCGCACCCGGGCTATGCCGAGAGCGCCGACCAGCTCGTCACCTTCTCGGGCCCCTGGACCGACTACCGCTGGTCGCAGGTCGCCGAGTGGACCGCCGACTATCCCCCCGAGCGCTTCTGCCACTTCGTCCACGGCGTGCCGCGCGGCCACCTGGAGGAGGCGCTGCGCATCGCCCGCTGGCAGGGAGCCTCGACGATCTACTTCACCGACCGCTCCGACCACGGCGGGACGGCCGACCCCTGGGAGGCGATGCCCGGCTACTGGGACGAGATCGTCTCGCGGATCGGAACGGGTGTCTCGGAATGAAGAAGGGCGTGGCAGTGTTACGGGGAGAACAACCGTAGTGATAGACCGACCAACGGAGTCCCCGTGTCGCTGCCACCCCTGGTCGAGCCAGCCTCTGAGCTCACCGTAGACGAGGTCCGCAGGTACTCCCGCCACCTGATCATCCCCGATGTGGGCATGGACGGGCAGAAGCGGCTGAAGAACGCCAAGGTGCTCTGTGTGGGCGCGGGCGGCCTCGGATCGCCGGCGCTGATGTACCTGGCCGCGGCGGGCGTCGGCACGCTCGGCATCGTGGAGTTCGACGAGGTCGACGAGTCGAACCTGCAGCGCCAGATCATCCACAGCCAGGCGGACATCGGCCGTTCCAAGGCCGCGTCCGCGCGCGATTCCGTACTGGGCATCAACCCGTACGTGAACGTGGTCCTTCACGAAGAGCGGCTCGAGGCCGAGAACGTGATGGACATCTTCAGCCAGTACGACCTGATCGTCGACGGCACCGACAACTTCGCGACCCGGTATCTCGTCAACGACGCCTGCGTGCTGCTCAACAAGCCGTACGTGTGGGGCTCGATCTACCGCTTCGACGGCCAGGCCTCCGTCTTCTGGTCCGAGCACGGTCCCTGCTACCGCTGCCTCTACCCGGAGCCCCCGCCGCCGGGCATGGTCCCCTCCTGCGCCGAGGGCGGCGTCCTCGGCGTGCTGTGCGCGTCCATCGGCTCCATCCAGGTCAACGAGGCGATCAAGCTCCTCGCCGGCATCGGTGAGCCGCTGGTCGGCCGCCTGATGATCTACGACGCCCTGGAGATGCAGTACCGCCAGGTCAAGGTCCGCAAGGACCCGAACTGCGCCGTCTGCTCCGAGAACCCCACCGTCACCGAGCTCATCGACTACGAGGCCTTCTGCGGCGTCGTGTCCGAGGAGGCCCAGGAGGCGGCCGCCGGCTCGACGATCACTCCCAAGCAGCTCAAGGAGTGGATCGACGACGGCGAGAACATCGAGATCATCGACGTCCGTGAGGTCAACGAGTACGAGATCGTCTCGATCCCGGGCGCCAAGCTGATCCCGAAGAACGAGTTCCTCATGGGCACCGCCCTGGAGACCCTGCCGCAGGACAAGAAGATCGTCCTGCACTGCAAGACGGGTGTCCGCAGTGCGGAGGTCCTCGCCGTCCTGAAGTCCGCCGGATTCTCCGACGCGGTGCACGTCGGCGGCGGCGTGATCGGCTGGGTCAACCAGATCGAGCCCGAGAAGCCGGTGTACTGACCGGCGGACCGGCCCGCTCTTTCGGCGGCGGGGGTTTCGCGGACCGGGTGTCCGTGAAACCCCCGCCGTCGTCATGAACAGACCTTGCCGTCCTTCGGCACCGTCCCGTTCAGCAGATAGCTGTTCACGGTCGAGTCGACACAGTCGCTCCCGCTCCCGTAGGCGCCATGGCCCTCGCCCTTCCAGGTGAGCTCCACGCCCACGCCCTTGCCGAGCTCGTCCGCCATCCTGCGCGCGCCCTCGTACGGTGTCGCGGGGTCCCCGGTGTTGCCGACGATCAGCACGGGCGCGGCTCCCGGGGCGCTGACCTCGGGGTTGTCGTGCTGACCCGCCACCGGCCAGTCGTGGCACCAGCCCGCCGTGTCCCAGCCCATGAAGTCCCCGAAGACGGGCGAGATCTTCTCGAACTCGGGCAGCCGCTTCTTCGTCTCCTCGGGAGTCGGCCGCTCCTTGTCGTCCAAGCACGATATGACCCGCTGGGAGTGGGTCGTCGTGCCGTAGTGCCCCGAGGAGTCACGGTCGTTGTACTCGTCGGCGAGCGCCAGCAGAGCCGAACCGTCCCCGCCCTCGGCGTCCTTCAGGGCCTTCGTCAGGCGCGGCCAGCCCGCCTCGCTGTAGAGGGGCAGCACGATGCCGGTGAGGGCCAGGGTCTGGCCGAGCTTGCGCCCGCCGGAGGTGGGCAGGGGGTTCGCGTCGATCCGCTTCAGCAGGTCCGCGATCTTCCGGGAGCCCTGCTTCGGATCCTGCCCGGTGGACTTGAGGTAGTCGTCCAGGGCGCGCTGGAAGCCCAGCGTCTGGTTCTTGGCGTGGCCCACGGTGTCGGCGCTCGGGTCGACGACCGCGTCCAGCACCAGGCGTCCCACGTTCTTCGGGAACAAGTGGGCGTACACGCCGCCCAGTTCGGTCCCGTACGAGATGCCGAAGTAGTGCATGCGGCGGTCGCCCAGGACCTGGCGCATCAGGTCCATGTCGCGGGCCGTGTCCGTCGTCGAGACGTGGGACAGCAGCCTGCCCGCGGCCTTGGCGCAGCCCTTCCCGAAGTCCTGGGCGTCCTTCAGATACGCCGCTTCCTCGGCCGCGTCGTCCGGTGTCGCGTCCACCGATTCGGAGGCCTGGATCGCCTTGTCCCCGCGGCAGCGCACCCCTTCGCTGGCGGCCACCCCGCGCGGGTCCCAGCTCACCAGGTCGTAGCGCTCGTGCAGGGGGCCGACGACGGTCTCGTACCACGGCATCGTGGAGACGCCGGAGCCGCCGGGGCCGCCGAAGTTGAACAGGAGCGAGCCGATGCGCTTGCTCTGGCCGCCGGTCGCCTTGGAGCGGATGAGCGCCAGACCGATCGTCGTGCCACGCGGCTTCGCGTAGTCCAGCGGAGCCTTGAGCGTGGCGCACTGCCAGCCGCTCCCGGGCGCGGGGGAGTCCGAAGTGCCTTTGCAGCGGCCCCAGTCGAGCTTCTGCGAGATGAGCGAGGCGGGCAGCCCCGGCGACCCGCCGGAGGGCGGTGCGGTGGCCGGCGCCGTGTCGCCGTTCTTCCCCTTCCCCTCGCCGTCGGCCGACGAGCCCCCACCGCAGCCGGCCAGCAGCAACATGGCGGCGGCAGCGGCCGTCCACCGTGCGAAACGTGTCATGAGAGTCCCCCTCGCCTGTGGTCCGCACGAGTTCGCGGATCACATGCAGGCCATAGTAGGCGGCGGCCGCCGCTCGCCGTCGAGGCCTGTGGATAACGCTCTGACCTGCTGTTTTCTAGGAGCAGACGGTGCCGGCCCGCGGCACGGTGCCCTGCAGCAGATAGCCGTTCACCGCGCCCTGCACGCACTTGTTCTTGCTGTCGTACGCCCCGTGCCCCTGGCCCTTGTACGTCAGCTCGACCCCGACGCCCTTGCCGAGCGCGTTCACCATCGCCCGAGCACCCTCGTACGGCGTCGCGGGGTCGCCGGTGTTGCCCACCACGAGGATCGGTGCCGCGCCGGGGGCGCTGACGTCCGGGTGCTCGGCGGCTCCCGGCACGGCCCAGTCGGTGCAACTGACCATGCCCCAGGCGAGATAGTCGCCGAACAGCGGCGAGGCGGCCCGGAACTCCGGAACCTTGGAGTTCACGTAGTCCGCGGTGTAACGCGGCTTGTCGTCGGCGCAGTTGATGGAGATGTTCGCCGGGGTGATGTTGCTGTACTGGCCGTTCTCGCTGCGTCCGTTCATCGAGTCCGACAGCAGCATCAGCACCTTGCCGTCGCCGTCGTAGGCCTGCTGGAGTCCCTCCGTCAGGTACTCCCAGAAGTCCTTGGAGTACAGCGACTGCGCGATGCCGCTGGTCGCGGCGGTCTGGGTGAGCACGCGCGGGAAGACACCGGGAATCGGCTTGGTGTCGAGATCCTTCAGCAGCCGGGCGATACGGTCCTTGACGTCCTGCGGGGTGTCGCCGATGGGGCAGTCCTCGACCTTCGAGGTGCAGTCCTTCGCGAAGTTGTCCAGCGCGAGCTGGAAGCCCTTGGCCTGGCCGAGTGAGCTCTGTTCCACGTTCTGGGTCGGGTCGACGACGCCGTCGAAGACGGCCCGGCCCACGTTCTTGGGGAACAGGTGGGCGTAGACGCCGCCCAGCTCGGTGCCGTAGGAGATGCCGAAGTAGTGCAGTTTGTCGTCGCCCAGAACCTGGCGCATCAGATCCATGTCGCGAGCGGCGTCCGTCGTGCGCACATGGGGGAGGACCTTCCCGGAGTTCTTCTCGCACGCCGCGTTGAACGACTTCGTGTTCCGCAGGAGCGTCCGCTGCTCGGCGGTGTCCTCCGGCGTGGCGTCCTGCTGGAAGAACTTGTCGAGCTGCTGGTCGTTCTCGCACTTCACGCCGGCGCTGCGGCCGACGCCGCGCGGGTCGAAGCTCACCAGGTCGTAGCGGGTGCGCAGGGCGGCGTAGTCCTCCCCGAAGGCGGGCAGGGTGGCGACACCCGAGCCGCCGGGGCCGCCGAAGTTGAAGATGAGCGAGCCGATGCGCCGGGCGGGGTCGCCGCTCGCCTTCGCCCGGATCAGCGCGATCCCGATCGTGTCGCCCTTGGGGTCGGACCAGTCGAGGGGCACCTTCAAGGTGGCGCACTGCCACTCCGCGCCACCGGGCAGGGGCGAGGGGGCGCTGCCGCCGCCCTGGGCCTCGGACGGTGCCGGGCACGTCTTCCAGTCCAGCTTCTGCGCCGTCAGGTCCTCGTCCTTGGAGTCGTCGCCGCAGCCGGACACCCACGAGGTCAGCAGGACGGCGGCGACGGCCGCGACGACGGCGCGTGGCGGGGACGGCTTCGGCATGCTCCCCATCCTGCGGGCGTGCGGGGCGGGGCGCTCGGGGCACGAGCCGTGCGGGTGAGGGCACGGCCGGGTGTCCGCCGTGCCCTCGGCCGGGCGACGGCGAACGCCGGCCATGCCTTTGGCCGGGCGAAGGCGAGTGGGCGGCCGTGCCTCATGCCGGGCCTGGGCGAGCGTCGGCCGGGGCTCGGCCTGCCCCGGGCGAGCGCCGACCCGGGCGAGCGCCGACCCGGGCGCGAGCCCTAGAGCGCGCCCTTGCGGGTCAGGTGGTTGAAGAACAGCCAGCCGGGCAGCACCGGGAGCCACAGGGTCAGCAGCCGGTACAGCAGCACCGCGGGCGCCGCGACCTCCTTGGGCAGGCCGACGGCGATCAGACCGACCGTGAGGGTCGCCTCGACGGCGCCCACACCGCCCGGGGTCGGGGCCGCCGAGCCCAGGGCGTTGCCGGCGAGGAAGACGACGGCGACGCTGGCGAGGCTGAGCGTGGTCGTCTCCTCGTGGCCGAACGCGCGGATCGAGGCGTCCAGGCACATCACGAAGCAGGCCGTCAGCAGCAGCATGCCGCCGATGCCGGTGACGAGCTTCTGCGGTCGCTGCAGCACGTCCAGCATGCGCGGCACGACGCCCGCGAACAGCGACCTCACGCGCGTGGAGACGAACTTGCGCAGCAGCGGAACCGACGTCACCACGAGGATGAACACCGCCACCGTCAGCAGGCCCGCGATGACCGTGCGGGACGGCGACAGGGACGGCGTCTTCTCCGTACCTGTCAGATAGCCGAAGGACAGCAGCATCAGGATGTGGCAGCCGAGCCCGAAGAGCTGCGAGGCGCCGACACTCGCCACCGCGAGCCCCGGCCGCACCCCGGCCCGCTGGAGGAAACGCGTGTTGAGGGCGACGCCGCCGACCGCGGCGGGCGCCACGATCTTCACGAACGAGCCGGCGACCTGGGCCGCCGCCGTCCGCAGGAACGGCACCCGCTCCGGCACGAAGCCGAGGAGGCTCATCGCCGCCGCGAAGTAGCTGAGGGCGGAGAACAGCGCGGCCGCCGCGACCCAGCCCCATTCGGCGTTGTCGAAGAGAGTCCCGAACTCGATGTGGGTGAGCTGCGTGAGCAGGAAGTACGCGCCGATCGCCCCGGCGATGACACTGATCAGCGTGCGGGGCTTGACCCGCTCCAGCCGGGCCGGCTCCACGGGAGCCTGGGGCCGGATCAGCAGTACCTGATGGCGGATCTGGGTGAGCAGATCCTCCTCGCGCGCCTCGTCCAGTGCCTCGTCGATCGCCCGCTTCTCGGCGCGCTGCTCGGCGCGTACGGCCTTCTTCTCGGCCTTCTCCGACACGGGCGGGATCGCTTCGCCGCCTCCCTCGGCCGCTTCCGCGGCACGGGCGAGCTTGGCCTGCCGCGAGGCCTCCAGGACCGCCTCGCGTTCGCGCTGCGCGCGCTCCCGGCCGAGTCTGCGCAGCGTCGCGCGCGTGGAGCGCGTCAACGCGATCGGCTGGAGCATGGGCAGACAGTCCGCGACCGCGTCCGGACCGAGCACGCCCACCGCCGACGCCACCGCGCGCTCGGCGCCCACGCGCAGCGCGAGGGTGGTCACGAGCTGGGCGATGTCCATGCGCAGCACCAGATCGCCGGCCGCGATCTCTCCGCCACGCAGATCCGTGAGGATCACGGTGCCGGAACGATCCACCAGAATCGCGTCGCCCGCGAGCCGGCGGTGCGCGATGCGCCGGGACTGCAGCGCCTGCACCTGGTGCCAGGTGTCGCGCAGCAGCCCGTCGGTGATCACCTCGTCGGGCAGGGAGTCCAGGGTGTGCGCGCCGGTGTGCTCGTAGACGAGCATCACGGCGTCCGGGCCCAGCTCGGAGGTCGCGATCAGCTTGGGCGCGTTGGCGCCGGCCGCGATGGCCGCGTAGGCGAGGAGGGCCTCCTGCTCCAGGGCCTGGCGCAGGGACTGGAGGCTGCGGCGCGTGGTGATGCCGCGCAGCGTCAGCCGGCGCCAGACGCGGTAGAAGAAGCCCTGCGCCTGCTGTTCGCGGTCGACGACCGTGACGTCGAGCGGTGGGCCGTCCTCCAGGGTGACGAAGTAGCGCCGGCCGCGGTCGCCGCTCTCCGTGCTCTCGGGCATCTCCTCACGCGCCGCGCTGACCGGGTGGAAGCCGACGTGCCGAAGGCCCGCCATCAGCGTCCGTCCGGTCGGCCGTACGTTCGGGGAGCCGACGGCGTACAGCGTTCCGTAGGCGACGGTCCAGCCGATCAGCACCGTCAGGATGATCGAGAACGGCGTCGTGTAGCCCGTGACCAGCATGGAGAAGGCGTCGAGGAGCAGGACGACCCAGAGCACCCCGCGCCAGCGCGGTCTGCGGGACATGCCGACGGCCGTCATGTAGGCGATGACCGGCGCGAGATAGCCGTGCACCGGGTCGGTGAGGGCGTGGATGTCACCCGGAGAGGGCTGGGTGAGCGCTTCCTGGATGGAGTGCGGGGCGCCCTTGGCGACCCACAGGTCCGTGGCGAGTGTCACTCCGTGCGCGAGGACCGCGGCGAGGACGCCGTCGGCGATGCGCAGCCCGTCCCGTTTGATCAGCCGTTCGATCGCGAAGGCGACCGGCACGAGCAGGATCGCGATGCTGGACGCCAGCCCCGCGATCTTGATCAGCAGATCGGGTGCCTGTCCCGTGCCCTTGTTGATGTCCTGTTCGAGGCCGGAGGTGGTGCCGTGCGCGAACGCGGCGATGGCGAGCAGCACCACGATCGCGAGCACACCGACCAGGAGCCGCATCAGGTCCGAGGGGCGGTGCACGCGCGCGGGAAGCAGCGGTTCGTCGCCCTCGACCTCGTCGGCGTGGACCTCCTCCGCACAGGCGGTGCCGCGCTCGGCCTGCCGCTTCTCGTCCCCGGGTTCCCGGGACGAGTCCGCGCCGGCCTCGGCGGACGGATCCGCGGCCTTCTCGTCGACGCCGTCCGTCTCAGGGCGTGACGAGGCGGCGGAGGTGCCCTCCGCGTCTTCGGGATGCACGCCCTGCTGCCTCATGGTCTCTTCTTGATCTCGTATCACCAGTCACCGCCCGCACGATGGTGGCATGCCCGACCGACACACGGGGGCATCAGGGTGCAAATGCGGGGCGCGCAATCTGCTACAAGCGTCACTCGGCGGGAAGGAATATGCACAGTCGCCGCCGGGCCACGTTGTCGGTGGGGTGGGGCAGGATGGGGCGGATGAGCGAGGAGAGCCTTCCGGCGGACGCGCTGCCGGAGTACGCGGAGCGGGTCCTCGACGTCGCCGAGCAGATCCCGCCCGGCCGCGTCATGACGTACGGCGACATCGCCGAATGGCTGGAGGAGGGTGGCCCGCGCCAGGTGGGCCGGGTGCTGGCCCTGTACGGCGGAGCGGTGCCGTGGTGGCGCGTGATGCGCGCCGACGGCGTGCTGCTGCCCGGCCACGAACTGGACGCGCTGGCCCATTACCGCGACGAGGGGACGCCTCTCAAGGAGGCGAGCCGGGCCTCCGCGGGGCATCTGCCACGCGTCGACATGAGACGGGCCCGATGGGACGGCGGCGAACGCGCGGAAGGTCACACCTGACAGCTTCGGGTATTCCCGGGGCCGAAGGGGACACTGAGGCCCGTACGAGGGAAACGAGGCACATCCGTGACATGCCGTACGTTCGTAGGGCACGGGACGCAGCACGGGACGCGCGGGACGGGTGGGGCGTGAGGGAAGAATCGGAAGCCCCCCTTCCGCCGACGGCACCGGCGTAGCGTCCTCGGCACGCGTCCCTCCCACCCCGCGGTCACCGCCCTCCACGCGGCAGTCCGCCCACCCGTACGACCACCAGGACCGGCGAACCACGTGAGCTCCACTTCCTCCACCAGGCGCCTGACGCACCCTTCCGTGCGCCAGGGGGCCCGGGGTGCGTACCGGCTGGTGCGCACCGCCCCGGCCCGGGTGGATCCCCCTCGTCTTGACGCGGGACAGCGCGCGGTGGCTGACCACGGGAGCGGGCCGCTGCTCGTCCTCGCCGGTCCCGGTACGGGCAAGACGACCACGCTCGTCGAATCCGTGGCCGCCCGGATCGAACGCGGCGGCGACCCGGAACGCATCCTGGTGCTCACCTTCAGCCGCAAGGCCGCCGTCGAGCTCCGCGACCGCATGGCGCTGCGCATAGGAGCCGCCCGCGCGCCCCGGGCCACCACCTTCCACTCCTTCTGCTACGCCCTGATCCGGGCCCACCAGGACAGCGACCTGTTCGTGGAGCCCCTGCGACTGCTGTCCGGCCCCGAGCAGGACGTGGCCGTGCGCGAGTTGCTCGCGGGCCAGCCCGACCTGGAGCGGCTGGGCCTCGCCCATGGGCGCTGGCCGGACGAACTGCGCGCCTGCCTGACCACGCGCGGCTTCGCGGACGAGGTCCGCGCGGTCCTCGCCCGCAGCCGCGAACTCGGCCTCGGCCCGGACGCCCTGGAAGCCTTCGCGCGGCGCATCGGCCGCCCGGACTGGGGCGCGGCGGCCGCCTTCCTCGCCGAGTACCTCGACGTCCTCGACATGCAGGGAGTGCTCGACTACGCGGAGCTCGTCCACCGCGCGGTGCTGCTCGTGCGCCGCCCCGAGGTCGCCGAACGGCTCGCCGCGCAGTACGACGCCGTCTACGTGGACGAGTACCAGGACACCGACCCCGCGCAGGTGCGGCTGCTGCGCGGCCTCGCGGGCGGCGGGCGCACCCTCGTCGCCTTCGGCGATCCCGACCAGTCGATCTACGCCTTCCGAGGCGCCGACGTGAACGGCATCCTCGCCTTCCCCGAGGCCTTCCCGCGCGTGGACGGCCGTCCGGCTCCGGTCGAGGTCCTCGGGACCTCCCGCCGCTCGGGCGCCGAGCTGCTGGAGGCCACCCGCCGGCTCACCCAGCGCATGCCGCTGACCCGGCTGCCCGCGCAGAAGGTGCGCGCCCACCGTGAGCTGTCCGCGGTGCGGGACGGGGGACAGGTCGAGGTCTACACGTACCCGACGGCCGGCACGGAACTCGACAACATCGCGGACATCCTGCGCCGCGCCCACCTGGAGGACGGCGTCCCCTGGGGAGAGATGGCCGTCCTCGTGCGCGCCGGTTCCCGCACGATCCCCACGATCCGGCGGGCGCTCACCTCCGCCGGCGTGCCCCTGGACATCGACGGCGACGATCTCCCCCTGCGGCACGAACCCGCGGTCGCGCCCCTGCTGACGGCCCTGCGGGCGGTGGCCCGCGCGGAGTCGGAGACGAGCACGGACGGGTCGTCCGGTGAGGGTGCGGCGCCGGGCGCGGACGGGACGTCCGGTTCGGGTGAGGTCTCCGGCGCCGAGCCGGGACAGGACGCGGCCGGGGTCCGTGTCGCGTCCTGGCTCGACACCGAGACCGCGCTCACGCTCCTCGCCTCGCCCCTCGCGAGCATGGACGCCGCCGACCTGCGGCGCCTGGGGCGTGCCCTGCGCGAGGAGGAGCGGGCCGGCGGAAATCTCGTACCGCCGCCGTCCGACGTCCTGCTCGCCCGCGCGCTGGCCGAGCCGGAGCGGCTCGTCGCGCACGATCCCGCGTACGCCCGAGGGGCCCAGCGCCTGGGCGCGCTGCTGCGCAAGGCGCGTGAGCGTCTCGCGGGCGGCGGAACAGCCCAGGAGGCGCTCTGGGACCTGTGGGACGGCACGCCCTGGCCGCAGCGCCTGGAGCGGGCCGCCCGGCGCGGCGGCGCGGCCGGACGCAACGCCGACCGGGACCTCGACGCCGTGTGCGCGCTGTTCGCGACCGCCGAGCGCGCGGAGGAGCGCACCGGAGGCCGTGGCGCCCTGAACTTCCTGGAGGAGATCGACGCCGAGGACATCGCGGCCGACACGCTCACCCGCAGGGCCGTCCGCCCCGAGGCCGTACGCCTGATGACCGCGCACCGCTCCAAGGGCCTGGAGTGGCGCCTCGTCGTGGTCGCGGGCGTCCAGGAAGGCCTGTGGCCGGATCTGCGCCGCCGCGGCTCCCTGCTGGAGGCCGACCGCATCGGGCGGGACGGACTCGCCGAACCCCTCACCCCCGGGGCGCTCCTGTCCGAGGAGCGCCGGCTGTTCTACGTCGCCGCCACGCGCGCGCGTGAACGGCTCGTCGTGACGGCGGTGAAGGCACCGGCCGACGACGGCGACCAGCCCTCCCGCTTCCTGACCGAACTCGGCGTCGAACCCAAGGACGTGACCGGCCGCCCGCGCCGCCCGCTGGCCGTGGCCCCGCTGGTCGCCGAGCTGCGCGCCACCACGGTCGACCCGCGTGTCTCGGAGAACCTCCGGCAGGCCGCGGCCCGCCGCCTCGCCCGGCTCGCCGCGCTCGCCGACGAGGACGGCCGCCCGCTGGTGCCCTCCGCGCACCCCTACCGCTGGTGGGGCATGTACGAGCCGACGGAGAGCAAGGTGCCGCTGCGCGACCGCGACCAGCCGGTCGTGCTCTCCGGCAGCGCGCTCGACCAGCTCGCCAACACCTGTGCCCTGCAGTGGTTCCTCGGGCGGGAGGTGAAGGCCGACGCGCCCGCGACGGCAGCCCAGGGCTTCGGCAACGTGGTGCACGTCCTGGCCGACGAGGTCGCCTCCGGACGCACCCCGGCGGACCTCGACGTGCTCATGGAGCGCCTCGACTCCGTGTGGAACGCGCTCGCCTTCGACGCGCCCTGGAAGTCCGCGCAGGAGAAGGAGCACGCGCGCGTGGCGCTCGAACGCTTCCTGAAGTGGCACGTCATGGACCGCACCGGCCGGACACCGGTGGCCAGCGAGCACGACTTCGACGTGACGCTCGAAGCGGGCTCCTACGAAGTGCGCATCCGCGGCTCCATGGACCGCGTCGAGGCCGACACCGAGGGCCGCGCCTACGTGGTCGACTTCAAGACCGGCAAGCAGGCGCCGACCGCCGCCGAGGTGACCCACCACCCGCAGCTCGCGGTCTACCAGCTCGCCGTCGGAGAGGGCGCGGTCGACGACGTGTTCGACGGCGTACGACCCGAGGCGGGCGGTGCCGAACTCGTCCAGCTCCGCCAGGGTGCCGCCAAGAAGAACGGCGGCGAGACCCTCCCCAAGGTGCAGGCGCAGGAGCCGCTGGAGGGCGAGTGGGTCGGTGACCTGTTGGCGAACGCCGCCGGCAAGGTCCTCGACGAACGGTTCTCGCCGACGACGGGACAGCACTGCACCCACTGCTCCTTCCGGGCATCGTGCAGCGCCCGGCCGGAGGGCCGCCAGGTCGTCGAGTGAGCGGGTCCCGGGGTCCCGCACCGGTCCCCGACAGGCCGCCCGTCCGGGAGTCCGGCCCGTTCCAGGGGCGCGGCGTCAGCGAGTGACGCAGAGCACCACATGTGCTGACCTGCAGTTCTTTCGTCCCTGGCGCCGATCTGGCCACCGCTGTCAGTGGACGCCGCTAGCCTCTGCGACATGCCCGCCCGTATCACCGACCCCGAACAGCTCAAGGAGCTCCTCGGTATTCCGTTCACCCCGGAACAGACGGCCTGCATCATCGCGGAGCCGGCCCCCCAGGTGATCGTGGCCGGAGCCGGTTCGGGCAAGACCACGGTGATGGCGGCCCGTGTGGTGTGGCTGGTCGGCACCGGTCAGGTGGCCCCCGAACAGGTCCTCGGACTGACGTTCACCAACAAGGCGGCGGGCGAACTCGCCGAGCGGGTCCGCAAGGCGCTCGTCAAGGCGGGAGTCACCGACCCGGACGTCATCGACCCCGACAACCCGCCGGGCGAGCCGGTCATCTCCACGTACCACGCCTTCGCGGGTCGGCTGCTGACCGACCACGGCCTGCGGATCGGGCTGGAACCGACCTCCCGGCTCCTGGCCGACGCCACCCGCTACCAGCTCGCCGCGCGCGTGCTGCGCGAGGCGCCGGGCCCGTACCCGGCGCTGACCCGCTCCTTCCCCGACCTGGTCGGCGACCTCCTGACCCTCGACTCCGAGCTCGCCGAACACCTCGTGACGGCCGAGGACCTGCGCGCCCACGACGCCGAGCTGCTGCGCACCCTGGAGAGCGCGCGGCTCACGAACGCGGATCTGCGCAAGGTCCCGGAGACCGCCGCGGCCCGGCGCGAACTCGCCGAGCTGGTGGGCCGCTACCGAGCGGCGAAACGAGAGCGCGACCTCCTCGACTTCGGTGATCAGATCGCCCTCTCGGCCACCCTGGCCCGCACCCGCCCCGAGGTCGGCGAGATCCTGCGGGACGAGTTCCGCGTCGTCCTGCTGGACGAGTACCAGGACACGTCGGTGGCCCAGCGCGTCCTGCTCGCCGGACTGTTCGGCGGCGGCACCGGGCACCCCGTGACCGCGGTCGGCGACCCCTGTCAGGCGATCTACGGCTGGCGCGGCGCCTCCGTCGCCAACCTCGACGACTTCCCCGAGCACTTCGCCCGCTCCGACGGCCGCCCCGCCACCCGCCAGTCGCTCAGTGAGAACCGCCGCAGCGGCGGCCGCCTCCTCGACCTCGCCAACGGCCTCGCCGAGCCGCTGCGCGCCATGCACGCGGGCGTGGAGGCCCTGCGGCCCGCCCCGGGAGCCGAGCGGGACGGCCTCGTGCGCTGCGCGCTGCTGCCCACCCACGCCGAGGAGATCGGCTGGCTCGCGGACTCGATCGCCCATCTCGTGCGCACCGGAAAGGCACCCGCGGAGATCGCCGTCCTGTGCCGCACCGCCACCGACTTCGCCGAGATCCAGGGCGCGCTCGTCGCCCGGGACATCCCCGTCGAGGTGGTGGGCCTTTCCGGTCTGCTGCACCTTCCCGAGGTGGCCGACCTCGTGGCCGTCTGCGAAGTCCTCCAGGACCCGGGGGCGAACGCCTCCCTCGTGCGGCTGCTCACCGGTCCGCGCTGGCGCATCGGTCCGCGCGACCTCGCCCTCCTGGGGCGCCGCGCCCGTCTGCTCGTGTCCCACGCGCGCGTGGGCGCCGACGACGATCCGGACCGCAGGCTCGCCGCGGCCGTCGAGGGGGTCGACCCGGCCGAGGTGATCTCGCTCGCCGACGCCCTCGACACGTTCCTGGAGACACCGATCGAGGCCGCGGGGGACGACGACGGGCTGCCCTTCTCGCCGGACGCCCGGGTGCGCTTCGCACGGCTCGCCGCCGAACTGCGCGACCTGCGCCGCTCGCTGGCCGATCCGCTCATGGACGTCCTGCACCGGGTGCTCGCCGTCACCGGTCTGGAGGTCGAGCTCTCCGCGTCCCCGCACGCCCTGGCGGCCCGCCGCCGCGAGACCCTGTCCAACTTCCTGGACGTCGCCGCCTCCTTCGCGGCCGGCGACGGCGAGGCGAGCCTGCTGGCCTTCCTCGGCTTCCTGCGCACCGCCGCGCAGTACGAGAAGGGACTGGACAACGCGCTGCCCGGCGGCGAGAACACCGTCAAGGTGCTCACCGCGCACAAGTCCAAGGGCCTGGAGTGGGACGTGGTGGCCGTCCCCGGCCTCGTCGACGGCACCTTCCCCAGCGGTCAGGGCCGTGACAAGTGGACCGCCCAGGGCAAGGTCCTGCCCCACCGGCTGCGCGGCGACGCCGACACGCTGCCCGACGTCGACACCTGGGACGCCAAGGGCATCAAGGCCTTCCACGAGGCCATGAAGGCCCACCAGCACACCGAGGAACTGCGCCTCGGCTACGTCACGTTCACCCGGCCCCGTTCGCTCCTGCTCGGCTCGGGCCACTGGTGGGGGCCCTCCCAGAAGAGGACGCGCGGCCCCTCGGACTTCCTGCACGCCCTCCACGACCACTGCGTCGCCGGACACGGCGAGATCGAGGTCTGGGCGGACGAACCGGCCGAGGACGAGGAGAATCCGGCCCTGCGCGAGGCGGCGGCCGACCACGCCTGGCCGCTCCCGCTCGACGACGAGGCCCTCGCCCGCCGGCGCGCGGCGGCGGAGACCGTGCTCGCCCACCTGGAGCGGGTGGCGTCCCACGACGAGACCCACCCGGGCGCCGACGCACACCCGTATCCGGCCGCCGCCCACGACCCCGGCTCGTACGACGATCCCGAATGGCCGCCCCCGCCCGAGGACGACATCCCGCCCTACGACGAGTACGACGAGTACGGCCTCCCCGAAGACGACTTCCCCGACGGCGCCCCGCCCGAGGACCGCTTTCCGCACGGCCGTTCCGCCGGGAGCGCTCCGCCCGAGGGCGACGACTCGGACTGGGACTCCTGGACGGCCGAACGGCCGGGAGACCGCACGGCCGGCCGCGGGAACGCACGCCCCACGGTGCCGCACCAGGCCCAGGGCCCCGCCGCCCGCCCGCACCCCCGGGAGACCGCGAGCGAGCGCCTCACGCCCGAGGAGGCCCGCACCCTCGCGTCCTGGGACCGCGACCTGGACGCGCTCACCGGAGAGCTCCTGCGCGCCCGCGCGACCGTCACCCACGTCCCCCTGCCGGCCTCGCTCACCGCCTCGCAGCTCGTGCGTCTGGCCGCCGACCCGGACGGCTTCGCCCAGGAGCTCGCCCGCCCCATGCCGCGCCCCCCGCAGCCCGCCGCGCGCCGGGGCACGCGCTTCCACGCCTGGGTGGAGTCCCGTTTCGAGGAACTGCGGCTTCCGATGCTCGACCCCGAGGACCTGCCCGGCAGCGAGGCGGAGATCGCCGACGAGCACGACCTGGAAGCCCTGAAAGACGCCTTCGAACGCAGTCCCTACGCGCACCGCACCCCGTACCGCGTCGAGGTGCCCTTCCAGCTCGCGATCGCCGGCCGGGTCGTCCGCGGCCGGATCGACGCCGTCTACAGGGAAGGCGAGGGCGAGGAGACGACGTACGAGATCGTCGACTGGAAGACCGGCCACGGCCGCACGGCCGACCCGCTCCAGCTCGCGCTGTACCGCCTGGGCTGGGCCGAGCGGCAGGGCGTGCCCCTGGAATCCGTCACGGCCACGTTCCTGTACGTCCGCGACGGCGAGGCCGTACGACCGGAGGGCCTCCCGGACCGTGCCGCGCTGGAGCGGCTGCTCACCGAGGACCCGGCGGGCGCGCGCGACGAGGTCCCCGGGGAACCGCCGGACGAACACGCCGCTGTGGGCGGATAGGCTCAGGAACATGAGCAAGCCCGTTGACAACGCCGTCAGCACCGTCCGTACGTACATCGAGACGCACCGCGCCGCCTTCCTCGACGACCTCGGTCGGTGGCTGCGCATCCCCTCGGTCTCGGCTCAGCCCGAGCACGCCGCGGACGTGGCACGCAGCGCCGACTGGCTCGCCGCCGAACTCCGGAAGACCGGCTTCCCGACCTGCGAGGTCTGGCCGACCGCGGGCGCCCCGGCCGTCTTCGCCGAATGGCCCTCCGAGGACCCCGACGCACCCACGGTCCTCGTCTACGGACACCACGACGTGCAGCCCGCCGCCCGCGAGGACGGCTGGGACACCGACCCCTTCGAGCCGGTGATCGTGGGCAACCGCCTCCACGCGCGGGGGGCCGCGGACGACAAGGGCCAGGTGTTCTTCCACACACTCGGCGTCCGGGCCCACCTCGCCGCCACCGGGCGCACCACCCCCGCGGTGCACCTCAAGCTGCTGATCGAGGGCGAGGAGGAGTCCGGGTCCCCGCACTTCCGCGAGCTCGTCGAGAAGCACGCGCGGCGGCTCGCCGCCGACGCCGTGATCGTCTCCGACACCGGCATGTGGTCCGAGGACACCCCCACCGTCTGCACGGGCATGCGGGGCCTCGCCGAGTGCGAGATCGTCCTCCACGGACCCGGGCAGGACATCCACTCCGGATCCTTCGGCGGCGCCGTGCCCAACCCCGCCACCGCGGTCGCCCGCCTGGTCGCGGCCCTGCACGACGAGCACGCGCGCGTGGCCGTGCCGGGCTTCTACGACGGGGTCACCGAACTCACCGACCGCGAGCGGGAGCTCTTCGCCGAGCTGCCCTTCGACGAGGAACGATGGCTGCGCACCGCCAGGTCGACGGCCACCCACGGAGAGGCCGGCCACACCACCCTGGAGCGCGTCTGGGCCCGCCCGACCGCCGAGGTCAACGGCATCGGCGGCGGCTACCAGGGCGCGGGCAGCAAGACGATCATCCCGTCCTCGGCGCTGGTGAAGCTCTCCTTCCGGCTCGTCGCCGGGCAGGACCCGGACCACATCGAGAAGGCCGTACGCGCCTGGGCGGCCGGGCAGGTGCCCGACGGCATCCGGCTCGAGATCACGTTCAGCCCGTCCACCCGCCCCTGCCTGACCCCGCTCGACCACCCGGCCCTGCAGTCCGTCGTACGCGCCATGGGCCGCGCCTTCGAGCAGCCGGTCCGCTACACCCGCGAGGGCGGCTCGGGACCGGCGGCGGACCTCCAGGAGGTCCTCGGCGCCCCGGTGCTCTTCCTCGGCATCTCCGTCCCCTCCGACGGCTGGCACGCCCCCAACGAGAAGGTCGAACTCGACCTCCTCATGAAGGGCGTCGAGACGACCGCCTACCTGTGGGGCGACCTGGCCGAGAACTGGCGCGAGACAAACTGAACAAGCCGAACCACAGCCCCGACAGCGCACCACCGCACGCCCGTCCTGCTGAACCGCCCGTCGAGACAACCGTTCCACCGGGGGAGTTGGAAGCATCCGTGACCACCTGGACCGACCACAGCGCCGACCGTCCCATCTCGCTCACCGCTCCGAGCGGCATCGACCGGGCGGCCCATCACCGGCTCGACGAGGCCTGGCTCGCGGCCGCCTGGAGCCACCCCACGACCCGTGTCTTCGTGGTCTCCGGCGGCCAGGTGCTCATCGACGAGACGGCCGACGGCACCACCGAACTGCTGATGACGCCCTCCTTCGAGGCCCCGCTCACCGAAGCGCACCGCTACTTCCTGGGCACGGACGAGGACGGGGTGAGCTACTTCGCGCTCCAGAAGGACGCGCTTCCCGGCCGGATCGACCAGTCCGCCCGCCCGGCCGGACTGCGTGAGGCGGGCCTTCTGCTGTCACCGCGTGACGCGGGCCTGATGGTGCACGCCGTCGGCCTGGAGAACTGGCAGCGCACCCACCGCTTCTGCTCCCGCTGCGGCGAGCGCACCGTCATCGCCGCCGCCGGACACATCCGCCGCTGCCCCGCGTGCGGCGCCGAGCACTACCCGCGCACCGACCCGGCCGTGATCATGGCCGTGACGGACGACGACGACCGCATCCTGCTCGGCCGCCAGGTGCACTGGCCCGAAGGCCGCTTCTCCACCCTCGCCGGCTTCGTCGAGCCCGGTGAGTCGATCGAGCAGTCCGTGCGCCGCGAGGTCTTCGAGGAGGCCGGGGTCACGGTCGGCGAGGTCGAGTACGTCGCCAGCCAGCCCTGGCCGTTCCCCTCCAGCCTGATGCTGGGCTTCCGGGCCCGCGCCACCTCGTCGGAGATCGACGTCGACGGCGAGGAGATCGAGGAGGCCCGCTGGTTCTCCCGGGACGACCTGCGCGCCGCCTTCGAGTCCGGGGAGGTCATGCCTCCCTACGGGATCTCGATCGCCGCGCGCCTGATCGAGCTCTGGTACGGCAAGCCCCTGCCGACCCGGAACGCCCCTTGAGCGTGGCCCGGGTATGACCGACCCGCAACGCCCCCTGAGCGTGCCCCGGACATGACGGTGCCCCTCCGACGAGCTCGGCGGAGGGGCATTGCCGTGCGCGCGGGAGGTCAGGCCGTGAGGGCCTGCTTCACCTGGGCGAGACTCGGGTTCGTCATGACGACCTCGGCGCCACCGGCGCCGGAGACGATCCGGACCGTCGGAACCGTCTGGTTGCCGCCGTTCGCCTTCTCGACGAACGCCGCGGACTGCGGGTCCTGCTCGATGTTGATCTCGGTGTACGCGATGCCCTCACGGTCCATCTGGCTCTTGAGCCGACGGCAGTAGCCGCACCACGTGGTGCTGTACATCGTCACAGTGCCCTGCATGTCTCATGCGCTCCTTCACGGCTTGGGTGCGTGGTCGCTGCAAGTGGAACGCAGGTCACCCGGTCACCATTCCCGTGGGGGGTATCGGGGACGCCCATCGCGACGTGACGCTCGCCGCACCCTGTGCCGCACCGCAGGTGGGAGCGCCGGATGGAGCGGGGGCGTGACACCGGCGACATGGCCGAAAACGTCACCTCGGCACCGACGGCCGAGGTGACGCTCACCGCATTCGTACGACCGCAGCCGTCTCCCTGTGGACAACCGGCTCACCGGTCTCCGCCGACCTGGCAGCATGGCTGTGTGACAGCAGCAACGCACTCCCCCCTCTTCCCGCAGGTTCCGGACACGGCCGACGCGGTGCTCGACGGGCTCGACCCCGAGCAGCGCGCGGTCGCCACCGCCCTGCACGGTCCGGTGTGCGTGCTGGCGGGAGCCGGCACGGGCAAGACCCGGGCGATCACCCACCGCATCGCCTTCGGGGTGCGCGCGGGGATCCTCCAGCCCTCCAGCGTGCTCGCGGTCACCTTCACCAACCGGGCCGCCGGAGAGATGCGCGGACGGCTGCGGCAGCTCGGCGCGGGAGGTGTCCAGGCCCGCACCTTCCACTCCGCGGCGCTGCGCCAGCTCCAGTACTTCTGGCCGAAAGCCGTCGGTGGCTCACTGCCCCGGCTGGTGGACCGCAAGATCCAGCTCGTCGCGGACGCGGCGGCCGCCTGCCGCATCCGCCTCGACCGGGGAGAGCTGCGGGACGTCACCGGCGAGATCGAGTGGTGCAAGGTCACCCAGACCATCCCCGCCGACTACGCCGCTGCCGCCGCCAAGGCCGGCCGTGAAGCGCCCCGGGACCCGGCCGAGACCGCCAAGATCTACGCGGCGTACGAGGACCTCAAGCGCGACCGCGCGGTCATCGACTTCGAGGACGTCCTGCTGCTCACGGTCGCCATCCTCCAGGACCGGCACGACATCGCCGAGCAGGTCCGCTCCCAGTACCAGCACTTCGTGGTCGACGAGTACCAGGACGTCAGCCCCCTCCAGCAGCGCCTCCTGGAGCTGTGGCTCGGTGAACGCGACAACCTCTGCGTGGTGGGCGACGCCAGCCAGACGATCTACTCGTTCACCGGTGCAACCCCGGACCACCTTCTCGACTTCCGCACCCGCCATCCCGGAGCCACCGTCGTCAAGCTCGTCCGCGACTACCGCTCCTCGCCCCAGGTCGTCCACCTGGCCAACGGACTGCTCTCCCAGGCCCGCGGCCGGGCCGCCGAGCACCGGCTCGAACTGATCTCCCAGCGGCCCGCCGGCGCCGAACCCGTCTACGCCGAGTACACGGACGAGCCCGCCGAGGCCGAGGGCGCCGCCCGCCGCATCCGCGACCTCATCGCCTCGGGCGTCCCCGCCGGCGAGATCGCGATTCTGTTCCGCACGAACTCCCAGTCCGAGACCTACGAGCAGGCCCTCGCCGACGCCGGTGTGCCCTACCAGCTCCGCGGCGCCGAGCGGTTCTTCGACCGCCCCGAAGTGCGCAAGGCCGGTGCGGCGCTGCGCGCGGCGGCCCGTTTCGGCGGCAACGACTCACTGCTCGACGACGCCGTCGACCTGCCCTCGCAGGTCCGGGCGGTGCTCTCGGGCGAGGGCTGGACGACCAACCCCCCGGCGGGCTCCGGGGCGGTCAGGGAGCGCTGGGAGTCGCTGGCCGCCCTGGTGAATCTGGCGCACGACTTCGCGGCCGCCAAGCCCGGCGCGACGCTCGGCGACCTGGTGGCCGAGCTCGACGAACGCGCGAGCGCCCAGCACGCCCCGACGGTCCAGGGCGTCACCCTCGCCTCTCTCCACTCCGCCAAGGGACTGGAGTGGGACGTCGTCTTCCTGGTGGGGGTCGCCGAGGGCATGATGCCGATCACCTACGCAAAGACCGACGAGCAGGTCGAGGAGGAGCGCCGCCTGCTCTACGTCGGTGTCACCCGCGCCAGAGAGCACCTGTTCGTCTCCTGGGCGCTCGCCCGCTCGCCCGGCGGCCGCGCGGGCCGGCGCCCCAGCCGGTTCCTGGACGGGCTGCGCCCCGGCTCCGTCGCCACCGCGGGCGGTCGCGCCGGCGGCGGCCCGGGCGGCATCGAGCGCGGCGCCGCGCGCTCCGGCGTCACCGCCGAACGGCGTACGAGCCGCAGCCCCGCGCGCTGCCGGGTCTGCGGCCGCACCCTCACCGACGCCGGCGAGATGAAACTGATGCGCTGCGACGACTGCCCCTCCGACATGGACGAGGGTCTCTACGAGCGGTTGCGCGAGTGGCGCGCGGTGCAGGCGGAGCGCAGCGGGCAGCCCGCGTTCTGCGTCTTCACCGACAGGACGCTGATGGCGATCGCGGAGACCGCGCCGGACGAGGAGGGCGAGCTCGCCCGGATCCCCGGGGTCGGTGTCCGCAAACTCAACCGCTTCGGAGCCGACGTTCTGGCCATCTGTGCAGGTCGGGAGGTCACGGGGCACGGTGCGGGCAACTGATTGAAACTCGTCGAGAAAATAGTTTGCGCATGCCCCAGCAATCCCCATAGGTTCTTAACCACGGCAGCAGCGGCCTTCTCGAAGGCCCTGGTTCCGTGCTGTACTTAATAACCGTCGGACCGGTTCGCGCCGGTCCCCCAAGACGCCGAGAGGAGGCGATTCCAGTGATCAGCATCGACACCAGCTCCATCAACACCGTGAAAATGACCGATCCCTCGGTCGTCGTCTCCATGTGCTCGCTCGGCGTCTCGAACCTGGGCACCGGTCTGTCCGGCATCAGCGCCGTCCGGCCGGCGTCCTCCGTGTCTCTCGTGGGTCTTCCCATTCGTGAGCGCAATGAGCGACCGACGCAGGCACTGGAAGCGGCAGTAGTGGCAGAGGCGCACGCCTATGCCTTTGCGGCAGCCGGTGCCGGATCCCTGAAGCAGACGCAGCAGCACCACACGATGTGGGCCTTCCGTGGGCCTGAACCCTGGAGTGATCCAGCCTGATTCACCATCAGGCCGGCGCCTTCAGGGCCGCGGAACCCCACCCGGGATCCGCGGCCCTTCTGTTTGTCCCCGACCAGGGACGACAGAGCGAAGGGGCCTCGGGACAAGAAAAGAACCCGGTACCAGCCGCCAACCGGCCGACCCCGGCCGGCACGACCAGACGAGGAAGACGAACCGTGCAACTCGAAGCGCACGCCCCGTCCGTACCGCCTTCCGAAACGATCCCCCCGCCCGGCCTCACGGAGGACTCCACCTTGATCCCCCTCACCGCGCTCACCGCGCTCGACGACGCCATCGAGAACCTCGGCGTACCCGTCCCCTGCCGTTCCTACGACCCGGAGGTCTTCTTCGCCGAGTCGCCGGCCGACGTCGAGTACGCCAAGTCTCTCTGCCGCACCTGCCCGCTGATGGAGGCCTGCCTCGCCGGCGCCAAGGAGCGGCGTGAGCCCTGGGGCGTCTGGGGTGGCGAGCTCTTCGTCCAGGGTGTCGTCGTGGCCCGCAAGCGGCCGCGTGGCCGCCCGCGCAAGAACCCGGTCGCGGCATGAACATCCGAGGAACGATCGACCGCCCCCTGACGCACGACCCCAAGAAACAGGCCCCGATGAAGCCGTCCACGAGCGAGCCCGCAGGCTCCGCGACCACAGACTTCGCCACCACCGGCGCGAACGACTCGCGTCAGAACAGGACCCGAGAGATGCAACTCATCCCAGAAGCCCTGGCTCGTGCGCATATGCACGAGCGACTGCATCAGGCCGAGCGGGAACGTCAGGCCGTGCGCCTGGCGGCCGCTCGCCGCATGCAGCGCCGGGCCGAGCGCGCTTCGATGCGAGCCCGGCGCGCGCTGGCCATGGCGGTCATGCAGTAATCGACGCCCAGCGTCGTAGCAGCCGTTGCAGTCGCAGCACATCCACGCAGGAAGTGGCGGGGGCCGGTCCGTTCGGACCGGCCCCCGCGGTGCGTCGCGTTGCACCGCGCGAACCGCGGGCCACGGCGCTATCGTCGCCCGAGTGACGAGTCTTCCCGAAGACAGTGACAACACCGGCCCCGCACCGGAGTCCACCGGCCCCGCACCGGAGTCCGACGCGGACGAGGCCGAGAAGATCGTGTGCGCCGAGTGCGGCACCACGGCCGAGGGCCCCCGGTCGACGTGGACCTGTTCCGTCGAGAACGGCACCCGCCTCTACTTCTGCGACACCTGCGCCCGCAGCCATCTCAGAGCGATTGAGGGCCGTCTCGACTCGGCCTGGTGGTAGCCCGCCCGACGAGTACCCGGCCCCGTCGGCCGGGCCCGGGGCGCGCTCTCACGCCTCGACGGCCGACACCTCTTCGTCCAACTCCTCGTCCTCCAGCTCCTCCTCGGGCACGAACCCCGGGAGCCACTCCTCCAGTTCGTCGCGCAGCCGGACCGTCGCGCCGAGCTGACACAGGACGCCTATGGTGCTGAGGGTCACCCGGTGTATAAGGAGATAGGAGGGCGGCAGGTTCAACTGCCTGCCCAACTGGTGGGCGGGGGAGCGCGGGTCGGCGATCCGGGCGGCCTGGTTGCGCATCCAGCTCCGGGTGAAGGTGAACTCGTCCGCCTCGGCCGGTTCGATGATCGGCAGGAGATAGTCCAGGACCGCGTCGGGTTCGAGGTCTATCGACTCCTTGACGAAGCCTTCCTCACAGAGCAGTTCGTAGACCGACTCGGCGTCGCCGTCCAGGGTCATCCGCAGGGAATCGCCGATCGGCTGGGGCAGTCCGCCGGGCAGCCGGTCCACCGTGCCGAAGTCCAGGACGCCCAGCCGCCAGCCGTTCTCCCCGTCCGGCAGGAGGCGGAAGTTGCCGGGGTGCGGATCGGCGTGCAGCAGGCCGGTGCGGGCGGGGCCCGAGAAGAGGAAACGGGCCAGCAACTGCCCGGCACGGTCCCGCTGTTCCGGCGTGCCGTCGTTGATCACCTCCGACAGCGGCACCCCGTCGATCCACTCCGTCACCAGCACCTGCTCGCACTGGTGGACCACCGCGGGCACCAGCACGTCGGGATCGTCCGCGAACTCCGCGGCGTGCACCGCCTGGGCCTGCGCCTCCAGGCCGTAGTCGAGCTCCTCGGAGACGCGGTCGCGCAGCTCCGCGATGAGCGGCTTGATGTCCATGCCGGGGATCAGGGGCCCCAGAAGCCGGGCGAAGCGGCTGAGTTGGGTCAGATCGGACAGCAGTGCCTCGCCGGCCCCCGGATACTGCACCTTGACGGCGACGTCCCGGCCGTCGTGCCACACCGCCCGGTGCACCTGGCCGATCGAGGCCGCCGCCGACGGCTTGTCCTCGAACTCCACGAACAGGTCGGCCCAGTCCGCACCGAGCCGCTCCTCCAGCACGGAGTGGACCGTGCGCGTCGGCATGGGAGGTGCCGCGTCCTGGAGTTTCGTCAGCGCCGCGCGATAGGGGCCCGCGATCTCCTCGGGCAGTGCCGATTCGAACACGGACAGTGCCTGCCCGAACTTCATCGCACCGCCCTTCAGTTCCCCGAGGACCTTGAAGAGCTGCTCGGCCGTGCGCTGCTGGAGCTCGCGGCCCACGATCTCCGCCGACTTGCCGCCGATCCGCTTCCCGAGCCCCCAGGTCGCCCGCCCGGCGAAGCCGATTGGCAGCGCGGCCAGTTTGGCAGTCCGTGTGACTGCCTTCCGGGGAAGATCAGACATGCGCCCTCCAGGTCCCAGCAAGCTGTGCCGCGTGCGGCTGTAGCCCTGCCATTCTCTCGTGTGCTTCGCCGTCCTCGGGGGTTCGCTCTCCATTTGTTTTCCTCGCGGTGCCGCACGGACAGTCCGCGTGCGCCGGGACCGGTGTCGCCCGCCACGCGCAGCCCGGCAGTGACGCCTCCCAGCGGGCCCCGGCGCAGCCGGGCGGATCGCCGTCCAGGAAGGCGAGCGCGTGGCTCGCCGCGAGTCCGGCGACCGCGGCGGCCAGGGCGAGATCGCACGCGGCCACCCGCCGCTGACGACCGGAGCGCCACTGCGCGACCAGGCGCGGCCAGGCCGGATCCAGGTCGGTGCGCCGCCGGTCGAGGCAGCCCGCGCAGCCGGTGTCGCCGGGCAGGACCAGGGGCCCGACGACTCCGGTCGCCTCGACGACCCCCGCGTAGAGATGGGGTGTCCCCGAGGCGATCAGCCCCTCGGTCTGCGCGGGGTCCGGCGCGTGGACGGCGAGTCCGTCCCTGGGGGCGAGGATCACGAGGGACAGTCCGCGTGTCTCCTCTCCTCTTCCGTTCCTGGCGACGGCGCGGGGCGGTCGGTCGGGGGCCGCCCGGCGCACCGCCCGCCGCGCGGCGTCCTCCCGGCGCTCGCCGATGGACTCGACGGGCAGCCCGCCGGGCGCCACGTCCCACGGCTCCACGTGACCGAGGTCACGCGCGTCGACCTCGCCCACCCCCGCTCCCGCGAGCAGCGCGGCCAGCACGACTCCCACCCGGCCGGCGCCCAGCACCCGTACGCGCAGCCGGCGACGGGCGGCCAGACGCTCGACGGCGCCCCCCGGCTCGCGGGCGACCAGGGACAGGGAGGCGAGGTCCGACCGCAGCCGGTCCATGACCTCCTTCTTCTCGCGTAGCGCGTCCGTGGCCGGGCCGCCCGCGGACGCGTCGTCCAGGAGACCGGACTCGGCCAGTCGGTCCACCAGTCCGTCCACATGGCCGGCGGGCAGCCCCATCCCGCGCCCCTGCCGACGCAACAGCGGCATGCCGCGTGTCCCGTCGAGCAGTTCCAGGAAGCTGCCGGTCGCCGTGTCCATCGGGCCCAGCACCATTGCGTGCGCCGGTGTCATCCCGAACTGCACGGTGTTGAGATCCCGCCAGCCGCGCCGCAGAGCGGGCTTCACGATCGGATGCATGACCTACCCCCGTAGACCCGTAGTACGTCCCCGTATGTCCGCGGCGCACTCCCGCGGCGCGGACCGAGTGCCAGCATGCCCGGGCCCGCCGGACGCCGCCGAAAGTTGTCCACAGATGGCACCGTTCGTCGTACGAATCAATCGGGCAGGGCGCGGATCGGCATCGAACCGTCCCGGGGGCGGGACTTTCGCCATGTGCAGCAGGTAACGTCGGGGCCGTGCCCGCCGACCCACCGCACAGCGTCGCGACATCTCAGCGCAGCACGACGAGCCCGCCGCCGAGCGGTTCGGGGGCGCGCGCGATCGAGGTCCGCAGGAGCGCCCGACGGCGCAGAACGGTCTCCGCGTACCGCGAGGGCGACCGCACCGTCGTGCTCATCCCCGCCCGGATGTCCGAGGCGGAGGAGAAACG
The DNA here is from genome assembly GCF_055565895.1 of Streptomyces sp. NPDC028298. Taxonomy (NCBI): domain Bacteria; kingdom Bacillati; phylum Actinomycetota; class Actinomycetes; order Kitasatosporales; family Streptomycetaceae; genus Streptomyces; species Streptomyces sp. NPDC028298. The sequence continues at coordinate 793,413 of NZ_JBVHTL010000004.1, forward strand.
CTGGGTGTCGGTCATGCTCGACAAACTGGCCGCCCAGGAGAGCAGGCGTGTGCTCGGCGACAGCGAGCTGGCCGAACGCGCCGAGCGGCTGTCGGCCCATTACTTCGACGGCCGGGCGCGGCCGTCGTCGGTGCGCTGGGTCACCAACCAGAACACCCGCTGGGGCTCCTGCACCCCCGCCGAGGGCAGCATCCGTCTGTCGCACCGGCTGCAGGGCATGCCCGAGTACGTCGTCGACTACGTCCTCCTCCACGAGCTCGCCCATCTGCTCGTGCCCGGCCACGGACCCCGTTTCTGGCGGCTCCTGGAGGCCTATCCGCGCACCGAGCGCGCCCGCGGCTACCTCGAGGGCGTCGTCGCCGCGGACCGGCTGCCCCACCTCCCGGCGGCACGCGAGGAGTAGGGGCGGCCCGATCGTCCCGCCCGGAGTGCGATTGTGTACCGGGTCTGCACCGGCTTCGTCCACTTCCGGACTTTGCCGTTAGCCTGACGCGACGCACTCGTATTCGGGATGGGGGACGGTCGTTACGCATGGCCAGGGAATTCCAACGCGGCCACAAGGCCAAGATCAGTGACCTCACCGCGGGCACGGATCTGTACGTAGGTGTGCAGATCACCGGCCCCGGACTCACCTTCGACATCAGCTGCTTCGGCCTGGACGCCGAGGAACGGCTGTCGGACGACCGGTACTTCGTCTTCTTCAACCAGCCGAAGTCCCCCGAGGAGTCGATCCAGCTCCTCGGCGCGCAGTCGGGCGACACGGAGTCCTTCCGGGTCACCCTCGACCGGATCCCGGCGAAGATCCAGAAGCTGTCGTTCACGGCGACGATCGACGGCGCCGGACAGATGTCGCAGATCGCACCCGGATACCTGCGCGTCGTCGCGGGCGGCGAGGAGGTGGCCCGGTACGCGTTCAGCGGTGCCGAGTTCTCCACCGAACGTGCCGTGATGCTGGGCGACTTCTACCTCAAGGACGTCTGGCGCTTCGCCGCCGTGGGACAGGGCTTCGACGGCGGCCTCGACGCGCTGCTGAAGAACTTCGGCGGCGAGGTCGCCGAGGAGGAGCCGGCCGCCGCCCCGCAGCCGCAGCCCGGCGCCGCTCCGTCCTTCGCCCCGCCCGCGTTCGGCGCGCCGCCGGCGCCCGCTCCCGCGCCTCCCGCTCCGGCGCCCGCGCAGGGCTTCGCGCCGCCCCCCGGCGGTGCACCGCACGCTCCCACGCCCGCCCCCGCGCCCTCGATGCACGGCGCGCCGACGATCGTGGCGCCGCTGCACACCCCGCCGGGCGGCACCGTTCCGCCGCCGGGCCCCGCGCCCTACGGGCAGCCGCCCGGTCCGCCGCCCGGGTACGGTCAGCAGCCCGGCCAGACGGCCCAGATGCCGCCCGGCTACGGCCAGCAGGCACCGACCGCGCCTCCCGGATACGGTCAGCAGCCCCCGACGGCGCCCCCCGGATACGGTCAGCAGCCGCCCTACGGCCAGATCCCCGGCCAGGCACCGGGGCAGTACCCGGGTCAGCCCGGCGCCCCGTCCCCCTACGGCGCACCCCAGGGCGCTCCGCAGGGCGGGGCCGGTGTGACCGCCGCGCTGAGCGCCTTCAAGGAGACGCCCACCGGCCAGCGGTGGACTCCGCAGAACAAGAAGCTCATCCGCGTCGACCTCGGTATCGGCGGTCAGCCCGTACTGGCCCGCCAGGGCAGCATGGTGCTGTACCAGGGCAAGGTCGACTTCAGCTACAAGGGCGCCGGGTTCGCCGGCCGCATCGTGGGCAACGCCACCGGCCAGGAGATGCAGCTCATGCGCTGCACCGGCCAGGGCCAGGTGTTCTTCGCCGAGAACGCCACCCACGTGCACCCCATCGAGCTCCAGGGCGACGCGATCTGCGTCTCCGCGGAGAACGTCCTCGCCTTCGACGAGTCCCTCCAGTACGAGGTCCGCCGCATCGAGGGCCACGGCATCCCCGGGGGTGCCCTGTTCACGATGCAGTTCCAGGGGACGGGCACCATCGTCGTCAAGACGCACGGCGCTCCCGTCGTCCTGCCGGTGACGCCCACGACGTTCGCCGACTGCAACGCCGTCGTCGCCTGGTCCGCCGCCGCGCAGGTGATCGTCTCCAGCCAGGTGAGGATGCGCCGGAACGCCTACGCCGGTGACACCGGGGAGAGCGTGAACCTCCAGTTCCGTGCCGCGCCCGGCAATTTCGTCGTCGTCCAGCCGTACGAGGTCTGAGGGAGCCCGTCATGAACCAGCCACTCGCGGGCTTCGCCCCTGCACCCGTCACCGCGCGCATGGAGAACCACGGCAATCACATGCTGAAGGTCGCCATGCAGACCGGAAACGACCTCCTCGCGCGCGTGGGGTCGATGGTCGCCTACGAAGGGTTCGTCCAGTACGAGCCCAACCCGCCCGCCGTCCGCCAGATCGCCCGCGACTGGATGACCGGCGAGGGCGCGCCCCTCATGAAGTGCTCCGGCGACGGGCTGCTCTATCTCGCCGACTACGGGGCGAACGTCGTCGTCATCAACCTCAACGGTGACGCGATCTCCGTCAACGCGACCAATCTGCTCGCCTTCGACGCCCACCTCACCTGGGGCGTCGAGCGGGTCAAGGGGCTCGCCAAGTTCGCCGGACAGGGTCTGTGGAACACCAAGATCTCCGGCCAGGGCTGGGTGGCCCTGACCTCCCGCGGCAAGCCGATCGTCGTCGACTGCGGCGGCGGTGAGGACGAGACCTACGTCGACCCGGACGCGCTCGTCGCCTGGTCCCCGAACCTCAAGGTGAAGGGCAAGCGCAGCTTCAAGGCACAGTCGCTCATCGGACGCGGCAGCGGCGAGGCGTTCCAGATGGCGTTCTCCGGGCAGGGCATCGTCGTCGTCCAGCCCAGCGAGGACAGCACCGACCGCCTCCGAGTCCGGGGCTGAGGGGGAGCAGGACATCATGCAGAGCCCGCTTTTCGGCTACAACGAGCAGCAGACCCAGGACCGCTACAGCCTGCAGAACTCGCAGATGCTGCGCATCGTCCTGGAAGGTCACGACGACATCCTCGCCCGCAAGGGCACCATGGTCGCGTACCAGGGTCTCGTCGAGTTCGACGCCGAGTACCAGAACAGCAGCCAGCACCGCGCGCGTGCGTACACCGGTGAGGGACTCGACCTGATGCGCTGCCACGGGCAGGGCACGGTCTACCTCGCCAACCTCGGCCAGCACGTGCACATCCTGGACGTCGACCAGGACGGCCTGACCGTCGACAGCAGCTACGTGCTGGCGATGGACTCCGGGCTGCACCACGAGGTCATCGCCGTGGACAGCCAGTACGGCATCTCCGGCTCCGGCAAGTACCAGCTCAACATCACCGGCCGCGGCAAGGTCGCGCTGGTGACCTCCGGTGTGCCGCTGATGATGCAGGTCACCCCGGACAAGTACGTCAACTGTGACGCCGACGCGATCGTCGCGTGGTCCACCGGTCTGCGGGTGCAGATGCAGGCCCAGACGCACTCCTCGGGTGTGTGGCGGCGCCGGGGCAACACCGGTGAGGGCTGGGAGCTGAGCTTCATGGGCAGCGGTTACGCGCTCGTGCAGCCCAGCGAGCTGCTGCCGCCGCAGAACGCGGTGATCGGCCAGGGGCTGCGCGCCCAGTACGGCATGGGGCAGCAGGGCGTCCACGCGCAGAACCAGGGCAACGTCTGGAGCTGACCGTTCCGCCCTTCGGGTGACGACGGTCGGGTGGACAGAGGTAAGGGGCGATCGCCATGGGCGGTCGCCCCTTACCTGTCGCTGGTCCACTCACATGCCGACGAGCCGCTCACACGTCTGCACGCGGAGGGCCCCCGCGCCGGTCACAGCCGGGCGCGGGTCGCCTCCACGAGTCGTACGACCGAATCGTCGGCCGCCTCGGCGACCTCGTCGTACGCGAACCACCGCAGGTCGAGGGACTCGTCGCTGATCGCCGCGACCGCGTCGGCCGGGGCGAGGGCGGCGTACTGGACGTCCAGATGCCAGTGGCACGGCGCCGGGATGGGGTGCCGGTCGAGCCTCACGGGGCCGCCCGGCAGCAGGGTCAGACCCTCGATGCCCGACTCCTCGGCCGCCTCGCGCAGCGCGGCCTCCGCCAGCGTCGGATCGCCCGGCTCGCAGTGGCCGCCCATCTGCAGCCACATCCGCAGCTTGCGGTGCAGCGTCAGCAGGACACGGCCGCGCGAGGGATCGATCACCAGGGCGCTCGCCGTGAGGTGACCGGCGTGGCAGGACTTCCACATCCCGTCCGGGTGCGCCGACAGGTGGTCCAGATAGACCTCGCGCAGCTCTTCCTGGCCCTCGTAGCCCTTCAGTACGAGGACCGCGTCGTCGTGCAGGCTCACTCGGTGCCGTCGCCCTTGCCGGAGTCCTCGTCCGAGTCGTCGGAGTCGCTGTGCTTCGTCAGGTCAGGCTTCTCGGCCTTGCCGCTCGCGGCCTCGCCGAGCATCTTGTCGAGCTCCGAGAAGTCCATGTGCTCGCGGTGCACGAAGCCGTCCGGGTCGTCCAGGTCGGACGCCGTCGGCAGCATGTCCGGGTGGGCCCACAGACCGTCCCGGCCGTCCACACCGCGCGCGTCGGTGAGCGAGGCCCACAGCCGCGAGGCGTCGCGCAGCCGGCGCGGGCGCAGCTCCAGACCGATCAGCGTGGCGAACGTCTGCTCGGCGGGACCGCCCGTGGCGCGGCGGCGGCGCAGCGTCTCGCGCAGCGCGTCGGCCGAGGAGAGCCGCGGCTTGGCCGCCGAGTGGACGACCGCGTCGACCCAGCCCTCGACCAGCGCGAGCGCCGTCTCCAGGCGGGCCAGTGCCGCCTTCTGCTCCGGCGTGTCCTCCGGCTGGAACATGCCCTGCTGGAGCGCCTGCTGCAGCTCCTCGGGGTTCTGCGGGTCGAACTGGCCGACCACGTCCTCCAGCTTCGCGGTGTCGACCTTGATCCCGCGCGCGTATCCCTCGACGGCGCCGAACAGGTGCGAGCGCAGCCACGGCACGTGCGCGAAGAGGCGCTGGTGGGCGGCCTCGCGCAGGGCGAGGTAGAGCCGCACCTCTTCCTGCGGGACGCTCAGGTCCTTGCCGAACGACTCGATGTTCAGCGGCAGCAGCGCCGCCTTGCCGACCGGGCCGAGCGGCAGACCGATGTCGGTCGAGCCGACGACCTCGCCCGCGAGCACGCCGACGGCCTGGCCGATCTGCGTGCCGAACATGGCGCCGCCCATCGAGCGCATCATGCCGATCAGCGGGCCCGCCATGGCCTGCATCTCCTCGGGCAGCACATCGCCCATGGCCGCGCCGACCCGCTCGGCGACCGGGTCGACGAGCTCCTTCCACACCGGCAGGGTCGCCTCGACCCACTCCGCCCGGCTCCAGGCCAGCGCGGAGGCCGCGCCGGACGGCAGGGACGTCGCGTCGTCCAGCCACAGATCGGCCAGACGGACGGCCTCCTCGACCGCGAGCTTCTCGGCGGGGCCGACGCTCGCGTCCTTGGTGCCGTCGGAGGTGCCCTGGGCGACCGTCTGCCGGGCGATCTGCTTGGCCATGTCCCAGTTCACCGGTCCGCCCTCGTACGAGAGCATCTGGCCCAGTTGCTGGAACGCGGCGCCCAGGTCGTTCGGGTTCATCGAGCCGAACATCGCTGCGAGCGGATTGTCGGCTCCGGGGCCGCCGGCTCCGGGCAGCCCGAAACCGAACGGTCCCTGACCACCGCCGCTCTGCTGGTCCTTCTTCTTGCCCTCGTCGCCGTTGTCCGGCTCCTCCGGCGGAAGGCCGAATCCGAATGGGGTGTCACTCACGGGATTCCTCGGCTGGTAAGGCCGCCGGTTCGTTCCGACGGCGGCTGCCCACAACACCACCCAGCGTAGACACCTGAACCCGATCGGGCCTCGGTGCTTCGCCGACTCGTCGCCTGCGGCAGGATGGATGCCACCTGGTAGGGACGCGTCACACGCGTCCATTACTGAAGACAACCGCTGGAGACGCCCGGTGAGTTCCCCAGATCCGCAGGTTCGCGCAGCGCGAAACCACTCAACCAGCCCAGCCTCGCGCGGCCCCGTCGTCGCGGTCACCGGCGCGGCGGCCGGTGTGGGCGCGCTGCTCACCGAGCGGCTGGCCGCCAGCGAGGAGATCAAGCGGGTCGTCGCCATCGACGAGCGGCGCGGCGAGTGCGCCGACGCCGAGTGGCACATCCTGGACGTCCGGGATCCCGCGATCGCCGAGAAACTGCGCGGGGCGGACGTCGTGGTCCATCTGGCGCTCGACCTCGATCTGGAGACGGACGCGGCCGCCCGGACGGCGTACAACGTCCGCGGGACGCAGACCGTGCTCACCGCCGCCGCGGCCGCCGGGGTCCACCGGGTCGTGCTGTGCACCTCCGCGATGGTCTACGGGGCGCTGCCCGACAACGAGCTGCCCCTCTCGGAGGACGCCGAGCTGCGGGCGACGGCCGAGGCGACGGGTGTCGGCGACCTGCTGGAGATCGAGCGGCTCGCGCGCCGCGCGCCGCGGGCGCACCCAGGCCTGAACGTGACCGTCGTACGGCCCGCGGTCCTCGTCGGCGGCGGTACGGACACCGCCCTGACCAGGTACTTCGAGTCTCCCCGGCTGCTCGTGGTGGCGGGGTCGAGGCCCGCCTGGCAGTTCTGTCACGTCGAGGACCTGTGCGCCGCGCTGGAGTACGCGGTCGTCGAGAAGGTCGAGGGCGAGCTGGCCGTCGGGTGCGACGGCTGGCTGGAGCAGGAGGAGGTGGAGGAGCTGAGCGGGATCCGGCGGATGGAGCTGCCGTCCGCGGTCGCGCTGGGCGCCGCCGCGCGGCTCCACCGGATCGGGCTCACCCCTTCGCCCGCCGGGGACCTCGCCTACACGATGTACCCCTGGGTGGTGAGCGGGAGCCGTCTGCACGACGCAGGGTGGCGGCCGCGCTGGACCAACGAGGAGGTCCTGGCGGAGCTGCTGGAGGAGGTCGCGGGGCGGCACACGGTGGCCGGCCGGCGGCTGGGCCGCAAGGACGCGACCGCGGCGGGCGCGGCCGGCGCGACGGTGGCCCTGCTCGGCGCCGCCGCGGTGGTCCGCCGGGCCCGGAAGGCCCGGCGCAGGTTCTGACACCGGCGCGGCACCATTGCGGCAACCGGGTGAAAGCCGCCGGGGGGCGGGTCCCCGGCGGGGCGTACGGGGCCGGGGGCGGGCCGTGCTGTGCCGCCGTCCCGTGCCGTGCCGCGCTGAACCGAGCTCCGCCGGGTCCGAGCGGGATCGCCCCCCTCGCTCCGCCGCGCCGGTCTGAACCGGCCCCCCTCGGGGCGCGGATCGAGCCGCCCGCCGGGGGTCCGGACGGGCGCGCGCCTACTGGAGGAGGCTCCAAGTGGGGAGCGTGTGTGCCGGGGGAAAGGTGTATTCCTCGGGGTCGGCGGGGTGCGGCACGATGGGGGGCATGGCACCTACCAATGACCACCCCGGTGAGCGGGCCGCGCAGGACCCGATCCGGCTGCTCGCGATCCGCGACGAACCGCTCTCCCTGGACGAGGTCTTCAAGGCGGTGGGGGACGAGGCCGCCGGGGGCACCGCGTTGTTCGTGGGAACCGTGCGGAATCACGACGGGGGCGCCGACGTCGACGCGCTCGGCTACTCGTCCCACCCCACCGCCGAGGCGGAGATGCGCCGCGTCGCGGAGAAGGTGGCCGCCGCCTATCCGGTGCGGGCCATGGCCGCCGTGCACCGGGTGGGCGACCTGCGGGTCGGGGACCTGGCCGTGATCGTCGCCGTGTCGTGCCCGCACCGCGGCGAGGCCTTCGAGGCCTGCCGCATGTTCATCGACGACCTCAAGCACGAGGTGCCGATCTGGAAGCACCAGAGGTTCTCCGACGGCACGGACGAATGGGTCGGCGCCTGCTGAGACGCGCCCGGAATGCCCGGGCCCCGGAACCCGTGGGGGCCCGGACGAACCGATACCGCCGTCCGGTTGCGTAACCGGGGCCCTGCCGTGAGCGTTGACACTGCGGATGGTTAATCTGCTGATCAGTCAGTTGCGGTCGCTCATGGGGTTGGGAGGTCGACATGGCGGCGCTTGCCTGGTTGCTGATTCCGCTGGTGGCCGCGATCGGTGCCGGTCTGTGGGGCAGTTGGGCCGGTCGGAATCGCAAGGCCGCGGGAGACGGTGTCGAGCTCGCCGGATACACGCGCTTCCGTGAGGCCATGGAGCGGACGGACGTACGGGAGAAGTCCCACTCCGACGCGGTCTGAGGTCGACGGTCCGTCCCTCGCGCGTGGACACGACGTGTCCAGGCGTTCGAGGGGCCGTACCGCGGACCCGGTCCGCCGGGACCACGCTCCGGGCGGTCGGGAACCCTGCGGAACACGGCACGGCAACGCCCGGAACACGGCATTCGCGCCGTTCGGACGTGTTCCGGGGCCACCACGTACGGACGGCCCCGACGGTGCGCTTACACCACCGTCCCGTACTGTCGTTCCATGCCACGCCGCACCGCGACGATGCTCGCCTCCACTCTGATCCTGATCGCGCTCCTGTGCGCGGGAGTGTTCATCAAAGTGCCGTACTCGGAGATGTCACCGGGTCCCACGGTGAACACACTGGGTGATCACGACGGCGAGCCGGTGCTGCAGATCTCCGGCCGCAAGACGTACCCGACGACCGGGCACCTGAACATGACCACGGTCCGGGTCACGAGCGCCGACTACAACATGAACCTCGTCGAGGCCGTGTACGGATGGCTGGCGCACGACAGCAAGATCGTGCCGCACGACACGCTGTACCCGGACGGCAAGACCGAGCAGCAGTCGACGCAGGAGAACGCCGAGGAGTTCAGCCAGTCCCAGGAGAGCGCCAAGGTGTCCGCCCTGAAGGAGCTGGGCATCCCGGTGAAGTCCTGGGTGATCGTCTCCACCGTCGTCAAGGACTCCCCGTCCGAGGGACGGCTGCACGCCGGTGACGTCATCAAGGCCGTCGACGGGACGGTCGTGAAGGCGCCCGACGACGTCGCGAAGCTCGTCACCAAGCACAAGCCGGGCGAGAAGGTCGTGTTCACGATCGTGCCCGCCAAGGAGCAGGCCGCCGCCACGAAGGAGCACACGACGGCGACCGCGACCAAGGACGTGGCGATCACCACGGCCAAGTCCGACGACGACGGCACCGACCGTGCCATCGTCGGGATCTCGGCCGGGACCGACCACACGTTCCCGTTCACGATCGACATCAAGCTCGCCGACGTCGGCGGTCCGAGCGCGGGTCTGATGTTCTCGCTGGGCATCGTCGACAAGCTCACTCCGGGGAACCTCACCGGAGGCAAGTTCGTGGCCGGCACCGGCACGATCGACGACAACGGCAAGGTCGGCCCGATCGGCGGCATCGACATGAAGACGGTCGGCGCGCGCAACAAGGGCGCCCGGTACTTCCTGACGCCCAAGGACAACTGCGCCGAGGCCGCCAAGGACACCCCCGGCGGACTCAGGCTCGTCAAGGTCGACACCCTCGACGACGCGATGAAGGCCCTCAAGGACATCAGCGCGGGCCGGACCTCCGACCTGCCCAAGTGCTCCACCAAGGGCTGAGGAACACCGCCCGGGGCCCGAGGGCCGCCGATCGAGGGCCGAAGGACACCGCTCGTCCGTGACCGGGGGCGCTCCGCGACACGCGGGGCGCCCCCGGCCACGTCCGTGCGCCGATCAGTCCGCGAACGTCGCCGACAGCGCCTCCGCGAGGCCCGGGACGAGACCCGCGCCCGTGAGTACCTCGGTCGCCGCGTCCTTCTCGCGCAGCCGCAGCGCCGAGTCGCGGGTGCCGTCGCGCAGGACACCGACCGTCATGCGCACCTCCTGCCGGTCCGGGTGCGAGGCGACCCACTGGGTGAGCTTCTTGCCGCTCAGACCCTCCGGGACCGAACCCTCGGCGGACGGCGGCAGCATCAGCCGCTCGACGGTGAGCGCGCAGCCGACGACGGCGTCGGGCCAGGCGATGGTGCCGAGGAACTCGTCCAGCGGCTTGCCGGCGGGGATCTCCTCCTGCTCGACGGGGGTGAGACCGATGGTCTCCTGTTCGTGCTCCAGGCCGAGCTGAGCGGCCAGGCCGGGTTCCTGGGACCGCAGCCGTGCGGTGTCTACGAGGGCGAAGAGGCGGGCGGGCTGGTCCCAGCCGAGGCCGGATGCGTACTCGTCGATCTCGAGTACGGCCCGGGTCAGGGGGCTCGCTGCCATGGGAGTGTTGGACATGGTCACAATCCTGCCTCGTTCGTGACCTGAATCGGGAACCGAGTAAAGCGTGAGTAAGTTGCATAGATGAGGCTCCCCGATCACGGAGCCTTGCTGACGGTCCACCGACATGGGGGCCTGACGGAAACGACAGCGACTTCGAGGTGCGCACCTTGGCTTTCCAGATGCCGGACCGCGGCGGAGGCCCGACGGGGTCACGGATCAGAGTGGGCCGGCCGTCCCGGCGTGTCCGGACCCTGCTCATGACACTGGGCGTGCTGGCCGTCCTGGCCATGGCGTTCGTCATGTTCGCGGGGTTCTGGACGGACTGGCTCTGGTACCGCTCGGTCCACTATTCGTCGGTCTTCACGACCACCCTGTGGACGAAGATCGGGCTCTTCTTCGTCTTCGGTCTGCTGATGGCGGCCGCGGTGGGCTTCAACATCTGGCTGGCGCACCGGCTGCGCCCGCCGCTGAGCGCCATGTCGATGGAGCAGCAGAGCCTCGACCGGTACCGCATGGGCATCGCGCCCTACAAGCGCTGGCTGCTGCTCGCGATCACGTCCCTGGTGGGGCTGATCGCCGGCGCGTCCGCCTCGGGCCAGTGGCGCACGTGGCTGATGTGGGTGAACGGAGTCCCCTTCCACCAGAAGGACCCCCAGTTCCACCTCGACGTCTCGTTCTACGCCTTCGACCTGCCCTGGTACCGCTTCCTGCTCGGCTTCGGCTTCGCCGCCGCCGTGCTCTCGCTGATCGCCGCGGCGCTCACGCACTACCTGTACGGCGGTCTGCGGATCACCAGCCCCGGAGCGCGTGCCACGGCCGCGGCCACCGGACACCTCTCGGTGCTCCTCGGTGTCTTCGTCGCCCTGAAGGCGGTCGCCTACTGGCTCGACCGGTACGGACTCGCGGTGAAGTCCAGCGACTTCAAGGCGACCGGCAACTGGACGGGTCTGCGGTACGTCGACGCGAACGCGTACCTGCCCGCCAAGACGATCCTGTTCTGCATCGCGGTCATCTGCGCGCTGCTCTTCTTCGCGACGCTGTGGCGGCGCACCTGGCAGCTCCCGGTGATCGGCTTCGGCCTCATGGTGCTGTCGGCCGTCCTCATCGGCGGTCTGTACCCCGCGATAGTCCAGAAGTTCCAGGTCGAGCCCAACGAGCAGGCCAAGGAAGCGCCGTACGTCGAGAAGAACCTCAAGGCGACCCGCGAGGCGTACGGGATCGACGGCACGGTCGTGCAGGACTACGCCGGGGCGAGCGACACCAAGGACAAGGCCGAACTGCGTGACGACGCCGACACCGTCGCGAGCATCCGCCTGATGGACCCGAACATCGTGTCGCCGACGTTCCAGCAGCTCCAGCAGGTGCGGAACTACTACGGCTTCCCGTCGAACCTGGACGTCGACCGGTACAGCAAGGACGGCAAGGAGCAGGACACCGTCCTCGGTCTGCGTGAGCTGAACCTGGCGGGCATCCCGAAGAACAACTGGATCAACGACCACTTCCGTTATACACACGGATACGGCGTCGTCGCGGCCAAGGGCACCACGGCCGACAGCGAGGGGCGCCCGGTCTTCACCGAGTACAACCTGCCGTCCAAGGGCGACCTCGGCTCGTACAAGCAGCAGATCTACTACGGCGAGAAGACCAGCCAGTACTCGATCGTCGGCGGTCCCCAGAAGGAGATCGACTACTCCGACGACAGCGGTGAGAAGACCACCAGCTACAAGGGCAAGAGCGGGGTCAGCCTCGCCAGCCCGGTCAACCGTGCCGCGTACGCGGTGGCGTTCGGCGAACCGCAGATCCTGTACTCGGGCGCGATCGGCGAGGGTTCGCGGATCCTGTACAACCGCACGCCCAAGGAGCGGGTCGAGGCGGTCGCCCCCTGGCTGACCATCGACGGCGACGCCTACCCGGCGGTCGTCGACGGGAAGATCCAGTGGATCGTCGACGCGTACACCACCACCAACGGCTATCCGTACGCCTCGCGCACCACGCTCGGCGACACCACGGCGGACTCGCTGACGGCGGCCAACAACCAGCGCGCGGTGGTGGCCCAGCAGAACCAGGTCAACTACATCCGCAACTCGGTGAAGGCGACCGTCGACGCGTACACCGGAGCGGTCAAGCTCTACCAGTGGGACACCAAGGACCCGGTCCTGAAGACCTGGATGAAGGCGTTCCCGGACACGGTGGAGACGAAGAAGTCGATCTCGCCGGAGCTGATGGCCCATCTGCGGTATCCGCAGGACCTGTTCAAGGTCCAGCGCGAGCTGCTCACCCGCTACCACGTGAAGGACGCCCAGACGTTCCTGAGCGGCAGCGAGGTGTGGCAGGTCCCGGACGACCCGACCAACAAGTCGGGCAGCGCGGTGCCTCCGTACTACCTGAGCATGAAGCTGCCGGGGCAGTCGTCGCAGGCGTTCTCGCTGACGACGACGATGACACCGAACGGCCGGGACAACCTCAGCGCGTTCGTGTCGGTCAACGCCGAGGCGGGGACGCCGGGTTACGGAAAGATCAGCGTTCTGAAACTGCCGACCGGCAGAACGGTCGACGGGCCCAAGCGGGTGCAGAGCCAGTTCAACTCCGAGCCGTCCATCGCCGAGTCCATCAGGCTCCTCAGAGGCGGCGACTCGGAGGTCGAGTACGGCAACCTGCTGACCGTGCCGCTCGACGGCGGACTGCTCTACGTGGAACCGGTCTACGTCCGCGGTGGCGACCTCAAGTACCCGCTGCTGCGCAAGGTGTTGGTGACCTACGGAGGCAGCACCGCCTTCGAGGACACCCTGGGACAGGCGCTCAACAAGGTGTTCGGGGCGGAGAGTTCGACCTCGCCGCCGGACGAGAGCACCACGAAACCGCCGACGTCGAGCAACCCGACGGTCCAGGCCGCGCTCGCCGACGCCCAGAAGGCCTTCGACAAGGGCCAGGAAGCCCTCAAGAAGGGCGACTGGAAGGCGTACGGCGAGGCGCAGAAGGACCTCGAGGACGCGCTGAAGCGGGCCGAGGACGCACAGACCAAGGCGGACAAGACCGCCGGCGGTTCCGGTGCCGACAAGTCGGCCGACAAGAGCACGGACAAGAGCACGGACAAGGCCGGCAGTCCCAGCGCCGGCCCCAGTCCGAGCGGCAGCCCGAGCAGTGAGAAGAGCCCGGGAAGCGGCTGATCAGAGGCCGTCCCGCGCCGTGGTACGGTTGAGTCACAACGGCGCGGGGTGGAGCAGCTCGGTAGCTCGCTGGGCTCATAACCCAGAGGTCGCAGGTTCAAATCCTGTCCCCGCTACTCAAGTCGAAGGCCCGGATCCAGTTCATGGATCCGGGCCTTCGACGTGTGACGCCACGCCGGGGTGCGCCGGTGACCTGCCGACTCGTATCAAGTGCTACGACATGCGAGGGGAGTTGAGCGTTCTGTGTTTGACTTGTCTCTCTGTGGGCATGTCGACAAAACGCTGAAGTGACCTCACTGGCTGCGGTATACCAGGTGTACCCAGGTAGCAGGTGGTGCGACGATGGACGTTATGGGGGACAAGGCAACTCTGTTGGATACAGGGCGGTTTGCGCAGCCTGCCGACTTTGAGCAGCCTGCGGATCTCACGCAGCCTTCCGACCGGGACGAGACCGGCGAGGCTGCCGAGGAGGCGCGCCAGTGGTCGGCCGCGGAGGCCGGCGACGTCGAGGCGCAGAGCGTCCTCGGGGCCATGCTGTTGCGCCGCGGCGATCTCGACGCGGCCGAACCGCAGTTGCGCGCGGCCACCGCCGCGGGGGACCGTGCCGCCGCCAACAATCTGGGTGTCCTCCTCTACCAGCGCGGATACGCCGACGAGGCCGCCGGATGGTGGCGGATCGCCGCCGTCGCCGGCAGCGCCGCCGCCGCGCACGCGCTCGGCCGGCACCACCGCGAGCGCGGTGACGAGCCCGCCGCCGAGTACTGGCTGCGCCAGTCCGCCGAACAGGGCCACGCCCTGGGCGCGTACGCTCTCGCCGATCTGCTGGAGCATCGTAGCGACGTGGGTGCCGAGCAGTGGATGCGGGCCGCCGCCGAGCGCGGGCACCGCGAGGCCGCGTACCGGCTGGCGCGCACGCTCGACCGCAAAGCCCTGGATTCGGGCGAGGCCGTGGGCGACAACGGTGTCATCGGCGCCGCGGGACAGGCCGCCGAGCAGTGGTACCGGCAGGCCGCCGCGCGCGGGCACCGCAGGGCCGCGCTGCACCTCGGGGCCATCCTGGAGAAGCGCGGCGACCTCAAGGAGGCCGGGCGCTGGTACCTGACCTCCGCCAAGGACGGCGAGGCGCGTGCCGCCTGCGCCCTCGGGTTCCTGCTGCGCGACGCGGGCGACCCCGACAGTGCCGCCGTCTGGTGGCTGCGGGCCGCCCAGGACGGGGACGGGAACGCCGCCAACGCGCTGGGCGCGCTGCACGCCGAGCGTGGTGAGACCCAGACCGCCGAGCGGTGGTACCGCGCCGCGATGGACGCGGGCGACGTGAACGGCGCGTACAACCTCGGGCTGCTCTGCGCCGAGCAGGGGCGGACCGCGCAGGCCGAGCAGTGGTACCGCAGGGCCGCGTACGCCGGTCACCGCGAGGCCGCCAACGCCCTGGCGATCCTGCTGCTCCAGGTCGGTGACGCGGCCGGGGCCGAGCCCTGGTTCTCCAAGGCCGCGGAGGCCGGCAGCGTGGACGCCGCGTTCAACCTCGGCATCCTGCACGCCGGGCGCGCCACCGAGAGCGACGACGCCGCGGCCCTGCGGTGGTACGAGCGCGCGGCCGCGGCCGGTCACACGGAGGCGGCTCTCCAGGTCGGTATCGCACGGCTGCGGGAGGGCGACGAGCCCGCCGCCGAGCGGCATCTGCGGTGCGCCGCGGGAGGGGGCAGCGCCGAGGCCGCCTACCGGCTCGCCACCGTGCTCGACGCCCGGCGGCCCCCGGTGCCCGCGCACGAACTCGGGGAGCCCGCGCAGGAGAAGAGCGAGTGCGAGGAGTGGTACGAGCGGGCCGCGTCCCAGGGGCACCGGCGTGCGCAGGTGCGGGTCGGGATGCTGGCCGCGGCGCGGGGCGACGTGGTGGAGGCGGCGCGCTGGTACCGCGAGGCCGCCGAGGCCGGGTCGCGCAACGGCGCCTTCAACCTCGGGCTGCTGCTGGCCCGCGAGGGCAGTGAGCCGGAGGCGGCGCTGTGGTGGACCCGTGCGGCCGACGCGGGCCACGGACGGGCGGCGCTCCGGCTGGCGCTCGTGTACGCGCGGCGCGGGGAGCTGGCCGAGGGCCAGCGCTGGGCCGACCGGGCCGTGTCGCTGGGCCCGCCGGAGGTCGCGGAGCGGGCGGCACGGCTGCGGGACGCCTTGCGCGAGGAACTGTCGGCGTGAGGACGGGACGCTCGGCGGCCGGTCGAGCCTGACGTCGACCGGCTGCGGAGTGGCCATCCGGACCCCCTGTTAATGGATTTGCGCGGGCCACGTTCTTGACGTACTGTTCAGTTCATCGACGCGGGGTGGAGCAGCTCGGTAGCTCGCTGGGCTCATAACCCAGAGGTCGCAGGTTCAAATCCTGTCCCCGCTACTGAAGGCCGAGGGCCGGAATCCGAAAGGGTTCCGGCCCTCGGTTCGTTTGCAGAGTTGTGCGGAAACGCGGGAGCGAACAGTGAACCGCGGAGGCGAGCAGCGAACGCGACGGCGAGCGGCGAACCGCGGAAGCCAATGCGGCAGCAGACAGTGAACCGCCGGAGCGAAGCATCAGGGGACAGCGGAGGCCGGCTCCCCTGAGGGGCCGGCCGTGTGGACCTCGGTGTGCCGACAGGCCCTAGGCAGCGACGGCCGCGCAGTCGGGGCAGACGCCCCGGTACGTCACCTCGACGTCCGAGACGGTGAAGCCGAAACGTTCCGAGTCGGGGAGGTCGCCGAGCGGGTTGCCGATCGGGTGGACGTCGCGGATCGCCCCGCATCGCGCGCACACCAGGTGGTGGTGCGGACGGTGCGCGTTCGGGTCGTACCGCTTGGCGCGCTTGTCCGTGGCGACTTCCAGCACCTCGCCGAGCGAGACCAGCTCACCCAGCGTGTTGTAGACGGTCGCCCGGGAGATCTCGGGCAGCTTGGCGACGGCGCGGGCGTGCACCTCGTCGGCCGTCAGGTGGACGTGGTCGCCGTCGAGGACCTCGGCCACGACACGTCGCTGCGCGGTCAGGCGCCATCCGCGTCCGCGCAGTCGTTCCAACAGGTCACTCATACAGGTCAGCGTAACAGCAGGTGAACCAGATCCCGAACAGGTGTGATTTTAGATCTTGCCCTGACTTGGACAATGTCCACGGCTGTCACGAGCTACGAGCGCCGTGTTCCTGCGGCGGACGGCGGGCCTGAACCCCTCCGGTCCGGAAGGGGTTCAGGCCCGCCGGGGGATCAGGCCGGTACCTGCTGCCGGACGGGGGCCCAGCAGCGGATGATGTCGCGGACCGAGACGATGCCCAGCGGTCCGCTGCCGTCGAGCACGATCAGATGCCGGAAGCCGCCGTGCGACATCGCGGCCGCGGCCTCCTCCAAGGTCCAGGTGGGCGCCGCGAAGACGACGTCGGTGGTGGTGTGGCTGCCCGCGGTCTCCGAGTCCGGGTTCTGGCCGTGGGCGAGGGAGTTGAGGATGTCGCGCTCGGTGAGGATGCCGAGGCCGGAGGAGTCCTCGTCGAGGACCACCGCCGCGCCGACGTGACGTGCGGACATCAGACGGGCCGCCTGTCGGAGGGTGTGTGTCGGGCCGATGGTGAGGACCACCGTGCTCATGGCGTCGCGGACGAGCATGGTCTGGAGCCACCTCCTCGGTGAGCCGCGGGCTCTCCGGCTCCTCCGGGGAGCACAAAGAGAAGCGGTTCACAAGTTCACAAGTGGGGGAGCTCTCAGAGTCGCAGTTAAAGAGAGGGTCAACAAGGGGGCGCGTGCCGCGAGTTCGGGGGCGCCCGGGGTTGCTCATCAGTCCCGCACTCGGACAGGGCTGCTCAGACGCCCCGTGGACACCGGCGGGGGCGGTTCAGTTGTCCGGCCCCCGGACGAGTTGTCCAGCGGGCCGTGACCACGTGCCGTGCCCCGGGGCCGGCCCGCATCGCCCGCCGCGCGCCCGGTCGGGCTCGGTACGGGCTCGGTACGCACTCGGTCGGTCACGGCTCACCGTGGCCCGACGCGTCACGGAGTCCGGCTCACCGTGGCCCGACGTGCCACAAAGTCCGGCTCCACCCACCGACGCGCCCCGGAGTCCGGCTCACCCTGCCCCGACGCGCCGCCAGGCCCCCCCCCGTTCACTTGAGCCCGAGCTTCACGACCAGGCCCCCCGTCCGCGCCACCTCGTTCGTGATCTCCGTCTTCCCGTGCAGGCTGATCCGCACCGAGTACGAGGCCGAGCCGCCCGGCACCCCCCGTACGGCCACCGGGAACACGCACCGCGCGAAGGCGTCGTAGACGCCGCTTCCCAGCGACCCGGTCGCGACGACCCGGCCCGCCGAGTCGAAGACGGTCACCGGGGCGCCCTTCGCGAGGTCGCCGTACTCGTGATCGCCGGCGCACGACCCCGAGGCTCCGGGATCGCCCGCGACCTGCACCTGTCCCACCAGCGTGAACGCCGGTTCGTCGGCGGGCCCGGACAGATTCCAGGCCAGCGCGACGGCACCCGCCCCGATCACGATCCCGGCGGCCAGCCAAGCCGCCGCCCGGGCTCCAGGCGACCGGAGCCCTCGCCCGGATCCGGAGGCCGACGGCGACACGGTGGGCAGCGGAGCGGGCCGCTCGGCGAGCGATTCCTCAGGCATGTCCGCAGCATCGCATCGCGCGACCGCGATGTGAGTCACCGTCACATCACGCCCACCGCCCGCCGGTCAGTAGCGCTGGTTCAGATATCCCAGCATCTCGTCGTGCAGGAGGCCGTTCGACGCCGCCGCGTTGCCGCTGTGGGGGCCGGGGCGTCCGTCGAGGCCGGTGAACATGCCGCCCGCCTCGGTCACGATGATCGCGTTCGCCGCCATGTCCCAGAGCGACAGCTCGGGTTCGGCGCAGATGTCGACCGAACCCTCGGCGACCATCATGTACGGCCAGAAGTCGCCGTAACCGCGGGTGCGCCAGACCGCCTTCGTGAGATCGAGGAAGCCGTCCAGACGGCCCTGGTCCTCCCAGCCGGACAGCGAGGAGTAGGCGAAGGACGCGTCGGCCGTCCGCGAGACGCTGGACACCTTCAGCCGGGTCGCGGAGGACAGGCTGCGGCCGGTGAACGCGCCGTGCCCCTTCGCCGCCCACCAGCGACGGCCCAGCGCGGGGGCCGAGACGACGCCGACGACCGGCTGGTAGCCGCCCTCGCCCGCCTCCATCAGGGAGATCAGCGTGGCCCACACCGGCACACCGCGGACGTAGTTCTTGGTGCCGTCGATCGGGTCGACGACCCAGCGGCGCGGGCCCGTGCCCTCGATGCCGTACTCCTCGCCCAGGACCGCGTCACGCGGCCTGGCCCGCTGGAGGTGGCCGCGGATGAGTTCCTCGGCGGCCTTGTCGGCCTCGCTCACCGGCGTCATGTCCGGCTTCGTCTCGACCTTCAGGTCGAGTGCCTTGAAGCGGTCCATCGTCGCGGCGTCGGCGGCGTCCGCCAGGACATGGGCGAGGCGCAGGTCATCGCGGTAGTCGGGCATGGGTGAACCGTATCTGCCCGCGTCGGGACGGGGCTACACAGGACCGCCGGGCGATCACGGGGACGGCCGCCCCCTCGGGGCACGGTCCCGGGGCTCGTGCCCGGTCCGGCCGCGCGTGGCGTCGGCCGCGCGCCCCTCGGGACCGCCGCGACCCCTTGACAGTGCTCCCGCACGCGTCAAACCTGGCTCCAGAGCCGCTCGCCCCGAGGAGGCGATGATGCCCGCAGCGCGCGAATCGCTCTTGGACGCCGCCTATACGGCACTCGCGCGCAGGCCGTGGTCCGCAGTGCGGATGGTGGACGTGGCCGCGGTGGCCGGGGTGTCACGCCAGACGCTCTACAACGAGTTCGGGAGCAAGGAAGGCCTCGCGCGCGCCCTCGTACGACGGGAGGCCGACGCCTATCTCGCCGGTGTCGACCGGGCCCTGGCCGCGCACACGGACGCGCGGGACCGGCTGGCCGCGACCGCCGAGTGGACCACGTCGACGGCCCGCAGCAACGCGTTGGTACGGGCGATGCTGACCGGTTGCTGGAGCGAGCGGCTGCCCTCGCCCGCGCTGTCCCCGGTGCCGTCGTCGTCCGTGGTTCCGGCGCAGCGGCGGGCCGACGGGCCGCTGCCCTCACCCGCCGACTTCGTGACCCTGGTCCGCGACCGCGCGGTCGCCGCGCTCGCCCTGTCCCGGGCGGACACCCCCGAGGCGGCACGGGCCTGCGAACTGGTGGCCAGGCTCGCGCTGTCGTGTGTCGTCGCGCCGCCCGCCCGGGGCGGTGTCACGGAACTGGTCAGAACAGCGCTCGCGCCGTCCCACCGGCTGGGGGTCTGAAGCGCGCCGACGCGCAGGGACGGACGGGCCCCGCCGGCTCGACGGCGCCCGGAGGGTGCGAGCTCAGTGCGCCGACCCCGACAACTGGAGCCCGATGACGCCGATGATGACCAGGCTGATCGAGACGATCTTGAGGACCGAGACCAGGTCGTCGAGGAAGATCATGCCGTAGATGGCGGTGCCGGCCGCGCCGATGCCGGTCCACACCGCGTAGGCGGGACCGACGTCGAGCTTCTTCAGGGAGAGGGTCAGCAGACCGAAGCTGCCCAGGGCGAAGACGCAGAAGGCGACGGTCGGCCAGAATCTGGTGAAGCCGTGGGAGAGCTTCAGGCAGACGGCGAAGCCGGTTTCGAGCAGTCCCGCCACAACGACCAGCAGCCACGCCATTTCTTGTCCTCCCGCATCGCACGTCGACTGCTTCGGCTGGTCCGGACCGGCTCGGTGCGATTATGCATTCACCGACCCGGAGAAGCCCTTACCGACGGCGGGCGTACGCAAACACGGGGACGTCAGTCGCCCTCGTGGCGCTCCCGCGTGGCCAGCAGCCGGCGCAGCGAGTACAGCCGCTGCGGGTCCGCGTGGCCGTCGGCCACCCACTGGTCGAGCGCGCAGTCCGGCTCGTCGTGACTGCACGCGCGGGGGCAGCCCTCGGTGCCGGGTTCCAGATCCGGGAAGGCATGGATGACCCGGGACGGATCGACGTGGTTCAGGCCGAAGGACCGGACACCCGGGGTGTCCACCACCCAGCCGCCGCCGCTGCCCGCGAGCGGCAGGGCCAGCGCCGAGGTGGTCGTGTGCCGGCCGCGCCCGGTGACCGCGTTGACGTGACCGGTCGTCCGGCGCTGCTCGGGCGGCACCAGCGCGTTCACCAGAGTGGTCTTGCCGACGCCCGAGTGACCCACGAACGCCGTGATCCTGCCGTCCAGTTGCTCGCGCACCAGGTCGGCGGCGGCCTCGGTCCGCAGTTCCTCGCGGCTGGTCACCACGTACGGGATGTCCAGCGCGCCGTACAGCTCCAGGAACTTGTCCGGCGGGGCCAGGTCCGACTTCGTGAGCACGAGGAGCGGGGTCAGGCCGCCGTCGAAGGCCGCCACCAGGCAGCGGTCGATCAGACGGGGACGCGGCTCGGGGTCGGCGAGGGCGGTGACGATGGCGAGCTGGTCGGCGTTGGCGACGACGACACGCTCGTACGGGTCGTCGTCGTCGGCCGTGCGGCGCAGCACCGAGGTGCGGGGCTCGATGCGGACGATGCGGGCGAGGGTGTCCTTCTCCCCGGACAGGTCGCCCACGATGGCCACCCGGTCGCCGACCACCGCGGCCTTGCGGCCCAGTTCGCGTGCCTTCATCGCCGTCACGGCGCGGCCCTCGACCAGGCAGGTCAGCCGGCCGCGGTCGACCGTCAGGACCATGCCCTCGACGGCCTCCTCGTGCTTGGGGCGGATGTTCGTACGCGGACGGTTGCCCTTGCGGTTCGGCCGCTGGCGGATGTCGTCCTCGTCGGTGTGCTTGCCGTAACGGCGCATGATCCAGGTCCGCCCGTCAGTTCCCGAGCATCCCGGTCCACAGGTCGGGGAAGTCGGGCAGGGTCTTCGCGGTCGTCGCCACGTTCTCGATCTGGACGCCCTCCACCGCCAGCCCGATGATCGCTCCGGCCGTCGCCATGCGGTGGTCGTCGTACGTGTGGAAGATGCCGCCGTGCAGCCGGCGCGGCCGGATGTGCAGGCCGTCGGCGGTCTCGGTGACATCGCCGCCGAGTTCGTTGATCTCCTTGGTGAGCGCGGCCAGCCGGTCCGTCTCGTGCAGCCGCAGATGGGCCACGCCCCGCAGGGTGGAGGGGGAGTCGGCGAGCGCCGCGACCGCGGCGATGCCCGGGGTGAGCTCACCGACCTCGCCCAGGTCCACGTCGATGCCGTGGATGGCACCCGAACCGGTGAACTGCAGTCCGGCCTCGGTCAGTTCGCAGGAACCACCCATCTCGGTGAAGATCTCCCGCAGCCGATCGCCGGGCTGGGTGGTGTGGGCGGGCCAGTCGGGGATCACGACCGTGCCGCCGGTCACCAGCGCCGCCGCCAGGAACGGCTGGGCGTTCGACAGGTCCGGCTCGATGATCAGGTCGCGGCCGAGCAGCGCCCCCGGCGTCACCCGCCACACGTTCGGCTCACCGCCCGACTCCGGGGTGTCCACCTGCGCGCCGACGGCGCGCAGCATGTCCACGGTCATCCGGATGTGCGGCATGGACGGGAGCGTCGAGCCGGTGTGCCGGACCTCGACGCCCTGGTTGAAGCGCGGGGCGGAGAGCAGCAGGGCGGACACGAACTGGGAGGACGACGACGCGTCGATCTCCACCGGGCCGCCGTCCAGGGCGCCACCGCCGTGCACCGTCAGCGGCAGCGCGCCGCGGGCGTCGTCGTCGATCCGGGCGCCGAGCAGACGCAGCGCGTCGATCACGCCGTGCAGCGGACGCTCGTACGACCGCGGGTCGCCGTCGAAGCGGATGGGACCGTCCGCGAGCGCGGCGACGGGAGGCAGGAAGCGCATGACGGTGCCGGCGTTGCCGACATCGACCGTGGCCGGGCCGCGCAGGCCCGAGGGGATGACACGCCAGGCCTCGCCGGAGGCGTCCGGACCGGCCGCGACGGTCGAGCTGGAGGCGACGGTCTCCTCGATGCCGACGCCCATCGCGCGCAGCGCGCCGGCCATCAGCAGGGTGTCGCGGGAACGCAGCGGGCGGCGCAGCCAGCCCGGTTCGGAGGCCAGCGCGGCCAGGACGAGAGCGCGGTTGGTGACCGACTTGGACCCCGGCACGTGAACCGTCGCGTCGACGGCTCCGCTTGCGTGCGGGGCTGGCCAGAGGGCGGTGTGGGCGGGGTTCACGGTCATGCGCCCCACTTTAGTGGCAGGGCGCCGGGGGGCCGCGGGTCCGTCACCGCCGGTGACGCCCGCCCGGGGGAGCCGGGCGGGGCCTGTCCCGGGACCGGCCCCGCCGGTTCCCGGCACAGCTCAGGGCATGTCGACCGGGGCCGGGGCCCTTCGAACGGCCCCGCGCCCCCGGAGGATCCGCGGCCCGCCGCTCACAGTTCCAGCAGCCAGCGTCCGCCGCCCATCAGGGAGCACAGCGACACGGCGTGGAAGAGGAAGAGCCACAGCCCGGCCGGCACGTGGGTCAGCCGCGAGAGCTGGTCGGCGTCGGAGTCGCCCGCGCCGCCGCGCCTCCGCTTGGCTTGGAGTTCGAAGGCCGGGCGGACGCCGCCGAGGAGCAGGAACCACACCACGGCGTACGCGAACGCTGCCTGTACCTGGGGTCCGGCGAGCCAGGACACCAGCAGGAAGGTGCCGCCGGTGAGGATCACGGTGAGCGCGCCGTACGCGTTGCGGATCATCACCAGCATGGCTATGAGCAGGGCCGTGGCCACCCACAGCAGCAGGGTGATGTGCCCGGCGCCGAGCAGCGCGGCGCCGCCGAGCCCGAGCAGCGGGGGAGCGGTGTAGCCCGCGGCCGCGGTGAGGATCATGCCGAGGCCGGTCGGCTTGCCGCGGCTGACCGTGAGGCCGCTGGTGTCGGAGTGCAGCCGGATACCGCTGAGGCTGCGCCCGGTGAGCAGGGCGACCAGGCCGTGGCCGCCCTCGTGGGCGATGGTGATGGCGTTGCGGGAGACCCGCCACACGGCGTGCGGGAGGATCGCCGCGAGGGCCGCGACCATGGTGGCGATCACGACCCACAGGTCGGGGTCCGGCTGGGTGCCGAACACCTCGTCCCACAGGGAGCTGAGCGAGGCCAGCGAGGTGGATGCGGTGCTGTCCATTGTCGGCGGTGGCTCCCTTTCGCGGCGCGGAATCTGGCAGTGTTGCACGTATGTGCGGACGGTATGCAGCCAGTCGTGGACCCGAGGATCTCGCAGCAACCTTTGAGGTCGAGAAGTGGGACCCCGAGGAGACCCTGGCGCCCGACTACAACGTGGCTCCGACCAAGGAGGTCTACGTCGTCCTCGACCGCCCTGTGAAGGACGCGGACAGCCCGAGACCGGTTCGCCAGCTCCGCAGGCTCAAGTGGGGACTGGTCCCGTCGTGGTCCAAGACGCCCGAGGGCGCCGCCCGGATGATCAACGCGCGCGCCGAGACGGTGCACGAGAAGCCCTCGTACCGCCGCGCTTTCAGCACCCGGCGCTGCGTCATCCCCGCCGACGGCTACTACGAATGGGTCACCGGCGGGGCGGAGCGCGAGCTGGAGGTCGAGGGCAGGAAGAAGCGGCCCCGCAAGCAGCCGTACTTCGTGACGCCGGCGGACGGTTCGGTCTTCGCGATGGCGGGACTGTACGAGTTCTGGCGCGACCGGACCCTGCCGGACGAGCACCCGCTGGCCTGGTGGGTGACCTGCTCGGTCATCACGACCGAGGCGGAGACGGCACCGCTCGCGGTGGGCCCCGCCGAGGGCCCGCGGGCCCTGGCCGACATCCACCCCCGGATGCCCCTGATGCTCACCCCCGACCGCTGGGACCACTGGCTCGACCCCGCCCGTACGGACCCGGACGAGCTCCGTGACCTGCTCGCGCCGCCGCCCACCGGGCTGATGCGCGCGTACCCCGTGTCCACCGCGGTCAGCAACGTCCGCAACAACGGCGCGGAGCTGCTGAAGGAGCTCGAAGGGCCCGAGGAGGGCACACTCTTCTGACGTGGCGAGGATCAGCGACGTGAGCGGGACCAGCGAGACCATCGAGACCGGTGCCGGTACGGCCCGGATCACCTGGCACGGGGCGGCGAAGGCGCGGCTCGTGCTGGCCGCGAGCCATGGCGCGGGCGGCGGCATCGAGGCCCGGGACCTGCGGGCCCTCGCGGAGGTGCTCCCCGTTCATGGGGTGAGCGTGGCGCTCGTCGAACAGCCCTGGCGGGTGGCCGGGAAGAAGGTGGCCCCCGCGCCGAAGACGCTGGACGTGGGATGGCGGGGGGTGTGGCCCGCGCTGGCGGAGCGGGGGCTGCCCGTGATCTCCGGAGGCCGCAGCGCGGGTGCCCGGGTCGCGTGCAGGACCGCGGTGGAGCTGGGCGCCGCCGCCGTGCTCGCCCTGAGCTTCCCCCTGCACCCGCCGGGCCGGCCGGAGAAGTCCCGCGCCGCCGAACTGCTCGGCGCCGGGGTGCCCACCCTCGTCGTCCAGGGCGGCAACGACCCGTTCGGCCGCCCGGAGGAGTTCCCGCAAGGCTCGTACGAGCTGGTCGAAGTGCCCTACGGAGATCACGGCTTCGCCGTCCCGAAGCGGGCTCCGCTCGGCGAGGAGGAGGCCCTGAAGATCATCACGGACGGTGTCGTGGGGTGGGCCGCGTCACTCGGGTGACGGCCGGGAATGCGGGGTGACGGACTTCTGTTGTGCGGATCAGACAGCACGCAGCGTGCTGCACCGTTCGTACGAGAGGAAGTCCGCCGCATGGGTTCGACCTTCTGCCCGAGCCGCAGCAGCCGCGCTGACCTGGACTGGACGGTGCTGCACGCGGGCAAGAACGCCCCGATTCGGGCGGCGGGCGGGCATGATGTTCGTCTATCCTCCGATTCCAGTGGGACCGGTCTCGGTCTCGCTACGTCGCTGGAGGAGGTGGGTCCGGTCACTGGGACCGACGCAGGGACCGAAAACGGCCAGGCGGAGCAGCCCGAGGGCCAGGGCACGAGCGACGCGACGGCGGAGACCTCCGCCGAGCGCACCGCGCGCTTCGAGCGGGACGCGCTCGAATTCCTCGACCAGATGTACTCGGCGGCCCTGCGTATGACACGCAATCCGGCCGACGCCGAGGACCTGGTGCAGGAGACGTACGCCAAGGCGTACGCGTCGTTCCACCAGTTCCGCGAGGGCACGAACCTCAAGGCGTGGCTGTACCGCATTCTCACCAACACCTTCATCAACTCGTACCGCAAGAAGCAGCGCGAACCCCAGCGCAGCGCGGCCGAGGAGATCGAGGACTGGCAGCTCGCGCGCGCCGAGTCGCACATGTCGACCGGCCTCCGTTCCGCCGAGTCGCAGGCGCTGGACCACCTGCCCGACTCCGACGTGAAGGAAGCGCTGCAGGCGATCCCCGAGGAATTCCGCATCGCCGTCTATCTCGCGGACGTAGAGGGCTTTGCGTACAAGGAGATCGCGGACATCATGGGGACACCCATCGGTACGGTGATGTCCCGGCTGCACCGGGGCCGTCGCCAACTGCGCGGCATGCTGGAGGACTACGCCCGTGACCGCGGGCTGGTCCCCGCCGGCGCCGGAGAGTCGAACGAAGCGAAAGGCTCGGGCTCATGAGCTGCGGAGAGCCGCACGAGACGGATTGCAGTGAGGTACTCGATCATCTGTACGAGTTCCTCGATCATGAGATGCCGGACGCGGACTGCACCAAGTTCGAGGTCCACTTCGAGGAGTGCTCTCCGTGCCTGGAGAAGTACGGCCTGGAGCAGGCCGTCAAGAAGCTGGTCAAGCGGTGCTGCGGCCATGACGACGTGCCCACCGACCTGCGGGCCAAGGTCATGGGACGCATCGATCTGATCCGCTCCGGACAGGCCGTGCCCGAGCACGACGTGACCGCGACGGCCCAGGAGTCCTGACCTCCGGCGGCCCTCCGTCGCGAGGGTCGCGCCGGCCGCGGCGAAAGTCTCCGGGCCCTCCGTTTATCACCCGAACGTGCTAATCCGCGGGCCTGGAGCCCGCGGATTCGTACATACCCGTCCCCGTCCTCTTCCTGCCGCCCTAGGCTCCGCCCTGACAACGGGGGAGGTACGGGGGAGGTTTCGGGGATGGGTTCGGTTCCGGCGTGGGCCCGTGCGTACGTGGCCGGTGTCGTCCTCCTGGCACTCGCCTGCCTGGCTCCCCTGCCGCAGGTGAGCGTGCCCTGGGAGATCGTCGCGCTGCTCGCCGTCCTGTACGCGGGCTGCGAGCGCCTCACCCTGCAGCTCCGGCCGCACGGAGCCGGCGCCCCCGGCGACACCACGCAGGGAATGGGCACCTTCCTCCCCGTGCTGCTGGCCGGCGCCTTCCTGCTGCCCGCGCCCGCCGCCGCCCTCGTCGCGCTGCCCGGGGCCCTGCTCGCCCGGATCGAACAGCGCCCGCGCGGCCCGCGCCGGATCTGGCGCGCCGCGCAGCTCACCCTCGCCGTCTGGGCCGCGTCCCGGACATACGGGGCGCTCGGCGGCCGGAACGCGCTCGACACGCCCGACTTCCCGTACGCGCTCGTGCCCGCCGGGGCCGCCGTGCTCACCTTCTGCGCCGCGCTCACCGTGCTCGACGGCGGGATCCTCGCGCTGGCCGAACGCGCCCCGGTGCGCGGGGCCTGGCACGGACTCTTCGCGCGCTCACTGGCCCCGGTCGCCGTGCACGGCCTCGCCGGACTGATGATGGCGGTGCTCTGGCGCAGCCCGTACGGACCCGTCGCCGCGCTCCTCGTCCTGCTGCCGATGTACGTCTCCTGCTGGGTCTTCGCCCAGTACCACCGCGAGCGGGCCGCCCACCAGGCCACCATCCGCGCCCTCGTCCAGGCCGTCGACATCAAGGACGGCTACACCCGCGGACACAGCGAGCGGGTCGGCCGGGCCTCCGTGATGATCGCCCGTGAGCTGGGCATGCACGACGAGCGGGTCGAGGTGCTGCGGTTCGCCGGCATCCTGCACGACGTCGGAAAACTCGGCGTCCCCACCCGGCTGCTGCGCAAGGACGGACCGCTGACACCCGAGGAGCGGCAGGTCATCGAACTGCACCCCGAGTACGGGCACGAGATGGTCCGCGGGATCGGGTTCCTCGGCGAGGCCCGCTCGGCGATCCTGCACCACCACGAGCGGCTGGACGGAAGCGGATATCCGTACGGTCTCGCGGGACCGCAGATCCCGGAGTTCGCCCGGGTGGTGGCCGTCGCCGACGCGTTCGACGCCATGACCTCGACCCGCTCCTACCGCAGGGCCCGCCCGGTCGGGGCGGCGCTCGACGAACTGGGGCGGTGCGCGGGGACGCAGTTCGACCCCCGGATGGTGGCGGCGCTGGTACGGGCCCTCGACCGGCACGGCTGGCATCCCGCGGTGACCGCGGACACCGCCCCGGCGGGCCTGCCCGGCCTGCCGCCGGGGCATCCGTCCGACACCGTCGGGAGGAGCGCGCCGTGAGCGCCACCGCCTCCCGGCAGGAGGCCCCCGCCCGCATCCCCCGTCCCTCGTCGGCGGGCGGAACCCCCGCCCTGCTCACCGCGGTGCGCGCGCTCGCCCTCGCCCTCAGCCTGCTCGCCCTCGGCGTCACCCTCTGGGAGGGCATCGACGAACGCGGCACGGCACTCGCCTTCGGCCTGCTCATAGCCGTCGGCGAGCTCGCCCGCTGGAGCGGGGCCGAACAGCGCGAGTCCGCGCCCCTCGGGGCCGCCGGAGCCCTCGCCTACGCGCTGCTCGGCGAGAACGCCGGGCACCGCACCGACCACGGCGTCCTCCAGGTCGTCGCCGTCGTGGTGGCGGCGGCGCTGATCGGCTGCGTCCCGCACGTGGCGCGGGGGGACGCGCCGACGCCCGACCATCTCGCCCGCCGCGTCCTGACCGTCGCCTTCGCCGCCGTCTGCTTCCAACCCCTCTACGACCGGGGCAGATTGCTGGAGTGGGGCGGCTCGGCCCAGGCCCTGCTGCTCGTCGCGCTGCTGGTCCTCACCACCCTGTGGGACGCCGTGCTCGCGGCGGCGACGGCCCACGCCCGGACCCGGTGGCCGTTCGGGCCGCTGCTGCGCGAGGAGTTGCGGGCCACCCTCGGGATCGGTTCGGCCGTGTGCGCGACCGGGGCCGTGATGGCGCTCGCGGTCGCGGTGGTCGGACTGTGGGCGCTGCCCGTCTTCTGCCTGCCGCTGCTGCTCACCCAGCTCTCCTTCCGGCGCTACGCGGCCGTGCGGGTCACCTACCGGCAGACGATCGCCTCCCTCGCGCGTGCGACCGAGATCGCCGGGTACACCCCGGCCGGGCACGCCCGCCGGGTCGCGGCCCTCAGCCGGGCCGTGGGCCGCGAGCTGGGCCTGTCCGAGCCCGACCTGACCGTCCTGGAGTACGCGGCGCTGATGCACGACATCGGGCAGCTCAGCCTGGTCGACCCCGTACCGGCGGGTGCCACGGCCGTGCTCCCGGCGGACGAGCAGCGGCGCATCGCGCTGCTCGGCGGCGCCGTCGTCCGGCAGACCGGGGTGGAGGCCGAGGTCGCCGTCGTCGTGGAGCGGCAGGCGGATCCGTACCGGGACCAGCCGGTCACCGCGCGCATCGTACGGACGGTGAACGCATACGAGGAGATGGCCCGGGCAGCAGGGCCCACAGGGCCGCTGACCGCGCTGGAGAAACTGCGGCTGGCCACCGCGCGCGACTACCAGCCCGAGGTCGTGGAGTCACTGGCCCGGGTCCTGTCCCGGGCCGGTCTGACCTTGCCCAGGGCTGGGTAACCCATGGGTAATGAGCGGCCGTCCGAAGGTACGTGGTTGGATGCGAGGGAGAGGGTGTCAGGGGGCGCCGGCCGGCCCGGGGCTGCACTGCCTCCCAGGGACTCTTCGAGGCACCGGCAGGCGGGCAACGCAAGAAACTGGCAGGCGGGAATCGTGAGGATCTTCGGCAAGGGACGACACCGGCCCTCCGCCTCATGGCGGCAGGCCACCGACCGTGCGTTCACGCTGATCGGCGACGGCCGGTACGAGGACGCGGGGGCGCTGCTGACACGTGCCGCGGACCTGGAGCCCTGGCTGTCCGAGTCCTGGTTCAACCTGGCCCTGCTGCACAAGTTCCGGCACGACTGGGAGCAGGCGCGGGCGGCGGGCCTGCGGGCCGTCGCCCTGCTCGACCGGGAGACCGGCGCACCCGACTGGTGGAACGTGGGGATCGCGGCCACCGCCCTGCAGGACTGGCCGCTGGCCCGGCGCTCCTGGCAGGCGTACGGGCTGCGGGTGCCCGGCGGCGCGGCCGTCTCCGGCGAACCCATGGGCATGGACCTCGGCAGCGCGGCCGTGCGGCTGTCGCCGGAGGGCGAGGCCGAGGTGGTGTGGGGGCGCCGGCTGGACCCCGCCCGCGTCGAGGTGCTGTCGATCCCGCTGCCGTCCTCCGGACGCCGCTGGGGCGAGGTCGTGCTGCACGACGGCGTTCCGCACGGCGAGCGGACCACCGCCGCCGGGCACGCCTACCCGGTCTTCGACGAGATCGAGCTGTGGGCGCCCTCGCCGGTGCCGACCTGGGTCGTCCTCCTGGAGGCGGCCACCGAGGAGGACCGGGACGCGCTGGAGCGGCTCGCCGCCGACGCCGGCTTCGCCGCGGAGGACTGGTCCTCGTCCGTACGGCTGCTGTGCCGGATGTGCTCCGAGTCCCGCATGCCCTCCGACGAGGGCGACGAGGAACACCTCGACCCGCACGACCACAGCGAGCCGGGGCATCCCGGTCCGCTCGGCCATCGCACCGACGGCCAGCTCTGGGTGCCCGAGCGGGAGTGCGGTCTCGCGGCACCGGCCTCGCTGGTGCGCGGCCTGCTCGACGGCTGGGTCGCCGACAGTCCGGACTCCCGCGACTGGCGGGATCTGGAAGAGGTCTGCTGAGCGCACCTTTAGGCTTAGTCGCAGAAAATCCCAAGGTCTGAGGAAGGCGTACGTCGTCATGGCGCAGCAGGACACCGATCAGCAGCACGTGGGCGTGCTCCCCGTGGACGACGACGGCTTCGTCATCGACACCGAGGACGCCGAGGAGCGCGAGACCGCCCACCGCGAGCGCGGCACCTCGCGTCCGATCACGGTGGTCGGGAACCCGGTGCTGCACAAGGAGTGCAAGGACGTCACCGAGTTCGGGGACGATCTGGACCAGTTGGTCGCCGACATGTTCGCGAGCCAGCGCACCGCCGAGGGCGTGGGCCTGGCCGCCAATCAGATCGGCGTCGACCTGAAGGTCTTCGTCTACGACTGCCAGGACGACCAGGGTGTGCGGCACGTCGGCGTGGTCTGCAACCCGAAGCTCGTCGACCTGCCGGCCGACCAGCGCCAGCTCGACGAGAGCAACGAGGGCTGCCTGTCCGTGCCGACCGCCTACGCGCCGCTCGCCCGCCCGGACTACGCCGAGGTCACCGGGCAGGACGAGAAGGGCAACCCGATCCGGGTGCGCGGTACGGGCTACTTCGCGCGCTGCCTCCAGCACGAGACGGACCACCTGTACGGCTACCTGTACATCGACCGCCTCTCCAAGCGCGACCGCAAGGACGCGCTGCGGCAGATGGCCGAGAACGAGCCGCGCTACGCGACCGTGGCGAACGACTGAGCCTCGGCTCGGCGGGCGCCCCGCGCCCCTGTGACATAAATTGACCGGCGTGACGCGCGGACTCTCGTGGGTCCACTCGAACGGTGCCTGGACAGGTGATCCTCCTGACCAGGCACCGTTCGCATGTACGTCGCATGTTCGATCCCTTGTGCTCCTTCAGTGATCCAGATTCAGTCACACAAGGGGAGATTCTCGGCATGGTCGCGTAGTCAGTGGGCCAAATCCGTTCCCAGAACGGTCAGTTGTGGTGCTGAATAGGAAGTGCGGGGATACGCAACGGCGCGCGCGCCCGGCACAGCGGGAGGGGGCGTGACGTCAACAGGCGGCTGAGAGGGGTTTGTTCGTGCGTGCTTTCTCATACGGCTCTCCATCGACAGCGCTAGCGGTGCCACCGGCGCTCTATCTCCCGGTGATCGAGTCCGGGTTTCCCCGTCAACTGCACCCGTATTGGCCGAGGCTCCAGGAGAACACCAGGACCTGGCTGCTCGAAAAACGGCTGATGCCGGCGGACAAGGTCGAGGAGTATGCCGACGGCCTGTGCTACACGGACCTCATGGCGGGCTACTACATAGGCGCCCCCGACGAGGTCCTGCAGGCGATAGCGGACTACAGCGCGTGGTTCTTCGTCTGGGACGACCGGCACGACCGTGACGTCGTCCACGGCCGCGCGAACGCCTGGCGGAAGCTCAGGATCAGGCTCCACGCGGCCCTCGACACCCCCAGAGACCATCTGCACCACCAGGATCCCCTGGTGGCGGGGTTCGCCGACAGCATGGTGCGGCTGTACTCGTTCCTCGGCGAGCACTGGAACAAACGGTTCGCACGTCACTTCCACGCGGTGATCGACGCGTACGACCGGGAGTTCCGGAACCGGACCTCCGGCACCGTTCCCACGGTCTCGGAATACCTGGAACTCCGCCGGCTCACTTTCGCACACCGCATCTGGACCGACCTTCTGGAACCGAGCGCGGGATGTGAACTCCCCGCCGAGGTGCGGCGGCATCCGGCATTCCGGCGGGCGGCACTGCTCAGCCAGGAATTCGCCGCCTGGTACAACGATCTGTGTTCGCTCCCCAAAGAAATAGCGGGCGACGAGGTCCACAATCTCGGGATCAGTCTCATTCACCATGAGGGGCTGACACTCGAAGAAGCCGTCATCGAAGTGAGGCGACGGGTCGAGGAATGCGTGGAACAATTCCTCGACGCCGAGAAGGACGTCTCACGGCTCGCCGCATTACTCGACGACGGCACGGTCCGGGGAAAAGAGACGAGCAACGCCGTCAGAGCGTGCCTCGGAAACATGCGGAACTGGTTCAGCTCCGTGTACTGGTTCCACCACGAGTCGGGCCGGTACATGGTCGACAACTGGGACGACCGCTCCACACCCCCGTACGTCAACAATGAAGCGGCAGGTGAGAAATGACCGTCGACGCGGTACGACCCGAGGCGCCCGAGGTGGGGGAGCCGTCCGTCCCGCCCCTCGCCGGTGGTGGGCTGCCCGTCCTCGGGCACGGCTGGAAACTGGCCCGCGACCCGCTGGGCTTCCTCGCCCGGCTGCGCGACCACGGTGACGTCGTGCGGCTCAGGATGGGACCCAAGACGGTGTACGCCGTCACCACCCCCGCGCTCACCGGCGCGCTGGCGCTCAGCCCCGACTACGAGATAGGCGGCCCCCTGTGGGAGTCGCTCGAAGGGCTGCTGGGCAAGCAGGGCGTCGCCACGGCCAACGGGGCGCTGCACCGGCGCCAGCGCCGGACCATCCAGCCCGCGTTCCGGGCCGACATCATCCCCGAGTACGGCCCGATCATGGAGGAGGAGTCGAAGGCCTTCGCGGAGCGCTGGGAGAGCGGAGCGGCGGTCGACTGCACCTCCGAGTCGTTCCGTGTCGCGGTCCGTGTCGCCGCCCGCTGTCTGCTGCGCGGGCAGTTCATGGACGAGCGCGCGGAGCGGCTGAGCGTCGCGCTCGCCACCGTGTTCCGCGGCATGTACCGCCGCATGGTGATACCCGCGGGACCGCTCTACCGGCTCCCGCTCCCCTCGATACGCGCATTCGACCGCGCATTGGCCGATCTGCACGCGCTTGTCGACGAGATCATCGACGAGCGGCGGGCATCTGGTCAAAAGCCGGACGATTTGCTGACGGCATTGCTGGAAGCGAAGAACGACGACGGCGACCCCATAGACGAACAGGAGATCCACGACCAAGTCGTCGCGATACTGACCCCCGGCAGCGAAACCATCGCATCCACGATCATGTGGTTGCTTCAAGTGTTGACGGAACATCCGGAACAGGCGGACAAAGTGGCCGCAGAGGTCCGGTCCGTCGCAGGAGACCGGCCCGTCGGATTCGCCGACGTCCGGAAGCTGTCGCACACGAACAATGTCGTCGTCGAGGCGATGCGTTTACGCCCCGCCGTATGGATATTGACGCGGCGCGCGGTGGCCGAAACAGAGCTGGGCGGCTATCGGATTCCGGCCGGTGCCGACATCGTCTACAGCCCGTACGCGATCCAGCGCGACCCCCGGTCGTACCAGGAGCATCTGGATTTCGATCCCGACCGCTGGCTTCCGGAACGTTCCAAGGACATCCCGAAGTACGCGATGCGCCCCTTCAGCGTGGGCAACCGCAAGTGCCCGAGCGACCATTTCTCGATGGCACTGCTCTCCCTGGTCACCGCGACCCTGGCGTCCCGGTGGCGCTTCGAAGCGGTGCCCGGGTCCAGCGACACGACCCGCGTCGGCATCACGCTGCGTCCCCATGACCTGCGGCTGAGGGCCCGGCCGCGCCAGGTGGACCCGGCCTAGGCCGTCGGGGGCCGGTCACCGGCCCTCGGAGCGGGGGGGGGGGGGGGGGGGGGGGGGGGGAGGGGGAAGGGGGGGGGAGAAGAAAGAGAGGGGGTCAACGCTTTCCCCACTCGCC